>NZ_VFES01000038.1 GCF_007858185.1 Pseudomonas grimontii
GATGAGATCGGAAGGCATTAAAGCGAAGGGGGAAGTCGGTCGGGCCATGCGCATAACCAATCCATGACATTGGACGCACAGTATATCGTTACCATTAGATAAATGAATTAACCGCTCAGTCCACTAGCATATGTGTAAGTCCGTACAAACCCCCATGCAATATCCGCCTATTCCCCCCTGCGCTCGTAAAAACCAAGTGACGAATGTTAAAATTTGTCACGTTTTAGCGTAATCAATTCGATTAGTATCTAAACGCTGGCAGCGATTGAACTGACGGCCTTGCATGCCGGAAAAGGGAGTAGGTTATGCATTTTTCTAACGTCCTCGCTATTGCACGGACTCAATCGAAATCGGAGGACTTTCGGGAGCTTTTAGTTCGTACTGTAGCGAATAATTTAAAAGTCGATACACGTTGCTACGGGCAACTAATTGATACCCAGGAAATCCACGTACATTACCGTGCCATCATCATAGAAATTGATACACCCTCCGCCAGCAATTTAAGCCTGGACATAATAAGAAAGGCGCGGTCCGAAAACCCCGACTGCACGATATTCGTCGTCGTCACCTTCGCGTCCACCCTGAGCAAAACAAAATACTACCTGGCCGGCGCCGATTACTGCATCAAGGTGATCGAAACTGCCCCTGAAAAAAAGTTGAATCTGTTTGATGCCTTTCTCAGCGAAAACGCTCGATTCAACCAGTGCGACCTGGTGCTCGATCAGGATCGCATGTGCCTGTACGGCGACGGAAAAAAGTTGGAAATATCCTTCGTCGAAATGAAAGTACTGGAAGCGCTTATTCAGAACCGACTGCTCAGTCATAATGAAATCGCCAGTGTCATGGGACTTAACACCAAGTACTACGACTCCCGCGCACTGGAAAAATCCATCAGCCGTTTGCGCAGTAAAATCAAGGCGCACTACGGTGAAAACATCATCCAAAACATTCGCGGTTATGGTTACAAGCTCAGCCGGGGCCTTATTTGCGCCAGCCATTTCCACCCCATCAAGGAGGGGTCGAGCCGTGAATAGTGAAAAACCGCACCCTGTACATACCCCGGACTTCAAGATCATCAGGCAAGCCATCGTTGATCGCAGTCATGCATGGTGGGGAAGTGAAATCAGCGTAGCGGGTGACGTAGACCTCGAACAACTTGAAAGTGCCTGCACTGAGGCCTTGCGCCATATCCAACCCTCGCGCAAAGCGCTTAAGGCGGTCAGCCCGGCGACCAGTCATACGCTTCTGCGCATGGGGCAATCAGCCCTGATGAACGATGACATCCTCAAGGCGATCATTCAGGCCGCGCGGGCACTGGAATACCACAAACAACCCTTCACCCTCAGTCTCGACAACCCGCTGGACGCCCTGCCCGGTCCGGTAGAACGCCGGGCGATGGTACGCCAGCTATATAAGTTGAAAGACCAGAGCGGTATCACGCTGGCCTACAACAACTACAGACTCGATACAAAGCCGGTGGACCTGCTGATCGACCTCGAGCTCTATGACTATATAAAAATGCCCTTTCCGGATTCTGCCCTGCGGCTCAGCCTGAATACCCGCTCGGACCTGTTCGACCGGCTCTATGACCGCATGCTGGAGTTGATCAGTGCGAGCAGAGTGTGTTTTATCGCCGACCAGGTCGAATTTGCCGACAGCGCCATGCTGGCTAAAAACCTGCCGTTCGAATACTTTCAGGGCGGCTATTACTCCCCCGCTGACTGCCTCTAACAATCGCATCTTCCTGATATGGGTGGACCCTATGAGTTCCTTCAAGAAACACGCCTTCGCTCCAACACCTGCTTCTATCGCGCTGCAGGACTTCAGGCCCAACGCAGAGTTCTTCCATTACGATGTAAACGCGCCGGCGACAACGGACCCCGCCGATAAAGACCTGGCGTTTTCTCACCTACAAATCACCCCGCGTTTTAATACCTACATTATTACCCACACCCTCAGCTTGCCCTCGCAACCGTTTAACGCCAAGCGGCAAGAATCCAGAATGCCAACCGCCAAGGACCCTGACAGCGCGCCGAATAACCATACGCGCACTCAGGAGATCAGCGCCGAACGAACGCCACTGTATCCACAGGATTTCTGGCTGCTCACCCAACATGACCGAGCGCTGGTCAAAGGCAGCCTGCGCATCTCCTTGACCACCATTGAATCGGCGCTGATTAAAAAGATGCTGCACCATGAAGAACGTGTGGTCAGCAAAGAGGAGTTGATCCGTAATATAGGTCGTGAACCCGAGTTATACCGCGGGCTGGAAATGTGCCTGAGTCGCCTGCAGGAAAAGTTCAAGCGAGTCAACGACGGTGAACGCCTGTTTCGTGCGGTAAGAAACCGTGGTTATTGCCTGACGCAAAAAATCAAAAAGCCGCTAGAGCTTAGTCAACCACGCCGTTAAACAATAAAAACACTCCAACACTTAGCACGCACCCTGCCTATTACCACACGCTTCTACCTGCCCTTTTATAACATCCATTTCGCTTATTCCCCACTGGCCTTGTTATAAGTCGTCAGCCACTGCCCCCTGCCGTTCATTACTATCAATAGGCACGCGCCTGCGCGTGCCTGCCGCTTATAACAGTTAACCTTTAACGCCTGCCACCACGTGCGCGGTCATCACCGGGAGCAGAACTATGCTTAATAACACTAGACTGCATCGCAACCTGACCCCCAGGGGTTTGACGTTCTGGGGACAATGGACACTCGCATCGAGTTTAGTTGTTGCAGTGTTATTTACATTGGTTATCTTAAAGACCGGCCAACTGGAGTATTACTACCGCGTCCTGGCTGCTTTTACGATATTGGCCTCTCTTCCGGCGTATACCCTGTGCGATGTGTACAGTAAGAAAGATGATTATGCCGTGGGCCTTGGACGCTTGTTCATGGGCTGGCTGTTAACCATGGGTATATTGTTTACCGTGGGCGTGGCATGTAATGCCAGTGCACTGTTCCCACTGGAAACCTTATTACTCTGGGCGGCTGTCAGTTACCCGTTATTGGCACTATGTTATATACCGCTGCATAGCTTGTCCCGGTATTACCACCGCCAACTTCACGAGCGCCACAAGTCATTGATCGTAGGCACTGGCAAGCTTGCCGTGGACCTGGCCAGGACCCTCTCACGGCAAAAACGCTCGCCCCTGGTGGGCCTGGTCGGCAGCCGTGCCGAGGCAGCCGAGGATGCGCAGGCGCAGATCCTCGGCGAGCTGCCGCAACTGCCCCAATTGATCCGGCAGCACGGCATCCGACGGCTCTACATCACCCATTCATTGCAGGACGCCACGCACATCGAGGCGTTGTACCTCAACCTGCTGGACATCAGCGTGGACGTGGTCTGGGTGCCCGACCTCCATAACATGCTGCTGCTCAATCATTGCGTGGCCGAAGTGGATGGGCTGCCGGCGATTTACCTCAACGAAAGCCCGCTGACCAGCCGCCCCACCGCTGCGCTGAGCAAGTCGCTGCTGGACAAGAGCCTGGCGCTGCTGGCGATCATCGTGCTGAGCCCGCTGCTGTTGCTGTTCGCCCTGCTGATCAAGCTCACCTCCCCAGGCCCGGTGATCTTCAAGCAAGACCGGCACGGCTGGAACGGAGAGGTGATCAAGGTGTGGAAATTCCGCTCCATGCGTGTGCATGACGACCATGAGGTACGCCAGGCCAGTCGCAACGATTCGCGCATTACGCCGGTGGGCCGGTTTATCCGGCGTACTTCCATCGATGAATTGCCGCAGTTGTTCAACGTGCTGCAAGGGCACATGGCACTGGTCGGCCCGCGCCCCCATGCGATTGCGCACAACGACTACTACTCGGGGAAAATCCGCGCCTACATGGCGCGCCACCGGATCAAACCCGGCATCACCGGCCTGGCCCAGGTCAATGGCTGCCGGGGCGAGACCGAGACCCTGGAGAAGATGCAACAACGCGTCGACATCGACCTGCGCTACATCAACAACTGGTCGCTGTGGCTGGACATCAAGATCCTGTTGAAGACGCCGTTTACGCTGCTGTCCAAGGACATCTACTGATCCCCTACGTGGCAGCTGCCGAGCGCAAGCGAGGCTGCGTCTGCGGTGTGCCTGACAGACCGCTGACGCAGCCTCGCCGCGGCTCGGCAGCTGCTACAAATGCCAACCCACATCGCGACCTCACCCCCGTAGCGCAAGCGAGGCTGCGTCTGCGGTGTGCCAAACAGACCGCAAACGCAGCCTCGCCGGGGCTCGGCAGCTGCTACGAATGCCAACCCACATCGCGACCTCACGCCCGTAGCGCAAGCGAGGCTGCGTCTGCGGTGTGCCAGACAGACCGCAAACGCAGCCTCGCCGGGGCTCGCCAGCTGCTACGAATGCCAACCCACATCACGACCTCACCCCCGTAGCAGCTGCCGAGCGCAAGCGAGGCTGCGTCTATTCGGTGATCTTGTCGATGTTCTTGTAGAACAGCTCACTGTCGCGCCCATCGGTCATCGAATGCAGTGAGTAGGCGCGGTTCAAGCGTGCGCCACCATCGCGGGTCAGTGGCGCCCATACCAGGTTGGCGCGACGCATCGTCGACAGGCTCATCAACTCATCGAACGGAATGGACAGGTACAGGCCTTTGTCGAAGCTGCCTTCGCCGTACTGTTCACTGGATGCGGTGGTGCGGGTGATCCACGCGCCAATCCGCACGCCATTGTTGAATTCCCGCGACAGGTCCAGGGTCGCGCCCCAGTCCCTGGCCAGGTAGCGGCCGACACTCAAGGCGCAGCAATGGCCCATCGCGCGGTACAGTACTTCAGTGGCCAAAAATGGCAGTGCAACCAGATGTCCCTTAGCCAAAAAGTCACTCAGTGATCTTCTCGAAGTTGTTGTAGAACAGGTCGCTGTCACGTCCTTCAGTCATCGTCTGCAATGAGTAGGCGCGGTTCAGACGCGCGCCACCATCACGGGTCAATGGTGACCAGACTATATTGGCCCGACGCATCGTCGAGGTACTCATGAACTCGTCAAACGGGATGGAAATATAGATCCCTTTATCGAAGCTGCCCTCGCCATAGTCTTCCTTCGAGGCAGTAGTCAGCGTGACCCATGCGCCAAACCTCACGCCGTTTTTGAATTCCCGCGACAGATCCAGCGTGGAGCCCCAGTCACGCGCCAGATAACGCCCGACACTGACTGCCGCCTGCAAATCACCGGGAAATTCTGTGTAGCCCGTGACGTGGCCGGTTACGGTCTGATAATCACGCAGTCCGAAGCCTTGATTGAAGTCACGCTGGCGGACAAAGTTCACGTCGGCGCCCACCGACCAATGTTGCCCCGCAGGTCGATAAAGCACTTCGCTGCCGACCCCGGCAAACATAGATTCCAGATAACCGCCATAAACCATGCCATACAGGTTCTGATCCAGCTGCACCGCATGGTTGAGCTGGAACGTCGGCATCGTTACGTCGGAGGTGGTCAGGTAGTTACGTAGATCGGTGCGCACGCGTGGCAGCCCACTCGGCGCATCATAGGTGAACTTGTCATAGTTGTTTAACAGGTTGGCGCTGAGCATTCCACTCAACCAGATGTCTCGGGTAAAACGGTACTGCGCGTCGGCATCGGCAGTGAACTGATAGAGCATTCCGTCAGGGCCGCCAATGTTCTGTTTGTACCCCAGCCCAAAGCCATAATTGAACGGTTCCAGGGCCTGGGTATAGAGGGTAGTTTCCTGGTGGGCGAGCGCCGGATTGACTTCAGTCGAGCGGTGCAGGTTCTTCAGCGGCTGATCATTCTTCAGTACTGCGCGAAATGTTTCCCTAGGCACACTGGTCTCTTCTATCGACATGTCATAACGCTGATCGACCAGGGTGAACCAGTCGATGTCCTTATTAACACTGTTGTCGAGAATTCGGCTGGCACGCCCCACGGCCTTGGCCGGATTGAAGTAACGGGTCTGCTCGCCATACACCAGCAACTCCGAACCGCGCTGGGCAATACGCTTCACCTTATAGCCGGCATTTTGCTGCAGCCGGCTGGAAACACTCGCCCAATTCACTTGATCCGTCGGGGTGGACGGCATCTTCGTCGGTAGCGGCTCAGCGGGAGGGTCATAGGTTTTGGCCGGCGCCTTTCGGCTGACAAAGTTGGTGTGCAGGGTGATGCCGAACATCGCGACATTGCCGCGTTCCCAGGCCGCACTCAGATCGACACTGTCGGCCAATTTGTAGACAACTCCGATGTTGATCGGAAGATCTTGCTTGATCGGGTTGTCCAAAGGCTCATTCTTGTAATCATTACCCTCGTATTCGAGTTTCAGACTCAGCGGTTGCCATGGCGTTTGATAGGCAATCCCGCCAAACAACGATGGGTGCCCCCTGAAGTAAGCGTTGGTGTTCACCCCACCAGCCCTGGCCACGTCAGCGTCACTCTGTGGTCGATCATTGAACTTGTTGCCCAGTATTGCCAACGGATTACTGAAATCCCCCCGATTACCCAAATAGCCCCAGGCAAGGCCAAGGCTGAAATCGAGGTTGCCGTAACGCTTGTTGGTGACGAAGTATTCGCTCGAAAACAATCCTGTACCGCCTATGTCCCGTGCGCCCAATGCGATTTGCGGAGCCCAATGACTTTCTTCCCAAAGCCGTACCTTCAAGTCGATGGCCTTGTCTTTGAAGCTTTGATCACCGCTCAACGCCTCGGTGCCGTACTTGCGGTTGGTGATCGCGGTGTAACGAAACGAGCCTTCCAGCCACTCGAAGGGCTGCATGGATAGGCTGTAGCGCGAATAGGGGTCGGCACGACTGGCAGTGGCGCTCAACTCCCCGGCCGGGGCCATGCGCGCGGTCGGTGTCTGCAACAGACCGACACCGCCAAAATCATTCTGGGTGTACCGCGGTTCACCATGAACCAGTCCACAGGGCAAGAGCAATACAGCAGCAAAACGTAGCTTCAAGGGGCCACCTCAGCCAGGGGTTGAGTGGCGAGAAACACGGCCAATTGTTCATTGAGCTCAGGGGTCGGAGATTGCAGGTCATCACTTCTGATCGGCACCAGGATCCTGCTGCCGGGCGCAGGCATGACGCCCTCCTCAAGGTTCCATGCCGCCACGCCCACGCGCCGCACCTGGCCGTCGGGCTGGATCAACCACAGATAATCGCTTTCGGCGTCGCTAAGAATGGCGCAGTGCTGGGCGTAGACACGGGCTTCTTGCTGGGCGTTGTAAAGCCCGTGACAGGTCTGCTCGACCGCCCCCAAGACTTCCACGGTGGACGGTCGGTCTGGATAAATCAGACGGTCGCCATCATCGAGCAGGCCGTTGAGCGCGAACCCGACCTCTAGAGCGATGGGGTCAAGGACCGCAACCTGGCGTCCGGTGACTGGCAATCGCTCAACTTGCTCATACAAGCGCGCACTCAATGCGGCTCGCGTGTCCCGCCCCTCTAACAAGGCAACCCGCTGCAGCAGTTTCAAATCAAACAACACCCCGGCCTTCAACCGAGTCTGCTTATCTTCCAGGGAGCGTCGCAGCCACGCGGCACCCAACCAGTAACTTTCAGCGTTGGGTTGGGTGGCCATGATCAAGTCCCGCAGACGTGCTCCGGGTTCGATGGCGACATCGCCAGGGCTTCGAACATCGCCACTGACGGTGACGGCGGCCTGGCTGAGGCCTGGGCCGATCAGGAGCAGGCCAAGCAATAAAAGCTTTGGAAACTTCACCGAACAGCCCCCCGATCAGGACGTAACTGCACGATTTTCAGAAAAATCTGCGGCGTCAGGTGCTGCTCGCTTTGCATGATGAAACCGTCATGGGGATCGACCCAATAGCGATTGGTGGCGCGAAAATCCAGGCTGGGAGCATCCACTTGCTCGTCAATCCGCCGCAAAGCGTAATCCTTGTCCAGAATCCTGATGCGTTCGATACCGTGCGTGCTGAATCGGCTGTTGATCGCAATGCCGACGCGGTAGTCCTCGTAGATATCGATCCAGCGCGTGCTGGTGTAACCGTCGGGCAAATGCTGGAGACCGCGTTTGAACGGTGACTCTCCATTGAAGCGCGTGCCATCAAGGGAAACACCCAACCCAACACTGCGCACCACCAGTCCATTCCGCATCATCAACACCTGCTTGCCGGAGGCCAGCCAGAACTCAAGGTCGCCACGTCGACGAGCCATGGCCATTACCCCCTCGCTGGTAACGGTTGTGACCAAAATCTGCGGATAAGGGACTGCATTGATCAGCTCGGGGGTCAACTCAATCGACTCAGGCCCGTCGGCAGACGCCTTAAACGTCTCCCAGGAAGCCTTCATCAATGGATTGCACCCGCACAGCAGTAGCGCCGTCGTCAGAACGGCACCAGTAAGCAAAGTTTTCACGGATTGATTAAGCCTTATCTGCTGTTGGCTTCACTGAGATTGTTGACAGAGCTGGCCCCGGTCCCGAGGACACTGGCCGTAGGCAGAAGCTGGCTGATCAAGCGGTTCCAGCGCGTCACGCCGGCCGGGCCGACATAGACAATATCCTGGGGTTGCAGGTCAAAACGAGTGGCCAATACCAGGGCCGAAGGCGACTCGGCATTAAGCTGGAACACTTTGGCCGGTTCGGTTTCCAAGTTGTCAGCGCCTCGAATCACATACACCGCGTTGCCATTCGAGGTGGTCTGGTTCAAGCCCCCCACCGTGCCCAATGCATCGGACAGGTTCATCGATTTACTCTTGAAGCTCAGCGCCCTGGGCTGGTTGACCTCACCCATGACATAGATCCGCTTCAGGTCGTTGTAAGGCAGGTACAACTGGTCGCCACCTTTGAGGTAGACCTTGTGCAGTTGCGAGTCCTGGCGATTGAGCGTGTCCAGATCAAGCGTGTACTCTCGACCGTCGCGCGTCAGGGTCAATCCGGCGAGGTCAGCATTCAGCGGGTCGACCCCTGCTGCTCCGATGGCTTCCACCACGCTGAGCGGATTGGTAGTGATCGACTGTTGACCCGCTCTTGCCACGGCACCAGAAATCACCACGGTCTGGCTGGCAAAGCGCAATACGCTGACATCAACCTGAGGGCTTTCTACAAACTGTGACAAACGCTCGGAAATAAACGCCCGTAGCTCTTCGATAGTTTTACCAGCAGCCTGAACATTCCCGATATAGGGATAAAACAGCGTGCCATCCGGACGAACCAGACGACCGTTGGCGTCAAGTTGTTGTTGCGGCCCGGACGGTGCCGTCAATTCGGGGTGATCCCAAACCGTAATAAACAACAAGTCATTGGCGCCGACGCGATAACCGCCCGGAACATAAGATAACAGCTCCGGGGCAATCGACTCACGAACTTGCAGAGCGGCATCCATGGCAATCAGTTTCGGCGTGATGGGTATAAGCTCCACCCGGCTACTCTCGGGAGAGCCGTCACGTGTCAGTTGACTGGTATCCATATGTTGGCCAGGTGAAAACATACAGCCGTGCAAGGAAATACTTGCCAGCATCACAACAGATAACCTACGAATCATAATGGCACTACACTAGTCGAGGGCAAGTCCAAAACAAGATCACCCAGAATGTTCTGAGTGATCTTGAACAACACACGTCACACGGGTTCAACGGGTACCAGTAGTTCCGGTGGTGCCCGTGGAGCCTGTGGTTCCGCCATTAGAACTACCACCAGAGTTTGATGCAGCCGCCACAGCGCCGACAACGGCAACCGATGCCAGCAGCGTTTCCCCGACGGTGACCGCCCCTACTACAGGGGTACTCAAGCTCAGGGGCTCTTCAGCCAGCACTGCACTACTCATCAAAGCCAGCAAGCTGGCAGCAAACAGTTTCTTCATATCAAACTCCTTCTCGACATCAACTCTTTATAAGACTTGATACTAAGAGGTCAGTTAATGGAACAGCGGGTGTACGGACTGAACTCCATCGAGCGAGCCAGGCCATGCGTTTGCCTCTTTGGGAGCATGGCATTTATAGGTGTTGCACGCCATATAGCGCATGTCACCCCGGCCCATAAGCAACGCGTTAGCAGCGATGGGGTAATTGACGATAATTGGCGATTTTTTTACATATCCAGCGCAATAAGCGACATTTTTAACGCAAAGTGTTCAACTATGCGGCATTCGAGAAAAGCGCCAATTGTTATTATTCGTCAGGATGTTTTAAGACCGCTTATCTTGAAAGACTTCGTAGCACGGTTAGTGTCGGAAATATGCGACCTACAATAACGTTTGCCACCGAATACAGACGATTAATAACAAAAATTAGAGTTTCGACGCCACTAGGGCGACTACAGAGGTTTAGATACTGGGGGGGGTGTTCCCCAGACTGTGCAGCACCTGCTGCAACTCCGCCTTCCAGCTCCGAGCGGCCAATCCAAAATCTCGTTCAAGAGCATGGCAACTCAGCACCGACCAACCAGGGCGCTTGGCCGGCGTCGGGAACTCGGCGGTGGTGATCGCCTTCAGAACCGGTTTTTTTTCAAGCAAACCCAGCAA
Source organism: Pseudomonas grimontii (assembly GCF_007858185.1). Lineage (GTDB taxonomy): Bacteria > Pseudomonadota > Gammaproteobacteria > Pseudomonadales > Pseudomonadaceae > Aquipseudomonas > Aquipseudomonas grimontii. Next base: position 10,447 of record NZ_VFES01000038.1, read on the forward strand.
CCGCGCCTGACTGAAAATTTCATCGGCAAAGTCGTACCAGGTGCAAGCGGGAGCGCCGCTGTAGTGATACACACCCCACTTGAGCGTGCCTTCGCGTTGAAAAATCGTCGCTAGCGCCCACAGGGTCTCGGCAATACTGCCGGCGGAAGTCGGGCAGCCACGTTGATCCGCTACGACTGCCAGTTCATCCCGTTCACGTCCAAGGCGAAGCATGGTTTTAACAAAGTTGTTGCCATGAGCGCCAAAAACCCAACTGGTTCGCAGAATCAAGTGGCGCGAACAATGTTGCTGCAGTCGCTGCTCCCCCGCCAGCTTGCTCAACCCATACACGCCTGCAGGTGCGGTGGCATCCCCGGGTTCGTAAGCAAACTCACTGTCGCCATCGAACACGTAATCAGTGGAAATGTGCAGCACTGCAATGCCCTGCGCTTCAGCCGCAAGCGCCAAGTGCGCAACGCCATCGCAGTTCACCGCATAAGCGCGCTCGGTGTCACTCTCAGCCTTGTCTACAGCGGTATAGGCCGCCGCGTTAATCAACAACTGCGGCTTGGTTCGCGCCAAGACCTCTTGGACCTGAGCCCGATCACTGATGTCCAGATCGCCTGAACCATAGCCAACGACACTGAAACCAGAGGGGGCTCTAAGCAGCAACTCGCGACCGACCTGACCTTGTGCACCGGTGACGATAACCCGCATGGTCACTCTCCGCTCAGCACTGTGGTCAAGCGCGGATTGCGCTGATCTTTTTCCGAGAGCAGGGGCGAACTCAGAGGCCAGGCAATATCCAGATCAGGATCATTCCATAGAAGCCCCCCCTCGTCCTCCGGGTAATACAGATCGGTACACTTGTATTGAAAGTCGGCGGTATCACTCAACACACAGAAACCGTGGGCATACCCCGGCGGTATCCACAATTGAAGATGGGTTTCAGCGCTCAATTCGACAGCTACATGTTCACCGCACGTAGCAGATCCCGGGTTGATGTCCACGACCACATCGTATACTGCGCCTCGCGTTACTCGCACCAACTTTCCCTGAGGGCGGCTTCGCTGAAAATGCAACCCACGCAACACACCATGTTGGGAACGCGAGTGGTTGTCCTGCACGAACGGCTGCTCAATACCGATATCGCGATAACGCTGCTGCTGGTAGCTCTCAAGGAAGAACCCGCGGGCGTCGCCGTAGACTTTGGGTTCGATAATCAACACGCCAGGCAGCCTGGTTTTGATGACATTCATTTTGCGGGCTCCGAAGCGAGTACCTGTGCCAGGTATTGCCCATAACCGGTTTTGCATAAATCTGTGGCTTGTTTATCCAGTTGCGCTGCCGACAACCAACCCTGGCGATAGGCAACTTCCTCAAGGCAGGCCACTTTCAGCCCCTGGCGCGCTTCAATGGTCTGAACGAAATGCCCGGCCTCCATCAATGAGTCATGGGTTCCAGTGTCCAGCCAAGCGAAACCACGCCCCAGTACGCTGACGTGTAAATCGCCGCGCTGCATGTAAGCGTTGTTCACGTCAGTGATTTCAAGCTCGCCACGAATCGAAGGTTTGACTTGCCTGGCAATGTTCACGACGTCGTTATCGTAGAAATACAAACCCGTGACCGCATAGTTGGACTTGGGACGCTCAGGCTTCTCTTCGATCGTAATCGCTTTGCCGTCGCTGTCGAATTCGACCACGCCAAAACGCTCCGGGTCGCTGACGCGATAACCAAAGACGGTGGCGCCGGTCTTGCGCTGCGATGCTTCGCGCAACAACGCACTGAAGCCATAACCGTAGAAGATATTGTCGCCGAGAATCAGCGCCACATTGCTGTCGCCGATAAAACCCTCGCCGATGATGAAAGCCTGTGCCAAGCCATCGGGTGACGGCTGCTCTGCATAACTCAGGTTAATACCAAAAGCGGAACCATCACCCAGCAGGCCGCGGAAATTGGGTAAGTCTTGTGGGGTAGAGATAATCAGGATTTCACGAATACCCGCCAGCATTAAAACCGACAACGGATAATAGATCATCGGCTTATCGTAGACGGGCAGCAGTTGTTTGGAGACACCACGGGTAATGGGGTGCAAGCGGGTGCCGGAGCCACCCGCGAGAATAATGCCTTTCATGGAGTGCTTCCTTTGTAAGTGAGTCGAGGAATGGGCAGAATTTGTCTATTTCAAGCGTTATGGCCCAAGCGCTCCGGCCGATACTGACCATTGAGTACGCGTTGCCACCATTGCTTATTTTGCAAATACCACTGAACAGTGTTTCGTATGCCACTTTCAAACGTTTCATGTGGCTGCCACCCCAACTCACGCTCAATCTTGCCGGCATCAATGGCATAACGACGGTCATGACCAGGCCGGTCTTTAACAAAGGTAATCAGATCACGATAATGTTCAACGCCGGCAGGCTTATCAGGGGCCAACTCTTCGAGTAGTTCGCACAGCGTTTCCACGACTTCAATATTGGTTTTCTCATTGTGGCCGCCGATGTTGTAAGTTTCGCCGATCTTGCCCCGGCAAAGGACCTCGCACAGCGCACGCGCATGATCTTCTACAAACAGCCAGTCACGAACCTGAGAACCATCACCATATATTGGCAACGGCTTGCCATGAATGGCATTCAGAATGACATGGGGTATCAGCTTTTCAGGGAAGTGATAAGGACCGTAGTTATTTGAACAATTGGTTACCAGCACGGGTACGCCGTAAGTACGGTGCCAGGCCCGAACCAAATGGTCCGAACTGGCCTTGGACGCTGAATAGGGTGAGCTGGGTGCATAAGGCGTGGACTCAGTGAACAGGCTATTGGGACCTTCCAGGTCGCCATAGACTTCATCTGTCGAAACATGATGGAAGCGAAACTGGGTTTTAGTGTCAGGCGCCAGCCCGCTCCAGTAACGTCGGACCGCTTCAAGCAAGGTGTAGGTGCCGACAATGTTGGTCTGGATAAAGTCAACGGGACCATCAATGGAACGATCAACGTGGGATTCCGCCGCCAGATGCATCACCGCATCCGGGCGAAACATCCTGAAGATTTCGTCAAGTGCCAGACCATCACAGATATCGACTTTAAAGAAGTGATAGCGCGAAGAGTCTTCGACACTGGACAGCGAATCGGGATTACCCGCGTAAGTTAGTTTGTCGAGATTCGCGACTCTACAAGTGGTTTCATTTATCAGGTGGCGTACCACTGCCGACCCAATGAAACCGGCCCCACCGGTAACGAGGATTTTTTTAAACATGAGTGGAGTTCCTGATGGTGAAATAAAACAGATCGGTACTTGGGACCCGCTATTGATTAGCGGATCACCAAACTTTCATGCCCGGCCATATTTATCTTCAAAGCGTACGATGTCGTTCTCACCGAGATAGGAACCGGACTGTACTTCGATCAGTTCGAGGGGAATAACACCTGGATTCTCGAGCGCATGCACCTGACCAATAGGGATGTAAGTGGATTGGTTCTCGGTGACCAGGTAGGTTTTCTCCCCATTAGTCACTTTGGCCGTACCGCTCACGACTATCCAATGCTCCGCTCGGTGGTGATGCATCTGCACCGAGAGCTTCGCTCCCGGTTGCACAGTGATGCGCTTCACTTGATAGCGCTGGCCTTTATCTATCGAGTCATACATGCCCCACGGGCGATAGACTTCTCGATGGTTAACGTACTCGTGTCGGTCGGATTGTTTGAGCCGCTCGACGATTTTCTTTACGTCTTGTACCTGGTCCTTGTGCGCCACCAGGATCGCGTCATTGGTTTCAACGATCACCAGATCCTCGACACCTACAGTTGCAATCAAGCGGCTATTGGCATGAACGTAAGTATTGAACGTGTTCTGCGCAAGCACATCACCTTTGAATACGTTGCCCTCCGCATCTTTGGCGAAAGTATCGGAGAGTGCAGACCAAGATCCGATATCACTCCAGCCGGCATCCATCGCGACCATGACCGCCTCGTCGGTCCGTTCCATTACCGCATAGTCGATGGAGTCCTCGGGGCAAGCGGCAAACAGGGCTCGGTCGACGCGGGTAAAACTCGAATCCTGAGTGCCGTTTTTCAAGGCCTCAATGCAAACAGAGAGGATTTGCGGCCTGAATTTTTCCAGTTCCTCCAGATAGCGACTGGCGCGGAACAGGAACATACCGCTGTTCCAGAAGAACGCGTTGGCCAGTAAGTACTGCTCGGCCAAAACCAGGTCCGGTTTTTCGACAAAACGGGTCACATGAAAACCGCACTCTCCGACGCGTTCGCCCTTCTCGATATAGCCGTAACCCGTTTCCGGATAGGTGGGAACAACGCCGAAGGTAACTAACTTACCGTCCAGCGCCAGTGGAATTGCGGAACTGATGCTCGCTTGAAAAGCGCCGACATCCTTGATGGTATGATCGGCTGGCAAGATCAACAGCAGTGGGTCCTTGCCTCCAGCAGTGGCCTGCAACGCCGCCAGCGCCACTGCCGGCGCTGTATTCCGACCTACAGGTTCAAGCAATATATTGGCGTCCTCCAGTCCCAATTTACGCAGTTGTTCAGCAGCGAGAAAACGATGCTCTTCATTACAAACAAGCCGGGGGGTGCGTATATCCAATCCCTCCAATCTCTGGATGGTTGCCTGAAGTAAAGAGAGGTCAGTATCAACTAACGACAAAAATTGCTTGGGATTTAATTGCCGTGAAAGTGGCCACAGGCGCGAGCCCATGCCTCCAGATAAAATAACCGGGATCATTTAACACCTCATCGAAAATTAAAAGGCAGGGTTAGAGCGAAGTGACCAGCGACTTATAACGGATGCCATTCAATGAAAAGCTGCTCATAGGCACCCAATACCTTCTGCCATTTGAAACACTGGGCAAACCTTGTCGCACCGGCATGTGTTAACAACGAATGGCTTTGCTGATCTTCCAATAAATCACTCAGTAATCGAGAAAGAGACGGGGAATCAGAAAAGTACGCGGCGCCCTCACCTACTACCCAGCGGTTGAACGGATTGTCATGAGCAATGATTGCACAACCAGCACCCAACGCCTCGACCAGAGAGGGGTTGGTTCCGCCGACACGATGTCCGTGTAAATAGAAACGACTGAAATATCTCAGCGCCTGAACGACCTTTGCATCGTAGATGGCACCTGGAAATAACACTTCGTTGCTGGCAGCATCCATAACTTTCTTATGGTACTCATTGGTAGTGGGAGTAAAATTTCCAAGCACCACAAGCTTGTGCTTTCTGACCGTAGAACTGAACGCCAGGACCATTTCATAAAAAGAGTTCTCCGGCTCGGGCCTGGCGATGATAATGGAGAAGTTATTCGGCTCAAGTGCGAAATCACTCAATACCTCAGCGGAGGCTGACGTGACTTCATCGCCTCCGTAGGGAATCATAGTTATCTTTTCAGCACTGACGCGCGTAGTAAGATGCTCCTTAATTTTCGGGTGATCCGCTACAAGATGATTACCGATCCAGCAAGCGGCTCTTTCATTCAACCAGAACCACGTCTTGGCGATGACTCCCCACTTCTCTCGACGCCATTCGATGCCGTCCATATTAATTATATTAACCTGGCCTTTCAGTCGCTGAAAAATATTGAAAATAGCCGTGTTATAGCCTAGCGTCAGAAACAGGCCGCGCTCACCCAGTGCATGCCACACCGCTTTAAAATCAAATATAACGGTGCCCAGTGCGCCCTCCCTGGAGACCGGAATATGAACACGACGTATACCGTTCCAGTCTGTTTCAGTGACCGCACCACTGCCGCTTTCCTGGCAGTAAACGGTTACCCTCCAGTCTTTAGCCTTCAAATAGACGGCTAACTTTTCGGCAAATGTCTCGAAACCTCCGTGTTGCGCCGGAATACCTCTTATGCCAAGAACCAGCAAATGCCTATTCATAGTTTTCAAACACCTTAATATGCTGACGAGCCACACGCTTCCAATCATGTTTTTTTAGCATTGTGGCGTGGGCGTTCTGCGAAATTTGCTGTGCAGTACTTGAACCCAGGGCCATGACTATTTGCTGTGCCAAATCTTCCGGGTTATCCGTTTCAAACAAAAAACCATTTTTATATTCGTCTACGACCTCCGCCATCGGTGGCAAACGTGAAGACACAGTGATACAGCCATACGACATGGCCATAAGCAGCACTCCACTTTGGTAGATCTTCTTGTAGGGCAAGACCACAATATTGGCGGCAGAATAATAAAAGTCGACGTCCTCATCCTTAATATATCGAATATGTTGAATAACGATATCAGAGATATTTTTCGACTTAATTAAGTGCTCATAGTCCTGAAAAGAGTCCTTCCACACCTTACCGGCAATCAATAGCACAGCATCGGGTTCACGCTTGGAAACGATCTCCATTGCTCCCAACAGCACGTCGAGTCCCTTAACTTTTTTGATCTGACCAAAAAACAGTATGATCTTTTTATCCTCAGGTAATACCAAGCGACGACGAGAGACGAGGAGCCCCCGTCGATTCACGAAGGGAAGATAATTACCATGTGGAATAACGGATATTTTCCGCTTTAGACCTTGCGCAGAGATTACCCGCTGCAACTCTTGCCGCGAAAATTCGTTATGAACAATGAACTCCCGCGGTGCGCGTAATATAGAAGCATGGCTACGATTCAGAGACGTTCCTGAAAACGATTCAACATCATGGATTGTGGCAATAATTTTTATCCCACTCAGGCGCAACAAATGACACGTCATCAACTCCAGCAGTGAATATTGAAAGAAATGCAGGTGGCAGGTTTTCCCACCCTTTTTCTTTATATCAATAATCGACCTCACCAATGCAACGATGAAACGAGTAACCCTGACAAGCTTGTTAGACTTGCCATAAACGCCTTTAAAAAACTTATTTATCGTGAAATTGCTTGAGCTTTGCTCTTGAGACTCAGGGCATGTATAAAGGTTGACGCAGGCATCATTCGAAACAAGCCCCTGCCCGAGGCCAGTGTTGTAATAATTCATTCCCCCATGCCCGCCCACTGGTTCAATTATGAAGTAGTCCAAATGCTTCATGAGCTATTCCCTCACCCGCTTAATTTAACAACTGATATATTTCATTAATCGTGGACTGCGCCAGTTGTTTCTGTGCATTTCCTCCAGCGGTAGAATCAGCCGTATAATCAGGCACAAATTCATCTATCGCACCTCTGTGAATCAAGCACGACCCGGTGCGCGTCTCAGCGGTGAATTTCTTGTTCTTGTCTGAGTAATTATATAAAGAAAAGGGTGTACCTAATGAGTAAGCAACCACCGCGGGATGCAGCCGTGCGCTGAGTATGTGTCTAGCGTTTTTTATATAAGCCATGGACTTGTCAATATCAGAACCTGGAATCTTGAATACCGTAAAGCCACGTTCTTTCAACTCGCGCTCTGCATACAGCGACACGTCGGTATCTACCTCTGCATCCGCATTGAATATCCCAATCTTGCTAACACCCAACCGCCAGCAAATTCTGATTGAAACATCTAATAGCTGGCCGTAAACCTCGCCATTGGGTTGGACGCCATAACCTTCAAGATCGCGCAGACACACAATAATGTAATTATCGCCTACTTCCAGATCCGCCACAGCACTTGCGTCATCAGTCTCGAGCGCATAAGCCAAATCCACGGATTGTTTGATTTTTCCTTCGCTGACCCAAGGGTTTATCTTTCTAATCGCCTGTAACGAAGCTGAGTCTCGAATATAAAATGCCTTCGCCAGTACCGTTGCAAAAAATAAAATCAATCGGGTTTTAATTTTTTTATGATTATCTACGCCAATGCCAGCATAGATAACCTTAGCGCCGAACAGACGAGCCAAGGCCATGTACTTGATCCCTCCCGTGCCCCCCTCATCCATGAAGCATGTTCCGCCCCCCCAAATGATTGCAAAACTCTTAATAACGCTTTTGTAAGCAAGCAACCTGTTTGCCTTATTCAGCTCAACCACGGCAATATGATCTGCACTGATGAACCCCTGTTTTTTAAGTGCCTCACCATCTCCGTAGGTTAATACCGTATACACTACGCCTGGTCTGCGCACCGACAAAAGTGATTTAAGCATTAAAAGATCACCAAAATTATTACCATAGTAACCAATGACGGAAATGTTCATGCATTCAAACTCTTTCTATAAATAATGTAGTACGAGACGGCGACAAATAACTCACTAATCACAATGCTTGCACCAATGCCGTACGCATCAAATGGCATCAACAAAACAAACAAGCTTACTTGCAACGCCACTCCAACACTGGAGACTATTACTTTTTTGCTGACCCACTCTTCGCTCAACAATGCCGCGCCTAAAGGCGTTGCAAAAAACCTGAACGCAATGGACAGAGCGGCAATTTGCAATACCTGTGCGGCAAACGCATATTCAACACCAAAAACCAAATGCACCAATTCCTCGGAATAAATACTCAAACAAATGGCCACCATCACCCCTACACCAAACGAATACAGAGCATGTTTAAAGGGGATAGATCTTTCAGCACCCGAAAGTGCATGATAACTCTTTATAAAATACGTATTGAACACCGTATTGGGCGCAATATATAGTGCGGTGAGCAGTGTATTGCAAATCGCCAGGTAGCCTGAATAAGTAGACCCATAAATGGCCCCTAACAACGAGATCGGAATTTGCAGTTGGGCTATATTTAGAGCGCCGTTCAACGAGTATTTAATGGACCCACTCAGAAAATCTCGAACCTTTAAAGCAGAGCTCTTGCCATGTCGCGTTATCAACATCAAACACAACACCGCGCAAAAAATATTGGCGACACCCAGTGCCGCGGCTGCGCTCATTAAGCTTGGTGTCACTGAATGAAAAATCGCCGCAACACATATTATTCGTGAAAGGGGTACGGCCACCTGACCTAAAGACATCCGCAAAGGACTGCTCCTGAGCTGACCCTGAGTGATGACTATCGACTGGGCAGACAGCGCGGCGACACCCGTTGCCAGTGCCGCGGCCGCAAAGACATGCATTCCAGCGCTGTATAACAGAGTGAAACTTACTGCAAAAGCCACCAGCGTATTGATTAATAGGCAAACATAGGCAACTTGCATGTATTGCGCATATTCGTCTGGCGCCCTGCTGACCCGCCTCAGCAGTAAGCTATTCACACCGCTGAACGCCAATGCCGCGAGCGTGATGGTAATAGCGTTAGAGAATGACACAAGACCAAAGCTGGCCGCGTCCAGCGCTCTGCTGAGTATGACTTGAAGTAAGAATGTTGCGCCCGCAGCGCCAAACGATGAGATCAGTAGTTGAATCGCCTTCAAGGAAAAACTCCTGCGTGCCCTCAATCAGAGGTCTGAAATCGTTCGTTCAATTTAAAGTATTCCTTCAGAAGCAAATATTTCCTTGATGCAGGGTCGGGCGCCAGACCTTTTTTTGAAAGGGTCATTTGCGGATTCCAGATATCCGCTTCCTTATAAGATTGATAAAACCAGCTCCAGCGATTTTTTTCGAACAGGTCAATCAGTGTCTGCATATACAACTGCGCGTCATCCACTGGACTATAATTCGACACACTGAATTCTCCGACGATCACCGGTCCGGAATACGTTAATACTCGGGCCAATGTTTTTTTGAAATAAATATTCAAACCGTCTTCACTTCTCAGCAAAAATGGTAAACGTTGATCCGCCGGAAAGCCCCGCACCCCCTGATGAGTGAAATAACCAGGATCATAATAATGCAGGCTTCCAATTATTTTCTTTTCATCTATCAACTGCGTAATTTCATTCCAGTTGGAGCGCTGACCATTAGGAATTCCGTTCGGCTGAATAGTGATACGTGGCTGAATAAGCACAATCTTGTCCGGTGAGATCCTCACTATCGTTCCTGATACCTTTTTTAAAAACTCAAGATAACCAACCCGCTCAATGGGCGCTGGCTCATTGACGATGTCATATCCGATTATTATGCTTTCTTTTTTATATCTCTCTGCCAGTTGCGCATAGCTTGAAATCAAGCTTTGCATTAGATCAGTATTCCGCCAGTACTCGTCCTCGGTCGATCCTGAATATCTTTTTACATTGCCGGGGAATGTATGAATATCGACCAAAATTAAAATATTGTATTTTTTTGCATACCGAACATAGCTATCAAGCACAGTTACTGCGGTACTATCCAACCCACCACGGTCGTCAAACAGTGGGTGTGATGCAAATGCCACGCGCACCGCATTTACATTCAAGCCATCCAGATTCTCGAAGTCTTGCTCCGTCAAATTTAAATCGATGTTAAATCCACGTAACTGTATGCCTGGATTATAAGCACCTGCCTTCTGGGTGGAGGCTTGGAGACCGAAACTGATCGCCAACAGAAATACGCACAGGAAGGCGCTTCTACGCATGTTGTTTTACTCTATCATTGAGACCACAGATAATTCCGAAATTTATCCAGATAATGGCTTGTATACTATCGGCCCGAAAGGACCAGCCCTGAATGCCTGTAATCAATATTGCTATTATAGAAACCAGCGCAGCTGCAGAGGCATTATTAACAAAAACCTCGGCACCTCTTTTCATCGTATTTTTATGAATTTTATAAATACAAAATATAAGAAACAAATAGCTGGTAATGCCTAAAAGCCCCGTTTCGGCCATGACAAGCAGATACATATTGTGCGCTGGATACCTGAAACTCCGCGAGGCGCCAAACTCGTCGTACTTTTCCATGACATCTACAAAATTATTCCATCCCACACCAATAATCGGATGCTCCACGAACATATTCAGCGCGATCTTTGCCAAAATCAGCCTTGAGGTCGTACTTGACTCTGGCGCGTCAAAAAATCTCGCATAAAGATTTTCCAGGTTGTAAATAGCGCCGGCCATAATTACGAAAGAGAACATTACCGAGGTGTAGATGATTTTTTTATTTCTTAATATAGAACGCCCATTCGGCCGTTTGAAATAGAACAGACAAAGACCTACCACAAAAAAATACAATACAATTTGAGTTCTTGAGTAGGTCAGGCAAATCACTACAAAACCTGCCACGATTGCACTTATATACAATAACCTGCTCCGCCCATTAACTGCACCATACACACAGAATGGCAACAACAGCACCGTGAACAGCGAGAGTAATGCAGGGTGCCTCAGCGTACCAGTGACTCGGGTGATGCCATTTTCCACAAAAAGCTCCTTTACTTGCTGAGCGTCTTCCGTGATATCGCCCGTGGCCAATTGATAGACCGCATATAATGTTTCAAAAAGAATTAATAACGCCGCTACCTTGGTAAATTTCCCCACCGATTTTTCGTCCCGAAAAACCGACCGTACCACCAGAAACAAAACAATTATTTTCCATTGGCGGACTATTTCATATAGCGTGAAACTAATCGCCTCCGAATTAATGATCGAGGCAGAAGACAGCATGACAAACAAGATCGCTAACGCCGTAACTCTATCTATCTTGATTTTTTCAAGATTGATTTTTTTACTGAAAAAAACAATAGAGACCAATATCAACAAAAGAAAGATGTCGTAGGGCGCGATGGACAGCTCAGCCCCCCCCAAGATGTATATCAGCGCCCGTCAACCGATACCTCAGGTTGAATGCAGTGGCCACTAAAAGCAGTGGGAAAAAAATATAATTAACTAGCGCCGTCACTCGCATTTTAATTCTCGCGAATAAACTGAAGCCGCTATTTTTTTACCGACTTTAATAAAAGGCAGTTCGACCCACTTGTGAATCAACGATGAAATAAAATACGTAAGCAGTATCGACAGCACGATAAACAATGCCACCCTATCGCTACTAAGATAGCCCAGTTTTTTTGCCGCGATCATCACGAGATCGATAACCAGAATATGAATCAAATACGTCGGGTACGATACCCCACCCAACCTCATTAACACTTTGCTCCTTAGTGGTGCTTTAGACAGCTCCAATATCCTGGCAAGTACAGGTTGATCAAGCTTGCTGTTTAGCTTAAAGACTATTGCCAATACAGCCCATAACATTATCGAGGTAAAATTGGCAAATGATCGGGTAACAAGACCAACCGCCAAGACGATCACAATTATCAAAAGACCGTTGCGCAACTCGCCCTTATCACGATGAAATAAATCGTGAGTCAACATACCCATGATGAAAACAGGCAATTTTATTAAAATGAAGCTGCCATAAGAGAAAGTCAGTCCGGAATTTTCCAGGAACAATAACGCCAGCACGCTGAAAACGACTAGCAACTCCTTTCCTCGCCTATATGGAAAAACAGCTACTAACAAAGGCGCGATCAGGTAAAACTGCCATTCCAGCGTAAGGCTCCAGGCCGGCGCCAAAAAAGCATCTCCCGCATGTGCAAGCCATTGATCCGGAATTACCCCCTGAAGCAGCAAAACACAAGGAATCAGGTACGCTGTGATATTACCCGCAATGCTTGTCCAATAATGTTCAACTGCCGCTGATTGCGCTGGGCTATTCCACGGCAAGTCCATACGCACACTCATTCTTGCATTGAACAATAGCGCAGCGAGCGCCATGGCCAATAAATAAATCGGAATGATTCTGAACGCGCGCCGAATAATATAAGGTCGGTATCCGCGACTCTTCCCATTCAATGCCATCGCGATAAAAAAACCGCTCAAACAGATGAAAATATCTACTGGGATGGCGGTAGCCAATAGAATTTCATTAATCATGGGAGGGACCTGCCCTATTGCCGAGCGAAAGCACGAGTAGAGGTGCCCAAATACAACCCACCACGCCATCAGTCCTCGAATAGACTCCAGCTCTACGTAGAATTCCTGTTTATTTGCTATGGCCATCGTTTTCTCAAATATAAATCAGGAGAAACCACTTGAATTCCATGAACTGCAAGCCCCTTACATTCGGACCCGCTAGATGTTGCCCGCAGATTCAGCCTCGGACACTTCTTCGAAATTCCCACGCTACCGCCCCAGGATTTAGTGTCACTTTCCCGAGAACACACTGTCATAACCGCACATAACGCACTTTAGTAGCTCTGCATCCCTGACTTGATAGTATCCGCATCAGCTCACATCGGATTTATACTCATAATTATAGTAGCCATAGGCACCGTACCCATACTTCGCGGACGCTCGTTTTTCTACGCCATTTAAAATGGCACCCTTCAATTCAACTCCATTTTGATTGAATCGACGAATGGTGAACTCTATTTCACGGGCAGGATTAAAGCCGAATCTGGTGACAATCAGATTGGTTCCAGACTGCCGCCCGACAATCGCGGCATCCGTCACCGCCAACAATGGAGGGGTATCGAGGATTACTAAGTCGTACATTTCACTGACGTGCGACAGCAGCTCAGTGAAGTTTCGATGCATGAGCAATTCCGAAGGGTTAGGCGGTATTTGCCCTCGACTAATGAAGTCAAAGTTTTCGATGTCCGTTTTATGGACCGCCGTTTTCAGTTCGCAGCGCTTTGCCAAAAGATCGGAAAGCCCATTGGCGCTGGAAGTTTTCATGACTTTATGTATGTAGCCTTTTCGCATATCGACGTCGATTACTAATACACGCAACCCTGTTTGAGCGACTACCGCTGCCAAATTGACAGACACAAACGTTTTTCCCACTTGTGGGCTAGGACCAGAAATCATCAGACGGTTGTTGCTGGCTTCATGCATTGCAAAATGCAGGCTTGTACGCAAACTACGAATCGCTTCAATGGCTAAATCCGTAGGGTGATTCATGGCCAAAACCCCGATAGCTCGATTTAGGTGCTTCCCCGTACTTGATTTTTTTTCTTCCAGGTCTTTTTGCAGCGTGCTGTAGGGTATGGACGCATAGACCGGGAGACCCAGTTTCTCAATAGCTTCCGGACCTTCTATCCCTCTATTTAGTGCCTTGCGCAGCAAGACCAGCAGAACCGCCAGGAATCCACCAAGGAAGGTTGCTACCAAAACAATCAGGATTTTCTTCGGTTTGACCGGTTTGATCAGATTCACATCCGCCGCATCAATCAAACGCACATTACCCACCGTCCCGGCTCGCATCACGTCGAGTTCCTGGGATTTGTTGAGCAGTTGCGTATAAATTGCCGTGCCCACCTCGACATCGCGGTTCAGGCTGAGTAGTTCCTGCTGTGTCGAAGGAAGGTCCTGGACTTTCTCTGCCAGCCCCTGTTGCTTGCTGCTCAATTCACCAATCTGCGCAAGCAAAGCACGGTAAGCCGGGTGTTGGCGGGTGAATTTTCTATCCATCTCGGCTTGCTGGAGTTTTAGCTGAGAGATGGCGGTATCAAGCGACACGATCTGGTCCAGGATCGCTTTTGTTTCCAGGCTGATGTCCACGGACTTCGTACGAGTCTGGTACGCATTGAGGGCATTACCGGCTTTTTCGAGGTCACTCTTGACCTGAGGTAACTGCTCCTTTAAAAACTCCAGGCTTTGAGCAGCCTCGGCCGAAGTTCTTTGCACGTTCTGCTCGACATAGAGCGTGGAAATCTTATTCAAGATTTTTACCGCCAACTCCGGCTCGGTACTTTCTAACGCCAGCCCGATAATTCCGGACTCTTTCCCACGCTCCGTTACGTCCAGCGCCTCCTGATAATCCAAAATGCTGGTCAATCGGGGCTTGCGGACGATACTAAAGCGGGTTCCGACGTTTGCACGTAACGCTTCGACAAAAACCTTAACGCCGTTTTGCTCAATAAGCTCACCCACCCGCCCTTGTGCCAGGAGTTCATCATCCTCATCAAAAAGCTTGAACTCCCTATTACTACTCGCAATAAATGTTAATTTTTTCGCAAGTGTGCTTTGCGGCAGATCTAGACGAGCTATTTTCAGCGATTCCCCCCCCCACGCGTAGCCCGCCATACCCAACCAGGGTGTGGCAAGTTCGTCAGGGTTTGTATTTTTATAACGGCGCGCAAAAAAACCACCGATGACGGGGAAGTAATCAGGTTCTACGATAATGGCCAGTTTCAGCTCATCCACTGTCTTGCCAATCACTGCACGTGACTTGATAAGTTCAATTTCGGTCGCAGAGGGCGACTCTTTTCCCAGCATACTGCTAACGTCAGAGAACCCTAACAAATCGTTCTTTTTCGCTTCAACCTGCAGCATTGCATTCGCTTGAAAAACCGGCGTTGCCAGCACCGCATACGCCGCACCGGTCATCATAAAGGCGCCGGTGATCGCTGCAATCAACCATTTATGGTCGATAAGTGTTCCAAACAAACCAAGGAGATCAATCTCGTCGGCGTCGTCTTCCCGTACGGTGGCTATTCGCGCTTGCTGCATAAGTCAGATTCTTTGCCTTTATTACGGTTCATAAAATAGTGGCCATCAGCGAGTTAAGCGCTGTGCCCATGCGTTTACAGCTTCTTCGATCAACGCATAAGCATGGACAAAAGCAGGTTTGCCCTGACGGTAAGGGTCACGGATCTCACGATCGTTTTGCCATTTCCCCAGCATCAGTACCTTGCCTCTCGCTTCAGGAGCGATGTTGAGCACGCCGCTGACATGTTTTCGTTCCATCACTAGGATCAGGTCCGCCTCGCTGATCGCTTGAGTCGCTAGCTGAGTGGCCTCGTGCTCTGCGGGTGCATAACCATGCGCCTCGAGTACCGCGCGGGCCGTCGGTTCGATGGGTGCACCGACCAGCGCCGCCAGGCCGGCGGAACTGACCTCAATATCAGAATCAGGCAGTGCCCCACGCAGGAGATTTTCCGCGATGGGACTACGGCAAATATTACCAACACAGACAATCAAAACTCTTTTAAGCAAGATAAATCTCTCCGTCTTGTCAACATTAGCGGTGACATCACACTTGCCGAACATAAGAGTTTTTAACCACAGATAGACTTGGGCCTCTGTAGACCCAGAAAAAGCAGCGTCAGGCTTACAACTTAGGCGGGTATTTATTACCACGCCCTTTGAACTTAACCCAAGTTTTTATCCGGACAAAAAATAACACTTCTGCGCTATCGGCGCCTTGCACGATTATTGAGGTATTTATTCCGACGGTTTCTAACAGTTATGGATTTACAGTGATCGTTCGATCTAAAATTTTTCCATAGTATCCAATAGACAATAATCGGTACCCGTAGCTGGTCTGTACCTGCCAGGTAGATATGGAGCTCCCGGGGCATGCGTCGATTGAATAGGGTGACTTACAAATGAACAACGTTGCATGACCATAAATACTGCACACGCCGCCAAGACCTGGTATCTGGTCCAGTGCAAAGCCCGACAGGATGAGCGTGCCGAAGAGCACCTGCGGCGCCAGGGCTATACCTGTTTCCGTTCCACCTACAAACGAGAGCGCCAGGTAAAAGGACAGCGCAGGATAATCAGCGAATCGCTATTCCCAGGTTATCTGTTTATTCAACTGAGCCTGCACGTCAGCTGGAGTCCCCTGCGTTCGACTCGGGGCGTTTCGCGAATCGTCGCATTCGGTGGTCATCCACTGCCGGTCAGCGATACGCTTGTGAACGAACTCCAAGAACGGGATCACCCGACCATCGCGATAACGCTGTTGCAGCCAGGAGAAAATGTTCGTATCAGTGACGGCCCATTTGCCGAACTCGAGGCCGTATTCCTAGCGATGGAGGGGGACGAACGCGTGGTTCTGCTGATGAACTTTCTGCAGCGCAAACAGCAAATCAGTCTGCCGCTGGCCGGAATCAGCAGGCTCCCACGTAACGCACATTTATGATGTCGGTGATAGCGGAAACTCGCTAACTGGAAAAACAAAAAGCCACTCCCGCTATTGCGCAAGAAAAAATAACAATACATGTCATGATCGACTAAAAATAACATTTCGGTACTTTTCCACTGTCGCATAATAAAGTACCACCTGAGAACACTAGCAACGGGACGGCCATGAACACTTCAAAGTTATTGGTAGAGCGTATTGGCCTGTTTCCTTCCTCGGGAAATATTCATATCGAGGTGAATAACTCAACCCGTCTCGTCGAACGTATACACGTGTTGTATGCCGACAACTCGCTGGACAGTGACGAGTCCTGCTCCGGACTGTCCATAGTCTTCGCCGATTGGCGTTTTAAGTTGCAGGTGAGCGACGCGCTGTCGGTATGCCTGTGCGTGGAAAGTCGCGGCGACAGTCAGTTCATGCAGATTAAGACCGCAGAGTTACTGGCTTATATAGCCAGCACTGAGGCGCGTGCATGAGCCTGCTGGGTGATTTGAAACGCGGCTATGCGCTGAAAAAACTCACGGACATGTTTGAAGGGTTCGCAGAACCGGCGCTAGGTGCGAACTACACACGAAACACCCAAGTGATTAGCCATTGGCTGGACCAGTTACAAGGCAACTCTCCCCAGGAGATTACCCATACGTTGTTCAAACAGATGAAAAACACGCGGCGCAAGAACGACAGGCGGCGCTTCTACGCCCAGACGGTGCTGCTGGCGCTGATGGTGGAAAGCAACCTGGCGCTGGACCTGGCGACCTACTCGGCCTTCCTGTGCGCGGTTTCCAGCCGCCAGGCAGGCTCTTGATGGGCCTGGTCAGCACCTGACAGGGTCACTGCGACGCGGTTGAGCAGCAACTCCGCGTTGTACTTGGGGACCAGCGCACAGACCAGCAAAAACACCAGCCCGCCGCCCATGAACGCGGGCGATACCTTGATGGGCGCGGCATCAATACGCCAAAGAAACACCAGGGCGGCTGTCACCCCGAGTGCGGCACCGGCCAGGGCTTCATTCAGCGGATGTATATAAGGTGCGACACAATAAGCACTGAACCCGAGACTTATCGTTAACCCCAGCAACGCCGCCGGCCAACGCCAGGCCAAGTTGAACTGGCGGGCCAGTAAACTCGTTGCCACCGTGACCATCAAGCAGGTATTCATCGCGTGGCCACTTATTACCGCAATATCCAAGTGCTGGGACGATAAGCCCCACCCTTTAAACAGCAACTTGCTGGCCGCCACAATCGAATAAGTAATCCCCACGGTTATTATCCAGGCGCGCAGTGCCCAAGGGGTGGAATACCTTAACCAGACAGCAATCACCAGTGCGGCCGGAATCATGACGGTAATGCCGCCATATTGCGCAAGTTCTGCCCGCATCACTGCTTAACCTTCGAGGTGCCGTTTTCGGCGCTCATCAGACCTCAGGCCCAAAAAAAACACAACGTTATCTAGGGTCAGCAACGCACTAAAAATGCAATTTACTGATTAAGATAGATCAGGATGATTCTATATTTTAATAATTAGGTTAGAACAAAACGGCATTTTACACCGGCTGTCGCGGCCCCTACCGTGGACGAGCATGACCGACCCCCTGCCCGGCGGAGGTACCCAACCCCTACTCGACAAGGACAGACCATGAGCATTGAATTCATCGGCTATATCGGCGGTCACCACGCTTCCGAGATCCACCCGCGCAGCGGCCCTATCCTGCAACCGGACTACGTGGAAACCGTGGCCCGCGCCCACGAAGAGGCCGGTTTCGACCGCGCGCTGGTGGCGTTCCATTCCAACAGCCCGGACAGCACACTGATCGCCTCCCATGCCGCCAGCGTGACGAAAAAACTGCAGTTCCTGATCGCCCACCGTCCGGGCTTCGCCCAACCCACCCTGGCCGCGCGCCAGTTCGCCACCCTTGATGTGTTCAATGGCGGGCGCACCGCCGTGCATATCATCACCGGCGGCGACGACCGCGAACTGCGCGCCGATGGCAGCCATATCGGCAAGGACGAACGCTACGCGCGCACCGATGAATACCTGAGCGTGGTACGCCAGGAATGGACCAGCGATCAGCCCTTCGACTTTGCGGGCGCCTACTACCAGGTCGAAGGCGCGCACTCTGCGGTGAAGTCGCCGCAGCAGCCGCATATCCCGCTGTACTTTGGCGGCTCTTCCAAGGCCGCGATTGAAGTGGCGGGCAAGCATGCCGATGTGTATGCGCTGTGGGGCGAAACCTATGAGCAGGTCCGCGAGATCGTGACCCAGGTGCGCGCCGAAGCGGCCAGGCATGGGCGCACGATTCGCTTCAGCCTGTCACTGCGGCCGATCCTCGCCGCGACCGAAGAACAGGCGTGGGCGCGTGCCGACAGCATCCTGCAACAGGCCACCGAGTTGGCGCAAAAGAATGGATTTGTGCGGCGTGAACCGCCGAATGAAGGCTCGCGGCGGCTACTCGCAGCGGCGGCACAGGGCTCGCGGCTGGACAAGCGTTTGTGGACGGGGATTGCGCAGTTACTGGGCGCGCAGGGCAACTCCACCTCGTTGGTGGGTACCGCCGAACAGGTGGCAGAGGCATTGGTGGATTATTACGACCTCGGCATCACCACCTTCCTGATCCGTGGATTTGATCCGCTCAATGATGCGATCGACTATGGCAAGCGGTTGATCCCCCTCACCCGCCAGCTGATTGCTGAACGCGAGCAGGCCAAACAGGTCGCGTAAGCAAGCACACTACAAAACCAATGTGGGAGGGGCTTGCCCCTCTCACATTCCTATCTTCATTAGGCTCGGGATCAGTTCTTGTAGTCGGTATCAGTCCGCTCCAACTGCCGAATCAGCGCATTCCAATGCCGCGCCACCCCCGGTCCTTCGCCACTGGCAAACACCTTGGCCTGTTGCTCGACCTTCTCCACCACTTCGGCCGGCGGGAAGATCAACTCCGCATTCCCCGCCGCCTGCGCCGCGACCTGGATATTGCAGGCGCGCTCCAACTGTTGCAGCTGCACAAACGCATGTTCAACGCTGACACCGGCGGTCAACAAGCCATGGTTGCGCAGGATCATCACGCTCTTGTCACCCAGGTCCGCGACCAGGCGCTCACGTTCGTCCAGGTCGAGGGCCACGCCTTCATACCCGTGGTACGCCACGCGTCCGGAAAAACCAATGGAGTGCTGGGAGATCGGCAGCAGGCCGTCCTTCTGCGCCGACACCGCGATGCCGTCGCGGGTATGGGTGTGCAGCACCGCTTGCAGGTCATGACGTGCGCCGTGGATCGCGCTGTGAATCACATAGCCGGCGTAGTTGATGCCCAGGCCGGTAGGGTCGTCGACGAGGGTGCCGTCGAGGTCGACCTTGACCAGGTTGGAGGCGCTGATTTCATCAAACAACAGCCCGAAGGCGTTGATCAGGAAATGCTCCTCCGGCCCCGGTACACGGGCGGAGAAGTGGGTATAGATGTGGTCGGTCCACTTGTACAAGGCGGCCAGGCGATAAGCGGCGGCCAATTTGACGCGCACCTCCCACTCTTCCGGGGTAACGCGCTGGCGAACATTGTTGGAGACGCTGGTTATCGAGGTGACGCTGCTCATGGCAAAACTTCCTGGATGGCCTTAAGGACTTCCAGGCAAGCCTAGGGGATGGCAAAAAATAATAAAAAGCACATTTTAATATAAGCTAATTATTATTTTTTTTCATAACCAATCCCCCTCCTACATGGCTTACGCGGCGTTGCGGACTTTATGCAGGGACGCCGCCACCCGCTGGCCAAACGCATCCACCGGCCCCTGCAGGTTGCCCAGGAAGTGCGGATAGATCAGCCACAAATCCATCACCGGCTTGAAATCCTTGAGCGGCATCACCGCCAGTTGCTCGCGGTGCGCACTGCGTTCGAGCAGTGGCCGTGGCACCAGGCCCAAGCCCAGGCCGTCCGCTACCAGGCCCAGTTGCAGCTCGGTACCGAAGGTCTCCAGGTTGACCCGCAGGGCCAGGCCCTGATCGGACAAGGTACGCTGCAACCCGGCGCGGAAGCCGCAGCCGTCCGGGTTGAGGACCCAGCCGTTCTGGTACACATCAGCCAGCTTGCACGGCTTTTTCGGCAACTGGGCCTTGGCGCAGACCACCACCAGTTCCATCTTGCCGATGGACTCGCCGACGATGTTGTCCGGGAAGATCTTGCCTGCCGGGAACAATGCCGCCGCCGCGTCCAGTTCGCCGCGCTCGATCTTGCCCACCAACTGGCTGCCCCAGCCGGTGGCAACCTGGGCACGCAAGTCAGGGTATTCGCTGCGCAGGTGCTTGAGCGTATCCAGCAGCACCACGTCGCCGATGGTCTGCGGCACACCCAGGCGCAGCAGGCCGGTGGGCGGTGCGTCGGTGGCCACCAGCTCACGCAGGGCATCCATCTCGCGCAGGATCAGCCGGCACTGCTCATAGACGCGGGTGCCGATCAACGTCGGTTTGAGGGGTTTGGTGTTGCGGTCGAACAGCTCCACGCCCAGCGCCTGCTCGAAGTTCTGCACGCGGCGGGTAATGGCCGGCTGGGTCAATTGCAACGACTCGGCGGCATGGCTGATGGACTGGCAACGAATCACTTCGACAAAGGCATCGATATCGTCAATTTTCATTTGGGCCGCACATAGAGAACAGTCATTAAGATGTGTGTGAAGCATAGTTGCAGGAACGTGGCGTGAATAGCCCGTGCTGCAATCGATAACGTCTAACGCTATTCAGACCGGTTCTAAATTACCTTCAGCTATAAGCTAATCATTAAAAAATAGCATATTAACTATAAACATTATGCTTAGATAAACCCATCCCTGCGACCACACGATGGAAGTGCCATGACCCAGGCCCGACACCCCGAGAGACTCAGAGCCTTCATAGGCGCCCTGGCGGAATTGATCGACGGCAATCCACGCGAAGGCGACCTGTTGCACCGCGGCGGCAAGCTGCTGGCGCAACTGGTCAGCCATGACGACTGGCTCCCCGATGAGTTTGCCCAACCCGACCCCGAGCGCTACCAGCAGTTCTTGCTGCATGCCGATTCGCGCCAGCGTTTCAGCATTGTCAGCTTTGTGTGGGGGCCGGGGCAAAGCACGCCGATCCATGACCATCGGGTGTGGGGGCTGATCGGCATGTTGCGTGGCGCAGAGTTCTCCCAAGGCTTCGAACGCGCGCCCGACGGCAGCCTGGTCGCCGAAGGCCAACCGATTCAACTGGTGCCGGGCCAGGTCGAGGCGGTGTCGCCCAAGGTCGGCGACATCCATCAGGTGAGCAATGCCCACCGCGACCAGGTGTCGATCAGCATCCATGTGTACGGCGCCAATATCGGCGCGGTGCGCCGTGCGGTGTACCAGCCCGACGGCAGTGAGAAACTGTTTATCTCCGGTTATTCCAACGCCTTCCTCCCGAATATCTGGGACTTGTCCAAAGAAAAGAGCCCTGCCCTATGACCACCGTATCGACCCGTAGCTTCGCCCAGATTCGCCAGGCCCTGTTGGACCATGCAGAAGTCGCCCTGGTGGACGTGCGCGAAGAAGCGCCGTTTGCCGAATCCCACCCGTTGTTCGCGGCGAATATCCCGCTGTCCAAACTGGAACTGGAGGTGTATTCGCGCATTCCACGCCGGGATACCCAGGTCACCGTCTACGACAACGGTGAAGGCCTGGCTGCCCGCGCCGCCGAACGCCTGGTTGCGCTGGGCTACACCCAGGTCAGCCTGTTGGAAGGTGGCCTCGACGGTTGGCGCCGGGCCGGCGGCGAGCTGTTTATCGATGTAAACGTGCCGAGCAAGGCCTTTGGCGAACTGGTGGAGAGCGAGCGCCACACGCCCTCCCTCGCCGCCGAAGACGTGCAGGCGCTGCTCGACAGCCAGGCCGATGTGGTGGTGCTCGACGCCCGCCGTTTCGACGAATACCAGACCATGAGCATCCCCACCGGCATCAGCGTGCCCGGTGCCGAGCTGGTGTTGCGTGCGCGGGAACTGGCGCCCGACCCGGCCACCCGCATCATCGTCAACTGCGCCGGGCGTACCCGCAGCATTATTGGCACCCAGTCGCTGATCAACGCCGGCGTGGCCAACCCGGTGTCCGCACTGCGCAATGGCACCATCGGCTGGACCCTGGCCGGGCAGAAACTCGCCCACGGCCAGTCGCGGCGCTTTGCTCCGACTTCGGAAGAACACCGCCAGATCGCCGCCGTCGATGCACGCCGCGTCGCCGACAAGGCCCGCGTCGGTCGCGCCACCCTCGCCGACCTGCACGCCTGGCAGCAGGAAGCCAACCGCACCACCTACCTGTTCGATGTGCGCACCCCGGAAGAATTCGAAGCCGGCCACCTGCCCGGCGCGCGCTCGACCCCGGGCGGCCAACTGGCGCAGGAAACCGACCATGTCGCCAGCGTGCGCGGTGCGCGCCTGGTGCTGGCGGATGACGATGGCGTGCGGGCGAACATGTCTGCGTCGTGGCTGGCTCAACTGGGCTGGGACGTGCATGTACTGGATGACCTGCAAGCGGCGCACTTCAGCGAAAAAGGCGCCTGGGTCGCTCCAGACCCCGCGCCCCCCCAGGCCGAACTGATCAGCCCGCACACCCTCGCCGAATGGCTCGAGCATGGCGACACCGTGGTGCTGGATTTCACCGCCAGCGCCAACTACGTGAAGCGCCATATCCCCGGTGCCTGGTGGGTATTGCGCGCACAACTGCCCCAGGCCCTGGCCAAGGTGCCCGCCGCCCAGCGTTATGTGCTGACCTGCGGCAGCAGCCAACTGGCGCGCCTGGCGGTGGCTGAAGTCGAAGCGATCACCGGCAAGCAAGTGTTCCTGCTGCAAGACGGCACCGCCGCCTGGATCAACGCGCAACTGCCACTGGAAGAAGGCGAAACCCACCTGGCCTCGCCGCGCATCGACCGCTACCGCCGACCGTACGAAGGCACCGACAACCCCAGGGAAGCCATGCAGGCTTATCTGGATTGGGAATTCGGCTTGGTCGACCAGTTGGCCCGTGATGGGACCCATGGGTTTTACGTGATCTGATCACTTTTCCAGGCCCAGCGCAGGTCTCTGTGGGAGGGGGCAAGCTCCTCCCACATGGACCGCATCTACAAGAGGCGATCTGCGGTGTGTTCATGACTTCAGGAGTCAGCCACCACGCCTTCATTCCGCTTGCAATACGGCTGCAGCCAGTGCATCGCCGGCTGCCCCACTAATGTGCTGGCCCTGGAAACCCAGGGCAAACCCCGGATCGCTGTCGACGTTCTGGGGGGATCGCGCATGGCCTCTACTGCCTCTTATGAGTAGGTGCTTCACCGCTATCCTGACGTTCAGGAATGGTTGGCGCTGCTCGGCCTCCCGACGGATGAGCAGTGGCGTTACTTTCTGAGGATCGCCGCCAAGTCGTCTATCCGTGATCGGCTTATGCTTTCGTTGGCGTATTGCGGCGCGCTTCGTTGTGCCGAGCTTGGTGTCCCTGAGAATCGAAGACCTGGATGTGGCCCATCGACTGATTTCAGTGCGAGCTGAAACGACCAAAGGCCGACGCAGCCGCGTCGTGTGCTACAGCCCTGACATTGCGCCGATACTCGGAATGCATCTTCATGCCCTTCGTCTGGCCGGTAAGAGTATCGAGGGTATTGACCCTGTCTGGGTCAGTGGGTGCCGTCGCTGGCGAGACACCTCAACCTTACGTCCCCGTACACGGGAAAGTAACTACAGCTTCATGTTGAGAACCGGCATCTGGTTGACGCGCGAGCAGCTGTGGGTGAACTCACCCGTCGATTGGAACACATCGACTTGCGCGGCCCTTATCGCGGAGATTGATCAGATGACCGTTGGTGAATGGGCTCTGGAGTCAGCGCTCGGTACGAAGTTGAAAGGGCTTGGTCAACCGATGCACCGAACTCAAAGCGAGCGTTTCTGCATGCCTTACGCCGCTTTTTCATCGACGTTGAACTGTGGGGCTGGGGACGTCTGAAGTTCAGCCCCGTCATCACCTGGCCACACCCCGTACCGTGGCGTTCAACTCGGGTATCAATCCACGCGTTATCGACGACTCCAGCTGGCTCAAGCTGGTCTGGGCTAGCCTAAACCTGGAGCGTAAGGATTTGCTCTCGGAAATCCGTTCTGAAGCAGTTGCCCTCATCGAATGGCGTGTGCGGGCTGCGATTTTAATATTCCCAAAGCCAGTGCCAGAGCGCAGGCTCTGAAAAGTAAAGCATCCATCGGACATTATCTGGAGGTCGTGCCCCTGACGGCTGATGAGCGGGCTATTGTCGAAGGTGACTTGGAAAAGCTGGACGGACTTATTAAAAACTCGATGACGTGCCGACTCTGGATGGAAGAACGCCCAGTCAAATCGAGTTAAAAAATCCGATGATCGTGAGCATTCTGATTTAAGTTTTATTAGTCGCCCAGGAAGTTATTAAGCTCCAATGACTCACGCGCAGTCAATAATCTCTTGAAATTAAGGTCAGCGCTATTTTCGATTTTAACATCATTCAATCCCGATCCAGGAGGCGTGCTCGCCATAATGACGCGTGATTTATGAACATCTGCAAAATTCAAGATTTTTTTCATGTCGTTGCTTTTTAAATCTACATCTTTAAAAATCACAAATGCAGATTGTATGTTTTTATTTTTTGTTTCGCTAAGCCACTGGAATTCCTGTTTGCAGAAATCAGAACCCAGCCACTCGGGCGTTATGAAGAATGCCATTTTTTCTGCTTGCGCAATCCCGTTTTTGTACCCGACATCCCAAAACGGGTTTTGCATTTTAAATACATCTACATGTTGTAGTTTTTCAAGCTTTGTAAATTTATTTGATTGCAGGCTGATTGCATCAAGGTAATGAGTTGCGGCATCGTGCGACGAGCTTTCATTCGGATTTTGAGATCTGTACAAATCATGACGAAACTGCATTGCCAACTCGAAGCCTCCTTCCCGAGCTCCAAAAGAGACAATGTTCTTTACGCCGCCTGTTAATTTTAGTACATCATGAATTCCGGATAACTGCTCAAGATTTAAATTTTTCAAGGCACCAAGTGACTCCTCGAAAAACCATCCACCCTCAGGCCTGCCTAAATCACTAAGCCTTTGCGCAACATGTTCTTCAATATTTTTACTAGCGACACCAGTGACAGAAGAGGTGCCTGCCGATTGAGTTTGGATGGCCTCTACATTAGTCAGATCACCATGTTGACCTCTGCTGAAATAGCTTAAAGAATTTGCATGCATGTATACCTCCAGACGCCGCTTCTGATTAGTTAGCTCTTCGTGGCTTTTACCCATGATGTGGTTCCAAAATTGGCGGGAGAGCTGCTTGAAGGCTTCTCACGTAGAGAGTTTTTGTTAGGACGTAAGAGGTTGATTTTCCATTCCACATAAACGTCGACACCGACGGCGAGCAACTGCGTCACCCCGACCCCGCCGCCGCGCGCGAAGCCGGCCTGCTCGGCCGATACCGGTGGGATTCCGGCTAGGATAAATGGGTGGATGAGCCGAAAAATCGCAAAGAGCATTGGTGCATGGATGGGGTCTTTGTGCCTACCTTATCCATAAGGCCGCCCCGCCCGCTGATTTGAAACCCAGTATGAAATTCACCTCACAGGCGAAGAGGGAAATTTTTTGTTATTAGTCAGATAAAAATCCAGGTGCTTTTTTGGTCTCTCTTGAAAGGCTGGTGCTTTACCTATCCCATAAGCCAAATCAAAGTAATTATAAGCCTCGTCAGTTCTTCCCAACTCTAGAAACGCCATCCCTAGGTTAATCAAAGGACCTGTATCAACGCTCGATTCTCGGCTATCCAAGGCCCTATGCGCCCACTGCTCAGCCGCCTTGAAATCGCCGTTATCGAAGTGAAGGTTGAAAAAAAGTGTATGAGTTTTCGGGTGGCTTGGAACATATCGTTGAGCGTGTCATGAGCGTTTCTCACTCGCCCATCTGGCTTTCGATCATTCGGCGGAGACGGTCGTAGCGATAACGCTTAGCCTTTGTGCCCGTCATGGTTTACAGCGCACCGCATTTTTACTACGAGGCGGATGTCGACAAGCGCCACGACGACCCGACGGCGCAGCGTTGCGTCAATCGGTATTCAGTAGTTCATTGGGCGCGATGACATTCACGTCAGGTCTAACTATTAAGATAAGGTGATAGAAACGCCTCAAAGAAAAGTTTGACGCTGCCGGCTGCTTTCCAAAAGCCGCCGTTATGTTTATCTACGTCTGGAGTAATGTACTTAAGCTTGATCGGGGCCTTGCTGTTCAAATATACCGGCTGGCCGTACGACCGCTCATTGGTTTTTTTATATCTAAGCCGCCTTGCCCTCTCGGCGTGTATGCAACTCAAGCCCTTTGGGTCCACCCACCCTATCGGGTTAGGCCCATATTGATAGAGATTCAGCCCCCCCGCCAACCCAACCGGATCCGGCGTCGTAAACCGCCCCACATCCGGGTCATAAAACCGGAACGTGTTGTAGTGCAGCCCGATCTCCCGATCCAGATACTGCCCCTGAAACCGCAGATTGTAGTGGTCAACTAATCCCGGACACGACGTTAAGTTTTTTCTCGGCCTGAGCCGGTGGCAGCCCACCATTAAATTGGTGCGGTCGAATCCAGTTGTACCGGTGCATCAAAAAATGGCTGATATC
>NZ_VFES01000039.1 GCF_007858185.1 Pseudomonas grimontii
TCAACCGAGGCGCGCATTCTACAGCAGCCTCATTTGCTGTCAAGTGATTATTTTCAGAAGCTTTCGAAGATTTCTTCAACAACTTCAACCACTTGCGCTTCCGATCTCTCGTTAGCGGGAGGCGAATAATACAGCATTGAATTACCTGGTCAACCCCTCTTCTGCAAAATCTTTTCCTTAACAAAGAACCCACACCGCGACGCAACGACGCCCGCCTTTAAAAGAAGCGCGTCGTTGCGTCTATATAGATAGAAGGTGTACTTGGCCAATAGGGGATGCGACTGCCAAGGATCACTCCGGTGTCCCCGTGAAGTCAGTCGACTCTTTGATACCGCAGGAGAGCCCGGTACGCATCGGGTCTTTGTTTTCACGCCCAGAACAGGGATCATCGCCCCCCCCCTAACCCCAGAGGAACCGACACCATGGAATTGACGCTGGAAGCTGTTGCGCTCTTTGCACTCAAGCTCGTGCATGAGGAGGACGGCGGCAGCCCGGTGTTGAGGGACGACCTGGTGATGGATAGGTATGAGCGGGAGGTGTTCGGGTTGCTGGTGCGACAGGGGGATCTGCCGGGAGTTCTGCTGAAGATAGACGAGTGTATGGCGCAGGCGCTGGTCGCTTTGGGTGGGGCCGATACGGTATTGGGACGTGAGCTGCAGCGGTTGTCTACCGACGTACAGCAAGCCTCAACGCTGGAGGAACTCAAGCCACTGCTCGCGACACTGAAGGACTACCTTAAAGCCATTCAGTAACGGACTCACCACAAGGACCTTCACATGATCGACTTCAACAACAAAGGCTTCTTCAAACTCAAGCAAAACAACGAATACGCCGAACGCGTCGCGGCCCTGCTGCTGGACGGCGAAGAAGTCATCGACGCCTACAAAGCCATGCGCGATGGCGTGGTCTTCACCACCAAACGCATCATCGCAGTGAACGTACAAGGCATAACAGGCAGCAAGAAGGACTTCACCTCGCTGCCGTACAAAAACATCGTCGCGTACTCGGTGGAAACGTCCGGGACGTTTGACCTGGATTCGGAACTGGAGATTTACTTTTCGTCGCTGGGAAAAGTGAAATTTGAATTCACCGGCAAGACCTCGATTGTGGAAATCTCCCGCTTGATCTCCAAGCACTTGCTGACTTGATCAGCGGGCATGCTTCAGGGGATCACAGATGACGCTGACTGGTCGTCATCCACGCTGTTGAACCGAGCCCGATTAATCTGCCACGGCAATGCCGGCTGCGAGCGGACTTTCTTGTGTTTGTCACGATTGAAGAGGTGCGGTTGCACCTCCAGAAACTGGTTAAAGTAAACCGCCGCTGACTACACACAACCTCGTCAAACAAGTGGAGAAAAACCATACTCAATAGCTGAAGTTTCCCACATCCGCCATCGAACAAAGCCAATTCCACCCCCTTTGCTCCATCTCGTAGGCTCACTCCCCCACACAAGGACGTGAGCCAGTCATGACTGAACGTGCGTACCCCATCACCGAAGATGAGCAACTCAAACGGCGAATCCTGACGCCGCAGCCATCGCGCGCGCCTTACTCACCGCCCATCGATTTGTTCAACCCACCCCCGGCCCCACCTCCCACGCCCGACAAACCTCCCGGCTGCACGTTCATCAAACCTTGCCAATTGCCCGATGGCCTCACTGACTACGCGCAACCCAGCGGTTACGTACCGCTGGAGCTGATCAAGGAATACGGCCATTTCAGCCTGCTGGGTGGGCGAGAGGTGGATGGTTGGGGCGCAGTTGCCTTGGGCAGGATCAGCGGTAGCGCACTTCCCGCTGGTTTGGGGCAGTTGGCGTTGCGTTCGTCGGCGTTGGAGGCGGCAGCTACTGCCGTCGGCTCAGTCGCCGGTGGCCTGCTGACCGGCTTGGTGGCGCTGGCTTGGCCGTCGGAGCTGGGTGATAGCGCGTTCTACAGCGAAGAACAGTTGCGTTCAATGCGAAAGGCGCGTTCGCAGATGCGCTTGCATGTCGAACAGCGCGAGGACGGCACACTCAAGGGGTATGGGTTTTACACCGGCAATAATCCTGATTGGCAAATGATTGATGTGGTGCAGTTCCAAAGCCGTGGCGATCAGTTTGTGGCGGATTTGGGTGAAGGTGTGGAGCTGATCTGGACGCCCGCCGTTGATCCAAGTGACACGCTGGGTATTCCGGCCTTGGAGGCTGCGCCGCAAGCGCCGGTGATCTGGATTTATCCGCCGACGGAGAAAGCAGCGCAGATTCTGGTGAACCCGATTTATCCGCCGGCGTATCGGGATTTTATCCTGGTGTTCCCGGTGGAGTCGGGGGTTCGGCCGCTGTATGGGGTGGTGAACGAGCCTAGGAAGGGGCTTAGGAATCCGGACCATGATTACTTTCCTGCACCAAAAACCGAAGACATCACTGGCTTCCCGGGTTTGATCGAACTCAAGAAGAAAAATAGAAAACGTAACGGTGGCGGACTACGTGAGCGCTGGAAAGACGCCAAAGGACGAAGGCTTTTTGAGTGGGACTCAGAAAAAGGCGAACTTGAAGTCTACAGGTACAGCGATGTGGAACACCTAGGCTCATTTGACCCCTATACCGGGGAACGACGGGGTCCTGCAAAAGATGAGCGGCGTATACAAAAATAAAATAGAGAGTTCGATATGGCTATGAAAGTACGGCTGGAATGGTTCAACAGGCAGACGGAAGTCCTGGAAGCAGACGAATACTCAGCGAACGTTGAGGACGGCAGCATTCTTGAAGCACTCGACTTACACGATGAGCCCCAAATTTATACAGGTGGATTCGATGTTCTTTCCAGCTGGATAAGAATTCTCCAGCCACATTTCCGGCACGAGATAACACCTGAGCTTTTCGACTACCAGATATCTTTTCATTACCAAGGTGCTTGGCCACCCTCTCATAAGCAGCCCAAGGTGAAGTCTTGATGCAATGAACCCAACCATGAAAAAGCCCCTCCTCTACCGCTCAGTCAACACCCGAACCCATGGCGTACGGCACGGGAGTTGCTGCGCTTACAGGTACGAACGAAACACCAAGACCGAAAAGAACACACTCTCAAACCGTGGTTCCATGCACAGCCATCAACGACACGGTTTTGATTACACCCCGCTATTTCGGTTTCTCCTATCCAAAGTCGGCCACCCATGGGATCAGGTTTTCAGCGAAGCCAAATCCCGCTTGGATCGCCCGGAGCCCGTATTCTGGATGGTTGCGCTACATGAAAGCGACAAGGACGAGTACGTGAGAACGGATGAGAACAGCTACTACAGCGGCTTATGGGTTGACGAGGCAGGCCTGCTGCAAAAGGTCAATCCACAGCTGACACCTGAGCAGATGGAGCCCTTTTGTGACTGCTGCACCCACACCTTCAACGGTGTGGTGTACACGCAGGCTCTACCGTGTACCCCATAAACACCGGGGCTATCAACCCGACTTACTCACACTATCGGCCCCTTCCACCAACACCCGTTTCCCCGGATCCGTAATATCAAACACCTGCTGCGCACACGCCGAGGGTTTGAACTGGAACTCCACCAGATACACCTTGCCCTTTTCAGGCTGGAAGCTACTTAACAGAGGCCCGCAAATGGCGTAGATGCCAGGGCGTGAGTCGGTGGACGAACTGGCAACGGTCAACTTCTTGCCAGGATCTGCCTGGATCTCCAACTGCGGGAAGCGCTTGAACCCAGCGCTGGCCACCGTCTGGTTGAGCTTTGCAATCCAGTTGAAGACGCGGCCTTCACCTGTATCCATCACCGTGCCCAGGGTTTCCATGCGTTCATCGGGGTCGCCTTCGCGGCGTATCGAGAACTCGACGGGAGCGGTGCCGCCGTAGGCTTTCATGATGACTTTGGCGTGCTCAGCATCGACAGCTACGGTTTTCTGGCGCAGCTGGATGCCGTCCTTGAGCAGGCTGGGCGATGAGTCGCGTTGGTTGGATTGGCAGGCGCACAGGGCCAGGGCGAGGGAGAGCAGTGCGATTCGCTTCACGGGAAGATGTCCTTATCAGGGTGACAGATGATGATGACTTGACCTGTGATTAAACAGAATGTTCCGTAGTGGAGCGACCGCGATGCAGGGGCTCGACAGCTTCCACAGTTGAGCAGTGATCACTTCAGGCCTCGTTAAACACCAACCGCGCGCACAACCCGCCCCGCTCGCGGTTATGCAACGCCAACCGGCTGCCGATCTTGCCCACGATCATCTCCACAATCGCCAGCCCCAGCCCTGCGCCATTGGCATTGCCACGGCTGTAGAACCGCTCGAACAAACGCCCCATTTCCGCCTCATCAATACCCGGCCCCTGGTCCTCCACGCTGAGGCAATGGGCGCCAATCACCACTTTTACTTCGCTGCCCGGCGGGGAGAAGTTGAGGGCGTTGGTCACCAGGTTTTGCAGGGCGATGGCCAGTGCCACGGGTTCGGTTTCGACCCAGCACTCTTCGTTCCCTTCCAGTACCAGTTCCACGCCTTTTTCCATGGCCAGCGGGGTCAGTTCCGCCAATTCTTCGCGCACTAACTCCGTCAACTGCACGCGACTGCGCACAGGGTTATTCAATTGCGGCTCTATGCGCGCCATGGTCAGCAGTTGGCTGCCGATGCGGGTCGCGCGGTCGACGCCGCTGACCAGGAAGTCCAGCGCTTCGCGCCGCTGGGTTTCGGTGCCGGCACTTTGGGCGTTTTGCGCATGGATGCGCAGGATTGCCAAAGGCGTGCGCAGTTCGTGGGCGGCGTCAGCGATGAAACGGCGCTCGCGCTCCAACAGGTCGTCAACTTGCACCAACAGGCGGTTGAGCGCGGTTTGCATGGGCTCCAGGTCGGTGGGCAGCGGCTTGAGGTGCAGCGGTTGCAAGGTGTCGGAGTTACGCCCGCGAATCGACAAGGCCATGGCGCGCAAGGGTTTGAGGCCCCAGCCGATCACCAGCCAGATCAACACAGTGAGCAGCGGCACGCCGATCAATGTGGGCCAGAGAGTGTGGCGCATGATTCGTTGGATCACGTCCTGGCGAATATCGTCGCGCTCGCCCACCCAGATTAGCAACCCCTGTTGCGGGTCGGCGAGGAGGAAGGCGCACCAGTCGTTGCCGTTGTCCATGATGTCGTGGGAGCCGAGGGTAGCCGGCGGTGCGGCCAACACTGGCGCCTCGGCGGAGCGTACGAGTAATTGGCCGTCGCTGCGCCACACCTGGAAGGTCAACCGCGTTTCATAAGGGTGGGCAACACCGTCTTCGCCGACACGGCTCATGGCCTGATCGAAGGCCTGGTACAGGCGGTCCCAGTCGGCTTCGCCAGGGTCGCGCTGGCGCAATACGCCTTGCAACAGGCGTGCGCTTTGGGCGAGTTGAGCGTCGTAGACTTCTTCGATTTCATGGTGGCTGTCGCGCAGCACCAGCCAGCTGATCAACGCGTCGCCCAACAGGATCAGCACCAGGACAGGGATGAGGATACGTGCACGCACGGAGGTCATGGTTTAAGCGCCAGTACATAGCCAACACCGCGCACCGTGCGGATCAGCTCGGTGGATAACTTTTTACGCAGGTTGTGGATCAACACTTCCAGGGTGTTGCTCTCGACCCGGTCCTGCCAGCCATACAACGCGCGGGACAGGCGCTCGCGGGTCACCACTTTGCCGGGGCGCACCATCAGTTGGTGCAGCAGTTGGTATTCCATGGGGGTGACGATGATGTCTTCATCCAGATACCGCACTTGCTGGGTGGCCGGGTCGAGGCTGACGCCGGCATGTTCCAACATCGGTTGCGCGCGGCCCTGGCTGCGGCGCAACAGGGCGCGCACGCGGGCCTTGAGTTCTTCCACATCGAAGGGTTTGACCAGGTAGTCGTCGGCGCCGGCGTCCAGACCGGCGATGCGCTCGGCGGTGCCATCGCGGGCGGTGAGGATCAGTACCGGCAGGTCGTGCTGCTCGGCGCGCAGTTGCTGCAACAGGTCCAGGCCATCAAGGCGCGGCAGGCCGAGGTCGAGCAGCAACAGATCAAAGCTTTCCGTGCGCAGGGCATGCAGGGCCGCAACGCCATCCTGCAGCCAATCCAGGGTGTAGCCTTCAACGCCCAATGCCACGCGAATCCCTTGGCCAAGGGCACGATCATCTTCGACAAGGAGTAGGCGCATAGCAAAATCTCTGTAGGAATCGGCGGCATCATGCCGGGTTCTGACCGAGGCTATTTCGGCAAAGATGTTACCGCGCGTTGCCAACTAAGGTTGCGCTAAGGTTGATTTTGCACTGTGAAATCTCCCACATCTGCTGAGAGCTTTTCCATGCGCAAAATTCTCCTGCTGTCCCTGATTGTCGCCAGTCCCCTGGCGGTCGCCGGCCCGCAATGCACCACCGCCGAGCGCTCGCAATGGCAAGACGAAAAAGCCTTCCAGGACAAGCTCAAGGCCGAAGGCTACGAGATCAGCAAGTTCAAGGTCACCGACGGCAACTGCTACGAGATCTACGGTTTCGACAAGGACAAGCGCAAGGTCGAGATCTACCACGATCCAGTCACCGGCAAGGCCGTGAAGACTGAGATCAAAGGCTGATGCCAGGCGAATCCCTGCGCCTGTGGGACCCGTTGGTGAGGCTGTTTCATCTGTCCATCGCCGGGGTCTTTGTCGCCAATTACTTCTTTAACGAAGCGGGCGACGACTGGCATGTCTGGCTGGGCTACTACGCCATGGCCTGGCTGCTGGTACGAACGGTGTGGGGATTCATCGGGCCGCGCAGTGCACGCTGGGCGGACTTCTGGCCGACCCCGAAACGCGTGAAAACCCACCTGCGTTCGCTGCTCAACCGCCGCCCGCACCATCGACTGGGCCATTCGCCCATCGGCGCGCTGGTGATGCTGTTGATGTTGCTGGCGTTGCTGACCATCGGCATCAGCGGCTTTTTGATGCAGGAAGTGGATGCCCTGTGGGGCGCCGATTGGCCCCTGCAAATCCACGAGACCGCCGCCAATGTGCTGCTGGGCCTGGTGTGCATCCATGTGCTGGCCGCGGTGTTTGAAAGTATCCAGGTGCGGGACAACCTGCCGTTATCCATGCTCACCGGTCGCAGGAAGCGCCTGCCGGATGAACGTGGGCAGTAATCCTTTTCTCGACAGGTCCTCTATGCGCTCCGCTTTTCTGATCTGCAGCCTGCTCGGCGTCTTCCTGGCCGCGTGGCTAAGCCACCCGCCCCATGTGCTGGCACCCTTTGCCCAAGTGGCGCCGAACACCTCGAAGGTGGCGACGGCCCCGCAATACACCAGCCGTTTTGTGTCTTCGCAACTCACGGACTTTGTGCACTCTTCCTCCGTCACCGCCCTGCCCGGCGGCGACTTGATGGCCGTGTGGTTTGCCGGTTCGCGTGAAGGCGCCGCCGATGTGCAGGTGCGCACCGCTCGCTTCGATGCGCGCAGCGGCGAATGGGGCACCGAGCAAGTGCTGGCCACGCGGGAAAGCACTCGCGACGGCACCCAGCGCTATATCCGCAAACTCGGCAACCCGGTGATCGCCCTGGGGCCGGATAAACGCCTGTGGATGTTTTATGTGTCGGTGTCGGTCGGCGGCTGGGCCACCAGTGCGATCAATGTGATGGTGTCGGATGACCTCGGCGCCAACTGGTCCGCGCCCCGGCAGTTGGTGACCTCTCCGTTTTTCAACATCAGTACGCTGGTGCGCGCAGCGCCGGTGTTCCACGCCGACGGCTCCATCGGCCTGCCGGTGTACCACGAGTTCATGGGCAAGTTTGCCGAGTACCTGTATTTGAGCCCCGACGGTGCGGTGATCGACAAATTCCGCATCAGCCGCGGCAAGAACTCCCTGCAACCGACCATCGTGCCGCTGGACGGCAAGCGCGCCGTGGCGATGTTGCGCTACGCCGGCGACACCCACCACCGCGTCCTGGCCAGCCGCACCGAAGACGCCGGGCAAACCTGGAGCGCGCCGTACCCGCTGGAACCGGCCAACCCCAATTCGTCGTTGGCGGCGGTGGGCACGGTAGATGACGGGTTACTCGTGGCCCTCAACGACCTGCAGGATGGCCGCTTCAAGCTCAGCCTCTACGGCACCGACGCCCAGCTCAGCCAATGGCGCACCGTGGTGCAACTGGATGAGTCACCCGACCCGCTCGGCCAGCCCTTCTCCCCCGAGGCCTATAAAGAAATCATCGGCGAAGGCTTCCGCGCGTCCAGTGGCGCCAAACGCCTGCCACTGGAACAGCGCTTTCTCAGCAATCTCGACTACCGCGTGTGCAAACCCCAAGGCTGCGATTTCGAATACGAGTACCCGTACTTCAGCCGCAGCCCGGACGGCATGTACCACTTGGTGTACTCGTGGAATAACACCTTTATCAAACATGTCAGCTTCAACGAAGCCTGGCTGGCGGAGCGTCTGTGATGGTTTCTCTGTGGCAGGCCCATTTGAGCTTTGTGCTGCTGGGCTTTGTGCTGTCAAGCACGCTCAGGTTTACCGCCCCCTGGCGGCCATGGCTGCTGCCGGTGCTGGTGGCGGTCAGTTTTATCCCGGTCAACGAGCTGCCGCTGGCGGCGTATGTGCGCAGCTTTACCGATGATTTGGCAATCAGCACATTGGTGTTGTTGGCGTGGGTCGTGCTCAGCCGCCTCGGCTTAGCGCAACCGCTCGCTCGTCGGCATCAGGTGCAGATGTTGCTGCTGTTTGGCCTGTTGAGCCTGGTGTTGTATCCGGCCACGTTGGGCCTGACCTACTTCGACCCGTACCGTTGGGGCTTCAACCCACGGCCGATGATCGTCCTGATGGCGGCAGCTGCACTGTTGATGCTGTGGCTGCGTAATACGCTGGCGGTGTGGATGTTGGCGATGGGTACGTTGGCTTTTGCATTACGGCTCAAGGCGTCGGAAAACTATTGGGATTATCTGGTCGACCCGCTGTTGACGGGCTACTGCGTGGTCGCTGGATTAATGCAACTAAAACTGTGGGAGGGGGCTTGTTCCCGATGGCAGCGTGTCAGTCAGTACATCCGGCACTGAACCACCCCCCTCGGAGCAAGCCCCGTCCCACATTGGATTTGTGTTGTTTTAAAGAGTGGGAAAATTGATGAGTGCGTTGCAATCACGCCGCCTGCGCTACGGCGTGGGCGCGATCGGGTTGGTGTTTGTGTTGCTGGCTGCGTTGCGGCTGGTATTTGTGCTGGGTTTTTCCGGCCTTGATTTGAACACCCCGGCGCTGCTGGAGACCCTGGGTATCGGCCTGCGTTTCGACCTGCGCCTGGCGGTGTTGATCCTGCTGCCGCTGGCCGTGCTCGCATGGCTGCCGCGCTGGAACCTCGCCACCCTGCCGGCCCTGCGCTGGCTGGCGCGCGGTTATCTGGTCATCGCACTAGCAGTGGTGGGGTTGGTGTACATCATCGACTTCGGCCACTACGCCTACCTCGGCGTGCGTATCAATGCGACGGTGCTGCGTTACCTGCAAGACGCGCAGATTTCCCAGCAGATGGTGTGGGAAACCTACCCGGTGCTGTGGATAACCGCCTGCTGGCTTTCGGCGGTGGCGCTTTGGGTCTGGGCGCTGGTCCGCCTGGAGCGGTTGACCCTGGATCGAGCGCCCACCGCCATCAGCAAGCCGGCACTGACAGTGGTGAGTGTGATGGGCGTCGTCGCGGTGCTGCTGGCCTTGCTCGGCCGCGTCGCCAACCTCAACCTGGAAAACCCGGTGCCCCTGCGCTGGAGCGATGCCTTCTTTTCCGGCAACAGCCAACTGGCCGCCGTGGGCCTGAACCCGGTGCTGTTTTTGTATGACACGCTCAAGGTCGGCCAATCGCAGTTCGATGAAGCCCAGGTCCGCAAGTATTACCCGCACGTCGCCCAGTACCTGGGCGTGGCCCAGCCCGATGCCCAATCACTGAACTTCACCCGCGAACAAGGCGTGCAGCCCTATCGACTGGCCGGCGAGCGCCCACCCAATGTGATTTTCGTGATGCTCGAATCCCTCGGCACCAGCGCCGTGGGTGCCTATGGCAACCCGCTCAACCCCACGCCGAACCTGGACAAACTGGCCACGCAAAGCTGGTTCTTCAAACACTTCTACGTCCCCGTCACCGGCACGGCGAAAACCGTGTGGGCCAGCATCACCGGCGTACCCGACGTCACCCGCCAGGAAACAGCCACGCGCAACCCGCTGATTACGCGCCAGCACACGTTGATCAATGCGTTCGAGGGCTACCAGAAGTTCTACATGATCGGCGGCAACGCCGGCTGGGCGAATATCAATGCACTGATCCGCCAGAGCATCGACGACGTGCAATTGTTCGAGGAGAGCAACTGGCAATCGCCACGGGTGGATGTGTGGGGTATTTCCGACCTGGACCTGTTCAAGGAAGCTGACGGGCTGTTAAGCGCGGTCCCCAAGGACCAGCCGTTCTTCGCCTATCTGCAAACCTCCGGCAACCATCGCCCCTTCACCATCCCCAAGCAGAACGATGGCTTCCAGGTAAGCCACGTGACACTGGAACAGGCCCAGGCCGCCGGCTCCCGCAGTGTCGAGCAGTACAACGCCGTGCGCCTGCTGGACTACAACATCGGCCGGTTGATGGACATCGCCAAGGCCGGCGGCTACTACGACAACAGCATTTTTGTGTTCTTCGGCGACCACAACACCCGTATCAGCCAGATCCCCCACATGGCGCCAGCCTTCGAGCAGTTGGGCCTGGAAAGTAATAATGTGCCGCTGCTCATCCACGCCCCCGGCCTTGAGCCTCGGGTGATCGACGAGGCGGTGGGCCTGGCCGACCTGCTGCCCACCGTGGCCGGCATGGCGGGCGTGCCGTTTCGCAATGGCGCGATGGGCCGGGACATCCAGCAACCGGCGCCGGAAGGCGAACGTGTGGTGCCGCTGGTATTGCGCGAAGGCACCTTCCCGATCATCGGCGGCGTGACCCAGGACTTCCTGCTGCAGATGCAGCACGACGGTAGCTCACCGACCCTGCATGACCTGGCGTCGCTCACCCCGCGTGACGATGTGAGTGCATACCACCCCGAGGAGTTTCAGCGTTTGCAGGCGTTGACCCGTGGGCTGCATGAGAGTGCGCGGTTGATGCTGTTCAGGAATGTGCGTGAGTAATCACTTGGGCTGGAACGTCTCAAGGTACGCCAGGATGTTGTCGATTTTTTCCGGGTCGCTGATGCCCCAGAAAATCATGCGCGTACCACTCACGACCTTTTTTGGCGCTTCGATGTAGGCCGCGAGCTTGTCGCGGGTCCAGACCACGCCGGAGTTTTTCATCGCGTCCGAATATTGATAGTCGGCGGTGGTGCCGGCGGGTCGGCCGATGATGCCGTTGAGCTCTGGGCCAAAGCCACCGCGCGCGCCTTCGCCGACGCTGTGGCAACCGCCGCAGGTTTTGCTGAAGAGTTTGCCGCCCGCCTCGGCATCACCGGCGGCGTAGGCCGAAGCATTGCTGAGGCTCAGCGCGAGGGTCAGTAAGAGGTACTTCATGGGGGACTCCACATCGGGTGTTGCCGGCGATTATGCCTGTTTGTCAGGAGCGCATGCCCATCCAGATCACCGCTTCGGTCCACGCCGTGACCACCGGCGTCAGCGCACGAAACCAGGGATCCTGCACATCGATCTGCGCAGCCGAGTGGTCGTGGTGGTGCTGTTCTTCCTCGACGATGGAGGCAATGGCCGCCACGGCCAGCGGGTCTATGTCGCGTAAAGCGTGAAGTTGATGAGCCAGGTGCTTGAGCACCACACTTTCCACGGCCACGGTGGTGGCAACGATAGCCTTGCGCCCGCATCCCCCGGTAAGCAGGCCCAGCACCAACCCGCCAAGGCCGCACAGCCAGTAGCTGCGGCAGCGTCGGTAGCCTCGCCGTTGCAACTCGGCCTGGAACACCGCGCGGTGGCGGCGCTCGTGGGAGAGGAATTCACGGAGCTCACCCACCATGCTGGGGGCAAACAACCGCGCCATAAACAGCTGGCCGCTGTAGATACAGATCGCGCCATGCTCACCGGCGTGGTCGACTTTGATCATGCGGTTGCCCAGGTTCGGGTCGATCAAGGGGGCAGCGCAAGTGTTCACGGTTGACGACCTTGTGCGAGGGCCACGGGGTTCGGGCCCGTCCTGATTGCAGAGCGCCGGTATCGTGCCGTACCACCGCGCAAATGCGCAACCTAGACCCTCGAATTGACCACCCATCGCTCCATACACATCCAATCGAACCTATCCAACTCCGCTCCACTCCACCCTACTGAACCCTGATGGTGGAGTAAGGATCATGGCTCAGCCATCGATTTTGGTATTGGAAGACGACGAGATCATTCGATCGTTAATGGTGGATGTGCTGGAGGATTTCGGCGCGACGGTGACATCTTTTCCTTCAGCCGATGAAGGGATGATTTACCTGGAGCGGGGCGACGATCCGGTGGATCTGATTGTCAGCGATGTGCAGATGCCGGGGTTGCTCAACGGCTATGACTTGAGCCGGGTAGTCGCGCACCGCTGGCCGTCGGTGCCGGTGCTGCTTACCTCCGGCAACGCCAGATTTGCGCAGCAATTGGGAGGCTCCGTGCGGTTCCTGCCCAAACCCTGGAGCACGGAGCATTTGCTTGAGTGCGTGCAAACGGCATTGACCCAGCAAGGATCGTCCATGCATTGATAGCGTCGCGACATCATTTATACCGAACTTCGCAGCAGGCCTTATGGTCACTTATTTAAGCAGGGAGCGACTTTTCTGATCCGCTGGTCAGCCTTTTCGCCTTGTGCGTTCAGCTGATGCTTATGTGTTGTGTAGAATCGTCGCCTTTTTCAGCGCGTCATTCATGGCCGAAAGGCCCACAGTTCGAGCTCATTGAATGCATTCACAGGCCCATGAAGGTGGTACACCCTCATTGCTGGAAGCGTTGCGCGCAGGCACTGGCCTATTGCATGTGACCTTGGAAAAACGCCTGCCGTTTTTTTCCGAGCACCTGGATGCCGTCTGGTACCAGCGCTTGATCCAGGCGTATTACGGGTTTTATGGGCCAATGGAAGCGGCGCTGTACGGCTGTAACTTCATCCCTGAAGGTTTTGACCAGGCACAGCGTGTGAAAACGCCGACCCTGTTGGATGATCTTCACGCCCTTGGCCTGGATGCCCCGGCGATCAATGCCTTGCCACACTGTGTACAACTGCCCTCTTTCGACACCCCCGCTGCCTGCCTCGGCGCCTTGTATGTATTGGAAGGCGCCACCTTGGGCGGCCAGGTATTACGTCGGGAAATGGCCCAGCGCCTGGACCTGGACGCCGATAACGGCGGTGCATTCCTCAATGTGTACGGTGCCGAGACTGGTCGGCGCTGGAAGGATTTTCTCGACTATCTGGGCCGCCTGCCGCTGGACGCGCCAGCCAAAGAGCGCGCGGTGAACGCGGCCCGTTCGACATTCAGCTGCTTTGAGCAATGGCTCGACAGCCAGGAGGTACTGCTATGAAACCCGACGATTTTGAAGAGCTGCTTGCCAACTGTGCCGACGAGCCCATCCGCTTTCCGGGGGCGATCCAACCCCACGGCGTGCTGCTGACGCTGTCGGAACCCGATCTGAACATCATTCAAGTCAGTGCCAACGTTGCCACCTTGTTCAACCGCGACCCCGAGTCGCTGCTGGGCCAGCCCCTGCACACGCTGGTGGGTGCCGAACACGCCCAGGCTGTACAGGCCATGGCTGAACACAATAGCTTTTTTGATGCGCCGCCGTTGCACGTCACGTTCAACGGCGCCGAGTTCGACGGCCTGTTGCACCGCCATCAGGACGTGCTGGTGCTGGAGTTCGAGCCGCGGCTCAAAGACTTCCGACCGCGGGCGCTGAAGGGTCGCGCCAGTGACTTGGGCAAGATGCTGCAACGGTTGCAGGCTGCGAAAACCCTGCAGGCGCTGTACGAAATCAGCGTGACTGAAATCCAGGCCATGACCGGTTACGACCGGGTGTTGATCTATCGCTTCGAAGAAGAAGGCCACGGCCAGGTGATCGCGGAAGCGTCGGCACCGTCCATGGAGCTGTTCAACGGGCTGTTCTTCCCTGCGTCCGACATCCCGGAGCAGGCCCGCGAGCTGTATCGCACCAACTGGCTGCGCATTATTCCGAATGCTGCCTACGAGCCGGTGCCACTGCTGCCCAAGTTGCGCCCGGACACCGGCGAGCCGCTGGATTTGAGCTTCGCCACCCTGCGCAGCGTATCGCCGATTCACTGCCAGTACATGCAAAACATGGGCGTGCTGTCGTCCATGAGCATCTCGCTGATGAAGGGTGACAAGCTCT
Source organism: Pseudomonas grimontii (assembly GCF_007858185.1). GTDB lineage: Bacteria > Pseudomonadota > Gammaproteobacteria > Pseudomonadales > Pseudomonadaceae > Aquipseudomonas > Aquipseudomonas grimontii. The sequence continues at coordinate 14,261 of NZ_VFES01000039.1, forward strand.
GGGGCCTGATCAGCTGCGGCAACCGTGAACCGCTGCTGGTGCCCAACGAATTGCGCATCGCCTGCCAGACCATCGGCCAAGTGCTGTCATTGCAGATCAGCGCCATGGAAGCCCTGGACCTGAGCCGCCAGCGTGAAGAGAAAGTCGAGGCCTTGGCCAAGCTTGATCAGGCGATGAAGGCCTCGCAAGCAAGCGTGTTCGACGGACTGGCCCAGCAAGGCCAGCTGCTGATGGACCTGACCTTGTCCGGCGGCGTGGCGATCATCGAAGACAAACAATTGCACCGCTACGGCAACTGCCCGGAACCAGCGCAGATCCGCGCATTGCACAAGTGGCTGCAAGACCGCGGCGAGTCGGTGTTTTCCAGCCATAACCTGGTGTCGGTCTACCCGCCGGCCGCCGAGTTCCAACAGGTGGCCAGTGGGGTATTGGCGATGAGCCTGCCAAAGCCTGTGGATAACGGTGTGCTGTGGTTCCGCCCGGAAGTGAAAGAGAACATCAATTGGAGCGGCGACCCGAACAAACCGCTGGCCCTGGAAAACTCCGAGGCCGGCCTGCGCCTGCGCCCACGCACCTCGTTTGAAATCTGGAAAGTGGAAATGGCCGGTATCTCCACCAAGTGGAGCCATGGCGACCGCTTTGCCGCCAACGACCTGCGCCGCTCGGCCCTGGAAAACGACCTGGCCCGCCAGGTGCTGCGCGAGCAACAGGCCGTGCGCGCCCGCGATGAACTGGTAGCGGTGGTATCCCACGACCTGCGCAACCCGATGACCGTCATCTCGATGTTGTGCGGCATGATGCAAAAAGCCTTCAGCTCCGACGGCCCACACACCTCGCGGCGAATTTCCTCGGCCATCGACACCATGCAACAGGCCGCCGGGCGCATGAACGTGTTACTGGAAGATCTGCTCGACACCTCCAAGATCGAGGCCGGGCGCTATGTAGTGAGACCAGTGGCATTGGACGTCAGCCAAATGTTCGAAGAAGCCTATGCCCTGCTCTCGCCGCTGGCGATGGAAAAAGGCATCGACCTGTCGTTCAACGCCGAGCCTGGCCTGCAGATAAACGGCGACCCGGAGCGGCTGTTCCAGGTGCTGTCGAACCTGATCGGCAACGCCATCAAGTTCACCCCGCGCCAGGGCAATATCGGCATCAGTGCGATGAGCAATGGTGAAGATATCGTGTTTTCGGTGCGTGACTCCGGCGAAGGTATTGCGCCTGACCAACTGCCGCATGTGTTTGATCGTTATTGGACCCAGGCCGAAAACAACCCCACCGGCAGTGGCCTGGGGCTGTATATCACCCAGGGGATTGTCCAGGCCCATGGCGGCAAGATCGTGGCCGAGAGTGAAGTGGGCCGTGGCAGCGAGTTCCGGTTTACGGTGCCGAAGGTGATTGAGGACTCATATACCTGAGCGCCCGTAGTGGATGGCGTTGCTGGTCGGCATCTTCGATTAATTCACCGCGCAGGCGCAGGCGGGCCACTCACCGACAGCCTGCAAAAGCTGCCGGATTACTACAGCGCATTACGTAACGTAGTCGCGCAAAACCGAGCGGCTTTTGTGCTCGAAGGCAGGCACGGCATGACCTCGCCTGAAGCTGATGAGTGTGCCAAAGGCAGCGGTGATGATTTTTGAGGGGGAATACACACCGCCGTCATCATTTGCAGCGAGGCGTTTATAGTTCAACCCCTTGCCTCTCTGTAGGTTTGACTGCGCTTCACTATTCACGGTGAAGTTTCTAGCTCACAGAAGGAATTCTCTATGTTTGGTTCCATCCATCGCACGATGAATAACGATAACGCAGTGAATGTGCTGCAACAATCCGAGCTGCACCAGCGCCAGAAGAGCGACGTCGAACCGAATCGGAAGCAGTCGTCCACCATCGAATTTGGCGGCCCGGCGGCCAGCGATGGGCGCAAGAATCAGAGCACGCTGGATAGCCTTGGAGGAACCCTGCTTTAACACCTAACAAAGGGCAGCCCAATCGGGCTGCCCTTTGTTAGGTGTTAACAAAACACTGACATTCAGTGCGCTAACCTCGCTGTTTTTTATAGAGCCAGGAGTCCCTGCCTGCATGTCACCCCTCGATACTTTGCCCACCGTCCTGGCCGGTCCGTTGCTGCGCCGCCTGGAGCCCCGGCGCCTGGTACTGTGGCTGGTAGGCAGCCAGGCACTGGCGCTGACCCTGAGACTGCACATCCCCGGGCAGAACCGCGATATCCCGCTGAATCGGGGCCAATGCGAAATCGTCCCGGTAGGCCGCCACGCCTTTATTCATTTGATCGACGTGCCGCTGGACGACGCCCTGCCCCAGGACGTGGTCATCGGCTATGACCTGCTGATCGACGACACGGGCATCGCCGAATGGGCGCCGCACCTGGTGTATGCCAACGCCCACTGCCCGAGCTTTGTCCTGCATAGCCGCATCCATCAGTTGGTGCATGGCTCCTGCCGCAAACCGCATCACCCGGCAGGCGAAGGCTTGCTGTGTGTCGACCGCCTGCTGGCGGAAGCACACACACCCGCCCAACGCCCGGCGCTGCTGATGATGAGCGGTGATCAGGTGTATGCAGACGATGTCGCCGGGCCCATGCTGCGGGCGATCCATGCGCTGATCGCACGCTTGGGCCTGTTCGATGAATACCTGGAAGGCGCAGTCGTGGACGACAGCGCCAGCCTCTACGGGCATCGCGCCAGCTATTACCATCGCGCCGACCTGCTGCCCGCGCTGGACAGCAACGAAACCCTGCGCGAGCGATTTTTTGGTGGTGTGAAAAAGCCGATTTTCACCAGCAGCACCGCCGACAACCATTTGGTGACCTTCGCCGAAGTGATGGCGATGTACCTGCTGGTCTGGTCACCGACACCCTGGGGCCTTATCAACCCGCAACCACCGGTGTTGAGTACCGACGAACAACAGCGCTATCACCGCGAACAGGTGCAGATCGACCTCTTCTGCAAAGGCCTGCCAGGCGTTGCGCGGGTCTTCGCCCATCTGTCCACGTTGATGATTTTTGACGATCACGACATCACCGACGACTGGAACCTCAGCGCTCAATGGGAAGAAACCGCCTACGGCCATCCCTTCTCCAAACGCATCATCGGTAACGCCCTGCTGGCGTACCTGCTGTGCCAAGGCTGGGGTAATAACCCGGACGCCTTTGATGAGCTGGTGAGCCAAACCCGGACGCTCACTGCCCAGGCCCAGGCCGATCACCTCGACGCGAGCGCGCAGGATGAACTGCTCGAAGCGCTGCTGAAATTTCAGCAATGGCATTACGTACTGCCCACCACGCCCGCCCTGGTGGTGCTCGACACCCGTACCCGGCGCTGGCGCAGCGAGTTCACCCTCAAGCAACCGTCCGGCCTGCTGGACTGGGAAGCCTTGAGCGAACTGCAACAGGAACTGCTCGACCACCCCTCGGCCATCATCGTCTCCCCCGCGCCGATCTTTGGCGTCAAGCTGATCGAGACCGTGCAGAAAATCTTCAGTTGGTGCGGCCACCCTTTGCTGGTGGACGCGGAAAACTGGATGGCCCATCGCGGCGCGGCCCAGGTGATCCTCAACATCTTTCGCCACTCGCGCACACCCGGTAACTACGTGGTCCTCTCAGGCGATGTGCACTACTCGTTCGTCTATGAAGTGCTGATCCGCCATCGCAACGCCGGGCCCAGGATCTGGCAGATCACCAGCAGCGGCATCAAGAACGAATTCCCACCGCGATTGCTGGAATGGTTCGACCGCCTCAACCGCTGGCTGTACTCGCCGCGTTCGCCCCTCAACTGGTTTACTCGCCGCCGCACCATGCAAGTGATACCGCATATTCCGGAGCATGCCGAAGCGGGTGAGCGGTTGTGGAATTCGGCGGGAATTGGCCAGGTGTTTTTCAATGAACACGGCCAGCCGGAAGCGATTTACCAACACAACGCCGATGGGAAAGCGCGTACGAGGATGACGGCGCCGAAGAAATAGCCTATTGCCACCTTTCTATGGCCGGCCATCCGCCCTATTCAAAGCGCACAAGCCCCGTTGTACAGTAGCTCCAGCCACGGAGTATCGGCGTCAACAGGGCTGGCACTGAATGCCGGCCCGGGCAAGGAGCGCGTAGATGGACGATACCTCCGGCGACAGCACACTGAAGAGTGATTTCTCTCACCTCAACGCCGACATGCTGCATACCGTGCTGGAGCTGGTCAGCGACGGAATCTGGGACTGGAACGCCAATACCGGGTTCGTCTACCGCAACCCAGGCTGGTACGAAATGCTCGGCTACCCCCGCCACTCCCTGGAAAACAGCGTGTTCACCTGGGAGACCGTCATCCACCCGGAAGACTACCCCCAAGTGATGACGCTGTTTGATGACTACATCAACCGTCGCGCCCCCCATTATCAAGTCGAATACCGTTGCCGCAAAAAAGATGGCAGCTACCTGTGGATCGAAGACCGGGGCTACGTGATTGCACGTAACGCCGACGGCTCGGTGGCGCGGATGGTGGGCGCCCATCGCGATATTCATACACGCAAGTGCTCCGTCGAACAGCTGGAGCGGCGCAACCAATCCCTTGAGGCGCTGGTGGCCGAGCGCACGCGCGAGTTGTCACGGGTCAACCAGCAGTTGCAATTGCAACTGGACGAAAACCGCTCCCTGGCCGAACGGGATGCCCTGACCCTCGTAGCCAACCGCTATCGCCTGGAAAAAGCCCTGCTGGAAGAGTGCGACCGGGCCCAGCGTTTTCGCCTGCCGCTGGCATTGATCGCGATGGATATCGATGACTTCAAGCCGATCAATGACCGACACGGTCACGGCGTGGGCGACCAGACCCTGGTGCAGGTCGTGGAATGCCTGGAAAGTTGCCTTCGCCCAGGCGACCTGCTGGCCCGGTGGGGCGGCGATGAGTTCATGGTGGTCCTGCCCAAGAGCTCGCTGGAAACCGCTACGCAATTGGCCGAGAACATCTGCCAAACGATGCGCAAGATGCCGCTGCGCGATGACCTGCCCGTTACCCTGAGCCTGGGGGTGGCCGAGCGCCGTATGGATGAATCCCCTGCCGCCCTGATGGCGCGTGCCGATCAGGCGTTATATCGCGCCAAGGCGGCGGGGAAAGATGGGGTGTCAGCGTAAGCCAAGCCTGTCAGCGCACCGGCGGCGCGTACTGGATGCCGCCGTTGTTCCACAGGGCATTGAGGCCGCGCTTGATCTTCAACACGCTGCCCTGGCCGATGTTGCGTTCGAACACCTCACCGTAGTTGCCCACCTGCTTGACGATCTGCACCACCCAATCCTTGCGCAGCTTCAGGTCCTTGCCGTACTCGCCATCGGCGCCCAGCAGTCGCGCAACATCCGGATTTTTCGTGGTCTTGGCCTGCTCTTCGACGTTCTGCGAGGTGATGCCCATTTCCTCGGCGTTGAGCATCGCAAACAGGGTCCACTTGACGATGCTGAACCACTCGTCATCGCCCTTGCGCACCAGCGGCCCCAGCGGCTCCTTGGAAATCACTTCCGGCAATACCACAAACTCATCCGGGTGGGCCATCTTGATCCGTTGGGCATACAGCCCCGACTGGTCAGTGGTGAGCACATCGCAACGCCCGGCTTCAAGGCCCTTGGCGCTTTCGTCGGCGGTGTCGAAGGTGATCGGCGTGAACTTCATGCCATGGGTACGGAAATAGTCGGAAACGTTGAGTTCGGTGGTGGTGCCGGCCTGGATACACACGGTTGCGCCGTCCAATTGCCTGGCGGCCGTGACTCCCAGCTTGCTGTTCACCAGAAAACCGATGCCGTCATAGTAGGTCACGCCCGTGAACACCAGGCCCATGCCCGAGTCGCGGGAGCTGGTCCAGGTGGTGTTGCGCGAAATCACATCGATTTCGCCGGACTGCAGGGCGGTGAAACGCTCCTTGGCAGTCAATTGGGTGAATTTCACTTTGGATGCATCACCGAATACGGCGGCCGCAACGGCATGGCACACGTCCACATCGATGCCGGTCATCTTGCCCTGGCTGTCAGGCACGCCAAAACCGGGCAACCCGTCGCTGACCCCACACTGGATAAAACCTTTCTTCTGGATTGCGTCGAGGGTCGAACCGGCGTGCGCGCTGCCGGCCAGGCCAAAGGTGGCGGCGGCACTGATCATGGCCAAGGTCATTTTGAATCGGTTCATGCGAGGCTCTCCCTGTCGTTTCTTGTTATTCGGCGCCACACAGCCCGCGCCTGTTTCTGATGCTGCCGGGGGAGTATCGACGGGTTTGCCGCGTTGCCACAAACGACCTTTTGGCAACAGCTCCTTCCGATTTGGAATGACCCGGCGACTTTATTTCGTTTGCGGCAGGGCCTGGCCCACGGCTTAGATAAAAACACGCCCGCCACTGCCGAGTCCGAGATTCATGAGCCGCGAAACCATCAGCCAGTCGATTTCCATCGTTCACCCCATCAGCCTCAGCCATGGCAGGAACGCCGAGGTCTGGGACGCCACGGGCAAACGCTATATCGATTTTGTCGGCGGGATCGGCGTGCTCAACCTTGGCCATTGCCACCCGGGCGTGGTGGCGGCGATTCGTGAACAGGCGACGAAGTTGACCCACTATGCGTTCAACGCCGCGCCCCACACGCCCTACATCGAACTGATGGACCGCCTGACCAGGTTTATCCCGGTGGACTACCCCGTCAGCGGCATGCTCACCAACAGCGGCGCAGAAGCTGCAGAAAACGCCTTGAAGATCGTCCGCGGCGCCACCGGCCGCACGGCGGTGATCGCGTTTGACGGTGCCTTCCACGGCCGCACCCTGGCCACCCTCAATCTCAATGGCAAGGTGGCGCCCTACAAACAAAAGGTCGGCGTACTGCCCGGCCCGGTGTATCACCTGCCCTACCCCAGCGCCGATAACGGCGTGAGCTGCGCTGAAGCGCTCAAAGCCATGGACCGCTTGTTCAGCGTGGAAATCGACGTCAATGACGTCGCCTGTTTCATCATCGAGCCGGTGCAGGGCGAAGCAGGTTTCCTCGCCTTGGATATCGAGTTCGCCCAGGCGTTGCGACGCTTGTGCGATGAGAAAAACATTCTGCTGATTGCCGACGAAATCCAATCCGGCTTCGGTCGCACCGGCCAGCGTTTCGCCTTCTCACGCCTGGGCATCGAACCGGATTTGATCCTGCTGGGCAAAAGCATCGCCGGCGGCGTGCCGCTGGGTGCGGTGGTCGGGCGCAAGGCATTGATGGACAACCTGCCCAAAGGCGGGTTGGGCGGCACGTATTCCGGCAACCCCATCGCCTGCGCAGCGGCGCTGGCCACCCTCGATGCAATGACCGATGAGCATTTGCAGGCCTGGGGCTCGCAGCACGAAGAAGCGATCGTAGGCCGCTATGAAGCCTGGCGTTCGCAGCACCTGTCGCCGTACCTGGGCCGCCTGACCGGCGTCGGTGCCATGCGCGGCATCGAACTGACCAGCCCCGACGGCACGCCCGCCCCACAGCAACTGACCCAATTGCTGAGCCTGGCGCGGGATGCCGGGTTGCTGCTGATGCCCAGTGGTAAGTCGCGGCATATCATTCGGCTGCTGGCACCGTTGACCATTGAGCCTGCGGTGCTGGAAGAAGGACTGGATATTCTCCAGGCGTGCCTCCAGCAGTTGGTTTAACCCCCCGCATCCGCCGGTCGGCAGCCTTGCTCCGCGATAAGGGCATTGTGCTGCCTTGACCTGACCTCCCTCCCCGCTGAAAATGCGCGACGCTTTTTTGTCTCCCGTTTACTGAAGTAGTGAAATTTCAATGTCCGATTCTTACACCGAACAATCCGCCGAAGAATCCGTAGTCGCCTTGCACGCCAAGGCTGAATACGAAAACGCCATCAATCTTTCACAGCATGTGCCAGCCGCCAAGATCATCAGCGAGATGGTGCTGGACGCCTTTCACACCTCCAAGGAAAGCGACCAGATCCGCGAACTGCGCGTCGCCATCCGCCAGGCCCACGACGCCTTCGACGACGACAAGGCCTACGCCCTGATGGGCCAGCTCAAGCAGCTCAAGGACGCCGAAGCCGCTGACAACATCGCCCTCGAAGACCTGAGCAGCAAGTTCTCCATCAGCCGCATCCTGTCGAGCTTCAAGGATGATCCGCAGTTTCAGGAGCTGGTCTACGGGCTGGCCCTCAAAGTGTTGAACCAGTCTCACCAGGCCATCAGCAACCCAAGCGCCGGCAAAGGCAAGGCTGCTCGCCCCAAAAAAGAAGCCGAAGTGTTTGTGATCAGCAAGGACGGCATCAGCGTCACCCTGCCGCTGCGCACGCCACGCTCGCGGTTGAACGTCGACCGTGAGGCGTTTGAGTTCCTGGGTTTCAACTTTGTGGGTGAAGGCGATGAAGCCGAGCTTGAGGTTGAAAGCTTTGTGGATAACGCCGGCGTCGAGCAGCCGCTGAGCCGCAAGAGCGTGATTACTGCGCTGCAACAGCAGACGGCGTTTGAGGGTTACAGCATCGCGCAGCAGTAACACCACCGAACTGAATGTGGGAGCAAGCCCCTCCCACATCGGCGCTAGACCGTCGCCGCAAACACTTCGCGAAACCGTTCCATCTCCCGCTTGTTCCCCACCGTCACGCGTACCCACTGCGGCCAGTTTTTCCACACCCGCCCGATGAACACCCCCTGAGCGGCAAGCTTGTCGATGACCTGCTCGGCCGGTTGCTTCACGTCGATCATGAAACAGTTGGCCTGGGAGACCGTGCAGGTGAAGCCACGGCCCTTGAGCCAGGCGATCGTTTCATCGCGCAACTGGGCATTGAGCGCCTTGCGTTGTGGCAGCAGCTTCACATCTTCCAGGCTGGCGAGGCCGCCGAGCAAAGAAGAACCTGCCGGCACATTTTCACCGCCGAACACCGCCAGCCGTTCCAGCAGCGCCGGGTGGCCGATCGCCAGGCCCAGGCGGGCGCCGGCCATGCCGTAGATTTTCGAGAAGGTGCGCAACACCAAGAGGTCGTCGTGATCCTTGACCCAGCTCACCACGCTTGGGGTGTCGGCGAAGTCGATGTAGGCCTCGTCCACCACCAGCACGCTGCCTTTGGGTTTGTTCGCCAGCGCCTGACGGATGGCGTCGGTTGGGGTCAGGGTGCCCGTGGGGTTGTTGGGGTTACACAGGTAGAGCACACCGGCCTGGGGGTCGGCAGCGAGCATCGCCGGGACGTCGTGGGCATGCTCGGCATTGAGGTCCACTTCACGCACCGGCGCCTTGCGTGATTCGGCCGCCTGGCGGGGGACTTCGTAGGACGGCGTGGCCATCACCAGGCCGCGGGTTTCACTGGTGAACGCCAGCACCGCGTAGCGCAGCGCAGCCATGGAACCGGCGAACACCGCCACCTGCTCTTCGGCAATCCCGTGCTGCTGGGCAAACAAGCCGGCCAAGGCGTACATGTGTTTGTACGGATACCGCCCGGCTGTCGCGATGCCGCCCTGCATCGCTTCGCGGGCCGCCGTCGAAGGCCCATAGGGGCTTTCGTTGTAGTTGAGCAGTACCTTGTCAGTCTTGGTCGGCGCGGGTGCGGCGACCGCCCAATCCAGGCGCCCGAGCAAAGGCAGGGCGGCGCCGAAGGCGAGAAGGGATCGACGACTAACACTGACCATGGTGACTACTCCTTGTAGGCGGGTGATGGATTCGCACAGCTCGTATAGAAGGGTATGACGAGACAAGGGACGAATGATTTAACCGCGCCGCCATGAAAAAGCCCCGTACGACTTGCGAAGACGGGGCTTTTTTTGTGGTCAGGGGTTTCAGTGTTCCCACTACGCGCTCGTTGTTCAAGCGCTACCTGATCTGCGTACCGAGGTTAGTTCAGCTGCAATTTGTGCTTCAGGCTGAGCATGACCGCTGTCTTGTCCTGCAGGTAGTCATTCAAGCCGCGTGCGCGCAGGTTGCACGCATCACACTCGCCGCAGCCGGTGCCGATAATGCCGTTGTAGCAGGTCAGTGTCTGCTCGCGGACCAGGTCCAGTTGCTGGTGGTAGTCCGCCAGTGCCCAGGTCTCAGCCTTGTTCAGCCACATCAACGGGGTTTGCAGGCGTACGTCGTACTCCATGCCCAGCTTGAGGGCCTGGTTCAAGGCTTTGACGAACTCATCGCGGCAATCAGGGTAGCCGGAGAAGTCGGTTTCACACACGCCGGTGATGACCGCCTCGGCCTTGACCTGATACGCGTAGATCGCCGCCAGGGTCAAAAACAGAATGTTGCGGCCCGGCACGAAGGTGCTCGGCAGGCTTTCCCCGGAGCTGTTCAAGGTCGGCACTGGAATGTTGTCGCGGGTCAGGCTGCTGATCGCCAGCTCGTTGAGCAGGGACACGTCCATCACTTTGTGAACGGTGGCCCCCAGTTGCCTGGCAAGCTGCTGGGCGACTTCGATTTCCGCCACATGGCGCTGACCGTAATCGAAGGTGATGCAGTGCACTTCGTCATACAGCGGCAGCGCCTGGATCAGGCACGTCGTCGAATCCTGACCGCCACTGAACACCATAACGGCTTTTTTACTCATCACTTTGCTTCCTGCCGGGGTAAGGGTTTGGGCATAGTTTAAAGGTCACTCAATAAAAAACCCCGCGCTTCTTTCGAAGGCGGGGCCTTTTTACTCTTCGGACACTCAGTGTGCGTAGGTCAGCAACAGCTCTTTCGGCACTTGGAAATCCAGGGACATCATCACGCTGAGCGCGGTGATGGTGAAGATCGAGAACACGAACAGCTTGCGCGCCCAGACGGTGTCGTCCACCGCCTTGTAGCCGGTCCAGGCCATGTACAACCAGTACATGCCCATGGCGGCGGCGACGGCAAGGTAGCTCATGCCGGCGTAGCCACTGAAGGTCAACATCAAGGTCGCCACGAGGAAGGCCAGGATGTAGAGCAGGATGTGTTTCTTGGCGACCTGGATGCCACGCTTGACCGGCAGGACCGGAATCGAAGCAGCCAGGTAGTCGTTGAAGCGGAAGATCGCGATGGCGTAGGAATGCGGCATCTGCCACAGGCTGAACATCACCAGCAGCACCAGCGCAGCCATGTCGAAGCTATTGGTCACAGCCACATAACCAATCACCGGCGGCATCGCCCCCGACAGACTGCCCACCAGCGTGCCGTGAACCGACTTGCGCTTGAGGTACAGGCTGTAGAGACCGACGTAGATGACAAAACCGATCACGGCAAACAGCGCCGCCAACGGGTTGGCCACCTGGTACAACAGGGCCACACCGGCAACACCCAGGACGGTCGCGAAGATCAGCGCCAGTTTCAGGGAGATAAGGCCCTGGACCAGCACGCGATTCTTGGTGCGCTCCATCTTGATATCGATGTCACGGTCGATGCAGTTGTTGAAGACACAACCGGAAGCTACCACCAGGGATGTGCCGATCATCGCAGCCAGGAAGATGGCCAGATCGACATGTCCCTTGGAGGCCAGGAAGAAACCGCCCGCCACAGAAAGCACGTTACCGAAAATGATCCCCGGTTTGGTGATTTGGATAAAGTGCTTAAGCGACATCGGGTCTTACCTCACTTCGCCATCATGAACGTATGGATGCTGAACATGATCCATATCGACAGACCAACCAGCAGCAGGATTACCAGGCCTGCGAACACGAACGCAATCACGTTATCGCGCTGCTCTTTAGAACGATCCAGGTGCAGGAAGTACACCAGGTGAACCAGAACCTGAATCACCGCGAACGCCAGCACGATCATCAAGGTGATCGATTTCGGCAGGGTCGGGTACATCACCAGACCGAACGGGATGAGCGTCAGGATTACCGACAGGATGAAGCCGATAGCGTAAGACTTAACGCTGCCGTGGCTTGCATCATGGCTGTCATGGTCATGGGAGTGTGCATTAGCCATTACAGAGTCCCCATCAGGTAAACAACGGTGAAGACGCAGATCCAGACCACGTCCAGGAAGTGCCAGAACAGGCTCAGGCAGCTCAGGCGAGTCTTGTTGGTGTTGGTCAGGCCGTGCTTATTGACCTGATACATCATCACCGCCATCCACAGCAGGCCGGCAGTTACGTGCAGACCGTGAGTGCCTACCAGCGTGAAGAACGCCGACAGGAAGCCGGAACGGTGCGGGCCGTAGCCTTCGGAGATCAGCAGGTGGAACTCGTTGATCTCCATGCCGATGAAGCCCAGGCCGAACAGGAAAGTCAGGCCCAGCCAGCTCAGTACGCCTTTCTTGTTGCCCTTGTAGAAGGCCAACATGGCGAAGCCGTAGGTGATCGAACTGAACAACAGCAAGGCGGTTTCGCCGAGCACGTAAGGCAGTTCGAAGATGTCGTGGCCCGATGGGCCACCCGCTACGTTGTTTACCAGTACCGCGTACACCGCGAAGATCGACGCAAACAAGATGCAGTCGGTCATCAGGTAGAGCCAGAAACCGAAAACGGTCATCGGCCCCGAGTCGTGGTGATGGTCATCGTGCCCATGGTCATCGACATGGGCGTGTCCAGCATTGGTCACTAAGTTCGACATGGTTTAAGCCTGTTCCAACGAGGTTTCTACACGGTTGGCCGGGATTTTCTTCTCGGCGACCAGGCGAGCGTGCTGCTCGGCTTCGATGCGCTCGATCGTTTCGACCGGCACCATGTAGCCTTGATCATCACGTGCAGCGTGGACAATGAAGTAGCCGATGGTGCCCACCAGGCTCACGATTGCCAGCCACCAGATGTGCCAGATCATCGCGAAACCGAACACGGTCAACAGCGCACCCATCACCACGCCGGTGGCGGTGTTGCTTGGCATGTGGATCGGTTCGTAGTGCTTAGGTCGCTGGTACGCAGTACCGTCTTCCTTGGCTTCGGTGAACGCATCGATGGTGTTCGCAGTAGGGATCACAGCGAAGTTGTAGAACGGCGGTGGCGAAGAAGTCGACCATTCCAGGGTGTGGCCATTCCATGGGTCACCCGACTCGCAAGCGTTCTGCTTACGGTCACGGATACTCACGTACAGCTGGATCAACTGGCAGGCGATGCCGACAGCGATCATCACCGCACCGAACATGGCGACGTACAGGTACGGCACCCACTCAGGGTTGGTGGTGGCGTTCAGACGACGGGTCATGCCCATGAAGCCCAGTGCATAGAGCGGCATGAACGCGACGAAGAAGCCCGAGATCCAGAACCAGAACGCAGCCTTGCCCCAACCTTCGTGCAGCTTGAAGCCGAACGCTTTCGGGAAGTAGAAGCTGAAACCAGCGATGTAGCCGAATACAGCACCACCGATGATTACGTTGTGGAAGTGCGCGATCACGAACAGGCTGTTGTGCAGGACGAAGTCAGCACCCGGGATGGCCAGCAGTACGCCGGTCATGCCGCCGATGGCGAAGGTCACCATGAAGCCCAGGGTCCACAGAACCTGGCTGGTGATGCGCAGACGGCCGTGGTAGATGGTGAACAGCCAGTTGAATAGCTTCACCCCCGTCGGGATGGAAATCAGCATCGTCGCCAGGCCGAAGAAGGCGTTGACGCTCGCCCCCGAACCCATGGTGAAGAAGTGGTGCAGCCAAACCATGAAGCCCAGTACCGAGATCGCGCCGGAGGCGTAGACCATCGAGTGGTGACCGAACAGGCGCTTGCCGGTAAAGGTCGAGATCACTTCGGAGAAGATACCGAACGCTGGCAGGATCAGGATGTACACCTCAGGGTGACCCCATGCCCAGAACAGGTTCACGTACATCATTGGATTGCCACCAAGTTCATTGGTGAAAATGTGGAAATCCAGGTAACGGTCAAGCGACAGCAGCGCCATGGTAGCGGCCAGGATCGGGAACGAAGCCACGATCAGCACGTTTGCCCAGGTGCAGGTCCAGGTGAAGATCGGCATGTCCATCAGTTTCATGCCAGGGGCGCGCATTTTCAGGACGGTGGCCAGGAAGTTGACCCCCGTCAGCGTCGTCCCGAGCCCTGATAACTGTAGCGCCCAGATGTAGTAGTCCACACCCACGCCAGGGCTGTACTGGATACCCGACAATGGCGGATACGCAACCCAACCGGTCTTGGCGAACTCGCCGACACCCAGGGACACGTTGATCAGCACAACACCGGAAACCAGCAGCCAGAAGCTCAGGGAGTTCAGGAACGGGTAGGCAACGTCACGCGCACCGATCTGCAGCGGCACTGCAAGGTTCATCAGGCCGGTGAAGAAAGGCATCGCCATGAAGATGATCATGATCACACCGTGGGCGGTGAAGATCTGGTCATAGTGCTCAGGCGGCAGGTAGCCCGGCGAACCCTCGGTGGCCATGGCCAACTGGGTACGCATCATGATGGCGTCGGCAAAACCGCGCAGCAGCATGACCATGGCAACGATGATGTACATCACGCCGATTTTCTTGTGGTCGACCGACGTCAGCCACTCGGTCCACAGGTAGGTCCACTTCTTGAAATAAGTGATTGCTGCAAACAGTGCCAGACCACCCAGCGCGATCATGGCGATGGTAATCATCACAATCGGCTCGTGGAACGGGACCGCATCCCAACTTAATTTACCAAACATCGTTTACTCCTCTGCCCCAGCAGTTGAATGCGAGCCCGTGTCAGAACCTTCAACCGCGGCCACTTCTTTCTTCTCGTGCTTGACCGGCTTGCCTGGCTTCATACCTTCGTACTTGTCGACGATTTTCTGAAACAGGTTCGGCTCATACGTGGAGTACAGGGCGACAGGGTTGTTCTGGCTTGGTTTGGTCAGGGCGTCGTATTCAGCTTGATCAAGCTGTTTAGGTGCGGCCTTGACTTCGGCTACCCAGGCGTTGAAATCTTCCTGGCTCGTCGAGATCGCTTTGAATTTCATGCCGGTGAAGCCAGCGCCGCTGTAGTTCGCGGAGATGCCTTCCATTTCAGCTTTTTCGTTGGCGATCAGGTGCAGTCGGGTCTGCATGCCTGCCATCGCGTAGATCTGACCGCCCAGGGCTGGGATGAAGAACGAGTTCATCACAGCGTCGGAGGTGATCCGGAAGTTAAGCGGGGTGTTCTCAGGGAAGCGAATCTGGTTAACCGTGGCGATACCCAGGTCCGGGTAGATGAACAGCCACTTCCAGTCCAGCGCGACCACTTCGATGTTGATCGGCTTGACATCGGACTCCAGCGGACGGTACGGGTCCAGCTCGTGGGTCGACTTATAGGTGATGTAACCCAGGGCGATGATGATGAGGATCGGAACCAGCCACACCGCGATTTCAATCTTGGTGGAGTGCGACCACTTCGGCGCGTAGGTCGCGCTGGTGTTCGACGCGCGGTATTTCCAGGCGAAGGCGAAGGTCATGATGATCACAGGCACCACGACCAACAGCATCAGCAGGGTGGCAGTGATGATCAGGTTTCGTTGATCCAGACCGATCTGTCCTTTTGGGTCCATCAAGGTCCACTTGCAGCCTCCCAGCATTAACATCATGCCAAGCAGCGGCAAAAAGCCTAGTAATCGGGGGTACCTGTTTTTACTCATCTCACGACCTCTAAAGCAGCTTGCGCAATGCAGTTGGGTTTTGATCGCCAACACTTCACCCTGCCAAGGGTTGGCATTTCTCTTCGATTGAATAAGAGCCTGCCCGTCACGTCATATAGGTACGCTTCACGAGCCTGCGGTGAGTTCTTATTCGATTTCGTGGTTAAAGGCCTTGTTACAGACCAATTCCCTTTGGTGCGGATAGTTGAAAGGCTGCCGGAACCTTGGGGTCGCACAGAGCCGTCCATCTGCCCCTCGACCGCTCCAGTGCTCAAATATTGAACGGCACCGGACATTCAGTGCGGGCGATTGTAGTTAGCTAGCGATGTATAAACCATGTCTTATAAAGAAATAATTTTTATCGATTACAGCAATAATCCTTCACCAATTTTGCAATGGTTCGCGATGTTATCGCGTTCGATTCTCAACAAAAACCACAAAAATTGCCGTGTTATAGGGCAAACCGTCACAGCCCTTACACCCCGTAAGGGCCAGCAAAACCTATGCAACCCCCCATAAAACAAGGCATTCGGACATCACTCAAAGGCTTGTACGGCGTGAGGTGCGCGGCGTCGCCCAACCCACGAACTGACAGCACATCTTGGAGGTTTTTTGCAAATTTAAGCGCGGGTTTGGCAGGTCAGAAACGTCCTGCGGCGGCTTCCGTGTGACAACATGTCGCACATTGCGCGCGCCCAAAATTGTCCGGCGTCACGTTCTGTTCACAAAACCCTACATGCAAAACGCCCCGGCCTTCCTTGAAGAAGGACCGGGGCGTTTTGCCGATGGGTTCAGGCCTTGCGCTGGCGATTTCGATAGATACCCAGGGGCACCAGGATGACCGTCAGCACGAACGCCACCAGCGCCCATTGCGCCAGGGACAAGCCGAGCACCGGCGGGTACGGGGTGCTACAGAAACCGTCGACCTGGAAGCCCAGTGGGAAGACCTTGGCCAGGGGCAGTTCGTCGACGATAGGTTGCAGCACATCGACGCCGCAGCTGACCTGCGGGAAGAACTGGGTGTACACATGGTGACCGGCCGCAGCCACCCCACCGAGGGCGCTGAGGACCACCAGGCCCTCGAACAGCGTGATGGCGCCCTTGGTGCGCATGGCTGCACCGATGAACGCGAAGATCGCAATCAACAGCAAGGCGTAGCGTTGCAGGATGCACAACGGGCACGGCGCCTCGCCCAACACCACCTGCATGTACAACGCCCCACCGATCAGCGCCAGGCAGATGATGCCCAGCAACACCAGAAAGCGCCGCTCCCTGCCTAAACGCAATTCGTCACTCATCCCCGTATCCCTTTGTTTGGTTGTGCCAATGGCCGCAAGTTTACACACAGAGAGTGGTTTAAACAGAGAGGGGTTAACAGGGGATTAATTGGGGGATAGCGACAGGCTGCAAGCTGCAAGCTTCAAGTAAAGGCTTCGATCCAGCCTTTACTTGCAGCTTGCAGCTTCCCACTACCCCAAACGCGGTTACTCCAACGCGGCAGCCGGGCCGAAGAATTCGTAGCGGCTTTGTTTCTCGGGTACGCCCAGGGCCTTGAGGTGGCGCTTGATCGCCGCCATGAAACCTTTAGGGCCGAGGAAGTACGCGTCCAGGTCACGCTGCTCCGGCAACCACGCCGCCAGTTGCTCCTGGCTCAGCAGGCCGATTTTATCCGCCGCCGGGCTCACGCCGTCGTCCTCGGCATAGCAGTAGAACCGCTTGACCTGCGGGTGCTTGGCCGCCAGTGCATCCACCCAATCGCGGAACGCATGCACCCCGCCATTACGCGCACAGTGGATAAAGTGCACCGGACGCTCGGTGGCCAGTGCCGCCTCCAGCATCGGCAAGGTCGGGGTGATCCCTACCCCGCCACTGATCAGCACCAGCGGCTTATCGCTGGCCGCCAGGGTGAACTCGCCCGACGGCGGAAACAGGTCAATCGTCGCACCCACCTGCAACTGGTCATGCAGGTAGTTGGAAACCCGCCCTCCGGCCTCGCGCTTGACGCTGATGCGGTACTCACCCGCATCACTCAGTGCCGACAGTGAATAGTTGCGGCGTACTTCCTCACCGTCGAGCACCAGCTTCATGCCGATGTACTGGCCCGGCGCGGCAGAGAGGATCGGGCCGTTATCCACCGGGGCGAAATAGAAGGAGGTGATCTCGGTGCTCTCCTCTACACGCTTGACCACGGTGAACGCCCGCGCACCGCGCCAGCCACCCGGAGCCTGGGCCTTCTCTTCGTAAATGGCCGCTTCCGCGCCAATCAGGATGTCCGCCAGTTGGCCGTAAGCCGCGCCCCAGGCATTCATCACTTCAGGGGTGGCGATCTCGCTGCCCAGCACCTCGGAAATCGCCCGCAGCAGGCAAGCGCCCACAATCGGGTAATGCTCCGGCAGGATCTGCAAGGCCACGTGCTTGTTGATGATCTTCGCCACGAGGTCGCCCAGTTGGTCGAGCTGGTCGATATGCCGCGCATACATCAATACGCCGTTGGCCAGGGCGCGGGGCTGGTCACCGCTGGCCTGGTGGGCCTGGTTGAACAGCGGGCGGACCTCAGGGTACTCGGAGAGCATCATGCGGTAGAAATGGGTGATCAGCGCTTCGCCGCCGCTTTCCAGCAGGGGCACGGTGGATTTGACGATGGCACGGTCTTGGGCACTAAGCATGGGAGCCTCCTGGGCTTCTTTACTGATTACCCTTAGTTACTCAGTATTCATGCCAACTTATAATTCCTTGAATTTCAATGAGTTGAATAATATGTAGTCAGTATGACTTCCTACGATCTATAGTCATAAGGACTACAAGGAGTCTTTATGACTGCACATTCGCTGCTCACTACCCTGCTGCCGCTGGTCGCCGACCTGTCACGGGAACTGCCCGAAGGTGAGCGCTATCGCCGCCTGTTGCAAGCCATGCGCGCGCTGCTGCCCTGCGATGCCGCTGCGTTGCTGCGTCTGGACGGCGAGTGGTTGGTGCCTTTGGCTGTGGACGGCTTGAGGCCTGACACCTTGGGCCGCCGCTTCAAGGTCAGCGAACACCCGCGCTTCGCCGTGCTGCTCAGCAGCCATGGGCCAACACGCTTTGACAGTGACAGCGAATTGCCTGACCCCTACGACGGCCTGGTCGATGGCTTGCATGGCCATCTGGAAGTCCACGATTGCATGGGCTGCCCGCTGTTTATCGACGACCAGCCCTGGGGCCTGTTGACCTTGGACGCGCTGGACACCGAACGCTTCGAACGGGTGGATCTGGACGCCCTGCAAGCCTTTGCCAGCCTCGCCGCCGCCACCGTCAACGTAGCCGAACGTATCGAGCGCCTGGCGTTGCGCGCCGAAGACGAACACCAGCGCGCCGAGATCTACCGCCAAGCCAGCGGCCAGCAGCACAAGGAAATGATCGGCCAGAGTAAAACCCACAAGCGCCTGGTGGAGGAAATCAAATTGGTGGGTGGCAGCGACCTCACGGTGCTGATCACCGGCGAAACCGGGGTGGGCAAGGAACTGGTGGCCCAGGCCATTCACGCGGCGTCGTCCCGTGCGGACAAACCGCTGATCAGCCTCAATTGCGCCGCCCTGCCGGAAACCCTGGTGGAAAGCGAGTTGTTCGGCCATGTGCGCGGTGCCTTTACGGGCGCGCTGAATGAGCGTCGCGGCAAGTTCGAACTGGCAAATGGCGGCACATTGTTTCTGGATGAAGTGGGTGAGCTGTCGCTGAGCGTGCAGGCCAAGCTGCTGCGGGTGCTGCAAAGCGGCCAGTTGCAGCGCCTGGGCTCGGACAAGGAACACCAGGTCGACGTGCGCCTGATCGCCGCCACCAACCGCGACCTCGCCGATGAAGTGCGCAACGGCCGCTACCGCGCCGACTTCTATCACCGCCTGAGCGTGTACCCGCTGCAAGTGCCGGCACTGCGCGAGCGCGGGCGTGATGTGTTGCTGCTGGCCGGCTTCTTCCTGGAGCAGAACCGCTCACGCATGGGCCTGGGCAGCCTGCGCCTGACCAGCGATGCCCAGGCGGCGCTGCTGGCCTATAACTGGCCGGGCAATGTGCGGGAGCTGGAACATTTGATCGGCCGCAGTGCGCTGAAAGCCCTGGGTAACTGTCGCGAGCGTCCGAAGATTCTGAGCTTGAGTGCCCAGGACCTGGACTTGCCCGACGTCAGCACGCCGGTGATCGAAGCACCGACAGAAGCCGCCCTTGCCGTCACCGGTGACCTGCGCCAGGCCACCGAGCACTACCAGCGCCAAGTGATCAACGCCTGCCTGGAGCGCCACCAGCACAACTGGGCCAGCGCCGCCCGCGAACTGGGCCTGGACCGCGCCAACCTCGGCCGGATGGCCAAGCGCCTCGGTATGAAATAGCAAGGCCAACTCGGTCAAATGTGGGAAATGCAGGAAATGTGGGAGGGGGCAAGCCCCATATGCGCTAACCATATCTCAAAAGCTATAGTAAAAACTGCCTCGCTATAGGAAGTGACTAGCAGTGACAGACGCCACGCAAAAACTGAATGAAGACTGGCCAAAAC
>NZ_VFES01000003.1 GCF_007858185.1 Pseudomonas grimontii
GGGGTCCGGGTGGCGAAAACGTAAGAAATACTCGTCGAATTGATTGTTTTTTGATCATTTGGCGAGTTTAAAAGTTGCGCTAGGTGGTATGCCGGGGAAATACATGGCTACTTCAGACCATCCCTAGGGCCTTGCAGCTTATATCCCATACCGTGAACAGTATGCAGCAAGGGAATATCAAACGACTTATCGATAATTTTGCGCAGCAGGTAAATATTGGTCCGCAAACTATCGGAGTCCGGGGTGCTGTCGCCCCAAATGGCCTGTTCAAACTCTTTGCGCTTCACCACAGCAGGACTTCTGCGCATCAACAACTCAAGAAAAACCATGTTGGTCGGGTTAAGTTTGAGCAATGAGCCGGCCCGACTGACTTCAAGGGAGTCCAGATCGTAGGTCAAGTCATGGATCTGCAGCACGCGCTTTTTGACGCCCCTGAAACGCCGCGCAACCGCTTCGACCCGGGCAAGCAGCTCGGAAAGTGCGAAAGGTTTGACGATGTAGTCATCGGCACCAACATTAAATCCTGATATGCGATCGCTCAACTCATCACGTGCTGTTAGCATTAGAATCGGTGTTTGATGCTTCGTGTTTTCTCGCAGGTTTTTGCATACAAGCATGCCATCCATGCCTGGCAACATAAGGTCCAGAATAATGGCGTCGTAATTACCGGTGACCGCATGATGCAATCCGCTCAGCCCATCGAGGGCTCCAGTCACTTCACAGCCTTTGAGCGTGAAGTACTCGGTAATGTTAGCGAGAATATTTTTATGGTCTTCTATAACAAGAATACGCATTACGTGATCCTTTTCTTATAACTGCAAGTCGCTGCTAGGTAGCCTAGAGACTCAAGGGCGACTTGAAATGGATGCGCGCGGGGTCTGCTCAAGTGATCCATTCTCATGACACATCTTTCAATGGAGACTAAACATTCTCGCTCGCATTGTCGCCCAATAGCTTGGTCTTCGCGATCTTCCAGAACACAGGTTGCGCCAATTGTCGCCACCCATAAAAGGCCAGCGCGGTAAGCAGGGTGCTGAGCCAGACAATGACCCCCGCCCAAAATGTGTGCGACATGAAGTGCCAGCCCTGAAAAATCCGTGTGGTGCCGTAAATCACTCCCAGTACCAGCGCTGCATACAGGGTCGCTTTCGCATACCGCCATCGATAACGGCGTGCCACAAAGTACAGGGCGAGCATGGTAAAGCCGCCAGAGGCATGCCCTCCGGGCCAGCAACGGCCGGCACCTGCTTCATGGAACAGGTTGAAGTTCTCAAACCATTCCTTCTTTTCCTGGATGCCGCCGTAAAGCGTGGTTTCTACTGGACAGTAGATACTGGTGTGGCTCTTGAAAAAGTGAATCATGCCGGTCGTGATTGCAAAGGCAACAACGACGAACAGAAAATCACGCCGATGTAGGGAAGTGAAACGTAGTAGCGGGGCGATACGCAACACTTCCAGCCTGCGTATCAACCCCCCATCACGCTCAGGCTTGATCAGTGGCCAGACGAACGAGAGTACAGAGCCGATGAGCGCGGCTTCGCCGGTCCAGTCTGGGATAACACGTGGCCAGCGGTGAGTGAGGTTTTCGAAGAAGCGATCATGGGCAAATGGAAACGTGGATTCGGGATAGTACAGCCAGTTGCTGATCACTTCGTCCAGTGGGGTGAGATCAAAAATCATAAAAATTGCCAGACCGATTACCAGTGGCAAACCCAGGTTCCAGGCAAAAAATCTCGTTTTTCCCGATTCCACTCGACACCTCCCTAACAGTCATCGCCAAAAGATTCCGACCAAGCTGGCCGAGATTATGACGTTACCTGAACAAAGTTCAATTTGAGGTGAAATCGTTGTTAAAACGCTCACAATCCAGCGCATCGACTCCGTGTATCAAATAGTTAGCCGGCTGTCTATTGTCGGTGCTTCCGGGTCAGGCCAGGCCCATGTTCTGGATATCAGGCCGCTCGCCGTAAAAAGGTGAGCAACGGCCTCTACATCATTTTGACAACTCATTCACCTCTCCCTGACACCGTAATGCTTAGCCTGTGGGTCTAGCTATTGGAGATCCCCCATGAGCAACCCTGTAAAACTCAAGTTTTCCGAAAAGTACGACGAAGACCACGCCAAACAGTATTTCCTGAAACACCAGGATGGTGTGTCCCGCAAGTTGTCCCATTACCGGGATGAACAGATGGCACGGGACGCACTGCAGAAGGCCGGCGATCCTGGGCTGGTACTGGATTTACCCTGTGGTGCTGGTCGTTTTTGGCCTTTGCTGGCTGAAAAGCCCAATCGAATTATTATTAGTGCGGATAACTCGCCCGACATGATCAAGACCGCCATTGATCATCAGTCCCCGAACGTCGTCAGTCGGGTAAAGCCATTGCATACCTCTGCCTTTGACATTGATCTTCCGGATAACGCCGTCGACTGTATTTTCAGCATGCGCCTGATTCACCACATTGGTGAGCCTGCCCATCGCTTGACGATGTTGCGAGAATTCCACCGCGTTACCCGTGAGACAGTGATCCTGTCGATGTGGGTCGATGGCAACTTCAAGTCCTGGAGGCGCCATCGTCACGAGGAGCGTCGAAAGGCTCAAGGCAAGCAGGGCGACTACCAGAACAGATTTGTCATACCACGCGCCGTGGCTGAGGCAGAGTTCGAACAGGCCGGGTTTGAAATCGAGAGCAAGTCAGATTTTATTCCGCTCTATGCCATGTGGCGCGTTTACGTGTTGCGCAAAATATAAAAATGGCTGATCTCCATATCGTGAACTACGGTGGGTAAGGCGTTCGCGTAAAAAATCTGTCCGCTCAATGAGTTGAGCGAGGCCTTTGGAGTACTCGGTTCTTACCGAGCAAAAGGAATTGACCATAATGAGAGTTCTCTCATCCGCGCCCCTGCGGTATCTGTATCTTCTTTGTACAAGCTGGCTTGTTGTATTTTTGACCACCCGTTGTGTTTTATGGCTGACTCATCTGGACGAAGCGGGCAGCGCAAGCCTGTCTGTATTCGCCATTGGCCTGCTTTATGACCTGGCATTTCTGGTTTATGCGATTTTGCCGTTGGGCATCTATTTGCTGGTTTGTCCGCCCGCACTCTGGCGCACCCGAGGCCATCGCTGGCTGTTGCAGGGGATCATGACGGTCAGTCTGTTCGTCATGCTCTTCGTGGCTATTGCCGAGTGGTTGTTCTGGGACGAATTTGGCGTGCGTTTCAATTTTATCGCCGTGGACTATCTGGTCTATTCCGATGAAGTGTTGAACAACATTCTTGAATCTTACCCGGTCGGCAAGTTGTTAAGCGCCCTGGCTGTGATTGCCCTTGTCCTGAGTATTGCCCTGTTCAAACCGGTCAAATCGGCGCTGCAGGCAGGACTGCCTTCATGGCGTCAACGGCTAGCGACAATCGCTGCGCTGTTGGTCATGGCGGGAATCAGTCTGCAACTGGTGGACCAGCAAACCCCCCGGGGTCAGGGAGGCAATGCTTACCAACATGAACTGGCCAGCAACGGTCCTTACCAGTTCTTCGCAGCCTTCAGAAACAATGAGCTGGATTACCAGCAGTTCTACAGCACCTTGCCTAAAGCGGAATCGGCACAGCTTATGCGCGCCGAGCTGAATGAACCCAATGCTCAATTTACCGGCACCGATCCGCTGGATATTCGACGCGCTATCACCAGCCCCGGCGCGGTGCGCACACCCAATATCGTGCTGGTCACTATAGAAAGCCTGAGCGCTAAATATCTGGGCAGCAACGGCGATACGCGCGGGCTTACTCCGTATTTGGATGAGCTGCGAAAACAGAGCCTGTATTTCAATAATTTCTATGCCACCGGTACCCGTACTGACCGAGGCCTTGAAGCTATTACCCTGTCGATGCCGCCAACTCCGGGACGCTCAATCGTCAAGCGAGTAGGCCGCGAAAGTGGTTTTGCCAGCCTGGGGCAGCAGTTAGCTGCTGTTGGGTACGACGCTGTATTTGTCTATGGCGGTCGCGGTTATTTTGACAACATGAACGCTTTTTTCAGCGGCAATGGCTATCGAGTCGTAGATCAGACCAGCGTTGATGAGTCACAGATTCACTTCAAGAATGCCTGGGGTATGGCAGACGAGGATCTTTACAATCAGGCCATGAATCTGGCCGACAATGACTTTGCAAAAAAACAGCCGTTTCTTCTGCAGTTGATGACCACCTCTAATCATCGTCCTTACACCTATCCCGAAGGCCGAATTGATATTAAATCCGGCAATGGCCGTGACGGCGCAGTGAAGTACACCGATTACGCCATCGGCAAGTTTCTAGAGAAGGCCAGAACCAAACCCTGGTTCGACAACACTATTTTCGTATTTGTCGCGGACCACACGGCGGGCAGCGCTGGCAGAGAGGATTTGCCCATTGAGAATTACCAGATCCCGCTTTTCATCTACGCACCGAAGATGATCGATGCCCGTGAGTCTGCGGATTTGGCCAGTCAGATTGATCTGGCGCCGACATTGCTGGGGTTGCTGAACCTTGATTATCAGTCCACATTTTTCGGCCGCAATCTGTTACAGGAAAACCAATTGCCACCCCGGGTCCTGGTTGGCAACTACCAGCATCTGGGCATGTTCGATGGCAAGGATCTGGCAATTCTCAGTCCACGTCAGGGCCTGAGACGCCATGATCAGGCACTGGGTGAAAGCTTGGAGTCAAAGTCCAGCACTGCCGATCCTTTGGTGGCCCGGACGATCAGCTACTACCAGAACGCCAGTTACGGATTCAAGGAAAACCTGTTGAAGTGGATACCGCCCGTTGCGTCCAAGTGACAGCAGGATGCTGGCAGCTTAGGGATTTGGGATTTCATCTCGGGTTATTTTGGGGCCTGTTTCGGAGCTTTAGAGAACTTGTAAAACAGATTGGGTTCGCTGACTACGTAGAGGTTGCCGTCGCGATCCATGGTCATCCCCTCAGGCTGCGGTGCGCTGCGGCGAAGATCTGAGAAGTCGCCCAGCAATGAGCGAACACTGACGAAGCGGCCCTCTCTGTCCAGTTCGGTAATGGACCGCGACTGGTCACTGAGCACCAGTAAATGCCCTGTGCGCGAGTCATAGTAGCCGTCCGACAAGTCACGGGCGGCTATGCTCTGCGTCACCCAGTCCTGCCTGTCTGTCACCTTGATCTGCAACCTGCCCTGATCGATCGAACGCAAGACCCCGGACACTTCGAACAATTGTCGTGGGTCACGCTCTTTGATCGCAAACAGCCGGTCGCCCTCCGGGTCGTAGGTCACACCCTCGAAACCCTTGTTGCTTGTGGTGGGGTTGATCATCAGCGCGATGTACTGGGCCTCTTCGACCTGGATGGGCCTAACCTCGGTGGGCAACGTGATGATGTCCAGTTGCTGCAGTTCTTCGTCGCTTAGCGCAATACGACCGTTGCCCAGATACGCCACACCTTCGGTGTCATCGAAACCGATCAACGGATAGCGCGCAAGGATGTTGCCGTCTTTGTCCAGGCTGAGCAGTTGCATCGGCCCCTTGTTAGTCACAGCAAGCAGTCGATCATTATCGTAGTCGTAGGTGATGCCGGAGAGGTTATCCAGTGTCGGGTCGATGGGCTTTGCGTCGATTACCACACGGTAGTCCGGCAGCCAGATATTTGCCTCGGGAGCCTGATTGCCATGCAGCCAGATACTTCCATATTGGTAGAGCTGTTGATGGATCTGAAAATGGTTGGATACGGCGCTGCCAAGAGCCAATAGACCCAGCACCCCGATACCCATCAGAACTCGAGTGCGTGATATCGGCCGGCGTTGCGGGATCATGACCTCAGGTACAGGCTGACGGGATGGACGACTGAAACCCGGGTCAATTCGCATTTTGTTTCCAACTGAAGTGATAGACATCGGCATGCGTCTGCGGGCGGCATTTGCCGTTATCGGCGCTGGCATCTACCACGAACCAGTCGGCCCGGGATGTCGGACCCAGCGGGTGGGCTTTTTCCGGGATGAAACAATTGGCCAGTTGCGAATCGGGAACCAGCGCAAAAGTGCCGGGATGCTCGCGCAGCCAGCTGGCGGCCTGCTCGATTGCCAGAGCGTCGGCGAAGCCGAAATGCACAATCGGCTGGCGCGCAAAAAGCCAATGGCCTTCGCGCCAGCTGACCAGCACCAGGTCGGCCCCCTGGGTGACTTCGGCGGCTTGTTCCATCACAAGCTTGTGAGGGTTTTCGCCGTCCAGGACAGGCTCGATGAAGCCGCGAGCAAACCAAAGACAGAACCAGCCAACGACGACAGCGGGAAATACTTTTCGAGCCCAAGCGCGTTCATGGAACCAGCGCCGCAATAGCCACGGCAGCAGAGGCGCGGCAATCAGCACCAGACCTGGCAGGGCCGGGTAGATGTAGAGCTTGCGTTTGCCGCTAGAGAGACTGAAGAACAGCAGCACCAATACCACCCAGCCGAGCAGCACCAGGACTCTGCCGTCGTGCTTGCTCAACTGTCGGCGCCAAGCCGGAATCAACCACGGCAACACCAGTACCAGCGGCAACCAGTATTGAGGGATGACGTTGACGAAGAAGTACCAGAATGGCTCGCGATGATCCCAGGCGGCCGCGTAGCGGTTGGCGGTCTGATGCAGGAGGATCTCGCGGATATAGGCAAAACCTTCCGGACCGCCGTCGCGCACTACCGAGATAACCATCGGTACCAGCCAGAGGCCGCACGCCAGCAAGACCACCAACAGGCCGAGCGCCCAGCGGCCTGCCTGACCGGGCATCGCGACCACACCGTGCCATCCTTTACGGACGGCATAGGCATAGGGAATAAGCATCAACGCCGGGACAAAACCAACTCCTTTACTGATGATGCCCAGACCCATGGCCGCGCAGCCGATATAAAACCAGCGCCAGGCGGGGCCGAGCAGCAAGTGGCGAACAAGTCCGTAGAAGCCCAGGGCGGTCCACAAACACAGAAAGCTATCGATCTGCCCGGTACGGAGGATGCTGTAAGTCTGATAGGTAGCCAGGAACAGAAGGGCGGCGTAGCGTCCGATGCGACGATTCCATAGACGCCTGCCCAGATCGTAAAGCGCCGCGGTGGCCACGCTCCCCGAGAGCAGTCCCGGCAGGTAAAGTGCGATATTCGGGCTGCCCGTCAACCAGATGAAAAATGCTACGGCCCACATGAACAGCGGCGGCTTATCACCGTAGATTTCCGCCGCCCGGTGGGGTACGAACCAGGAGCCGCTCTGGAGCATTTCCAGAGCAACCCCCAGAAAGCGTTCTTCGTCCACGTTCTGCGCCTGGCGCAGGCCAAGTCCGGCCCCAATCAGCACAACGGCGAGCGCGACCAACAACCATCCTTCCAGACGTGGTGAGAGCTTGTTTAGCACCGTTATTCTTCCTTGACTGCTTTAGCCTGCTGGCTGATCAATTGAAGATTGCGCAGGTAAACCACGAACCCGAAGGACTGGCCCGCGATGAAGACCGGGTCCTGCCGATAGATGGCGTAAGCGAGCAGCAGCGCGCTGCCGGCCATGCTCAGATACCAGAAGCCAACCGGGATAAGGCTGCGCTTGTGTATTTCGCTATAGAGCCACTGCAGGACAAAGCGCCCGGTAAACACGGCCTGCCCCGCAAAGCCCACCACCAGCCAGAGCGTTTCGTTATCTAGCTTCATAGATGCAGCTCCCGTGGCTGGCTGTTCAGCCGTGTCCGACGGATCAGCCACCAGACGCCGAACAGATCAAGAATTCCCACCAGCGCACGATCGAGGTTGCCGTACTTGGATATGCCGGCCTGACGATGACGATGGTTGACTGGGTGGACCAGCATGCGGCCGTTCTGGCGCTGGATCAGCGCCGGAATGAAGCGGTGCATATGATCGAAATACGGCAGGCGCAGAAATGCGTCACGTTCGATCAGTTTCAGGCCGCAACCGGTATCGGGCGTCGAGTCCTTGAGCAGGCGGCTGCGTAACCCATTGGCAAATCGCGAGGCCCAGCGTTTGCTCGCGGTATCGCGGCGGTTCACCCGATGCCCGGCAACCAACTGGATGGCATCGGAACCGCCTTGGCGAGCACGCACCAGAGCCAACATGCCGGGGATGTCCGCGGGATCGTTCTGGCCATCGCCATCCAGCGTGGCCAGCCACTGGCCTTGTGCGGCCTGCGCAGCGTTGTAGACCGAAGTGCTCTGACCCAGTGACCGCTCGTGTTGCAGAATCCGCAGCTGCGAGAATCCGCCGTTCTTCAAGTCGCGCAGCACTTGCAGGGTGTCATCGGTGCTGCCGTCGTCCACCACCAGCACCTCGTAACGCTCTTCGGAAACCGCCGCGCGGACCTCCTGGAGTAGTGCGGGCAGATTACCGGCTTCGTTTTTGGCGGGAATTATCACGGAAAGGAAAATAGGCGCAGTCATTAACGTCTCGGTGCTGAAGAGGATGGGCAGATCCGGGGCTGGTAGTGCTCCCGATACCAGTCGACGAAGGCTTGAACGCCGGTGTCGACCGACACCTGCGGTTGGAAGTCAATCCAGCGCGTCAGCGCCGTGACGTCTGCCCAGGTTTGCGGCACGTCCCCGGCCTGCATGGGCAGATAGCGACGTTCGGCACGCAGACCGAGAGCGGCCTCCAGGCAGTCGACGAACTCCAGCAACTTCACCGGCTGGCCCCGGCCGATGTTGAAGATTTGGTGAGCAGGCTCGCTGTCGACCGCTTCGGGTGGGCGCAGGCGCAAGCGCAGAATGCTTTCGACAATGTCGTCGATGTAGGTGAAATCCCGGGCCATCTCGCCATGGTTGTAAATGTCCACGGGCTCCCCGGCGAGCATGGCCCTGGTGAACTTGAACAGCGCCATGTCCGGGCGACCCCACGGGCCATACACCGTGAAAAATCGCAATCCGCTCGCACGCAGACCGTACAGGTGGGAATAGCTGTATGCGCTCAGCTCATTGGCGCGTTTGGTCGCGGCATACAGGGAAAGGGGCCTGTCGACGGCGTCCTCGACCCTGAACGGCATGCATGTATTGGCACCGTAAACGGAGCTGCTTGACGCGTAGATCAGATGGGCCGGCCGATGATGCCGACAGGCCTCAAGGATATTAACGAAGCCGACCAAGTTGGACTGAGCGTAGGCGCCCGGCTCTTCCAGGGAGTAGCGCACACCGGCCTGAGCGGCCAGGTGAATGACTTGCTCGAAGTCATGGCGCTCAAACAGAGTGGACAGCCCCTTGGCGTCAGTGATGTCCAGACGGTGGAAGGTGAAGCTGGGCAGTTCCTTAAGCTGCGCCAGTCGTGCCTGCTTGAGTTCGACGCTGTAGTAGGCATTGAGGTTGTCGATACCGACCACCTCAATGCCTTGTTCACACAGCCGTCTGGCCACGTGAAAGCCAATGAATCCGGCTACTCCTGTTACGAGTACGGTCATGGCAGAACCGCCTGACCACGGCCAATGCCGTAGTAAGTAAACCCGGCTTCACGCAGTTGCAGCGGGTCGAACAAGTTGCGACCGTCAAATACCACGCGATCCCGAAGCTGCTCCCCGAGCTTCTCCAGATTGAGCACCCGGTAATCTTGCCATTCGGTGACCACGACCAATGCATCTGCACCCTCAAGTGCAGCTTCCTTGGTGGGCATCAGTTTGAGGTCATCACGCTCGCCATAGCGAGACTTGATTGCCCCCATCGCTTGGGGGTCGTGGGCCTGGACGGTGGCACCGGCCTCCCAGAGCGCTTCAAGCAGCGCATGACTCGACGCTTCGCGGATATCGTCGGTATTGGGTTTGAACGCCAGCCCCCAAACAGCGAACACTTTGCCCCTTATTGCATCTTGGTAATGCGTACTAACCTTCTCAAAAAGGCGGTGCTTCTGGCGACGGTTTACCTCTTCCACGGCGCTGAGCAGAGACGTCTCCATGCCGTGCTCGTGGGCGGCGCTGATTAGTGCCTGAAGGTCCTTGGGAAAGCATGAGCCGCCGAAGCCACAGCCTGGATAGATAAAGTCATAGCCAATGCGTGGATCGGAGCCGATACCCAGCCGCACCTGCTCGATGTCGGCATCAAACCGTTCGGCCAAGTTGGCCATTTCATTGATGAACGAAATTTTCGTCGCCAGCAGGCAGTTGGCCGCGTACTTGGTCAGTTCCGCGCTGCGTGCGTCCATGACTACAAATTTCTCGCGGTTGCGGCTGAAGGGTTGGTACAGCTCACGCAACCGCTCCAGCGCCGCCTGGCTCGCGCCGCCGATGATAATGCGATCCGGACGCAGGCAATCACTGACGGCTGAGCCCTCCTTGAAAAACTCAGGGTTGCTGATTACCTCGAAGCCTTCATCCCGTCTTGGGCTGGCGGCGATTTCAGCGAACATCTGGTCGACAGTCCCGACCGGCGAGGTGGACTTGTTGATGATGATCCGCGCTCCGTTGGCATGCTGCAGCAGGGAGCGAAGCACCGCGAACACCTGACTCAGGTCCGCCTTGCCATCCGCTTGGGGCGGTGTGCCTACAGCTATGAATACGACCTCTGCAAATCGGCTGGCTTCGACTTCGTCTGTGGTGAATTGCAATCGCTTGCTGTTCAGCCCGTTGCGCAGCAACTCTCCAAGGCCCGGTTCGAAAATCGGGCAAATCCCGTCGCGCAGCGCATCGATACGTTGGCTGTCGACATCCATGCAGCATACGGTGTGGCCCACCTCCGCTAGACAGGCGGCCTGGGTCAAGCCGACATAACCGGTGCCGAAGACTGTGACTTTCATGCGCTGCTCCCTTTGCTCCATGTACCGAAGAGCGATTATTCCAAGTGCCGAACGGCATCAAAAAAGGCTGTGCAAGATAAATGTCATAAATGTGTTAACAAAAGATGACTGCGCCTGTAATAGACGCAGCTTTAAAAGGGTTCAGGAGATGCGCGCGTGGTGACGGATCACTTTTCAGACAGCATGCTGTTATCCAGAGCGGTCCTGCACCCTGAAAACATATCTAGTGCAGGGTCGTACACCACCGTGTTTACCTGTAGTAAACCCAGCATCGAATGAAACAGATTGTCCTGGCTCAAGGGTTTATTGACGCTTTTCCCAAGGCAGTCGGTACTGAGATTGAATGATTGTTTATAGTTGTCCGAAAACCAGGTCAGCATAGGTACGTGCTTCTGCTGATCAGGGGCGAGCATGTAGGGTGTGCCATGGAGGAACAAATTGTACTCACCCAATGATTCGCCGTGATCGGACAGATAAATCATGGCGGTATCCACGTTATCCTGATTTCCTCGCAAGATATCAATCAGGCTAGCCAATACATGGTCGGTATACAGCAGGGTGTTGTCGTAACCGTTGATTATGCTTTCTTTAGTGCAGTTGTCGAGCGCATTACTTTCACAAACCGGAGTAAACTTTTCGAATTCTTTTGGATAACGTTTGAAGTACTCCGGACCGTGACTGCCCATCTGATGTAACACCAGCACGGTATCTTTTTCCAGATGATCAATATAGTTCTGCAGGCCTTTCAGGAGGATTTCGTCTCTACATTCGTTGTTTGCACAGAGTTTCGAGTCGATTGAGTTGCTGACATCGTCCAGAGTAACCCGGTCGCAGGTTCCCTTACAGCCGGACTGATTATCCCGCCAGACGACGTCCAGGCCTGCGCGTTTTAGGATATCCAGCATGCCTTCTTGGGTTTTTGCGGTAGAGGCGTTGTAGTCCTTGCGGGCCATATTGGAAAACATGCAGGGCACTGAGACTGCCGTTTCAGTGCCGCAGGAGTGGACATCCGTAAAGGCAATTAACCCTTGTTCTTTCTGCAATTGCGGTGTGGTGTTGCGGGTGTAGCCCAAAATGCCAAAGTTCTCGGCCCGCGCGCTTTCCCCCACCACCAAGACGGTCAGAGATTTACGAGTCCGTTGAGCCCATTGGCTGCTCAGAACGGCATCCTCGCCGATCTTCTTGAAAGGCTTCTGCGCGGTGACAAACTGTTCACGCAGGTAGCTGGCAGAGGCGCCGATATAGTTGCTGGGTACTACCATCAGTCGTAATTCGTGGTGGTTGCGAAACAGTGAGGACAATCCTTGATAGTTGAAGAGCGCAACACCACCGATCACCAGGCCACAGCCAATACAGATAACGGCTTTACTGATTAACTCCCGATGCCATCGCCGATAGTAGACTGGGGTTAACCATAGCAGCAGCGACGGCGCTAAACCCAGCAGCACAATGTATAAAAACAGCTTAAGAGATAGCAGATCCCACACTTCGGTAGCATTGGTTTCGGCGAAGTTACGCAACATTCCTGTGTCTATCAATACGCCGTAGCGGCTCATAAAGTAAGCCACTCCAGCACTGATCATGAACAAAATGATGAGTACGGGTTTCAATACTTTTTTAAAGGCGAGTAGGCTTAAAGCTATATTGAACAGGCAAAATATTATAATGCCGAACGCCACGAGCAGCAGTAAGCTCGATTCATTGCCGTCGATGATTTTAAAGAGGTGCTGCCACAGGATAGAATTGAATCCAAGCAGCAAGAAAGCGCTGGCGATTAAGGTTACAAATTCCGATCGAACGGCCTTTATTTTTAACATCAAATTACATTCCCTGGATTGAGGCACGTCGTGCGGCGGAGTCAGCAGGACGTCGATAAAGCGAACTCTAGGGGCGGATTGATCAATTTTTCGTGAAAGCCATGCCAAGAAAAGGTCGGTTAGTGGGATGCCCATTCAACGCCAACGTTTAGGACTGCGCCTTCAGTTCACGAATGTCCTCAACTATTTTTTGACATTTCATTCACCAAGTAACCACAGCTCCCCCCTTACCTTGCGATTAAGAGGTGCTGATGCCCTCACAGTTATCTTGGTTTTACCTTTTCTAGTTACGGAGCGATACTGTGGCTCACGCACCATATCCTGTGTTGGTTTCAACGAGTAAAGCGCCGCGTACGCTGCGTTTCAACAGGACTTTCCTTAGCAGGTTAGTGTTATGTGGCTTGTTACTGGCCCTGTCGATCGTCCTTGCCTGGCTATTGACCGCCACTCATGTGACCGATTTGGGCGCGGCTGACACTACCACCCAGTCGAAACTTTATGCTGAATGGGCACGTGGAAACGTAGTGTTGATGATCAGGCATGCTGAACGCTGCGATCGTTCTGGCAATCCATGCCTGGGCAGTCCTGATGGCATCACTCTTAATGGCAGTCAAGCGGCTGCAGCCGTCGGTGTCGGTTTGCAGCATCTGGGCCTGCAGAAGGCCCACCTAATTGCCAGTCCATTAACTCGTACTCGCCAGACCGCAGATTTTATCTCGGGCCAAGTGGTACCTACTGAAAGCTGGGTGGAGGACTGCGACATTAATTTCAAAGATGCCGTTCTGGCCCATAAGAAATCACAGGAAAATCTGGTTCTGATCACCCACAGCGGTTGTATCGATCACTTCGAACGCAAGATGGGTGTGCGCGCAGGGCAACGTGACAGCGCCTACACCCAAGCGTTTTTCGTTCAAGTCGACGGCAAACAAGCGCCCCGTATTATCGGTTCGCTGGACGCGGAGGACTGGGCGAAACTGCCTGGCCTACAGTCACGCTGACTGCTGCGCTCAAGGCGAGGCATCAGTGTGACAAACCATCACAAAGGGCAATGTACATCCAGCAGCACAGAGAACAAGACAAATGAATCGTCAGATAAGCATTACAAGCCGCAAAGCCCGGATGGTCCTCACACTGTTCTTACCGCTAGCGCTGCTCGCCGGCTGCCAGAGCACCAAAGATCAATTGCTCGCTCAAGGGTATCCTCCGGTATTCGCCAGTGGATTTGATGATGGTTGCGTCAGCGGTCGCCAAGCCACAGGCACCGTTGGCGAGTTTCGTAAGAACGTGCCAGCGTATTTGCAGGATCGCCAGTACGCTGCTGGCTGGGATGATGGCTTTCGCCAATGCCAGGTCAGTTCAGGCAGCAACTTCGACCACCCGCTTAACGTTGACAGTAAGGCCGACCGTGACTGGAAACACAGCAAGGATCAGAGCTGGAGCAAAGCCCTCAGCAAGTCCGCAAATAGACCATAGGCCTCTGGATATGACGCACCTGGAGGTTTTTTTGATGAACTCCTTCTCAGACAAATGATTGCCGATCAGGATGTGGTTGTCCGCGGCTGCCTTGATTGTAAGGGCTCGATAGCTGGGCGCCCACCAGCGTCTACGGAGTGCTTGCCAATCTGCATCTTGGTATTAAGTTAACACCCGTCAGTGTGCGGGAAGTGCTCCAGCGACTAGCAACGAAAGCAACATCCTGAACTTCGTCAAAAATTTTCGTTTTAACCTCAGAATTTAGGCAAAACTTTCCCAGTACATTGGCGGATAACTTTCTTCTGTAAGCCGCGACGCGACCCCGTATCTAGGTGGTTCCGAAAATAGCATCCAGTTAGCATATTTTTCATTTATGGCTGACAAATTTTCAACATATGGATTGTGATCATGTGCCAGCTTCGGCGCCATCACGGCCAATCGAACTTCCCATGCGATCCTCCAGGTGAATTAAATGAACAAACTGCCGCAGATAACGCTTGCGTTCTGGATCATGAAAGTATGCGTCCGGGCATCACCCCTTGCGTAACTAAACCGGCTGCCACCTATGCGGCAGCAACTCCTCAATTTCACTCGCCCGCTGCGTCGGCAGACGCGTGAGGACGTCCTTCAAGTAGGCATACGGATCATGCCCATTCAGTCGCGCCGACTGGATGAGGCTCATGATGGCTGCCGCCCGTTTTCCACTTCGCAACGAGCCTGCAAAGAGCCAGTTCTTGCGCCCAAGAGCCCATGGCCGGATCTGGTTCTCACACCAATTGTTGTCTATGGGCACAGCCCCGTTATCAAGATAACGCGACAACGCCGTCCAGCGTTTGAGGCTGTAATCGAGCGCCTTGCTGATGGCCGA
The DNA here is from genome assembly GCF_007858185.1 of Pseudomonas grimontii. Lineage (GTDB taxonomy): Bacteria > Pseudomonadota > Gammaproteobacteria > Pseudomonadales > Pseudomonadaceae > Aquipseudomonas > Aquipseudomonas grimontii. The sequence goes on from NZ_VFES01000003.1 coordinate 14,891, forward strand.
GCCGTTGGGCACAAGGTCGCGCTGGGCGATCATCCAGGTGTGTAACGTAGCCATCACCGGAGCTGCTTTTTCTTGCCGTATTCGGCGGCGTAAGTCCGGCTCCAGGTCACGGACTTCATTTTCGATTTCGTACAACAACTGGATATAGCGCAAGCCTTGTTCAGCGATATGGCTCTTGTTGGTCGCGTGCAGCTCGAAGAACTTTCTCCGGGCATGGGCCATGCAGCCGATCTCGGTTACACCGAGTTCGAAGCTGGCCTTGTAGCCACCGAAATCATCACAGACCAGTTGGCCTTTCCAGTCTTGCAGGAAGTTTCGGGCATGCTCTCCGGCGCGGCTGAGGCTGAAGTCGTAGACCACCGCCGCCGTTTCGCAGAACTGGCTGGTGGCATAGGCCCAGACATATGAGCGATGGGTTTTATTCAGACCCGGCATGAGCATTTGTACCGGCGTTTCATCGACATGAACGACCGGGTGTGCGAGTACAACATCGCGCAGTGCATCAACCAATGGCTGCAATTGCACACCGCAGGCCCCCACCCATTGAGCCAGCGTCGAGCGCGGGATCGCCAAGCCGGCACGGCCAAAAATCGATTCCTGGCGGTAAAGGGGCAAATGATCGGCAAACTTGGCGATCATGACATGAGCCAACAACCCAGCGGCCGGGATGCCTTTGTCGATGATCTGTGCCGGTACCGGTGCCTGGATCAGTGTTTCGCAGTCATCGCAGACCCACTTGCCACGCACATGGCGCTCGACGGTAAACACGCCAGGCGTGTAGTCCAGTTTTTCGCTGACGTCTTCGCCGATACGTTTAAGTGCGCAGCCGCATGGGCAGTGAGTGTTGTCCGGTTCGTGATGGATCAGCGTGCGCGGAAACTCCGCTGGTAATGCAGTGCGCTTGGGCTTCTGTTTGGTCTCGGTCGGTGCCGGGGCGAGTTGTAACGTTTGAAGCTCAGCCTCGATCGCCGCGATATCGGTGTCGATCAAGTCATCGAGCAAGCTGGCCTGCTCCGGGTGCATCTGCTCGCTGCGCTTGGCGTACTTGAACCGCTTGAGCTGCGCGATCTCGTGGGTCAGCTTCTCGATGAGGGTTTTGTCGTGATGGATTTTCTTGCCCATCGTCTCGACCGTTTTGCCGAGGGTATCGACTGTCTTGCCCAGCGTATCCACCTCTTGATCGAGGGTGCCGACACGCTGCATTAACTGCGCGGCCAGTGCGCGCAGTTGTTCGGGTGTCAGGTGGTCAAGATCGGGGAGCGAAGTCATGCCGCTGATTGTGCCAGAGCCGGCACTCAGCGGCGATCAGCCTATAGGTGAATGGCGGGTATCAGAGCATCGTGATTGCAGCGTTTGAACCGACCCGCTGCCACGGCAGACCCAGTACCAGAGCCTGAAGTTGTTCAGTATCGAGTTCGGCTTGCGGGCCATGGCGTATGCCCGGCCAATGAAACTTGCCTTGATGCAGCCGACGCGCTGCAAGCCAAACACCCACACCGTCATGGACCAGCACTTTCATGCGAGTGGCGCGGCGATTGGCGAACAGATAAGCGCAGTGCGGCTTCGCCGCACCGAACACGTCAATCACCCGGGCCAATGCAGTCTCGGTGCCGGCACGCATGTCCATAGGCTCGGTGGCGAGCCAGATAGCATCGATGCGAATCATCGCAGCAGGTCTCGCAGAAAGGTCGCACAGGCAGCGGCGTTCTCGGTCGGCCAGTTCACTTTGACGGTGCCACGCGGGTGTGGGATTTCCAGACAGATAGCCGATGCCGCGGCTTGCGAAGTTGCTCCGGCTGGTGGCACGGGCAGCGGAATGAAAGCAGGTTGCAGTGCGGTGGTTTTCTGCGCTTGCACTCGAATCCATTTATGGACGAGGTTCGCGTTGAGACGGTGGCTCAGTGCGACATTGGCAATCGAGGCTCCGGGCTGGGCACATTCGTGAATGACCTGGGCCTTGAAGGATTTGGAGTAGGAGCGGCGTTGTGGCTGCATGAAAAGACCCGCTTAAAAGGCTAGAAAGGGTGTCCACTTAAATTAGGTGGACACCATCGCCTTTGGCGCCGGGGACAGGAAGGGGGGTTGGCCGGACGCATACCGCTGTCCGACATGCAAGGCAACCTCAAGACAACAGTGCAACAGATTGCCGACGCGTCCAACCAACTCGCCTCAGCAGCAGAAGAACTGACTGCAGTGACGGAAGACAGCACACGTGGACTTGTTCGCCAAAATGATGAAATCCAGCAAGCTGCAACTGCCGTCAATCAAATGACCGCCGCGGTCGAGGAGGTAGCGCGAAACGCCGTCAGCACTTCCCAAGTTTCGAGCGAAACCGCAGCAGAAGCCAGCAAAGGACAACGCCAGGTGCAGCAGGCTGTCAGCGCCATGAATACCATGGCCTCGGACATCACCCACTCGACACAGCGAGTTGAAACCCTGGCCGGTCAGATCCGCGACATAACCAAGGTGTTGGACGTAATTCGCAGTATCGCAGAACAGACTAATTTGCTGGCGCTTAACGCGGCTATCGAAGCTGCGCGTGCTGGTGAGCAGGGTCGAGGCTTCGCGGTGGTCGCAGATGAAGTGCGGGCATTGGCTCACCGTACCCAAGCGTCTACTGGCGAGATCGATACGATGATCAAGCTGGTGCGCGCAGGCGCTGACGAAGCTGTTGAGTCGATGATGAAGAGTCAGGAAATGGCCCTTAGTACCCAGACACTGGCTACCGAAGCCGGGCTGGCATTGGAGCGCATCAGCGAAGGTGTCAGCCAGATTAACGAGCGCAACTTGGTCATCGCCAGCGCTGCCGAAGAACAGGCTCAAGTTGCTCGCGAGGTGGATCGAAACCTGGTGAACATCCAAGACCTGTCAACTCAGACCGCCGCAGGCGCGAATCAAACCAATGCCTCTAGCCAAGAGTTGTCACGTCTTGCGATCTCGTTCAACACGTTGGTAGGTAAGTTCAAGCTGTGATCAGTGGTTCTCCGAGCCCGCGAAACGTTGGAGATCTTGGCGTTTCCGCGCTATTTGTGCACAGTTTGGGAGTTTCAAACCCCGGCGCCGATGTCATCGTCGGTTCAAAACACGGATGTGAACTGACCAGCACTGTGGCTCCCCGCTTCGCAGTGACCCTGCGAAGAGCCAGGTCTTGCGTTTTGGAGCCCATGGGCTGATCTGGTTATCAGCCCAATCATCGTCATCGTGTAGCCGAGTGTCCCGGAACCCAGTAATCAATCGTCTCAAGCTTTACATTGAAGCCCTCTTTACCAAGCACTGTAAAAGGGACGTACACCAATTTCTTTTTGTTCACTCGGCGCACACCATGGAAGTGCATCAGCGCTATTTTGATCCAGGTGCGTTCAAATGCCTTCCCATCCCCGCCGCTAGCGATCATCGCGCTCAACTCGTTCTCTAGCCTCTGCGTTCTAGCATGCGCCTTAGCCCGATCGCTTACCGTTAATTCGAGACCCAAATTATGAGTTCGATTCAGGTAGCTCACGAATCCCTGCGCCGCCGCTTTTTGGCCCGGCACCAGTGTCATATATCTCGTGAAAGTTTTTTGTGTTGGAACTGCATCAAAGGTTGCAGATGCAGTTTCAAGCACTCCTTTGGCTGCTCGGAGCGCGAGTCGAATTGATCGGAAAGTCGTGCTGCCTTCACCTTGCTTTGATAGCAGATAAGACCGGTAGCCCAGCAGCATTTTTGACGCGGTGCCGTCAGGCAGCGAATTAATCAACTCATCAATCCTCCGCTTTTCAGAATGCTCTTCTCGTAGCGCGTCATCGGCCACAACCCCATAACGCTCTTCTAGCCAGAGCATGGGCGTTTGCATCCGACGCAAGCCGTCAGCTTGGAAGTGGCCGAGTAGAGAGACATAGGGAGGAATCCCAGTGCTTTGGGTTTTCAGAAATCTGAAGAATGGGAGATAGCTTTTTAGCTTTAGGAAGGCTTTGTGCGCGCCCATATGCTGGTTGAGCCATATGCAAAACTTGTCGAATAAGTTTCGCGTGTGTGCTTGATCTAACAGCTCTCTACACACCCTAGCTCGGCGATGAAAAGCGGCTTTCCAGGCACATGATTCACAATCCTTCTTTCGACCTGCAGGCATTGATTCGCCACAGGAAGCACAACTGATACTTCCTTGCTCTACGCAGGCTTTGCAACGCATATGACCATCAGGTCCACATAGAAGCTTTCGGTGACGTCGGCAGCAGGGACAGGTCGCTGAACTTTTTCTCACACATTTGGGGCAGCATCGGGCACTCGCGTCGATGCTAAGCACACGTGTCAGCCGGGTAGAAAGTGTTCCGCATTTGTCGCATGGTTCAGGCGCCCGAAAGTGGTGAGCGCAACTGTTACATGCCGACCCATCGGGCGTGATCATACCCACGGGCCGTCCGGTCCGATTACAACGTACGCAGGCTACGGATAGCTCACATTGACGGCATTTGGCGCTTTCATTGAACACCGGCAATCTTGCGAAATTACCACAACCTGAACAAAGTAAGCGCTTGAATAGTTTCGGGTAGCAGGTCCCACAAAAACGTCGTCCACCATGAGTCCTTTTGGCTTTGGCCATGGGCCTCTGGCATTCATCACACCGCATCGGTGTCGGCTGGGCGACCGTCATCGTTGTAGCTTCCTAAGCAATCTGTGCCATCTCATCATTACATTCTTGTGGGATCGTGGCGCGTCGTCCTGATGCCGCTCTTTCTCCACAGGCTGTCGACTTCTAAGAGCAGTCTCCAGGTCCGCGAGAGGCCCTGGAGACTCCTCCCAAGGCGATAGCAGTAATGACGGGGCAACAGAATTGTGAGCTGCCGCCTCTACAAACCGTTCCGGCCCTGCTTGTAATATAAGCCAGACACTGGATAGGAGGTGAGCACGTTCTTTCGGAGTCAGGTATTCAAATGGAAGTCCTGTGGCAGGAGCGGTGAAGTCATCAAGATTTATGCCCAAGCAGTTGAAGAACCTTTTTGTACCAGAACTACGTGCTCTTGCGGCCGAGCGCAGTGCTCTCAGCATCCATTTGCTGAGGTGGAACCAGTCGGATATTGAAAGGACATCATGCCCGTAATATTGAGGTTTTCCCGCGAACAATCCGTCAGCGGCGTTTTGAAAGACCAGAGCGTCACAAACAGACGCTTCACTCGATGCCAGTTTGAGTTCAAATCTGCAGCGATGACATCGGGCGAGATCAATCTCTGGCGGCATGATCAAGTGGGGGCATAGCGGAGCGCCACAACATTCGCAACGATCAACCAATGTCGTGTGGTGAATCGTACACGCTGTGTGCCACGCCAGTCGGCTTTCTATTGGGTAGTAGGGAACACTGTCTGAAAAGCATTTTGGGCAGTACTGCAAACCTCCACACCGCCGTCGGCTACGATTTCCCAGGCAGAGGATCCATGGCGCAATCGTCTTGGGAAAACCTTGGGCGCCACTCAACGCGCTATAAATTGGACTAAGAGTAGATTCTTCGAGTTGGCGGGCAGATAGGCCTGATGACATCGCTAAAAGCGTCAGCTCCTCGTTGTTCAACGTCCTGTCGAGGTCGCGACACCATGGCCGCTTGCCAGGCCATAATTCATTGGTAAGCGTAGTTGGATCACATCCCAAAACCAGCGCGCTCCTCACTAACCAGGATGAGATTATCTCATCCTGCAGGAGTGGCGGTACGATAGGCCAAGCGGGCGCTAGAGGACTCGCACTCGGGTGCCATCTGTGCCTGTTGGGCGCATCCATTGGTTTTTCTCGAGCAGGCGCCGATCAATTACTTCAGAGCCTGACTGGATAGCTTCTTTTGCGCACTCTCGTAGCAAATACTCAATGTTGCCAGTTATGCCGTCGGAGATTGCGCATATTAAAGTCGTCAGCTCTGGCGAATATAGCTTCGAAGGATGTTTTAGAGGTAGTGCGGACTCAAAGCTCTTCAAAAAGCCTTGAAACTCTGCGTTCGCTGTCCAGTTAGGGAGCGACACGACTTCAAACCTGCTCGCATACTGGGGGTCAAGTGTCAGCAAGCTCAATGCATTCCGTGTGCCTACGAGAACCAAGGGTATCCGAAGTGTATTTGCGAGCATCTTCAACTCGTTCATCAAATCCATTCGCCTTGCATTCGACCCGTTATTCACCGTGTGGATCTCGTCGATGATGAGCATTCGCGTGCGCGCATCGCGGATCAGGTGCATGGCTTGATGTCGAAGCTTGGCAAGCGGGGCACCAGGGTTATGAGGCGCCCAAAACTGAGTCAGGATAGCGTTGTAGAGCTCTCTTTCATCAGGCTTATGTACTTCAGCGCAGAGGATCGGGCGAATGCTTATACCCTCATCGCTAACGTAAGACTCTCCTGCTATGTCTTTGAAACGAGTTATAACCGTGGTCTTTCCCGAGTTAGACGCGCCTACCACCATTAGATTTGGCATTCTCGGACGCTCCGGTTTTCTCATAAGACCACCGAGAATATCCATGAGCTTGCTGGCTGCCCTATAGTCAACCCAGCGTGGTTCGTCCAAGAATTCGATACGCTGGAGATCTGTCATTTTCATGACATCTCTGAATGCCGGCGCTACATGAGTATAGTCAGTCACCAGACATCTCCGAATGTACCAACGTCATCGATGGACAATAGCCCTGAGGGAGCAGGAATTGCGGGCGAATTTGGTTTTGGAGTAGCTCTAGGCTCAGGCCTGGCTGGCGTCGTCTGTTTCGAGTTGTTCTTACGTTTCTGAACGCTCCTGCGTGCCGATTTCGTACTCGCAGCAGCCTGGATTTCCTGTTGCCTGTTTTCATCCATAAGCCGTTCGATCACCGCCTCGTTTACAGCGTCTAACCCCTCTTTCCTAGCTTTCCTTTTGGCGTTCACGTATTCAGCAACAGTTGCGCCCAGGTAGTGGGCACGAATAATTGGTACTTCGAAATATTCCTTCAGCGATGGGTCATAAAACCAAATTCTATTGATGTCTCGGGGATCCCGACGGAATAAGAATTTGCGGGCCTTTCCAGTCTTCTGATCTTTAGCGCCCACCCATGGACGCAGAGCTTCGGCAAAATACATAGCGTCCATCTCTACCCCATATGGATTTATGGTCCGGCGCGACGCTGGGAGGAAGTCGAGCTGGAACGTCCAGGGGTTTGCGACCCGCGGCGGGAGAGGCAGGATCGCCGTCGATTCGCGATCGCCAAAGAACGCTAAATTCCACTTTCTGATTGGCGCCATACCAATCTCTTGGTGGTATTCATTGTTGTATTTGATGATATTTCTAACAAGTCGGGTTTCATACTCGTCAAATGTGTAGATAGCCTTTTTCTCGGAGTCGTACCCCTGCCGCTCAGTCGTATTGCTAAACGTTGTGCCTTTGTCCAGTTTGTTTATGCCCGAAAACGTGCCCATTAAGCGCTCGATTTTTGCCCCCCAGTGAGGAGTCTTGCGAGGGCGAAACTCACGCTTGATATCATGATTAGAGCAAGACTGAATAAGGTTGTGCGCTTTGAAATCAGAGCCATTGTCGGTGTGCACAGTCACAGGCTTCCCCCAGACAGGCCATTCGGTATCCACGCCATGAAGGGCGAGCCAGTTTTCCTTTGGCAGTATGGAGTGCACCAAGCACATTGCGACTGACACGGCCGAAGGCGCGCTCATCGACAGGAAGTATCCAGTGATCATTCTTGAGTAGACGCAGATAGCAAGGGTCAGCCAAGGTCTGCCTATGGGTCTCCTGTGAACGTCATCCACGATGATCATATCTGCGGGTGTATGGTCGATCTGCACGATCTCGAGTGGATACTCGGTGTGAAGTCCGCCGGGGCGGGGATCATATTTGTTCCCAGCGAGCTCTTTGTATCCTCGTGCTCGTAAGACTTCACTATCCGGTAGTTTCTTGATTCTTGCGCGAACGGTGTCGCTGTTGGGAGGGGCCAGCTTCTTAGCTTTACACAGCCTCTTAATCTCTTTAACCGTAGCCGCCACTGAATAGCGCTGATCGGTTAAGTAAAATGTATCGATCCCTTCTTTCATGACTTCTTCGACATCGTCAGAAATTCGCTGACGCCCCTTTGCCCATCCGCGTTTGAAGGGGATAAGCGCAGTGACTTCGCCATACTCCTTGTACCTGTTCAGCCACCTGTAAACGGTCACAAAGTTGACGCCAGCCTCTTTCGCTCTTTGCTCGACAGCCGCTTTGGTTTGGCCGTTGAGCGTTAGAAGCGGAGATATTATCGAAAAACGCTTTTGGGCCTCGGCCCACTCTTCGGTGCCTATATCCTCTAGGTCGTGATTTATGTAGAGCCCTTTCACCTTTTCAGCGAGTACTGGTTTGAGTTCAGCAATGCGTAAAACCTTCGCCCGCCCACTCTCCACGTTTATCCCCAAGACCGTCTGATAGTCGAGCACTTGGGTGATCCGATAAATTTCCTTTTGGTAGCAAACCATCTCCCCCACCGCGAGGTGGATGAATGAGCGATCTACCTTGATGCCCATCGGGATTTCATCAGTAGCGTCCATTAGAGAGTCACCGACACTTCAAGAAAATCATCAATCTTACTGCTTATGTCACAGTCGAGCTGGCGGTTGGCGATGAGGTGAAAAATGTGCGACGTGCCCAGCGCCTCAGATCCTGTGAAATGCAACGCCACGAGATAGTGGATCGGTGCTGCTCCCATGAACTCGACCGTTTGAATCACTGCGTCCAAATCCTCTTTGGCGTAATCCGCACGCTTGAAGCGTTCAAGGAACTGTATGTTCTTCAGCGACTGCCCTCTGATTCTAGACTCGTCGTAGATATGAAAACTCCACCCTTGTGCCCTGGCATAGCTCCACGCGGCTTTCCACTTAGGCAAGTACTCGCGCCAGCTTTCCCGCCAGTTTTCTTCCGGTTTGACCTCCACCAACATGGGTGGGATTTCCGCTCGGCCTTTGAATCGGACCAAGAAGTCAGGGGTGTACGTGTATGAGCGGCCATTCCGGGCAACGAAGTCTAGAGTCACTGGCTGAGATACCACGGACACGACTTCCCTGCTGAAATCCATTCGCGAAATGAAGTCGCGCTCAAGCGCCGACTCGAATGCAACGCCTTCTCCGCGAAAAGCGTACACGCCTGAGAGGCTGCGATGCGTAGATTTAATACGCCTAGCAACAGAGAATTTAGGCTGTTTGCAGCTATTTGTGTCCATATTTCGGCCGTTTGCGCCTATTAATCGTATTTGGTTGCATATTTGACTCAAAAATAATACGGAGGAATGCGGCCTGCAAGCCAAACTGGTTGCATTAATTACCGAATGTCACAGCGGCTCGAAACCACAGCCGGGAGAAATCACCCTGGCTCATCATGGGGTGCTGTTCCTGGATGAACTGATATTTTGACTTTTTAGGTTTGGTTGTCAAAATCGAATTTAGACCGTCAGATCAGGGCTTACCATGGCATTTCCGTCCATACAATCGTTGCCAATCTTCTCAAATGGGGTCCACTATGATCACTATCCGTATGAGCAGCTGAATGAATACCAAAGGGCAATATTTACCGACGCAACGTCGAGCCGTGGTCGGCTATGTTCATCGGTGAAGCAGATTACGCTTAAAAGTTTTGAGTGCTACCTCCAGATAACCCGTCAGCTGGCAACTCCGCGATCGCAATCGAAATTCCGAAAGGTGGCGGAAGGCTTCCTAGGTTTTTTATATTCAGAAAAACATATTGAAACGACTCCGCTACTTCGCGCCCAACGAGCGAAGTTTTTCATATCAATAATTCCTTTCCTATCAGAGAAATACCCCAGCAAGAAAGAGTATTCATTTCCCTTGACTATCGAAGCAATAAACAAATACATAAGTGTGCTGAATAGCTTAGAGCAATGCCCCAAAAAAATAGAATATTGGCGAGGATGGCCGTTGCTGAATGTTTCTGGAGGAATGCATTTTCTTCCCTTATGGGCGTTTTACCGAAAGCTTGGTGCCGACTTTACAAGGAAACTCTATTCTGAAACTCATATCTTCCTATCAGGAAGGCGTTATCGAGCAATGCCAATGCTATCGAATCTAGGAGATTTTATAGAGACTCAACCATCAGATATCACACCTACACACTTAACTTCAGACGTATTCATGAGCGAATTCTGGGATCGTTTTGTGAAGTATTACGTTACAACAGCATATGATAGCGGAAAAGGACAGAAACTAAGCACCATCGCATCGGCCTGGAACGTACAATTCTCAGCTTTCGTGCGCAACCAACTTATTCCAGCATCCCTACTAAGCGGGGGGTATGCTGGATTACCCGTGTTACCAAAGAGACTTTATACCGACGCGGCTTCAAGAATCAGCACTGGAAATGACGGAACACTCGTTCATTCAAAATTATTGCACGATATTCCACTAGAGATTACCGACCAAGCGGCTATCTACCACATCTTTGACAGCCTAAACTCATCCATGAACGACTTAACAACCTGGGCTAAAGCTGAAGTCGCAGATCTGCATGCCAGACTAAATCGTCGATTGCGAGAAGCACCGAATGGAACACTGCGCTGGATCGGTGGATCTGGAGAAAACGAGGGAGGCCAAATTCAATGGATGAGAGATCGGAATAATCCAGCGTGCTTTGCTAATGCAGCACGAAATATCGAAGAGCACTCCTATTCATATATAATGGAGCGAGCCGTCCAAATTTTTGCTCCGCCATTTGCAGAAACAGCATATGAGCTAGGATTAGCAACAACAAGCTCATTGTACCCACACTGTCTACTACTCGTTAGTCTGTATCCAAAAATCACCGTTGGTTTCTTGGAAAACTTGGAGATATATGATGAGCATGGGAAAAAAATTGGATTCATCCCAACCGACAACGGGTATCAATTAGTTGGATATAAACTTCGTAGAGGGCACCGTGAAGCTGAGCAGGTTATTAGCCTTTGCGAGTACGGTGCATATCTTGTTCAACAAATAATGGACGTCACCGACTACGGCAGACGATACCTACAATCTATTGGAGATGATAATTACAGATATTTATTATTATCCGCAGTTAGAAGCTTCGGCAAATTTCAGCGACCAAAGTTAGCTTCGGTTACCACATCACCCATCCCAATAGAAAGACTGGTATCCGGCTTAAAGAAATACACGAACCTAGATCATGCTGAAGCTACGTACCTCGCACAACGCGCTAATCTCTCCACAATTCGCGCGACCGCTGGAGTAATGATCTATTTAGAATCAAAAAGCGCAAAAAAAATGTCCGAAGCTCTTGGCCATAAATCATTTGATCCATCGTTGTTAGCGCGCTATCTCCCAGCACCCATTTGGGATTTCTTTCAAGATCGATGGATTAGAATTTTTCAAGCAGGAATAATTATCGAAGCGATGGATGGGAGCCCATACAAACTGAAGGCTTCAGGTTTTGACACCTTAGAACAGGTTGAGGAGTTTTTATTAAACCACTCGATACAACTCCCCCCTGAGGAATCAAACACTCGCTTTAGCGAGGTGCGGCCCGACAGCTCTATATTGGTATCACTGAATGAACAAATTTTTGAAGAACTATTAAAGCTTAATGATTCAAGGTACAAATCTAGCAGCCATATACAATCAAGTCTTTGGAAAGATCTGAGCTCTAAAATAATCACTCACGTTGACTCGTGCCTTAGTGATCGACCAGACATTCAGCTTGCACTCTCTAACGCTAAAAACAAACTAGGGATAACCATTTAAATGAACGCGAAAGAAAATATTCACGCGTTGGCCTTTCTGGAAGAAATGTTCCCCTCCCAGAAAACTCGGTTTGAAAGCGAATGGTTGACCTCGGACTTTGATTCCAACGTATGGTGCTTTGATTTCGCGCGCGGGTATAGATTTTGTGTAAATTTCAACGTGGAGCTCGAGGACGGGTCTAAACTTTCCGCCCCCAAAAACAAAAAATTATTGAAATTATTCAAAAACTGGATAACCGTTCAGAATACCCAGAATTTAAATCAAGGTGTAAAACCAGGTAGTATCACCGCGTACGCTAACACGCGAAGAGCGATAAACATCATTGACTACCTTTTGCTGAACAGTTCGCGCCTTAAGCTCGCTAGCCATGGATTAAACCTTCTAACAGAAAACGATGTCGCAGCGTTTTTTTATCAGTTGTCGAGTTCGGAAAAAATTGCTGAAGGGGTCTATAACTGGCGACAAACTGTGGTCGATTTCCTAAGAAGATCCAGTGAATGTAGCGATCAGATTGTCTCACGTTTCGCTGAAAAAAATCCCGATCTCTATTTTTTAATGATTCAAAATGAAACAGCATATGGCCTTTCGCCAAGCGAAACTCTTAAAGTCAAAATATGGCTACATGAGAACGATTATTATAGCCCCATTCTCAGCTCGGGGTACAGGTTAACGGTAAGCATCACCCGACTGGCATCACACATCTATAAAAATACCCTTGTGGGGGGCGCTATAAAAAGTGCTTTACCTGAGCTAAATCTGGCCCCTTATCCAGGGATGACAACTGAGTACAATGTCGTTGGCGTTCGTACGGCAAATGAAGACTCGATGTCAGATCGACAGTTTACCAAATATTATGCAACTTTTATGGCGATAAACAAACTGCCAGAATTAGGAATTGAAATTCCCAGTCATGCTTTTACTAAGCTCAGTTTGAGTGCTTTGAAAGCGCACCTAAATTTAGCGCAAACCATGCGTTTTAAGACATTGAGGCCGAGTATCCTATTACCTGCGCTGCAGAAGGCTATCGATTTTATTTACGAGTACGGAGAAGACATTTTCCAATCTGCTTCTGCTGTCATTGCTGCTCAAGCAAAGTATGGTGAGAGCGTAAACGATCCTGATTCGGATTGGTGGGTTCGCAAAGCTATCACACCTCGTTTAGCTGGGTTAGGAGTCCAATGCTGGAGTCTTAGCACCAAGATGCTGGCTGGCAAAAAACTCTCTAAAGAACTTAGAGAAAACAAAGTTCAGGAGTATTTTAACAGGCTCCGCAGTAACGAGGGGCTGTGGGAACTGTTACGAGTATATTATGGCGCAGCGCAATTGATCATCGGATTACTGATGGCGCGGCGCCAATCGGAACTTAAAAGCCTGATGCCGTTTGAGTGCCTTGATGACTCAAAGCGAAATTTAATATTTTTTAACGCAAAATCCGGATTTTTATCCAATAAACAAATTTTAAAAAGACCCATTCCAAGTATCGGCGTTCACATTATTGAAACATTGGAAAACTTCCAAAGCCTGCTGCTCAAAAATAAACTTATTATTGAGTATACATATTTGTTCGCCCCGCCTGACAGATATGCAAAAGGACTAAAAAAGAGCTTACATTCGCCTGCCTACAATAGAAGTATTGATTTTTTCTGCGACTACATTGAGGCACCTCGAAACAGCGAAGGATCAAGATTTTATTTCCGCCAGCACCAACTGAGGCGCGGCTTTTCGATGATATTTTTTTGGGGCAATTCATTTGGTGGCCTCGACACATTAAGATGGTTCTTGGGCCATGCGGATCTTGAACACCTCTATCATTACATTACTGAAGCCACTCCTGGAGAAGTACTTCGCGGGGTAAAAGCAGCTTATTTGGCAGACTCCTTAGCGGCTGGCGATAAAGAGGTATCCAATGAACTCGCGGCAGCTCTACTTTCACATTTTGGAACATCTGAATTTACCATACTGGATTCTCAAGAAGTAGAAATCTACTTGGAAACACTAATCGAAAACCACTCGCTAACTGTCGAGCCGCATTTTATCAAGATAGACGACGTAACTACCTATAGGCTGGTAACCAAGCTGATAAAATCAATATGAACAAAAAACTTCATTCGACTATCAACCTTTACAATTTACTTCTCGATATTGCCTCTCATCCACACAAATATCAGAAATCAGCGATAGGAGCTTTCTTAAAATCACAAGGCTCATTAGCTCGACACTCAGCTCCGGATAAAAACATCTATCCTTGCTCTTTAAATACGTTGAAGACCCGTGCTGATTGCTTTCTTGCAGGAGGCTTTGAGGCTATGGATCATGCAAGAATTTCGGCACTAAAAGCGTGTTCCCCAGTAGTGGTTCTGATTTCTGCTCAAGACAAACCTAGAACGTTAAAAGACGACGTCATTGCTCTTAAAAAAGAAATACAGTTTCTCAACGAAGAAATTCTTTGCTACACCATCGCATTAGAAACAAGCATGGAACAGGCAAGAACGTACGCCAAGAAGACAAACAATATAGTAAATATTCAACTCTGCGAGAAACAACAATCGGAAATTTATGCACTATTGAAATACCCCAGAGTAACGACCAATGACTAAACTTTATCGTTTGACATCAGCACACTTTCAGCTACCTTTAGCGCTACTTTCCGATCAAACATATATTTTCAACCCAGCTTCGTACATCCCGATGCTTCGCTATCCTAACGGCACATGGTGTCACTACTCTAATTGCTACATGCATTCTCTTTATAGAAAAGGATTGTCTCGCAATAACAAAGGCGGAACATTAAAAACCTATGCGGGCAACATAAGCCATTTACTGCGCTTTTGTTCGGATAACGCGATTGATGTTGCGCAAATGACCGACAGCCTCTTTATACTATTCATGCAGACGTTGCTTAACGACAAGAAATCACTGTCTACAACACACACACTTCGGTCGACAACTTCAATACTTACGATAGGGAAAAACTGTATCGACTTACTGGTCTATATCGGAAAAATCACCGGTAGAGATGAGTTTGTCGGTAAAGATGGAGTGATCAAAGCTGAAAAAAGAAAAGCTGAAATCGATATTGGGAACGGAAGAAAGCGCATCACCAAATACTATTGGCATCACCGTTCATTTCCTGAGCCATCTCCTGACAAAAAAAGATTCCCGATTACTGACGCTCATTCTAATGCCATTATCGAAGCAGCCGCTGGTACTGAGGACCTTTTTCTCAGAAAGCGTAGATTCGTGATGCTTAAACTACTTGCCCATACTGGTTGCCGACGTTCTGAATTGGTTTCGATAACGACGCATGATGTATATGCAGCGCTTCATGAGCCAACCATCGGCTTAAAATTGATGACGGCGAAAAAGCGCGGAAACTCAATCCATCATCGATACTTGCCCATCTCAATTCCGGATTTGAAATTCATCGCCTCTTATATTGAATTTAACCGACTCCCAAAAATTAGATCTCTGGGAGTTGAGGACGATGGCATGCTGTTTATCAGTGCACGCACTGGAAAGGGCCTTATGCCAAATACGATCACACAGGAGATCTCGGAGTTGGCGGGACTAGCTGGCATCAATGAGCGCTTATCTCCACACATGTACAGACATCGCTTCATCACTCAATATTTCATAAAATTGATTATTCAGCATGACTTTAATAATTCTGATGAGTTCAGGAACTTACTAATCAACACTGAATCCTTCAAACGTGAGGTGCAACAATGGACAGGTCACACAAACATTAATTCTTTAGACAACTACATACATCTTGCTTTCTCGGATATATCCAACAGAAAAGAAGTTGTGGAGGCGGCAATCCGCAGCGAGCACCTTTCATCGTTACTACAAACTGTCAAAATGGCCCAAGCAGAAATAAAAGCGGGATTTACCTCATCATCAGTTAATGAGCTGTTGAATACGATATCCGAATATCTAAATGAGCTTCAGCACTCGGCCTAACAAGCGTTATTTGGAATTATCAGTTTTCTACTAGCACACCAAAATCAAAAGTAAATGAGATCAGGGTTGATATTGTCGAGTGGCCGTTCACGTACTTTGCACAGCGATTAGCTGATCCGAATTGCTTGCCCCCTCCTTAACCATTGGCTTAAAATTCGAAGGTCGCATGCCGACCCTGAGGTTGGAGAGAATTGTCAGGCCTCCATATCTTCTGAAGATATGCATTTAGGTGAATGTTTGCTTGCACCAGCCAGGCCCCCAACTGGCTCAAAATCTCGGTCAAAGCTTGCTGCGCGTTCCAAGAATCTGCTCTGTTTGAGAGACCGCTTTTCCAGAACCGAGCGGGCTATCCGCCTGTATTCGACAATCTGCTTAAGCTTTAAACGTATCTTCTTTGGTCTTCTCATGATGATCCTGGGGGTATCGATGTAGGCGTTTATGGAACGACTTGCTATAGACGATGCGAATTGCAATCGGTATGCCTATCATGCACCACAGCAGCCTTAGAGACATTCCCTGAGCGGTTTATCAGCCTTGAGGAGCCTTATGCCTAGCCCAAATCTTTCTGAACTACTTGCTCAAGTAACAGAGATCGTTCAACACGCAGGCGCTCTCCTCGCGGCCGAGTGGAGTCTTCCAGAGGGTCCTCGAGGCATTGGTGACAAGGCCGCGATCGATGTCGAAATAGAATGTTTTTTGCGACCAGAACTTCTCAGCGTGTTCGACTGCGATTTTTGGGGCGAAGAGACCGGGCATGTTCTGACAGGACAGTCGTGGTGTTGGGTTGTAGACCCTAACGATGGCACCAGTGATTTTTTGAATGGCATGAAGGGATCAGCGATATCAGTGGGGCTACTGCATAACACCATTCCCGTGATGGGGGTCGTATACGCACCAGTGACTTCTGAGGGGCGCCCCGACTGCATCGGTTGGGCTGAGGGCACCCCCCATTTGATTCGCAACGGTCGAGCTGTGTCTGTACGCCTCGAAAATAAACAGCTTTCGAATCAAAGCACGATCATGGTGAGTGCAGCTGCGGTGACAAAGGCAGAACTCAATCGTGAACTGTGTGCTCCAGGACATTTCCATGCAATGCCATCGATCGCGTACAGACTGGCAAGAGTGGCTGTGGGTGACGGAATTTGCGGCATCTCTCTCTACGCTGTTTCAGCGCATGATGTTGTGGCTGGTCATGCGCTGTTGAGAGGTGCCGGAGGCGTCTTATTGGATGAAAATGGGTCCGAGATTCGCTATGCGACAGAGGCACAGATGACGGCTGTTTCGCAA
The DNA here is from genome assembly GCF_007858185.1 of Pseudomonas grimontii. Lineage (GTDB taxonomy): Bacteria > Pseudomonadota > Gammaproteobacteria > Pseudomonadales > Pseudomonadaceae > Aquipseudomonas > Aquipseudomonas grimontii. The sequence goes on from NZ_VFES01000003.1 coordinate 31,839, forward strand.
CGCTGCTTTGGTGGATCACCTTCAGCATGTCGCGAGTTGAAAGCTCGTGAATGGAATCTGGTGCTCGGGGGTTCAAACGCTATTGATTAGAAGCCTGACTATTGACCACCAGAATCGGTCAAAACCATGCTCTACGCGAGTAATTGAACTCCATCGGGTCACCCGATCGCGCCACACAGGACGGGGCGCTCTCCGAGCGGTATATGTCCAGTTATACCTGGACTAAGCGACGAGCTTCAGACGAGGAAAGATGGCCACAACATCGTCTGGGATGGTGGAAAGTATGGCCGTCACTTTCTCTTGTGGGAGACTGGTGGCCAGCATGGCTTCGAGTCTTTCAACTCGTTGGCGTATTGAGGCTGCACGATCCCACTGAATTGCGTATTTCTTTGCGACTTTCTGTTCGATGAGCACCAAGTTGCGACTACTGTCGTAGGTGTATCGCATCGCCACTTTCACAGGACAGTCGTTTTCATCGATCTCGAGAAAGGTGATCTCAAATATCACACCATTCGATGTCTTACGGGATGCTGATTCGACGTAAGCGTCTTCGAACAGGTTGTCGATGAGGTCGCTAGGCTGAACGCCTCGGCTGATATGGAGAGTCGTCAGTTCGTCAACGAGTAATTTGATAGATTCGAGGCTCATCTCAGCATTTTCCTCAGTTCAGCGATGACTACTTCCACGTGCGAGATCGACTCGGAAAGCGAGCTATTATCACGCTCAGCAACCTTGCCGTACTTCTTAGCAAGCTTGGTATTGATAAAGCTCACCAGTATACCGTCGTTGGGCGTATTCGGCTTTGCCATCGGAACGTGAGCTGCGAATTTCCGATAAAGAGTAGAGCTTTTATCGTCGACCCCTAAGTCGCTGAGCAGCGTGGCAACTTCATCTTGGGCCTTTTTTGTAAGAATCTCTCGAAGCTGCTTCCGCGCGATCTCTGGTCGCTTTTCCATGAGTGTCGGGTCGATGACCTGGGCGGCTTTCTTCATCTCGGCGTTTCGGATGACGTTCGTCAACTGTGCAAGCACGTCAGCGTCGTAACCCTCTATGCCCGGCAATTCTTTGACTTTCTGGGCCGCAAAAGCATCGATTTCAGCTCGCTTGTCAGAGAAAATCTTGTTGAAGTCCAAGTCTTCCAAATAGGAGTCCTGATCGCTCACAAACGCTTCGGAGGATCCAACACCCGCCAGGGACTCCTCTCTTCGAACGTATTCCTCGTCAGTGATTGTGTATTCCTTGGTGCGTTGATGTTTTGCTCGATCAACCTCCTTCTGAAACGAGCTCCACATCGCATCCAGACCGGTTTCCTCGTGGTAGATCACAACGGCGTTGTTATCAATCTCGAACGCAGTGATTTCCTCTGGGGGGATTGCGCGTAGCACCCGGCCGACGATTTGAGCGAAAGCATTCAGGCTTCGATAGGGCCGAAAAAGCGCAAGAACCGTAAGGTACCTGTGGTCATAGCCTTCCATCAGCATGTTCACTGAGATGACCACGTCGCACTGATTGTTATCGATCGTTCTAAAAGCTGCATCGATGTCCGGCTGTTCCATGTAGCTATGAACAATCGCCGCTCTTAAATTTTTGGCCTCGTACCAAGTACGTAAATCCTCGGCGTGGGCAATACTGCAGCCCACAGCAAGGATTTTGTGAGGCACTTCAGGTGATGATTTCTTCAGCTCCGTGAGGTTGTGAATGCTCTGGTCAATCACGTCCAATGAGCACTCTTTGGACAATGCAACGCTACGCTGGACCCACTCAGGGTCTTTGAAACCCAGCACTTCCTCCTTTGATAACCTAACGCCTGGCTGGTCAGCCAACGTGAAATAGAGCTCATGAGCATTGACCGTTTCTTTCCTGAGCCATTTGACGTAGCGGTCCCTCATCACCTCAGACAGTGGCGTTTTGTGAATCAGCTTTCCGGGCACTTCCTGGTTGTCACCACGAAATGGGGTTCCAGTTACAAAAAGTTTTTTAGCCTTGGCGAAGTAGCCAAGTGTCTTTTGCCAAGTGTCAGCCGGCGCGTGATGCCCTTCATCGACGATGATCAGGTCGAAGAAGTCGGGCGGGACTCGCCTGGTCAGGCACGTAGCGCGGTCGCTGTGAATTTGCTGAATATTGGAGTAAACGATATGGCTTTGCTCCAGGCTGCGCTGAAGCGTCAGCGAGCTGAATTCGCAGGTGACGGGCAGGTCATTTCCACTGAAGATCACATCAAAGTTAATCCAGAAATTGTCTTCCAAGAGGTCTTGGGTCTTCCGAATGCTCTGCTTGGTCACAAGACCAGGGGTGATGATCAAGACACGCCCTTTCGCCATTCCAAACGGCACGATGGAAATCAGCCCTGATTTGCCCGTGCCCGTAGGCAGCACGATCAGCGCATCCTGTTCAGGATTGCTTGCAAAATGCTCTTGGGCCTTCATGTAGGCTTCGATTTGAGGCGTCCGCAGCTTACTGTTGCCTAAAATGTTAACGGCAGTGTCGGTAAAGTAATTCATGAAAAACTCTCTGGCGTTTTTCGAGAATCCACGACAAAAACGCCGCTCGAACGAGCAGCATGCGCTTGCGCAGATTGCGATAGAAAAAGAACTGTCGACAGCAACGAAGCTGTGGCGGGCATCGAAAATCCTTATTTCTGAATCAACTGGATCAACAAAGGCGGTTTAGAGGGCTGAACACGCTTTTAATCATAATAGCCGAATGATATTGCTCAAGGTGCCTTGAATTTTCGAGCCTGCTCATGCCGACACTGCCGAAGACAGTTCATAGCCACGATACTCTTACTTTGAAGTCTCGCTTAGAAACATCAATTCGATCCGGACGTAATTTGGACCCCGGCTTTAGTAAGCAGCTCGTACAGGGTCGCAATTTTTGTTCGTGTGCCACGCGAGGCACAGTAAGTAAATATGACCCGCTGCTTGGCCCGGGTGAAAGCCACAAAAAATCCTGCTGTCGCCTCAATTTCATCCTGGGAAAAACTCCACCACGCGCCGTCATCCAGTCCGACAAAAATGACGGTGTGATACTCAAGGCCCTTGCTCTTGTGGATCGTCATCAATGGAACTGCGTGGACGCCTTCGTACATGTCGAGGGCGTAGGACCAGTCCGTACTGTGGAGCGAGGTGGACAGAAGATGTTCCGCGGTCGCGTCTAGCACTTTGTCTAGCCAGGTTCCCTGGTCATAGGCGGGGTTGGAGCGTATTACATGCTCTGGACCCACGAAATTTAGGATGTCGTCAACAAGTGCGCGTGAGGCCGCCTTGCTTTTTGGGGGATGCGAGTAACGTGCAGCAAGTTCGGTTGTATAGGTATCCAACTCACGAGCGAGCCTACTCTGCCTGATTGCGTCATCGACATCGATCCCTCTCATTGAAGCGAGCCAATTCTGGCAGCTCGACCAATAACCACCAGCTCGCGGAGTCATTGCGAGGCGGAGAACGGTGACCAGCAACTTTGAGATTTCCTCGGCCATCAGCTCTTGCAGCATTACTTTGCCGACCATTCCAGCTTCGTTACGCAGCGCCAGATTTTCGCTCGCGAAAGCAGGTTCTAAAAGTTCGGCATACTCTCCCGCCTTTTGTCGAACCAGGATGACGAAATCTCGAGGAGCCAGTTTCAGATCGGCAATGTATGTCGCTACTGATCGTGCCAACTGACGCGCTTCAATTTTCGGACTTGCGAAATCGAGAATTGAGCAACTTTCCCCGTCAATTGTGCCATCAGTCTGAGATACCGGCTGTACAGCTCGTGCGTCTAAGGCCTGGGCCAACACGTGCTGGATACGTACTAGCTCCGGCGAAGATCGGTAGTTGTTGAAGAGCGAAGTCCGGACACCTTCGAAATCGGCATCGAAGGCAGAAAAAGGATCATCCATCGCCATTGCCCAACGCATGATCTGCTGCTTGTTATCTCCGACAGCAGTCACGATGGTTTCTGTGCCTCGAAAAATCGTGCTGACCAGATCGTACTGAACCCTTGTGGTGTCCTGGAATTCGTCCATGAACAAATGCGAATAAGTGAGGCGCAGGGCATCCCGCGCCATCGGATTGACTCGCAACAGCAATTCAGCGAGACGGCCAATCATCGCGAAGGACAGCACACTTTTGCCGCCGTCGTGGAGCGACATTTTCCAGAACGCATCTGCCGCCCATTCTGCGACAGTTGGGGCTGGCCATCCGTCAACAGGCAGCGGTAAGCCGGCCAGGTGCCGGCGCTCAAATATTTTTGGCCCAATCTCACGCACGTCATTTTTCGTTCCAACTATCGAAGGCGGCGTTGGAAGGTCATGGAGAAACTCGCGAAAATCTCGTTCATTGTGAGTCGCGATCTCGTAGTCGGGTCTTGGCCGCCAGCGGTCAGGCAATGCCTGACCGAAGCGGTCGACCAATCCTTTTGCAAACGCATCAAACGTCATGGAGTCGAAGCGGCTCGCGTGGGTGTGGTGGCAGCGCTGACGTACGCGTGCTGCCAGATTTGACGCAGCATCGCGCTTGAAACTAATAGCTAGAATGCGCCGAGGAGATGGGGCCGCATCAGTTTGAAGGAGAAAGGCGGCGCGCTGCGCGAGCAGTTCTGTCTTGCCAGCACCCGGACCCGCAATAACGGACCGATTTTTTCGCGAACGAGCCACCTTCAGCGCATTCGCCTCTAGAGCTTTCACTCCTACGGGCTTCCAGTCCTCGGGACGTATTCGGCGTGACGAAACGGCCATGATTAGTCTCGCCTTAAGGAGTTGGCAATATGTCGAACAACTTCGGCTAGAACTGCTGGCATTTCTGCGATCAGACTCGCCTTGCTAATGCGTGTCAATGCCGCCAGATGTGTAGCTGGCTTGCTGTGGGTGAGAAAGTGGTACCGATAATTCGGAAACAATGGTGGGTAATTCTCATAGGGTCCCGTATATATCGAAAGTCCCGGACCTGACGTCCCCAGCACAACCTCCGCAGCCTTGTCAGCGGCCATACGTGGACCACCCCCTTTAGGGATCACGGCCGCATAGTCATCGGGGAAAGCATCTAGCATCGCCAGATCAAGGTCGAGCGGAGCCGAAAAGTAAACCCCGTATTCCTTCAGCCTATTGATCCAGCTCAACTGAGTGGAGTGATCTGATGAATTGTTCCAACCATGCATCCCGAGCAATGCTGCGTCGGTCAAAACGCCGGTGGTGGTTTGTAGCAATTTGGCCTTGGGTGCGCCGAATTCAATAAGCTTCTCAATCGCTGTTTTCACTCGCCCCCAACCACCACCATCGCGGCCGAGATCCAAGTCCAAGAGAGTTGCGTAAGGAATACCTAGACTCTTAAGTAAGCGCCAGAAATATTGGACGTGTCGTCCGCCGAGAGGGACGATCGCGACGAAAGCTGGGTCGATGAGAAGATCAAGTGCCTCGGCGAGATGAGGGAGGACGATCCTTTCCGAGTCACCCTCAACGAGCAGGACAAACCGCGCGAAGTAAAGCTCGGGATAGGCCAAGATGGCACCACGTACGAACTTGCTGGCTTCAACATCATCAGCCGGCAGCTCAATTCGCTTCACAGTAGATACGCGCGTCTTTGCGCTACAGCGACAGTAACGGACCTCGCTTGGCTCGACGCGGCTAAGGACTGCTGGCGAATGGCTCGTAATTATGGCCTGCGCCCCGCTGGCCTCAGTCAACGATCTAACCTGGCGGATGATTCGAGCAAGGAAGTAGGGTGAAAGATGGTTTTCAGGTTCCTCAAGAGCAAACAGTGTGAGCGCGGGAGTATGGAGTGCATCCTCTCTAAATCCGGCCACAGAACCTTCAACAACCTCGCGCTCTAGGTCAAAAACGGCGGCGGCCAATGCAAAATAAAATAGCGACTGCTGTCCGTCGCTGAGGGCTTCAATACCTCTTTCTCGCCCGTCAGGTCCCTGCTCAAATATGACCGCGATCTTATTGATCACTTCCTCAAACCGTCGGCTCACCAGACTGAGCCTAGGCTTGGTATTGGAAACGTCGTCATGCAGGTCTGCCCAGCGTGTTTGCAGAGCCTCGGTGATTGCGGTGATCGCAGACTCGCCTTCAAACGCAGCGGTCAGACTCTCAGTCGCCTCTTGCACTTTGTCTTCGGTTTCGGAGGACCATTCAATAGCCCTTAGGAGTCGGGCGGCCAGGGTACCGGCAGTTGCACGGATTTGGCCGGCGGCATCCCGGCTAGCTGGGGTGTAATAAAGTTGTATAAGACCCCGATCGGTTACAGCCACTGGTTGGCATTTGTCCTCTGCGGGCTCCTTATCCAGGCTATCGATCCAATAGAGATTCTGTGATACCTCTCCCTCAAGCGTACCATCGTCGTCCCATTGTGCTTCAAGCCGCATTCGGCAAACGGGCGCTTGGGCCGCTCTCGTAATCAGCATGTGCCGAAATGAAGGGGCGATGGTTTCTGGGGTTGCAGACCCGTCCAGCAACTCTGGAAAGGCAATAAGCGCCTCTATGTAGAGTTCTTTGGAATCGCGGCTCTCAGGATCCTCTCCGGGGGCGAGGTGGAAGTCCGAGAATGATACGGTGCGCTGCGCCCGCGTGACCCCAAACATCTTCGACATAGCCTGAAGAAGCGCAGTTTTACCCGCAGCGTTAGGACCAACGATTGTGGTGACCTCATCTGAGATTGGGATTGCAATCTCATTCGGGCCGAAACAGCGAAAGCCAGATACCGTGATCGACTCGATGCGCATAGGTTCCTTCCTCAATGCGGTAACGGGCACACATGCTCGTTACAATCCGGCGAGGTTAGCGCAGTATCCCTTCGCGCACAGCCCTCTAACCTCGAATTTTTGGGCCACTCTGGCCAATTAGGTACTCAGGCCATGGCTAACAGCTACGGGATAGCAGCAAGCTGATTTCAGCCCGCCAAACACCAGTGCAAGCATCCCCCTCGATCCATCGGCGAGCCTTGCGAAAATCGGTTCAGTGCTTCTTCGGAGAAGGGTCGATCTAGAGTTAGGGCTCTAACGACTGATGTATGGCAGCAGCGTGTGTGGTTGGCAATCCAGTTGGTATGCGATGCGGTAGAGCTTCTCGATCGTAAGGTTGACTTCGCCTCTCTCGATCCTACCGACATAACTGCGATCCATCATACATACGTGCGCTAAAGCATCTTGAGATAGGCCTACCGATATCCTTCGCTCACGGATGTTCTGCCCGAGATCCTTTGCCAACTGCTGCATAACCGCCTCGACTTACTCAAGGCGAAACTATCCGTCGTTTGCGGACTAGGTAGCGACGGATTATAATCCGCATTTGTATAGCTATTTGCATTCCTAGGTGCCTGCATGAAACCGGCTACATTTAAGTTAAACAGGCACATCTTCGAGTTACTCCAGGAAGGGAAACTCCAACGATTCACCACTCTCGACCTTCGTGATGCCTACGCTCAGAAAATAGCCCCATCAGATATCGGTCTCGGTGAGCTCTGGAAATATGTATATGAGCAGGTCCGTCGCTTGAAGCATGTCGGCTGGATTCGGCAGGACGAAGTGCGTCGAAAACGAGGACAGGTCTTTCACGTGCTAGACAAGCCAGAGCTTCTCTCAGTTGAACTCGTCGACTGCAATTTCATGAGTTGTTCCCCTCTGCTAGGGCAAAACCCTACCGCGGGTATTCTTAAACCGGTTGAAGCGCCTACCCAACGGCTTGAGACGCTAGCCAAAGAAATTCGGTTGGATTTGCTCACATCGATGGGCGAGGCTGAGCGGTATAAACAGCTCTTGAATGAAATGCCAGAACTGAAAGTCTGGGTTGAAGATAATTACGTTGAGGCCCGCGATCGAAGCTCTCGGCTTCTTGGTCACCTAAAGGCTGTCGAGAAGACCTTAAAGTCGCTAGCCGCATGAGTATTTCTCTGCGCGCCTGGCAGGCTGCATGCGTTGATGCTGCTTTGTCTCGTTATAAGCATTCTCCGCATTTCTTTTGCCAAGCAACCCCTGGTGCGGGAAAAAGTAGAATGGCGGCGGAGATCGCCCGTCAACTATTGCTCACCGGTGAGATTGATCTTGTGCTCTGTTTTGCCCCGTCCTGCCAAGTAGCAGAGGGATTGAGGAAAACATTTTCAGGCGTGTTAAACCGCCAGTTTGATGGCCTATTAGGCTCTGTTGGTGTCGCTACCACTTATCAAGGCATGCATCATCAAGGTGAGGAATTCTGGAGGTTGCTTGATAAATATCGAGTCTTCGCAGTCTTCGATGAGATCCACCACTGTGCGGGCCATGACCCCCTTTTAAGCAATTCTTGGGGGCAGATCATTTTACAGAGGATTCAAGACAGAGCTGCCTATACCCTTGCGTTGTCAGGCACACCTTGGCGGTCGGATGAGAGAGCCATCGCATTGGCAAGGTACTCAAATCCGGAGGGCCGCTTGATCTGTGACTTTCGCTACGGCATCGAAGAGGCGATATCAGACAAGGTATGCCGTCCCCCCCGTATCGTGCTGATCGATAACAATGCGATAAGGCTGACAGAGCAAGTGGGTAACAGCTCAACGGACGTTGTATATCCCAGTATTGCTCAACTCCTCACTGAGTCTCCCGTTAATTTTGAGGACTTACTCTCTAACGATGAGATCGTTCAGCAGACCATCGAATTGGGCAGTGAACGGCTAAATGAGATCCGGAAGGTCACCCCAAATGCCGCAGGCTTGGTGGTAGCGACTAACGTCCGGCATGCCAATCAGATTGCCTCTATTTTGAGGGCCCGCGGTGAAAGTTGTCTGGTCGTCACAAACCAGACTCCTGGGGCTCAAGGGCTTATTGATAAGTTTCGCAATAGCAATGATCGCTGGATCGTGGCCGTGGGAATGATTAGCGAGGGCACCGATATTCCAAGACTGCAGGTTTGCTGCTACCTCAGTAGGATTCGCACAGAACTACATTACCGGCAGGTGCTGGGTCGGGTGTTGAGACGCATGGGAGATATTGATGAGCATGCATGGCTATATGCGCTTGCAGAGCCCCTTTTGCAACAATTCTCCCAGCGGATTGCCGAGGATCTTCCAGAGGATCTGGCCGTTCTAGATTATGTTCAAGGCGCCAGCTCGCGTCTTGCATGGACAAAAAATAGTGAGCTCGACGCACCCTTCGATGGCTCAACTGAAATTTCGATACACCGGCGAGTTCCTCAAGTAGAGGGTGAAATATCGTTCGTAGGGGATGTAGAGAGAAAAGGCCTCTACGAACTGGATATCTCGTCAAGCTTTCGAACAGAGATTCTTGCTTATTATTGAATTCGGTACTTCACGATGATTGCTAGATCCTTCAGATCAGCCAGAGCTGCCTGGACCGGAACCCATAGCTGCCAGTCATTTGTGTCTACAGAGTCAGGGGCAATTCAATCAGAGGGCAGTTCAGCGGCACGCTCTGGGGCTCTGTAAATATTCTATAGGGAGGGATGGTGGTGCCATCGTACGTGTTTGTCGGTTCGTGAAGATACCTACGATGAGGAAGTATACCCGGCCTTCGAATGACTGACTGATGGCTTGCCGATTGCCTTCCTGACCGGCAGCTGTTGGCCGTTTGTTTTCTGTCGCGAAGGACGGCAACTGACCGTGAAGCGGTCAGTCATGACAGATAAAAAGCGACTAAGTGAAGTCGTTCGCTATGGGGATATGTAATTTCGAATAAGAGGCTCGTAGATACTCAATATGGAATTCGAGCGAGTTCTGATGCTGGTACGATACAACGTGCTCCGCCAAAAAATTAAACTCCTAAGAGTTGCGTTCACAAGTACAGGGGGAAAGGGGGAAAGGGGGAAAGGGGGAAAGCTTACACATAAGTAATATTCGCGGCAGCTTTCTGAAAGGCTTCAGTGGTTATGCTCTATTCAGAAGTTAGTGAGAACCAGGAGATAATCATGAAAACACTCAAAGCACTTTTTGCCGTCACTATTTTGACCTTGTCGTCATTGGCCATGGCTGAAGGCGGAGGTGACCGCGTTTACGGTCGGATGATGCAAGAAAACCAACAGGCGATGGAGCAATATGCCTTGAAAAATGGTAAGGCCATCCCTGAGATTGTTCATTATGAATATGGTATGAACCTCGATATTCAGAAGGTGGTCAGTGTCACGCAAGCCAACAAAACCTGTGGTGTTGCGCCTTCGCGCATGACCTATGAAGACACGGCGGGCAGGCTTAATACCGTTGAGTACAAGATTATGGGTACCAACTGCCCACACGGAAGCTAACCCCTAAAGGTCATATCTACGTCAGTCAGATCATTCATTAGGCTTTTTAAGCATGCTTACTGGTCGCTGACATAGAAGTAATTTTCAGGTCACGCTGGAGTTATCTTTTGTATGAAATTATGTCTGCCGGCACTTAGAGGAAATCTCTACGTGCCGGTGGCTTTTTTATAATGATAAAAATATTTCATAAAGAAACTCTGCCAAGCTAAAGCCTGGAGTGTTAAATGAACAATAAAAGCTTTTATGGTCTTTCTCTCATTGCCCTTGGCATGAGCATGGGGCAAGTTGCAGTGGCCGTTGAGCAAAAGCCTGAGGGGTTCATTGAAGGGAGCACCTTTAGTCTTCTCAATCGTAATCTCTATTTCAATCGTGACTATCGAAAGGGCCAGTCAAGTCCTACAGGCAATGGCTACGCTGAAGAATGGGCTCATGGGATTATTGGACGTTTTGAGTCGGGCTTTACCCAAGGCACCGTCGGGTTCGGCATTGATGCATTTGCAATGGTAGGACTCAAGCTTGATTCGGGTGATGGACGCTCGGGGGCTAGAAGCTCAGTGGATGTCATGCCCTATAACAGCAAAGGCCAACCTGAAGACTCTTACTCAAAAGTAGGCGGAGTCGCGAAGGCTCGCTTTATGGATACGGTGGTCAAAGTAGGTGACGTCTTTCCATCCACGCCTGTCGTGGCATATGGCGATTCTCGACTGCTGCCAGAGAGCTTTAGGGGGGCAACGGTTACCAATACAAGCATTAAAGACCTGACTATTCAGGGGGGCCGGCTGCATGCGATGAGCCAACCCAATTCGAGCAGCATGCGTGACGGCTTTTCGACTTTCTATGCCGGTGCTGTTGATGCTCCGTGGATTGCTTACCTAGGGGGCGATTACACCGTTAATGAGCATGTTGGTGTGAGTCTTTACTCCAGCCAATTTAAGGACGTTTGGAATCAGTATTACGCTGGCACTTCCTTTAGTTATCCGCTCTCAGACAACGTCGCGTTGATCGGTGGATTTAATTACTACCGCGCGGTCGACGAGGGTAAAAAACTCCTAGGCAGCTTTGATAACAATATCTGGAGCGGCAAAACCGGGGTCAAATTCGGCGTCCACACGGTGACCGTTGGCTATCAGCGCAGCAACGGCAATGACGACTTCGATTACCTGCGCCAATCGGACTCGATTTTTCTGGATAACTCCATCCAGTACAGCGACTTCAACTCACCGAAAGAGCAATCCTTGCAGCTACGCTACGACCTGGATATGCAAGCTTTCGGCATTCCGGGCCTAAGCTTCATGACTCGCTACGCGAAGGGGTGGGACGCTGATTATTCCAACGCGAACAGCGTGTACATGCGTCGCGGAGCAGATGGAGCGCCCTTGCAAGACCAAAAGCGTTGGGAGCGAGACATTGAGGCTAAGTACATCATCCAGTCAGGCTCTCTGAAGGACATGTCTCTGCGTGTTCGCCAAGCAACCACGCGTGCTACCGATTTCGAATCTGATTTGGATGAGGTCCGACTGATTGTCGAGTACCCACTGCAACTGCTTTAACCAGCGCAAACCTGCGGCACCAATTGTTCGATTACCAGATACACCCCGTCTCCTTGTTTCTCCTTTGGTTTGGGAGGCGGCTTAGGCGCCCTAGTGGCGCCTTTTTTTATGTGGATTGACATAAGGGCGGGACGTTCTGTTGTCAGTACTTGTGTTTGCCCCGCTTGGGAAATCTGCTAGCTAGGTTCTTTTGATCTGCTGATGGGTAATTGCACTGACTTGACCACCCGTTTGCATTTGACCTGACCAGCCATTTGCATCGGATTCGACCAGTACGTTTCTTGGCCATGGCCGGCAGAGAGCGACCAATTGCTGCCTTCGAGATTTTCACACAAGTCTTTGGACCGTCAAACTCGGTTGCCGCAGCCCGGCAGCACAAACCAGCGGTCGTTTGCGGCTCACTCGGGCACTTGGTAGCTAATGCCATTGGGGCCGGCCCCGACTTTATGGCTGGCCACCACTGTGCGACTGGCAGTATCGATCACAGAGAAGGTGCCGGCCTCGATATTGCTAACAAATACATAAGCGCCGTCGCTGCTGATGGCCACGCCGTGAGCGCCCTTACCGGTGGTCAGGGTGGCGACAACGCTCAAGGTCTGCGGGTCAATCACCGAGATGCGGTCATCCGGCTCACTGCTGCTGCCCTGATTGGCTACGTAGACCTGGCGACCATCTGCCGTGGCATACATCTGAATCGGCGTTCTGCCGACGGCAACTTTACCTATCAAGCGTTGTTTTTTCGTATCGATGATTCCGAGCTTGTTCTCCGCGCTCAGCGACACATAGGCCTGCTGTCCATCTGGGGCGAAGCCGACTTGCACGGGGCCGTTACCAACGGCAATTTGCGTGGCTTCTTTCAGCGTTGCGGTATCGATTACTGATACGCTGCCACTGCGCATATTGGCGACATACAGCATCTTGCCATCCGGGCTCAGGCGTAAACCATGGGGGAAACTACCGGTCTTGACAGTGCCGAGCTGAGTGCGTGCTTGTAGGTCAAACACCCGCACCAGATTAGCGGAAGAGTCGCTAACGAAAGCCCGCTGTCCGCTCAGGTCAGTCACCACGTGGGCAGGATGTTGCCCCGCCGGCAGGCTAAAGGCCGGTTTATCTAGCGTGGCAGTGCTGAACACCAACAACTCACCCGCCTTCATGGCTCCTGTTTGATGTTCAGCATGCGTAGGCATGCCCACCACCAGTAGCAAGCGTCCATCGGCGCTGATTTGTAAATTATGCGGTGCAATATTCAGGGCCAGCGTTTTGACCACACCCGTGTCGAGCCTGACTTGGCTGATCGAACTGTCGCGCTCATTGGCCGTGTACACGGTGCCAACTGGTGCTGCCAGCGCTACGTTTAAAGCCAGAGCGAGACTGGACGCCAAAAGCAGTTTGAACTTGAGCATGAGCGCTGATCCTTTTAGCAAAACAGTGACTATTGCGACTGTTGTTCGGCGAGCAATCGCCTGCCTACCATGCTGCGCCGTTGCAACCAGTCGCTCATTGATCATGATCAACTACTCGGCATTGAGCACTACGGAAAAAGTAGTTATTGCTTACGGTAAGACGAAGCGAAACAGCTCAGCCGACTTGCCGGGAAACGTCAGTCTGAGCCCAGCTTTGCTGCCTGCTGCGGCTTGGTAAGAGCCTTCGGCCAACATCGCGTTGTCGCCGGAGGGTTCCAGCGGCAAGACCTGCTTGGCACTGCCGTTTAAGAGCGTGACTTCGCCCAACGCACCGTTGCTGGTGATCGGGTTATAGGTAGCATCATGGCGCAAGCATTTTGGTTTGCTCGTCAGAAACGGACACATCGATCACGGTCCAGTCAGCTACCAGGCAATACGCTTTGCCCGGAAAATGCGCCTCAACAAACGACACCGCTTCGGCATCTCAGAACACTGCCGATCAAGCTGTTTCCTTTACCAACGAGTAAATCGATCAAGCCCGACATTTCCATACATTCCTCCGGGTTTGCCTAAGAAGAAATATGCCTTCGTTCTTACAACCTATCCGCATCGAGAAGGACTTATTAGCCTCCGGCGTCGATCTCTATCAGCTGTGTTTTGGCGCATTGCCGATAGAGTTCGATCCCGGATTGATTATAAGGCCCGTCCTCTGTCCAATCAGAAAGCCAGACCGCTGGATGATATTGCGCATGCAACCAGGAGCCGTGCAGCAGTGGCGGACACGATTACTTCATAGTCCGCTTCCTTGCGAGAGTTTAGATTCAACAGCGAGGCGCCGGCGGCGCATCAAGCGGTAAGCTGCCGGAATAACAAACAGGGACAGTAAGGGCGCGGTAACCATGCCACCGACCATGGGCGCGGCAATGCGGCTCATTACTTCGCTACCGGTACCGCTACCCAATAGGATCGGCAACAGGCCAGCAATGATGACGGCTACGGTCATGGCCTTGGGTCGAACACGCTGCACGGCTCCTTCGCTAATCGCTGCGATTAGTCCACGCTCAGTACTGTCGCCGGCCTCTACACGCTCGGCCCAGGCGTTTTTTAAGTAGAGCAGCATGATCACACCGAATTCGGCAGAAACACCCGCCAGAGCAATGAAACCGACGCCAGTAGCCACCGACAGGTTGAATCCCAGCAGGTAGAGGAACCACGCCCCACCGGTAAGGGCGAACGGCAAGGTGGCCATGATCAGCAAAGCCTCGTCGAATCGGGCAAACGTCAGGTACAGCAGTACGAAAATGATCAGCAGCGTGGCGGGCACCACCAGTTTGAGCCGTGCGTTGGCTCGTTCAAGAAACTCGAACTGTCCCGAGTAACTCAGGCTCATGCCTGGCTGCAGCTTGACCTGCTCACTCACAACCCGACGCAGATCGGCAACCACGGAAGCAATGTCCCGGCCACGCACGTCGATATACACCCATCCGGAAGGTCGGGCATTTTCGCTCTTGAGCATCGGCGGGCCTTCACTGACTTTGACCTTCGCCACGGTACCAAGAGTGATCTGACTCCCCAAAGGGGTGTAGATTGGCAATTGCTCCAGGGCGCCGAGCGAGTCACGCCACTCACGGGGATAACGTACGTTGATAGGGAAGCGTGCGAGCCCTTCAATGGTCTCGCCAACGTTCTCACCGCCAATAGCACCGGCCACGATCGACTGCACATCAGCGATATTCAATCCGTAGCGGGCAGCGGCTTTGCGGTCGATATCCACATCGACGTAACGCCCACCGGTTAATCGTTCGGCCAGTGCCGAACTGACACCGGGCACGTCCTTGGCCGCGCGCTGGACGGCCTGCGTGGCTGCATCGATCTCCATCAAGTTGCTGCCGGCAATTTTTACTCCGATCGGACTCTTGATCCCGGTGGCGAGCATGTCGATGCGGTTGCGGATCGGTGGTATCCAGATATTAGTCAGGCCAGGGACCCGTACCACTCGATCCAGCTCTTCCACCAATTTTTCCTGGGTCATACCAGGACGCCATTGCTCGCGAGGTTTGAACTGGATAGTGGTCTCGAACATCTCCAGCGGCGCGGGGTCGGTGGCAGTTTCAGCGCGGCCGGCCTTACCGAAGACGTGTTCAACTTCGGGTACTGTCTTGATCAGACGGTCAGTCTGTTGCAGCAACTGCGCTGCTTTCTGCGCCGACAATCCCGGCAGAGCCGAAGGCATATAGAGTAAATCGCCCTCGTCCAGCGCAGGGAGGAATTCGCCACCCAAACGGGAGATCGGCCACAACGCGCTAAGGAAGACCAATAAAGCGATCAACAGGGTGACTTTGGGCCGATGTAACACCGCATCCAGGGCCGGTTGATAGATCCTGATCAACCAGCGGTTCAGAGGATTCCGGTCCTCTTTGGGGATCCGTCCACGAATCCAGTAGCCCATCAGCACCGGCACCAGGGTTACCGATAGTCCTGCCGCCGCAGCCATGGCATAGGTCTTGGTGAAGGCCAATGGACCAAATAGACGACCCTCTTGGGCCTCTAGGGTGAACACTGGAATGAATGACAGGGTGATGATCAGCAGGCAGAAGAACAGCGCCGGTCCCACCTCCGCCGCCGCTTCGGTTATCACATGCCAGTGACGTTCGCCCTTCAACTCTTCCCCTGGATGGGCCACATGCCAGGCCTCAATCTTTTTGTGGGCGTTCTCGATCATTACCACGGCGGCATCGACCATGGCGCCGATGGCGATGGCGATCCCGCCCAAGGACATGATGTTGGCGTTGATCCCTTGGTAACGCATAACGATGAAGGCAATCAGCACCCCCACCGGTAAGGAGATGATTGCCACCAGGGATGAACGCAGATGCCAGAGGAATACTGCACAGACCAACGCGACGACGATGAACTCCTCGAGTAGCTTGTAGCTGAGGTTTTCGACGGCGCGATCGATCAGTTTGCTGCGGTCATAGGTGGTGACGATTTCCACCCCCGCCGGCAAACTGCTTTTCAGGTCGTCCAGTTTGGCCTTGACCGCCGCAATGGTCTCACGAGCGTTCTTGCCGCTACGCAGAATAACCACGCCGCCGACAGTCTCACCCTCGCCGTCGAGCTCGGTGATACCACGACGCATCTCCGGGCCCAACTGGATCGTTGCCACGTCGCCGAGGGTCACCGGCACCCCGCCGGCACCGAGCTTGAGCGGAATCGAACGAAAGTCATTGAGCGTCTTCAGGTAACCGGAAGCGCGCACCATAAACTCGGTCTCCGCCATCTCCAGTAACGCACCACCGGTTTCCTGATTGGCCTTGCCGATAGCCTCAGTCACCGCTGCTTGAGTGATGCCTAGGTTGGCCAGTTTCAGTGGGTCGAGCTGCACCTGATACTGCTTGACCATGCCGCCCACGGTGGCCACTTCCGCAACATTCGGTAGGGTCTTGAGTTCGAACTTGAGGAACCAGTCCTGCAAGGCGCGCAGTTGCGCCAAGTCGTGTCCGCCACTGCGATCCACCAGTGCGTACTGATAGATCCAGCCCACGCCTGTGGCGTCGGGTCCCAAGGACGGTTTGGCGGAAGCCGGTAGGCGGCTTTGGACCTGACTCAAGTATTCCAGCACCCGCGAGCGGGCCCAATATAAGTCCGTGCCGTCTTCGAACAACACGTACACGAAGCTGTCGCCGAAAAAGGAATAGCCGCGTACGGTCTTAGCCCCCGGCACCGAGAGCATGGTGGTGGCCAACGGATAGGTCACCTGGTTCTCAACTATCTGCGGCACTTGTCCCGGATAAGGGGTGCGGATAATCACCTGAACATCGGAAAGGTCTGGCAATGCATCGATGGGTGTGCTCTGAACCGACCAGACGCCCCAAACCGTGACGAAGATCGTCGCCAGCAGCACCAGAAAGCGGTTTGCCACTGACCAGCGAATCAGGGCGGCGATCATGGCTGGCCCCCTAGTTTTTCCAGGTGTTCAACGCGCAAACCATCATCGGTTTGGCTAACCGAGACCCTAACCTTCTCGCCAGTCTTGAGACCTTGAATGAGAGCAGGGTCAGCCAATGGGAGGGTCATGGTCATACCCGGCATGCCCAGCGTCTTGAACGGACCAAGGGCAATTGTTACGTCTTGGTTGTTGATCTCGACGATCTTCCCATCCGCCTCATGAAAGCTGGAGGCTGCTGCGCTGGGTGGTGACATTTCCAGCGTGCTCGCAACAATGCCCTTGAGACTGGCCTCAGAGTCGAGCAGAAACTGTCCAGAGCTGACTACCTGCTGACCTTCTTCCAACCCCTTTAAAACCACCGTCTTGCCTTCGTTTTCCTGCCCGAGTTGCACTTCTATGGGGCGGTAGCGACCAGCGTCTTCGGCGAGCATCACCAAGACTCGTCGGCCGGTGCGAATGATTGCCTCGCTCGGCACCCACAGCACACTTTGTTCGGTCGAACGATTCAGGTGCACTTGGGCCGTCATACCCGGCCTGAGTCGCCCATCCAGGTTGGGCAGTTCGACCCGCACACGCACAGTTCGGCTGTCGGGATTGGTTTCGGGCAAAATCGCACTGACCGTGCCCTTAAGCACTGTGCCCGGAAAGGCTGGCAGACGTGCTTCGACCGCTTGCCCCATGATGATCGATCCAGTCTCCGACTCTGGAACGGCCACTGCCAGCCAGACGCTGCTCAAGCCATTGACTCGAGCCAGAGTCTCGCCGGCCGCCACGGTCATACCCGAACGTACATTCAACTCTTGCAGCACACCGCTTATGGGGCTGGTGAGCGTCAGGACCGGCTGGGTCTTGCCGCTTCGCTCCACTTGAGCAATCAACGTCGCTGGCATCCCGGTCAAGCGCAAGCGTTGGCGCGCTGCCGCCAGCAAGTCGGCATCGCCACTGCGTTTGAGTGCGAGAAACTCTTCCTGAGCAGCGGCCCACTCCGGGACCAGGATATCGGCTAAAGCCGCATGGGCTTTGAGCACATCGCCTGGAGCACGGGCATACACCCGCTCCACAAAGCCAGCAGTACGCGATTGAATCACCGCAACATCCCGCTCGTCGAATGCCAGCACACCGACCACGTCCAGGCTGGAAGCAAGCACGCCGCGAGTGACTGTGGCCAGTCGTAAGCCGAGATTCTGGGTCAGGCTGGGGTCAATACTGATGGCAGCACTGTCCGCTGCAGCATCAGCGTAGCGGGGCTTCAACTCCATATCCATAAAGGGAGATTTGCCTGGTTTATCGAATTTCTGTTGCGGCTGCATCGGGTCGTACCAATACAGTACTTTGCGTTCGTCTTGCGTTTTAGGGGCCTGTTCGGAGGTGGTCTCAGGCATTGCACTCATGCGCTGCTGAGCGAACCAATAACCGCCGGCAGCGCCCAAGGCAATCGAGAGGCCTGTCAGCAAAGCCCCTTTCCAGATTCGAGTGCTCATTGATTGGCGTCCCCATAAGCAAAATACAGGCGAGCACTGGTGAGGGCGCGCTGTTCTTCGAAGTCGATCTGTTTGAGGCGGGTCTCGATGAGTTCCCGTCGGGCCGCGATGACCGCCGCCAAGTCGCTTTTACCGGCGCGGTAGCTGGCCATGGTCAGCGCCACCTTTTCCTTGGCCAGGGGTAGCAGACTGTCCTGGCTGCGGCGCATGGCACGGTTTAGACGCTCGTACTCGGCCAAATCGTCCTCCAGTTGCTGGGAATGTTCACGCAAGAGAGCCTCGCGCTCGGCCTCCAACTGATTCAGTTCGGCGTGTTTGGCGGCGATTTTCGGGTTCTGTCGGGAGTCGGGGAACAGTGGCAGGTCGAAAGTAAATTGCACGCTGACCATATCGCCGAACTGGCGGCCGCGGCGCTGGTAGTCGAGTTCCCAACTCCAGTCGGACTGCTTTTCCGACTCGGCTTCACGGACCTTGGCCTGCGCTTCGCGGGTCATTGGAGTGAAAGCCGCCAGCGCGGGATGATGTTGCAGCTTATGGGAATAACCTGAGGTATCGATGGGCCACTCGGGCAAGCTGCCGACGGGCTGGTCATTGGCCGCTGGGCCAATCCAGCGTTTGAGGGCCGCTCGGGCTTGCGCACGCAGGCGAATTAACTCGTCCTGTTGTTCCGCCAACTGAGCCGCCTCCTGTTTTGGCGTGACCGCATCGGCAGGCTGAGCACGGCCACCGGCGATCTGCGCCCGGACGGTATCAGCCAACAGACGGTTCTCCCGGTAAAAATCCTGAAACAGCGCCTCTTTACGTTCGACGGAGTAGCTGCTGATCCAGGCTAATGCCGTGGCCTGACGAACGTTCAAGCGCTCGACACGGCTTTCGGCCGCGGCTCGATCTACCGACGCCTCGGCAACTTCAACGCGCGCCCTACGCTTGTCACGGTTGGGTACCTCCTGCATGACGCCGACCATCTGCATGGTCATGAAGTCCTGCTCGAGGCGCCAGCGGTCAGGGCCGCCGATGGGATAGTTTTGTACGCCCAGCAGGAGCTTCGGGTCGGGTAGTTCACCGGCTGGAATGGCGGCGCTGCTGGCCGCTTGCAGTTTGGCCGCTTGGGCGGTCAGTGATGGTGCATTGTTTTCAGCCAAGCGTAAGGCTTCGTCGAGTGTCAGGGGCGCAGCAAGACTTGGCAACGCCAGCACGCTTGCCGCCAGGGCCGCCACGAGGGGCCAACCGGTGCAGTAGCACTTGGAATTCATGTTCACGATTCCTGTGATGATCCACTGCGCGCCTCTCTAAACATGCGCACAGATATGCCATCCCGCGCCAGAGCAGGATGAGGCTCAGTGTGGTACAGGAATCAAGCGCGAGGCGGTCGCCACACCCCGGACGGGGTCTGAGTAGGCAGGGAGTCGCTGAAGATTGTCAGCATCTGAGGACTGGACAAACGGGTGGCAGGTTTCCCAAACGACACCTGTAGCAGACTGGCGCTCCTGCATTCCTGACCAGGTTTGCAGGGTTTGCCATGGTCGGAGGAGCTGCTCATCTCGACGCAGCAGTCCTGGTTCATATCAGCCATCATGGTCATGCCCGTCGTTTTCATCGGGCAAGGTTCTATCGGTGACTGAATACCCGCCATCCCGCTGAGGGGAAGCGCCAAGCTGATCAGGAAAATGAGGCAACACCGCAGATAGCGTTTCATGCGAAGGAGTTTAGTCGCAGGTAAAGGGATAAACCATTACGAATCTGTCAGGAGGAACCAGCCAGATAGCCCAGCAGGTCAACATGAGTCTCCTTGCCTAGAAACAAGGACTCGCTAAACAGCGAAGCCTGACTCCCTGAGCATGGAAGTAGTTAAAGCTCACAGAATACCGTTCGGATCACGTTTGATTGGTTTTACTATTAGTGTGGCCTCGGTAGCTGCCGTAGCTGCCGTAGCTGCAAAGTAAGGGAGCCCACTAGCCTTTGTTTACACGGCCATGCTCAAAGGGTTCGATGAGCTGTCCAAGGTAATTTTTGGGGTAATCCTTTCCATGCAATCCGACCTCGGCTTGGCCTAGTTTCCCCAGACTGTCATAGAACGTGCCAAATATTCGGTCCCACACCATCAGAAACTCACCATAGTTGACCTGGGCGTCTTCAAAGTCGCGTTTGTGATGCCAGCGATGAATTTCGGCAACACCGATAATGTGGCGCAACCATCCCACCCGGTAGTCCAGGTTCGAATGCTGGAAGGCCAAGTGCACTGTTAGAACTCCAAACCAAGTGGCCACAACTGCGGAGGGTGCGCCTGATGCGAACAGGATCACCAGCCCCGGACTCGCCATAAGCACCGCGTGCAACGGATGTCGTCGCTCCCCGTTCATCCAATACAACCGCTCGGCGCTGTGATGTGGCATGTGAAAACGCCACAGCCAATGCACTCGGTGACTGATCCGGTGCATGACATATAGGCTCAGATCGAGTACGGCGATGACTAGTAGCAACTGCAGCCACAGCGGGCTCTCGATCGGAAAGAGACGAACCGAAGCTGGCACCGCATCACCAAGCTTGACCAGGACTCCAGCTGTGAATTGAATGACAGAAAGGTTCACCAACATGTGCAGCAGGTCTGTCGCGGTGTCGTGATGATCCTCAAGCCAAGCTTCTCGGAAAGGTTGGATGCGCTCCAAACCAGCAATGATCAAAAGTCCCACTGCAGCAACTAGGGGAGTCGTGGGCCAATACGGTACGCCGGTATACAGCGTCCAGATCATGAAGGCAGCAGAGCCGCCAAACACGAGTGGATAGCTCACCCACCGTAAGGCGAATCGTAGAAAGGAAGGCATTGCTCAGCTCCTAGATATGGAACCATCACAATATGTTAAGAGGTGAGCTTTCGGCTTGAACGAAAGAGCTAAGTCTCCTGGAGATGAACTTCAGCCAAAGCGGATGACGGATCGATACCCAGTAGCGCCCGGAATGTCCGGGAGAAATGAGCCGAGTCTGAAAAACCCGCCTGATGAGCCGCGTCGGTCAGCCGTGCACCTTTAGCCAAATGCTGCAGGGCTTGCGTGAGACGTAACCATCTCACGTAACTGCGAAGCGGCAGCCCCGTATGTTCCACGAACCAATGAGAAAACCGCGTGGGGGATAGATGCACCACAGCGGCCAACTCTTCGCGTCCCATTTGGCCTCTGCTCAGCGCCTCAATTACCTTGATCAAGCGAGGATCTGGGGGCGGGAGATCGGGCAGTCGCAGCGCCTGGCGCACCCCGGTCCTAACCTGGAGATCAGTGTGTCCTGGCTCGTGCAGTGCGTCGACTATCGGCGCTACGTCCGCCGGAGTGATCCAGATCACCCTCGCTTCTTCCGCACCCCGCAGAGCGTGGGCTTCCTCGGAAAGCGCATCCACATAGATCGACAGAACGTGACCGGCGCTCATCTGGTGTTTCAAACCGGCCGGAATGAAGATGGCGCCCCCTGTTTGAATACCCATCGGGGTTTGAACTGATACAGTTGAGTCGAGGCCAACTGAGATCTGATGTGCTTGATGGAGGTGCCATTCCTGGTGACCGGCACGGCCATAAAAGACACCGATACCAGGGCCAACCCATGCATGACCTGCCCAGCGCACGATCTCTGCTGTAACCCAGCTCTTCATTCTCTAGCTCGGCCTACTTCCACTTTTGTCCGTGCCGACTGCACACGTATAGTCATTCGGCATCTGACTGCGGCATCGTATTGATGCAGGGCCATGATGGGCTATTCCTACCCGGACATTTGAGCGTTTTGCCGATGCCGGATCGACCGGTTTAGTATCGTTCGGGTTATGAACGTTTGTAATTAGTTTGCCGGGTACTCAGCGATCACTTGGTCGGTACCTGCTTTGCTCAGACCGATGACCTGATACGCATGCTGCTTCCCACCAACCTCCATACCAGGCGAGCCTGCCGGCATCCCCGGCACAGCAATCCCGATAAGGTCGTCACGTTTGCTCAAGGCAACTATTTGCTCAGCTGGTACGTGGCCTTCAACAAATTTTCCGTTGATCACCGCGGTGTGGCATGACGAGAGACGCGGCACAACACCCAGGTCCTGCTTGATAGCGCTCATGTTGGTTTCTACATGATCAACGACGGTGAAGCCGTTAGCTTCAAGGTGCTTGATCCACTTCTTGCAGCATCCACAGTTAGCGTCACGATGGACGTCGATCGTCAGCGACTCAGCTGCATGACCAGCTGAACTGATAAACAGAGCCGCGAATGCAGCGAGGCGAAGTGCCCGACCGGGACGAAGAAAGTTATTTCGCATGGGTATGCTCCTTCCCATCAGCGTGGGTATGAGTTTTTGGCTGAGTGGCCGGAGTTGCAGGGGCGCCATGTGAAGCCTCCACAACCTGAGGATGGGCGTGTTCGGTACTTTCATCCTGAGAAGGCGCTGCGGCCGCCTCATGGGCATGAGCGCTGTTTCTCTCGCCATGATGGTCGCCTTCGGCTATCTCTTGGGCTGCACCCGCATCATGATGCTCCGCGACAGCGCCTTTTTGGCCTTCATGCTGGCCTTCATGGTTATGCATTTTGCTCTCGCCGCCACCGTGTTGATGACCACCGCTGCTGGTTGCTAGAGCTTTGTATTGCTCTGCATCCAATGAAGGCAGTTGCTGGAGAAAAGCGACCATTCCCCATATGTAGGGATCGGCCATGCTTTTACCCCAAGCGGGCATGCCTGTGGATTTGATTCCATGCTTGATGATCCAGAAAGCTGCGGCAGGGTTTCCATCAACGCCCAGTTTTGAAAGATTCGGAGGTGCAGGGTAAAGGCTATTACTTAACTCGGTTCCTGCAATACCCGGAGCGAGATGGCAACCGATGCACATAGAGTTGTAGTTGCCAGCACCTGCGCGAATGAGAGCTTCTTCGCTCAGGTCGGGGACTTTAATGTCGCGAGAGCGCACTTCGATCGAGCGATCCCGAGCGGTGGAAAGTAGCGCGTAAACGGGATCGGAATGTGGTTCATCCGCCCCAACATTGATCACACCAAAATAAACCACGCCGGCACCTGTTATTGCGGTAACCACCCCGGCAGCAGTCAATGTTTTCAATGTTCTTTTCATGTCAGGCCCTCAAAACCACATTCGAATACCGGCGACAAACCGGGCCTCGTTGGCATCCTCTCCTTCATCGCTGGCCAGATCTGCCGTATTGCCGTAGGAGCGGCTCCAGCTAACCCCAATGTAAGGGGCAAATTGGCGAACAATCTCATAACGCAATCGGAGCCCTACTTCGGTGTTTGCCAATCCAGACCCAATGCCGCGCTGAGGATCATTTTTTCCGTAAAAATTGGCTTCGGCCGTCGGCTGCAAGATCAGGCGATTGGTCAGCAGAATGTCGTAGTCGCCTTCCAATCGAGCAGCGGTTTGACCGTTCTCACCGATGTAGGCGGTCGCTTCGGCTTCAAAGTTATAGAGGGCCATGCCCTGAATACCGAGCGCTCCCCAAGTTTGTGGCGACCCGGGTTTGAAGTCTTGTCGTACGCCGGTGACGACATCCCACCATGGACCGATGGAGTGCCCCCAAAGTGCTGAGAGTTCAGCGTTTTCCGTTACGCCATTGGTACGTTCGCCTTCCGAGCGCAACCACAGTCGGTCAACGTCACCGCCGATCCATCCTTTTGCATCCCAGGCCAATGCACTACCGTTGTCAGCATCCTGGTACTCAAACTTATCCAGCAGCATGAAGGAGTTGAGTTTTTTGTCGTGGACACCATGACCAGCAACATCTGGAAAGGCGGCTGCACGGTCAGCATCGGTAAGTACGGGAACTGGGGCTCGACTGGTGGTAGTCGCCCCTCCATCCATACTTTCCATTCCGTCCATTTTCCCGTCATCCATACTCATCTTGCTGTGATCCATAGCCCCCATCTTGCTATGGTCCATAGCTCCCATTGAGCCGTGGTCCATCTTGGAGTGATCCATCTCTTCAGCGGCGTGAGCCAGGACAAAGAAAGCAGGACTGGTAGAGACTGCCAGTGCTATCAACGTTGGGCGTAAAAACTTACTGGTCATGATCTCAATCTGCCTTTTTGGTTTTTTGGTCATGATCCATCGACTCATGGCTCATCTTGCTGTGGTCCATTGACCCGTGATCGGGCTTTGACTCGTTTGTCGCAGTTGCAGGCTTGCTCGTTTCTTTCGCAGGAGTAGCAGGCGAATGATCACTGCTATCTTCGACTGCCAGCGCCACGGACGAGAGTCCACCCATCAAGCCGATGGCAAAGAGGCAACCGACTAGCGATTTACGATTTAGGTATGTGCTCACAGATCGTCTCCTTTACTCATCAACCCGTACTTCACGGAACATGCCCATTTCCATATGGAAAAGCAGGTGGCAGTGATAGGCCCAGCGACCTAAAGCATCGGCGGTGACTCGATAGCTGCGCTTGGTACCTGGTGGCATGTCGATTGTGTGCTTGCGCACCATGAACTTGCCGTTCTCATCTTCAAGGTCGCTCCACATGCCGTGAAGGTGGATGGGATGGGTCATCATGGTGTCGTTCACCAGGGTGATGCGAAGACGCTCCCCATACTTCAGACGAAGCGGCTCGGCGTCAGAAAATTTGATTCCGTTGAAGGACCACGAAAACTTCTCCATGTGACCGGTCAGATGAAGCTCAATGGTGCGATTGGGCTCGCGGCCGTCAGGGTCTTGGAACGTGCTTTTCAGATCAGAGTAGGTGAGCACTCGACGACCATTGTTCCGTAAACCGATGCCTGGATCGTTTAGCTTTGGCGTTGGGCTCATGGCTTGCATGTCAACCAAGGGGTTATTGGTTTCGGAGGCTGGATGAGTTTGCATTTCGCCACCCATACCGCCCATCCCTGCCATCTTGCTGTGATCCATGCCGGCCATGTTGGACATGTCGCCTTTGTCCATTCCCGCCATCTTGCTGTGGTCCATGCCGGCCATGTTGGACATACCGCCTTTGTCCATTCCCGCCATCTTGCTGTGGTCCATACCGGCCATGTTAGTCATGTCACCGCTGTCCATGCCGGTCATCCCGGTCATATCACTTTGGTCCATTCCCGTCATCTTGCTGTGGTCCATGCCAGCCATGCCTGACATGTCACCTTGTTTCATATCGCCGCCGCCCATACCAGCCATGCTGCCATGGTCCATGCCCGCCATACCGCCCATACCCATGTCATCCATGGTCAAAAGCGGCCGAGGATCGATCGCAGGTACCTGTGCCTTTAATCCTTCGCGAACTGCCAAGGTTCCACGTGCATAACCGGTTCTATCCATGGACTGGGCGAAGATTGTGTAAGCCTCTTCGCTGGCAGGTTCTACGATCACGTCATACGTTTCTGCCACGGCGATGCGGAACTCATCGACGCTGACTGGTTTGACATGTTGGCCGTCGGCCGCCACAACGGTCATTTTCAAACCAGGGATGCGGACGTCGAAGTAGCTCATAGCTGAGCCGTTGATAAAGCGCAGGCGCAGCTTCTCGCCCTGCTTGAAAATACCGGTCCAGTTACCGTTAGGCGCCTGGCCATTCATGAGATAGGTGTAAGTATCCCCACTGACGTCTGCGAGATCAGTGGGGTTCATTTTCATTTCAGCCCACATCTTCCGGTCGGCCACGGCAGCAGACCAACCTTGCTTACCGACGTCGTCGATAAAGTCGCCCACGGTCCGTTTGTGGTGGTTGTAGTAGTCCGATTGCTTCTTGAGCTTGGCCATGACGCGACTAGGATCTTCATCAGTCCAGTCAGTCAACATCACCACATAGTCGCGGTTGTACTGGAAAGGTTCAGGCTCTTTCGAGTCGATGACGATTGGACCGTAAACGCCTGCCTGCTCCTGCAAACCGGAGTGGCTGTGGTACCAGTACGTACCGTTCTGATGCACCTTGAATTTGTACTCATACATCCCATCGGGCGCGATGCCATGGAAACTCAAACCCGGTACACCATCCATGTTGGCGGGCAGAATGATCCCGTGCCAATGAATGGAGGTGTCTTGGTCTAGGCGATTTTTCACACGCAGTGTGACCGTCTCGCCTTCGCGCCAGCGCAGCAAAGGTCCGGGCAACGAACCATTGATGGTCATGGCTGTGCGCGGCGAGCCAGTTATGTTTACAGGGGTTTCACCAATAAACAGATCAAATTCGTTGCCGGTGAGAACGCTCGGCAGACCAGGACTGGTCACTGCCCATACAGGAGTGCGCCACAGACCAAGGCCGCCAAGAATGCCACCAGCGGCCAGGCCTTTAACGAATGTCCGCCTAGAGGTTTTGGAATGCATGCCGTTTATGTCCAATCAGTCAAAAGGGAAGCCGTACGAAACAACCAATGAGTTGCCCGGATGAGCTTCGCCCACCGTCAAAAAAAACGAACTCTTACGGCAAGCGAGCTCAGAAATTGCCACATTTAAACCACCACAGTGATTACATTTCTGTCAGCTTGGGAATGTACCCAGCTATTTAGCATTTCTTGTGGTCCATCGCTTTGGCTTGGCTTTCTGCGACGGGAGGTTGGGAGCTTTGCGTTTGAGCTATTTGGTACGACTCCATCGAATTATTCCTAGCCACTTCCATACGTGCGAACGCCCGGTCACCACCGCCTTCAGCCATAGCCAAAGAAGAGACGGTCAGGGCTGCGATGACGAACAAAGTTTTGATGGGGTTCATTTGAATTTCCTCGGATGAGTATTGATAACCCTCGAATCCACATCAAGTGACGATTCTTAGGGGAGAGCTTAAGGCTCAATAGGACTATAAGACTCATACCCTGTCAGGAACCTTAGGCCAATATTACAGTTGTGTCAGGTTGCGATATTTCTCTTGAGCAACACGCTATTTAATCCGTAAGGTCTCGATCTTCCAACGTTACACCGCTATTTACTGAGTATCAGTTGAGGCGCTTAACATTGTAAGTGTCCGATAGCTTTCAAGGTGCAGATGCTTTTTTAGTTTCTGCACTGGAACTGCAAATGTGAGCCTGGATGCACCGCGTAACACTTAAGTGTTCGATGCTCATGGAAATAGCAACGCTACTGAGGGTGATTGAGTGTGAGTATTAATTTTGAGAAAGCGCTTGGCTCCGCAGAAAGAGCGTTAATTTTTCGTAGTCAAAGAGCTGAAATCTTGAGTAACAATATCGCAAACGCTGATACGCCGAACTTCAAGTCCCGAGACTTAGATTTTTCTACCGTGCTTGCAAGCCAGACAAAAGAAACTGCTGCTAGTCCGTTTTTTTTGAAGACAACAAATGTAAAACACATAACCGAACAAGAGTCAGCAGGTGATATTTACGGAGGTGCTTTGCTTTACAGCACACCGGCTCAACCTGCCATTGATCAAAATACTGTCGATCAGCAGGTTGAGATCGCAAAGTACACAGAAAATGGAATACGTTTCGACGCCGCTTTTACTAGGTTGAATGGAGCATTCAAAGGTTTGCTAAAAGCTCTCCGAGGTGATTAGTAGCGCAAGGGCTTGCGAGCGATAATTGTGGCCGACGTGGCTGCTTCGGTACTCCCTGAGGGTTAACCAAGGGGAGCCCCTGTATAAGGGGCTCTGACCATGGAAAGGTGCCAGCATTCAAGCGCTGATCTGGGAAGGAAAACCTAACGCCTCGACAGCTTTACGAATCTGCTCTGGGCTTTCGCTGCTTTCAACACTCACCTTACCGGCTGACCGATCCACGGAAACAGTAGCTTCGTTGTCCAGTGACTGAATCGCTTTGGTGATTTTGCTGACGCAACTGCCGCAACCAATGCCTGATACATCTAAGACGAACATGGTTATTCCTCTCGTGCTGAGCGGTCTCTTTTCACCGCACCCACAGCATCAACGTTGACACGACGGCAAGGTCAACAGTTATGTGTTCCGGGTTGTGAGCGTCATTGATGGGTAGTTGCGCAGACTTAACCACCCGTTTGCATTTGACCTGACCAACCATTTGCAGCGTATTCGACCAGTACGCTTCTTTTGGCCATGGCCAGCAGAGAACGGCCAGAGGCGGACATTCCAGCTCCTCTCGCTCCTCGCTCGCACTTGAAGCCTCTTTCCTGCCAGGGACTGTAGATGCTCTCTCCGCTCTCTGATCTTGCATAGGTATAGGGGGTATGCCTATCATGCGCAATACATAGGTAGGGGGGGGTATCCAATGGGCCATATTGCAGCAAACAAAGAAAATCTTCTCAAACGCGTAAAACGCATAGCCGGACAAATCCAAGCCGTTGAACGGGCATTGGAATCGGATCTCGATTGCGCAAAAACACTACACCTTGTTGCTGCCACTCGCGGAGCAATCAACGGCTTAATGGAGGAAATCATCGAGGACCACGCGCGGGAGCATGTCGCGAACCCTGCGCTCAGCGAAGAAGAGCGTAACAAGGGCGTCGAAGAGCTTCTTGAAGCCATTCGCCGTTACGCCAAGTGAACGCATCTAGGTACACACTCATGAGCAGCACCAACATCAATCACACACACGACCACGTGTTCCTTGGCTCAGCGCACGACGAAAATGCCAAGCGTACGCTTTGGGTTGTGGCACTGACGGTGGTGATGATGGTTGGCGAGATCACCGCCGGCTATATTACGGGTTCGATGGCGTTACTGGCCGATGGCTTCCACATGGCAACCCATGCCGGCGCATTGGGCATCGCGGCGGCCGCTTACGGATACGCAAAACGCCATGCTTCCAGCCAGCGCTACAGTTTCGGTACCGGAAAGGTTGGAGACTTGGGCGGATTCGCCTCGGCACTGATTCTCGGTATGGTCTCCCTGGGAATTGGCATTGAGTCTGTCATGCGCCTCTTGCAGCCAACGGAAGTTCAGTTCGGCACCGCTACGCTCATCGCGATTGCCGGTTTGATCGTCAACATTGTCAGTGCCTTGCTGCTGGGCCACGGGCACAGTCATGGGCACGATCACGATCACGATCACGATCACGGCCATGCCCATCACGGGAACGACAACAACCTGAAATCGGCCTACGTCCACGTCATCGCAGACGCGCTGACTTCGGTTCTGGCCATTGCTGCACTGCTCGCCGGCCGGTATCTCGGCTGGGTTTGGCTAGACCCGGTCATGGGCATTGTCGGCGCCATTGTTATCGCGCGCTGGGCATGGACCTTGATGGGGGCCACCGCAGGAGTACTGCTGGATCAGACAGACGCACACGTTGCCGAGGAAATCCGCGAACTGGTTGAGAAACCGGGGGATGCCACTATCACGGACTTGCACGTCTGGCGGATTGGACCGCAAGCCCATGCGGCCATCGTCAGCGTCCTTGGTGAGGCCACTGCGAACGCCGATAGAATTCGTGAACGTCTCAAGCCGGTCCACGAAATCAGCCATCTGACGGTCGAGTTTCGACCTGTCTGATTCAGCGCCTCCCCACCAATGTCTCCAAAGGAACCCGCAATGCCTCCAGGGAAACGTGAACTGGCACGAATCGAACGTCGGTTGATGACCACGCTCACCGAAGCGTGCGAAACAGCAAAAGGTGAAATCGAAGGCTTTACCTGGCTCACCCACATAGCTGACCTGAACGCATTGGCTGAAACCCTGAAGGTAATCTGGGTGTTCGAAACCCAAGCTGACAGAAAGCGCGCCCTGGTTAACGCTAAGGCGCGCATCTTTGAGTTGACGGCCCTAGCGTTGAATGAGGCCAACATCGAGCTGATCCCTTCAGACCTTAACGTCCGCTTCGACTCTGAGGGGGAGTGTCAGCGAACTCACGGAGGTGACTGGAACACCCGCCTGACTCAATCACGTGTTTCCAAAGGTGGCTGACAATGGCTAAAGAAATCGAGAATCCCTGCATCTCAGTTTGCCAACTCAGTGGTGATCTGTGTGTGAGCTGTGGGCGAAGCAAGGAAGACATCAGAAAATGGAAACGCATGAAGCGGCCTGAAAAAATGGCCGCTGTGCAAAGGGCGAATGTGCGCTTGAAGGGACTGAAGAAAGCACATGGGTAGTCACTTGCCCAGGTTTACCGCTTTGGGTCGTTATGAGCCCCTCAGCTTTGATGTCTGGTTGGTCAAATTCTCAATCGCTGATCAGTCAAATGCGAATGACTGGTCAGGTCGTATGCAAACGCATGGCAACTGCGCTGCAATTTTGAAGCTCAGTCAATTCGGGTATTCCTCAGTCTCAATGCATTGAAAACTACAGATGCAGAACTGACGCTCATGGCTATGGCAGCGATCATTGGCGACAGGAGATGTCCCGTCAGTGGATAGAGCAAGCCTGCGGCAAGAGGAATGCCCATTGAGTTGTAAAGAAAGGCGAAACCCAAATTTTGCCGCATGTTTTTTACTGTTGCGACCGAAAGAGCCCGTGCTCGTACAATCCCCATCAGGTCGCCTTTTACCAGCGTGAGTTGCGCGCTATTCATCGCCACGTCAGTCCCTGTCCCCATGGCTATGCCCACATCTGCTCGCGCCAGGGCCGGTGCATCGTTGATACCGTCACCAGCCATGGCAACCTTCCTGCCATATTGCTGGAGGTCTGCGACCAGACGTTCCTTGTCCTGAGGTTTCACTTCACCGTGGACTTCTTCAATCCCCATCTCCCTGGCGACAGCCCGAGCGGTGGTGAGCCCGTCGCCAGTAGCCATGATAATTTTGATGTCATCAGCCTTGAGCTTGGTGACTGCTTCTTTGGAGGTCGGCTTAATTGGATCTGATACTGCCAACAACCCTGCCAATACCCCGTCGACTGCGAGGTAGATGATGCTGATGCCATCAAGTCGCAACAACTCTGCACGCTCTTGTAGGGGCTTAGTGCTCACGCCTGCGGCTTCCATCAACGCGGTGTTCCCCAGCTGGATCTTCTTGCCATCAACGATGCCACTGACCCCGATACCTGAACCAGACTCAAAGGATTCTGGCTTGGTGAGCTTAATGTTCTCGGTTCGGGCGTGATCGACGATTGCATGAGCCAAGGGATGTTCGCTGCCCTGATCAAGGCTGGCAGCCAAATGAAGAACATCGCGGGGATTGAAACTGGGAGTGGCCTCCACACTGTGAAACACTGGCCGTCCCTCTGTCAGGGTGCCTGTCTTATCGACAATCAGCGTGTCGATCTTGCAAAGGTTTTCGATGGCACTGGCATCCCTGAACAGCACGCCCATGCTGGCTGCTTTACCTGTCGAAACCATGATCGACATGGGCGTAGCAAGACCCAGCGCACAGGGGCAAGCGATGATCAGCACGGC
The DNA here is from genome assembly GCF_007858185.1 of Pseudomonas grimontii. GTDB lineage: Bacteria > Pseudomonadota > Gammaproteobacteria > Pseudomonadales > Pseudomonadaceae > Aquipseudomonas > Aquipseudomonas grimontii. Next base: position 63,630 of record NZ_VFES01000003.1, read on the forward strand.
GACAGCGTTGATCAGACCAAACACCCAACTGGGCTCAGGGCCAAAAAGCCCCCAACCGACAAATGTCAGTATCGCAATCGCGATAACACCCATCACAAAGTAGCCGGCAATCGAGTCGGCCATTCGTTGCATTGGTGCTTTGGAGCGCTGAGCCCGAGCGACCATCTGTACGATCTGTGACAGCATGGTCTCGGCGCCGACTTTCTGCGCCTCCATTACCAAGCTCCCATGTGTATTCAGCGTGGCGCCGATCAGGCTATCTCCAGCTCTCTTCATTACTGGCACTGGCTCGCCAGTGAGCATGGACTCATCCACCGCACTTTCACCCTCCAGTACTGAGCCATCAACGGGCACCTTTTCACCTGGTCTGACCCGCAAGTGGTCTCCTAGGTGAACATGGGTGAGAGGAATGTCTTCCTCTTGGCCATCGGCATTGATCCGGCGTGCGGTTTTGGGTGATAGACCGAGAAGGGACTTAATGGCGGCGGAAGTTTGCGATCGGGCTTTGAGCTCAAGAATCTGCCCAAGCAAGGTGAGCGAGATGATAACCGCGGCGGCTTCGAAGTAGACGCCGATACGTCCATCTTGCATAAAGGTAGCGGGAAAGCTTTGGGGTAAGAACGTAGCCATGACGCTGTAAAGGTAGGCTGCGGCGGTACCCAAACCAATCAAAGTCCACATGTTTGGACTGCGATTTCTAATAGAGGCTATGCCCCTTACAAAAAAGGGCCAACCTGCCCATAAAGTCACCGGTGTCGCCAGAGCGAACTCGATCCAGTTTTGGGTCGAGCCATGGAGGAGTTGTAGCGAGTGTCCCGCCATGGCGAGCACGGTCACTATCACGGTTAATGGCAGCGACCACCAAAAGCGGCGGGCGAATTCCCGGAGTTCGGGATTTTCTTCTTCATCAAGCGCGGGCATGACCGGCTCTAATGTCATGCCACATTTAGGGCAGTTGCCGGGTCCGGACTGGCGTATTTCCGGGTGCATCGGACAGGTAAACTCAGTGCTTGTTTGTACCGCAGACTCTGGAGTGGTGACGCGGGATTCGGCGCTCGAAACATTACCGCTGAAGCGTTCAGGATCAGCTCGAAACTTCTCCTGGCATTTCAGGCTACAGAATTGATACGTCTGTCCCTGATAAGCCTCACCAAATTTACTTGATGAAGTGACTGCCATTCCGCACACCGGGTCACGTAGATCATCGTCATTGAGCGGAGCAGCATGGGCGTGACTGTGGTCGTGGTGGCTCGATATGTTAGGCATGGCTATTTCCCTTCTTTGTCCTTGTGGGTTGCTGCCTGATCGCCATGGCTATGTCCGCCATGTCCATGTCCAAAAAAATGCATCAATGGACAGATCAACAGAATCAGATAAGGCCAAAATGGATAAACGTGGCTGAAATGCTCCCGCAACACGTAGAAGGCACCAATCGCAATGAGCATGATTAGTACAACGCCTGTTTTGCGCCTCCAAAATGGTGCGGTGGTGTTTCCATCCGGATGTTGATGTTTATTCATGATCTAAACTCCACTGTGTAAGTGTTGCTGTGATCTCTGCGACAGAGCGTAGCCAACTCGTGCGTCGAAGCGGTGTAGCAGCCAGATCCGGATTACTTCAGGTCAAACGGACCAACCATCCCTGACTGATAATGCCCTGGCACGTTGCAGGCAAACTGAAGGCCTGTGCTGTTGTTGAAGGTCCAGATCAGCTCTTGGGTTGCGCCAGGCTCAATCAGGACGCTGTTCGGGTCGTTGTGCTCCATTCCGACCATCTTCATCCCACCCATGCTGTGGCCCATACCGCTCATCGTTTTCCCGGTACCGGTGGGGTTAAGCGTCCCGTTCTGGAACATGCTTGCCATTTCTTTTTGGTGTGCTGCATGAGCAGCGGCTTTTCCGATGTTGAACTCGTGCAGCAGCGAACCCTTATTGCGGAGAACAAATCGAATAGTTTCACCAGGCTTTACGTCGATGCTTTCAGGTTTGAAGAAAATATCGCCCATTTCGACCTCCACCGTACGGGTAACCTCAGAGGCGACGCCAGGCTGGCCGATGTCCTCTTTCCCATGCCCTGCGCTGGCCATAGCCGTAGCACCGAAGAGTAGAGTGATTGCTGCGATGACAGGGGTAACGAGCTTAGCTTTCATAGTGACCTCGAGAGTAAGAGTGGGAACACTGGCTATGCTAAAGACACGGAGCTGCCAGTTAACTGACCTGAACACTACATCTCTGTCAGTTTTCAAAAAAACACGGCGTCCAAAGACGCCGTAGTCAACTGAACTGTTCAAAAAGCCCTTTGGAAGCCGGTTTTCACTGATGATTCTCTGAAAGCATCAGCTTGTGCTCACGTTGCATTTGGCTCAAAACGTCGTCGACAATTTTGTCGTGCTTTTCCATCCAGGCCAGGTGCTGTTGGGGTGACATTGAGGCGTCTGGATGATCTTTATGGAGTTGGCTCATGATGTCGCCGAGCATCTTCATATGCTCGGCCATGTGGACATGACGCTGTCCTTCAGGGGCTTTTTCAGCTTGGATCAGTACGGCTTCAGCCCTGTCGCGTAGGCCTTCCATACGCTCTATCACCCGGTCTCCGCCACTTTCAGCCCATACAGAAGCTGAGACGAGTATTGAGCTCACAAAAAACAGCATTTTCAGGCGATTCATGGGGCAACTCCTTATGGAATTGTTTTCCGGCTCCCAAACGTTTCATGCTGAAGAGTCGGTTTGAGCACCAGGAAGTACTCATGCTTGAACCCTAGACAGCGCTTGCTGACATCTACCTGAAGCCAATATTACTTTTCTGTCAGTTGCTGGTTGGCTGGCGTGTTTCGTTGCAGACTGCGCTTCATCATTATCCGAGAGCCACCCTCATGAGACTTCTGGTTGCTGAAGACGAACCCAAAATAGGTATCTATTTGGAGCAAGGACTCACGGAGGCGGGGTTCAATGTGGATCGCTTTACCAATGGCCAAGTGGCGCTTCAGCACGCTTTGAGCGAGGCCTATGACCTGCTGATTCTAGACGTCATGATGCCTGGGCTGGATGGCTGGGAAGTACTTCAGAAGGTTCGTGCATCCGGAAAAGATGTTCCCGTGCTCTTCCTCACGGCGCGAGACCGCGTTGAAGATCGAGTGAAAGGACTTGAACTCGGAGCAGATGATTACCTGATCAAACCCTTCGCATTTTCTGAACTGTTGGCTCGCGTCAGAACGTTGCTGCGTCGGGGTAACGGCGCTCCCTCGCAAACCTATATGAAATTGGCTGATCTGGAGGTGGACCTACTCAAGCGTCGGGCCATTCGTGGAGGTAAGCGCATAGACCTTACAGCCAAAGAGTTTGCGCTGCTTGAGCTGTTGCTACGACGTCGAGGGGAGGTGCTGCCAAAGTCACTTATCGCCTCCCAGGTTTGGGATATGAACTTTGATAGCGATACCAACGTTATCGAGGTTGCAGTGAGAAGGTTGAGGGCCAAGATAGATGACGACTTTGAGGTCAAGTTGATTCATACCTCAAGGGGAATGGGTTACATGCTCGACGCACCTGATTCGGAGTCGGAATGAACCGAATGTCCCTGACAGCTCGCATGAGCCTTATGTTCATGCTCGCGGTAACAGCCGTTCTCACCGTTGCCGGACTCAGTTTCAATAACCTCAGCCGGCATCACTTCAAGATGCTGGATCAGCAGGCGCTGAACGAAAAACTCCATTCGACTCAAAGAATTCTGACGGGATTGAACAGCATTGATCAATTCAGTGATGTTAAGCCTGAGCTGGAGGCGCTGCTTGGCGCTCACCGTGATTTGACTGCCCTGATAATCGATGGTGGTGGCAAACTACTGTTTGCTGATCCCGGTCCCGTCGATGTTCCGGAGGAATTCCGCACAATCCCAAACAACAACGTCTGGGAGTGGCGAGATCAAGAGCAGATGTTCCGTGGAGTGACGGCACAAGCCATTGTGACGGGACAAGACAAGCCATTGACCGTCATGTTGATCTTTGACGTTACTCAGCATATGTCCTTTTTCGAGACGCTTGAGCGATGGTTTTGGATAGGGCTGGTGATCAGCGCGCTGGTCAGTGCGGCGCTGGGCTGGATGGTCGCAAGCAGTGGTATGCGGCCTATTCGCCAGGTCACACGGGTCGCTGCCTCAATGTCAGCAAAATCACTCAAAGAGCGCATCCCCTTAGCACCCGTTCCCAAAGAACTTCAGCAAATGGTGCTGTCATTTAACGCAATGTTGTCTAGGCTCGACGATGCATTTGTCCGTTTATCGAACTTTTCCGCAGACATTGCCCACGAACTACGGACCCCCGTGAGCAACTTGATGACCCACACCGAAGTGGTGCTTTCTAGAAAAAGGAACATCGAGGACTACGAAGACAATCTGTACTCAAATCTTGATGATTTGAAGCGTATGGGGCGAATGATCGATGACATGCTTTTTCTGGCGAAGTCTGACAATGGTCTGATCACGCACGAGAACAAACCGATAGATTTGGTGGAAGTCGTAGAGAAATTGCTCGAATACTACCGTCTGTTGGCTGATGAGCGAGGTATTGAGCTAACAGTTTCAGGAAGTGGCAGTGTTCGAGGCGATGTTCTTATGCTCCACAGAGCCATTTCTAATCTGCTCTCAAATGCGCTGCGCTACACCTATGAAGGGAAGTCCATCAGTGTCGATATTCGGCAGAAGGAGATGTCGGTATTGGTCGTTGTGGAGAACCATGGAGAGCCCATTGCTCCCGAACACCTCGAAAAGCTGTTCGATCGCTTTTACCGCGTGGACCCAGCTCGGCGAGAAGGCAGTCCAAGCAATGCGGGGCTAGGTCTGTCGATTACCCGATCAATAATTGAAGCGCATGATGGCAAGATATGGTGTACGTCCTTTGATGGAAAAACGGCCTTTCATCTGGAGTTTCCTCGTGTTGACTTGAAGGTCAGCTGATCAACGGTGCATTTGTGATCAACGGCGATCTCCCAGCCTGCGCCCCGCGTTCCACTTTCGTTATTTTTGAATGAGTGAAAACCCTAGTATTGCGGGCACGCGGTCTCGTCTTTAAGTTTCGCTACGCCCGCCAATTCGAGGCCAAACACCGCCTCAAGCTGACTGAAATGTAATCGAACAGTTTGCGTTCGTGTGGCATCGTGTTCTTGCACTGTGACGTTGGGGCCTAGTGAGTTTTTCGTGTTCAACCGGCCCTAGAACACGGAGGCTACTAGCTAATCATCAGTGGTTTTAACAAGAACCGAAAAGTAAAAACTAGATATTCCCAAACAAACCTCGAATCAACAGCTCTTGCTGTGAGGAGTCTTGCATGTCATTCCTTAAAACTACGACCGTGGCTGTTGCACTTACCGCTGGTTTGCTTCTGAGTGCAGTTGCTCAAGCACATCCAAAGCTCCTTTCTTCCACTCCGGCAGAGGGTTCGGATGCGGCGGCCCCTTCGAAAATTGAACTGCACTTTTCTGAGAATCTCACCACTCAGTTTTCCGGTGCAAAACTGATCATGACCGATATGCCTGGCATGCCAAACTCCCCAATGGGTGTTAAGGCCGCCGTCGCTGGTGGCGGTGATCCGAAAACGATGGTGATTACACCGGCAGCACCTCTGACCACCGGTACCTACAAAGTTGAATGGCGTGCTGTCTCCTCGGACACTCACCCGATCACCGGCAACTTCTCATTTAAAGTGAAATGATTTATGAGCGACTCAATAAATATTGTGGTTCGCTTTGCTCTCTATTTCGACCTGATGTTGTTATTCGGATTGGCAATTTTCGGCTTATACAGCCTCAGGGGAAAGGAAAGAGTATCGGGCACGGTCTTGAATTTTGAGTCGCTTCTTTACGGTACTTCTGTTGCAGGTGTAGCCCTATCCCTTGTCGCCATGTTGTTGCTTGCGAAAGCAATGAGCGGTGTGTCGGAGCTTATGGAGCTACATCACCATATTTTTGAAATGGTCCTCATGGGGACCGACGTCGGGTTGACTTGGATGGTCCGAATAGCTGCCTTGGTGATGGCAATTATTGGCGTCGCGTTGAACAAGCGATTTCCGACACCCAGTCTCTGGATCGTCACCGTATGCGGAGCGATTGCGTTGGCGACGTTGGCTTGGACAGGGCACGGTGCCATGGATGAAGGCAGCCGACGCTACTGGCATTTCATCACCGATATATTCCATCTTTTAGCCGCAGGTGGCTGGTTGGGTGCTCTATTGGCTTTCGCTCTACTGCTGAGGTTGAAATCGCTAAAGGGCGAACAAGAAGCTCGAATTCTTGCACGGGTGCTGACTGGTTTTGAATCGGCCGGCGCTGTGATCGTAGTGATCATAAGCATCACAGGCGTAGTGAATTATCTGTTTGTCGTTGGTCCAAATCTCGATGAAGTGATGCTCAGTACGTACGGTGTACTGCTATTTTTGAAGGTCCTGCTCTTTGCCGGGATGATCGTGTTAGCCACGCTGAACCGCTTTCACCTAAGTCCGGTATTGGAGCGGTCAGTTCGAAATGGAGAGTACTCTGCCGCGGTCAATGCCTTGCGCCGCAGCATGACACTCGAGTTTTTAATGGCAGTCATCATAATTTGCCTTGTCGCATGGTTAGGCACTTTAAGTCCGGAAATGGAAATGAGCGCGGAATAGATGTACCTGACTTCGGAGAGGCGACGAGCTTCTTGGAAACCTGCATCTCACCTGACCCGAACGCGAACCTCGACTAATCACAGCGGAGGGCTGATCACCGTATGTTTGACAACTTTTTGTGATTAACGTCTCAAACAGCAAAATGCCGGAATTTGATCGCAAGGTGTTGGAAGTGCTGCGTGAACCGCTGGAATCGGGGCATATCGTGATTTCCCGAGCCCGCGACCGAGTGAGTTTCCCGGCACGCTTTCAGCTGGTCGCGGCAATGAACCCCTGCCCTTGCGGCTATATGGGCGAACCCAGCGGGCGCTGTCGCTGTACGCCGGAGCAGATCCAGCGGTATCGCAACAAGCTGTCCGGGCCGTTGCTGGACCGGATCGATTTGCACCTCACCGTGGCTCGGGAAACGACTGCGCTGAACCCGATCCAACAGGCGGGCGAGGATACCGCCCATGCCTCAGCACGAGTCGCCCAAGCCCGCGAGCATCAGCAAAAGCGCCAGGGCTGTGCGAATGCCTTTCTTGATCTGCCAGGGCTGCGCGAGCACTGCAAGCTCGCGAAGGTGGATGAAGGCTGGCTGGAAACGGCCTGTGAACGACTGACGCTGTCACTGCGCGCGGCCCATCGACTGCTCAAGGTGGCACGCACCCTGGCGGATCTGGATCAGGTGGATGCCATCTCGCGTGACCATTTGAAGGAAGCCCTGCAATACCGCCCGGCGGCGATCACTTAAGCTTGGCGCAGATCTAAATGTGGGAGGGGCTTTCCCCCTTCCACACTTTGTACAGCGGCTCAGCGAAATCGATCCACCTCATGGCGCAGGCTCGCCGCCAGCGTCTCCAGCTCCTTGGCGGTAATCGCCAGGTTGGACACCACTTCACGCTGCTCGCTGTTGGCCAGCGCGATGCTCTGCAGGTTGCTGCTGAGCAGGGTCGCGGTGCTGCTCTGCTCCTGGGTGGCGGTGGTGATCGCAGCGAACTGCTGACCGGCCGAGCGGCTTTGCTCATCGATACGCGCCAGGGCCGAGGCCACGTCAGCGTTGCGCGACAGACCTTCCTGCATCAGCGCGTTGCCTTGTTCCATGGTGCTGATGGCGTTGCCGGTTTCCTTCTGAATGCTCTGGATCATCCCGGAAATTTCGTCGGTGGCCTCGCGGGTACGCGACGCCAGATTACGTACTTCGTCCGCCACCACGGCGAAACCACGGCCTTGCTCCCCTGCGCGGGCGGCTTCAATAGCAGCGTTGAGCGCCAGCAAGTTGGTCTGTTCGGCAATCGAGGTGATCACGCCGACGATCCCGCCGATTTCCTGGGAGCGCTGGCCGAGGGTGTTGATCACCGTGGCCGTGCTGTTCAGGGCCGTGGCGATGTGTTCCAGGGACGACGACGCTTCCTGCATCGAAGTGCGGCCAATGCGGGTCTGCTGGGCGTTTTCCTGGGCCAGGCGTTCGGTATTGCCCATGTTGTCGGCGATATTCAACGACGTGGCGCTGAACTCCTCCACCGCGCCGGCCATGCTGGTGATCTCGCCGGACTGCTGCTCCATGCCCTCATAGGCACCGCCGGACAAACCGGACAACGCCTGGGCGCGGCTGTTGACCTCTTCGGCCGCGTTACGGATATGCGAGACCATGGTCGACAGCGCTTCGCCCATCTGGTTGAAGCTGCGCGCCAGTTGGCCGATTTCGTCATGGCTGGACACATTCAAGCGTGCGCTCAAATCGCCCGCGCCCAAGGCCTCGGCCTGACGCACCAGGTCACTCAGGGGCTGCAACTTGCTGCGCAGCAACCAGACCGTCGCGCCCACGGCCAGCAACATCGCCAGCACGCTGCCAATCACCAGGCGAATACCCACAGCCCAGGTCACAGCGCGGATTTCAGCTTTCGGCATGCTCGCGATTACGGCCCAAGGCCCGCCTTCGAACGGTACCGAAACGCTATAGAAATCTTCGTTCTTGTCGCTCCAGAAGCGGCCTTTGCCTGGGGTCTTGGCCAGGTCCAGCATCACCGGCACCGATTGATCCAGCGCCTGCACGCCGGCGGGTGGCACCAGCCAGTGCTTCTGCTCATCCAGCAGCGCAAGGGAGCCGGTCTGGCCAATTCGGAAGCGCTTGAGGTTTTCGAATTGGACATTCTGCGCATCGGTGTAGTCAAAACCGATGAACAGCACAGCAATGACCTTACCGCCGCTGTCACGCACCGGGCTGTACTGGGTCATGTAGGAGCGATCGAACAATACCGCCCTGCCGATATAGGTCTGCCCACCCACAACGCGCTGATAGGCCGGGCCCTGACGGTCGAGGACGGTACCGATGGCGCGGTTGCCATCCTGCTTGGTCAAGGACGTGCTGATACGGATGAAGTCGTCGCCACTGCGCACAAATACGGTGGCCACGCCGCCGGACATTTGCTTGAACTCATCCACTTGATCAAAGTTGTTATTCAGCACCTCGCTGCCCAGGTACAGGCTCGGCGTCTGAACACCGGCCACGGTCACGGGCTGGTCCGCATGCACGCTCAACCCGGCGCCGAAGCGCTTTTCAAACAGCCCGCTCAAACGCTGAGTGCTCTCGCGCAAGGTGCCGTGGAAGGTATTGAGCTGGTCGGCGAGCAAACGCGCCTCACTGGCCAGGTGTTCCTCGCGGGTGTCGAGGTTGGCGGAGTCGAGGGAACGCAAGGCAAACACCGTACTGCCGCTGATAACGACAGCCAGAATCACGGCTAACGCGAGACCTAACTGGGAGGCGATCCGGGCGCGAGGTTGAGACATGACAGCTCCTGGCCGAGGCCAGGATCATCCTGATCTCATAGCGCTGCTCGGCAAATTATCTGATGGGAAACGTTGGTGCACGATAGTTCCAACACACCTACTTCGGCGGGCTGAGGCAATACTTGAGCGATTAACAGGGGTATGACGCAAACGGTTGCCAACCAACGTCTCCAACCCTTCAGTCGAGACGCTCTACCGCAGGCAACACCATGGACTGTACCTCGCCTTGCAGAAAATCCGCCAAGCGTCGCAAGCGCTCGCCACCGGGGCGGGTTTTTGGCCACACCAGGTAGTAATTTTCCCCGCTGGCCACCGCCGTCGGCCATGGCAGGCTCAATCGTCCTTGGGCTACGTCTTCTGCCACCATCAGCAAATCGCCCATGGAAACGCCGTAGCCCCGCGCGGCGGCGATCATCCCCAACTCCAGGGTATCGAACACCTGCCCCCCCTTGAGTGACACTTGGGACGACAGCTGCATGCGCTCCAGCCAATTACGCCAGTCTCGCCGGTCGGGCGTGGGGTGCAGCAATTCGGCGGTGGCCAGGCGCGCGGCGTCCCAAGGACCCTCCTCCAGCAGGTTCGGCGCACCGACAGGAATCAACAGCTCGGGGAACAGGTAAATGGCCTCCCAATCCGCCGGAAAGCGCCCATCGCTCAGCAGCACCGCACAGTCGAAAGGCTCATGATTGAAGTCCACCTCGTCCACGCTCATCCAGGCGCTGGTCAGTTGCACCTCATTGCCCGGCTGTAGCGCCCGGAAGCGGCTGAGCCGCGCCAGCAGCCAGCGCATGGTCAATGTGGAGGGGGCCTTCATGCGCAGGATGTCATCTTCGGCATTCAAGGTATGGCAGGCCCGCTCCAGCGCCGCGAACCCTTCGCGCACACCGGGCAACAACAGGCGCGCCGCCTCAGTGAGCTGCAAGGCGCGGCCGTTGCGCTGGAACAGGCGGCAGGCGAAATGCTCTTCGAGCGTGCGGATATGTCGGCTCACGGCACTTTGGGTAATCGACAGCTCCTCCGCTGCGCGGGTGAAGGAGTTGTGCCGGGAGGCGGCTTCAAAGGCACGCAACGCATAAAGAGGAGGAAGACGGCGGGACATAGGAAAGGCTCCGACAGTGCAGTGTCGAAACCCTACCAGAATCAAACAGGCATGAGTTTTAATCATGCTAACGATCGCTTTTATCCCTTTGTGCAATCGGCTGGGAGCGCCGAGAATCAACCCCTCCCCAACCCTCTGACTTTTTGAGCGTGATGATCATGCAGCATCCGGCACGTACCGAACTCTGGGCCATTCTGCGGCTGTCAGGGCCGTTGATTGCCTCGCAGTTGGCGCACATGCTGATGGTGTTGACCGACACCCTGATGATGGCGCGCCTGAGCCCCGAAGCCCTGGCCGGTGGCGGCCTGGGCGCAGCGAGTTATTCGTTCGTCGCGATTTTCTGCATCGGCGTGATTGCCGCCGTGGGCACCCTGGTTGCCATCCGCCATGGCGCGGGCGATATCGAAGGCGCTACCCGCCTGACCCAGGCGGGGCTGTGGCTGGCCTGGCTGATGGCCCTGGCGGCGGCCCTGCTGCTGTGGAACCTCAAGCCGGTGTTGCTGATGTTCGGTCAAACCGAAACCAATGTGCACTCGGCAGGGCAATTTCTGACCATGCTGCCGTTCGCCCTGCCCGGCTACCTGAGCTTCATGGCCCTGCGCGGTTTTACCAGCGCCATCGGCAAGGCCACTCCGGTGATGGTGATCAGCCTCGGCGGCACGGTAGTCAACTACCTGCTCAACCACGCGCTCATCGAAGGCATGTTCGGCCTGCCCAAACTCGGCTTGATGGGCATTGGTTTAGTCACGGCCATTGTCGCCAACAGCATGGCGCTGGCGTTGATGTGGTACATCCGCAGCAACCGAGCTTATGCAGCCTACCCGCTGGGCACCGGGCTGCTGCGCCTCAACACCCGGTACTTGCGCGAGCTGTGGCGCCTCGGCCTGCCGATTGGCGGTACCTATGCGGTGGAGGTCGGGCTGTTTGCCTTTGCAGCACTGTGCATGGGCACCATGGGCAGCACGCAGTTGGCAGCGCACCAGATCGCCCTGCAAATCGTGTCGGTGGCCTTTATGGTGCCGGCGGGGATGTCCTACGCGGTGACCATGCGTATCGGCCAACATTACGGCGCCGGGCAGTTGGTGCATGCACGCATGGCCGGGCGCGTCGGCATTGGCTTTGGCGCGGCGATAATGCTGGGATTCGCCGCGGTGCTGTGGCTGTTTTCCGATCCGCTCATTGGACTGCTTATCGACCACGACAACCCGGCGTTCCACGACGTGATCGTCCTGGCCGTCAGCCTGCTCGCCGTCGCCGCATGGTTCGAGCTGTTCGACGGCGTGCAAACCATCGCCATGGGCTGCATTCGTGGACTCAAAGACGCCAAGACCACGTTCCTGATCGGGGCGGGCTGCTACTGGTTGATTGGCGCGCCGTCAGCCTGGCTGATGGCCTTCACGTTGGGCTGGGGCCCGACCGGCGTGTGGTGGGGCCTGGCGCTGGGCCTGGCCTGCGCGGCGATAAGCCTGACCTGGGCGTTTGAAGCGAAGATGAAGCGGATGATTCGGCGCGAAGGCTCGGAGCCCGAAGCCGACACCGGGTTTCAGGCTGCACAGACCGACTAGAGCCCCTCCCCCACGCGGGTGTGCTGGCCGTTGCCGAAGGTCAGGTATTCCACCAGCTCCGGCAACGGCAGCGGCTTGCTGATCAGGTAACCCTGGGCCTGGTCGCAGCCGAACAACCGCAACAGTGCCAGTTGCTCGGGGGTTTCTACACCTTCGGCCACCACTTCCAGATTGAGGTTGTGCGCCAGGTTGATCATGGCGTGCACCAGCTTGCGGTTTTCCTCGCGCTCTTCCATGCCGCCGACAAAGCTCTTATCGATTTTCAACAAGGCGATCGGCAGGCTGTTGAGGTGCACGAACGATGAGAAACCCGTGCCGAAGTCATCCAGGGAAAACCGCACGCCCAGGCGGCCAAGGGCGTCCATGGTCTGCTTGACCAGGTCACTGCGGCGCATCACGGCGGTTTCGGTCAGTTCGAATTCCAGCCACTGCGCTTCCACGCCGCGCTCGCTGATCAGTCGGCTCAGCGTGGAGAGCAATTGGCTGTCCTGGAACTGGCGAAACGACAGGTTGACCGCCATATGCAGCGGCGGCAGGCCGCGTTCGCGCAGGTCCTGCATGTCACGCAGGGCCCGGGAAATCACCCAGTAACCCAACGGTACAATCAGGCCGCTCTGCTCGGCCAGGGGCACGAATTCGCTCGGCGGCAACAGGCCCCGCTCGCCGTGGCGCCAGCGCACCAAGGCTTCCAGGCCGACGATATGCCCGTCGTCCAGGTCGAGACGCGGTTGGTAATGCAGCTCCAGCTCATCGCGGCGCAAGGCACGGCGCAGCTCGCTTTCCAGATCGGCAAGGCTGCGCGCATTGCGGTTGATGCGCTCATTGAAGATATGAAAGGTGCAGCCCTGGGTGCTCTTGGCTTGCTGCATGGCGATATGGGCGTGCCACATCAGCGGGTCGGCGCCGGCACGGGCGCGGGCATGGGCCACACCCAGGCTGCAACCGATCAGCAGGCTTTCGCCATCCACCCAATACGGCTCGGCCATGGCTTCGGTGATGCGCTCGGCCATCCACTCCGCACGCTGAGGCGCTCGGCGCGTATCGATCAGCAGGGCGAATTCGTCGCTGCCCAGGCGCGCCAGTTGATCACCGGCTTCGAGCTGGCTCTTGAGCCGCGAGACCACTTGCAGGATCAAGCGGTCGCCGGCCTGGTGACCGAGAGCATCGTTGGCATGGCGGAAATTATCGAGGTCCAGGTGACCGAGGGCCAGGCCGCGACCTTCGTTCTCGGCCAGCCGTGCGGCCAGCAGGGTCTGGAAGCCCTGGCGGTTGGCAATGCCGGTGAGCGGATCCTGCTCGGCCAGGCGTTGCAGGGTATTTTCCAGCACACCACGCTCACGCACATGGCGCAGGCAACGACGCAGTGTGTCGGCGTCCAACGCATTGCGGATCAGCCAGTCACTGACGCCAAGCGGCGAAACCAGCGGCTCCTGCTCCAACAACAACACGCACGGCAAACTGCAACGCCCAGGGCCGGGTTGCAGGCTGGGCGTAGTCAACAGCACGGCGCTGTCGTCGTCATCGAACAGACGACTCACCGAGTCCCAGTTTGGCGCGCTGATCAGCACAGCCCCATCGCCCATCGGCGCCAGGCACTCGCGCAACAACGCTGCCCACTCAGGCATATCGGCCAGTAGCAGCAAACGCAAGGGTTCGACAGGCGTAGACAAGCTAGCTCCCTAGACTCTGCAAAAATTCGTTGGCGGCGGGCATTATGACGTGCGGCCTGATAATCACCAATGATAGGGGTTATCAAATACGCAGGCTGTAAGCAATTGTCGCTGCTTTAACCACAAGAAGCCCAGACATCCTGCGGCAAAGTATCAAAAGCGGCAAATTTAGATCGAGTGGTACGTCACACCGTCGATCCAGGGCAGCAGAATCTCGCCAGCCTGTTAAAATGCCCGCCCTTTTGAATAACGACTCCTAAAATTCCGTATGTCCCGACTCAATCCCCGGCAGCAAGAAGCCGTGAACTACGTCGGCGGCCCTCTATTGGTGCTCGCCGGTGCTGGCTCCGGCAAGACCAGCGTGATCACCCGCAAGATCGCGCACCTGATCCAGAACTGTGGCATCCGCGCCCAGTACATCGTCGCCATGACCTTTACCAACAAGGCGGCGCGGGAAATGAAAGAGCGTGTCGGCACCCTGCTCAAGGGTGGCGAAGGCCGTGGCCTCACCGTGTGTACCTTCCACAACCTGGGCCTGAACATCATCCGCAAGGAGCATGTGCGGCTGGGCTACAAGCCGGGCTTCTCGATCTTCGACGAGACCGACGTCAAGGCCCTGATGACCGACATCATGCAGAAGGAATACGCGGGCGACGACGGCGTCGACGAGATCAAGAACATGATCGGCGCCTGGAAAAACGACCTGATCCTGCCGCCCGAAGCCCTGGAAAACGCGCGCAACCCCAAGGAACAGACCGCCGCTATCGTCTACACCCACTACCAGCGCACGCTCAAGGCGTTCAACGCGGTGGACTTCGACGACCTGATCCTGCTGCCGGTGAAGCTGTTCCAGGAACACGCCGACATCCTCGAAAAGTGGCAGAACAAGGTGCGCTACCTGCTGGTGGACGAATACCAGGACACCAACGCCAGCCAATACCTACTGGTGAAGTTGCTGATCGGTACGCGCAACCAGTTCACCGTGGTGGGCGACGACGACCAGTCGATCTACGCCTGGCGCGGCGCCCGCCCGGAAAACCTGATGCTGCTCAAGGACGATTACCCGTCCCTGAAAGTGGTGATGCTGGAGCAGAACTACCGCTCCACCAGCCGTATCCTGCGTTGCGCCAACGTGCTGATCTCGAACAACCCCCACGAGTTTGAAAAACAACTGTGGAGCGAGATGGGCCACGGCGATGAAATCCGCGTGATCCGCTGCCGTAACGAAGACGCCGAAGCCGAGCGCGTGGCCGTGGAAATCCTCAGTCTGCACCTGCGCACCGACCGCCCCTACAGCGACTTCGCGATCCTCTATCGCGGCAACTACCAGGCCAAGCTGATCGAACTGAAGTTGCAGCACCACCAGGTGCCGTATCGCCTGTCAGGCGGCAACAGCTTTTTCGGACGCCAGGAAGTGAAAGACCTGATGGCCTACTTCCGCCTGATCGTGAACCCGGACGACGACAACGCCTTCCTGCGCGTGATCAACGTGCCGCGCCGCGAGATCGGTTCCACCACCCTGGAAAAGCTCGGCAACTACGCCACCGAACGCAAGATCTCGATGTACGCCGCCACCGACGAAATCGGCCTGGGTGAACACCTGGACACGCGCTTCACCGATCGCCTGTCGCGCTTCAAGCGCTTCATGGACAAGGTGCGCGAGCAGTGCGCCGGCGAAGACCCGATCAGCGCCCTGCGCAGCATGGTCATGGACATCGACTATGAAAACTGGCTGCGCACCAACAGTTCCAGCGACAAGGCCGCGGATTACCGCATGGGCAACGTCTGGTTCCTGATCGAAGCGTTGAAGAACACCCTGGAAAAAGACGAAGACGGCGAAATGACCGTCGAAGACGCCATCGGCAAGCTGGTGCTGCGCGACATGCTCGAGCGCCAGCAGGAAGAAGAAGACGGCGCCGAAGGTGTACAGATGATGACCTTGCATGCGTCCAAGGGCCTGGAATTTCCCTACGTGTTCATCATGGGCATGGAAGAGGAAATCCTCCCGCACCGCTCCAGCATCGAAGCCGACACCATCGAGGAAGAACGGCGCCTGGCCTACGTGGGCATTACCCGCGCGCGTCAGACACTGGCCTTCACCTTTGCCGCCAAGCGCAAGCAGTACGGCGAAATCATCGATTGTGCCCCCAGCCGGTTCCTGGACGAACTGCCGCCGGATGACCTGGCCTGGGAAGGCAATGACGACACTCCGACCGAGGTGAAGGCCGTTCGCGGCAACACCGCCCTGGCGGATATACGTGCGATGTTAAAGCGCTAGAATCGACTACTTTTTAATCTACTTTCGGCGCACAACGCGCCATTAGAGGAAGCTTTCCGTGGAAGCACTGCACAAGAAAATTCGCGAAGAAGGCATCGTGCTTTCCGATCAGGTACTCAAGGTCGATGCCTTTCTGAACCACCAGATCGACCCGGCGCTGATGAAACTGATCGGCGACGAATTCGCCGCGCGGTTCAAGGACTCGGGCATTACCAAGATCGTCACGATTGAAGCGTCGGGCATCGCGCCGGCAATCATGACGGGGCTGAACCTTGGTGTGCCGGTGATCTTTGCCCGCAAGCAGCAGTCCCTGACCCTGACCGAAAACCTGCTGTCGGCGACGGTGTATTCCTTCACCAAAAAAGTTGAAAGCACCGTGGCAATCTCGCCGCGCCACCTGACCAGCAGCGACCGCGTACTGGTGATCGATGACTTCCTGGCCAACGGCAAGGCGTCCCAGGCGCTGATTTCGATCATCAAGCAAGCCGGTGCGACCGTTGCCGGCTTAGGGATTGTGATCGAGAAGTCGTTCCAGGGTGGCCGTGCGGAGTTGGATGCGCAGGGTTATCGGGTTGAGTCGCTGGCGCGGGTGAAGTCGCTGGCCGGTGGCGTCGTCACCTTCATCGAGTAACCTCTGCGCCTGAACGGGCACGGTAAAAAAATGTGGGAGGGGGCAAGCTCCCTCCCACATTTACCTTGCGTTGTCTGTTAGTACGCGGTGGCCTGCAGGCCGGCGAGCAGCAGGCGCTGGTACAAGTCCTCTTTCAGCCCCTCCGGTTTATCCAACCGCATCCGCCTCAAATGCTCTGGAAACGCCTCCGGCTCAGGTGCATCCAGCGCCGCCTTGCCCAGCTCCAGAATCTCCGTCAGCTTGAATTTGCTCTTGAGCCAGTTCAATGCGCGCAACAGATCCCGCTCTTCATCCGTGAAATCGCTACCCAGCGGATACTCCGGGAACAGCCGCCGATGCCGGGCCTGGATACCTAGGAGGCGCTCCGGCGTGTTGTCGCTGAAGCGCGGATCGAGCAGGAAATCCTTGGGCAACTTGCCGGCCTTTTGCGCCTGCTCGATCAAGTCGGCCTGGAAGCGTGAGTCGGTAATGTTGAGCAACGCCTCGATCACCTTGGCATCGGTCTGCCCGCGCAGGTCGGCAATGCCGTACTCGGTGATGACGATGTCCCGCAGGTGCCGGGGAATGGTGCAATGCCCATACTCCCAGACGATATTGGAACTGACCTCCCCCGCTGCCTCGCGCCAGCTGCGCAAAATCAGGATGGAGCGCGCACCTTCGAGCGCGTGGCCCTGGGCGACGAAGTTGTATTGCCCACCCACGCCGCTGAGCACGCGGCCGTCCTCCAACTGGTCGGCCACGCCTGCGCCCAGCAATGTCACCGTGATCGCGCTGTTGATGAACCGCGCGTCCTGGCGTTGCAAGCGCTTGAGTTCTTCCTGGCCGTACAGCTCGTTGATGTAGCTGATGCGGGTCATGTTGAATTGCATGCGCTTGGTATGGGTCATCTCCTGCAAGCGCTGGTAGAAACTGCGCGGCCCCAGGAAGAAACCGCCGTGGATCGAAACGCCGTCGGGCTGCGCCGCATCGTCCAGCAAACCGGCGTTGGCTTGTTCCTGAGTCGCCACATCCGGGTAGACCTTGCGCCGGATAATCCCTGCATCCGCCAGCACCAGCAGGCCGTTGACGAACATTTCGCTGCAACCGTAGAGGCCACGGGCGAAGGGATCGACACCGCCTTCACGGCTGATCAGCGGGGCCCACTGGTATACATCAATGTCCGTCAGCAGCAGTCGGTAGGCTTCGTTGTCGGCCTGGCGCGCCAACAACGCGGCGGTCAGCGCATCGCCCATGGAGCCGATGCCGATCTGCAAGGTGCCCCCATCACGCACCAGGGTGCTGGCATGCAGGCCGATGAAATGGTCCTGGAACCCCACCGGCATGTTCGGCGTGGAGAACAACGTGGTGCTGTCCTTGGCATCGATCAGGTAGTCGAACGCATCCATGCCCAACTCGGAATCGCCCGGCATGTAGGGCAAATCGGTGTGAACCTGACCAACGATCAAAACAGTTTCGCCCGCGTCACGGCGCTTGGCGATCATCGGCAGCAAGTCGAGGGTGATATCGGGGTTGCAGCTCAAGCTCAGGCGATCCGGGTGCTCGGCGCTGCTCGCGACCAACTGCGCCACCAGGTTCAGGCCAGCGGCGTTGATGTCGCGGGCGGCGTGGCTGTAGTTGCTGCTGACATAGTCCTGCTGGGCCGACGTGCTGTGCAGCAGACTGCCAGGCTGCATGAAGAACTGCTGCACATGGATATTCTTCGGCAGGCTGTCTGAGTGCAGCGCGGCGAGAAACTCCAACTCTGGGTAATCACCAAACACCCGCTCGATAAAGGGTTCGAGAAAGCGCTTCTGCAAGCCATCGCCCAAGGCCGGGCGACCCAGGCTCAACGCGGTGTAAATCGTCAGCGCCCGCTCCGGCAGCTTGGCGATACGCCGGTACAACGCATTGGCGAAGAGGTTGGGCTTGCCCAGCCCCAGAGGCATGCCCATGTGGATATGCGCCGGTAGCCGCGCGAGTACGTCGTCAACTGCTTGCTCGATTGAACACAACTGCACCATCCGACCCTCCTGAACATTCCATGATTAGGGGTTGGACAGAGAGTGGCGGGTCTTTGCTGCAAAGAACAGCCTCGAAACACAAATTACGGTCACAAAAAAGCCGCTCGTAAGCGGCGTTTTTGGCGAAGATCGACGGTTACAGGCCGGACATCTTCTTGATTGCACCTTTAAGCTCATCATCCGAGCAATCAGCACAGGTGCCTTTTGGCGGCATGGCGTTGATACCGGTGATTGCCTTGGCCAGGATGCCATCGAGGCCGCCCTGGTGGTCGGCGCGCTCTTTCCAGGCCGCGGTGTCGCCAATTTTCGGCGCGTTCAACAGGCCGGTGCCGTGGCACGCGTTGCAGTGTTTGGCGATCACTTCATCTGGCGTTTTCGCTCCGCCGCCGCCGCCCGCTGCCACAGCGACTTCCATCCCCTTGCATTCCTGCCCCTGGACGCACACCTGGCCCACAGGCTCCAGGCGCTTGGCAATGTCATCATTGGTCGCAGCTTGAGCGCTGACAGCCCATAGGGCCAGTACGGTTGCTGGTGCAGCCAGCATTTTCATAATTAGATTCACGCGTTCACCCTCAATGGTGGCTATTCACGCCTGCGGCCACGGTTTCGCAGGCGGCGAAAGTATAACGGTTAGCCCGTCTGGCCGAAACAACCCTATTAAACAAAGGGAGATTCAGTCTCGCGGAATGCTGCTCGGGTGCCTCTGCAACGCTGGCAGGACGCCTCTTTTGTTAAAAGTTCGCGGGTGTGGCTGCGCTGATTAGTCGCGCCGGCACGTCGAACGGATTACGAAAACGATGGGGCTTGGTGCTTTCAAAGTAGTAGCTATCGCCGGCTTCGAGCACAAAAGTTTCAAGACCGACCACCAACTCCAACCGGCCTTCCACCAGAATCCCGGTTTCCTCGCCTTCGTGGGTGAGCATTTCCTCGCCAGTATCGGCGCCCGGCGGGTAGATCTCGTTGAGAAATGCGATCGCGCGGCTCGGATGAGCACGACCCACCAGTTTCATGGTGACGGCGCCGTCAGAGATGTCGATCAGCTCATTGGCTTTATAGACGATCTGCGTCGGTATTTCCTGGAGGATCTCCTCGGAAAAGAACTCGACCATGGACATGGGGATGCCGCCCAGCACCTTGCGCAAGGAACTGATCGAGGGGCTGACACTGTTTTTTTCGATCATCGAAATGGTGCTGTTGGTGACACCCGCGCGCTTGGCGAGCTCACGCTGGGAAAGACCCTTCAGCTTACGGATGGATTGCAGTCGTTCGCCGACGCCCAATGCGGGAGCCTCCTAGGATTCAGGCTTTGTTGTAATTGAGCGTTATCATGGCGACAGCGTTCAGTATTTACAACACTTGGACCTAAATCCCAGGGAGCTGTGTTCGTACCTGGCGGTCAAGCGCCGGAATAGAGCCTTGGCACACGACGCAGGTTGCAGAAGATCTGGTACGGGATGGTTTCGGCGGCGACGGCGACGTCACTGGCCAGGATGTTTTTGCCCCACAGCTCCACTGTGGAACCAAGACCCGCCTCAGGGACGTCCGTCAGATCGATGCACAGCATGTCCATGGACACACGACCCAGCAATTGGCTGCGCTGCCCCGCTACCAGCACCGGCGTACCGGTGGGCGCGTGGCGCGGGTAGCCGTCGGCATAACCCATGGCAACCACGCCGATACGCATCGGTTTAGGCGTGATGAACCGGGCGCCGTAGCCTACCGGCTCGCCGGCCGGCAGTTCACGCACGCAGATGACTTTCGATTCCAGGGTCATCACCGGCTGCAGACGCGCGGCCAAGGCCTGGTCCTCACCAAACGGTGTGGCGCCATACAGCATGATGCCCGGACGCACCCAGTCGCTCGACACGCTCGGCCAGCCCAGCACCGACGGCGAGTTGCGCAGGCTGACCTCAGCCACCAGACCTTGGCGCGCCGCATCAAACACCGCCACTTGCTCATTGCTGCTGACGCAATCGAGTTCATCGGCGCGGGCAAAATGGCTCATCAACACAATCTTCGCGACTTTGCCGCTGGCCAGCAGGCGCTGGTAAGCCTGGTGGTAATCCTTGGGGTGCAGGCCAACGCGGTGCATCCCCGAATCCAGCTTGAGCCAGATGGTCAGCGGCTTGAGCAGGCTGGCCTGTTCAATGGCCTCCAGTTGCCACAGCGAATGCACCACGCACCAGAAATCATGCTCGACGATCAGCGGCAGCTCGTCAGCTTCGAAAAACCCTTCCAGCAGCAGCACCGGCGCGCGAATGCCGGCGGCGCGCAATTCCAACGCTTCTTCGATGCACGCCACGGCAAACCCATCGGCTTCGGCTTCCAGCGCCTGGGCTACGCGCACGGCACCATGGCCATAGGCATCAGCCTTGACCACGGCGAGGGCCTTGGCCCCCGTGACTTCACGGGCCAATTGGTAGTTGTGGCGCAGGGCTTGGAGGTCGATCAGGGCACGGGCAGGACGCATGGCGGCAGGCTTCTAGGCGGCAAAGTGAAGAAAAAACCGGCACCGGCCAACAGCTTCGGCACCGGGAGAGGGATCGTTGTTTAAGGCAGCGCGGCCACGACGGACAGCTCTACCAGGATTTCCGGTTCGCACAGCTTGGCTTCAACCGTAGCGCGGGCCGGGGCAACGCCCTTGGGCAGCCACGTGTCCCACACCGCGTTCATACCGGCGAAATCGGCGTCGATGTCTTTCAGGTAGATCGTCACCGACAGCAGCTTGGTTTTGTCGGTGCCGGCCAGGTCCAGCAAACGCTCGATATTGACCAGGGTTTCACGGGTCTGCTGTTCGATCCCGGCGCTCATGTCGTCGCCGACTTGCCCGGCCAGATACACGGTACCGCTGTGAACAACGATCTGGCTCATGCGCTCATTGGTGAGCTGGCGCTGGATTGACATGTTTTGCAGACTCCTGGTGGTTGCCATAACGGGAAATATCGAGGCCTTCGGCGCTGATCTGGGGCGTTTTCTTCGCCATCAGGTCGGCCAGCAAACGACCGGAGCCGCACGCCATGGTCCAACCGAGGGTGCCATGGCCGGTGTTCAGGAACAGGTTCTTGAACGGCGTGGCACCGACAATCGGCGTGCCGTCGGGTGTGGTCGGACGCAGGCCGGTCCAGAAAGTGGCTTCGGCCAGATCGCCGCCTTGAGGATAAAGGTCGTTGACGATCATCTCCAGGGTTTCACGCCGGCGCGGGTTAAGCGACAGGTCAAAACCGGCTATTTCAGCCATGCCGCCGACGCGGATGCGGTTGTCGAAACGGGTGATGGCGACCTTGTAGGTCTCGTCGAGAATGGTCGACGTCGGCGCCATCGCCGAGTTGGTGATCGGCACGGTCAGCGAGTAGCCCTTGAGCGGGTACACCGGTGCCTTGATCCCCAGCGGCTTGAGCAGCTTCGGCGAATAACTGCCAAGGGCCAGTACGTAGCGGTCGGCGGTTTCCAGCTTGCCGTCGATCCACACGCCGTTGACGCGCTCGCCCGCGTAGTCGAGCCGTTGGATGTCCTGTTCGAAGCGGAACTCCACGCCCAGTTGCTTACACATGTCGGCCAAGCGGGTGGTGAACATCTGGCAGTCGCCGGTCTGGTCATTGGGCAGGCGCAGGGCCCCGGCGAGGATATCGGTGACACTTGCCAGGGCCGGCTCAACACGGGCGATACCGGCGCGGTCGAGCAGTTCGAACGGCACGCCGGACTCTTTCAACACGGCAATATCTTTGGCGGCGCCATCGAGTTGCGCCTGGGTGCGGAACAGTTGGGTCGTGCCGAGGCTGCGGCCTTCGTAGGCGATGCCGGTTTCGGCGCGCAATTCGTCGAGGCAGTCACGGCTGTACTCGGACAGGCGCACCATGCGCTCCTTGTTCACCGCATAACGGCTGGCGGTGCAGTTGCGCAGCATCTGCGCCATCCACAGGTATTGGTCAATATCCGCCGTGGCCTTGATCGCCAGCGGTGCGTGGCGTTGCAGCAACCACTTGATGGCCTTGAGCGGTACGCCCGGCGCGGCCCATGGCGAAGCGTAGCCTGGAGAGACTTGGCCTGCGTTGGCGAAACTGGTTTCCATGGCGGCAGCGGGCTGACGGTCGACCACTACCACTTCAAAGCCGGCCCGCGCCAAATAGTAGGCACTGGTCACACCAATGACGCCGCTACCCAAGACCAGAACGCGCATTTTTATATCCTCATCGCGGGCTTAGCCGCTGACGTGTGTTATTCGAGCAATGATGGGCGCAGTATAAAAAGCAATCGCCAGTGCATTTCACTATATAAATGCCTATATTTGGCGACAATTCTCGGCAAAAACCCTTTTCACAGAGGCGTATCCCCTATGCGTACCAACACCCAGACCAAGCGGGAGCTGGACAAGATCGACCGCAACATCCTGCGCATCCTGCAAACCGACGGGCGAATCTCGTTCACCGAGCTGGGGGAAAAGGTCGGGCTCTCCACCACGCCGTGTACCGAGCGGGTACGGCGGCTGGAGCGCGAGGGGATCATCATGGGCTACAACGCACGGCTCAATCCCCAGCACTTGAAGGGAAGTTTGCTGGTATTTGTCGAGATCAGCCTCGATTACAAATCCGGCGACACCTTTGAAGAGTTCCGCCGCGCCGTGTTGAAACTGCCTCATGTGCTGGAGTGCCACCTGGTGTCGGGTGACTTCGACTACCTGGTGAAAGCGCGGATTTCCGAGATGGCCTCGTACCGCAAATTACTCGGCGACATCTTGCTCAAGCTGCCCCATGTGCGGGAATCGAAGAGCTATATCGTGATGGAAGAGGTGAAAGAGAGCCTTAACCTGCCGATCCCGGACTGACTGATCCCGTATATCTGTTAGACCAGCACTTGCCGGGTGCTCGCCATGTACTCATGGATCTGCTTCTCCACCCGAGGGTGAATCAGCTCTACGGGCCCCCGCCCATTGGGGCATGGCAAGGTCTTGGTGGTGCCGAACAGCCGACAGATCAGCGGCCGCTCGTCATACACGGTGCAGCCGTTGGGGCCCAGGTGCACGCAGTTCAGCTCGTCCATCGCCGCGTCCTGCTCGGCAGCGGTCTTGCGTGGCAGGCGCGACATTTCCTCCGGCGAAGTGGTGACCGGCCCACAGCAGTCGTGGCAGCCGGGGACGCACTCGAACGAAGGAATCTGACGGCGTAGCGCGCTGATTTTCTGACTGTTGCAACTCATCGAAACACGTACCGAACGGCGAATAGAGGTGGATTCTGAAGCAAAACGCCCTGCGCAGACAGCTTCGTCCGACCGCTGTATCCTGCGTCAAATTTTCCAAACAGGGATGCTCCCATGACTGCCAGCGCCCGGCACACCGCTTCCTACTACGCCGCCAGCAGCGTACCGCAACCCGATTACCCTGCGCTGACAGGCGAAGTGAGCGCCGATGTGTGCGTGATCGGCGGCGGTTTCTCCGGGCTCAACACGGCCCTGGAGCTGGCTGAGCGCGGTTTCAGCGTGGTGTTGCTGGAAGCGCGCAAGATCGCCTGGGGCGCCAGCGGGCGCAATGGCGGCCAGTTGATTCGCGGTGTCGGTCATGGCCTGGAGCAGTTCGCCAACGTGATCGGCACCGATGGCGTGCGCCAGATGAAGCTGATGGGCCTGGAAGCCGTGGAGATCGTGCGTGAACGCGTCGAGCGCTACCAGATCCCCTGCGACCTGACCTGGGGCTACTGCGACCTGGCCAATAAACCTCGCGACCTGCAAGGCCTGGCCGAAGACGCCGAAGAACTGCGCAGCCTGGGCTATCGCCACCAAGTGCGCCTGCTGCAAGCGAGCGAAATGGGCAGCGTCATCGGCTCCGACCGCTATGTGGGCGGCATGATCGACATGGGGTCGGGCCACCTGCATCCGTTGAACCTGGCTCTCGGCGAAGCCGCCGCCGCGCGGCAATTGGGTGTGCAGCTGTTCGAACAGTCCGACGTCACGCGCATCGACTACGGCCCCGAGGTCAAGGTGCACACCGCCCAAGGCACGGTGCGCGCCAAGACCCTGGTACTGGCGTGCAATGCCTATCTCAATGGACTGAATCCGCAATTGAGCGGCAAGGTGCTGCCCGCCGGCAGCTACATCATCGCCACCGAACCGTTGAGCGAAGCGCAAGCTGCCAACCTGCTACCGCAGAACATGGCGGTGTGTGACCAGCGCGTGACGGTGGATTACTTCCGGTTGTCCGCCGACCGCCGTCTGTTATTCGGCGGCGCCTGCCACTACTCCGGACGCGACCCCAAGGACATCGGCGCCTACATGCGGCCAAAGATGCTGCAGGTGTTCCCACAGCTGGCCGACGTGAAGATCGATTACCAATGGGGCGGCATGATCGGCATCGGCGCCAACCGCCTGCCGCAGATCGGCCGCTTGGCGGATCAGCCCAACGTGTA
This sequence comes from Pseudomonas grimontii, assembly GCF_007858185.1. GTDB lineage: Bacteria > Pseudomonadota > Gammaproteobacteria > Pseudomonadales > Pseudomonadaceae > Aquipseudomonas > Aquipseudomonas grimontii. The sequence continues at coordinate 88,680 of NZ_VFES01000003.1, forward strand.
TTACGCCCAGGCCTACGCAGGCCATGGCCTCAACGCCACGCACCTGGCGGGCAAGCTGCTGGCCGAAGCCATCAGTGGCCAGCAGCAGGGACGTTTCGATTTGTTCGCCCAGGTGCCGCACATCACCTTCCCCGGCGGCAAGCACCTGCGCTCGCCGCTGCTGGCCTTGGGAATGCTCTGGCACCGCCTCAAAGAGCTGGTCTGATCAATCACGCCAGAAGGGTTTCAGGCCTTCCTGGCGTGCTTGCTCTGGGGTCAACCCAACGTCGCGCAATTGCTCGCGGGTCAAGTGCAGCAAGGCCTTGCGCGTATGGCGGCGGTGCCAGAACAGGCTCCAGCGGCTGATCTCGCGCGGCGACGTCGCCCGCTCTTGCCCAGCCTGCAGTTCCTGACTGTGTAACATCAGCCGCACATCGCTCATGCCGTTCATTTTGCTGCCCCTCATTTGCTTGTTGCCATGAGTGGCTAGAATGGGCCAGAAGGCAAAACCATTACAGATTCAACCCACCTTTATTAAATCCATACAGACACTGCCTTTACGCGGCTGAATCCTGTATTTTTCCCCTATCTGTACTGGTCCCCTGGGAGCGACCGCCATGACGCTTTACGTCAACCTCGCCGAATTACTGGGCACACGCATCGAACAGGGTTTCTATCGCCCCGGAGATCGGCTGCCGTCCGTACGCGCCTTGAGTGTGGAGCACGGGGTCAGCCTGAGCACCGTGCAGCAGGCGTATCGGTTGCTGGAAGACAATGGCCTGGCGATGCCCAAGCCCAAGTCCGGCTACTTTGTACCGGTGGGTCGGGAGCTGCCGGCACTGCCCGAGGTCGGCCGCCCGGCCCAGCGCCCGGTGGAAATCTCCCAATGGGATCTGGTGCTGGAGCTGATTCGCGCCGTTCCGCGCAAAGACGTCATACAGATGGGACGCGGCATGCCGGATGTATTGTCACCCACCCTCAAGCCCCTGCTGCGCAGCCTGGCCCGCGTCAGCCGGCGCCAGGATCTACCGGGGCTGTATTACGACAATATCCTCGGCTGTATGGAACTGCGCGAGCAAATCGCCCGGCTGTCACTGGATTCCGGCTGCCAACTGACGGCCGAGGACATCGTGATTACCACTGGCTGCCACGAGGCGCTGTCCGCCAGCATCCACGCCATCTGCGCGCCCGGCGACATCGTTGCGGTGGACTCGCCCAGCTTCCACGGCGCCATGCAGACCCTCAAGGGCTTGGGCATGAAAGCCCTGGAAATCCCCACCGACCCGATCACCGGCATCAGCCTCGAAGCCCTGGAACTGGCGCTGGAACAGTGGCCGATCAAGGTCATCCAGCTGACCCCCAACTGCAATAACCCGCTGGGCTACATCATGCCGGAAGCGCGCAAACGCGCATTGCTGACCCTGGCCCAGCGCTATGATGTAGCGATCATCGAAGACGATGTGTATGGCGAACTGGCCTACAGCTACCCACGCCCTCGTACGATTAAGTCCTTCGACGAAGACGGTCGCGTGCTGCTGTGCAGCTCGTTCTCCAAGACCCTGGCGCCGGGCCTGCGCATTGGCTGGGTCGCTCCGGGCCGGTACCTGGAGCGGGTACTGCACATGAAGTACATCAGCACCGGCTCCACCGCCACGCAGCCGCAGATCGCAATTGCCGAGTTTCTCAAAGGCGGTCATTTCGAGCCGCATTTGCGACGGATGCGCACACAATACCAGCGTAATCGCGACCTGATGCTCGACTGGGTCAGCCGCTATTTCCCCGCCGGCACACGCGCCAGCCGCCCCCAAGGCAGTTTCATGCTGTGGATAGAACTGCCGGAAGGCTTCGACACCCTCAAGCTCAACCGCGTGCTGGTGGAACAAGGCGTACAGGTGGCTGTGGGAAGCATCTTTTCTGCTTCGGGCAAGTACCGGAACTGCCTGCGCATGAACTACGCTGCCAAGCCAACCGCGCAGATTGAAGAGGCTGTGCGCAAGGTCGGCGCTGCCGCGATCAAGATGCTGGCCGAAGTGGTGGACTGACCTTTCGCGAGAAATCGCCGTCATATGTCGACAACCGCCCTGACCTGGAAACGACTCCCTTGATGATTCGACGGCTTTTACCGTTTTTCCTGTTGGGAGCCCTGGCCTTGAGCGGCTGCGCCACGGTGAGTACCCCGCGCATACCCAGCGATGCCCTGCCGGCCGCCCAGTCGTCGTTCGGCCGCTCGATCCAGGCCCAGGCCGCGCCTTACCAGGGCCGTTCAGGTTTCCGCCTGCTGCCCAACAGCAGCGAAGCCTTCATGGCCCGCGCCGAGCTGATCCGCAACGCCCAGAGCAGCCTTGACCTGCAGTACTACATCGTCCACGACGGCATCAGCACGCGGATGCTGGTGGATGAACTGCTCAAGGCCGCCGACCGTGGCGTGCGCGTGCGCATCCTGCTGGACGACACCACCAGCGACGGCCTCGACCAGATCATCGCCACCCTCGCCGCCCACCCCAAGATCGAGATTCGCCTGTTCAACCCCCTGCACCTGGGGCGCAGCACCGGGGTGACGCGCGCCATGGGCCGCCTGTTCAACCTGTCGCTGCAACACCGGCGCATGCACAACAAGCTGTGGCTGGCGGACAACAGCGTGGCTATCGTCGGTGGGCGCAACCTGGGGGATGAGTATTTCGATGCCGAGCCCAACCTGAACTTCACCGATATCGACATGCTCAGCGTCGGGCCGGTAGCCGAGCAACTCGGGCACAGTTTCGATCAGTACTGGAACAGCGCCCTGAGCAAACCCATTGACGACTTTGTCTCCAATACGCCCTCCAAAGGTGACCTGGCCGCCGCGCGCCTGAGCCTGGAAGCATCGCTGGCCGAGTCGCGCCAGCAAAAGCACGCGCTGTATGCGCGCTTGCGCACCTACCAGACCCAGCCACGCATGGACATCTGGCGCCGCGAACTGATTTGGGCCTGGAACCAGGCACTGTGGGACGCGCCGAGCAAGGTGCTGGCCAGGGCCGACCCGGACCCGCACCTGCTGCTGACCACGCAACTGGCCCCGGAGCTGGAAGGCGTTAACCGTGAGCTGATCATGATCTCGGCGTACTTTGTGCCAGGGCAACCTGGGCTGGTGTACCTCACCGGCCGCGCCGATGCGGGCGTGTCGGTGAGCCTGCTGACCAACTCCCTGGAAGCCACCGACGTTCCGGCGGTGCATGGCGGCTATGCACCGTACCGCAAGGCTTTGCTGGAGCACGGGGTAAAACTCTACGAACTGCGCCGCCAACCGGGTGACGGTGGCGGTAGCGGCCCGCACCTGTTTCGGCGAGGCACGTTCCGCGGTTCGGACTCGAGCCTGCACAGCAAGGCGATGATCTTTGATCGGCAAAAATCGTTTGTGGGCTCTTTCAATTTCGACCCGCGCTCCGTGCTGTGGAACACCGAAGTCGGCGTACTGGTGGACAGTCCCGAACTGGCGGAACACGTGCGCAACCTGGCGCTGCAAGGCATGGCGCCAGCGTTGAGTTACGAAGCGAAATTACAGGACGGCCAGATAGTGTGGGTGACCGAGGACAACGGCCAACTGCACACCCTGAGCCGTGAGCCAGGCAGCTGGTGGCGGCGATTCAATGCCTGGTTCGCCACCTCGGTCGGCCTTGAGCGCATGCTCTAAGAACAGTGAGGATCAAGCCGGCTGAGCAGCACCAAATGCGCCTTGGCGCAGCAACAGCACCACCAAACCCAATGCCCCGACCGCCATCAGCAACGGCAGCGCATGCCCACTGATCCACTGGCTACCCGCGCCGGCCACCAGCGGGCCGATCAGGCAACCGATGCCCCACAACTGCGCGATGTGGGCGTTGGCACGCACCAGCGCATCGTCACGATAACGCTCGCCGATCAGAATCAGCGACAACGTGAACAACCCGCCAGCACTGGCGCCGAACAGCACCCATAGTGGCCAGATCAGCAGCGTGTGCATCAGCAACGGAACGGCCAGGCTCGACGCCAGCAACAACAGCGCGCAACTCAGGAATAAGGTGCGCCGCGGCAGGTAATCCGCCAGCGCACCGATGGGCAGTTGCAGCAACGCATCGCCGACCACCACCGTGCTGACCATCGCCAAGGCAATTTCGGCAGTGAAACCCTGCTGCAGGCAATACACCGGCAGCAGCGTCAGGATCATCGCCTCAAACGCGGCGAACAGCGCCACCGCCCAGGCAATCGCCGGCAGGCTCAGGCAGAAACGCCACAAGTCCGCGAAGGTCACGCTGAACGATTCGGCACTCGGCGCACCGGAGCGGCCCAGCAATGCCAGCGGAGCCAGCACCAGCAGGCCAACACCGACCCAGAAACCATAGTCATGGTCGGTACCGATCACGCCCAGCAGCAAGGGCCCCGAGAGCTGGCTCAAGGCATAACTGCAGCCATACAGCGCCACCAGACGGCCGCGCCACTGCTCCACCACCAACTGGTTGATCCAACTTTCGCCGAGGATAAACACGATGGTCAGGATCACCCCGATCATCAGGCGCAACACCAGCCATATCGGGTAGCTGGGCAGAATTGCCAGCAACCCGATGGACACCGCGCCGCCCCACAGGCACAAGCGCATCAGGTTGGCGGTACCGAGCCAGGCGGCCAACCGGCTGGAGACCTTGGCGCCAAGCAATACGCCGAAGGCGGGCATGGCGGCCATTACGCCAATAGCGAAACTGCCGTAGCCCCAGCCCTCAAGGCGCAGGGATACCAACGGCATGCTGACGCCCAGGGCCAGGCCGACACTGAGTACCGAGGCCAGGACGGCGAAATAGGTCGCCCAACGCATTACCACGCTCCTGTGGATAATTATGGGTTCACACAAAACAGTGTGGGAGGGGGCTTGCCCCCGATTGCGGTGGATCATTGAGCACTGTTAGTGCCTGACACACTGCTATCGGGGGCAAGCCCCCTCCCACATTTGGCTGCAGTGTTGCTTACAGCTTGATCCAGGTCGCCTTCAGCTCGGTGTACTTGTCGAATGCATGCAGCGACTTGTCGCGACCATTACCCGACTGCTTGAAGCCGCCAAACGGTGCGGTCATGTCGCCGCCGTCGTATTGGTTAACCCACACACTACCGGCACGCAGGGCCTTGGCGGTGAGGTGCGCCTTGGAAATGTCCGACGTCCACACCGCAGCGGCAAGGCCATATTGGGTGTCGTTGGCGATCTTGATCGCTTCTTCGGCGCCGTCAAAGGTGATCACCGACAGCACCGGGCCGAAGATTTCTTCCTGGGCGATTCTCATGGCGTTGGTCACACCGTCGAAAATCGTCGGCTCGACGTAGGTGCCGCCCGTCTCTTCCAGGATGCGCTTGCCGCCCGCTACCAACTTGGCGCCGTCGGCGTGCCCCGCCTCGATGTACGACAGCACGGTGTTCATCTGCTGGGTGTCCACCAACGCACCGACGTTGGTCGCCGGATCCAGTGGATTGCCGGGTTTCCAGCCCTTGAGGGCCTCGATCACCAGCGGCAGGAATGTGTCCTTGATCGAACGCTCCACCAGCAGGCGCGAACCGGCGGTGCAGACTTCGCCCTGGTTGAAGGCGATGGCGCTGGCGGCGGACGCGGCGGCGGCTTGCAAGTCCGGAGCATCGGCAAACACGATGTTCGGGCTCTTGCCGCCGGCTTCCAGCCATACGCGCTTCATGTTCGATTCGCCGGAGCGGATCAACAGTTGCTTGGCGATCTTGGTCGAACCGGTGAACACCAGCGTATCGACGTCCATGTGCAGCGCCAGCGCGTTGCCGACGGTGTGGCCGTAGCCCGGCAGCACGTTGAACACGCCTTTGGGAATACCGGCTTCAACGGCCAGGGCCGCGATGCGGATAGCGGTGAGCGGGGATTTTTCGGACGGCTTGAGGATCACCGAGTTACCGGTCGACAGCGCCGGGCCGAGCTTCCAGCAGGCCATCATCAGCGGGAAGTTCCACGGCACGATGGCCCCCACAACGCCGACCGGCTCGCGGGTCACCAGACCCAACTGATCGTGCGGGGTGGCAGCGACTTCGTCGTAGATCTTGTCGATTGCCTCGCCGCTCCAGCTCAGGGCATTTGCCGCGCCGGGCACGTCAATGTTCAGGGAATCGCTGATCGGCTTGCCCATGTCCAGGGTTTCGAGCAGCGCCAGCTCTTCGGCATTGGCCTTGAGCAGCGCGGCGAAACGGATCATGGTGGCTTTGCGTTTGGCCGGCGCCAGGCGCGACCAGACACCGGAATTGAAGGTGGCGCGGGCGTTTTCCACAGCGCGCTGGGCGTCGGCGGCGTCACAACTGGCCACGCTGGTGAGCAGGCGGCCATCGACCGGGCTGATGCATTCGAAGGTGTCACCGGAAACAGCAGCGGTATATTCGCCATTGATGTAGGCGCGGCCTTCGATCTTCAAATCCTTGGCGCGTTGTTCCCAGTCGGCACGGGTCAGGGTGGTCATGCGAGTGTCCTCCTCTTATTGAATACAAGGGCCAGGCGATGTCCCCCGGCAGCCTCAAAGAATGCTTGCCCGCCAGCCAGCTGTTCGGCTCAAAGGCAGCTGCCACCCTAAACCAGCGGCCGGGGATGTTTCAATATATTTGACATAACGCCGGTAAACGCCCTTGCGATGTTCATTTTAATAAACATAGACTTTGGGCTCTCCAACCCCAGGCCAGACGGGACACGCACATGAGCATCCAGGACATCGTCGACTTCAGCCAAGCCAACACCGCCCCAGACCGCTACCGCCCTGCCGCCGAAAAAATCCTCAAGGGCGATCCCGAACAAACGGTGTACAACCATTACAACAGCCCATGCGGCCAGATGAGCGCCGGGGTCTGGGAAGGTGACGTCGGGCAATGGAAGATCAACTACAGCGAGCATGAGTATTGCGAGATCGTGCAGGGGGTTTCGGTGCTACGCGATGGCGAGGGTAACGCCAAGACCTTGCGTGCCGGCGACCGCTTCGTGATCCCCGCCGGTTTCAGCGGCACTTGGGAAGTGCTGGAGCCGTGCCGCAAGATCTACGTGGTGTTCGAGCAGAAAGCCTGATCAACAAATCCCAGGCAAAAAAAAGCCCGTATCGTGAGATACGGGCTTTTTTTCACAAGGAAGAAAATCAATTACTTGATTTTGCCTTCTTTGTAGATCACGTGCTTGCGAACGCGCGGGTCGAACATTTTCTTTTCGAGCTTGTCCGGGGTAGTACGCTTGTTCTTGTCGGTAGTGTAGAAGTGACCAGTACCGGCGCTAGAGATCATTCGAATCAATTCACGCATGATAGAGCTCCTTAGATCTTGCCAGCGGCACGGATTTCGGCCAGCACGACAGTGATGCCACGCTTGTCGATGATGCGCATGCCTTTGGCAGATACACGCAGGCGAACAAAACGTTTCTCTTCTTCAACCCAGAAGCGGTGATGCTGCAGGTTCGGCAGGAAACGACGACGGGTTTTGTTATTTGCGTGGGAAATGTTATTCCCAGTCACCGGACCCTTACCGGTAACTTGACAGACTCTCGACATGCCTCAGCCCTCTAAAACCACATGCCCAACCCGGCATGGGTTGGCCGCTTAATCTCTCAGTCATTTGGCGCCAGGCGCCGCGTTTCTTTAGGGTCTTACCGGCTACACCTACAAGCGAAGGAACCGGGCCCCTAGAAAAGAGCGCTGCTTTATACCAGAAAGACCCATGTGCAACAACAGCCCGTGTATTTTTACCGGCGTAAATCTCGGCGACAGACGCCCGAACCGTTGCCAGGAGGGGCCGCTGTAACAGCCGACCGCTCGTCGCACAGAATGATTTACAGCGCTCGCGCGCGCCGTAAAGCGCACAGCGAAACGCGCTGGGGTGCCATCAAAACAGCATTTGAGGCAAAAGCACAGGCAAAAATGGGCTAGTCATTTATCAATCAGACCACTACGGTAGGGCTTTTCCAGACTGCACTCGCAGATGGGCCTTCGATCTGCAAAGGAAACCGAACATGCGCCTCGCTGCCCTACCGCTATTGCTAGCCCCTCTATTTATCGCGCCGCTGGCCTCTGCCGCCAGCAATTTGAGCGTCTGCACCGAGGCCAGCCCCGAAGGGTTCGATGTGGTGCAGTACAACTCGCTGACCACCACCAACGCCTCGGCCGATGTGCTGATGAACCGCCTGGTGGATTACGACGCAGCCAGCGGCAAACTGGTGCCGAGCCTGGCGGACAGCTGGGACGTCTCGCCGGATGGCCTGACCTATACCTTCAAGCTGCACCCGGACGTGAAATTCCATCGCACCGAGTATTTCACCCCAAGCCGCACCCTGACCGCCGAAGACGTGCGCTTCAGTTTCGAACGCATGCTCGACCCGGCCAACCCGTGGCATAAGATCGCCCAGAGCGGCTTCCCCCACGCCCAGTCCCTGCAATTGCCAGCCCTGGTCAAGAAGATCGATGCCCTCGACCCGCTGACCGTGCGCTTTACCCTCGATCACGCCGACTCCACCTTCCTCGCGGCCCTGAGCATGGGCTTTGCCTCGATCTATCCGGCGGAATACGCCGACAAACTGCTCAAGGCCGGCACGCCAGAGAAGCTCAACAGCCAACCGATCGGCACCGGGCCGTTCATCTTCAGCCGCTTCCAGAAAGATGCCGTGGTGCGCTACAAGGCCAACCCGGACTACTTCGCCGGCAAACCGGCTGTGGATAACTTGATATTCGCCATTACCCCGGACGCGAACGTGCGCCTGCAGAAACTGCACCGCGATGAATGCCAGATCGCCCTGTCGCCCAAGCCCCTGGATGTGGGCGAGGCCGAAAAGGACCCAGCACTCAAGGTGGAAAAAACCGCAGCGTTCATGACCGCATTCGTGGCCATCAACAGCCAGCACCCGCCACTGGACAAGCCCGAGGTGCGCCAGGCAATCAACCTCGCCTTCGACAAGGGCAGCTACCTCAAGGCCGTGTTTGAAGGCACCGCCGAAGCCGCCAACGGCCCTTACCCGCCGAATACCTGGAGCTACGCCAAAGACTTGCCGGGTTATCCCCAGGACCTCGCCAAGGCCAAGGCCTTGCTGGACCGCGCCGGCCTCAAGGACGGCTTCAAGACCACCCTCTGGACGCGCCCCACCGGCAGCCTGCTGAACCCTAACCCGAACCTCGGCGCACAACTGCTGCAGGCGGACTTGGCCAAGATTGGCATCCAGGCCGATATCCGCGTGATCGAATGGGGTGAGCTGATTCGCCGCGCCAAAGCGGGTGAACACGACCTGCTGTTCATGGGCTGGGCAGGCGACAACGGCGACCCGGATAACTTCCTGACCCCGCAGTTTTCCTGCGCGGCGGTTAAATCCGGCACCAACTTCGCCCGCTACTGTGATCCGGCGCTGGACAAGCTGATCAGCGCCGGCAAGACCACCAGCGAACAAGGCGTGCGCAGCAAGCTGTATCAACAGGCCCAGGCGCAGATCCAGCAACAGGCGCTGTGGTTGCCGCTGGCGCACCCGACGGCGTTCGCCCTGGCGCGCAAGAACGTCGAGGGCTATCAGGTGAGCCCGTTCGGGCGCCAGGACTTCTCGAAGGTCAGCGTCAAACCATGAGAACCAGGCCCGCCCCCAGGGGGCGGGCTTACATCCAGCCATATTCGGCCATCGACAACGGATCACCGTCCCCCACGATGATGTGATCCAGTACCCGCACATCCACCACTTCCAGGGCCTTTTGCAGCAGTTTGGTCAATTTTCGATCAGCCGCGCTGGGCTCCGCGTTCCCGGAAGGATGGTTGTGACACAGAATCAACGCCGCGGCGTTATAGGCCAGGGCACGCTTGACCACTTGACGGGGGTAAACCACGGCCGCGTCGATGGTTCCTTGGGACAACGCCTCGAACCCCAACACCCGGTGCTTTGAATCAAGAAACAGGCAGCCGAAGATCTCGTGTGGCTCATGACGCAACAACGCCTTGAGGTAGTCGCGCACCGCCACCGGGTTTTCCAGCACCGAATCGCAACGCAGGCGCTCGGCCATATGGCGCCGGGACATTTCCAGCACCGCCTGCAACTGCGCAAACTTCGCCGGCCCCAAGCCCAATTGCTGGCTGAACAACGCCTGGCTGGCTTCCAGCAGCGGGCGCAGACCGCCAAATTGCGCCAGCAGATGGCGCGCAAGGTCCACCGCGCTCCTGCCGGTTACCCCGGTGCGCAGGAAGATCGCCAGCAATTCAGCATCGGACAGACTCGCCGCGCCCCACTCCAAAAGCTTCTCTCGCGGCCGCTCTGCCGCCGGCCAATCACGAATACTCATCCCACCTCCCTGTGCATGTGCGCCGCTGTTGCGGAACGGACGCTGTGTTATCGTAGGCCCTCTTTTTTGCGTGCGATTTCACCTGGGGAGGGGGCATCGCAGGCGTCACTGAACTGGCTTCACTGAACTGGAAAGGCAAACCAATGCAGCGTCTGTATCGGAAACGCATCGTTCTCGGCGTCGGCGGCGGCATTGCCGCCTACAAGAGCGCAGAGCTGGTCCGCAGGCTTCTCGACCAGGGCGCCGAAGTGCGCGTGGTCATGACCCGCGGCGGCAGTGAGTTCATCACCCCGCTGACCATGCAGGCCTTGTCCGGACACCCGGTTCATCTGGACCTGCTGGACCCGGCAGCCGAAGCCGCCATGGGTCATATCGAGCTGGCCAAGTGGGCCGACCTGGTGCTGATCGCTCCTGCCACCGCCGACCTGATCGCGCGCCTGGCGCAAGGTATTGCCGATGACCTGCTGACCACCTTGGTACTGGCCACCGATGCCACCGTCGCCATCGCCCCGGCCATGAACCAGGCCATGTGGCGCGACCCGGCGACCCAGGCGAACACCCAACTCCTGCAAAGCCGTGGCCTCAAGGTGTTCGGCCCGGCCTCCGGCAGCCAGGCCTGCGGCGATGTCGGCATGGGCCGCATGCTCGAAGCCACCGACCTGGCGCTGTGCGCCGCCGAGTGTTTCCAGCACTTGGCCCTGACCGGCAGGCACGTGCTGATTACGGCGGGCCCGACCCAGGAAAACATCGACCCTGTGCGCTACATCACCAACCATAGCTCAGGAAAAATGGGCTTTGCCTTGGCGGAAGCTGCGGTCGAGGCCGGCGCACGCGTTACCCTGATCACCGGCCCGGTGCACTTGCCGACCCCCGATCGCGTCACGCGCATCGACGTAGTCAGCGCCCGGGACATGCTGGCGGCCTGTGAGGCTGCCATCCCGTGTGACCTGTTTATCGCTTCGGCAGCGGTTGCAGACTACCGCCCGGAAGTCGTCGCCCCGCAAAAGCTCAAGAAAGACCCTACGAGTGGCGACGGCCTGCTCCTGCAAATGGTGCGCAACCCGGACATTCTGGCAACCATCGCCACGCGTCCGGACCGCCCCTTCAGCGTCGGCTTTGCCGCCGAGACCGAGCACCTGCTGGACTACGCCGCACGCAAACTGAAAGACAAAAACCTCGACCTGATCGTTGCCAATGATGTCGCCAACCCGAGCATCGGCTTCAACAGCGAGGAAAACGCCTGCAGCGTGATCGACCGCGAGCTGCACGCCACCCTTTTCGCCCAGACCAGCAAAGGCAAGATTGCCCGCCAACTGATCTCTTTTATCGCCCAACGGCTGAACCAGGTTTAATTTCCATGCACGCTTTGCAAGCCAAGATCCTCGACCCCCGCATCGGCACCGAATTCCCGCTGCCGGCCTACGCCACCCCAGGTTCCGCCGGCCTGGACCTGCGCGCCATGCTCAAGCAAGACACCGTCCTTGAGCCGGGCCAGACCCTCCTGATCCCTACCGGTCTGTCGATCTACGTCGGCGACCCAGGCTTGGCGGCGCTGATCCTGCCGCGCTCCGGCCTGGGCCACAAACACGGCATCGTGCTGGGCAACCTGGTAGGCCTGATCGACTCGGACTACCAAGGCGAACTGATGGTGTCATGCTGGAACCGTGGCCAGACGGCGTTCAACATCGTTGTCGGCGAGCGCATTGCCCAGCTTGTACTGGTGCCGGTGGTGCAGGCGCACTTCGAACTGGTGCAGGATTTCGATGAAACCCAACGCGGCGCAGGCGGTTTTGGGCATTCCGGCAGTCACTGACTACGCTGAGCCTGGCCGGGCGCTTTTGCCCGGCTCAACGCCCCCGCAAGGCTTTTCAGGATGAAGAATGCGCGGACTTTATCAGCGAGATTTCCCCATTGAAATCAACGCATTACGCAGACAAAAAGACAGGAGCCAAGCTCCGATGGCACTTTTGCACCACGAACTCTCTGCCGAAAACACCGTCATACCCTTCAGTTTGAGCCTGCCGGTCAGCCACATTAAGGCCAGCCTTGCCCCCTTGAGATGGAGTTTCCCCCCGCGATGAGTACCGCAGCCCGAGTAGCCCCGACATTCCCCGACAGCATCTTTCGCGCCTATGACATTCGTGGCGTAGTGCCCAAGACCCTGACCGCCGAGACCGCCTACTGGATTGGCCGCGCCATTGGCTCCCAGAGCCTGGCCCAGGGCGAGCCGAACGTTTCGGTCGGCCGTGACGGTCGCCTGTCCGGTCCGGAACTGGTGGAACAACTGATCCAGGGCCTGGCCGACAGCGGCTGCCATGTCAGCGACGTAGGCCTGGTGCCCACCCCTGCGCTGTACTACGCCGCCAACGTACTGGCCGGCAAGTCCGGGGTGATGCTGACCGGCAGCCATAACCCATCGGACTACAACGGCTTCAAGATTGTCATCGCCGGCGACACCCTCGCCAACGAACAGATCCAGGCCCTGCACACCCGCCTGAAGACCAACGACCTGACGAGCGGCCAAGGCAGCATCACCAAAGTTGACATCCTGCCGCGCTACTCTGACGAAATCACCCGCGACGTCAAACTCGCACGACGTCTCAAAGTGGTAGTGGACTGCGGCAACGGCGCGGCCGGCGTAATCGCCCCGCAGCTGCTCGAAGCCCTGAACTGCGAAGTGATCCCGCTGTTCTGCGAGGTCGATGGCAACTTCCCCAACCACCACCCGGACCCGGGCAAGCCAGAAAACCTGGTGGACCTGATTGCCAAGGTCAAGGAAACCGGCGCTGACGTCGGCCTGGCCTTCGACGGTGACGGCGACCGCGTGGGCGTGGTGACCGAAACCGGCGAGATCGTGTTCCCGGACCGCCTGCTGATGCTGTTTGCCCGCGATGTGGTAGCGCGCAACCCTGGTGCCGAGATCATTTTCGACGTGAAATGCACCCGCCGCCTCACCCCGTTGATCAAGGAATACGGCGGTCGCCCACTAATGTGGAAGACCGGTCACTCGTTGATCAAAAAGAAAATGAAGGAAACCGGCGCCCTGTTGGCCGGCGAAATGAGCGGCCACGTATTCTTCAAGGAGCGCTGGTTCGGGTTTGACGACGGCATTTACAGCGCCGCCCGTCTGCTGGAGATCCTCAGCAAGGAAAAATCCACCGCCGAGGAGCTGTTTCAGACCTTCCCGAATGATATTTCTACGCCAGAGATCAATATCCATGTGACCGAGGAGAGCAAATTCAGCATCATTGACGCACTGCACGATGCGCAATGGGGTGAAGGCGCCAACCTGACCACCATTGATGGTGTGCGAGTCGATTACGCCAAAGGCTGGGGCCTGGTTCGCGCGTCCAACACCACACCGGTGCTGGTGCTGCGTTTCGAGGCGGATACCGAGGCTGAGTTGCAGCGCATCAAGGACGTGTTCCACGCCCAGTTGAAACGTGTTGCCCCTGATCTCCAATTACCGTTCTGATTTTTACCGGAGCCCTGAATGACCCTCGAACGCGAAGCCGCTGCCAACACCGCCAAGGTCCTGTCCGAAGCGTTGCCTTACATTCGACGCTACGTCGGCAAGACGCTGGTGATCAAATACGGCGGCAATGCCATGGAAAGCGACGAGCTGAAAACCGGCTTTGCCCGTGACATCGTGTTGATGAAGGCCGTGGGGATCAACCCCGTGGTGGTCCACGGCGGCGGCCCGCAAATCGGCGACCTGCTCAAGCGCTTGTCGATCGAGAGTCACTTCATCGATGGCATGCGCGTCACTGACGCGCAGACCATGGACGTGGTGGAGATGGTCCTCGGCGGCCAGGTGAACAAAGACATCGTCAACCTGATCAACCGTCACGGCGGCAGCGCCATTGGCCTGACCGGCAAGGACGCCGAGCTGATCCGCGCGAAAAAACTGACCGTTACCCGTCAGACGCCGGAAATGACCCAGCCGGAAATCATCGACATCGGCCAGGTGGGCGAAGTGATCGGCATCAACACCGACCTGCTGAACCTGCTGGTCAAGGGTGACTTCATCCCGGTGATCGCGCCGATCGGCGTGGGTGCCAACGGTGAGTCCTACAACATCAACGCCGACCTTGTGGCCGGTAAGGTGGCCGAAGCATTGAAGGCTGAAAAGCTGATGCTGCTCACCAACATCGCCGGCCTGATGGACAAGGAAGGCAAGGTGCTGACCGGCTTGACCACTCAACAAGTGGACGAGCTGATTGCCGATGGCACCATCTACGGCGGCATGTTGCCGAAAATCCGTTGCGCGCTGGAAGCAGTGCAAGGCGGTGTCGGCAGCTCGCTGATCCTGGATGGCCGTGTGCCGAATGCAATCCTGCTGGAAATCTTCACCGATACAGGTGTAGGTACGCTGATCAGTAACCGCAAGCGTCCCTGATTTATAAAGCACCAAAAAACCGCAGTTTCTTACGGCGCCTACGACAATACGTACCCATGTACGGAATCTTCGTCAGGCAAAGTAGAATCTGCGGTTTTTTATGCGCAATGGAAACGCAGCCTACAACGATGATCACGAAAATGCCGCTGAAATTTTTCAGTATTAGTGCATATTTCAACATTCACTGAAAACATCATAAAGGGTGAAATTCCTCGACTTTTTTCATCGCAATAGCTATTTTCAACATTCGCTGAAAAGGGCTCAATTAATGAAAGAACTCGAAATTCACTCCAGAGATGCGCTGCGAAGCCTCCTGAGCAAGGTACCGATTCTCGAGATTAAAAGCCTCAAATCTATGCCTCCTTCAAAAGGCTGGACTCCGGACTTCATTATCGAGATTAACGCATCAGGCAAATCACGCCCTCTGGTGTGCGAGGTAAAAGCAAACGGCCAGCCCCGATTCATAAACGCGGCCATACTTCAGCTTCGCGACTATGTGAGCGAGCAAAGGCCAGAGGCTACGCCTATTGTGGTAGCACCCTATCTTTCACCCGTAGCAAGACAACTGTGTCGGGAAAAGGGTGTGGGATATCTGGACCTGGAAGGTAATGCCTGGATCTCGTTCGATGGTGTATTCATTGATCACCAAGTAGCTGGCAAGCCGCTCTCGGAGCACAGGGAGCTTAAGTCTTTCTTCAAACCGAAATCAGCGCAGATCATACGCACGATGCTTCGGGATCCGGGCCGAGCCTGGCGGGTGGTAGAACTGTGCGAAGCCGCCGGGGTAAGCCTGGGACAAGTCAGCAATGTCCGCACAGCGCTACTGAATCGAGAATGGGCAAGAGCTACAAACGACGGCGTATGTCTATCCGATCCTCAAGCGCTCCTGGATGCATGGGCCGAAGCATACGAGCCTCCATCAGGAGAGCGTAAGGGCTTCTATACCACCTTACATGGCAGCGCATTGGAAAATGCCGCGCGCATCGCTATTGGAGAAAGGAGCGGCGGACACGCACTTTTTTCGTCCTTTTCTGCCGCTCAATGGCTCGCACCCTATGCCCGCATCAGCACGAATTACTTTTATGCCGACATTGAAGGGCTAGAGAGACTCGTTAAAGCACTACAGTTGGTTCCTGCATCAAAGGGAGAGAACGTTGTCATCACTTTACCCAACGACGAAGGACTCCTACTGGACACCGTTGAACCCGCACCGGGCGCCCTGTGCACCAGCCCCGTTCAGACATATTTGGATCTATCGGTTGCGGGAGAGCGCGGAGAGGAAGCCGCCGAATATCTACGACAGGAAAAACTGACATGGTCTCGTTAATCCCTCAAGAACCTCAATCCGCCTCAGATTATGACGACAGAACGACAGCTGCCGTGAAGGCGGTATTAGTCGAGATCGGTCAGATCCTTGGTTCCTTCAAAGGCAAGTTTGCAGTGATCGGTGGCGCGGTGCCTTGGCTCCTGCTGGCGAACGACGATATGCAGCACGTTGGAACCCTCGATGTCGATTTGAGCTTGGACGCAGAGGCTCTCGGTGATGGCGAGTACGCGACGTTGATTGAAGCACTGATGGGTAATGGGTACGAACAAAGAGGAGAACTGCGGCGATTCCAGCTCGTTCGCCAGGTTGCCGTGCAAGACGGTGGATCGGCGATAGATGTGATCGTGGACTTCTTGATGCCGCGCGACGCCGAAATCATCCAGAACAAACCTCCCATTCTCAACGACTTTGCAGTTCAACGCGCTGACGGTGCCGACTTGGCGATGCGCTTCTATCAAATGGTTGCCATTGAAGGCTCCATGCCTGCGGGTGGCAAAAATCGTGTCGAGGTCGCGGTGTGCTCGATCCCCGCCCTGCTGGCGATGAAGGGATACGCCCTGAACGGAAGGCACAAACAGAAGGACGCATATGACATCTACTACTGCGTCCGTAATTTCCCCGGAGGCATGCAAGCGCTTGCTGAGGAATGTCGATCAGTACTGGAAACCGGGAGTGGAGAACAGGGGTTTCAGTTCATCGGCGAAAAGTTTGATATCGCCGAAGGTTATGGCCCGACCGCCGTAAGGCGATTCGTCGAAGACAGCCAAATACTCGGAGATCGCACACCGGACCAATGGCAACAAGACGCTTTCGGGCAGGTTGACGCTTTATTGCGCGCCTTGCGACTGCGGGAGTAGCAGCACCCCGAAACCCGAGCTGAAAAAAGGCCCCGATCAATTGAATGGAACGGGGCCTTTTTTATCGTGGCGATTACTGAACGCCGAACTGCTCGCGATACGCCTTAACTGCCGGCAAGTGCTGCTTGAGCTGCGGATCATCTTCCAGGAACTGCAACACCTGGTTCAACGACACGATGCTTACCACTGGAATACCGAAATCACGCTCCACTTCCTGGATCGCCGACAACTCACCGTTGCCGCGCTCCTGGCGGTTCAGCGCGATCAGCACACCGGCGGCCTTGGCGCCGTCCTGGGACGCGATGATCTGCATCACTTCACGGATAGCGGTGCCGGCCGTGATCACGTCGTCGATGATCAATACATCGCCGGTCAGCGGCGCGCCCACGAGGCTGCCGCCTTCGCCATGGGCCTTGGCTTCCTTGCGGTTGAAGCACCATGGCAGATCCCGCCCATGATGTTCAGCCAGGGCCACGGCTGTTGCAGCGGCCAGGGGGATACCCTTGTAGGCCGGGCCAAACAGCACGTCGAAGGAAATACCGCTTTCAACAATGGCTGCCGCGTAGAAACGCCCCAGCTGAGCCAGGGCCGAACCCGAGTTGAACAAGCCCGCATTGAAGAAGTACGGGCTGGTGCGCCCGGACTTGAGGGTGAACTCACCGAAGCGCAAAACCCCGCGATCGATGGCAAAACGAATGAAATCGCGTTGATACGCCTGCATGAAAAAAGCCTCAGATACCACGGATTTAGCTAATTAGGTAGACGGCGTGTATCATACACGCACGCGATTTTTGGGGCCATTTATGCGGATCATCAGTGTGAACGTTAATGGTATTCAGGCTGCAGTCGAGCGTGGTTTGCTCAGTTGGCTGCAAGCTCAGAATGCCGACGTCATCTGCCTGCAGGACACCCGCGCCTCCGCCTTTGAACTGGACGACCCAGCCTTCCAACTGGATGGCTACTTCCTTTATGCCTGCGATGCCGAAGTGCCCACCCAAGGTGGCGTGGCTTTGTACTCGCGGTTGCAACCCAAGGCGGTCATCAGCGGCCTCGGCTTCGAGACAGCCGACCGCTACGGGCGCTACCTGCAAGCCGATTTCGACAAGGTCAGCATCGCGACCTTGCTGCTTCCTTCGGGGCAGAACGGCGATGAAGACTTGAACCAGAAGTTCAAGCTAATGGACGATTTCGCCCGTTACCTGGATAAACAGCGACGCAAACGTCGCGAGTACATTTATTGTGGCTCGCTGTACGTGGCGCAACAGAAGCTGGATATCAAGAACTGGCGCGACAGCCAGCAATCCCCGGGCTTCCTGGCGCCGGAACGGGCCTGGATGGACGAGATTGTCGGCAACATGGGCTATGTGGATGCACTGCGCGAAGTCAGCCGCGAAGGCGACCAGTACAGCTGGTGGCCAGACAATGAACAGGCTGAGATGCTCAACCTGGGCTGGCGCTTCGACTACCAGTTGCTGACCCCAGGCCTGCGCCGGTTCGTGCGCAGTGCACGTTTGCCGCGCCAGCCGCGCTTCTCGCAGCACGCGCCGCTGATCGTGGACTACGACTGGACACTGACCATCTAAGGTCTTTACCCAGGCACAAAAAAACCGACATCGCTGTCGGTTTTTTTGTGGGCGCTCATTATTTGACCAGGCGCCAGGTCCACGGGTAGCGATAGGCAGTGCCGTTGTTGGCCTTGATGCCAGCGATGATCGTCAGCACCAGCGCCGCCACCACCAGGATCAACATCAGCAGAAAGCCAATCACCACGAACCCCAGCACCATGCAGACCAGCCAGGCGATGGCCACGGTGATCTGGAAGTTCAGGGCTTCCTTGCCCTGATCATCGATAAGCGGGTCCATATCCTTCTTGATCTGCCACACGATCAGCGGCCCCAACAGGCTACCGAAGGGGAATACCAACCCCAGGAACGCCGCGAAGTGACACAACATCGCCCACTGGCGAACCTCCTTGGTCGGTGCCGGAACCGGCAATTGACTGTCACTCATGGCGCTTCTCCTTGAAGCCGGCTTAGTCAGCCAGTGCGGCGTTTTGCAGTTCGAAGATCTCAGTCATGCCTTTCTGGGCCAGGGCCAGCATGGCGTTCAGCTCGGCCGGCTGGAATGGCGCACCTTCGGCGGTGCCCTGCACTTCGATGAAACCACCGGTACTGGTCATCACTACGTTCAGATCGGTCTCGGCAGCCGAGTCTTCCAGGTAGTCCAGGTCCAGCACCGGCTCGCCCTGGTACATGCCCACCGATACGGCGGCGATCATCTGCTTCAGTGGGTCGCCGCCTTTCAGGCCGCCACGCTTCTTGATGACTTTAAGGGCGTCCACCAACGCCACCATGGCGCCGGTGATGGATGCAGTCCGCGTACCGCCATCGGCCTGGATCACGTCGCAGTCGACGTAGAGGGTCACGTCACCCAGCTTGGACATGTCCAGCGCCGCGCGCAGCGAGCGCCCGATCAGGCGCTGGATTTCCAGGGTGCGGCCGCCTTGCTTGCCACGGCTGGCTTCACGCTGGTTACGCTCGCCGGTGGCGCGCGGCAGCATGCCGTATTCGGCGGTCAACCAACCCTGGCCCTGGCCTTTAAGGAAACGCGGCACGCCATTTTCAACGCTGACGGTGCAGATAACCTTGGTATCGCCAAACTCGACCAGTACGGATCCCTCGGCGTGTTTGGTGTAGTTGCGGGTGATGCGGATCGAGCGGAGCTGATCGGCAGCGCGACCACTTGGACGTTTCATAGGGGATACCTGTACTGAGGACGAAAAACTGCCGAGCATTATAGAGCCGCGAGCCGATTCGGGGCACTTCTAAAAATCTGGTTACGAATGGTCAGCCTATCGCCCATTGTTTGGGCGCGCTCGCCCCACTGCGCTACAATCCCGCGCCTTCGCAGCCTGTCGGCTTCAATTCACCCATCAGCCCGCTTTCGCGGGACTGCATCGCGAGGTACCTCCATGGTGCACAGCATGACCGCCTTCGCCCGCGTCGAAAAAGCCGGCGCCCAAGGCACCCTGAGCTGGGAACTGCGCTCGGTCAACAGCCGCTACCTGGAGCCGCACCTGCGCCTGCCGGAATCCTTCCGTGACCTCGAAGGCGCCGTGCGTGAGGCACTGCGCCAAGGCATCTCCCGCGGCAAGCTGGAATGCACCCTGCGCTTTACCGAGGAAACCACCGGCAAGCCGCTGCAGGTCGACCGCGAACGCGCTGCGCAACTGGTCGCCGCCGCCGAAACCATCGCCGGCCTGATCAAGCAGCCCGCCGCGCTGAACCCTCTGGAAGTGCTGGCCTGGCCCGGCGTGCTGGTGGCCGACGCCACTGACCCGCAGGCCCTCAATGCCGAAGCCCTCGCCCTGTTCACCCAGGGATTGAAGGAGCTCAAGGCCGGCCGCGAGCGCGAAGGCGTCGAACTGGCCCGACTGATCAACGAACGCCTGACGTCGATCGAAGCAGACGTGGTCACCTTGCGCGAGCTGGTGCCGCAGATGCTCGCCACCCAACGCCAGAAGGTCCTCGACCGCTTCACCGACATGAAGGCCGACCTCGACCCCGTGCGCCTGGAGCAGGAGATGGTGCTGCTGGCGCAGAAGAGCGATGTCGCCGAAGAGCTGGACCGCCTGAGCACCCACATCCTCGAAGTGCGCCGCGTACTCAAGTCCGGCGGCGCCGCCGGTCGGCGCCTGGACTTCCTGATGCAGGAACTCAACCGTGAAGCCAATACACTGGGCTCCAAGGCTTTCGATCCGCGCAGCACCACGGCGGCGGTCAACCTCAAAGTGTTGATCGAGCAGATGCGCGAACAAGTACAGAATATTGAGTAAGGCAACCTCCATGACCCATAGCACCGGCACCCTTTACATCATTTCCGCCCCTTCGGGCGCGGGCAAGAGCAGCCTGGTCAAGGCCCTGACCGACGCTGACGAGCAGATTCGCATCTCGATCTCCCACACCACCCGCGCCATGCGCCCGGGCGAGGTGAACGGCGTGCACTATCACTTCGTCGAGCGCACCGAATTCGTCAAGATGATCGAACATGGCGACTTCCTCGAGCGCGCCGAGGTCTTCGGCAACCTCTACGGCACCTCGCAAAGCCACCTGCAGCAGACCCTGGACGAAGGCCACGACCTGATCCTGGAAATCGACTGGCAGGGCGCCGAGCAAGTGCGCCAGCTGATGCCCAAGGCACGCTCGATCTTCATCCTGCCGCCGTCGCTCGAAGCCTTGCACCAGCGCCTGACCAACCGTGGCCAGGACAGCGACGAGATCATCGAAGGCCGCATGCGGGAAGCCGTCAGCGAAATGAGCCACTATGTCGACTACGACTACCTGATCATTAACGACGATTTTTCCCACGCACTGGACGACCTGAAGGCGATTTTCCGCGCTAATCAACTCCAGCAAAAGCGTCAACAGCAGCGTTTCGGCAAATTACTGGCCGAACTGCTTGGCTGATTGGCTCTTCCCAAAACCGCTGCAGGGGCTTTACATTGGCGCTTGTAGCGGTTTTGCGAGGGCCTGCGAAAAATCAGCGCTTCCCTAAACGCTGGTGATTTTTTAAACTGTTTAGTCCGCTCGCCCAACCGGGCAGCGCGCATCTTGCATTCGCTCCGAGGAATATCATGGCCCGCGTAACCGTTGAAGACTGCCTAGACCACGTGGCAAACCGCTTTGAGCTGGTCATGCTCTCTACCAAGCGTGCCCGTCAACTGGCCACTGGCGGCAAAGAGCCCCTGGTCCAGTGGGAAAACGACAAGCCTACCGTTGTAGCCCTGCGTGAAATCGCTGAAGGCCTGATGAGCTACGAGTTCATCGCCAACGCTGAAATCGTTGAAGACGAACCGCTGTTTGCAGCGTTCGAGGACGAGTCCAACGAGGCCGTCTAAGCCTATGCCTGGTCGACGTAGCACGGCGCGGGGTCACAGCCTTCGGCAGGAGTTCACACTTTGCCGAGCATAGACGCCCTCGCCGATCGCTTATCGACCTACCTCGGCCCCGACCAGGTCAACCTGGTCCGCCGAGCGTATTTCTACGCCGAACAAGCCCACGACGGCCAACGCCGCCGAAGCGGTGAGGCGTACGTCACCCATCCTCTTGCGGTGGCGAATATCCTGGCCGACATGCACATGGACCATCAGAGCCTGATGGCCGCGATGCTGCATGACGTGATCGAAGACACCGGTATTGCCAAGGAGGCGCTCAGCGCGCAATTTGGCGAAACCGTGGCCGAACTGGTCGACGGGGTCAGCAAACTGACCCAGATGAACTTCGAGACCAAGGCCGAAGCCCAGGCGGAAAACTTCCAGAAGATGGCCATGGCCATGGCCCGGGATATCCGCGTGATCCTGGTCAAGCTGGCCGACCGGCTGCACAACATGCGCACGCTGGAAGTGCTGTCCGGCGAAAAACGCCGGCGCATCGCCAAGGAAACCCTGGAAATCTACGCGCCCATCGCCAACCGGCTGGGCATGCACGCCATTCGTATCGAGTTCGAAGACCTCGGCTTCAAGGCCATGCACCCGATGCGTTCGGCGCGCATCTACCAGGCCGTCAAGCGCGCCCGGGGCAACCGCAAGGAAATCGTCAACAAGATCGAAGAATCCCTGAGCCATTGCCTGGCGATCGACGAAATCGAGGGCGAGGTCAGTGGCCGGCAGAAGCACATCTACGGCATCTACAAGAAGATGCGCGGCAAGCGCCGGGCCTTTAACGAGATCATGGACGTGTACGCGTTCCGCATCATCGTGGACAAGGTCGATACCTGCTACCGCGTGCTCGGCGCTGTACATAATTTGTACAAACCCCTGCCGGGGCGCTTCAAGGACTACATCGCCATTCCCAAGGCCAACGGCTATCAATCGCTGCATACCACGCTGTTCGGTATGCACGGGGTGCCGATCGAGATCCAGATCCGTACCCGCGAAATGGAAGAGATGGCCAACAACGGCATCGCCGCCCATTGGCTGTACAAATCCAGCGGCGACGAGCAGCCCAAAGGCACCCATGCCCGCGCCCGCCAGTGGGTCAAGGGCGTGCTGGAAATGCAGCAACGTGCCGGCAACTCCCTGGAATTTATCGAAAGCGTGAAGATCGACCTGTTCCCGGACGAGGTCTACGTGTTCACGCCCAAAGGCCGGATCATGGAGCTGCCCAAAGGCTCCACCGCGGTCGACTTTGCCTACGCGGTGCACACCGACGTCGGTAACAGCTGCATTGCCTGCCGGATCAACCGCCGCCTGGCCCCGCTGTCGGAACCGCTGCAAAGCGGCTCCACGGTCGAGATCGTCAGTGCACCCGGCGCGCGCCCGAACCCGGCGTGGCTGAACTTCGTGGTCACCGGCAAGGCGCGCACGCACATCCGCCACGCGCTGAAACTGCAGCGCCGCTCCGAGTCCATCAGCCTGGGCGAACGCCTGCTGAACAAAGTGCTCAACGGCTTCGACAGCGCCCTGGACAAGATTCCGCAAGAGCGCGTGCAAGCGATGCTCCACGAGTACCGCCAGGAAACCATCGAAGACCTGTTGGAAGATATTGGCCTGGGCAACCGCATGGCCTACGTGGTCGCCCGCCGCCTGCTGGGTGAAGGCGAACAACTGCCAAGCCCGGAAGGCCCACTGGCGATTCGCGGAACCGAGGGCCTGGTGCTCAGCTACGCCAAATGCTGCACGCCGATCCCGGGCGACCCGATCGTGGGCCACCTGTCGGCTGGCAAAGGCATGGTGGTTCACCTCGACAACTGCCGCAACATCACCGAGATCCGTCACAACCCGGAAAAATGCATCCAGCTCTCGTGGGCCAAGGATGTCACCGGCGAATTCAACGTCGAGCTGCGCGTGGAGCTGGAACACCAGCGCGGCCTGATCGCCCTGCTGGCCAGCAGCGTCAACGCAGCCGACGGCAACATCGAGAAAATCAGCATGGACGAGCGCGATGGTCGCATCAGCGTGGTCCAGCTGGTGGTCAGCGTGCATGACCGCGTGCACCTGGCCCGCGTGATCAAGAAACTGCGCGCCTTGACCGGTGTGATCCGCATCACCCGCATGCGTGCGTAGCCCATCCATTACAAGGAGTCATTCATGACCAAGACCGTTATCACCAGCGACAAAGCCCCAGCCGCCATCGGTACTTACTCCCAGGCCATCAAGGCAGGCAACACCGTCTACATGTCCGGCCAGATCCCGCTGGACCCAAAGACCATGGAACTGGTGGAAGGCTTCGAAGCCCAGACCGTACAGGTCTTTGAAAACCTCAAGTCCGTGGCCGAAGCTGCAGGCGGCTCCTTCAAGGACATCGTCAAACTGAACATCTTCCTCACCGACCTGAGCCACTTCGCCAAGGTCAACGAGATCATGGGCAAGTACTTCGAACAACCTTACCCAGCCCGTGCCGCCATTGGCGTTGCAGCCCTGCCAAAGGGCGCGCAGGTTGAGATGGACGCGATTCTGGTCATCGAGTAAAACACCCGGCGCAGCCTCCACAGGCTGCGCCGACTTCGTTTTAAAAGGATTTCATGATGCGCAAAGCGCTTGTAGCCTCTTCGTTGCTCGCCCTGTTGCTCGGCGGCTGCGCCAGCAACCCTGCCGACCTGGATGTGAGCGGCACCTGGATCAACCAGGTCGCCATCGATGCGGCAGCCAAAGGCGGCCCTTTGCGTGAAGCACTGCAAAGCTTTGGCCCGAACCTCGAATGGGAGGTCAACCCCAAGGCCTCGCAGGCGCGCTACTACAACGGTTTTGAAGTAGCCGAAGGCAAGTTGCTCGGTGAGCAATCCGGCGCCTGGAGCGTCGACTTCTATGGCAGCTCCGCCACCGAGCTCAAGCGCAAAGACAAGCAACTGCTGCAAGTGGCCAACGACAACGAGCCCGAACAGCTTTTCGCACGCGCCAAGGAACCCGCACCAGAAGGCGCGCCACTGGGCGCCAACTTCGAGCGTGCGCTGTACTCGGCCTACATGGGCGGCGACTGGAAGATCACTGACGGCTTCGGCAACGGCGCCATCGTGCAGTTCCAGCCCGACGGCAAGGTCGTGGGCCTGCCCAATGTCGATCGGTACTCACTGTGCCTGGCCGGTGACTGCGCCTCCATGAGCGGCGGCTACGACAGCATGTGGCTGCAACTCAACGGCGTAGGCAACCCGTGGATCTTCGTGCGCAAGGGCAAGCAGCTGGAGATCTTCCAGGCGGTCAACACCGCCCAGGCCGACGAAGTGCCTTCGTTTACACCGGGCCCTCGCCAATGGCTGCTTGAGAAGCAATAGCCATCCAAGCGCATGCCTAAATGTGGGAGGGGACTTGCCCCTCCCACATGTTCAACCGTACTTCAACCTTTCAGAATGGCCGCATAACCCTCGCGATAGCTCGGGTAGGCCGGCGCCCAACCCAGCGCCTTGGCTCGGGCATTACTGCACTGCTTGCTGCCCGCTCGCCGCACACTGGCGTCCTCGGACCACTCCGTCACGCCCAGGTAGTCACGCAACCACGCCACCACCTCAGCCAGCGGCGCCGGTGCGTCGTCGACGCCGATATAGACCTTATCCAGCGAACCGCCCTGCTCTACATGCCGCAGCAAAAACGCGAGCAAGCCCGCCGCATCGTCCGCGTGAATCCGGTTGCCATATAGAGGAGGGTCGATCGCCACACGGTAGCCTTGGCGCACTTGGGTCAGCAGCCACTCACGGCCTGGGCCATAGATGCCGGTCAGGCGCACAATGCTTGCCGGGATGCCGCTATTGAGCGCCACTTGCTCGGCCTCCAGCATCACCTGCCCGGAATAGCCTTTCGCCTGGGTCTCAGACGTTTCGTCGACCCATTCGCCATTTTGCTGGCCATACACACTGCTGCTGGACACAAACAGCAGGTGCTTGGGCTCCTGGCCATAATCCTTCAGCCACTCCAGCACATGCTGCAAACCTTGCACGTAAGCCGCGCGATAACCGGCCTCATCGTGGTCGGTCGCGGCGGCGCAGTACACCAGGTAATCCACCCCGCCGATCGGCCAGGTGTCAGGGCAATCCTTGTTGAACAGGTCGCCGGCGATGCCAATCACCCCGTCGGGCAGGCGTGAAATATCGCGCCGCAGGCCATGAACCTCCCATTCCGAGGCCAGCAATTGGCTAGCCAGCCGACTACCCACATCGCCACATCCGGCAATCACAACAGAAGGCACAGACATCATAAAACTCCGTTCTTAAAGGTCTAGATTAGCCCTCGCAGATGACCGACGGCCAGAAAAAGGGCAAATAAAGTTACTGTATTACTTCTGTTAACAAGAATTACTTGCAATAATAACCGCCCATTTGTCCTCGACCTCTTGGGGTCTGGAAGGACGATCACTCATTTTTTTCTCTCAGGTCCGGCCAGCATGACATGTAATACAACCCCCGCTTCGCCAACCAAGCTTCACAGCCCTTCCCGCGCCTGGCGTGCGATTGCTGCGCTGCTGTTCAGCGTAATGCTGGCGCCGACCGCCGCATTCGCCGATGCCACCGCCCCGGCTACCCCGGCAGCCGCCGAGCAGAATACCGCCACTCCGGCTGCTCCCACTGCAGCACCGGCCGCTACCGACCCGGCTGCCGCTGCCGCTGCCGACGACACCGGCGTAGTGCTGGAAGAAGACAACACCCTGGGCATGGCCCACGACCTGTCGCCATGGGGCATGTACCAGAATGCTGACGTGGTGGTGAAAGCCGTGATGATCGGCCTGGCCATCGCCTCGATCATTACCTGGACCATCTGGATCGCCAAAGGCTTCGAGCTGCTGGGTGCCAAGCGTCGTCTGCGCACTGAAATCGTCCACCTGAAGAAGGCCACCACCCTCAAGGAAGCCAGCGAAAGCGCGACCAAGAAGGGCACCCTGGCCAACACCCTGGTGCACGACGCGCTGGAAGAAATGCGCCTGTCGGCCAACACCCGTGAAAAAGAAGGCATCAAGGAACGCGTGGCTTTCCGCCTGGAGCGTCTCGTTGCAGCCTGCGGCCGTAACATGAGCAGCGGCACGGGTGTGCTGGCTACCATCGGTTCAACCGCGCCGTTCGTCGGTCTGTTCGGTACCGTATGGGGCATCATGAACAGCTTCATCGGCATCGCCAAAACCCAGACCACCAACCTCGCCGTCGTTGCCCCCGGCATCGCCGAAGCCTTGCTGGCAACCGCTCTCGGCCTGGTCGCCGCGATTCCTGCGGTAGTGATCTACAACGTCTTCGCCCGTTCGATTGCCGGCTACAAGGCCCAGGTATCGGACGCGTCGGCAGAAGTCCTGCTGCTGGTCAGCCGCGACCTCGATCACCTGCCTACCGAGCGCAGCTCGCAACCGCACATGGTGAAAGTGGGGTAATCGGCCATGGGCCTGCATTTGAATCAAGGCGACGACGAACTCGTCGAGAACCACGAAATCAACGTCACGCCGTTTATCGACGTGATGCTGGTGCTGCTGATCATCTTCATGGTGGCCGCGCCATTAGCCACCGTGGACATCAAGGTTGACCTGCCCGCGTCCAGCGCCAAGCCGGCGCCGCGGCCGGAGAAACCGGTGTTCCTCAGCGTCAAGGCGGACCAACGCCTGTTCCTGGGTGAAGAAGAAGTCAAAGCCGAAACCCTGGGGCAGGTGCTCGATGCCAAGACCCAAGGCAAGAAAGACACGACGATCTTCTTCCAGGCCGACAAGGGCGTGGACTACGGCAACCTGATGAGCGTGATGGATGCCCTACGGGCAGCCGGCTACCTCAAGGTAGGCCTGGTCGGACTTGAGACGGCAGCCAAGAAATGATCACGACGCGCCACAAACTGACGCGTTATGGCACCAGCCTTGCCGTCGTGCTGGGCGTGCATGCCGTCGCGATTGCGTTGATGCTCCATATGTCGGTTCCGCGCCAGCCGCAACTGCCACCGGCTGCCATGGTCATTGATCTGGCGCCGATGCCAGCGCCGCCGCCTCCGGCACCGCCCAAGGTCGTCACGCCGCCGCAACCGCCTGCGCCGGTCGAAGAGCTGCCTTTGCCGAAGCTGGCCGAGGCACCCAAGCCAACGATCCAGGTGCCTAAGCCGGTCAAACCCAAGCCGAAGCCTCAGCCGCCCAAACCGGTGGAGAAAAAACCCGAGCCGCCCAAGGAGAAACCTTCCGAAGAGCCGCCGAGCGAAACGCCACCGACCAACACCCCAGCTGAAAAATCGGCCCAGCCGGTTCCTGGGCCGTCGCCCCAGCAGGTCGCTGCCAAAGCTTCCTGGGAAGGCAGCCTGCTGGCGCACTTGCAGAAGTACAAGAAGTACCCGCCAGGTGCCCAGGCCCGTGGCAAGGAAGGCCTGAACCGCTTGCGCTTCGTGGTCGACGCCGACGGTAACGTGCTGTCCTACGAGTTGGTGGGCCGTTCCGGCAACGCCGACCTGGACCGCGCCACCCTGGACATGATCCGTCGTGCCCAGCCGCTGCCCAAGCCGCCGGCCGATATGCTCAAAGGCGGCAGCATCGAGATCGTTGCACCGTTCGTGTACAACATCGAAAAACGTCGTCGCTGAAAATGAAAGTGGCGAGGGACACCCCTCGCCACTCTCAGCAAAATCCCGCGCATTCCCCCCTCAATCCCCAGCAAAGTTCTGATAACGTGCGTCTATCGATTGCAGCCGGTATGCTTGGCCCGCAACCTCATGGACGCCCGCTATGACTCTTACAGAATTACGCTACATCGTTACCCTCGCCCAAGAGCAACACTTTGGCCACGCGGCCGAGCGTTGCCATGTCAGCCAGCCGACGCTGTCGGTGGGCGTGAAAAAGCTTGAAGACGAACTCGGTGTGCTGATTTTCGAGCGCAGCAAGAGCGCCGTGCGCCTCACCCCGGTGGGCGAAGGCATCGTTGCCCAGGCCCAGAAGGTGCTGGAACAAGCGCAAAGCATTCGCGAACTGGCCCAGGCCGGCAAGAACCAGCTGACCGCACCGCTGAAAGTCGGCGCCATCTATACCGTCGGCCCGTACCTGTTCCCGCACCTGATCCCGCAGCTGCACCGCGTCGCACCGCAGATGCCGCTGTATATCGAAGAAAACTTCACCCACGTGCTGCGCGACAAACTGCGCAACGGCGAGCTGGACGCGATCATCATCGCCCTGCCATTCAACGAAGCGGATGTGTTGACCCTGCCGCTCTACGACGAGCCGTTCTACGTGCTGATGCCCGCCTCCCATCCGTGGACGCAAAAAGACACCATCGACGCCGGCCTGCTCAACGACAAGAGCCTGCTGCTGCTCGGCGAAGGCCACTGCTTCCGCGACCAGGTGCTGGAAGCCTGCCCCACCCTGACCAAAGGCAACGACGGCGCCAAGCACACCACCGTGGAATCCAGCTCCCTGGAAACCATCCGCCATATGGTCGCTTCCGGCCTGGGCATCTCGATCCTGCCGCTGTCGGCAGTGGACAGCCATCACTATGCCCCCGGCGTGATCGAAGTGCGTCCACTCACGCCACCGGTGCCGTTTCGCACCGTGGCGATCGCCTGGCGCGCCAGCTTCCCACGGCCCAAAGCGATTGAGATCCTCGCCGACTCGATCCGCCTGTGTTCGGTGGCCAAGCCGCCTGCTGCGAGCTAAGTAAACGTATGACGGAGCTGTCGCAGGTGTCGGTGACGGCACTCAAGGGTGTCGGTGAGGCCATGGCCGAGAAGCTGGCCAAGGTCGGTCTGGAAAACCTCCAGGACGTGCTGTTTCACCTGCCCTTGCGCTATCAGGATCGCACCCGCGTGGTGCCCATCGGCCAACTGCGCCCTGGGCAGGATGCGGTGGTCGAAGGCACCGTCAGCGGCGCCGACGTGGTGATGGGCAAGCGCCGCAGCCTGGTGGTGCGCCTGCAGGACGGCACCGGTGGCCTGAGCCTGCGCTTCTACCATTTCAGCAATGCACAAAAGGAAGGCCTCAAGCGTGGCACCCGCGTGCGCTGCTACGGCGAAGCCCGCCCCGGCGCCTCGGGCCTGGAGATCTACCACCCGGAGTACCGCGCCATTACCGGCGACGAACCGCCCCCAGTGGACACCACCCTGACGCCGATCTACCCGCTCACCGAAGGCCTGACCCAACAACGCCTGCGCCAATTGTGCATGCAGACCCTGGGCATGCTCGGTCCGCAGAGCCTGCCCGACTGGCTGCCCCTGGAGCTGGCCCGCGACTATCAACTGGCGCCGCTGGCCGATGCAATTCGCTACCTGCATCACCCACCCGCGGATGCCGATGTCGACGAACTGGCCCTCGGTCATCACTGGGCCCAGCACCGCCTGGCGTTCGAAGAGCTGTTGACTCACCAGTTGTCCCAGCAACGCCTGCGCGAAAGCATGCGCTCCCTGCGTGCGCCCGCCATGCCCAAGGCTACGCGCCTGCCTGCGCAATACCTGGCCAACCTCGGCTTTGCGCCGACGGGAGCCCAGCAGCGCGTGGGCAATGAAATCGCCTACGACCTCAGCCAGCACGAGCCGATGCTGCGCCTGATCCAGGGCGACGTAGGCGCGGGCAAGACCGTGGTCGCCGCCCTCGCCGCCCTGCAAGCCCTGGAAGCCGGTTACCAGGTGGCGCTGATGGCGCCCACCGAGATCCTTGCCGAGCAGCACTTCATCACGTTCAAGCGCTGGCTTGAGCCCCTGGGCCTGGAAGTCGCGTGGCTGGCCGGCAAGCTCAAGGGCAAGACGCGTGCAGCGGCGCTGGAGCAGATCGCTGGCGGCGCACCGATGGTGGTGGGCACCCATGCGCTGTTCCAGGACGAAGTCCAGTTCAAGAACCTGGCCCTGGTGATCATCGACGAACAGCACCGCTTCGGCGTGCAGCAGCGCCTGGCCCTGCGCCAGAAAGGCGTGGGCGGGCGCATGAACCCGCACCAGCTGATCATGACCGCCACCCCGATCCCGCGCACCCTGGCCATGAGTGCCTACGCCGATCTCGACACCTCGATCCTCGACGAACTGCCCCCCGGGCGCACACCGGTCAACACCGTGCTGGTCACCGATACGCGCCGCGTCGAAGTGATCGAGCGTGTGCGCGGCGCCTGCGCCGAAGGCCGCCAGGCGTACTGGGTGTGCACGCTGATCGAAGAGTCCGAGGAACTGACCTGCCAGGCCGCCGAGACCACCTATGAAGACCTCACCAGCGCCTTGGGCGAACTCAAGGTCGGGCTGATCCACGGGCGCATGAAGCCCGCGGAAAAGGCGGCGGTGATGGCCGAATTCAAGGCCGGCAACCTGCAACTGCTGGTCGCTACCACCGTGATTGAAGTGGGCGTGGACGTGCCCAACGCCAGCCTGATGATCATCGAGAACCCCGAGCGCCTGGGCCTGGCGCAATTGCACCAACTGCGCGGCCGCGTCGGCCGGGGCAGCGCCGCCAGCCACTGCGTGCTGCTCTACCACCCGCCGCTGTCGCAGATCGGTCGCCAGCGCCTGGGGATCATGCGCGAAACCAACGACGGTTTTGTCATCGCCGAAAAAGACCTCGAACTGCGCGGCCCCGGCGAAATGCTCGGCACCCGCCAGACCGGCCTGCTGCAATTCAAGGTCGCCGACCTGATGCGCGACGCCGACCTGTTGCCTGCGGTGCGCGATGCAGCGCAAGCGCTGCTGGAGCGCTGGCCGGATCACGTCAGCCCGCTGCTGGACCGCTGGCTGCGTCATGGGCAGCAATACGGCCAAGTGTGACACCTGACTCACTTATCCGACCTACAGTTGTATCAAGCTGGTTATACTTCGGTGAATGTAGGAAATTGGATCAGGCCATGTCAGAAGTTGCCCTCGCCACAGCCCCACTGACCGCCCCGCCGGTCATTCGGGCTTTGCTCGCAAAACTCGCCATCAGCTACACGGAAGTCACCGAACATCCGGGCCTGAATCCTGCGCAAAAAGTCCAGGCGGTATTGCTGGAAGACGCGGTGGGCGCCCTGATGGTGTTGTTTCCGCAGAGCCAACTGCTGGACCTCAACCGCCTCACTGAACTCACGGGTCGCCGCCTTACGGCCGTGTCGCCGGATCGCGTCGCGCGCATGCTGGGCAAGCACGACCTGAGCCTGCTGCCGGGCCTGCCGGCCCTCACCAGTTCGCCGTGCCTGTACGAAGGCAGCCTGCTCAACGAGTCGAGCCTGCTGGTGCATTCGGGTGAAGCCGGGCTGCTGCTGGAGATCGCCAGCGACGCGTTCAAGACCATGCTCACCAAGGCCAGCGCCGCCCAGTTCGGTGAGCCACTGAGCAACATCCGCCCGAACCTCGACCGCCCCAATGATGACCGTGAGGAAATCACCCAGGCGATGCAGGCATTCACCGCCCGTCGCATCCAGCAACGCCTGGAAGCGACTATCGAGATTCCACCGCTGGCCGACACCGCACAGAAGATCATCAAGCTGCGCGTCGACCCCAACGCTACCATCGACGACATCACCGGCGTGGTCGAGACCGACCCGGCCCTGGCCGCCCAAGTGGTGAGCTGGGCCGCCTCGCCGTACTACGCATCGCCGGGCAAGATCCGCTCGGTGGAAGATGCCATCGTGCGCGTGCTGGGTTTTGACCTGGTGATCAACCTCGCACTGGGCCTGGCCCTGGGCAAGACCTTGAGCCTGCCCAAGGACCACCCGCACCAGGCCACGCCGTACTGGCACCAGTCCATCTACACCGCCGCCGTGATCGAAGGCCTGACCCGCGCCATGCCCCGCGCCCAGCGCCCGGAAGCCGGCCTGACCTACCTGGCCGGCCTGCTGCACAACTTCGGTTACCTGTTGCTGGCCCATGTATTCCCGCCGCACTTCTCGCTGATCTGCCGCCACCTGGAGGTCAACCCACACCTGTGCCACAGCTATGTGGAGCAACACTTGCTGGGCATCAGCCGCGAGCAGATCGGCGCCTGGCTGATGCGCTACTGGGACATGCCGGACGAACTGTCCACTGCCCTGCGTTTCCAGCACGACCCGACCTACGATGGGCAATACGCCGAGTACCCGAACCTGGTGTGCCTGGCCGTGCGCCTGTTGCGCAGCCGAGGGATTGGCTCCGGGCCGGATGAGACCATCCCGGACGAACTGCTTGAGCGTTTGGGCTTGAGCCGTGACAAGGCTGAAGAAGTAGTGGCCAAGGTGCTGGATGCCGAGGTGCTGTTGCGTGAGCTGGCGTCGCAGTTCAGCCAGGCTTAACAGCAGCTGCAAGCTTCAAGTAGTCAGCTTCAAGCTTGCAGCTTGTGGCTCATCGCTTGGAGCTGCGCTTACGCCCCAAATACTTGGTCAACCCCTGGAACCAGATCACCAGCGCCGGGTTGCCCTTGATCTGGATCGACTTGTCCTGAATCCCCGTCATGAACGCCAATTGCTTGTTCTTCGCCTGCATCGTGGCGAAGCCGTAGGCGGCATCCTTGAACGCGATGGCAAACGCCGGCGCCGGGTGGACACCCGAGCGGCTGGTGATGCGTTGGTCTTTGACGATGAAGTGACGGGCAACCTTGCCGTCGAGGGTCTGCAACTGGAAAGCGAGGTCTTTGTCACCCAGCTGTTGCTGGAAGGCAGGATTGGTGCGGCTGGCTTTGCCCATCATCAGGCCCAGCACCCAGAGTAGAAGACGAAACTTCATAAACACACAGCCTCATAAATAATAAAGAGCTGGCGCAGTTTAGCGATTCGTTCAAAGAACACCACCCCCCAAGAGGACATGAACAACTTCATAACGTGTTGATACTTATGACTGCCCGGTCATTTTGGAACCAGTTCAGGCCTCACCTTGAATGAAAGGAAAATGAATAATACGCATTCGAAAAACATATAAAAACTGTTAACTCTAACAGTTTACGCCGCCTCACCCATCGGCAACTCTGGCTCAGCGCGCCGCCTCACCACACTCACAATCAACGTGCCACCTACAAAAGGGCTTGCTCATGAGCAACAACACCCAATCCAACGAAATTTCTTTTCAGATCAAACTCGTCGATGTAGATCACCCCATCGAAATAATCCCCAGCGCGGAGTTGAAAAATGGCGTACTTATACTCTATGGGAGTCGTTTAATATTGACCCCAGGCCCGGCACGCGGCCTTCACTCTTTTGAGGTGAGAATCAACAATAACTTACTCCCTGGCACATACGATCTGAATGGGCAGCCAGGCAATCCGGTCAAAGTGGTTTACATTGCTCCCAACACGAACGTAGTGGACTCATATCATGATGAGAGTGGCTCATTTGATTTACACAGCACTGCCACCCCGCAGCACATTGAGGGCACTTTTTCCTGTGTAGCAAAAAATGCAAGCTCTCAAATCCCGCACAAGGCCTACTTGAGCGCGGGCCGGGTGTCACTCAACAAAATGCATAACCTAACCAGTACCGGTGAACTGACAGCCACCATTTACCCTACCGATAGTATCTTCAAACCAAGCCTATTCTTCATGAGATTCATCGAGACTAATGACCGCCTCACTTTTCTTGAAGTCAAAGCAAAAAAGGATAATATTTCTCTACATCTTTATATACCCCAAGACAAACTGGGTGACGGCTCAACACAAACATTGCAGTTTAAAGAGGATGAAAGTAGCGAATTCGCTTTCGCCGTATATATTCACGGCTATACGTTCGTAGCACAATCAGGCTCTATCAAATTTAGATATAGCAAAAGCTCCGAGACGCTTACTGGTGATATAGAGTTCAACGCCACCGGAGGCAATCCGGCTGTGCCAAAAATAACATTTACCAGCAGCTCTTTCAGAGTCACAGGCTTAGACGCTTGAATCGCAACCCAGGCGCACGTGAAAACAATCGCCAGCCGCACCAACTAAATGGGAATTGGCTGGCGTTTAATGTTTACAGCTATAGCTGACTCAAACGTTAGGGCAAGGCACTGGCGCCCAATCGGCCAGGTTTGGATCGCGGCAAGTGCCTTCGATCTGCGCTTTACCGGCGCTGGCGACCTTCTTGCTTTCATCTTGCTGGGTTTGGGCGGGGTGCCACCAGTTGTAGTCGCAGCAGCCCTTGTCAAAGACAGACGTCATGCCGGCCTGAATCCCCGTCATGAACGCCAGTTGCTTGTTCTTCGCCTGCATCGTGGCGAAGCCATAGACGGCATCCTTGAACGCGATGGCGAACGCCAGCGCAGGGTGAATCCCTGAATGGCGACCTATGACTGCCCAGTCAATAAGAGACCTGCATGAGCCCATCACTTGGGCGACTAAATTTCGTTTAGAAATAATGCTAATTTAAAAACGCTCTAAATACCTGTTAACTCCGACAGTTCGCATCCTCAGATATGCCCAGTACCTTACAGACTGCACTACCACTTCAGCGACATCCACTCGCATATCTGACAGATAAGGATTTTAAAATGAGCAAAATCAAAGAGCGGGCAGGAGAAGTCAGGACCAAGATCAAATTGAATGACGAAACCCACCCTTTCAACCCGCATACCACGACCACGCGCCTAAAAGATAACTTTATCTTTCTCAACGCCTACGAAAATGCTTTTTCGCCTTTTCGTACTTACGCCGTTGAACTAATACTAGAAAATGGCACGCCACCTGGCGATTATCCACTGAATGGTAACCCCGGCAACAAGATCAAACTTGTCTATTTGCCGCCCAACACCAACTTGCTTAATCATTACGCGGATAAGTTCGGAAATTTCCATTTGACTGAAACGGCCACATTAGAACGTGTGATAGGCAGTTTTGACTGTGTTGCAATTAGTGTAAACGAAGAGATCACTGCGAAAGCCAATCTGGACCTTGGCGTGGTGTCCTTCGACCAGGAACTTCGACCTTCCAGCACAGGAATCCTGAAAGGCACCCTGCAAGACACGTCAAAAGCCAACTCGGAAAATTTCGTAGCAACGCAAGTGGTAATGGAGTTTGTCGGAGGAACGGGGCCGAACTCGTTCCTGCAAGTCATTGCAAAAGTGAAGGGCGCTCCTGAAGAAAGGCAACTTCATCTTCACATTCCCCGCGCTCGCCTGGGTGAGCACCAACTGCCCATTACGACGAACGAAGACGGTACGTCAGCCTTGGCCACATTGATTTATAACGGAGTGCATCACGCAACCGAGGGTACTATCAACTACCAATACGACAACGTTGCGCAACACTTCAGTGGAGACCTCGAATTCCAGGCTAACGGCGGCATTACCTTCAAAGACGGAAAGTTTGACATCTCCGGGCTTATTCCTCCCCGATAGCCAAAGTAACGCGCCACACCCAACCGTCAGCGCCAAATCGATAGGCGACAAAACGCCTACCGATGATTCATCGCAAATGAATCATCGGCGGGCCTATACGCTTAAACGTTAGGGCAAGGCACTGGCGCCCAATCGGCCAGGTTTGGATCGCGGCAAGTGCCTTCGATCTGCGCTTTACCGGCGCTGGCGACCTTCTTGCTTTCATCTTGCTTGGTCTGGGCGGTCTGGAAGGTTTTCTCGGTGCTCACCGCTTCTGTTGGTACAGTTGGAAGAGGCGGCTTTTTCGGCGGTTTGCTGCCTGTACCTTTTTTCTTGCCTGGCGTCACAACGGGTGTGGTGTCAGCCTTGGCCACGGTGACCACGTCGGCACGCTGTACGCCAACCTGCTGCAGGTCTTTCTCGTAGGCCTGGGTGTAGTTGTTCAGGTCTTCGGCGGCTTTGCCGTTGACCGCAACGATCAGGTCATTGGATTCCTTCAGGCCCGAGACGATTTCCGCCAGGCGCTTGCGGCCTTCGGTGTCGTTGACGGTCTTGGCTTTGCGATCAGTCACCAACTTGGTGAATGCGCTCTGGTAGCACTGCTGGGACGCCCTGGCGTACGCGGTGCTGCGGTCGATGTCAGAGGCGCTTTTGTTCACGTCAGCCGCATACGAGGCAATGCGCTGGTTGTCATCGGCGATCTGCTTCTGACGCTCGGTGTAGTAACCCGCTGCGCCGCCGGCCAGGGCCCCGCCCGCTGCGCCAATGGCGGCGTTACGGCCACGCTTTTCCTTGTCGCCGGTCAGGGCGCCCAGCAATGCACCGCCGGCCGCGCCGATGGCTGCACCGGTGACAACCGACTTGGTCATGTTCGAGTCGGTGGCGCGCAAGTGCTGCACCGGCTCGTAGCAGTTGGGGTAGTACTCGACCTTGGTGCTGGACGCGACCTTGGAAGCCGGCGACGTGGCGCAGCCTGTCAACACGGTGCTGAAGCCAGCGGCAATCAGCAGCAAGTGACGCTTGGAAACCGCCTTACGGGAAAAAAGCATAAGTAGTGTTCTCTTCTAAGTTTGACTTGCCCAGCACGGCCACTGCCGCCTGAGTCCCTTCCAAGCTCGCCATACAGCCAGCGATCATCGCTGACCGCTCGCTGCGAGCAATTCCTTCAAGATCGTCGCCGGGTCGGCCCGCTGTTGTTTGCGGTAGTTGCCAACATGGCGAACGAACAGTGTTGCGCGCGTCACCAGGCTTTTGCCGAGCACTGGCTTGCGATCCAACTCTTCCTTGATCCGTTGAAACTGTGCCTGGATCACCGCATCGGTATAACGCGTGCCAGTGGCCAGGTTGTCGATATAGATCGCCACCGCGCCATCGAGGGCGCTGCGCCCGTTCTCGATGGCCGTGGCAAATAGCGTTGCGCTGGCCTCGTCCTTATTGTCCAGGGCCTGTTGGCGACTCTTCTGCAGGTTGGCCAGGCGGATGTTGTAGTTGCTGATGGTCTCGGCCACCAACGCGGCCGACTGAATCAGGTTGCCCGCCGCCTCTTCGCGTTGCTGGGCGATCAGCGAGACATTGCGCTTGAGCTCTTCATTGACCAGCCCCAACTCAGCCTGCAGCTTGGGGTCGACGCTGGCGGCGATGATGCTGTCCAGGCGCTTGGTCGGGTCCTGGGCGTCGTCGATGGCGTCGGTCAGCGAGGCCAGGCGGCCCTCTTTCTGCCACTGCGCAAACAGCTCCTTGTAACGCGAGCGCGGTGCCGACAACGCACCAATCGCCACGCGGAAACCGGTGGTTTCATTGCTTTGCTCGGTGCCGTCGGCGGCGAACAGCGGGTATTCGCGGCGCATGCCGGTAAACAGCGTGCCCTCGCCTTCCAGGTAGTTGCCACCCTTGACCACAAAGCCGCCGTAAGTGCCCTGGCGGCGGCCGGCATGCACCAGTTGGAAGGATTCCTGGACCATTTCCGCGGCGTTGCCGATCACGTCGAACATGCCGATCGGGTTGGGCAACTTAGTGCCGATAGGCATCAGGCGCGCGGCCTGGCCGGTGCCGCCTGCGACTTGGTTGAACACCGCGTAATCACCCAGCGGGCCGTCGCTATCGCTGCCTTCGACACGGCGTGGAAACAGGCGCCCTTCGAGGTCCTGACGGCTCACCGCCTGGCCCCCACGCGCGGCGAACTCCCATTCCACTTCGGTGGGCAGGCGTACAAAACCCAGGCCACCGTCTTCTGCCGACGAACCGCGACCACTCACCGGCAGCAAGTCGCGGTGGTATTTCATCAGCCAGGCGCTGTACACCGCCGAAAAGCGCTCAGCCTCGAAGCGCGACAGCTTCACCTTGGGCAAACGCCCGGCCATGCCGGTGGGTGCATCGCACGCTGGCGCCGGTTCGCCACTGGCCAGCGACTGCGCCTGGGCCATCACCTGGGCGTACTGGCGTGCGGTCACTTCGTACTTGCCGATGAAGTACAGCATGGGCTTGAGCGGGGTCTTGGCGTCGGTCTTCGGCATCAAGGGTGCGATGACTTTGTTCCAGTCTTTCGGCAAGTCCTTGAGGGTGAACTGGCCGTTGATAAAGTCGCGGCGGTAGCCGGAGATAAACGACTGCTGATAACCCGCCTCGCCTTCGGCGAAGGGGTAGCCGAGGCTGATCTCGCGGTCATCCAGAGTCCCTTGGGCCAACACGTAGGCGTAGCGGAACACCATATTGCCTTCGCACGGCAGCGGCAGGCTGACGTCATCGGGCAACGGCTTGGGGTTGTCGAGCTTGTCACTTGCCTCATCAGCCCAGGCCATCGAGGCCAGGCTCAGCGCCACAACGGCGCCCAGTAACTTATACATCTCTGATTCCTTCAGAAGCCTGGATACGCGCCACTCGCCAACCACCACAGGCGGCCGCCACGGCGCTGACGCCAAGGACTGCAACCAGGGCCAGGCCATAGTGACGCGCCAGCAGGTGGCTGGCGTGTTCGCCCGGCACCTGCACGAATAATTTGTTCAAACCCGCTTCGGCCAGGCCATACAGCCCGGCACTGAGCAAGGCGGCAAACCCTGCGCTGTACAGCGCTTGCAGCACCACAAACAGCAACAGCGCGCCGGTGGAAAACCCCAACAGGCGCAACACCGACAACTCTCGACGCTTGCGTGCCACAGCCGCCAACGCCCCGGCGAAGATCGCCGCAAATGCTCCCGCCAAGGCCAGCCCGGCGATGATCCAGAACACAATCGACAGGTTGCGGCTCAGCGACTGCACCTGCGCGATGGTCTGGGCCTGAGTCGATACCAACAGAGTCTGCCCGGCGAAAAACACCCGCAACGGCTCCACATCGCTGAGGCTGCGCGCATACAAGCGAAACGCCGGATACACCCGCTGGTCGCTCACAGCGACCTCATCCCCCGCCCAACCCAACGCCGGCACCGCCCGGCCATCGCGGTAATCTTCCGCCGCTTCCAGCAATCTCAAATCGGCAAACAACCCATCCCGAGCGAAGGCTTCCAGCGGCAGCACCGCCAGTACCTGCAAGCGCGTGCGCTGGGCTTCCACGCGTCCGGCCACTTGCCGCGCAAAGCGGGTCTCCAGCCAATCCCCCGGCCGCGCCGCAAGCTTCTCGGCAGCGGTGTGGCTCAGCACGATCTGGTCCAGACCCTTGGGCATCGGCAGGCCGTTGAGCAACGGGTCACCCGCCGCCGTCGGCAACATTTCCAGGGTCAGCGTGCCCACCTGCGCCGTCGCCGCAATCTGCCGCGTACGCGGTAAGGCGAACGCCACATCGCTGCGCTGGCCGAGCTGTTCGACAAATGCGCTGCTGAATCGACCACCGCCCAACGGAATAATTTCACGGGTGGCCGGATCGGTCTCCAAACGTTCGGTCAAACTGCTAACCAGTCCAAATTTCAGGCCGAATAACACCAGCAACGGCGCGATCACCGCCACCAGCGCCAACACCGAACAGGCCGACAGCCAGGCATCGTTGCGGTAATCCTGCCAGGCCAGGGACGCCACCAGGGGGATGCGCATCAGCACGCCTCCCCGAGGGTCGCGGTGACGCCGCCGTCGGTGTCGCGCCGACAACTGATGCGCCGCACCTGCAAGCCACTGGCGCGGGCCAGGGGTTCGTCATGGGTGGCGATCACACAGGCGGCGCGGTGCTCGCGGGCCTGGGCCAGCAGGGCCTGCATCACGCGCTCGGCATTCAGCGGGTCAAGGGACGCGGTCGGCTCATCGGCCAGCACCAGTTGCGGTGCATGGGCCAGGGCGCGGGCGCAGCTCACACGTTGGCGCTGGCCCACCGACAACGCGGCCGGCTTCTTGGCCAACTGGTCGCTGATCTCCAGCTGTTCAGCCAGGCGCGTCACGCTGCCATCATCCCTCAAGCCCAGCAGTTGCCGGGACAGCGCGATATTGCTGCGCACATCCAGAAAGCCCAGCAGCCCACCGGTTTGCAGCACATAGCCCAAGTACTGGCTGCGCAGCGCAGCCAGGCTGGATTGCTGATCGGCGCGCCACAGTCCACCAATGTCCTGCTGATTGAATTCGAACCGGCCCACCTGATCCGGCGCCAGTACCAGCGCCAACAGATCCAGCAAAGTGCTCTTGCCGCACCCACTCGGCCCGACAATCGCCAACTGCTCCCCGGCACGCAGGTGCAGCGCCGGGATCACCAGGCTGTAACGCTGGCTCCCGATCCCCCGGCTCTTGTGCACTGCGCTCAGGTTCAGCATTACGGCAGTGTCGACAACGGCACGCGGTACAACGCATCGCCCGGCTCGGCATCGCCGAAACGGACCCAGTTGGCCACGTCATTGTGGAAGGTTTCGTAGAGGCGGATTTTCGAATCCAGCTCGTCGATAAAGTCTTCCTGCTCGGCCACGCTCAACGACAACCACAGGTCCTGGGTCATGTTCAGCGACTTGCTGCGGTACGGCAGGCCTTCCAGGTATTCGCCGAGAATGCCGCCGTCGGCCAGGTTGCCGCCCTTGCGCAGGGCCTGCGGGTCGCGGCTCATGTAGGCCGAGGCGCTGGCGATTTCCTGGAAGAAATCCTTGGGCGAGGTCTGGGTCTTGCGCGCCGCATCGACGATCAGTTTCAGCGACTGTTGCAGGTCGTTGAGCTGCAATTTGGTCAGCATCACGCACACCTGGAACGCCGGCAGCGCGGGGTTGGTCAGGTCGCGGTCGGCGGTCCAGGCGCTGACCAGCTGCGGCGCCTGGCTCGCGCCCTTGCGACCGAGGAAATCCATGTGCATCGCATAACCGACCGCTGCGGATTTGTCCGCCAGGCTCGGCGCGGCACTCAACAACGGCACCGGTTGCGGAGTGTTGCTGCGCACCTGATGCACGAGGTTGGCGAACACGCTGCCGATCTCGTCGACGCGCTCGCCCAGCTTGCGTACATCGCCACCCGGAACCGCTGTGTACAGGTCGCCGATCTGCGGGTTGGCGTCGGCCGTGAGGATGCGGTACTGGCTCTCGGCGCCGGCGTGGGTTTTCTTGCCGGCGTCGGTGCGCAGGTGCAGCGCGTAGATCTTGATCTGCTTGCCCAGCGCGGCCTGGCGCACTTCGGCTTCGTTCATCTGGGTGGCGGCAAACGGGTCGTTCTTACGCAAGGCACCGGCGTCGGTGACCAGCAGGATGATACGCCCGCCATAGCCGGACCAGTCCATGCCGTCCACGGCCTGCATCACCCCGGCAAACGCGTCCTCGTTGAAGGAGTGGCTGGACACGGTAGACGCCTTCACCTGGCGCGCCATGTCGAGGAAGCGTTGCGGGTCGCGGCCCTGGTCGAGGCTGATCAGGGTCTTGGCCACGTATTCCAGGCCAGGGGTTTTCTTGATGCTGCTACGGAAACCGACCATGCCGAAGCTGACACTGTCCAACTCGCCACGCTCGGCGATACGGGTTTGCAGCTCGTGCACTACATCGCGAATCTGGTCGATATAGGGCTGCATCGATACGGTGGTGTCGACCACCAGCACCACCGCCGTGCGGAAGGCGTCGGCATTCGCGTTGATCACCGGCGTCGCGGGCTTGGCCGCCGCGTTACTGCCTGGGTCGATGGAGGCGATGTTAAGCAACTGCACCGGCTGGCCGTTTTCGTCGAAGCTCTCCTTGGCGTCGAAAATCGGCAGCAGGTAGAACTGGTTCTGCGGCACCGCGCTGGCGGACGGCTCCAGGGCCAGCACCTGGCCGTTGTCTTCGCGGTTCTTCTGCGCCTTGGCCAGCACGCCTTTGGCGGCGGCAGGGTCAGCCAGCAGTTTTTCCACTTCAGCGGATTGGCGCAGGAACATCACCGGCGCCCGGCCAGAG
The DNA here is from genome assembly GCF_007858185.1 of Pseudomonas grimontii. Taxonomy (GTDB): domain Bacteria; phylum Pseudomonadota; class Gammaproteobacteria; order Pseudomonadales; family Pseudomonadaceae; genus Aquipseudomonas; species Aquipseudomonas grimontii. The sequence continues at coordinate 130,974 of NZ_VFES01000003.1, forward strand.
CGTTCGGTGAATTTGAGCACGAGGCTCTGCTTCCAGTCGCTGACCTGGGCAGCCGGCAACCAGCCGTCACTGCGACCGTCGGTGGCGGCACCGACGCGCAACCACGGGCTGCCGTCGACGTCTTTGCGCTGGTACACATAAAGCACGGAGAACGCCGGCAGGGCCTTGCCCGGCGCGCTGCCGGCGTCATTCGACAGCTTGGCGCCGGGCTTGCTGAGGACGCGCTGGAACAGGGTCTTCTTACCGGCCATCAACAATGGACGTTGGCCGCCGTCCGCCTCAGGAGGCGTTGCCTGGGGCACTTCAACTACCGCCGCAGGTGGCTTGGCCTGAGGCACGACGGCAGCCGGCGGCTTGGCCGGTTCATCACTGCCGCTCAACCACCAGTAGCTGCCGCCACCAATGGCCAATGCGACGGCCACGGCTACGGCGGCCAGTGCCAACACCGGCCCACGCCGCTGCTCGGACACGGCGTTATGCCGGGGCGGCGTCACCACCGGTTGGCGCACCGGTTGCGGCTGGGGTTTATCGGTCGGGATGTCGATCGTGACCGGCGTCATGCCCGCCAGATCAAAACTCAGCGGAATCGGCAACGGCCGCACCAGCGTGGCCTCCGGCGAGTCCGTCGGCAGGTTATCCAGCGCCTGCAGCAGCGCCGCCGCATCCGGGAAACGCTCCGCCGGGTCCTTGGCCAACAGCTTGCGCAGCACGCCCTGATAACGGCCATGGTGCACCGGCAATTCCGGCAAGGGTTCGGTCAGATGCGCCAGCGCCGTGGACAGCGCATCGCTGCCGTTATACGGCAGCTTGCCGACGAGGATTTCATACAGCACCACGCCCAACGCATACAGGTCGGCACGGCCATCAATCTCCTGGCCCCGCGCCTGCTCCGGGCTCATGTAGCTCGGCGTGCCCACGGCAAAACCGGCCTGGGTGAACTGGGTGCGGTCGTCCAGGGACTTGGCGATACCGAAGTCCGACAGCACCGCCGTGCCATCGGCACGGAACAGGATGTTTGCCGGTTTGACGTCGCGGTGCACCAGCCCCTGGGCATGGGCATAGCCTAGCGCCGAGGCGATCTGACGGATAAGCGTGAGGCCCTGCTCAGGCGTCAGGCCGGCGGCGATGCGCTCCTTGAGCGTGCCGTTGGGCAGGTATTCCATGGCCATGTAATACAGCTCACCGACATTGCCGATGTCATGGATGGTCACCGTGTGCGGGTGCGACAGCCGCGCCAGGGTCTTGCCCTCGCGCAGGAAGCGCTCGCAGAAACTCGGGTCGGCCGCCAGCGCCGCCGCCATCACCTTCAACGCCACCTTGCGCTCCAGGGAGCGCTGGGTCGCCAGGTACACGCTGGCCATGGCGCCTTCGCCGATCTCGCCTTCGATGTCGTAGCCCGGAATCACAATGTTCATGCCGATACCTTCACGACGATGGCGGTGATGTTGTCCGGCGCGCCGCGGTTGAGCCCCAGGTGCACCAGGCTGCGCACGATTTCGTCCGGCGCGTTGTGGCTGAGCACTTCGCGGATTTCATGGTCTTCGACGGTTTTGTTCAGGCCATCGCTGCACAGCAGGTAGCTGTCGCCGGGGGCGATCAGCAGGTCGACCACCGCCAGCTCCAACTGGGCCTCCACGCCAATGGCGCGGGTGACGATATTGGCACGCGGGTGCACGCGGGCATCGGCTTCGCTGAGCAGGCCGCTGTCTTGCAGGTCCTGCACGTAGCTGTGGTCGCGCGAGATGCCTTCGAGCACGCCGTCGCGCAGGCGGTACAGGCGACTGTCGCCAGCCCACAGGCACACACCGCGCAAGCCGCGTGCAGCGAGCACCACCACCGTGCTGCCCATCATGGTCACGCCACGGTTGGCGGTTTCTTCACGCACGGCGGCGTTGATGCGGATCAGGTCATTGCGCAAGGCCGCCGAGTACTCGTCGAGGGAGCGCCCCATCGGCACGCTGCGCAGGCTGTCGACGATCAGGCTGCTGACGTAATCCCCCGCCGCATGCCCGCCCATGCCGTCGGCCACCACCCACAGGCGATTTTCCGGCAGGTCCAGGCACGCGTCTTCGTTGACCTGGCGGACCATGCCCACATGGCTTTTGCTCGCGGATTTGTACGTCGACCCCATCTACACCACACCTTCTTGTCCGAGCAAAAACTGCGCAAAATCGCCAGCGGCAGGCAGGCCCTGACACCGCAATAAACCAGGGGAAATCGTCTGTGAACCACGTCCCCACCACAGGCTCGCCCCGTCGCAGGCCTGTTCGGCGAGCGCGGTCATGCGCTGATGAGGCACGCTGGCCGCCACGCGTTGCAGACCGGCGAAACGGCTGTCGACCGCGCGCGGCTCTGTCGCCGGCAAGCCCAGGTCGTCGAGGCCATCGTTGAAGCGTTCGAACGTGGCGCCGGCATCCAGGGTACTGAGCAACAGCTCTTCAGCCCGCTCGAACCAACTGTCCGGCCCGCCCACCAGAGACGCGGGGTTGATGTCGTGATCAAGCAAGGTGACCACCGCCAGCGGGAAATAGCGCCCGACCCGGTCAATGCTCGGCATCACCACGCCCGCCGCCGCGTCCGGCCCACACACGCCGGGCGCCAGCACAAAGCGCCACAGAGGGCTGACCAGGTACGCATTGAGCCAGCCGGCGCCCAGGCTGTTCTGGCTGGCAAGCAAACCCGCCGCCAGCCAGCTGTCCCACGGGCCGATAAAGCTCTGGGGCAAGGCGCGGCTGACGAAGTCACCGCGGCTCGCCAACTTGCCGTAGAAGCCCAGCGTCGTCATAGCCGCTCCGGCAGGCTGAAGCCGCTGAGCACGCGGCTCTTGAACGGGTTGAAGGCGCTGTTGGCGCGCAACTCGTAGGCGATGCTCGCACCGTCGACCCGCAGGCGCAGGTTGAAACGGTCCGGCGAGTTACCGGCGGTGAGATCCGACTGTTCCAGCAAGCGGAACCAGGCCCACGGCCCGTCCAGGGTCACGCCCGAGCGGCCACTGGCCGACGGCGGCATGATCGAGATACGCACCACGCCAATGCTGCCGGGATTCGGCCATTGCATCGCCACCGGGCGGCTTGGGCCATGGTCGTAGCTCAATTGCTGGCCGTCGAGGTCGAGCAGGAACTGGGTGATCGTCGGGTCCATCGACACCGGCTTGAGTTCGAAACGCACGATCGGCTGAGTGCCCCCGGAGCGGAAAAACGCATCACGGATCGTTGCGGCCCGCTGGAAGGTTTGCAGCACGCCCGGCGCAATCCCGAGCTTCTGCGCCGCACCCGGCTGCCAGCGCCAGGTCTGTGCCGACGTGTCCACATACGGCTGCAGGTATTTGCGGAAGTAGTTGTCCATCACCCCGCCCACGCCGAAGAACTGACCGAAATCATCCAGGGTCGCATCCCGCGTACTGCCCGGCGACATAGGGTAACGGCCGGCCAGGGACTGGCGGTACACATTGACCACCTCGCTGACCCATGCCGCGTTCAGCTGGTTACGCACCCCGCCCATCATGCTGTTGGTGGTGGAGTTGACCACCGACTTGACCATGCCCTGCACCAGCGGCGGCTGGCGCTCGGCATTCAGGCTGACCCGCGTGGCTGCAGCCGCCGCCTGGTTCTTCGCCTCGCCAAGCAAGGCATCGCCGCTGGCACCGACCATGGCGCTGACCTGCACATACAGCGCGTTCATGTCCGACAACAGGCCGTCGATGGCTGCCGGTTCGCCTTCGTTCTTGCTGACGATGCTGTTGAGTTCGGCAAAGTGCGCGGTCACCGGATCATCCGCCGCCGCCGGCGCATTGGCCGTCGGTTGCTCCTGGCCGAGCAGGCTGCCGAGACGCTCCTTGAGCTTGTCGACGCCGCCTTCCACCGGCACGCCTTTGGCGGCCAATTGGCGCTCTTCAGCTTGCAGATCGGTTTCCTTGGCCACTGCCACCAGCAGTTTTTTCAGCGGCGAACTCGGGCCGGAAATCACCCGCAGCACGTCGGCCGCCTGGGCCACGCTGGTGATCGGCACAAAGTCGATGTCGGCGAGCAACGCATCCCACTGGCGCTGGTAGTCCTGGAAATACAGGCGACGCACGTCGGCGGCGAGGCTGACCACGTTCTGCTGATCGGCCTGCTCATGACCCAACACCCACTGCTCTTCAGCCAGAGTGCCGGTCTGGTTCAAGCTGCTCAGCAAAAACGCCTGGCGATAGCCCTTGGCGGTGAAAAAACCACTCAACGGCTCGCCCAACGGCTTGCCGCTTTTACGGCTGAACACCAGCGCGGCATCACGGCCAGCGGCTTCGTTGATACGGAAGTCCGGGATGCCTTCGGGCAGTTTCTGGCGTTTGACCCGGTCGTAGACGCGCTGGGCCACCGGCAGTTGTTGCAGCTGGCGACGCAGATCATCGATCAAGCGTGGGTCAAGGCGCGCACTCGGCGGATGGCGTTCGAACAACGCCCGCAAGTGCCCGCTCAACGCCTGGCGCTGATCGGCCGGCAGGTCCCGTGGCAGGTTGCGGTCCCAGTCGAGGGCGATCCAGGCCTTGATGAAGTCCGGGTCGTAATGCTCGCTGTCGGCGAGCATCAGGTAGGCCTTGAGGCCTTCGTAGAGGAAGTCGGAGTTGCCGCCGCCGTGCAGTTGCTCCTCGATGCGCGTCACCAGGCGCGGCGCAAACACAGCGATCAACAGCTTGCGATAGACGCTGGCGGACTCGGCTTCGAGCATATCGCCCTGATACAGCCCCAGGCCCTCGGACCAGCTCGGCGAATCACCCGCGAGGTTCTTCACCGCATTGAGCAGCGGCAGCACCGCGAGCACTTCACGCTGCGCCGGGCTCAGGTTCTGTACGGTCTGGCCCAGCGGCGCGACCTTCTGGTCGACCTGGGCGATATACGCCTGGTTGGCGCGATAGCTCACCCACCACAGGCTGCTGACCACGATCACCAAGGCCACGGTGGCCGCGAGTACACCGCGTGCGATCCACTTGCGCCGGCGTTCGACTTTCGGGTTCACACCCACCAGTCCACGCTCGGCAAAAGCCACGGCGGTGAAGAGTTTTTCGATGAAGTAACTGCGCCCGGTGCCGCTTTGGCGCGCCAGGTGCTGGCGGTCCAGGTTCATGCTCTGGGCCATGGCGCCGATCAGGCGGTCAATCGGACTGCCTTCCTGGGTGCCACTGGTGAAGTACACGCCGCGCAGCAACACGCGCTCTTCAAAGGCATTGGGTTTGAACACGCCTTCGAGGAAGCTTTGCAGGCAATCCTTCAATGCGCCGAACTGCTGCGGGAAGCCGTAGATCAGGTCGCGCCGCGCCGGGTCGCGCTCCTGTTGCAGGCGCTCCACCAGACGCTCGTTGAGGCGCTGCTCCAGACCGGCGAATTCGCTTTGCAGGTGCGCCAGCGGGCTGTCGCTGTTCTTGCCGTCATCGAGGGCAAAGGTCATGCCCCACACCTGGGCGCGTTCTTCCTTGCTCAGGTTGTCGAAGAACTCCATGAAGCCCGGCACCAGATCGAGCTTGGTCAGCATCAGGTAGATCGGGAAGCGCACGCCCAACTGGGTGTACAGCTCCTGGATACGCAGGCGGATCGCCGCCGCGTGGGCCGCGCGTTCGGCATCGGTGCCCAGCAGCAGATCCGACAGGCTGATGGCGATAAAGGCGCCATCGATCGGGCGGCGCGAGCGCTGCTTTTTCAGCAGGTCGAGAAAGCCCAGCCACGCAGCCTTATCCACCGTCGAGTTGCTGTCCTGGGTGGTATAGCGGCCGGCGGTGTCGAGCAGTACGGCCTGGTCGGTAAACCACCAGTCGCAGTTGCGCGTACCGCCGACGCCGCGCACCGCACCGGCGCCCAACTGGGCCGCCAACGGAAAGTGCAGCCCGGAGTTGACCAGCGCCGTGGTCTTGCCCGAACCCGGCGGGCCGATGATCACGTACCACGGCAGCTCGTAGAGGTTGCGGCGTTCGTCGCCACCAAGCTTGGCCTTTTTCAGCAGCGCCAGGGCTTCGTCCATGCGCTGGCGCAGGGTGGTGAGCTCTTCGGCGGTGGCCACGCTGTTGGGGTCGGCCGGGGTTTCGGCCGCCAGGCTGCGCATCACTTCGGCGGCCTGGCGCCGCGCCTGGATGATGCGGAACACGCGGTAGGCGATCCACACCGCGAACACCAGGATGATCAGCGCCCAGCGCCGGCCTTCCGGCACCAGCACATCGAGCAACGGCCCCACAAACCAGATGATCAGGCTCAGGGCGATCAGGCCCAGCACGGGGATCACCCAGCGAATCATGAAACTGAAAAACGCCTTCACTCGACGCCCTCCGCCAATACGGTGATTTCAACCCGACGATTGCGGGCACGGCCTTCGGCAGTCGTGTTGGTCGCCAACGGCTCGGTGTCACTCCTGCCCTCGGCACTGAAGCGATCGGCCTGGCCGGTCTTGGCCGCGAGGATCTCCAACACCGACTTGGCCCGCGCTTCGGACAAGGCCCAGTTGGATGGGAACCTCAGCGTGGCAATCGGGCGGTTGTCACTGTGCCCGGTGACGCGCACCTGGCCCTTGACCTTGCGGATGGCGTCGGCGATGCGCAGCATCAGCGGCTGGTAGTCATCGACGATGCTGGAGCTGGCGGACGCAAACAGCTCATCGCCTCGAATGGTGACGACAGAGCGGTCGACCTTGTCTTCCACCGCGACGCGACCGGCCTTGATGTCTTCCGCCAGGAAGCCGGCCAGACGCGGACGCTCGATCACTTTGGGCTGCGCCACGGGACGGTCGATGGCCTGCACCGGGATCTCGCCCAGTGCATGGATATTTTTGAACACCGGCTCCGCCTGCGACGCCAGGAGCATGCGCAAGGTGAACAGCAGCGCCAGCAACAACGCCAAGCCAATCGCCACGGCGATCCACGGCGGCATGAACTGCGCCAGCCGATCACGCGCCACGGTGACGCCGCGCCAATGCGGCGACAACTCGCGCTCGTGGTCACCGCGAGCACTGCGAATCGCCGCCGCCGTGCGCTCACGCAAGGCTTCCAACTGGCTGCGACCGTCGTTCATCACGCGGTAACGGCCTTCGAAACCCAGGCACATGCACAGGTACAACAGCTCCAGCAGGTACAGGCGCTCACGTGGGCTTTGCAGGCAGTGGTCAAGCAACTGGAAGACTTTTTCGCCCCCCCAGGCTTCGTTGTGCACGGTGATCAACAAGCTCTGCTTGCCCCAATCGCTGGTGCTGCCCCACGGCGTGCTCAACACCGCCTCATCGAGGGCGGTGCACAGTGCGTAACGCGCCAGCAGCACTTCGTTGCGTGCCACGCCAGCGGCTTCGGCGCGCTCTTCGAACTGACGCAGGTAGGCCAGCAACTGCGCGCGCAGGCTGGCCGGCGCCGGGTGCGCGATGGTCTTGCGCAGGCGCGTCAGCAGCGCCAGCAGCGGGCCGGCGGCACTTTCCAGCGGGTTCAGGCCCTGGCTTTTGCCGGTGAGGATCGGCGCGGCCGGCATCGACAGCGGGGCCGGTTCGGCACGTGCGGGTTCCGGCGCACGGCCACCCGGGCGCGGCATGAACTGGGTGCGGTCGTCATCATTGGGATGCATCGCGGATTATCCTCGGATCGCCCAGAAGGCCAGGTTCAAGCCCGGGAACTGCCCGGCGATGTGGAAGGCAAAACCACCGGAATTGCTCAACTGTTGCCAGTGCTCGCTGCCCCGATCCAGCTCGTAGTAGGTCGAGCCTGCGTGGTACGGCAATTGGCGCGGCGCCACCGGCAACGGTACCAGGCCGATACCCGGCAGTTGCAGGTTGACCATGTCGCGGATGTGCTCCACCGCGCCCACCTTGCTCTGCTGGCCGAAGCGCCCGCGCAGGGTTTCGCCGGGCACGTCGGCGCGTACCACCAGAATGAAACTGGCATTGTCGAGCAGGGTCTTGTCCGCCAGCATCGCCACGTGGATGCCATAGGCTTTTTCCACAATGGGAATCGGCGTGGCCTTGCTGTCGATCAGCATCGACAGCGCCTCACGCAACGCAGCCATCACTGGAGCGAAACTCAGGGCCAGGTCGTCGTGCTGGTATTGCGGGTATTCCTGGGGGCGACGGCCAGAGGTGGAGAAAGTCGAGAACTCACCGGCCAGGCTGACCAGTTCGCTGAAGAAGCGCTCCGGGTGCAGCGGGCTCAACTGGCTGAAATGCTGGATCAGCGGCTGGGCGCGGTTGACCAGTTGCAGCAGCATGAAGTCGGCGATCTCCGACGCGCCCCCCGCACCCGAGGCAACCACGCGGCCGGCCAGGGCTTCGCCGCGCTGGTGCAACAGGCCGAGCAGTTCACTGCGAAACGCGCTCAACGGTTTGCTGGCGGCCACATCGAGGACTGGCGGGATGTAGCTGTTGTCGAGGACCAGCGCACGGTCGGCGCGCTTTTCCTTGATGCGCACCAGGCCCACGGCGGCATAGTCGCTGATGCCATCCTGGGCGGTCAGCAAGCGCAGGGCCCGGGACCCCACGGCCACCGGCGCGCGGTTTTCGAACGGGGCGTTGTCATCGCGCACTTCGCGCACCTGGCTCACGTAACGCGCGGCTTCCAGGGCTTCGCCTTCATCCACGGTGTCGCGGGCACCCGCACGTTTGAGGGGCAAGGCCAGGTAGACCAAGCCATCGCGCAGGTTGTCGTCGATGTTCAGCGGGCTGGGCGCCAGGTCATCCTGGGGGATATTGAACGGCGTACCGTCGGGCAACAGGCCGCGCGCCGAGACGATGGCCAGCTTGCCCTGGGCCAACAGGCCCTGGTCGATCAGCAACTCGGAAAACCCCCAGGCGCCGGCGGACAACGGGCGGCTGCGGGCGTCGATCAGGTTTTCCAGGTAACGGTCATGCTGCTGGAAGTGCTGCGTTCCGATGAACATGCCTTCCGACCAGACCACGCGATTGTTCCAGGACATGGGGGCTCCGATTGCTTCTTATTGGGCAGGGCTGGATGGGGTGACCACGACGTCAGCGCGCACGGCACGCACATCGAGGCTGATCTGGTATTCGGTGTATTGGCGCGCCGGCACGTTGATCACCGTGCGCCATTGCGCGCGGTCCAACTCGCGATAACCCACCAGCAAGCCGATCTGGCGCGTGGAGGGGTCGAGGTCGCGCTGGATGCTCAGTTGCTGGCCGGGTTGCACCATGACTTCGTCCTGGTCCAGCAGGTCCAGGCCGAGGGTCGATTGCGCACGGTCGGCCAGGGCGAAGTAGTCGGAACGGGCGAAGGTGGCGGCGTTCTTCAGTTCGAAAATGCGCACCCGCACCGGGGCGGCCTGGCCGTTGGCGCCGGGGTTAAGCCCGGCAATGGCGTGGAAATGCAACTCGACGGCGGCGGTGTCCGCTTCAGCCTCAGCGGCTGTTTCGGGTTTGACCGCGTCCTTGGCACACGCGGTCAGCAGCAGTGCGGTGGCGACTGCGAGTAGAAACCTGGGAATCATCCTGCGTCCTCAATGACGTACTTATCTATCCGTTAATCCATGTGTTGCGTGTCAACGACGCTGTCGTGCGCTGTGTTCTTCGTAGGCCCGGCTGAATTCGCGGCCGAACAGGTCCTGGAAATCTTCCTGGGCCTCGCGGGAAATATTGCTGTAGAGCTCGGTGAACTGCTGCCAGTACTGGGCCTGGCGCGAGCCCGCGAACAGGTTCGACAGCCCGCCGGGCTTGCCCATGCGCTCTTCCAGTTGTGCCGGTTCAAAGCGCGTGAGCAGGTGCTTGATCGCCGCTTCCACGCCGGCCATCACCGCCAGCTGGTGGGCGCGCAGGTCATCAAAACTGTCGCGCACGGCAATGTCCGGCGCCATAAACGCTTGGTTGCCGTGGCGAAGCAGCAGCAGTAATGCTTCGTCGGCATTCGGTGCGAATTTCAACGGATTGTTTTCGGCAGGCTGGATCATCGTCTGCTGCATGCGGAACTCACCCTTGAGGCTGGCGCGGGCACGCAACACGTCGATCAGGCCTTCGACCATCAGGCGATAGCTGCGGCCGATGTTTTCCATTTGCGCCTCGGCCTGGGCTTTGTCCAGTCGCAGCTGGTCCAGACCGGCACCGCGCAGGAAGGCTTGCAAGAGGTCGGGTTGTTGGCTGTCTGCCACGGGGAGCGCTGGCTCGACCACGGGTGGCGGCTGGATGATCGGTACGGGTGGCGGCGACGGGGGTGGCGGTGCACTGGCAAGGGGCGCCGGCGTGTCGCCAAACAGGTCCCAGTCTTCGGGGATCACCGAGCCCGAGGCCACGGGCGTCTCGATCACGGGCACAGCCACCGGGGTCGGCGGGCGGAAGTCGTGTTGTTCGCTGGGGACGTGGTCGGCCACAGTGGGCGGCGGCACGGCGGTGGGGCTGAGGAAGTCGAACAGGTCCGGCAGCGTGTCCATCGACGAGGCGCCCTGGAACTGCGGGGCGATCACCGGCGTTGGCGCGGGCTTGCTCACCACGGCGCCCATCAAGGCTTCAAAGCTGTTCGGCGAATCACCGGCGAAGGGCTGGCTGTCGATGGACTGCACGTTGAAGTCGATACGCGCCTGGATCTCGTAATCGCCGATGCGGATCAGCTCGCCATCTTGCAACAGCTCGCTATTACCCCTGCGCAAACGGATTCCGGCGTTAACTAATTCCACACCATTTGTACTGTTATCAGTTAAATAATAACGGCCATCTTTATATTGAATAACGCAGTGTTGCGAAGACACCAACCGCTCAGGATCAGGCAATACCCAGTCATTATCCGAGCTACGGCCGATAGCCATCGAGCCCTGGTTCATGGACTTTTCCGAGCATTGCCCGGGGGTAATCTTGTGATAACTAGTGATAGTCAAACACAGCGACATCTTGCCTCCTTGCTGATACTTCGCGCGCAGTCGACCCCAGGGACAGCGATTCCCGGGAGATCCCCATCTGGTCGTGCAATCGACCGTCCAAAACCTGCTGATGCCAGCATGATCGCTGATCTTAACTGGGCTCCATGACAAAAATCCTATGCCGGTACGTCGTTCGACCCACCAGTCGCGCAGGTTGTTAAGCACCGCACATCTGTCACAGAGGGCGAATAGCTTACCTTGACAAGGCCTAAGTACTACACCAAAAATGCACAACTTCTTGAATACCAGTGATGGCACATTAGTGGCATCTTACTTATATGACCAAGAAAACATGCAAAGTTCCTTGCGCAACTAATGCATGCATTGCCCGCTATCTAACGGGCCGATAGGGAGATCAATTTCAGTGGATGTGCCGTTGCTGCTCACCGCCGTTTCTGCGACTTCGCCCTGTGGCGAAGACATGGAATATGACGCGGATTTTCTTCAGCTGGAGCGTGATGCCAAGGGCCAACCCGAGCGCAGCATGGGCGACTCGATCCTGCCTGCCGAACCGCCGGAATGGCGCGGCATCCAGCAGCAGAGTCTCGATTTGCTGCAGCGCAGCAAAGACCTGCGCATCACCCATTTCCTGCTGCAAAGCTCCCTCGCCCTCCAGGGTGTGGCCGGGCTGGCGCAAGTCCTTACGCTGATCAACGCGCTGCTGCGCGAATACTGGGCCGAGCTGCACCCGCGCCTGGACGCCGACGACGATAACGACCCCACCGTACGGATCAACGCCCTCTCCGGCTTGACCAGCGATGCGACCATTCGTCTGCTGCGCGAAAGCATTCTCACGCGCTCGCGCACCTTCGGCCCTGTGAGCCTGCGCGCCGCGTTGAATGCCAGCGGCCTGATGAGTTTCCCCGACGAACAGCTCGGCGCCCAGCAACTCAACGCCGCGTTCCTCGACAGCGACCCCGAACAACTGCAAGCCACCCGCGACGCCTTGAGCGCTGCGCGCGCTGCCTGCGAAGCCATCGAACAGCAAGTCAGCGACCAAGTGGGCTCCGCCCAAGGCGTGGACCTCAGCCTGTTGAAGCAACCGCTCAAGCAAGCGCTGCAGGTGCTCAGCCAGTGTGTTCCGAATAGCGATACCAGCAGCGAACCCGAGGCCGTCAGTGACGACAATGCCCCCTCGGTCGACTTCGCCGCTGCCCCCGCCGCACCTCGCCCCACCGGCGACATCAGCAACCGTGATGACGTGCTGCGCAGCCTCGACAAGATCCTTGCGTACTACACCCGGCACGAGCCTTCGAGCCCGCTGCCGGTGTTGTTGAACCGGGCCAAGCATCTGGTGCACGCCGACTTCGCGGCCATCGTGCGTAACCTGATTCCCGATGGCATGTCCCAATTTGAAAACCTGCGCGGCCCGGACGGCGAGTAAGCCGCCCGACTGTGCAGTAACAACACCGTCGCTCAAGCGACCAGGAGCAGCAACGTGGCGAAGCAAAGTTCTCAGAAATTCATCGCGCGCAACCGCGCGCCTCGAGTGCAGATCGAGTACGACGTCGAGCTTTACGGCGCCGAGAAAAAGGTCCAGCTGCCCTTCGTGATGGGTGTGATGGCCGACCTTGCCGGCAAGCCTGCCGAGCCTCTTCTGCCTGTGGCCGACCGCAAATTCCTTGAAGTGGACGTCGACAACTTCGACTCGCGCCTCAAGGCCATGCAGCCGCGCGTGGCGTTCCACGTCCCCAACGAGTTGACCGGCGAAGGCAACCTGAGCCTGGACATCACCTTCGAAAGCATGGACGACTTCAGCCCGGCCGCCGTGGCCCGCAAGGTCGACTCGCTCAAGCAACTGCTCGAAGCCCGCACCCAACTGGCCAACCTGCTGACCTACATGGACGGCAAGACTGGCGCTGAAGAAATCATCATGAAGGCAATCAAGGATCCGGCACTGCTTCAGGCACTTGCCAGCGCGCCTAAGCCTGCAGGGGACCAGTAATCATGACTGACAATACCGCCCGCGAAGGCGCCCAGAGCCTGGGTGCAACCGAGGAAACCAGCGAATTCGCATCCTTGTTGATGCAGGAATTCAAGCCCAAGACCGAGCGTGCCCGCGAAGCCGTGGAAACCGCCGTGCGCACCTTGGCCGAACAGGCCCTGGCGCAAACCGACCTGGTGTCCAACGATGCGATCAAGTCGATCGAATCGATCATCGCCGCCATCGACGCCAAGCTCACCGCCCAGGTCAACCAGATCATCCACCACCAGGATTTCCAGCAGCTGGAAAGCGCCTGGCGTGGCCTGCACTACCTGGTCAATAACACCGAGAGCGATGAGCAGCTGAAGATTCGCGTGCTCAACATCTCCAAGCCGGACCTGCACAAGACCCTCAAGAAATTCAAGGGCACCGCGTGGGACCAGAGCCCGATCTTCAAGAAGATGTACGAAGAAGAATACGGCCAGTTCGGCGGCGAACCTTACGGCTGCCTGGTCGGCGACTACTACTTCGACCAGTCGCCACCGGACGTGGAACTGCTGGGCGAGTTGTCGAAAGTCTGCGCCGCCATGCACGCCCCGTTCATCGCTGCGGCGTCGCCGACCGTGATGGGCATGGGCTCGTGGCAGGAACTGTCGAACCCGCGCGACCTGACCAAGATCTTCACCACCCCGGAATACGCCGGCTGGCGCTCGCTGCGTGAATCGGAAGACTCGCGCTACATCGGCCTGACCATGCCGCGCTTCCTGGCGCGCCTGCCGTATGGCGCCAAGACTGACCCGGTGGAAGCCTTCGCCTTCGAAGAAAACACCGACGGCGCCGACAGCTCCAAGTACACCTGGGCCAACGCGGCCTATGCGATGGCGGTGAACATCAACCGTTCGTTCAAGCACTACGGCTGGTGCTCGCGCATCCGTGGCGTGGAGTCTGGCGGTGAAGTGGAAAACCTGCCGGCCCACACGTTCCCTACCGATGACGGTGGCGTGGACATGAAGTGCCCGACCGAAATCGCCATCAGCGACCGCCGTGAAGCGGAGCTGGCGAAGAACGGTTTCATGCCGCTGCTGCACAAGAAAAACACCGACTTCGCCGCGTTCATCGGCGCCCAGTCGTTGCAGAAACCGGCCGAATACGACGACCCGGACGCCACCGCCAACGCCAACCTGGCCGCGCGCCTGCCGTACCTGTTCGCCACCTGCCGTTTCGCTCACTACTTGAAGTGCATCGTGCGCGACAAGATCGGTTCCTTCAAAGAGAAGGACGAGATGCAGCGCTGGTTGCAGGACTGGATCCTCAACTACGTCGACGGTGACCCGGCGCACTCCACCGAGACCACCAAGGCCCAGCACCCGTTGGCCGCCGCCGAAGTGATCGTGGAAGACGTCGAGGGCAACCCGGGGTACTACAACTCCAAGTTCTACCTGCGCCCGCACTACCAGCTCGAAGGGCTGACCGTATCGCTGCGCCTGGTATCGAAGCTGCCTTCGGCGAAAAGCGCCTAACCCACGGATGAGCTGGCTCTTCTGTGGGAGGGGGCTTGCCCCCGATAGCATCACTGGGGTGTGACTGACACACCGAGGTGCCTGCATCGGGGGCAAGCCCCCTCCCACACAAAAGCACTGCCCATTTGGAGTCACTCAAATTCAGTGGCAAGAGCCACACAGGGAGAAAACATGGCTGTTGATATTTTCATCAAGATCGGCGACATCAAGGGCGAGTCCATGGACAAGGCCCACAAGGACGAAATCGACGTGCTGAACTGGAGCTGGGGCATGGCCCAGTCCGGCAACATGCACGTTGGCGGTGGCGGTGGCGCGGGCAAGGTGAATATCCAGGACCTGTCGCTGACCAAGTACGTCGACAAGGCCTCGCCGAACCTGATGATGCACTGCGCCAGCGGCAAGCACATCGACAAGGTCAAGCTGACCGTGCGCAAGGCCGGTGGTGAAAGCCAGGTCGAGTACATGGTGATCAACCTGGAAGAAGTGCTGGTAACGTCCCTGAGCACCGGCGGTTCAGGCAGCGATGACCGCCTGACTGAAAACGTCACCCTGAACTTCGCCCAAGTGATGGTCGACTACCAGCCGCAGAAAGCCGACGGCACCAAAGACGGCGGCGCGATCAAGTTTGGCTGGAACATCCGTTCCAACACCAAGCGCTGATACGCCTACCTCGCTCCGCTGTAGCAGCTGCCGAGCGAAGCGAGGCTGCGTTCGAGGACGAAGTCCTCGCACACCAGGCACTGAGGTTTACCTGATGAAACTCAGTGCCTGCTCTACGACTGCTTCGCAGTCGGACGCAGCCTCGCTTCGCTCGGCAGCTGCTACGGCGGGTCTTTCATTTTCGATATTGTCCGTGGAGCTGCTTTGGTGGTAACTGAAATCGCTTCCCGCGACCGCCTGCAACCGTCCCTGCTGGACCGGTTGACCGACGACGACCCAACCAATCCCAAGGAAAGCGCCGATAAACGCGTGCTGTCCCTGACCCAATTGAAAGCCTCGGTGCTGCGCGACCTGGCGTGGCTGCTCAATACCACGTCGTTGCTCGATGCCGATGCCACGCTGCACACACAGGCAGGCACCTCGGTGGTCAATTACGGCCTGCCGGCGCTGGCGGGCAACAGCGTTTCCAGCGTCGACATCAAGGCCCTGGAAGCCCTGATCTACCAGGCGATTGCCACCTTTGAACCGCGCATCCTGCGCCATACCCTGCGCGTCAAAGCCCGCGTCGGCCATGGCGAGATGAATCACAACGCGCTGAGTTTCGAGATCGAAGGCGACCTGTGGGCGCAGCCGGTGCCCTTGCGCCTGTTGCTGCAAACCGACCTCGACCTGGAATCCGGCCATGTGCGCGTGGTGAATGCCGACCAGCGGAGGCGCTCATGAACCCGCGCCTGCTGGAGCTGTACAACCAGGAACTGCACCACGTGCGCGAAAGCGCGGCGGAGTTCGCCAAGGAATACCCGAAGATCGCCAGTCGGCTGACCCTGTCCGGTATGGACTGCGCCGACCCGTACGTCGAACGCTTGCTTGAGGGCTTTGCCTACCTCACCGCCCGCGTACAGCTCAAACTCGACGCCGAGTACCCGACCTTCACCCACAACCTGCTGGAAATCGCTTACCCGCACTACCTGGCGCCGACGCCGTCGATGACCGTGGTGCAATTGCAGACCGACCCCGATGAAGGCTCCCTGGCCAGCGGCTTCCCGCTGCCGCGCGACACCGTGTTGCGTGCCGCATTGGGCCGCGAAACCCAGACCTGCTGCGAGTACCGCACCGCGCACCCGGTGACATTGTGGCCGTTGCAGGTCAGCAGCGCCGAGTACTTCGGCAACCCCGCCGCCGTGCTCGGGCGCCTCGCCGCCAGTGAGCCGAAAGCCAAGGCCGGCTTGCGCCTGACTCTGCGCACCGGCGCCGAATTGCCGTTCAACCGCCTCGATCTGGACAACCTGCCGCTGTACCTCAGTGGCGCCGATGAGCAGCCGTTCCGCCTTTACGAACAACTGCTGGGCAACGCCTGTGCGGTGTTTGCACGCAAGCCCGGTGGCGATTGGGTCGAGCGCCTGCCCCAGGACGCGCTGCGCTCGCGGGGTTTCGACGACGCCGATGCGGCCATGCCGGTCGTCGCGCGTGCGTTCCAGGGCTATCGCCTGTTGCAGGAATACTTCGCCCTGCCCCACCGCTTCCTGTTCGTCGAATTCGCCGAGCTGAGCCGAGCGGTCAAACGTTGCGACGGCCAGGAGCTGGAACTGATCGTGCTGTTCGACCGTCACGAGCCGAGCCTGGAAGGCAGCGTCGGCGCAGCGCAGTTTTTGCCGTTCTGCACCCCGGCGATCAACCTGTTCCCGAAACGCGTGGACCGCATCCACTTGTCCGACCGGGTCAACGAACACCACGTGATCGCCGACCGCACACGGCCGATGGATTTCGAGATTCATTCGTTGAGCGGCATCACCGGCCACGGCACCGGGCCAGAGCAGCCATTTTTACCGTTCTATGCGGTACGCGATCCATCGCGTTATGGCCGCGACCAGGCTTACTACACCGTGCGCCGCGAACCACGGGTGTTGTCCAGCGACCAGCGCCGCAACGGCCCGCGCTCCACCTATGTGGGCAGCGAAACCTTTGTCAGCCTGGTCGACAGCCGCCAGGCGCCGTACCGGCACGACCTGCGCCAACTCGGCGTGACCGCGCTGTGCACCAACCGCGACCTGCCATTGTTCATGAGCGTGGGCAATGGCAAGACCGACTTCACCCTGGCCGACAGCGCGCCGGTGTTATCCGTGCGTTGCGTCGCCGGGCCAAGCCGTCCACGCGCCAGCCATGCCCATGACGCCAAGGCCTGGCGCCTGATCAGCCAGTTGTCGCTCAACTATTTGTCCCTGAGCGAACAAGGCCAGGGCGCGGCGGCGTTGCGCGAACTGTTGCGCCTGTACGGCGACAGTAACGACGCGGCGCTGCAATTGCAGATCGAAGGCTTGCGCGACGTCAGCAGCAAGGCCGTCACACGGCGCCTGCCTATGCCCGGCCCGATTGTGTTTGGTCGCGGCCTGGAAATTACCTTGGAGTTCGATGAAAACGCGTTTCGCGGCACCGGCGTGTTCCTGCTCGGTGCGGTGCTGGAACGCTTCCTGGCACGCTACGTGTCGATCAACAGTTTTACCGAGACGGTGATCCGTACCACCGAACGCGGCGAGATCATGCGATGGAAAGCCAAGCCCGGGCGTCGTCCGACCCTGTGAGTACGTTGGATGCGATGCATCTGGAGCCCTGGGAATACGATTTCTTCCAGGCGTTGCGGCGTATCGAGTGCGAATCGCCCGAGCTGCCGCGCCTGGGCCATTCCCTGCGCCTGGCGGATGACCCGTTGCGCCTCGGGCAACAGGCCGATTGCACCTTCGCCCCGGCCACCCTGGCCTCGGTCGATCCCGGTGGCGACGGCAAACCCGCACGGCTGGAACAGTTCTTCTTCGGTCTCGGCGGCCCCAACGGACCGTTGCCGCTGCATATCACCGAGTACGTACGCGAGCGCCAGCGCAACAACGCCGACAGCACCAGCAAGCAGTTCCTGGACGTGTTCCACCACCGTTTGCTGAGCCTGTTTTACCGGGCCTGGGCCGAGGCACGGCCGACGGTCAGCCACGACCGTCCGGACGATGACTACTGGTCTGCACGCCTCGCCGCCTTGAGTGGCCGGGGCATGCCGAGCCTGCTTAACCAAGGATTGATCCCCGACACGGCGAAGCTGCATTACAGCGGCCACCTGTCGGCACAAACCCGCTACCCGGACGGTTTGAAGGCCATTCTCGGCGAGTATTTCGGCCTGCCGGTGGAGATCGAAGAATACGTCGGCCAATGGCTGGAACTGCCCGAGCGCAGCCGCGTGGGCGTGAGCGCCAACCAGCTGGGGGTGGACTTCTGCCTGGGCAGCCACGTGTGGGACCGCCAGCATAAATTCCGTATCCGCCTGGGCCCGCTCAAGCTGGACGACTACATGGGCATGCTGCCCGGCAGCCAACCATTCAACGAGCTGGTGGCGTGGGTGGCCGAGTACCTGGGCCATGAATTGGACTGGGACTTGAACCTGGTTCTGCAACAACCCGAAGTACCCGCGCTGCAACTCAACGGCCAGTTCCGCCTGGGCTTCAACACCTGGCTCGGCAAGCCCGAGCATGACGCCAACGACCTAATCCTGGCCCGGCATTACGCCGATCAAGCCACCACCTCAAGGAATCCAGAGCATGGGTGAAATCAGTCGCGCCGCACTGTTCGGCAAACTCAACAGCGTGGCCTACAAGGCCATCGAAGCCGCCACCGTGTTCTGCAAGCTGCGGGGCAACCCGTACGTGGAACTGGCTCACTGGTTCCACCAGTTGCTGCAACTGCAGGACTCGGACCTGCACCGCATCATCCGCCAGTTCAACGTCGAGCCGGCGCGCCTGGCCCGTGACCTCACCGAAGCCCTGGACCGCCTGCCGCGTGGCTCGACGTCGATCACCGACCTGTCGTCCCACGTGGAAGAAGCCGTGGAACGCGGCTGGGTGTACGGCAGCCTGATGTTCGGCGAAAGCCAGGTGCGCACCGGCTACCTGGTGCTGGGCATCCTCAAGACGCCGAGCCTGCGCCATGCGTTGCTGGGGTTGTCGTCGGAGTTCGACAAGATCAAGGCCGAGGCCCTGAGCGAGCGTTTTGACGAATACGTCGGCGACTCGCCGGAAAATGCCCTGACTGCCAGCGATGGTTTCAATGCCGGCGCGGTGCCAGGCGAGGCCAGCGGTGCCATGGCGCCGAGTGCGATGGGCAAGCAGGAAGCGCTCAAGCGCTTCACTGTCGACCTGACCGAACAAGCGCGCAGCGGCAAGCTCGACCCGATCGTGGGCCGCGACGAAGAGATTCGCCAACTGGTGGACATCCTCATGCGCCGCCGCCAGAACAACCCGATCCTCACCGGTGAAGCCGGCGTCGGCAAGACCGCCGTGGTCGAAGGTTTTGCCCTGCGCATCGTCGCCGGTGACGTGCCGCCGGCACTCAAGGATGTGGAACTGCGCAGCCTCGATGTGGGCCTGCTGCAAGCCGGCGCGAGCATGAAAGGCGAGTTCGAACAGCGTCTGCGCCAGGTCATCGAAGACGTCCAGGCCTCGCCCAAGCCGATCATTCTGTTTATCGACGAAGCCCACACCCTTGTGGGTGCCGGTGGCGCTGCCGGTACTGGTGATGCGGCCAACCTGCTCAAGCCCGCCCTGGCCCGTGGCACCCTGCGTACCGTGGCCGCGACTACGTGGGCCGAGTACAAAAAACACATCGAGAAAGACCCGGCCCTGACCCGCCGCTTCCAGGTGGTCCAGGTTGCCGAGCCGTCGGAAGACAAAGCACTGCTGATGATGCGCGGCGTGGCCTCGACCATGGAGAAACACCACCAGGTGCAGATCCTCGACGAAGCCCTGGAAGCGTCGGTGAAGTTGTCCCATCGCTATATCCCGGCGCGCCAGTTGCCGGATAAATCCGTGAGCCTGCTGGACACCGCCTGCGCCCGCGTCGCCATCAGCCTGCACGCGGTGCCGGCGGAGGTGGACGACAGCCGCCGCCGCATCGAAGCCCTGGAAACCGAGCTGCAAATCATCGCCCGCGAGCATGCCATCGGCATTGCGATTGGCGCGCGCCAGAGCAACAGCGAAACCTTGCTGGCCGCAGAACGTGAGCGTCTGGCGACCCTGGAAAGCCGCTGGGCCGAAGAGAAAACCCTGGTGGATGAGCTGCTCGCTACCCGCGCAACCCTGCGCGAAAAGGCCGGGGTTGTGGACAGTGGCAACGATGAACTGCGTGCAAAACTGGTCGACCTGCAACAGCGCCTCACCGCGCTGCAAGGCGAAACCCCGCTGATCCTGCCGACCGTGGATTACCAGGCCGTGGCCTCGGTGGTCGCCGACTGGACCGGTATCCCGGTGGGCCGCATGGCCCGCAACGAACTGGAAACCGTGCTCAATCTCGACCAGCACCTGAAGAAACGCATCATCGGCCAGGACCACGCCCTGCAGATGATCGCCAAGCGCATCCAGACCTCCCGCGCCGGCCTCGACAACCCGAGCAAGCCGATTGGTGTGTTCATGCTGGCCGGCACCTCGGGGGTGGGCAAGACCGAAACCGCCCTGGCCCTGGCCGAAGCCATGTACGGCGGTGAGCAGAACGTGATCACCATCAACATGAGCGAGTTCCAGGAAGCCCACACGGTGTCCACCCTCAAGGGCGCACCACCGGGCTATATCGGCTACGGCGAAGGCGGCGTGCTGACCGAAGCGGTGCGGCGCAAACCCTACAGCGTGGTACTGCTGGACGAGGTGGAAAAAGCCCACCCGGACGTGCATGAAATCTTCTTCCAGGTGTTCGACAAGGGCGTGATGGAAGACGGCGAAGGCCGGGTGATCGACTTCAAGAACACCTTGATCCTGCTGACCACCAACGCCGGTACCGAGCTGATTTCCCGGGTCTGCAAAGACCCGGCGAATATCCCTGAACCGGAAGAAATCGCCAAGGCCCTGCGCCAGCCGCTGCTGGAAATCTTCCCACCAGCCTTGCTCGGCCGCCTGGTGACGATCCCCTACTACCCGCTGAGCGACGAGATGCTCAAGGCGATCACCCGCCTGCAACTCAACCGCATCAAGAAGCGCGTGGAGAATACGCACAAGGTCGCCTTCGACTACGACGACGCGGTGGTCGACCTGATCGTCTCGCGCTGCACCGAAACCGAAAGCGGCGGGCGCATGATCGACACCATCCTCACCAACAGCCTGCTGCCGGACATGAGCCGTGAATTCCTCACGCGCATGCTCGAAGGCAAGGCATTGGCGGGTGTGCGCATCAGCAGCCGGGATAACGAGCTGCATTACGACTTCAGCGACGCCGAATAACGACTGTTGGAATGCAATGCAAATGTGGGAGGGGGCTTGCCCCCGATGGCGGTGAATCAGTCGCCTGATACATCAACTGACACACTGCTATTGGGGGCAAGCCCCCTCCCATATTTGAACTCAGTTTCTTCAGTTATTTAGTCATTTTCGAGACGCCCGATGCTATTCAACCAAGCCTCACGCCTGGCCAAGATCACCAGCCCCCTCGGGCCGGATGTGCTGCTGCTCAATGAAATGGGCGGCGGCGAAGAGCTGGGCCGCCTGTTCAACTATGAGCTGCAACTGACGTCCCTGGACGCCAACATCGACCTCAACCAGTTGCTGGGCAAGCCGATGAGCGTGAGCCTGCAACTGGCGGACGGTGGCGAGCGGCATTTCCACGGCATCGTCGCGCGGTGCAGCCAGAACATCGACCAGGGCCAGTTCGCCAGTTACCAAGTGACGCTTCGCCCTTGGCTGTGGCTGCTCACCCGAACGTCCGATTGCCGGATTTTCCAGAACCTGAGCATCCCGCAGATCATCAAGCAGGTCTTTCGCGACCTGGGCTTCTCCGACTTCGAAGACGCCCTGAGCCGGCCGTATCGCGAGTGGGAATACTGCGTGCAGTACCGCGAGACCAGCTTCGATTTCGTCAGCCGCCTGATGGAACAGGAAGGTATTTACTACTTCTTCCGCCACGAACAGGACCGCCATGTGCTGGTGCTGGCCGACGCCTATGGCGCCCACACCACGGTACCGGGCTATGCGTCGATCCCGTATTACCCCAAGGACGAGCAGCAGCGCGAACGCGACCACATGCACAACTGGCAGCTGGCGCAGGAGGTTCAACCGGGTTCGCTGGAGCTCAACGACTACGACTTCCAGCGCCCCAGCGCGAGCATCGACGTGCGCTCGGCCATGCCGCGCCCGCACACCGCCGGCGACTACCCGCTGTACGACTACCCTGGCACCTACGTGCAAAGCGCCGACGGTGAGCACTACGCGCGCACCCGCATCGAAGCCCTGCAAACCCTGCATGAACAGATCGAGTTCAGCGGCAACGCCCGCGGCCTCGGCTCCGGCCACCTGTTCAGCCTCACCGGCTTCAGCCGCCAGGACCAGAACCGCGAATACCTGATCGTCGGCTGCCGCTACTACATCGTCCAGGAAAGCCTGGAAAGCGGTGGTGGCTCAGGCTCGGCGCAGTTCGAAAGCAGCCTGACCTGCATCGACGCCCAGCAAAGCTTCCGCCCCTTGGCGAGCACCTATCGCCCCATCGTCAAAGGCCCGCAGACCGCGCTGGTGGTCGGCCCCAAAGGCGAGGAAATCTGGACCGACCAGTACGGCCGCGTGAAGGTGCACTTCTACTGGGACCGCCACGACCAATCCAACGAAAACAGTTCGTGCTGGATTCGTGTATCGCAATCCTGGGCCGGCAAGAACTGGGGCTCGATGCAGATTCCACGGATTGGCCAGGAAGTGATCGTGAGCTTTCTTGAAGGTGATCCGGACCGCCCGATCATTACCGGGCGGGTGTACAACGCCGAGCAGACGGTGCCGTACGACCTGCCGGAAAACGCGACCCAGAGCGGCATGAAGAGTCGCTCGAGCAAGGGCGGCACGCCGGCCAACTTCAATGAAATCCGCATGGAGGACAAGAAGGGGCTGGAGCAGTTGTATATCCACGCCGAGCGTAACCAGGACATTGTGGTGGAGGTGGATGAGAGCCATTCGGTGGGGCATGACCGGAATAAGAGCATCGGCCACAACGAAACGGTGACCATCGGCAACAACCGCCTGCGCATCGTCAAGCAGGAAGACATCCTCTCGGTGGGCCAGAGAAAGACCGACAGCATCAGCCAGAGCTACGTCATCGAAGTGGGCGAAAATCTGCGCCTGGTCTGCGGCGAAAGCATCCTGGAGCTCAACGCCAGCGGACAGATCAACCTCACCGGCGTGCAAATCAGCTTCTACGCCAGCGGCGATGCCGAGTTCAACACCGGCGGCGTGCTGCACCTGAACAACGGCGGCGGCCCCGGAGCCACGCCCGACGGCCAAGGCCAGAAAGGCGCTATCGACGCCAATATCAAGGCCGCGTTCCCCGCACCTAAAAGCTCCTGACGAGACCTGTTTGCCATGACGTACCGAATCAACGAATTCCAGTTCCAACTGCCGGCGAGCGAGCTGCAGGACGCGACGATCAATATCCTCAAATTCCCTGAGCTGGGCACATCCCTGATCGTCAGCCGCAGCCTGCTGGCCGACGGCGAAACCTTGCACAGCAACTTCAACGACCAACTCCAGCGCCTGGAAAAACAGGTGCAGGACTTGCGCTACCAACCGGGTGTCGATGTGCGCTTGGGCGCCGCGCAAGAGGTGGAAGGCATCGAGCTGCGCAGCCAGTTCAACAAGGGCAATGACAAGGTGTTCCAGTACCAGTTGGCTTTGGTGATACCGGGCACACGCAAGATGCTCGCCTTGAGTTATGTGAAGGCAGAGAAGCTTGGGGATGCCGAGGCAGCGCATTGGGCGCTGATTAAAAACTCGCTGTCGTTTGACGCTATTTCCTGATGAGTTGCCTGCATGTCTGACGCGTTATGGGCAGCCCGGATGGGCGATGCGCTCTCCCACACCTCGATGATGGCCGACATCCTTGGCGGTGTGCTGGAGGTAGCGGCCAATATCGCTATCACCGCCGTGGCGACTGCGGCGGTGGTTGCCGCCACCGGGATTACCGTGGCCACCGGCGGGCTGGGTTGCTTCCTGCTGGGCGCCGTGGTGGGCACGATTGTCGGCCTGGCCATGAGCAAGACCGGCGCGGACAAAGGTCTGACGAATTTATGCGATAGTTTCAGCAATGCGCTGTTCCCGCCCACGGTGCAGGCGAACATTCTCACGGGCTCCACCGACACCCTCACCAACAACATCCCCGCCGCCCGTGCCGCCGGGGCGATCAGTTCCCACGTCGCGCCGGCCGGCACCGAGCTGGAAGAACCCGAGCCTGAGCCAGAAGCCAGCTACCTGGACATGGCCGAGAGTTTCTTCTCGCAGATGTGGCGCCCTACAGTTGCAACCCCCGCTCCTGGCGCCGTGCCCAAGCCGCTGGACCTGGTGGTGTGCATGAAGCACCCACCTATGCCGCCGCAGTTCCTTGCCGAGGGCTCGGACAAGGTCACGATCAACGGCCAGCCGGCGGTGCGCAGTGGTGATCGCAGTACGTGCGATGCGACCGTGGTGTCGTCCGGATTGATTTCATCGAACGTGACCATCGGCGGCGGGTCGGTGGTGGTGCGCGAGATTCGCAGCGGCAAGACTCCGGGTGTGGGGCTGGCGGTGACGGCGTTGTTGATGCTCAAGGGCGGTAAGGGCAAGTTCTTCAGCAAGCTACCGTGCATGTTGATCGGCGGCGCAACCTCGATGGCCGTGAGCAGTGCGATGGGGGCGATGGCCAATGCGGCCATGGGCTCGTCGAACCCGGTGCATGCGGCCACCGGCGCCAAGGTGTTGGGCGGCGATGATGAGCTGGATTTCGTACTGCCTGGCATCCTGCCGATTGATTGGCAGCGTTTCTACAACAGCCGTGACGAACGCACGGGCGGTTTGTTCGGTGCGGGTTGGAGCGTGCCGTATGAGGTGTGCGTCGAAATTCGTCCCCATCCCGAGGGCGGTGAAACGCTGGTCTACACCGATGAACAGGGCCGGCCTATCGACATGGGCAGTATTCCCCTGGGCGGCGCGGTGTTCAGCGCCGGTGAAGGGCTGGCCGTGCGGCGACACCTCAATGGGCAGTTGCTGATCGAAAGCGATGACGGGTTGTATCGCTTGTTTGAACCCTCTGCCAACCCGGCGTTGCTGCGCCTCAGCCAGCTCGGCGACCGCAACGACAACCGCATCCATGTTGATTACGACGAAGCCGGGCGACTGATCCGGCTGCGCGATACGTTCGACCTGGTGCAAGTGGAGTTGATCCGCGATCAAGGCCACGTGGTACGGCTCGAGCGGCTGTACCCCGATCAGCGCCGCGAAGTACTGGTCAGCTACGGCTACGACGCTATCGGCAACCTGGCTGAGGTCCGCGATGCCACTGGCCAGGTGCAGCGACGCTTCAGCTACGATGCCGGCCGGCGCATGGTGGAACACCAGTTGCCGACCGGGTTGCGCTGTTTTTACGAGTGGGTCTTGGTTGAGGACGCCGAATGGCGCGTGGTCCGGCACTGGACCGACGAAGGCGACGCCTACCAGTTCGACTATGACTTGCAGGCCGGTATCACGCGCATTACCGACGGCTTGCAACGCGTCAGTACCCGCCACTGGAACACCCAGCACCAGATCGTTCGCTACTGCGATAACCTCGGGCAAACCTGGCTGTTCGAGTGGAACGACGAGCGCCAATTGCTCAGCGCCACCGACCCGCTGGGCGGGCGCTATGCATACAGCTACGACGACGCCGGTAACCTGATCGGCGAGACCGACCCGCTGGGCCGCAGCGAATCCACTACGTGGCTTGAGCATTGGGCTTTACCAGTATCTGGCACGGACAGCGAAGGCAACACCTGGCACTTACGTTATGACCAGCGAGGTAACTGCATTGCTGAAACGGACCCGCAGGGTCATGTTTCGCAGTATCGCTATGACGATCACGGGCAGTTGGTGGAGGTCATCGACGCAGCGGGAAAAAGCAAAAGGATGCGCTGGAACCCATTCGGCCAACTCATTGAGCATATTGACTGCTCAGGTTACCCGACACGTTTCAAGTATGACGAAAGAGGCTATTTGCAGGCTGTCACCGATGCATTGGGTGAGCGCACAACCTTTGTTTACGATCCAAGGGGTCTGTTGCTGAGTACTCAGTTGCCTGATGGGCGCATTGAACACTTTCAACGCGACACTAGCGGTCAATTGATCGCGCATACCGATTTCTCCGGGCACTCTACCTACTATCAACGCAATCGCCAGGGACAGGTCAGCCAGCGGCTTGATGCGCATGGCCGCCAAGTCAACTTTGAATACGACAGCTATGGTCGTCTTAGAACTCTATGCAACGAAAACGGTGAGCGGTACCGTTTCGCCTGGGACGCCAATGACCGCGTGGCTGAACAGCAGGACCTGGACGATAGCGTGCGCCGCTATCATTACGACGCACTGAACAACATCAAGCGGATGGAAGCTATTCCTGCCCCTTTGGGCAGCGGAATGGCCTCAGTCCCTGTAACTCCCGAAGCACCCATCGTGCATTGCTTTGAGCGCGACGCTGTTGGCCGCCTGCGGGTCAAGATCACTGATGATGGACGAACGGAATACACCTACGACTCGCTGGATCAACTCAAGGCCGTCACATTTACCGACCATGCCGGCAGGCAACAAGCAATCAACTTTGACTACGACAGCGTTGGTCAACTGATCGAAGAGAAAAGCGCGACTGGCACCCTGCAACATAACTATGACGAGCTCGGCAACCTGAGCCAGACTCGCCTGCCCGACGGGCGCTGGCTCAACCGCTTGCACTACGGCAGTGGGCACCTCCATCAAATAAATCTCGACGGTCGGGTTATCAGCGACTTCGAGCGCGACCGCCTGCACCGCGAAGTAATGCGTACCCAGGGACATCTCAGCACGCGTCATCACTATGACCGTTGTGGGCGA
Source organism: Pseudomonas grimontii (assembly GCF_007858185.1). GTDB lineage: Bacteria > Pseudomonadota > Gammaproteobacteria > Pseudomonadales > Pseudomonadaceae > Aquipseudomonas > Aquipseudomonas grimontii. The sequence goes on from NZ_VFES01000003.1 coordinate 157,795, forward strand.
TTGCGCTCCCGCGAACGAGGCCAGATCGCTCGGGCATCGGTATTTCCTGCTGCGGTACAAAAGCATTTCGAGTATGACCCCAGCGACAACCTGATTGGCAAGCTCGAGCAGACGCCGAGCGGCCAACGCAGGCAACTGCTGCACTACGATGCAACCGACCGGGTGATCGCCAGTCAAGACAATCTCGTAGGCCAACGCGAAACCTATTCCTATGATGCAGCGGCGAACCTTCTCGATGCTCCGCAACCCGGTGCCGGGCTGGTACAGCACAACAAGGTTCTGACGTATCAGGACAAACGTTATCGCTATGATGGTTTCGGTCGAATGATCGAAAAACGCAGCGCAAATCGCGGTATCCAGCGCTTTGCCTATGACGCCGAACATCGCTTGATTGAGGTCCACAATGAGCACGGCGGGCAGCGGTCTGTCGTAAAAATGACCTACGACCCTATAGGACGAAGAACTGCCAAGGCGACCTACGACGGGAATGGCTATTTGTTGAGCGAAACCCGCTTTACCTGGGATGGACTGCGCCTGCTGCAAGAACACAAGCACGCCCAGACCAGCCTTTACATATACGGGGACGACAGTCACGAACCTCTCGCTCGCGTTGATGGCAGTGGTACCCAGCAGAAAGTTCGCTATTACCACAATGACCTCAACGGCCTGCCCGAACTGCTCTCGGAAGCTGAAGGCCAGACCGTCTGGCAAGCCAGCTATCAAATCTGGGGAAATACGGTTCAAGAAATCCGTGAACCCTACTACATCGAAGAACAAAACCTGAGGTTTCAGGGCCAGTACCTGGATCGTGAAACCGGCTTGCATCACAACATATTCCGTTTCTACGATCCGGATATCGGCCGCTTCACTACACCCGATCCTATCGGCCTCGCAGGGGGCCTGAACCTTTACCTGTATTCAACAAATCCGCTGACCTGGATCGACCCCTACGGCTTGAATCCTGAGGATTTGATACGTTACAAACCCAAGGCGTCTGTCACCCCGAAAGCGGGTGGCCGCGGTACGGCAATCAATAGAGCATGGGGCGAAGAACGGGATCTGGTTCTACGCGGTGGCGGCTCACGAAACTGGACAGATGAAGAACGCGAGCTGATCAAGAATACAAAGAGCAACGCTCGCCTGAACTCTAAGATGTCCAAAGCAGGTTACACCGGTCACCATATCAACAGCGTCGAAGGTAATGGCGCCCTGGGCAAGGCCTGGAAAGGTGACCCGAGGAACATTGTTTTCTTGCAAAACTCGAAACACCCAAGTGGTGTGGATGAACATTTGAACAGCCCTCAAGGGCACCGAAAGAATTATGCCAACTCAGGCAAAGGCCGATTGATCGACCGTCTTAGAACACCCGGCAGAAAAGCCGGCTGCGGTAAATAATTTCCATTGGAGAAGAACATGAGCGCCCTTGACAACGCATTTAAAGAGCTGCGCCGCGTCCACAAAAAATTCGATATCGAAGGCAGCTTCGAAAAAAGCAGCCATGCCAACACAAAATGGCCGCAGACGTTACCGCGCTCGGCAGAGACCGACTATTTCTACGATAACTGTGAGCCAGTTGATGTTGAAGTTGAAACCGGTTTGACGCCGATCTGCTTCTTCAATTTGAGCGCTTTGGAAGACGGCCAAGTTGGCTATAAATGGGATGGCGATTCGAACAAGACCCAGGTAAATGGGAATTGGCCTGCCCAGTATCTGGTTTTCATGGATGATATTGGCGGCGGAAAACCGATGATCGCCGTCACGGACACTCCCGGGACTCCAGTGTGGGCGAGCTACGATGTCGTCGAGCCGTTCAAGATTGCCGATTCCCTGGCTGATTTCCTCTTGGCATTCGCCAAAACTATCGAAATTGTTCATGGAAAATTCGACATCTTTGACATTTACAACGATGACGACGAGCTTTCCCCCAAGTTTGTAAAATTGCTGACCAAGGAAGTGAGCCCGTTGCTAGGTGAGGAGAACTTCGAACGCTTCTTCGATTACTTCTACGGCTAAGACAGGTTGTGCCAAAGACAACGTACGGCCTGTCGACTGCCTTGAGGATCCACCCATGAGAACAGCGTTGATGAGCATGCCTTAACCAAACGAGGGCAGCTGACTGACTATGGAAAGTCCTAATAGACTCAACACGTCCCTGAGCACCGCGCATGTCTGACGCGTTATGGGCTGCCCGGATGGGCGATGCGCTGACCCACACCTCCATGATGGCCGACATCCTTGGCGGTGTGCTGGAGGTGGCGGCCAACGTGGCGATTACTGCGCTAGCGACCGCTGCGGTGGCGGCTGCGATTGGTGTGACGGTCGCTACTGCCGGCATTGGTGGCTGCATCCTCGGCGCGGTGGTCGGCATTGTCGTCGGCATGGCCATGAGCAAGACGGGGGCCGACAAGGGCCTCAGCAAAATGTGCGAGAGTTTCGCCAACGCGCTGTTTCCACCGGTGGTGGAAGCCACGATTGCGGTGGGCTCGACCGACACTTTCGTCAACGGCATCCCCGCTGCGCGTGCGGCCGGCTCCATTCCCTCGCATGTGGCGCCCGCAGGCACGGAGCTTGAACCCCCGCCGCCGGAACCCGACACCGCGCCACAAGCCGAGCCTGGCTTCCTGGATATGGCCGAGGGCTTCTTCTCGCAGCTATGGCGGCCGACCGTCGCCACGCCCGCGCCTGGTGTCGTTCCAGCCCTCACCGATATGGTCCTGTGCGCCCGTCATCCGCCAATGCCGCCTCAGCTCCTTGCCGAAGGTTCGGATAAGGTCACAATCAACGGCCAGCCCGCAGTGCGCAGTGGTGACCGCAGCATGTGCGATGCGACGGTGGTGTCGTCGGGGCTGATCTCACCGAATGTCACGATTGGCGGCGGTACGGTGGTGGTACAGGAGATTCGCAGCGGGAAAACCCCCGGTGTGGGGCTGGCGATTGAAGCGTTGATGATGCTCAAAGGCGCCAAGGGCAAAACGCTGAGTAATTTGCCGTGCATGTTGCTGGGCGGCGTCAGCTCTTACGCTGTGAGCCAAGCCATTGGCGCAATGACCAATGCTGCACTCGGCTCACCCAACCCCGTGCACGCCGCCACCGGAGCAAAAGTGCTGGGTGACAGCAACGAAATGGACTTTGCTTTACCAGGATTGCTGCCTATCGACTGGCAGCGCTTCTACAACAGCCGCGATGAGCGTCGTGACGGTCTATTGGGGGCAGGATGGAGTGTTTCCTATGAAGTGGATGTTGAAATCCAGCCACATCACGAAGGTGGCGATCAACTGGTCTACACCGATGAGCAGGGAAGACGCATCAACTTGGGTTCACTGAGCCTGGGTGCTGCGATGTTCAGTCCTGGAGAAGGCTTGAGCATACGTCGCCATCTTAATGGTCAGTTGCTGATCGAAAGCATGGAGGGCTTGTACCGCCTGTTTGAACCGGCTCCGGCGTCATCCTCCTTGCTTCGACTGAGTCAACTGGGGGATCGCAATAACAACCGTATCTATCTGGATTACGGCGATGATGGGCAACTTTGGAAACTGCGCAACTCCTTTGATCGCGTACAGATCGAACTTACCTGTAGATTGGGCAGGCTGATACAGGTCGAACGGATTTACCCCGACCAAAGCCGTGAAGTGTTGGTCACTTATGGCTATGACGCAAACGGCGACCTGATTGAAGTCAGAGACAGTGCCGGCGAAGTGCGCCGACGCTTTTCTTACGACGCAGGGAGGCGAATGGTGGAGCACCAGCTCCCGGCGGGCCTTAGATGCTTCTATAAATGGGCACTCATCGACAACCTCGAGTGGCGGGTCATCAAGCACTGGACCGAGGAAGGTGACGAGTATCAGTTTGACTACGACTTGACTGCTGGCATCACGCGTATTACCGATAACCTGCAGCGCGTCAGCGTTCGCAAGTGGGATGCGCTGCACCAAATCACCGAATACACCGACAACCTTGACCAGACCTGGTTTTTCGAGTGGAACGATGAGCGCCAATTGCTCGGTGCAACTGACCCGCTAGGTGGTCAATACCAATACGCCTATGACGAGTCGGGTAACCTGATTAGCACCCGGGACCCCTTGGGTCGCGCCGACTCGACCATTTGGCTTGAGCATTGGTCACTGCCACTGATCGAGACGGATGCGGCAGGGAGCAGTTGGCAATATCGCTACGATAGCCGCGGTAATTGCATATGCGAAACCGATCCTCTTGGACATGTCACCCGATACCAGTACGACGTAAACGGCCAAGTCATCGCAATCATCGATGCCACCGGAAAAAGCAAAACGCTGCGCTGGAACCCACTCGGCCAACTGGCTGAACATATAGATTGTTCCGGGTATCCAACACGTCTGAACTACGACCGCCGTGGCTATCTGCAAACCATCACAGACGCACTTGGAGAGCGCACGAAGTTTAGCTATGACCCTCAAGGCCGATTAATCAGCACTCAATTACCCGATGGTCGAACGGAACATTTTGGGCGTGACTCGAGCGGACAATTGACCGCCTATACGGACCTCGCAGGGCACACTACTCACTATCAGCACAACCGACGGGGACAGATCCGTCTGCGCACAGACGCCCATGGTCGGCAAGTGCGATTCAGTTACGACAACTATGGTCGCCTGCACGCACTGACGAATGAGAATGGCGAAAGCTATCGGTTTGCCTGGGATGCCGGAAACCGGCTGATAGAGCAGCAAGATCTCGATGGCAGCGCCAAGCGCTACACCTACGACAAGCTCGACAACGTCATCCTGGCGTCCAGTATTCCCGCACCCTTCGGGACTGGCCTGGACATCGTCCCGACGGCGCCCGTAGCACCGATTGATCATTACCTGGAACGCGACAGAGCAGGCCGCCTGACGGCGAAGATCACCGCAGACGGCAAAACAGAATACACCCACGATCCGCTGGATCAACTTACGGCCATCACGTTTACCGACAACCAGGGGCGGCAACAAAAGCTCGCTTTTAGGTATGACCCGCTGGGGCAACTCATCGGGGAGCAGAGTGATACAGGAAAACTGCAGCATCATTACGATGAGCTCGGTAATTTGATCCAAACCCAACTACCCGACGGCCGCTGGGTGAACCGCCTGTACTACGGAAGCGGTCACCTCCATCAAGTCAACTTGGATGGGCAGGTGATCAGTGATTTCGAGCGAGACCGCTTGCATCGAGAAGTACTGCGTACCCAAGGCCAGGTCTTCACCCGCAGCGAATATGATCGCAGCGGTCGTATCCGCTCACGGGTGAGGCGCCTGGCCGACCAGCCCAAGCTTGCCTCGGGCACCACACGTCGCCAATTTGAGTATGATCCGGGCAATAACCTGATTGGTCGCCTGGATGAAAACCCGACCCGCCAGTCTCGACAGCTTCTTCACTACGACGCCACGGGCAGAATTGTTGCGAGCCAGGATAGCGGGCAGGGGCAACATGAAACATTCGCCTATGATGCGGCAGCAAACCTGCTTTCAAGCACACACGCTGGCGCTGGCCTGGTGGTGCACAACAAGGTATTGACGTATCAGGACAAGCGCTACCGCTACGACGCGTTCGGTCGGATGGCAGAAAAGCGAAGCGGAAGTCGAATGCTCCAGCGTTTCAAATACGATGCAGAACACCGCTTGATTGAGGTTCACAATCAAAGCGGCAGCGCTGAAACAGTAGTGTCGATGCTCTACGACCCTTTGGGCCGTCGCATCGAAAAAAGGGTACATGACCCACGAGGGTATCCGATCGATCAAACGCGGTTCGTCTGGGATGGCCTGCATCTGATACAGGAGCACAGGCATCAGCAGACTAGCCTGTACCTGTATGTCGATGAGGGTTACGAGCCACTAGCTCGCGTGGATGGATCCAAAGAGCAGCAAAAGGTCCGTTACTACCACAACGACTTGAATGGATTGCCGGAACAATTGACGGAGCCTGACGGGCACTCTGTCTGGCAAGCCCGCTACCAGGTCTGGGGCAACACGGTGCTTGAGAACCGCGAAGCCTACTTCATCGAAGAGCAGAACCTCAGGTTCCAGGGGCAATACCTAGACCGGGAAACCGGACTTCACTACAACACGTTCAGATTTTACGATCCAGACGTGGGGCGGTTTACCACTCCAGATCCCATTGGACTCATGGGCGGACTGAACCTCTACCAGTATTCACCGAATCCTGTTTCCTATATCGACCCCTTAGGCCTGACAGGGTGTCAGCTGGCAGCTGCAATGAAAAAGAAGACAGGGCTGCCCAGACCTCCGAATTCCGCAGCGCACCACATTGTGGGTGAAACCTCAAAAGGTTCAGCGGCTGCCAGGAAAATTCTTAAAAAGCACAAAATAGATATCAACAGCGCTGAGAACGGTGTGTTCTTACCGAACAAAAACAACACCAATGGCATGCCTGGCATATTGCACAATGGCAGACACCCTAACGACTACCTCGACACCGTCAACAGCCGCATCATTGCCGCCAGTAAAGCCGGAGGCAAAAAAGAGGTGCTTGCCGAATTGAAGAGCATGAAGGACAAACTGTCTTCAGCCAGCAGAGACGCCGACTGGAAAACTATATTGGGTGGACCATGAGTAGTATCTATTTATTGAAATCCAACGTCCGAGACCACAGTTCATTTATCCAGACTATGGATGACGATGAAGACAGCATCATGGCCCTTGCCATGGATCAGAACTGGCAGGCTTTCGCAAAACCACCTTCACCTATTTCACTCGAACTTAGAAAAAGTGACTCCGGGAAAAAAAACTATCAGTTCGATATAAGTGGTGCCCTGAGGCCCTTTTTTGTTATCAGTGAGCCTGCCTTGGATGTACTGGGCGACATACTCAAACCTCGCGGGCAAGTTCTGCCAGTGAAAACAGACAGCCAGAAAAAGCAATTTTTCGGTTACTACCCTACAAATACCCTGACCGGTTGCTTCGATAAAGAGCGATCAATATACCGCGTGGCAAAAAAAGGTTTATTGATTGAGCGTGTTGTGCTGATTTCGGCGCATATCAAGGATGACTATCTGTTTTCGATCGAAGAGGATTTCACTCGAGTATTCGTGACGTCTGCGTTTAAACGTCGAGTTGAAGAAGCGGGACTGACTGGCTTTGACTTTTCCAGCGAGATAGAAACGTCGTAAGGCCGGCGAGCTGACACCGGTGGGCCGCGCAACCCGCTAAAAAAATGGACACCCAACCCAGTCGGCGTGCCCATTCTTCTTACCGCCCCGCCTCCCTTCGAGACGGTACCGCCATTACGGGTTGACGCTGTCTTTGAGCGACTTGCCCGGCTTGAACGCAACGGTGTTGCTCGCCTTGATTTTCACAGGCTCACCGGTTTGCGGGTTTTTGCCGGTGCGGGCGCCACGGTGGCGTTGCAGGAAGGTGCCGAAACCAACCAGGGTGACGCTGTCCTTGCGGTGCAGGGCGCCGGTGATTTCTTCGAGAACGGCGTTGAGGACGCGGTTAGCCTGTTCTTTGGTGAGATCCGCTTTTTCAGCGATGGCGGCTGCGAGTTCTGGTTTACGCATATGTGAAGCCTCTTTGACGGTTTTTTGTTGTTATGTCCGTGCTGCTCGTCTGTGGAGCAGCGCCCAAAGCGCCGCAGGCTCTACTCTGCGGCAGACGGGAGTGAGGATGGCATGCCCTCGCACGCTCCGCCAGTCTCGCGGCGACCTTTCTAGGGTAAAAAATGTGCTTATTCCGACAGAACGACCGGTATTTACGCCAGCAACGGCGGAAGTTCTTTGTTGAGGGCGAGTTTTTCCATCACCGCGCTGCCGGTCAGCGCGTAACCCAGCAGGCGGCCGCTGGCGTCGCGGCACAGGGCCTTGATGTCGGCGCCCTGCCCTTCGACGCTCCACACACCTTCGGTGCCCCGTGGCGGCGGGGAGACCACCAGCGGGCAGACCGGCGTTTTCACGGTAACCGGCATCGGCCCGTAGCTGACGGCCGTGGCGTTGCCGGCCAGGGTCTGGGCCAGGGCGCGGGCGCACGTCATCAGGGGCATGACGTACAGAAGGTTCAGGCCGTCGACTTCGGCGCAGTCGCCCAGGGCGTAGATATTGGCGTGGGAGGTCTTGAGGTGGCGGTCCACCATGATCCCGCGATTGGTCTGCAGGCCGGCGGCGGCGGCCAGGTCGACACGCGGGCGCAGGCCGATGGCCGAGACCAACAGGTCGCAGTGGACCACTTCACCGTCCGACAGGTGCGCTTCCAGGCCGTCAACGGTGCGTTGCAGGCGGTTGAGCACCGGGCCCAGGTGGAATCGCGCCCCCAGCCCTTCCAGGCCTGCCTGTACCGCTGCGGCCGCCGCCGGGTGCAGCAGGGTCGGCATGACTTGCTCGCACGGCGCCACCAGGTCGATCTCATAGCCGCCGAGGATCAGGTCATTGGCAAATTCGCAGCCGATCAGGCCGGCGCCGAGCAGCAGCACGCGGCGCTTGCCGGCAGCGGCGGCGCGAAAGCGGGCGTAATCTTCGAGGTCATTGATCGGGAAAACCAGCTCAGCAGCATCGCCCTCGACCGGTACGCGCACGGTTTCTGCGCCCCAGGCCAGGACCAGATCACGATAAGCCACCGCTTCTTCACCGATCCACAGGCGCTTGTGGCCTGGGTCGATCCCGCTGACGCGGGTGTGGGTGCGCACTTCGGCCTTGAGTTGCTCGGCCATGGCACCGGGTTCGGCCATGCTCAGGCCATCGGCTTCCTTGTTCTTGCCAAAGCCGGTGGAAAGCATGGGTTTGGAGTAGGAGCGCCCGTCATCCGCGGTGATCAGCAGCAATGGGGTCTCGCTGTCGAGCTTGCGAAACTCCCGGGCCACGTTGTAGCCGGCCAATCCTGTGCCGATGATCACGACAGGTGCGTTCATTCCTTTCTCCTTGTAGTACGGTTCTGAAACTGAAAATTAGCCGATTTCGATCATTTCGAAATCCATCTTGCCGACGCCGCAGTCCGGGCACAGCCAGTCTTCCGGTACGTCCTGCCACAGGGTGCCCGGAGCGATACCATCATCCGGCCAGCCGTCTTTTTCGTCATAGATCAGGCCGCAGACTACACATTGCCACTTCTTCATTTACTTGCTTCCTCAGGGTCCAGGCAGGTTGGCCGGCGGTCGATGGATCCAGCGTTGCCGCACGGCTCAGGGCGTTTTGTACTGATCGGGGCCGGCAGATGCAAGCTCGATCGACGCAAGGCGCCGGCTCAGCCCGGCAAAAGATCAGGACGCCATGGTAAGCTCGCCGCCTCTTTTGCTGCCAATACTGACTCACCGTGCCGCACTCAATCGCCCTTCCCGATGTTTGCCAATGGCTGACCCAGAGCCTTCTGATCCCTGCGCCCGCGCCCTTGACCCTCAACTGGCTGTTCGACGAAGGCTCGCTGACCCGCCGGCTGACGTGGCTGTCCAACGACGGTTTCAGCGTGACGCCACTGTTCGAGGGCTGGCAGCCACTGCGCGATGATGAATGCGCGGCGCTGCACATGCCTGCGGCCAGTGTCGGTTGGGTGCGCGAGGTGTATTTGCGTGGGCACGGCCAACCGTGGGTGTTTGCCCGCAGTGTGGCGGCGCGCAGTGCATTGCAGGGCGACGGCTTGCATATGGACGAATTGGGCAGCCGTTCCCTGGGCGAATTGCTGTTTTGCGACCGGGCGTTCATCCGCCAGGCCATCGAGGTGTGCCATTACCCTCGCCAATGGCTGCCCACCACGGACCAGGCCGACGGGCTGTGGGCACGCCGCTCACGCTTTGATCGCGGGCCGCTGAGCGTGCTGGTGGCGGAAGTCTTCCTGCCGAGCTTCTGGCACGCGCTGCATGACCATCCGGAGAACTGCTGATGTATCAACGTCTGCTCAAATCCTTGAACCGCCTGAACCCCAGGGCCTGGGATTTCATTCAGTTGACCCGCATGGACAAGCCCATCGGCATCTACCTGCTGCTGTGGCCGACGCTGTGGGCGCTGTGGATCGCCGGCAAGGGCTCGCCGTCCCTGGCCAACATCGTGATTTTCGTGCTGGGCGTTACGCTGACTCGCGCAGCCGGTTGCGTCATCAATGACTGGGCGGACCGCAAGGTCGACGGCCATGTGAAACGCACCGCGCAACGCCCGCTGGCCAGCGGCAAGATCAGTTCAAAAGAGGCCTTGGTGTTCTTTGCGGTACTGATGCTGATCAGCTTCCTGCTGGTACTGCTGACCAACGCCACCACCATTTGGTTATCGCTGGGCGGCCTGGCACTGGCGGTCAGCTACCCGTTCATGAAGCGCTACACCTATTATCCGCAGGTGGTGCTGGGCGCGGCGTTTTCCTGGGGCATGCCGATGGCGTTCACCGCCGAAACCGGCCACCTGCCCGCCACCGCCTGGCTGCTGTATATAGCCAACCTGCTGTGGACGGTGGGCTACGACACCTATTACGCAATGACCGACCGCGACGACGACTTGAAGATCGGCGTCAAGTCCACTGCCATTCTGTTCGGCGATGCCGACCGGGTGATCATCCTTACCCTGCAAGGCCTGGCGCTGCTGTGCCTGTTGCTGGCCGGCGCAAGGTTTGAGCTGGGGGGTTGGTTCCACCTGGGGTTACTGGCGGCGGCCGGCTGTTTTGCCTGGGAGTTCTGGTACACCCGCGACAGGGACCGGATGAAGTGCTTCAAGGCGTTTTTGCACAACCACTGGGCCGGGTTGGCGATTTTTGTCGGGATTGTGGCGGATTACGGGTTTCGATGAGGGGCCGGGCCCCTCACCGCTAGTGGGCCGGATCAGGGCTTGGCGACTTTCCAGGCGCCGTCCATTTTGCCGTCGCCGGTCGTGTCGCCGGCCTTTTTGTCCATCACGAAGGTATAGAGAGGCTTGCCGCTGTAGGCCCATTGGCCCTTTTGATCGTCGCGGGTGATAACGGTCCACTTGCCCATGGGTTTGTCGGTGGACTCGGCCATCAAGGGCGGCCAGTTGGTGGCGCACTTGTCGTTACACATGGACTTGCCATCGGCGTCCTTGGCGAAGGTGTAGAGCGTCATGCCCTTGTGATCCACCAACATCCCGTCTTTCGTCATCGCCGGGTCTGCAGCAAACGCCAGTGTCGGCAGCGTCAACGCCGCCGTGACCAGCAGGGCCTTCCAGGAAAAAGTACTGTGAGTCATCGGAACCTTCCTTTTGTGGTTGTCAGGATTCGGACTCAAAGCGTAGTCCAGAGAGGCGCGAATTGCCCAAGCGACTAAATTACTGTCACACGACTGCAATAATTCCGTTATCTAATGCGGCGCAAGACAGTTAAATGACAAGAGGATTTTAGGCATGGTTGGCAGGAGCATTCTGATTGTTGACGACGAAGCGCCCATCCGCGAGATGATCGCCGTTGCGTTGGAAATGGCCGGCTATGACTGCCTGGAGGCGGAGAACTCCCAGCAGGCCCATGCCATTATCGTCGACCGCAAGCCGGACCTGATCCTGCTGGACTGGATGCTGCCCGGCACCTCCGGCATCGAACTGGCCCGCCGCCTCAAGCGCGATGAACTGACCGGGGATATTCCGATCATCATGCTCACCGCCAAGGGCGAAGAGGACAACAAGATCCAGGGCCTGGAAGTCGGCGCCGACGACTACATCACCAAGCCGTTTTCCCCACGGGAGCTGGTGGCGCGCCTGAAAGCCGTACTGCGCCGCGCCGGCCCGACCGATGGCGAGGCGCCTATCGAAGTGGGTGGCCTGCTGCTGGACCCGATCAGCCACCGCGTGACCATCGACGGCAAGCCGGCCGAGATGGGGCCGACCGAATACCGCCTGCTGCAATTTTTCATGACCCATCAGGAGCGGGCCTATACCCGTGGCCAGTTGCTGGACCAGGTGTGGGGCGGCAACGTGTATGTCGAGGAGCGCACCGTCGACGTGCATATCCGTCGCCTGCGCAAAGCCTTGGGTGACGCTTACGAGAATCTGGTACAAACCGTGCGCGGCACTGGCTATCGGTTTTCAACCAAAGGTTGAAACCTGGCTGCAAGTGATCAGCTACAAGCGGCAAGAAAAAAGCCGCCTCGCTCCGACTTGAAGCTTGCAGCTTGAAACTTAAAGCTGCTCCGAAGGACGCTCCATGAACCAAAACTGGCATGGCACCCTGATCCGCCACATGCTCCTGTTGATCACCGGCTGCCTGTTGGTGGGCCTGGTCAGCGGCTATTACGGCTGGAGCCTGGCCATTGGTATCGCCCTGTACCTGGGCTGGACCCTCAAGCAATTGCTGCGCCTGCATGAATGGCTGCGCCAGCACAAACCCGACGAAGCGCCACCCGACGGCTACGGCCTGTGGGGCGAAGTGTTCGACAGCATCTACCACCTGCAACGCCGCGACCAACGGGTACGCGGGCGCCTGCAAGCGGTGATCGACCGGGTGCAGGAGTCCACCGCCGCACTCAAAGACGCGGTGATCATGCTCGACAGCGATGGCAACCTGGAATGGTGGAACCGCGCTGCCGAGACCCTGCTGGGCCTCAAGACGCCCCAGGACAGCGGCCAGCCAGTGACCAACCTGGTGCGCCACCCTCGCTTCAAGGAGTATTTCGAGCAGGAAAATTACGAAGAAGCGCTGGAAATCCCCTCGCCGACCAACGACCGCGTGCGTATCCAGCTGTACCTGACGCGCTACGGCAACAACGAACACCTGATGCTGGTGCGCGATGTAACCCGCATTCACCAGTTGGAACAGATGCGCAAAGACTTCGTCGCCAACGTTTCCCACGAACTGCGCACGCCATTGACGGTGATCTGCGGCTATCTGGAGACGCTGCTGGACAACGTCGACGAGATCAACCCGCGCTGGAGCCGTGCCCTGCAGCAAATGCAGCAGCAGGGTTCACGCATGCAGACCTTGCTCAACGACCTGCTGTTGCTGGCCAAGCTGGAGGCGACCGATTACCCGTCGGACAACCACCCGGTGGCCGTGCAAAGCCTGTTGCAGACCATCAAGAACGATGCCCAGGCCCTCTCCGGCCAACGCGGCCAACAGATCACCCTGGAAGCCGACCCGACCGTGCTGCTCAAAGGCAGCGAGGGCGAGTTGCGCAGTGCATTTTCCAATCTGGTGTTTAACGCCGTGAAGTACACCCAGGACAAGGGCAATATCCGCATCCGCTGGTGGGCCGACGAACAGGGCGCACACCTGAGCGTGCAGGATTCCGGCATCGGCATCGACGCCAAGCATCTGCCGCGCCTGACCGAACGTTTCTACCGCGTCGACTCCAGCCGCAACTCCAACACCGGCGGCACCGGGCTGGGCCTGGCCATCGTCAAGCATGTGCTGCTGCGCCACCGCGCACGCCTGGAAATCAGCAGCGTGCTGGGGCATGGCAGTACGTTTACCTGCCATTTTCCTCCAGCGCAGATGACCCGTTCGCGGCTCGTCGGAAATGACGAATAACTCAAACACAGCACAAAACCAAATGTGGGAGGGGGCTTGCTCCCGATGGCGGTGCATCAGTATCAGATATGCTGACTGACACACTGCTATCGGGAGCAAGCCCCCTCCCACAATTGGAATTGTGCTGTTTCGAATAAGGCATTCCACACCCCACCCGGCGGCAACCACTAGGCAAGCGCCCCGTCAGCCGCTACATTGGCCGACTTGCGCCTGCCTTTCAGGCCCTTCTGTCCCCCCTTATTGAACACACGGAACCTGCAAAACCCAATCATGGACCCTTCCCCTGGTATCACCCTCGCCACACTCTTCGCCGATTTCGGCATGATTCTTTTTGCTCTGATCCTGGTACTGCTCAACGGTTTTTTCGTTGCGGCGGAATTTGCCATGGTCAAACTGCGCTCGACCCGGGTCGAGGCCATCGCCCACACCAACGGCTGGCGCGGACAAATCCTGCGCACCGTGCACAATCAGCTCGACGCCTACCTGTCGGCCTGCCAGTTGGGTATCACCCTGGCTTCCCTGGGCCTGGGCTGGGTCGGTGAGCCGGCGTTCGCGCATATCCTCGAACCGCTGCTGGGCGCGGTAGGCGTCGAATCGCCGGAAGTGATCAAGGGCGTGTCGTTCTTTGCCGCGTTCTTCGTGATTTCCTACCTGCACATCGTGGTCGGTGAACTGGCGCCCAAGTCCTGGGCCATTCGCAAGCCCGAGTTGCTGTCGCTGTGGACGGCGGTGCCGCTGTACCTGTTCTACTGGGCCATGTACCCGGCGATCTACCTGCTCAACGCCAGCGCCAACGCGATCCTGCGCATCGCCGGCCAAGGCGAGCCCGGCCCGCACCACGAGCACCATTACAGCCGCGAAGAGCTCAAGCTGATCCTGCACTCCAGCCGTGGCCAGGACCCGAGCGACCAAGGCATGCGCGTACTGGCTTCGGCCGTGGAAATGGGCGAGCTGGAAGTGGTGGACTGGGCCAACTCCCGTGAAGACCTGGTGACCCTGGACTTCAACGCCCCGCTCAAGGAAATCCTCGCGCTGTTCCGCCGCCATAAATTCAGCCGATACCCGGTGTATGACGCAGTGCGCAACGAGTTTGTCGGCCTGTTGCACATCAAGGACCTGCTGCTGGAACTGGCGGCCCTGGACCACATCCCCGAGTCGTTCAACCTGGCCGAACTGACCCGCCCGCTGGAACGTGTGTCGCGGCACATGCCGTTGTCGCAGTTGCTGGAGCAGTTCCGCAAAGGCGGCGCGCACTTTGCCCTGGTGGAAGAAGCCGACGGCAAGATCATCGGCTACCTGACCATGGAAGACGTGCTGGAAGTGCTGGTAGGCGATATTCAGGACGAACACCGCAAGGCCGAGCGCGGCATCCTCGCCTACCAGCCCGGCAAACTGCTGGTACGGGGCGACACGCCGCTGTTCAAGGTAGAACGGCTGCTGGGTGTCGACCTGGACCACATTGAGGCCGAAACCCTCGCAGGGCTGATCTACGACACGCTCAAACGGGTGCCGGAAGAGGAAGAAGTGCTGGAGGTTGAAGGTTTGCGGATCATCATCAAGAAGATGAAAGGTCCGAAGATCGTGCTGGCCAAGGTCCTGCTGCTGGACTGACCCTCAATTGCCCAATGCAAAATTGGGCAATGTCCCGACCGGCTGGTTGAATTCGTAAGGAATCGACACCAGCCCGGCCTCGGTACTCTGCTGCACCACAAAGTGCAGGTGCGGCCCGCTGCTGTTGCCGGTATTGCCCGACAACCCCAGCGCGCTGCCTACCGCCACGCGCTGCCCTGCCCTTACACTGACCGAACCTTGCTTGAGGTGCAGATACACGCCCTGGCTGCCGTCATCGTGCTGCACTCGCACGAAATTGCCTGACGCATCGTTGCCGCGTCCGATCTGGCTATTCTCGATTTTCACCACCACACCGCTGCGCGCCGCAATGATCGGCGTGCCTTCGGGCATGGCAATGTCCATGGCATAGCGACTTTTGGCGTCGGTGTGGCTGAAGCTGCCGTTGGGGCCTTGGGTCAGGCGGAACGGACCGCCACGCCAGGGCAGGGGGTAGCGGTAGGCTTGTTGTGGGTAACCGGTTTTTGGCCTGTCGAGTACCGGCCGCTGCACACGCTCCACCTTACGCTCCTGGATCACGAACGCCTGGGCCCCGGGGGTTTGCCGGTCGCTGAAGAACACCATGCCGTTGGCATCAGTGGATTTGTAGAGGGTCATGGCCTGGGTCGAAGTGGCGACCGCAGCCAACGTGCAGGACAGCAAGAGGCGAAGGAACATGGCGCGAACCTGACAGGATGACTGAACGGCAAGCTAGCAACGGTTGATGACAATCTTGTAGTGAGCGGGCTTGCCCCGCGCTGGGCTGCGCAGCAGCCCCGAAACCAGGCGCAGAGGCGTGCCTGATACACCGCATTCGTCTTCGTCAGGGGCGCTTCGCACCCCAACGCGGGACAAGCCCGCTCGCCACAGAGGTCCCAGCTTGCTGCGCGACAGCGCTACGTCGAAGAGGCAGTGGGACCTCCCTCACCACAAGGTCAGGCACCCGGCACAAAATGCTTCTGCGCCGTACCGCGCGCGATCAGCCGCGAGATGTAGTCGAGCTTCTGCGCATCCTGGTCGATAAAGCGGAAAGTCAGTTGCAGCCAGTCGCTGTCCGGCTTGGGTTCGAAGGCGACGATGGCGTGCAGGTAGCCGTTGAGACGGGCCACCTCAGCGTTGTCGCCCTGTTCCAGGTCGAGCACGGCGCTTTCCAGTACCTGAGGCAGGACTTCACCGCGACGCACCACCAGCAGCGCTTCCTTGATGCTCAGCGCCTTGATCACACATTGCTGGGTGCCGCTGGACAGGCGCAACTGACCCTGGCCACGGCCGCCGGTTGGTGCGGTGCCTGGTGCTTGGACCGGCGGGCTGTTAAGCAGGCCTTTGCTTGGCGCAGACGCGGCAGCCGCAACGGGGGCTGCACGCACGGCTTCGGGCTTGCCACCGGTCAAGGCGCTCAGGGAATCATTGCCGAAGGCCGAGTTCATCTTGGTCGGCGCGCTGGCGACCAGGGCGTCGAGGCGACCGACCTTGTGCAGGGCCTGCTTGACCTTGTTCAGCAGTTGCTCGTTGGTGAACGGTTTGCTGACGTAGCCGGAAACCCCGGCCTGGATCGCCTGGACCACGTTCTCTTTGTCGCCACGGCTGGTCACCATCACGAACGGCATGGACTTGAGGTGCGGCTGCTCGCGGCACCAGGTCAACAGCTCCAGGCCGGACATCTCCGGCATTTCCCAGTCGCACAGCACCAAGTCGAAGGTCTCGCGCATCAGGATGGTCTGGGCCTTCTTGCCGTTTACCGCATCTTCAAGCTTGATCCCGGGAAAGTAGTTGCGCAGGCACTTCTTCACCAGATCGCGGATAAACGAGGCGTCATCCACCACCAATACACTGACTTTACTCATCGACCCTTCATCCTATAAAAACTTCGGCACGCAAAACGCCTGACTGATGGCATTTTGCCAAAACTCTGTAGTCACGTTCGGACTTTCTTTTACCCGACTCGCAAAAAAATCGGGGGCCGCAAACAAAAACGCCCGACCAAAGGCCGGGCGTTAATTTCTCGGGCAACCTTACTTATCGTCAGATTCGCCCGGAACATTAGGGATTTGATCGGAGGAACCTTCAACTTCGGCCTTCATGCGCTTGAGGCCCATGTGCCGTACGTCGGTACCTCGCACCAGGTAGATCACCAGTTCCGAGATATTGCGCGCGTGATCGCCGATCCGCTCCAGGGAACGCAGCACCCAGATGATGCTCAAGACCCGCGAGATAGAGCGCGGGTCTTCCATCATGTAGGTGGCCAGCTCACGCAGGGCGGTCTTGTATTCACGGTCGATGACCTTGTCGTACTGCGCCACCGACAACGCCAGCTCGGCGTCAAAGCGCGCAAAGGCATCAAGGGCATCCCGCACCATGTTGCGCACCTGGTCGCCGATATGACGCACTTCGACATAACCGCGCGGCGCTTCACCCTCTTCGCACAGCTGGATGGCACGGCGGGCGATCTTGGTGGCTTCGTCGCCGATCCGCTCCAGGTCGATCACCGACTTGGAGATGCTGATGATCAAGCGCAGGTCGGATGCCGCCGGTTGGCGACGGGCGAGAATGCGCAGGCATTCTTCGTCGATGTTGCGTTCCATCTGGTTGATCTGGTCGTCGATCTCGCGCACTTGCTGGGCCAGGCCCGAGTCAGCCTCGATCAGCGCGGTCACGGCGTCGTTGACTTGTTTCTCCACCAGCCCGCCCATCGCCAGGAGGTGGCTGCGCACTTCCTCGAGCTCGGCGTTGAACTGCGCGGAGATGTGGTGGGTAAGGCCTTCTTTGCTAATCATGCGTTTGCTCCGCAAAAGCTGTAAGCCGCAAGCTACAAGCTGCAAGCTGATGTGTGTCGTTCCGTTGAACTGCTTTTACTTGCCGCTTGAAACTTGCGGCTTGCAGCTGCCCCAACTAGCCATAGCGACCGGTGATGTAGTCTTCGGTCTGCTTCTTCGCCGGATTGGTGAACAGGGTGTCGGTATCGCCGAATTCCACCAGTTTGCCCATGTACATGAACGCGGTGTAGTCGGAAACCCGCGCCGCCTGTTGCATGTTGTGGGTCACGATGACGATGGTGAACTTGGACTTGAGCTCGTAGATCAGTTCTTCGACTTTCAGCGTCGAGATCGGGTCGAGTGCCGAGCACGGTTCGTCGAGCAGCAGCACTTCCGGCTCCACGGCGATGGTGCGCGCGATCACCAGGCGTTGCTGCTGGCCGCCGGACAGGCCGAGTGCCGACTCATGCAGGCGGTCCTTGACCTCATCCCACAGTGCCGCGCCTTTAAGGGCCCACTCAACCGCTTCGTCGAGGATGCGCTTCTTGTTGATGCCCTGGATGCGCAGGCCGTAGACCACGTTTTCGTAGATGGTCTTGGGGAACGGGTTAGGCTTCTGGAACACCATGCCCACGCGGCGACGCAGCTCGGCCACGTCTTCGCCCTTGCGGTAGATGTTGGTGCCATAGAGGTTGATGGCACCGTCCACGCGGCAACCGTCGACCAGGTCGTTCATGCGGTTGAAGGTACGCAGCAACGTGGACTTGCCGCAGCCGGACGGACCGATAAAGGCAGTCACGCGCTGCTTGGGAATGTTCATGCTGACGTCGAACAGCGCCTGCTTTTCACCGTAGTACAGGCTCAGGCCCGGTACTTCGATGGCCACGGTTTCCTGGGCCAGGCTCAGGCTCTGTTTGTCGCGACCCAGGGCAGACATGTTGATGCCGTGGGAATGGGTGTCTTGTTGCATGGTCTCACTCCGTTCGTAGCTGCAAGCTTTTAGCGGCAAGCTGCAAGATTTGAGCAAAAGCGGCTTGTAGCTTGCCGCTTGTGGCTAATAGCTTTAGCTGTCCAACGCTTTGTATTTTTCGCGCAGGTGGTTACGAATCCACACCGCCGACAGGTTGAGCGTGGCGATCACCATCACCAGCAGCAAGGCGGTGGCGTACACCAGCGGCCGTGCGGCTTCGACGTTAGGGCTCTGGAAGCCGACGTCATAAATATGGAAGCCCAGGTGCATGATCTTCTGGTCCAGGTGCAGGTACGGGTAGTTGCCGTCCAGCGGCAGCGACGGGGCCAGTTTCACCACGCCTACCAGCATCAGCGGCGCCACTTCACCGGCGGCGCGGGCCACGGCGAGGATCATGCCGGTCATCATCGCCGGGCTGGCCATCGGCAGCACGATCTTCCACAACGTCTCGGCCTTGGTCGCGCCCAGGGCCAGGGAGCCTTCACGCACCGTACGCGGAATCCGCGCCAGGCCTTCTTCGGTGGCCACGATCACCACCGGCACCGCCAACAGCGCCAGGGTCAGCGAGGCCCAGAGCAGGCCCGGTGTACCGAAGGTCGGTGCCGGCAGCGCTTCGGCGAAGAACAAACGGTCGACCGAGCCACCCAATACATACACGAAGAAGCCCAGGCCGAACACGCCGTAGACGATGGCCGGTACACCCGCCAGGTTGTTCACGGCGATGCGGATAATCCGCGTCAGGGTGTTCTGCTTGGCGTATTCACGCAGGTACACCGCCGCCAGTACGCCGAACGGCGTCACGATCATCGCCATGATCAGGGTCATCATCACGGTGCCGAAGATGGCCGGGAAGATCCCGCCTTCAGTGTTGGCTTCCCGCGGGTCATCGCTGAGGAATTCCCACACCTTGCTGAAGTAGAACCCGATCTTGGTCATCGTGCCCATGGCGTTCGGCTGATAGGCGTGCACCACTTTGCCGATGCCGATTTCAATTTCCTTGCCGTTGCCATCGCGAGCGGTCAGGGCGTCGCGGTTGAACTGGGCGTGCAGGTCGGCCAGGCGCGCTTCGATGTCCTGGTAACGGGCGTTCAGCTCGGCGCGATCGGCATCCATGTCGGCCTGGGCGGCGGCGTCGAGCTTGCCTTCCAGTTCCAGCTTGCGGCCGTGCAGGCGAATGCGTTCGAGGCCGGCGTTGATCGCGCCGATGTCGGATTTCTCCAGGGTCTTGAGCTGGGCCGCCAGCTTGTTCACGCGGTCCACGCGGGCTTGCAGCTCCGGCCATGCGGCCTCGCCCTCAGCGATGACCTTGCCATCCTGCTTGACGTTGACCAGGGTGCCGTAGAAGTTGCCCCACTCACGACGCTCGATGGTCATCAGGTTCTTCGGCGTGGTCTGGTCCTTCAACCACTCGCCGACGATCCAGGTGAAGTCGTTGCCGTTCAGGTCACGGTTGCCGACCTTGATCAGCTCGCGGGTCATGAATTCCGGGCCCGCCTCGGGCACCGGCAGGCCAGCGCTTTTCAGGCGCTCGCGTGGCACTTCTTCTTTCTGCACCACTTCGCCGATGACGATATGGTTTTCCTGGCCCGGCACGTTGTAGTTGGCCTGGATCAGGTCAGCCGGCCAGAAGTGGCCCAAGCCACGCACGGCAATCACGGCCAGCAAACCAATGGTCATGATGACCGCGATGGACACCGCGCCACCGCTGATCCAGACGCCGGGAGCGCCGCTCTTGAACCATCCATTCAGGGAGTTCTGTTTCACAGACTTCTACCTTTCTTAAAGCGACGAGTATTTCTTGCGCAGACGCTGACGAATCAACTCGGCGAGGGTGTTCATGATGAACGTGAACAACAGCAGCACCAGCGCCGAGAGGAACAGCACGCGGTAATGACTGCCGCCGACTTCCGACTCGGGCATTTCCACCGCGACGTTGGCTGCCAGGGTGCGCAGGCCTTCGAACAGGTTCATCTCCATCACCGGCGTGTTGCCGGTGGCCATCAGCACGATCATGGTCTCGCCCACGGCGCGGCCCATGCCGATCATCAGTGCCGAGAAGATGCCTGGGCTGGCGGTCAGGATCACCACGCGGGTCATGGTCTGCCACGGCGTGGCGCCCAGGGCCAGGGAGCCCAGGGTCAGGCCGCGCGGTACGCTGAACACGGCATCTTCGGCGATGGAGTAGATGTTCGGGATCACCGCGAAGCCCATCGCCAAACCGACTACCAGGGCGTTGCGCTGGTCGTAGGTGATGCCGAGGTCGTGGGAGATCCACATGCGCATGTCGCCGCCGAAGAACCAGGTTTCCAGGTACGGGCTCATGTACAGCGAGAGCCAGCCCACGAACAGGATCACCGGGATCAGGATCGCGCTTTCCCAACCATCGGGAACCCGCAGGCGAATCGACTCGGGCAGGCGACTGAAGACAAAACCGGCCACCAGGATGCCTATCGGCAACAGCATCAGCAGGCTGAAAATTCCCGGTAGATGCCCTTCGACATACGGCGCCAGGAACAGGCCGGCGAAGAAGCCGAGGATCACCGTCGGCATCGCTTCCATCAATTCGATCACCGGCTTGACCTTGCGGCGCAGGCTCGGGGCCATGAAGTAAGCGGTGTAGATCGCCGCGGCAACGGCCAGGGGCGCCGCCAGCAGCATGGCGTAGAACGCCGCCTTCAGCGTACCGAAGGTCAAGGGCGCCAGGCTCATCTTCGGTTCGAAGTCGGTGTTGGCGGCGGTCGATTGCCAGACGTATTTAGGCTCGTCGTAGTTTTCGTACCAGACCTTGCTCCACAACGCGCTCCAGGACACTTCCGGGTGCGGGTTGTCCAGCAGCAGCGGCTGCAGCTTGCCGCCGGCTTCGACGATCACGCGGTTGGCGCGAGGCGACAGGCCGAACACGCCCTGACCTTCGACCACTGGATCCACCAACAGGGTGCGATGGGCGGTGCTGTGGAAGACGCCGAACTTGCCGGAAGCGTCGAGGGCAGTGAAGCCTTTGCGACGCTCTTCGGCGGTGATCTCAACGATAGGCGTGGTGCCCATCTGGAAGGTACGGATCTGCTTGAAGCGTTGCTCGCCATCCGGGTCGCGGGCCATGAACCACTGGGCCAGGCCGCCTTTGGAGTTACCGACAATCAGCGAGATACCGCCCACCAGCTGGGTGCTGGCGGTGACTTCGGCGGTGCCGTCTTCGAGCAATTTGTAGCGGCCGTTGAGGCTCTTGTCGCGCAGGCTGAACACATCCGCCAGGGCACGACCGTTGATCACGTACAGCCACTGCTGGCGCGGATCGATGAAGATCGCCTTCACCGGCTCGGTCATTTGCGGCAGCTCGACACGCTTCTACTCGCTGGTGACTTCACCGGTCATCATGTTTTCTTCGCGGCTCAGGGTCAGCACGTTCAAGTGCGAACCGGCCGAGCCGGCAACCACCAGCGACGAATCGGTGGCATTGAGGGCGACGTGCTCCAACGGGCGACCAGCATCGTCGAGCACGATCGGCGTTTCACCGTAGGGGTATTCAATCGCAGGCGTGATGGTTTTCTTGCCGTCCGGGTATGACACCTTATAGGTGTGGCGGAACACCAGGGATTGGCCGTTGGACAACCCGAGGATCACCAGCGGGCTGCCCGGCTGGTCCTCACCGATGGACGCAACGCTCACACCCGCCGGCAGCGCCAGGTCGACACGCTTGAGTTCGGCACCGGTCGTGACATCAAAGAACAGCGCCTGGCCCTTGTCGGAAACCCGCATGGCGACCTGGTTCTGCTCTTCCAGAGAGATCATCAGCGGCTTGCCGGCGTCCTGGATCCAGGCCGGGGTGAGCGCATCTTCCTTGGTCAGCGAGGCGCCTTGGAACAAAGGCGCGACCACGTAGGCGAGGAAGAAGAAAATCAGGGTGATCGCACCGAGAACGGCGAGGCCGCCGACCAGCACGTACCAACGGGTCAGACGGTCCTTGAGCGCGCGGATGCGGCGCTTGCGTTGCAGCTCAGGCGTATTGAAATCAATGCGCTTGGGGGGAGAAGTTGTCGTCATGGTGGAATTGGCCAGATCATTCATGCGCACACCCTAGCGATCCTGTATGACAGAAAGATGACAATGCAGTGACGCACGAAATCCGCCGCGAAGCAGGGCTGGCAGCGGATTGAAAATTAGTGATGCGGGAGCCGGCGTACCGGTTCCCGCAGAGGCAATCAGTTGCCTTCTTTCAGACCCAGGTCAGCCAGGGCCTTGGCGGCCACTTTGGCTGGCAGCGGGATGTAGCCGTCTTTCACTACAACTTCCTGGCCCTGTTTGGACAGAACCAGTTTCACGAACTCAGCTTCCAGCGGGGCCAGAGGCTTGTTCGGGGCTTTGTTGACGTAAACGTAGAGGAAACGCGACAGCGGGTATTTGCCGTTCAGGGCGTTTTCTTCGCTGTCTTCGATGAACTCAGTGCTGCCTTTCTTGGCCAGGGCCACGGTCTTCACGCTGGCGGTCTTGTAGCCGATGCCCGAGTAACCGATGCCATTCAGCGAGGAGCTGATCGACTGCACGACCGACGCCGAGCCAGGTTGTTCGTTCACGTTAGGCTTGTAGTCGCCTTTGCACAGGGCTTCTTCCTTGAAGTAACCGTAGGTGCCGGATACCGAGTTACGTCCGAACAGTTGCACTGGCTTGTTGGCCAGGTCGCCGGTCACACCCAGGTCGCCCCAGGTTTTCACGTCGGCTTTGCTACCGCACAGGCGAGTCGAGGAAAAGATCGCGTCGACTTGTTCCATGGTCAGGTGCTGGATCGGGTTGTCCTTGTGCACGAACACGGCCAGGGCATCCACGGCAACCGGGATAGCGGTTGGCTTGTAGCCGTACTTCTGCTCGAAGGCAGCCAGTTCGGTGTCCTTCATCTTGCGGCTCATCGGGCCCAGGTTGGAGGTGCCTTCAGTCAGCGCAGGTGGTGCGGTAGCGGAGCCGGCAGCTTGAATCTGGATGTTGACGTTCGGGTATTCCTTTTTGTAACCCTCGGCCCACAGGGTCATCAGGTTAGCCAGGGTATCGGAACCGACGCTGGACAAGTTGCCCGACACACCAGTGGTCTTCACGTAAGCCGGGATTGCCGGGTCAACACCTGCGGCCACCGCGTTGGCGGTCGCAACGCCAGCAGCGACAAAAGTCATTGCCGCCATCAAACGTTTCAGTTTCATGCCTTGCTCCTAGCAGATAGGGATAGTTGGATCGGGGCCAAGTATCGAGAGGCCGTGTGAACACTCTATGTCTGAAATATGACAATTGGATGAAAGGCCAGTATTGAAGAAGGTAGGTAATGCTCGTTCTCACGCTGTGCGTGGGAATGCATCACGTGACGCTCTGCGTCACCCTGCGTAGGGCTTGCGTCTTGCGACAGCATCGGGACGCGGGAGCGTCCCAGGCGGCGTTCCCACGCGGGAGCGTGGGAACGATCAGTAACTTAGCGGCCTTTTTTCCACAGATACCCACCCACCACCATCCCCATCACACACAGGACAGCCACGTAGTAAGCCGGGCCCATAGGGCTTTCCTTCATCAGCAGCGACACCGCCAGCGGCGTCAGCCCGCCGAACACGGCGTAGGCGACGTTGTAGGAAAACGACAAGCCACTGAAGCGCACCACGGGCGGGAAAGCTTTCACCATCACGTAAGGCACCACGCCAATGGTGCCGACGAACAGGCCGGTCAAGGCGTACAGCGGGAACAGCCAGTCCGGGTGGGCCATGAGGCTGTGATACAGGGTCCAGGAGGTCGCCAGCAGCAGCGCGCAACCGCTCACCAGTACGCGGCCGGCACCGAAGCGGTCGGCCAGGGCACCGGAGGCGATACAGCCCAGGCTCAAGGTCACGATGGCCAGGCTGTTGGCTTGCAGCGCAACGGTCGGGCTGAAGTGGTAGAGGGTCTGCAGCACAGTCGGGGTCATCAGGATCACCACCACCACACCGGCCGACAGCAACCAGGTCAACAGCATCGACAGCACGATGGCGCCACGGTGGTCGCGCAGTACCGCACGCAGCGGCAGTTCGGCGGCCAGGGTCTTGCGTTGCTGCATTTCGGCGAAGATCGGCGTTTCATGCAGCCAGCGGCGCAGGTACACCGACAACAGGCCAAACACACCACCGAGCAGGAACGGAATACGCCAGGCGTAATCCGAGACCTGCTCCGGACTATAAATAGTGTTGATCGCGGTGGCCACCAGCGAACCCAGCAGGATACCGGCGGTAAGGCCGCTGGTCAGGGTGCCGCAGGCGTAGCCGATATGGCGCGGCGGTACGTGTTCGGAGACGAATACCCAGGCGCCCGGTACTTCGCCGCCAATCGCTGCGCCCTGGATGACACGCATCAGCAGCAGCAGGATCGGCGCCCACAGGCCGATCTGCGCGTAGGTCGGCAGCAGGCCCATGATCAGGGTCGGTACGGCCATCATGAAAATGCTCAGTGTGAACATTTTCTTGCGGCCCAGCAGGTCACCGAAGTGCGCCATGATAATGCCGCCCAGCGGGCGTGCCAGGTAACCGGCGGCGAAGATGCCGAAGGTCTGCATCATGCGCAGCCATTCGGGCATATCGGCGGGGAAAAACAGTTTTCCGACTACGGTGGCGAAAAACACGAAAATGATGAAATCATAAAACTCCAGCGCCCCGCCCAAGGCAGACAGCGACAGGGTTTTGTAGTCGTTGCGGGTCAGCGGGCGCGACGGTTGCGCACTGCTTGCAGGCACGGAGGACATGGCAAGGCTTCTCTTATAGTAGTCAGCTTGATAAGGACGGCACGCCCGGGACTTGCGGCGGTCCGGCAAGATAGCAAATCGCTTGTAAAAGCACAGCGCCAGGAGAACAGTTGCGCGCAAAAGCCGCGATACAGCGCCTATTTACCGACCAAATGAGCGCCGGGAGGTCGTCGTGGCGCCAGGGTCTCGATATACTCGGCCCCTGCAAGCGCAAGACCCGCAGTCTTGAGGGGCTGCTGTGCCAAAACGTCGTTGGGTGCCATCCAGCCGATTTGGCAGAGTTTCCCTTTAGTACGCCTTACGAGAAACGTATCGAACGGAGTATGTTTGTGCTGAAACGTTTTTCCACTAGTCGGCTATCCACTTTGCTACATCTATAAAAAGCGTCACGGGTCAGAGGCACCCCCGGCATGATCGAACTCGAACAAGAAGATCCTATCCCGCAAGGCGATCTCGCCCTGCAAATCACCGCGCTCCCGCGTGAAACCAACGGTTTTGGCGATATTTTCGGCGGCTGGCTGGTCGCGCAGATGGACCTCGCGGGCACCGCCATGGCCAGCAAGGTTGCGGGCGGGCGTGTGGCCACCGTGGCCATTGATCGCATGGCGTTCCTGGTGCCGGTGGCGGTGGGCGCGCAATTGTCCTTCTATACTCAGGCCCTGGAAATCGGCCGCAGCTCGATCCAGATGATGGTCGAAGTGTGGAGCGACGACCCGCTGTCCAGCGAATGGCGCAAGGTGACCGAGGCGGTGTTTGTATTCGTCGCTATCGATGGCAGCGGCCGCACACGTTCCGTGCCTTCCCGCGCGCGTTAAACCTCGCGGGGTTTTGACGGTCAATTGCCCCATTGCCTGCCATTGAGAGTGCCTGTTATGCCTACGCCCCACGTTGAGACCGTAAAGATCGACGAACTGGACTGCTGGCGCATCCGCCACAACGGCGCAGAACTGATGATTGCCCAACAGGGCGCGCATATCTTCAGTTATGGGCGCGAGGGCGAGCAGCCAGTGATTTGGCCGAACCCAGCGGCGGTGTTCAAGAAAGGCAAAGGCATCCGTACCGGCGTGCCAGTGTGCTGGCCATGGTTTGGCGTATTTGACCGCAACCCGCAAAGCGTAAAGGCGATGCGCCTAAGTGATCAGCCTGCGGGCGCTCACGGTTTCGCGCGTACCGCGACCTGGGCATTGGCCGGCACCACGCTTGAAGGTCAAGCGCTGCGGATTGACCTGGAACTACCGGTGCCTGCAGGCGGCTTCCCCGGCTGGCCCCATCAGGTCGACCTGACCCTGAGCCTGCTGCTGGACGACCAACTGCACATCCGCCTGACCAGCCACAACCGTGGCGACGACACTGTCACGCTCAGCCAGGCGCTGCACACCTACTTCGCCGTGAGCGACGTACGCAACGTGCAGGTCGAAGGCCTGGACGGCTCGGCGTACATCGATACCGCCGATGGCTGGAGCGAGAAGACACAATCCGGTCTGCTGCACTTCAGCGCCGAGACCGACCGCATCTACCTTGATACGCCCTCGTCTTTGAACATCGTCGATAAAGACTGGCAGCGCCGCATCCAGCTCACCAGCCAAGGCTCGAAATCGACCGTGATCTGGAACCCCTGGACCGAACGCGCCAAGGCCTTCGACGACATGGCCGACGATGGCTGGCAGGGCATGCTGTGCATCGAGACGGCGAATGTGCTGGATGATGTGGTGAGCCTGGCCCCAGGTGAAAGCCACACGCTGGGCGTGAGCATTACCGGTATCGCCCTGTAAACCCAATCGAAAATGTGGGAAGGGGCAAGTCGAATCGTCAGACCGCCCCTCCCACATTGGGTTCTGCGTAAGCTTAGAGATCGGATTCCTTTACGACCCGCACTTTCCCGGCATCCAGCGCATACGCCGCATCCGCCAGGTCGTTATTTACCTTCTCCACCTTCAACGTGCCGGTAACCCACAGCGGCGTGTAGATGTCATCCAGCTTCAGCCCCTTGGGATAACGCACCAGCACCAACTGGTTCGGCGGCGGTGGCGGCACGTGGATGCAGGCGCCTGGGTACGGCACCAGGAAGAACAACGTACTACGGCCCTTGGCGTCGGTTTCCAACGGCACCGGGTAACCGCCGATACGGATGTTCTTGCCGTTCATGGCGGCCACGGTCTTGGTGGAATACATCACCGCCGGCAAGCCTTTGCTCTGCTTCAGGCCACCTTTGTCGGTGAACGTGCCTTGGGCTTCGGGGGAGTTGTGATCGATCTCGGGCATCGCCTCGAGGGCCTTCTGGTCCGACAGCGGCATCAGGTCGAGCCAGTCGGTTTCCGGCAGTTCACCGGCGTGAGCCAGGCCGGAGCCCAGCAAGAGAAGAGTCAACAGAAAACGGCGCATGGAGAGGCTCGGCAAGTAACAAGTGCCGAGCATTCTAGCCCTCTGCGCCTGCGCAGCGCAGAGGACTTTGTCGGCTGATTACTTCTTTTTGATCAGGCCGTAGATCACCAGCAACACAATGGCGCCGACCAATGCGCCGATAAAGCCCGCGCCTTGACCCGCCTGGTAGATGCCCAGCGCCTGACCACCGTAGGTGGCGGCCAGGGAACCGGCGATACCCAGCAGGATGGTCATGATCCAGCCCATGCTGTCGTCGCCGGGCTTGAGGAAACGCGCCAGCAGGCCGACGATCAAGCCGATAAAAATGGTTCCGATGATACCCATGGCATTTCCCTCTGAATGAAGTGTGCTATGCCAAAGCCTAGACAGGCTTTGGCATCCTGCAATCAGAGGATGGCGGTTACCGAATGGTTCCCGCCAGAGTGCAGCTTATTGCTCGGCGATCAGCGCTTCGACCTTGAGGATCTGCGCTTGCAGCGTTGCGCGGTCCTTGCAGCGCAGGTTGGCGTGGCCGACCTTGCGCCCGGCCTTGAAGGCCTTGCCGTAGTGATGCAGGTGGCAGTCTTCGATGGCGATCACACGCTCCACTGGCGGTACCACGCCGATGAAGTTGAGCATTGCGCTCTCACCGACCTTGGCCGTGGAACCCAGCGGCAAGCCCGCGACAGCACGCAGGTGGTTTTCGAACTGGCTGCACTCGGCGCCTTCGGTAGTCCAGTGCCCGGAGTTGTGCACGCGCGGGGCGATTTCGTTGGCCTTGAGGCCACCGTCGACTTCAAAGAACTCGAACGCCATCACGCCGACGTAATCCAGCTGATTGAGTACGCGGCTGGAATAGTCTTCGGCCAGGGCCTGCAACGGGTGATCGGTGCTGGCCACGGAGAGCTTGAGGATGCCGTTGTCGTGGGTGTTGTGCACCAACGGGTAGAAGCGGGTCTCGCCATCACGGGCACGCACGGCGATCAACGAGACTTCGCCGGTGAACGGCACGAAGCCTTCCAGCAGGCAGGCCACGCTGCCCAGTTCGGCGAAGGTGCCGACCACATCGGCGGCGGTGCGCAGGACTTTCTGGCCCTTGCCGTCGTAACCCAGGGTGCGGGTTTTCAGCACGGCCGGCAGGCCGATGCTGGCGACGGCGGCGTCCAGGTCCGCCTGGGACTGGATATCGGCGAAGGCCGGGGTTGGAATGCCCAGGTCCTTGAACATGCTCTTCTCGAACCAGCGATCACGGGCAATGCGCAAGGCTTCGGCGCTCGGGTACACCGGTACGAACTGCGACAGGAAGGCCACGGTTTCGGCCGGGACGCTTTCGAACTCGAACGTCACCAGGTCGACTTCATCGGCCAGTTGGCGCAGGTGGTCCGGGTCGCTGTAGTCAGCCCGCAGGTGTTCACCCAGGGCTGCCGCACAGGCGTCCGGCGCCGGGTCCAGGAAAGCGAAGTTCATCCCCAGCGGGGTGCCCGCCAAAGCCAGCATGCGGCCCAGTTGGCCGCCACCGATTACACCGATTTTCATCGTCAACAACCTCAGGCGATACGTGGGTCTGGATTGTCCAGCACGCTGTCTGTCTGTTCAGCACGGAATTTCTTCAGCACCGCGTGGAACTGCGGGTGCTTGGCGCCCAGGATACTGGCGGACAGCAGGGCTGCGTTGATCGCGCCGGCCTTGCCGATCGCCAGGGTGGCCACCGGGATACCGGCCGGCATCTGCACGATGGACAACAGCGAATCCACGCCCGAGAGCATTGCCGACTGCACCGGTACGCCAAGCACTGGCAGGTGAGTCTTGGCTGCACACATGCCCGGCAGGTGCGCTGCGCCGCCGGCACCGGCGATGATCACCTCGATGCCACGGGATTCTGCTTCATCGGCATACTGGAACAGCAAATCCGGGGTGCGGTGGGCAGAGACCACTTTCACTTCATACGGAATGCCGAGTTTTTCCAGCATATCGGCGGTGTGGCTAAGGGTGGACCAATCGGACTTGGAGCCCATGATCACGCCAACCAATGCACTCATCGTCGTGCCTCTTCTCTCTGGGCGCCCGCAGGCGCGTCAAAAAACAACAAGCCACGCGGGAAATCCGGCGTGGCTTGGTGTACGAATTAAGGCCGGTTGGACCGGCCGAAGGCCGCGCAGTATACCGTAATAATTCGGATAAACAGCCCCTGAGAATGACCATCTGTCCCGCATTGTTAAAACCTTCGCTCCTGACTCAAAGATCAACAAACCAAACAGCATGATCAAGCAAAACATCTTCGCCTGTTTTTTAGCTTTTATTCAAGATTTGAAGAAAGGCACTACAGCACTTGGCTACTCATCTTGGCGAAAACCAACAACACAATCCTTATTATCGATAACGACTGTGCAAGTCGACGTGCACAACTACATAAATAATTAAGGATTGCCACCATGACTGAACCCAAACAAGTATTACCCCCCCTCCCCTCACCTGCGCATATTACGACGATGAGCGCCCCCTGGCCGGCATTTATGCTGGAAAGGCTGTACGAAAACGCAAAACATACAATCAGTCGATCATTGAATTTTGTGCCAGAGGCATTCGATTTTTTGAAAAACGCCATCACGCCCTTCTTGAACGGCGAAACGCTGGATGAGATTTTTTATCTGCCTCCACAAGCGCCATTACCTCAAATGCCAACACCGAGCCGGAACACGCTCATCCATGTTTTTGAATCCATCATATTTATCAATACCCCCTTGACCACTTACGACAAAACCTGTGACTTTTATTGCTATAAAAATGAGGCCCTGTACAAATTCCCGCCCGCGTTCCAGCGGGCCGTCGAGAAGGCAATATTTGAGCTACAGGGCATCCAGTTTTTTTTGGATCGTATAGACAATTTCTGGTGCGCTGAACACGAAGCCTACCCCATCACTAATAAAGAGTACATGGCCAGCCTAATGGCCACTCAGCTACAGTGTGCAAACATGGTAAGAGCAGAGGATAACTCACTAAACTTAGAGAGTGTAGATTTGCTCCTACGCCTTGCGCATCTCAATATAACGCCTAAAGATTATTTCTACAGGCTGTCGCTTACTCAAATGGAGTACGCCGCCGATATCCCGCTCATCGGTGCGTTTCTGATTACACGAAAGCCTGAAAATCACACTGACGACCTGAATCCCTGCGTACTGTATATCCCCGGTTTAAAAATACAGCAGTTTGACTCTATCGCCCTGCTGAAAACTTATCTGGCAACTCACCTGATAAACCCTAACGCACCACACCCGCCTCTGCGATCCTGCATCGCGTTGCGGCAGCAAGGCCTCCTCATAGACTTGACCCGTCGTGGTGTAATGGATGAACAGAGCATTTGCCTTACGTCTTTCTCAATTGACCCTGAGTTTTTCAGCGAGCACATCCAACGGCTGATCGACCAACATAAACAAGACGTCACTTATATCTGGTCACAGACAGACCGCCCCGTGGTAACGACGACAGACCCCCATCACTTCCAGCCCCGTTATAGCCTGGACTACACAGCTTTTTTATTTTTCACCGACACCGTACAAAATCATGCTATTCCCGCATTGGAAAGATGGAAAAAATCCCAACTACCGGTGGTAACTCCAAAAAGCAAGCCCACCTCATTACAACCCATCAAACTGCATTTCATTCTTCACCAGGACCTGAACGGGCGCCTTCCCGTAAGAGCGTCCGATCTATTATTCAAATTTTTCTTCAGTTCACCCACAGCTTCCACAGCAAAAGAAGCTTTCTTCTCCTGGCTGGCGACTGAACTTGAAAACATCTCAGGCCGCAAGGTTGAGTTAATTGAAATAGAAAAGGAGATCGCCCCCGAACTGTACACCTTCAACTACATGTCGAAATCGCATGACGATGCCATTCACCGTTGGAAAGAAGCAGTCACCCAATTCCTGAAAAGAACATCTCAATCTACTTCACCACTTGATAAGTTCACACTACTCACTTATCACCCCGTCGTTGCAAGTTCTATCCTAGGTGTCGCTGATCGTACTGGAGGGCAGTTTGCAATAGCGTCAACAGTTGAATACCGAATAACCGCACACGAAATAGGCCACATGCTCGGCGCAGAGCATGATGCAGGAGAAATTATCTACGATGGTTGGTGGAGCGAAACAACTATGCGACCGTTCGATGAGGACTCACCTTATCGCACAGCCAGTCATCGCTTCAGTGATAAGAACAGAGCGCTCATTAAAACTTATCTCAGTCAGTTCGACTGATTAGCGCGGCTGTCCGGCCAACAGGAGCGAAGGCCAAACCATGGCGGCTTTCACTGTTTCAGGCGGCAGGGTTGGCCGCCCCACCTTCCAACTTACGCCACAACAACCGCACATTCGCCTTGCGCACCAACGCACAGCGATACAGCCGAATTTCCAGCGGCACATGCCATTGCGGCCCGCCGCAGACCACCAGTTCGCCTCGGGCCAGTTCGGCGCGCACGCTCAGTTGTGGCACCCAGGCGATGCCCAAGCCTTCGAGGGCCATGCTTTTGAGGCTGTCGGCCATGGCGGTTTCGTAAACCGTCGTAAAGCGCAGGGCCCGCTGGCGCAGCAGCAGATGCACCGAACGGCCGAGGAACGCGCCGGCGCTGTAGGCCAGCAGCGGCACACTGCCCTCGCCTTCCAGATCGAACAGCGGCTTGCCATCCGCACCGGCCGCACACACGGGGAGCATTTCGGTGTTGCCCAAGTGCAGCGAAGGGAAGATTTCGGCGTCCATCTGCATCGCCGCATCCGGGTCGTAGAAGGCCAACATCAAATCGCAACCGCCTTCGCGCAGGGCATGCACGGCGTCACCGACGTTGGTGGCGACCAGCCGTGTGGCGATGTTCAGGCCTTCGTTGCGCAATTGCGCGATCCAGCGCGGGAAGAAACCCAATGCCAGGGAGTGGGCAGCGGCCACTTGCATGACTTCGCCCTGCCCGCCTTCCAGGTGATGCAAATGGCGCAGCACTTCACCGAGTTGTTCGACCACGGTGCGCGCGGTGACCAGGAACAGTTGCCCGGCCGCCGTCAGTTCAACCGGCGTGCGCGAGCGGTTGACCAGGGTCAGGCCCAGTGCGGCCTCAAGGCTGCGGATACGTCGGCTGAACGCCGGCTGGGTAACAAACCGCCGCTCCGCCGCCTGGGAAAAGCTGCGAGTCGCCGCCAGGGCGCTGAAGTCTTCCAGCCATTTGCTCTCAAGGTTCATCACTGCCTCCCACGGATACGCACCATTTTGGCACACACGCCCGCCATGATAGCCGGGTCACACTTGCATTATGCCGTTTATGCATAGGCCAGTGTTTAACAGCATTGGCCCAAAATTTCCTACAGGCCTAGCATTCGCAGCGTTCCGGCCTGTTCCGGGTCCATATCGAGATGATTTCCGTCATGTCCTCCGCTGCATCATTCCGCACAGAAAAAGACCTGCTTGGCGTACTCGAAGTACCCGCCCAAGCGTATTACGGCATCCAGACCCTGCGAGCGGTGAATAACTTCCGCCTCTCGGGCGTTCCGATTTCGCATTACCCGAAATTGGTGGTCGGCCTGGCAATGGTCAAACAAGCCGCAGCTGACGCCAACCGCGAGTTGGGCCAGCTCAGCGAAGCCAAGCACGCTGCCATCAGCGAAGCCTGTGCCCGTCTGATCCGCGGCGATTTCCACGAAGAGTTCGTGGTGGACATGATTCAAGGCGGCGCTGGCACTTCAACCAACATGAATGCCAACGAAGTCATCGCCAACATCGCGTTGGAGGCCATGGGCCACAACAAGGGCGAGTACCAATACCTGCACCCCAACAACGACGTGAACATGGCGCAGTCGACCAACGACGCCTACCCGACCGCGATCCGCCTGGGTCTGCTGTTGGGCCATGACGCGCTGCTGGCCAGCCTCGACAGCCTGATCCAGGCGTTCGCCGCCAAGGGCGTGGAGTTCAGCCACGTACTGAAAATGGGCCGCACCCAACTGCAAGACGCCGTGCCGATGACCCTCGGCCAGGAATTCCGCGCCTTCGCCACCACTCTCGGCGAAGACCTGGCCCGCCTGAAAACCCTGGCGCCAGAGCTGCTGACCGAAGTGAACCTGGGCGGCACCGCCATCGGTACCGGCATCAACGCCGACCCGCGTTACCAGGCCCTGGCCGTACAACGCCTGGCCGTTATCAGCGGCCAGCCCGTGGTCCCGGCTGCCGACCTGATCGAAGCCACCTCCGACATGGGCGCCTTCGTGCTGTTCTCCGGCATGCTCAAGCGCACCGCCGTGAAGCTGTCGAAGATCTGCAACGACCTGCGCCTGCTGTCCAGTGGCCCACGCACCGGCATCAACGAGATCAACCTGCCGGCGCGCCAGCCAGGCAGCTCGATCATGCCCGGCAAGGTCAACCCGGTAATCCCGGAAGCGGTCAACCAGGTGGCGTTCCAAGTCATCGGTAACGACCTGGCCCTGACCATGGCAGCCGAAGGCGGCCAGCTGCAGTTGAACGTGATGGAGCCACTGATCGCCTTCAAGATCTTCGACTCGATCCGCCTGCTGCAACGCGCCATGGACATGCTGCGCGAGCACTGCATCGTCGGCATCACCGCCAACGAAGCCCGCTGCCGCGAGCTGGTGGAGCACTCCATCGGCCTGGTCACCGCGCTGAACCCGTACATCGGCTATGAAAACGCCACACGCATCGCACGTATCGCCCTCGAAAGCGGCCGCGGCGTGCTGGAACTGGTGCGCGAAGAAGGCTTGCTCGACGACGCCATGCTCGACGACATCCTGCGCCCCGAGAATATGATCGCTCCACGCTTGGTCCCGCTGAAGGCCTAAGCGTTTGTTGCACCGCTCACCAGGTTGAGGGACTAGACACCTCTCACCTTTTGAGGGCCTGAAGGCTCGTTCTTCAGGCCCTTTTTTTTGCCTCAAGGTTGTGAAATGACGCCCATAAAAAATCCAATATCGCCCCGTAGCCCCTCCTTGCCTGTAACAGTGCGGCTGAAACCTTTAATCAGCCCGAGCAGACGGATCACGTTCGCCTAGGTATAGTGCCGCCCCTCTTCGCGTCTGCGGCCGTCGGTAACGAGGCCCGGATACACGCGAAAGCGCATGAATAACAACACCCGCAAAAGGATTGGGGTCGAACCGTCGCGCACTGCCTGGTGCGATGCGACGGGTAGGACCGTCCTGCGTTTGCCATTAGAAAAATCAGCGAGGAACACTCCATGCTCGAAGTCATCAACGACTTCCTCTCAGGGAAAGTACTGATCGTGCTCATTGTCGGGCTCGGCGGTTATTTCACGATCCGCTCGCGTTTCGTTCAATTGCGTCACTTTTTC
The DNA here is from genome assembly GCF_007858185.1 of Pseudomonas grimontii. Taxonomy (GTDB): domain Bacteria; phylum Pseudomonadota; class Gammaproteobacteria; order Pseudomonadales; family Pseudomonadaceae; genus Aquipseudomonas; species Aquipseudomonas grimontii. Next base: position 192,971 of record NZ_VFES01000003.1, read on the forward strand.
CACATGTTTTCGGTGTTTCGCGACAGCCTGAAAAACAGCTCCGACCAGCTCAGCTCGTTCCAGGCGCTGATGCTCAGCCTGGCCGGCCGCGTCGGTGCCGGTAACATCGCGGGTGTCGGCATTGCCGTGACCCTGGGTGGCCCGGGTGCCGTGTTCTGGATGTGGGTCACCGCGCTGGTGGGCATGTCTTCAAGCTTTATCGAGTGCTCCCTCGGCCAGTTGTACAAGCGCACTGACGCTGAAGGCACCTACCGTGGCGGCCCGGCCTATTACATCCAGCACGGTTTGCAGAAGCGCTGGCTGGGGATGGTCATGGCGTTCCTGCTGCTGGTGACCTTCGGCTTTGCCTTCAACGGCCTGCAAGCCCATGCCGTGACCCACTCGCTGAACAACGCTTTCGGCCTCGACACCACCTACACCGGCCTGGCCCTGGCGGCATTGCTGGGCCTGGTGTTCATCGGCGGGATCAAGCGCATCGCCTCGATCGCCGACCTGCTGGTGCCGGTCAAGACCCTGGTCTACATTGCCGTGACCCTCTATGTGATCGTGCTGCAATTCGACCACGTCCCGGCCATGCTCGCGACCATCGTCAAAAGCGCCTTCGGCCTGGACCAAGCCTTCGGTGGCCTGGTAGGCAGTGCGATCATCATGGGTGTGAAACGCGGCGTGTTCGCCAACGAAGCCGGCCTGGGCAGTGCGCCTAACGTGGCCGCAGTCGCTTCGGTAGAACATCCGATCGCCCAAGGCGTGGTCCAGGCGTTCAGCGTATTCCTCGACACCTTCGTGATCTGCACCTGCACCGCGTTGCTGATCCTGCTCTCCGGCTTCTACACCCCAGGCTTTGAAGGCGACGGCATTGCCCTGACCCAGAACTCCCTGGCGGCTGTAGTGGGGGATTGGGGCCGCATGTTTATCTCGGTGGCCCTGGCGTTGTTCGTGTTCACCTCGATCATGTACAACTACTACCTCGGCGAGAGCAACCTGCGCTTCCTGGTGGGTAACAACCGCAAGGTGCTGATGGGCTACCGCGCGCTGGTGCTGGTGCTGATTTTCTGGGGTTCGATCGAGAACCTGAGCACCGTGTTCGCCTTCGCTGACATCACCATGACCATGCTGGCGTTCGTCAACCTGTTCGCCCTGGCGTTCCTGTTCAAGATTGCCATGCGCATCCTGAATGACTACGACAACCAGCGCGCGGCAGGCATCAAGACCCCGGTGTTCGACTCCAGCCAGTTCCCTGACCTGGACCTGGACCGCAAGGCCTGGCCGGCCAATCCGGTAAAACCGCAAGCGGCCCCAACGGCTGAACTGAACGCTCAAGTGCAACGCTGAGCGTAGACAGATGACACGCCGCCCGGCCTTGGGCATGCTCTGGGCCCGGCGGCGTTTTTCGTTCAGGAGATTCTTTGATGCAACCAGCTAACACCATCATGGTGCTCTACACCGGCGGCACCATCGGCATGCAAGCCAGCGCCAGTGGCCTGGCACCCGCATCCGGGTTTGAAGCGCGCATGCGCGAACAGCTCGCCAATGTGTCAGTACCCGCCTGGCGCTTCCAGGAAATGTCCCCGCTGATCGACAGCGCCAACATGACCCCCGCCTACTGGCAGCGCCTGCGCACCGCCGTGGTCGAGGCCGTGGATGACGGCTGCGACGCCGTATTGATCCTGCATGGCACCGACACCCTGGCCTACAGCGCGGCAGCCATGAGCTTCCAGTTGCTGGGCTTGCCGGCGCCGGTGGTGTTCACCGGCTCAATGTTGCCTGCCGGCGTCCCCGACAGCGATGCCTGGGAAAACGTCAGCGGTGCCCTGCTGGCATTGGGCGAAGGCCTGGCACCCGGTGTGCACCTGTACTTCCACGGCGCGCTGATGGCCCCGACCCGCTGCGCGAAGATCCGCAGCTTTGGTCGCCATCCGTTTGCCGCGTTGCAGCGCAACGGCGGTGTGGCCAAGGCCGAAGCGCTGCCCGCCGCCCTGGACTACCGCCAGCCCAAGGCCCTGGCCAATGTCGGCGTGTTGCCGCTGGTACCGGGCATCGCCGCAGCGCAACTGGATGCGCTGGTCGACAGCGGTATCCAGGCGCTGGTGCTGGAATGTTTCGGCAGCGGCACCGGGCCCAGCGATAACCCAGCGTTCCTCGCCAGCCTGCAGCGTGCTCAGGATCAGGGCGTGGTGGTGGTGGCAATCACCCAATGCCATGAAGGCGGCGTGGAACTGGATGTGTACGAAGCCGGCAGCCGTTTGCGCGGCGTGGGTGTGCTGTCCGGTGGCGGCATGACCCGCGAAGCCGCGTTCGGCAAGCTCAATGCCTTGATCGGCGCAGGCCTGCCCAACGCCGAGATTCGCCGCCTGGTCGAACTGGACCTGTGTGCCGAGCTGAGTTGAGCGACGATACATAGTCACCCCCGTCCCTGTCCCGACGGTGCCTAGCATGGAAAACCCGAGCCTGTATCTCGGGTTGTTTCCATCCACCGGCACGACAGGAACACCTCATGACCTCTTCAACTTCCACCGCCCAGGAGCAACCCCGCAGCAGCGACCCGACACGGGAGCTGATCGCTCAATTCTATGAGGGACCGTCCTTCAGAGAAGCCGCCAGCGAGCTGTTGCGCCAGGCGCTGAACGAGCAATATCCGACCCTGAGCATCGACCCTGACAGCACCCTGATGGGTACCCCCACCTGGACGCTCCGCGACGATGAAATCGTTGCCGGGCCGCCCGAGTATCACGCGCTCAGCGACCTGCTGGCTCGCCAGGCGGTACTGGCAGTACCTGCACTGTGCATCGAAGGCGAACACTTTCTCACGCGGCAACCGCTCACCGAGCCCCCTGTGCATTTGCCCGTGCGCATGACTGACATTGCAAAAATCCTCAACACCCGAGCCCCGGTGATGCTGAGCGCCTTTCAGGCGCGCCTGGTCGACTTCTGGAACGAGAGCAACGCCAAAGGCCCGCGCTGGCAGGAGCTGTCCAACACCCTGCGTAATGGTTGGGATGCCCAAGACGTCGAGGCATGGGATGAAACTGACCACGCCATGGCCCGCAGACTGTTTCACTTCCCCGACCGTGCCACCCGACAAATCGAAGATCCCTATGCGAGCAAAGCCTGCCTCATCCAAATCGAACAGACAGGCAACCGCTTTAAACCGCTGAAGATCGCGGTGCTGTCGGGCCAGCACCAGGGACGCACGCACATCCTCAGTTACTCACTGCTTAAGGGTTACGAGAAGTTCGACTCTCTGGAGCTCTTGGGCGAATCGCTGTCGGACCACCTTGGGCCACCGACAAACCGCGCTTCGCTCAACTGGCGTTTATTCGAGCCCGAAGGCAATTTTTTTGATCATCTGGCCTGCGTATTCATTGCCCAGCAGGTTGACGCTGTCGGCGCCATGGATTTTTCGGACTTGCGCCAGAGCAGCCCTGACACGATCAATAACGCCTTGAACTCGAGCCCGGGGCCGGATGACACCTCCGCGTCAAAAGGGCCGGGCCTTGAGTGGTACCGCGATGCCTTACCCGACTGGCTGCGCACCGCCTCCACCAGTGACCTGAACAACTACGCCCGCCACCTGAAGGATCTTGCCGCTCTCAACAGCGCGAGTGCCGGAGCGTCCTACCTGGACGATATCCCGAGCATCGAGCAGTACGCTTTGGACCAGATCAAGGACCAGATCCTCCTGGAGCATCCAGATGCCCAGCATCTGGCTTTTGCAAAAATCCGCGTGCAGGTCAAAAGCCTGGTGACTTGGGGCTCCTTCACCGTGCCGGGGGCCTACGACACCGCCACCTTCACATTCGTGGAGCTGGCCCTGCAAAACCTGATCGCGCTGCCCTTGGGCAACAAAACGATTCAATGGGATAACGCTGCAACGTTGCCCGCCTGGATGACGGTCGACTACGCGGAGCAAATCATCCAGCAGGTCAATATCGGCGAGACGTACCCCGAGCTGATCAAGACCAAGTTACTGGATATCCGCCAGGAGTCTGCCCGCCGCAAGAATCTATACACCCAACATATGCGCGTCCAGCTACCCATGATGGCGCTGCAGAGCAAGCTTCAGCAGCGGGACGGGATCAATGAGCAGGGGTACCGCTACATTACCGCGCTGATGGAAATCGATGCCCACGCGCGCAAAGTGGATGGCCAAGCCATTGTCATGCGTCAACTGGCCTTTGCGCCCACACGCCGCCGGGATGCAAGCTACGACGTGGTGGCAAACATGTACGTGATTGGCCCGCAGGATCTCGCTGCCGGCCCCTGCCTGCTCTACCGCCCGTTGTTCAACCCGCCGCTGGTTCAATACGCCTCGCCCGCCAACCTGATCTATGCCGTGGCGCAGTCGCCGGAACTGCGCAACTCGGTACTGGCCTGGCTGCCCGATGAGGTACGCGAGGATTACACCAACTACGTTTTCCCAGGCGACATGCCCTCACCCTGGGCCGTCGCTGACTATCTGGTGGAGCCCGATAAGATGTGGACCCTGAGCGGCCCTATGGCGCTGGCCACACCGGTGCTGAACGATGACCTGCTTGACACGCTGTTCACTGCCAATGCCCAGGCATTGATCACCCTGGCTGATCGCGAGTCGGTGTCCAACGCCGAAAGCCGCTGGGCAACCCTCAAAAGGGCCGGCTGGAGCCTGCTCAATGCCGTGCTGCCCTTCCTCAGTCCGACGCTGGGCACCGCCGCGTGGATCTGGCAAATCGTTGACCAACTGCAACAGTTCGTCGACGCCGAACAGCAGCAGGACAAACCTGCGCAATGGGCGGCGCTCACCGACGTCCTGCTCAACCTCGGCCTGGCGATCACGCTGCATATCGCCACACGCCATCCACCCACCAGCAAACCCCACGCTGATGCGCACAAACCGGAACAGCCGGTTAAAAAGATGGTGGTCAAGCAGCTCGCCACCGCCCCATCACTCGACCTGTCTGCCGACCACATTTCTTCAATGAACATCAGTGGCGCCGTCAACCGCCTGCCCGAACAACTGGACACCGTACTGGACAGTTTCAACGTGCAGGCGCCTGAGAACCTGGGCGATGCCATCACCGAAACCGGCACCTACCAGCACCTCTACCGTTCGGGACAGAAGTACTACGTACCCGTCGGCACACGCTGGTTCGAGGTATCGGCGCAGCCGGACGAGCCGGTGGTCATCATAGATTCGGTCCGACCAGAACGCAGCGGCCCGACGCTGCTCCACAATGCTGCAGGCCAATGGTTTATCGATACCCGGCTGCGCCTGCGGGGCGGTGGTCCCAAGCGCGCAATCAGGCGGGCCAGCCTTCAGGCCACGGAGAAAGCCACGCAGATGCGCGACAAACTGCAAGCGTTCGAGAAAACCAAAAAGTCTCTATCGCTTGAGTTGCAACAAGCCCACACCGAGATGACCGACGCGCCCGGTACCTCTGCCGACGCCAAGCGCCAGCTCTATCTGCAAAAGCTCCACACCCAGCGTTCGGACTATGAAACGGCGCTGCAAGACCTCAAGCAACTGAATGTCTTTGACCCCTTCCCGGACTATCGGCCCAGGGCCATGGCCTATTTGAACGCGCAACTGGATTTATCCGAAGCCGGTATCAGCGAGGCCCAGCGCACCTTCACGCCGGTCTTTCGCAAGGTACTGGATCAAATCGAACAGCAGGCCCGGGCTCCTCAGGAGCGCCATATCGAAGGGGCGCGACAGCTGACCGACATGAACCAGGACATGATCGAACGCCTGGATTACGTGCAATCGCGCTTCGAGCATCTGCGCCAATTGCCATCGGAAGGCTTGCGCCAGATCCAGGAGCGGAAAAAGCGCTTACCCCTCTACACCAGCGATGACCTCCGGGCCTTGCAGGTGACCCTGTCACGTAACCTGTGCCTGACCGAGGCCTCGCTCGTCGATGCGCCTGAGGCTTGGGCGGCCCTGGACAAGATCGTCAACACCGCCGACATCGCGGTGCAGGCCGTACGGGACACCTTGTATGAACGCAGCGAAGCCCGCCTGGATGAACGTATCGAAGCGCTGGCCAGCTTGATCGAGCAATTTACGGTCATCAATGAGCGTCTGGAGGACCTGCCGCAAGACTTTGCCGACGCCATCATCCCCGAACAGCTGGAAACCCTGCGCAAGAAAATGCGCAACTATGCCAAGGACACCCAGGCGCAACTGGCGCAGTTGCATCTGGACCGCGACGCCCTCAGAAACCGCCCCACACCGCCACCCACACCGCCCACAGCCAAGAAGAAATTCATCCACACCCGCTATAACGGCATGTTGATTGGCGAGCCGCGATTGAACTCCGTCGGGCTTGAAACCGACCTGGTGGACATCAAGTCGCCCATCACGCAACAAGTCATCGCGACCTACCATCAAAAGGATCAGGGCTTGTGGGTCCAGCGCATTACCACGCCGCCGGAATCGCCACCCGCGGCGCCGGATATCCAGGTCTCCCTCGATAAGGCCCAGGCTTTTCTCGACGGCCTGAAGGCGTTCAAGGATCGCGCCGACGAGCAAGCGAAAAAGCCTACACGTACCGCCATCGGCGTCGAGTATCTGTATCACCAGCATGCGCTGTTGCTGGAAGAGACCGATCAAGCCATTGAACATGCCTTGTCACAGCCGCGCATCACCGTCGACCAGCAACGTTCCGCGGCCATCCTCAGTCGAAAACTCAAGGAGACCACGGCCGAACTCTATCAAGAGGCCACCCGGCACATGCTGCGAATGATCAAGGAGCAGCCACCCACCATCCCCGCTGTGGAATGGCTCCAGCAGCGCCGCGAGATAACCCTCAAGAAAACCGTTAATCGACGTCGGATCAAGAGCATCAATTCCGACTATCTGGATGAGTACACCATCACCGACCGCGTCACCCATGACGTCCTCTGGTATGCCCACTTTCACTATTCCACGTCCTGGACGCCGGCCAAGGCGTTTATTTCCGCACGCTTGAAAACGCCCGCACAGCGCAACCTGGGCGTGGATGCGGAGCCCCTCAACGGGCTGGACTCACAGCAACGACTTGATTACTACCGTAGCGAAATCAACCTGCAACAGGCCCGGCGGCTGTTCTTCAACCTCTGATCGGCCGGTGCCCACGGCATGGGAATTGCTCTGTCCAGGCAACCATTGCAGGGATTGGCCCCATGCTGCACTCGCACCTGACTACCCTTAACGCCGTCTCGTTGGTGCTCGAGGCCTTCAGCACCCAAGGCGTAAGCCCCGAGGTGCTGCTGGCCGGCAGCGGCATTGCGGGTGCAGACCTGCACCAGCCCGATACACGCATCACCACTCGCCAGGAAATGCAGGTCTGCGCCAATGCCGTGGCCCTGCGCCAGGACATTGGCCTGGAATTGGGGCAGCGCATGCATGTGTCGGCCTACGGCATGCTGGGTTATGCACTGCTCACCAGTGCCACCTTCGGTGACGCTTTACGCCTCGCCCTGCGCTACCCGGCGCTGCTGGGAACACTTTTCGAGTTGAGCCTTGAGGACGACGGCCAGCAGGTCTGGTTCACCGCCTGTGATTACCGCGAAGACCCGGCCCTGGCCGCATTCAATATCGAGTTGTGCCTGGTATCGCTCAAAGTCATCTGCGACGACCTGCTCGGTCGCCCATTGCCGCTGCTGGGGGCGCGCTTCGATTACCCTGCGCCGGCCTACAGGGCGCGTTATGGCGAACGCTTCGCCTGTCCGTTGCAGTTCCAGGCCGGCAGCAACGCCTTTGCCTTCGACCGTCAGTGGCTCGACCAACCGTTGCCCCTGGCCGATGCCATCACCCATCGCGCCATGGCCGAGCGCTGCCGCAAGCAAAACACCGAGTTCACCGGACGCCAGGCGTGGCTGGGCCGGGTGCGTCACCTGCTGACCACGCAACTGCACGCCGCGCCGGGGCTGGACAGGCTGGCCGAGCAATTGAACTGCTCGCCGCGCACCTTGCGCCGCCACTTGCATGGCCTGGGCAGCAGCTACCAGGAACTGCTTGATGAGCTGCGCTTCGAACAGGCCAAGCAGTGGCTGGCCGACGACGTGATGCCCATCCACCGTATTGCCGAGCAACTGGGTTTCAGTGAAACCGCGAGTTTCCGGCATGCCTTCGTGCGCTGGAGCGGCGTTGCGCCGAGTCAGTTCCGACCATAAGCCCCGACGGCCGGGCGAATAATGGACAGCGCAGTTGGCCGTATTTATCCCCTTTTGGCCGCTCCTGCCGTTCTCTTGCCGCGCCGGTGAGGCAACACTGCAAGGCACCGCCCAATGCCTGAGAGAACAACAATATGCTGACGATCTACTCGGACGATCATCACCTGCACCACGGCCGTTGCGAATTGATGGACGGGCAATTGATGCCCTGTTTCGAAATGCCCTCCCGCGCCGACCACGTGTTGCAGCGGGTAAAGGACCGCGAACTGGGGCCCGTGCGCGCACCTCATGACTTCGGCCTGGCGCCCTTGGCACGCGTTCACTCCCAGGCCTACCTGGACTTCTTCAAAGGCGCCTGGGAACGCTGGACCGTCTTCGGCCAGGAGGGCGACCTGCTGCCCTACACCTGGCCCGCCCGTACCTTGCGCCAGGTATTGCCCACCAGCCTGCATGGCCAACTCGGTTACTACAGCTTCGACGGCGGCGCGCCCATCACCGCCGGGACCTGGCAGGCGGCCTACAGCGCCGCCCAGGTGGCACTGACCGCGCAGCAGGCGATCCAGACCGGAGCGCCAGCGGCGTTTGCCCTGTGCCGTCCGCCGGGACACCACGCCGCCAGCGACCTGATGGGCGGTTATTGCTACCTCAACAATGCGGCCATCGCCGCCCAGGCCTTTCTCGATCAGGGCCATGAAAAGGTCGCGATCCTCGACGTCGACTACCACCACGGCAACGGCACCCAATCGATTTTCTACGAGCGCCGCGACGCGTTGTTCACCTCGATTCATGGCCACCCGGAGGCAGAGTTTCCGTTTTTCCTCGGCTATGCCGACGAGTTGGGAGAAGGCGCCGGAGAAGGCTTCAACTTCAATTACCCGTTGCCGGCGGGCTCCGGCTGGGAATCCTGGAGCGCGGCGCTGGACCAGGCCTGTAGGGAAATCGAGCGCTACGGCGCCGACATCCTCGTCGTGTCGCTCGGTGTGGACACGTTCAAGGACGACCCCATCTCGCAGTTCAAACTCGACAGCCCGGATTACCTGGCGATGGGCGCACGCATCGCCCGCCTGGGCCGGCCAACGCTGTTCGTGATGGAAGGCGGTTACGCGGTGGAAGAAATCGGCATCAATGCCGTCAACGTTCTCGAAGGTTTTGAGGAAGCAGCCCAATGAACATGCTCAAGTCACTTGCCCTCTGCGCAGCCGTCCTCAGCGGCGCGGCCCACGCCGAAGAAAAAACCCTGCGGGTCTACAACTGGTTCGACTACATCACCCCCAAGGCGCTGGAAGACTTCAAGGCGCAGAACCCGTCGATCAAGCTGATCTACGACATCTTCGACACCAACGAAGCCCTGGAGGCCAAGCTGCTGACCGGCAACTCCGGCTATGACGTGGTGGTGCCGTCCAACGTGTTCCTGGCCAAGCAGATCGAGGCGGGCGTGTTCCAGCCCCTGGACCGCAGCCAGTTGCCCAACTGGAACCACCTTGATCCCAAGCTGATGAAGCTGATCGAGGCCAACGACCCCGGCAATAAATTCGCCGTGCCTTACATGTACGGCACCATCCTCATCGGCTTCAACCCCGACAAGGTCAAGGCTGCGCTGGGCGCCAACGCGCCGGTGAACAGCTGGGACCTGATCTTCAAGGAAGAGAACATCAGCAAGCTCAAGCAATGCGGTGTCGCGTTGCTCGACTCGCCCTCGGAAATCCTGCCCCTGGCCCTGCAACACCTGGGCCTGGACCCCAACAGCAACAACCCCAAGGATTATGAAAATGCCGAAGCGCTGCTGCTCAAGATCCGTCCCTACATCACCTACTTTCACTCCTCCAAGTACATGGCCGACATCGCCAATGGCGACATCTGTGTAGCCGTAGGCTATTCCGGCAGCTTCTCCCAGGCCGCCAACCGCGCCAAGGACGCCAAGAATGGCGTGACCGTGGACATGCGCCTGCCCAAGGAAGGCGCGCCGATCTGGTTCGATATGCTCGCCATTCCCAAAGGCGCGAAGAACCCACAGGACGCCTACACCTTCATCAACTACCTGCTGCAACCCCAGGTGATCGCACCGATCAGCGATTTCGTCGGCTACCCCAACCCGAACAAGGACGCCACCGAACAGGTAGACCCGGCGATTCGCAACAACCCCAACCTGTATCCGACCGAAGCGGCGATGGCAACGCTCTACACCTTGAAACCGCTGGACAGCAAAGCCGAGCGCGCCCGAACCCGGGCCTGGACCAAAATCAAGTCAGGCACCTGAGCACACCTGCGCATACCCGCTCCCGGCTGCGGAGCGGGTATGTCACCCGTCGCAAGTATCTACCGCCTTCCCCGCGCCAACAGCCCTTACCTTGGCACCCTTTACGCCGTTCGGCCCAGGCCGGATCGCGACCAAGGAATTGCCAATGCCCACTGACTCACCCAACTCGCCTGCTCTGGCCAATAACCGCCCGCCCAGCACTTATGAGCTGCTCACTCAACTGACCACAGGCCCCTCCACGCGCGAAGTCGCTACGGCGATCCTGCGCTCGGTGCTCAAAGAGCAGTACCCGACACTGAATATCGATCCGGACCTGGCAATGGTGGTCACTCCGCGCCGCGTCGTCACCGCAGACAGCGTGCAAGCGATTCAGCCCTACGCCGAATCACTGACAAGCGTTTTGGCCCGTCAGACGCTGGCGGTCAAACCGGTGGTCTACCTCGACGGTGAACACTTTCTCAGTCTGCAGCCGGACGCCCAACCCGCTGTGCATTTACCGGTGAAAATCGATGGTATCGCCCGCCTGATCAATGAACTGGCAGGCCTGCTGTTCACCGCGTTCCAGGAGGAGCAACTGAACTACTGGAACACCTCCAGCAACAACAACGGCCCTCGCTGGCAGGCGCTCTCCCACTCGTTGCGTAAAGTGTGGAACCTCACGACGAAGGATGATTGGGACGCGCACGATTGCAGCATGGCCAGGAACTTGTTTCATTTTCCGGACAAGACCGAACGCCAGGCACAAGACCTCTACAAGAGCCGGGCTTACCTGATCGGCATCGAGCTGCGCCAGGGCGACCAGCCCGCCCACAGCAGCATGACCGGCATGGCGGTACTGATCGGCGAGCACGACCGACGCTCGCTGATCCTCACGCACTCGGTGGTGAACGGTTACGAGAAGTTCGATTCGCTGGAGCAATTGGGCGAACAACTACCGGCCTGGCTGAATCTGCAACAATCCGACATGACCTTGCAGTGGCGGTTGTACGAACCGAGCGGCAACTTTTTCGATCATCAGGCCTGCACACTGATCGAGTTGCAGATAGAAGCCATCGATGACCTCGGCATGGTGGACGCTGGCAGGCCATCCGAAACCAGCCTGCCCCGTCCCACCATGACCCGCATAATACCGGGCATTGAAGAATTGAATGACGACACGCTGTCCAGTATCCGCCAGATACATAGCCAGTTGCCCGATTGGATGGCCGGCGCGTCCGACCGCGACGTGTCCTTGTACAGCCGCTACGTAATTGACCTGGCCGAACTGCAAACGCAAAACCACGGCCGCACGTTCGGTGACGATATTCCCCCCATACGCGACTATTCCCGCGAACAACTGCGCGCGCGGATCCCGGCCGAAAAAAAGGGCTTTCACCTGAATCTGGACAAGGTCGAGATCAGCATCGAAAGCCCGGTGGTCTGGGGCACCTTCGTGTTTCCCGTCGCCAACGACATTACCCGCCGCAGCCTGATAGACCTGGCGCTGGACAACTTGACCGGCCTGCCGACCGGCCAGGCGAGCGTGCACTACAACGGCGGTCCGGCTCCGCAATGGCTGTCCTTCAACTACCTCAAGGGCATCATCGAGGCGCTGGACATTGGCGAGCACTATCCGGCGCTGATCAAACAGAAACTGCTGACGGACCCCATACAGTCCAAGACACGACAAATGCTCTACGCCAATCAGCTACGGGGGCAGTTACCGTTGATGGCCTTGCAGTTGAAGATCCAGCACAAAAACGGCTTCAACGACCTCGGTTACCGCTATGTCGCCGCCGTCATGCAATACCACCCCCATGATCGCCAAGTGGACGGGCAGGAAATCAACATTCGTCCATTGGCCTTCGTCCCGACCTTGCGCACCACGCCAGGGCAGGATGTGGTGACCAACATGTTCGTCATTGGTCCCAAGGATCACAGGGCCGGACCCTGCGTACTGTATCGGCCGTTGCTCGAACCGACACTGACCCAGTATGCCTCACGACAAAACCTGATCTATGCCATCAAGCACCAGCCCGAGCTGCGTGAGTCGGTGCTTGCGTGGCTGCCTGAGCAAGCGCGTTTCAACTACGCGCAGTACGTGTTCCCGGGCAAACTGCCCTCGCCGTGGACAGTCGCACAGGCGCTGGTCGAGCCAGAGACGCTGGTGCAAATGAGCGGCCCCCTGGCCTTGAGCGATGAAGCACTGGGCAATGACATCCTGGCGGCGCTGTTCATGGCGAACGCCAACGCCATGGTCGAATTGGCGACGCGCCAGTCGGTATCCAACGCGCAAAAACGCTGGGACACCTTGCGCCAGGCCGGCTGGCGGATCTTCAACGCAGCCTTGCCGTTTTTCGGGCGCACAGTGGGTATGGCCGCCTGGATCTGGCAGATCATGGACGATTTGCAGGAGGTCACAGAGGATGCGCAAACCGACTACCAAGCGACGTCCTGGGCGGCGGAAGCCGATCTGCTGCTCAACCTGGGCATGGCGCTGGTGCTGCATGTCGCGCTGCGTCATCCGCCCACAGACGTCCAGCGTTCAAAACCCAGCGCCGAGCACCCGCCCGTGTTGACCGATGAGCCTGAAAAACCGCCACGCCCAAGGCCGACCATCACCGTCAACCGCCAGCCGGATCTACCTGGCGGCGAGCGTGCGCCCACAGGCGCGGGCCGACTGAATATCAGCGGCGCGATAAACCGCACTCCCAGTAGCCTTGCGGCGACCCTGGACAGTTTCAATATCGACAAACCTGCCGGGCTGGGTGCGCAAACCAAAACACCCGGGGCCCACTTGCACCTGTATCCACTGACGGGCAAGTGGTACGCGCCCGTGGCGCAACGGTGGTTTGAAGTGCGACTGGATGACAACGACGCCGTGGTGATCGTCGACCCGCTCAACCCCTTACGCACCGGGCCGTTGCTGCTGAGCAACCTGGCCGGCCAATGGTTTGTCGACGTGCGCCTGCGCTTGCGCGGCGGCGGCTTCAGGAATCGGCGGCGGGCAGCTCAGGCCCAAACACCTTCACGTATCCAAACGTTGAGAAACCAGATCACGCAATTCAACACCGCCGAGAATCGCCAGCAGCAGAGCATGCACGACGCCTACGTCGCCCTGGGCACCGACGCAGCCCCCTCTACCGAAGAACGCCGCCAAGCCTATGGCGGCCAGGTGGATAACCGGCTGGCGGAGTACGAAGTACCGATCCGACAGCTCAGGGCTCTGGAGATTATCGACACGGTGCCCGACTATCAGCGCGAGATGATCAGCTACTTGAACAAGCAAATCCTGCTGACCCGTTCGGTCATCGACAACCGCCTGCCATCGTTTCGCAGCTTGCTGACGACCACCCTGGAGAGCCTTGAGCAGCCGGCCTTGGACGACCCACAAGCCCAGGCTGCCAGCGCCCTCGTCATGTCTAACATGACGCTGGAGCTGATTCAGCGCCTGGAATACGTGGACTCCCGCTTCAAAGAACTGGAAGGCCTGGGGCCGGAGGGGGCCGCTGTCATCCAGGCCACAATGAGGCTTTTACCGGGCATTACACTTCCCGACCTCAAGGCCTATCGCATCAGCCTGGCGCGCTATCTGTGTGTCACGCCGGGAAGCGACGAGGCCTTTACCAATGCCCGCAGCCAGTTAAATGAGATAGTCGAAGGGGTCGACGTTCACCTGCAAAGCTTGCTGGACATCCTTGGCACCAAAGCCGACAGCACGCTGGATGAGCGTATCGACGCCCTCAACAGTCTGCTTGAGCAATTTGCCATTAGTGACCAACGGATGCTCGACCTGCACGCCGAGCAGCCGCAACAGGTCATGCGCGAACCCCTGGAGAGCCTGCGCCAGCAAGTCGATGAGTTCAGCCAGCGTGCAGCCCATAACCTGGCGCAGCTGTTAAAAGAAAGAAAAGCCCTGGAGCCTAAACCGGGTAGCTCGAAAACAGCACAAACACCCAGACGGAAAATCATCAAGACCCGCTTCAACAGTGTGGTGGTGGGCGAGCCCCGGCAAACTGACAGCACGCTGGTGGATGTCAAGGAACCCTTGACCGGCCGAGTAATCGCCACGTTCCACGAAAAGACGCCGGGGGTCTGGGTCGAACGCCAGCGCTCCGAAACCCGGGCACCACAGTCCGCCGACCTCGAGACCAGCATCACCGCCGGCCGGAACGTGCTCAGAGAAGAACCGGCCGCCACCCTGCGCACCCTGGGCCACTCCAGAAAACCCGGACGCATTCCGGTGGAAATCGAAGAGATGTTCCACCAGTACGCCGCGCGCCTGGAGCGCGCCGTGGTCACCATTGAAGCGGCCCTGACCCGCCTCAACCTCACGGAAAGTGACCGTCCTTCGGCCGCCACTCTCAATCGACAACTCAGCGTAGCCGCAGAAAGGCTCTATGAATTGGGCACGCAAACACGGGTAGGCATGACCAAACAACAGGTGCCGACCGCCGCCCGCGTGGAGTGGCTGCACGGCCTGGGCCAGGTGAAAATCACCAAGGTAGTGAGCCGCCGTCGTCTCAAGGGACCGGGGAAAAACTACTTGGATGAATACGAGGTGCGCGATCACCAGACTCATCAGGTGTTGTGGTACGCCCACTTTCATTACAGTTCGCCAGAAGCGGCAGTCGAGGACTATGTGGCCGGGCACCTGAAGACGCGCGACCAACAGAAGCTCGGGAGCCTTTTTCGGCACACGAGCTTGAGCGAGCGGGAGGAAATCGCGATTTATCGCAGTGAAATCAGCCTGCCATTGGCGAGGAAACTATTTTTTGCGCACTGATTCTCAGCCGGTCCGCCAGGCCTGACGCAAGCGCGCCAGCGCCAGGGCGATTGCCGGCTCGGGCACCGCGGCAAACCCCAGCACCAGGCCGGCGCGCTGATCCGCCGGCTGGGTGGATTGGGCCAGCCAGTAACTGCTCAAACCATTGACCTCGACATCCACGGAGCGGGCCTGTTCAAGCAGTTGCTGCTCGCGGGCCAGGCTGTTCACACGCACCGTCAGATGCAGCCCCGCCGCGACGCTCGGCAACTCACCAACCCCCGGCAGCCCGCTCGGCCAACCGGCCAACAAGGCGTTGCGCCGGCTCAACGCCGCTCGCCGCATACGGCGGATATGCCGCTGGAAGTGCCCGTTCGCCATGAATTCGGCCATGACCGCCTGGGTACTGACTTCCGAGTGGCGCATGTCCACCGCACGACGCCGAGAAAAGGCGTCCACCAGACCCATCGGCAATACCAGATAGCCCAGGCGCAAGGCCGGGAACGCCACTTTGCCGAAGGTACCGACATAGAGCACGCGCCCACTGCGGTCCAGTGCGGCCAGGGGCGCCAGCGGTGCGCCGCTGTAGCGGTACTCACCGTCGTAGTCGTCCTCCACGATCCAGCCACCGGTGCGCTCGGCCCAGGCCAGCAGTTCCAGGCGCCGCGCCAGGCTCATCACCACGCCCAGCGGGTATTGATGCGAGGGTGTGACGTAAGCCAGGCGGCAATCTTTCAGGCTATTCAGGGTTTGGCAATCGATGCCTTCGCTGTCCACCGGCACGCCATGCAGGCGCCCGCCGGCCAAGGCGAATGCGTGACCGGCGGCGCGATAGCCCGGGTTTTCCACCGCCACGCCGTCGCCGGGCTCCACCAGCAGCTGTGCACAAAGGCTGATTGCCTGCTGTGCGCCACTGGTGATCACTATTTGTTCAGCCGAGCATTGCATGCCGCGCGAACTGCGCAGGTAAGCCGCGATCAGCCCACGCAGGCGCGCGTCCCCTGCCGGGTCGCCGTAGCACAACTGTTCCAGGTCGGGTTTGCGCCAGAACGCCCCATTCAGCTTGGCCCACACCTCAAACGGGAATAGATCGAAGGCGGGCACCCCGACGCGAAACGCCTTGGGCGGACCAGTCGGCGGTTGAGGTAAATGGTTGTTTTCCAGACGGTCCAGGGCCGGCCTGTGGATAACTTCGTCATCGAGATCCAAGGGCAAATTCGCCCATTTTGTGGATAAGGCTGGGGATAAGCCTGTTGGTAACCCTGTGGATAGTTTTGTGGATAGTTTTTTCGGGGTGGGCAGTTGGGCGACATAAGTACCATCGCCCACCCGGCCTTCAATAAACCCCTCGGCGTATAGCTGATCGTAGGCGCGCACCACGCTGTTGCGGGAAATCGACAGGGCCGCCGCCAAGTCACGGCTGGCGGGCAATCGCGTGCCGCTGACCAAGCGGCCATCCAGCACTCGCTGGCGTAAGGCTTCATAGAGTTGGCGTGTCAGGCCCTGGCGCCGATCCAACTCAATACCGGCAGGGTTGAACGACAGCGGCGGCTCTATGGAAGGCATCGAATTGGACCTATTAAATTGACGATAGATGGCTCTTACAACGAACCATTAGCCTGCCTAGGATGCAGGCATTCGCCAAGGAAAATATTCATGTACACACCCCGCGCCTTTGCCCTCGAAGATTTGCCCGAACTCCATCAACTGATCCAGCACACACGCCTGGCGCAGTTGGTGACCGTTGGCGAGCAAGGCCTGCAAGCCAGCCACTTGCCGCTGCTGCTTAACCCCGATGAAGGCCCCAATGGCACGCTGCACGGGCACCTGGCCAAGGCCAATCCGCAGTGGAAAGACCTGCAAAACGGCAGCGAAGCCCTGGTGATCTTTGCCGGCGCCGAGGCTTACATCAGCCCGGCGTTTTACCCGGCCAAGGCCGAGCACGGCAAAGTCGTGCCCACCTGGAACTACCTGGCGGTGCATGCCTACGGCAAGGCCGAGGTGTTTACCGATGCCGAGCGCTTGCTCGGCGTAGTCAGCGCCCTCACCGACCGCCACGAGGGCAACCGCGCCCAACCGTGGAAAGTCAGCGACGCCCCGGCCGATTACATTGACGGCATGCTCAAGGCGATCGTCGGCTTCAGCCTGCCGATCGAGCGCCTGATCGGTAAACGCAAGCTCAGCCAGAACCGCAGCCCGGCGGACATCGCCGGCGTACGCGAGGGCCTGGCCGCCAGCCTGGACGTGCGCGACCAGACCCTCGCGCGCTTTATTTCCCAAGGAGTTTCAGAATGAGCCAGATCGACATCCGCCGGGTCACCGCTGCCGACCACGCCGCCTGGCTGCCGCTGTGGCAGGCGTACTTGAAGTTCTACAACACCGAACTGCCAGACGCGGTCAGCCAAAGCACCTGGCAGCGCCTGATCGATCCCCAGGAGCCGACCCATTCCGCGCTGGCCTGGCAGGACGGCAAGGCGGTGGGCATGGTCAACTTCATCTACCACCGTTCCAACTGGAGCATCGAGAACTCATGCTACCTGCAAGACCTGCTGGTGGACCCGGCCCAGCGCGGCACCGGCGTCGGCCGTAAACTGATCGAGTTCGTCTACGCCACCGCCAAGGCCGACGGCTGCTGCAAGGTCCACTGGCTGACCCACGAGACCAATGCCACCGCGATCCAACTCTACGAGCGCATCGCCGAACGCCCTGGCTTCATTCAATTTCGCAAAGGTCTCTAAGGAGCGCAGCATGTCCACTTCCCTCGCCGACTGGAAAGGCGCCCCTGCGCCCACCGCGCAACTGCTCGAAGGGCGCTTTATCCGCCTGGAAAAACTCGACCCGGCCCGCCACGCCGACCAACTGTGGCAAGCCCTCGAAGGCCCCGGCGCCGACCCCAAGTTGTGGGACTACCTGCCTTACGGCCCGTTTTCCGAGCGCAGCGCTTTCGATGCCTGGCTGAACAACCATGCGGCGAATAGCGACCCGTATTTCTTCAGCGTGGTCGACCGTGCGACCGGCCAGGTGCAGGGCATCCTAAGCCTGATGTCCATCGTTCCGGCCCAGGGCCGTATCGAAATCGGCCATGTCACCTTCGGCGCACCGATGCAGCGCTCACCCAAAAGCACCGAGGCGGTGTACCTCTTGGCCAAATACGCGTTCGAGCAGGGCTACCGCCGCCTGGAATGGAAGTGCAACAACGGCAATGCCCGCTCCAAATATGCGGCCGAGCGGTTGGGGTTCAGTTTTGAAGGGGTGTTCCGCCAGCACATGGTGGTGAAGGGGCAGAACCGCGATACGGCGTGGTATTCGATTTTGGATTCGGAATGGCCGACGGTGGGTGCGGGGTTTGAGGCGTGGTTGTCGGAGGCGAACCAGGCAGGCGATGGTCAGCTGAAAAGCCTGGTGGAATGTCGCAACTAAGTCTGTAAACACTGTGGATAAGTGCGGAAGCCGAGCTTGCCCGCGAGTGTGGCTTAATAGTCGTAAATACCGACTTAAAATAACCACATCGCGAGCAGGCGACTATATATCTAACAATCGCTTTGCTGAAAAAGATCAAAATTTAGCTTCGCCAATAAACGGGTGTTGTTTCTCAAGACTACAAGATTGTCCGGCTCAGACATAAACCAGGCAAAAGATCCCCATGCTAGCCCTGACATTGTTTTTTTATATCCGGCCGTTTCGCGATCCGCATAAGCGGTCACAAAAGCAACCTGCGAACGGTCGAACCCACCTTTGTCGGTTATCGCATACAGAGCGTCTTGTCTACGTGGGGTAATCGCCCCATCAGTGGCAACCACCTCCACAAAAACTATCAAAGGCTGTGATGGCCCAACATCAACTAAAATCAGGTCGGGAAGATCCTTGTTCGCTTGAATATCTAAACCGATAGATAAAGCCAATTTAACATCTGAATGAGCCGTTTTGTTACCAGACTCGCTGAGCCAAATTACGCCTGGCTCCTCTAGAAACTTAACAGAAAACACCTCGACAACTGCTTTAGATATATCAGAACTTGGACCAGGAATAAGTCGACGAGTATCCCCATTGGGGAAATTCACCAATACGCCGTCTTTGGTAACCGTTCCAGCACGCATAAGAGAAACACGAGCTCGCGCACTGTGCGACAGATGATTTTTTTGCCAAGCCAAAATAGCAATATCTAACGATTCACCTACTAAATCAGGATCGAATAGTGCCGCAAGATTTTTTTTCAATGCGTAACGCGGAGCACCTGAGGTTGTAGTTACGCCAGCCTTTTCAATTACAGCCCCTACAACAAGCAACCCTTCACGGAGGGTCTCATCACGAATGGGCTCTCTTGTATTGTCTGCATACCATCGGCTACCAGGTACCTTATAAGACTTTTTGCGCAGATCACTGCGGTAACTTAAACGCGCCTCATCAGTAACGTCTTCCGCTTGTACATCCGTCATACGATAAACATGTACCGGGCCGAGCCAAACATCTGCATCTTCAACGGCACCAATGTATAGCATCGCAAAAACTGTACTGGCCGTGATTTCACGAATGCAGTAGGTACGGTTTGGCGTACCCTCTGGAAAAATAACAGGTAGCCTTTCAGAAATCAGTTTTCGTGATGCGTAGGGTGGAAGCACGGTTTCATCCTTAAAAAAGTTCAGAGCAAGCTGCTTCAATGACATCTTTTGAGCAATCTGCTTCTACCAATCGGCTTAGCTCAAACAAATCGGAAGGAGCAGGAAGAGGGAGCGACTCTAATTCGTAGGCAGACACGGCTACTGAACCACTAACACATCGGAAAGCTCGATCCGCCGCACCACTATTAAGAAAAGCAGCAAGCACAGATGGGCTAACGGTAGGAGCATCGGTAATCTGCCTAATCATATTAATGTGATTCTCAATAACGACCCCCCCGTGCAGATCCAGAAACTCTAATGGAAGTGCCGTGGCAATTAGGCGCCGACTTTGCTCTTTAGCGGTTGTTCGCTGTAGTAGTACGCAAGGCCGTGTCGTTAATAAATGACGCTCCGAAGACTTCAACTCAAAGTAGGGTGCATGGTTTTTTCTATTTGCCCTAAATATAAACTTTCCATCACAAGTGATAGCCTCCGCCCAAATAAGTGGAAACCTCTGCTCCCCTCCCTTATAAGCCAGTTGCGATTTATGCCGATTCCAAACCAAAGGCCCAGTACTGACTCCGTAGCCCCAATCCGCAAGGCGGCACGGCATTGTCGCTAGTTTAGCTACCAACTTGCTTTGACCAGAGTTACGTGGCAAGAGCCAAGGCAAAGTGGGGTCTTTAGGGAGACAAATTGACCCAGCATCGGCCACCTCTATTGCCCCACCTGAAATTAATGCAACTTCTGATACCTTAATGGGAGCCGACGCACCTGCTCTACGGTAAGTTGTAAGTGCCATTTCCTGAAGCACGTCGTCAAAAACACCTTTACGAGCAGCAACGAAGTCAATCGCTAAAGGTGGTGCTTCCTGAGCTATTACAGATCGGAGATTTTTGAAATACCCTCCGGCTAAAAAAGAGGTAGGTGTAATGTAGGCGATTAATCCACCAGGTTTAGTCTGACGAATAGCAAAGTCAGTAAATAAACCGTAGAGGTTCGCATGACCATATAAAGAGCGACTATAGAGCTCGCGCGTTTCAGCGTCGAGCTTAGCCTTACCATAAGGAGGATTACCTATCACTAGGTCAAACGGATCTTTCACAGGAGGCTGACGAAGCGAGTCACAAACCGTAACCATGATGGGCAGCGTCAATCCTGACACGCTACTAATAGGTAGCAACACAGCATCAAGAGTGACTTGACTGAGCCAAGCACCAAATGGATCGATTTCAAAGCCATGCAGGCGATTTCCGATGCTTTGCAGCAACAGCTTAGGACTGCAACCCTCAAGCTCTTCCATAATTCGCTGTGCGATAGGTGCGAGGAAGGCACCACCACCACATGCTGGATCTAGAACACGACACTTTGCCCAATTGACCTTCGCAGCGGTTGCCTGGTCGAGAAGGCGAGCTGTGAGTGCAGGGGGTGTATAAAAAACCCCAAACTCTCCACGATGTTGTGTGGGAAGCATGCCCGTATAGATCAATCCAATCTGATACGCCGCCGCCTCCGCGTCGAGTTTGGCCGCCATCTTACCAATCTGGTCCGCGAGCAAACGCGCGATTGAAGGAAGCTCCAATGTCTCAAACGCTGCAATCGGGGAGCGTAATTCCTGAGGGACGATATGGCCCTCTGTGAGGCCTTCCCACCAAGCCTGAATAATCCTGGAACCAAAGGAGCGGGTCAGCGCAAGCTGTTCGGAAGCTGGAAAATTAGCCGACATTGAGCGAGCCATGGATTTTGCAGACGCCAGCGATTGAGCCGGCAGGTCCGAAACACTTGGAGTTTCTAGCTCAACAAACGCGATTTGTGCCTCTTTTGCCATACACCCCCCATTGCGGGCCGCGATTCTACCTTGCTTTGAAGAATTAGACGTCCCGCTCATCGCGATCACGCGATGTTGCGTTAAAAAATGGAAATCAACAATTGCCAATTGACCGCGTGGGAAGGAAACCCACGCGGTAGATTTTTCGAAACACTGTATGAAAATACAGCATTTTTGAATTATGGCGAATTCCCTAGACGGATGGGCCGCTATGTTCTGCTTTGACCTTCCAACCTAACGCCTGCAAAGCATCACAGCCATCCTGCAACAACACGTGCGCTGCCGAGGCGACATGTTGCAAGTCGGCGCCTTCGGCCAGTTCGGTACTCAAGCAGGTGACACTGTTCAGCAGGTTCCGCGCTGCCTGGATACGCTGTGTGGCAGTTTCAAACAGCTCGCAAGCGCCAGCATCGGCATTGAGGAAAAAGACGGGATCACAGCTGATGTTGCTTTCCAGTGGGGTGTAGTTAGGCATGGCTATATCTCATTTATTAGATGAAAACGGCCACCCACTGCGGCTAAACAAAATGGGTGGCAGCTGTACGAGGGTTAGCCGACCGGGAAAAATGAAAAACCCGGCACACCCGAAAGTGTCCCGCGCACAGCCGCCATAAAATCAAGGGCAGCAAAAAGCGCCACGTTTGAACGGGCGCTTGTGCATCATTTTTTCCGACCGGCTAAAGTCGGCCGCCGATGTCTCGGCGACCGCTGAACTATAGGTGAACCGTCGGATGATACAAACCGCCCAAGTGGACAATAGCCTTAGTTAAGGAGCCTTCCTACAAGTTCTAGCGAAACTGATGAGCCAGCACCGCAATGTGCTCCGGCCCGATCCCGCAGCACCCGCCCAAGTGGCTGGCACCGCGTTTTTTCCAGTCTGCGGCCCACTGCAGGTAGCCCGGTGGGTCGAGATCTTCGCGCAGGGGGTCCAGGCCATCGTTGGCCGTGGCTTCCTTGGGCTGTGGTGGGAAGGCATTGGCATAGGCGCCGATCTGAATCTGCACGCCCAGCCGCTCGAAGGTCTGGCGTGCGGCATCGATCGCCGCGCCGATCACTTCCGGTTGGCTGCAATTGAACAGCAACACCTGCACACCCAGCTGCGCTGCCGCTTCGGCCGCGTCCGCCACCGGCTCGCCGGAACGCAGGCGCGGTACTTCGTCGGTGTCTTCGTCTTTCAAGGTGAAAGACAGCCAGAACGGTTTGCCATCCTTCGGCAGGCCCGCATGAATCGCCCGCGCTTCGACGATTGAGCTCTGGGTTTCCGCCAGCCACAGGTCGACATGCGGTGCCAGGCCCTGCACCAGTGGCGTCAGCAACTCAGACACGCGCTGCGGCTCGAACAGGTCGGGGCGATACGAACCAAACAGCGGCGGCAGCGAGCCGGCCACACGCACGGCTTTGCCCGAAGCCTCCACCGCTCTCCTCGCCAACTCACCCGCCAACGCCGCCAGGGCCTGGCCTTCGGCAGCAAACCGCGCCTCACCGATATGAAACGGCACCACCGCATAGCTGTTGCTGGTAATCACGTTGGCGCCGCTGTCGATATAGGCCGCATGCACTGCCTCCACTGCTTGCGGTGCTTCGCTCAATGCCAGCGCCGACCACTCCGGCTGCCGGAAGGGCGCACCGCGTCGTTGCAGTTCACGGCCCATGCCGCCGTCCAGAATTACTGTGCTTACTGCGCCCATATGCTTTTTACTCATAAGCTTATGAAAATAACTCACTATGAGAGTCGTTCTTATAACTATTTAATACGTACAATTCGGTTCATAACAACCTCTTTTTATTCAGGTGCCTCTTTGAAACTTAAACCGCTACTGGCCTTGGGCCTGACGATACTGGCTGCCTCCACCCAAGCCTTTGGCGGCGCGACCCTGGACCGGGTTGAGAAGAAAAAAGAACTGGTGGGTGTGCTGATGGAAAGCTACCCGCCGTTCTCGTTCCTCAACGATCAAAACCAACTCGACGGCTTCGATGTCGACGTGGCCAAGGCCGTCGCGCAAAAGCTCGGTGTGAAACTGCGCCTGGAAACGCCGTCGTGGGACGTGATCGCTGCTGGCCGCTGGAGCGGCCGTTATGACATCTGCATCTGCTCGATGACCCCAAGCAAGGCTCGCGCCGAGGTGTTTGATTTCCCGGTGGAGTACTACGCCTCCCCTGCCGTGATCGTGGTCAATGCCAAAGATGATCGCATCCACGGCGCCAAGGACCTGAGCGGCAAAAAAGTCGGTCTCACCAGTGCCTCCAGCTACGAAAGCTACCTCAACAAGAACCTGGTGATCGAAGGCGCCGAGGACACCCAGCTGCAATACCCGTTCGAGGACGTGCAGATTGCCCCGTACGACACCGATAACGTCGCTTTCCAGGACCTCGGCCTGGGCGCCGGTGTGCGCCTGGATGCGATCCTGACCAACCTGGTCACCGCCCAGCCGCGCTTGAATCAGGACAAGCGCTTCAAGCTGGCCGGCGAAGCGCTGTATGCCGAACCCAACTCGGTGGCCATCGAAAAAGGCGACGCCCAGTGGGACGCCAAGGTGCGTGAGGTATTTGCCCAGTTGAAACAGGACGGCACCCTGAGCAAACTGTCGCAAAAATGGATCGGTGCCGATATCAGCCAATGAGTGTTCCCCCAAAACCTGCGCGCGCCCTGCTGGGCTTTCGCACACGGCTTTACCTGACCTGGGCGGCGCTGTTCGCCCTGTTTGCCAGTTTCTTCCTGAGCTTTGACCTGAAGTTCTCGATCATCCTCGACAAACTGCCCAACCTGGTCGGCCTGCACCTGGCACCCAATGGCTTTCTGCAAGGCGCAGCGCTGACGCTGTTCCTGTGCCTGTGTTCGATTGCCGCCTCGTCGGTGCTGGGCTTTATCACCGCGCTCGGGCGCTTGTCCAAAAGCGCCGTGGCCTTTGGCATCGCGAGCTTTTACGCGTCGTTCTTTCGTGGCACGCCGTTGCTGATCCAGATCCTGCTGATCTATCTGGGGCTGCCGCAATTGGGCCTGGTGCCGGGTGCCATCGTCGCCGGAATCATCGCGTTGTCGCTGAACTATGGGGCTTACCTGAGCGAAATCTTCCGCGCCGGCATCCTTGGCGTCCCTCACGGGCAACGGGAAGCCGCGCTGGCCCTGGGCATGCGCGACAGTGTGATCTTCTGGCACGTCACCCTGCCCCAGGCCATGCGTACGATTATTCCGCCGGCCACCAACCAGTTCATCTCCATGCTCAAGGACTCGTCGCTGATCTCGGTGATGGGCGTGTGGGAAGTGATGTTCCTGGCGCAATCCTACGGCCGCTCGAGCTATCGCTACATCGAGATGCTCACCACGGCCGCGATCATTTACTGGGTCATGTCCCTCGGGCTGGAACTGATTCAGGCGCGAATGGAGCGTCACTATGGCAAGGGCTATGTCAGGCGCGGGTGAAGGCCGGCAAAAATGACACCCACCATCAGCCTGATCGTGCAGCGTTTTTTATCGCTGCAGACTAGAGACCTCTCCCGCAAACCATCGGCACCTGATCTGACAGTTATTACTTCGACACCTCGCTAAATTCCCCGACCTCATACATAAGAGGTCGGGATCGCATGTCCTTCACGCCGCAACAACTTGTACTTGCCATCACCCTTGCGCTGGGCGCCACCAGCCTTCAACTCGCACAGGCACAGCCCTCCCCCGCGCTGCCCGAACCTTCCATCGACTTCGCCTTCACCGGGCAAGCGACCAGCCGTAACGGCCTCCGGGCAGCACAGGTACTGGATTCCGCAGTAGATGCTCTGCTGAAGTCGGATGAACTCAGCGACTGGGACAGATATGAAATAGGTCAAATCGGCGACTACCTCCACAGCCTTGAGCCTGGCCGGGTAGGTGCGGTCCTGGAGCAACTGGCCGGTAGCCAGAATGCCAACCTGGGTACGGCCACCCAAAAAAGCATGGAGCAGATAAGCAACGGCTTGCTGTCAGTCATGCGCGAACAGGCCAAAGGCTCCGTCGAAGACAGCACACGCGTTTGGGCCATGGGTATGAACAATGGCGGTCGCCTGGCCGGTCAGCAAGGCAGCGCGGGTTTGCAACGAGACACCCGCGGAGTGTTGTTCGGGGCCGACTGGGCAGCGGGGCCTGAATGGCGAATAGGCCTGATGGGCGGGAAATCCGACAGTACTTTCGACGCCAAACGCTTCCACGCCGAACTGGACAGCTGGCATCTGGGCAGTTACGCCGTGCGCCAGGACGGCCCCCTGGCCCTCCGCCTCGGGGCGATCTACAGCAGCCATGACGGTCAGAACAAGCGCAACATCGACATTGACTTCTTCGACTATCGAGAGCAACTCAAGGGCAAGTACAACGCCCAAAGCCAGTCCGCCTTCGCCGAGCTGGGCTATCAGGTGAGCAAGGGTGACTTCACTGCCGAGCCGTTCGCAGGTGTCGGCTACCAGCGCTATCACCGTGACAGCTTCAAGGAAAACGGTGGCCTGGCGGCCCTGAACGTCGGCGAGCAAACCCAGAAAAACCTCAGCAGCACCTTCGGCGTTCGACTGGCCAGCCTTCACCGACTGGATAACCAGATGAGCCTCAAGCCCTACCTGGCCACCAGCTGGAAGCACCTGTACGGCAATGTCGACAGCAAGGTTCGGCAGTCTTCCAGACTGGTAGACAAAAAAGACTTCAACAGCGACTTCACCATCGAAGGCACTGCTCTGGACCGCGATAGCCTGGCCCTGCAAGCGGGCGTTGACTGGGGTCTGTCGGCGCAACAGACGATCAGCCTTGCGTACACCTCGGACATAGGCAGCGACAGTCGCAACCACGGTGTAATGGGCCAGTGGCAGATGGGGTTTTAATGCCAGCACCTTGAGGAAACCTCACGAGCCTGAGTGCCAAATCCCAGGCAAAAAAAAGGGGGCACATGCCCCCCCGAGGTTTAAGCGGTAGTGTCGAAGGCTGTGTATCAGCCTTCGATTTCAATCAGGATTTCGCCAGGGTTCACCCGGTCGCCCTTGGCCACATGAACGGCGGTCACCTTGCCGGCAATCGCAGCCTGCACTTCGGTTTCCATTTTCATCGCTTCGGTGATCAGCACGGCCTGGCCGGCCTTGACCACGTCGCCTTCCTTGACCAGCACATCGACGATATTGCCCGGCATGGCAGTGCTGACATGCCCCGGCTCGGTGGCCTGCTTGCGCTTGCTGCTACCGCCGCCGACGAATTCGTTGAGCGGTTCGAACACCACTTCTTCCGGCATGCCGTCGATGGACAGGTAGAAGTGGCGCTTGCCTTCGGCTTTCACGCCGACACCGGTGATGTCCACGCGGTAGCTTTCGCCGTGCACGTCGATGACGAACTCGGTCGGCACGCCTTCACCACCGACACGGGCCACGCCGCCGGCTTCAGGGATAGGCAGCAGCACTTCTGGCGTCAGGGTGCCGGCATCGCGTTCTTCGAGGAACTTGCGCCCGATGTCCGGGAACATGGCGTAGGTCAACACGTCTTCTTCGGACTTGGCCAATGCGCCGATTTCGCCGCGCAGCTTGGTCATCTCCGGCTTGAGCAGGTCGGCCGGGCGCACGTCGATCACTTCTTCGCTGCCGATGGCCTGGCGACGCAACTTCTCGTTAACCGTGCCCGGCGCCTTGCCGTAGCCGCCTTGCAGGTACAGCTTCACTTCGTTGGTGATGGTCTTGTAGCGCTCACCGGCCAGCACGTTGAAGAACGCCTGGGTGCCGACGATCTGCGAAGTCGGGGTCACCAGCGGCGGGAAGCCGAGGTCTTCACGCACCCGTGGGATTTCAGCCAGTACCTCACTCATGCGGTTAAGAGCGCCCTGCTCTTTCAACTGGTTGGCCAGGTTGGAAATCATCCCGCCCGGCACCTGGTTGACTTGCACGCGGGTATCGACGGCGGTGAATTCGCTTTCGAACTGGTGGTACTTCTTACGCACCGCGTAGAAGTACAGGCCGATCTCTTGCAGCAGCTCCAGGTCGAGACCGGTGTCGAATTCGCTGCCTTTAAGGGCGGCGACCATCGATTCGGTGCCCGGGTGGCTGGTGCCCCAGGCGAAGCTGGAGATGGCGGTGTCGATATGGTCGGCACCGTTTTCGATGGCCTTGAGTTGGCACATCGCAGCCAAACCGGCGGTGTCGTGGGAGTGGATAAAGATCGGCAGGTTCTGCTCGGCTTTCAGCGCCTTGACCAGTTCACCGGTGGCGTACGGCGTCAGCAGGCCGGCCATGTCCTTGATCGCGATCGAGTCGCAACCCATGGATTCCAGCTGCTTGGCCTGGGCCACGAAGGCCTCGACGGTGTGCACCGGGCTGGTGGTGTAGGCGATGGTGCCCTGGGCATGTTTGCCGGCGGCTTTGACCGCTTCGATGGCCACGCGCAGGTTACGCACGTCGTTCATGGCGTCGAAGATGCGGAACACGTCGATGCCATTCACGGCGGCCTTGGCCACGAAGGCTTTGACCACATCGTCGCTGTAATGGCGGTAGCCCAGCAGGTTCTGGCCGCGCAACAGCATTTGCAGGCGCGTGTTAGGCAACGCGGCGCGCAGTTTGCGCAGGCGCTCCCACGGGTCTTCCTTGAGGAAGCGTACGCAGGCGTCGAAGGTCGCGCCGCCCCAGACTTCCAGGGACCAGTAGCCGACCTTGTCGAGCTTGTCGCAGATCGGCAGCATGTCGTCGGTGCGCATGCGGGTCGCCAGCAACGATTGGTGGGCGTCGCGCAGGATGGTGTCGGTTACGAAGATTTTTTTAGTCATATTCGGATCTCCTCATAGCTGCAAGTTTCAAGCTACAAGCTGCAAGTAAAAGCTGATCCGCTTTCACTTGTAGCTTGCCGCTTGCAACTTGCCGCTGTTTATTTACAGGCCTGCGTGGGCGGCGATGGCGGCGGCGATGGCCAGGGCCAGCTCTTCGGGTTTGCGCTTGATCGAGTAGTTGGTCAGCTCAGGGTGGCTTTCCACAAAACTGGTGTTGAACTGGCCGCTGCGGAATTCCGGGTTACGCAGGATTTCCTGGTAGTAAGCGGCAGTGGTCTTCACGCCTTGCAGGCGCATGTCGTCCAGGGCTCGCAGGCCGCGGTCCATGGCTTCTTCCCAGGTCAACGCCCATACCACCAGTTTCAGGCACATGGAGTCGTAGAACGGCGGGATGGTGTAGCCGGTGTAGATCGCCGTATCGGTGCGCACGCCGGGGCCGCCGGGCGCGTAGTAACGGGTGATCTTGCCGAAGCTTGGGAGGAAGTTGTTCTTCGGGTCTTCGGCGTTGATGCGGAACTGCAACGCGAAGCCACGGTGCTGGATGTCTTCCTGTTTCACCGACAACGGCAGGCCCGAGGCGATGCGGATCTGCTCGCGGACAATGTCGATCCCGGTGATTTCTTCGGTGATGGTGTGTTCCACCTGCACCCGGGTGTTCATCTCCATGAAGTACACCTCGCCCTCGGCGAGCAGGAACTCCACGGTGCCGGCGTTCTCGTAGCCCACGGCCTTGGCCGCGCGCACCGACAGGTCGCCGATGTAGGCGCGCTGTTCCGGGGTGAGTTGCGGGCTCGGGGCGATTTCGATGAGCTTCTGGTTACGACGCTGGATCGAGCAATCGCGCTCGAACAGATGCACCACGTTGCCGAAGCTGTCACCGAGGATCTGCGCCTCGATGTGCTTGGGATTGACGATGCATTTTTCCAGGAACACTTCCGCCGAACCGAACGCCTTGGTGGCTTCGGAGATCACGCGGGGGAAGGCTTGTTCGAGTTCTTCGCGGCTGTTGCAACGACGGATGCCGCGACCGCCACCACCGGACGTGGCCTTGAGCATCACCGGGTAACCAATGCGGTCGCCTTCGGTGAGGGCCTCGGCGATGTCGGCGACGTTGCCTTCGGTACCGGGCGTGACCGGCACACCGGCCTTGATCATGCTGCGACGGGCTTCGGTCTTGTCGCCCATGCGGCGAATCACTTCAGCCGAAGGCCCAATGAATTTGATGCCGCGTTCGGCGCAGATGTCTGCCAGTTCGGCGTTTTCCGACAGGAAGCCGTAGCCGGGGTGCAGCGCGTCACAACCGGTTTCCACCGCCAGGTTCACCAGCTTGCGCGGGTTCAGATAGCCGGCCAGGGGCTCGACACCAATGCTGTGGGCTTCGTCGGCACGCTTGACGTGCAACGCGTGGCGGTCGGCGTCCGAGTAAACCGCGACCGAGCGAATGCCCATCTCGGCGCAGGCACGCACGATTCGTACGGCAATTTCACCACGGTTGGCGATCAGGATCTTTTTTATCACTTGGAAATTCCCTTGAGCCGATTGCTGCGTTCTTCGACCCGTTGAAGCCGGGTCGGTGCGTGACTAAATGTTTCATGACAGTCGCGAGACACACACTAAGCCCGCTGAGGGATTAACAAAAATCAATAATTATTGGGTTAGGCATAAGCAAAAGCTTATAGTTTGCCGGACGGCCTGGGACGAGAGGATTTATATATGCGTAAGTCATTGATGAGACTGACATTGCGTCAATTGCAGATCTTCAATGAGGTGTGCGATTTGCGCTCTTACAGCCGCGCAGCCGAGGAAATGTCTCTCACCCAACCGGCCGTTAGCCTACAAATTCGCCAGCTGGAAGAGCTGATCGGCCAGCCGCTGTTCGATTATGTCGGCAAAAAGCTCTACATGACCGAGGCTGCCGAAGCCCTGCAACGGGCCAGTCGGGATATTTTCGGGCGCCTTGAAAACCTCGATATGCAGCTGTCGGACATGCAGGGTTCTTTGCAAGGCCAGCTAAAGCTCGCGATTGAGTCCAGCGCCAAGTACTTCGTGCCGCACCTGTTTGCCGCGTTCAAACGCCAGCATCCCGAAGTACAGCTGCACCTGACCGTGGTCAACCGCGCCCAAGTGATTCGGCGTCTCTCCGACAACCGCGACGACCTGGTAATCATGTCCATGGTGCCCCAGGACATGGGCCTGGAATTCCTGCCATTCCTCAACAACCCGATCGTGGCCGTGGCCCCACCCGATCATCCCTTGAGCCTGCAAGGACCGCTGCGCTTGCAGGACCTGGAACCCTACACGCTGTTGCTGCGCGAACCGGGCTCCGGCACGCGATTGGCCTGCGAGGAGTACTTCAAGGAGAAACGCGTGCACTTCACCCAGACGGTGGAAGTGGCCTCGGCCGAGGCGCAGCGTGAATGCGTCTGCGCCGGGCTGGGCGTGGCTTTGCTGACGCGTCATGCGGTCAACATGGAACTGGCCACCGGCGGGCTCAAGGAGCTGCCGGTGGAAGAACTGCCACTGTACCGCAGCTGGTGCCTGGTGCAGGCCAAGGCCAAGCGCCTGTCACCGGTGGCCCATGCGTTCCTGGGCTTTATCCGCAGCGAACGGGTGCAGATCAGCGCGTTGGCTGAACGTTTCGCTGGGCAGCCGCGGGTGCCTGCCAGTGGAGTTCCGGGTAGTCACTGATGCTCTGCTGCAGCTGACGCTGGTCGCAGCGGTCTTCGATTGCGCGACGGAACGCCATGCGGCGCTGGTCTTCCTGCTGACGACGGGTTTTGACGGAGCTGTTGCTGTCTTCGTAGGGCCGGGCCATTTGGAGTCTCCCAATGCGAGTACGGGAGTTCAGGATGGGTTGTAGCGATGACGGTTTAACGGCGTGGGGGTTACAGGACGATGAATCTTACGAATAGGTAAACAATCCAAATGTGGGAGGGGGCTTGCTCCCGATTACGCTACATCAGCCGATTTCTCTTTGACTGACCCACTGTTATCGGGAGCAAGCCCCCTCCCACATTTTGAGCGTGTATGGCCCTGGATCAGTCGTCGAGCGCTTTGACGGACTTGGGCGACAACCGCAGGCTGCGCAAGCTGCGCTTGACGCTCTTGAGGTGGTTGACCAGGCTCGGCCCACGCGCCATGGCCACGCCCATCGCCAGCACGTCGATCACCACCAGATGAGCGATACGCGACGTCAGCGGGGTGTAAATCTCGGTGTCTTCGTGCACATCGATCGCCAGGTTGACCGTGGACAGCTCCGCCAACGGCGTCTGGCTCGGGCACAAGGTGATCAACGTGGCGCCGCTTTCACGCACCAGGTTGGCGGTGATCAGCAGGTCTTTGGAACGGCCCGACTGGGAAATGCAGATCGCCACGTCGGTCGGCTTCAAGGTCACCGCCGACATCGCCTGCATGTGCGGGTCGCTGTAGGCCGCCGCAGTCAGCAGCAGGCGAAAAAATTTGTGCTGGGCGTCTGCCGCCACCGCACCGGACGCGCCGAAACCATAGAACTCCACACGCTGGGCCTGGGACATGGCAGTCACCGCCTTTTGCAGCTCCACCGGGTCGAGCTTCTCGCGCACCTCCATCAGCGTGTGCAAGGTGGTGTCGAAGATTTTCAGGCTGTAGTCGGCGACGGAATCGTCTTCGTGGATCGCAAACTGGCCGAAGCTCGCGCCAGCGGCCAGGCTCTGGGCCAGCTTGAGTTTCAAGTCCTGGAACCCGGAGCAACCGATGGCGCGGCAGAAGCGCACGATGGTCGGCTCGCTGATGCCCACGCTGTGGGCCAGGTCGGCCATGGAACTGTGCATCACAGCCGCAGGGTCAAGCAGCACGTGATCGGCAACCTTGAGTTCCGATTTGCGTAACAGGTGGCGCGACTGGGCGATATGTTGCAACAGGTTCAAAGGGCAGGACTCTTGTTATTGGCAGGGCCAGGGATGTAGCAAGCTTGTAGTTATACTACAAGAATTGCCGTTTTGCCCGTTCAACGCATGACTAAATCGCCCTGCTGGCCTCTGAATCAAAGGGCAGAGGCTTTGTAGCCTCTGGGGCGACCCAGGCGTGGTTAAGGAAAATCTGCATTTTTACGTAACAAATCTGCCAACCCCTCGGCCTCCATCGGCCGACTGATCAGGTAGCCCTGCACCTCATCGCAGCGTTCTGTACGCAGGAAATCCAGCTGCTGCTGATCTTCCACGCCTTCGGCCACCACCTTGAGCGCCAAACCGTGAGCCATCGCAATGATTGCTCGGGTAATGGCTGCGTCTTCCCGCCCCTGGCCGAGGCCGCGGATAAAGGTCTGGTCGATCTTCACGTAATCCACAGGGATACGCTTGAGGTAACTGAGGGATGAATAGCCAGTACCAAAGTCGTCGATGGCCAGCTTCACGCCAAGGTCGCGCAGTTGCTGGAAGGTCGCAATGATGTGTTCAACACTGTCGAGCAACTGGCTTTCGGTCAGTTCCAGTTCGAGGTATTGCGGATCCAGGCCGGTTTCTTCAAGTACCTGGCGCACCAGGCTGACCAACTTGCCCTGGCGCAACTGATGCACCGAGAGGTTCACCGACACACGGATCGGCGCCAGCCCCTGGCGCTGCCACTCACAGGCTTGCCAACAGGCCTGGCGCAGCACGAATTCGCCCAGCGGTACGATCAGGCCCGTTTCTTCGGCCAGGCCGATAAAGTCGCAGGGCGGCACCATGCCCCATTGCGGATGCTCCCAACGGATCAACGCTTCGGCAGCGTTCAGCCTGCCGGTGGCCAGGCACAGTTTCGGCTGGTAGAAGACCGTGAGCTGGCGCTCATCGATGGCTTTGCGCAGATGGTTTTCCAGCTGCAAACGCTCCAGGGTGCTGGCTTGCAGGCTGTCGGTGTAGAACTGGAAATTATTGCCGCCCAGGTGCTTGGCGTGCTGCATGGCCATGTTCGATTGACTGACCAACGCGGAAATTTCCCGCGCGTTGTCCGGCAACAGGCTGATGCCCATCGACGCGCTCACCACCAACTCATGCCCTTCCACGGTCACCGGCACCCGTAGCTTGGCCAGCAGCCGTGTGGCCACCCGTGCCAGGCTCGACAGGTTGCCGTAGGCGTCGAACAACACGGCGAATTCATCGCCGGACAAACGCGCGATGGTGTCGGCCTCTGGCAAGGCATTGATCAAGCGACGGGCCATTTTTTGCAGCAACTGGTCGGCCACCTCATGGCCCAGGCTGTCATTAAGCAACTTGAAGCGATCGAGGTTGATATGCAGCAACGCCAGGCTGCGTCCGCCTTGGCGTACACGCTGATGGACCTCGCGCAGCCGTTCGCGGAACAGCGAGCGGTTGGCCAGGCCGGTCAATTCATCGTAGTGGGTGAGGTAGCGCATGCGCTCCTCGGATTCGCGCCGCGCTGATAGATCGGCGAAGAAGCCCACGACATGACTGACTTTTCCGCGAACATCGCGCACGACGTTCAGTTGCAACCACTGTGGGTACAGCTCGCCGTTCTTGCGTGTTTCCACCAACTCGCCCTGCCAGGTGCCGTGGCTGAGCAAAGCTTGGCGGATCACCGGGAAGTGTCGCCTGGCATCGCGGCTGCTGGGCAGCTCCACGACGTTGCGGCCGAGCATATCGTCAATCTCAAAGCCGGTGACGCGGCTGAACGCCTGGTTGACCGCGATCAGGGCGTAGTCCGGGTCAAGGATCACGATGCCTTCGCTGGCCGCCTCGAATACGGTCGAGGCCAGCCGCTGTTGCTCTTCCAGGGCTTTGCCGGCGCTGATGTCGCGGCGGGTGCCGAGCATTCGAATCACTCGCCCGCTCGGCGCGCGCTCCACGGCGCGACCGCGGTCTTCGATCCACACCCAGTGACCATCGCCATGGCGCACGCGGTATTCCACCTGGTAATCCTCGGTGCGCCCTTTAAGGTGCTCCACCAGCGCCCGCTTGAGCAGCGGCAGGTCGTCGGGGTGCAGGCGCGGCTTGAGGTGGCCAAGCATGGCCGTGACGTACTCGGGCTCCAGGCCGAACAATTCCTTGAGTTGGGTGTGATGAACCTCGTCAGTTTGCAGGTTCCAGTCCCACAGCCCGAGCTCGCTGGCTTGCAGGGCCATGGCCAGGCGCGCCTCGCTTTTATTCAGGGCCAGGCTGGCGGCGTCCAGCTCCTGGCTGCGTTGCGCCACGCGGTCCTGCAGGCCGACTTGCGCCTCGCGCAGCTCCTGCTCAACCTGACGCCGCTGCTCGACTTCGCGCACCAGGTCCTGATTCAGCTGCTCGCTGCGCTGCTGCGCCTGCTGCAGATGCTCGATCAATGCCTGGTTCTGGAAACGCCGCAGCAGCCCGCGCTGGATCAGGCGGTTGACCTGCCACGCCACCACGCTCAGGGATGCCAGCAGGATCAGGCCGAGCACACCCCAGCCTTGCTGTTGAGGGGCGCCGTTCCAGAACAGATAGACAATAGCCGGCACCAGGCACGGCAAGGCAAAGGACAGGAACGCCGGCAGGCTGACCGCGTAGGCGACGCTGGCTGACAGCGTCGCCGCACCGATCAGGCCGAACACCCAGGCCTGCTGCATAAAGCTATCCACCGGCACCAGGGCGATGGCGGCGGCGGCCAGGGTCAGGCCGCTGACTGCCGACCCGAGCATGAACATGCGCCGCCAGATGGGTTGGGCCTGGCGACTGGGCATGGCCGAATCAAAGGCCGCCACCTGGATCACACGCATCGCCACCAGGGCCAGTAGCCAGACCAGCCAGACGCTGTCCAACAGGTATTGCTTGGGGTTCCACAGCAGCCAGGCGCAGACCAGGCCATTGACCAACATTAATAACGTGGGCAGCAACGAGCCCTGATACAGCAGGCGTGTGCGCTCGACCGCCATCTCGGTGGCGTAATGTTTGCGGATAACCTGCGCGGGCGCCACCGAGGGGCCGAGCAGGTCGGTGCTGAGGGTCATAGGCAGTGTTCTTATAATGGTGAGCCCGAAACGTCGACGGAGCATACACAAGCAAGCGCTCGGGCCAAACTGCTCCAGATCATAAAAAGCACCCTGTGATCAGCCGCAAACCTTGGTGCCAGACCCCTTGAGCGAGGCCCTGCGCGGGCTGTGGCCCATGACTTACCGGTCATCAGCCCTGCCGGAATGTTTGCCCGGCCGGGACCACGCGAGACGTTTTGCGTCGACCACCCGGCATTGGGATTTGCCCGAGTCCCCTTAGGCCCCTAGAATGCGCCGATGCGCGATGATCTCTCTCTTTTGCTGAACTCCCTCAACGATGCCCAACGCCAGGCCGTAGCGGCCCCCGTTGGCCGTCAGTTGGTCCTGGCCGGTGCTGGCTCCGGTAAAACCCGAGTGCTGGTGCACCGTATCGCCTGGTTGATCCAGGTCGAGAACGCGTCCCCGCATTCCATCCTGTCGGTGACCTTCACCAACAAGGCCGCCGCCGAGATGCGCCACCGCATCGAGCAGTTGATGGGCATCAGCCCGGCCGGCATGTGGGTCGGCACCTTCCACGGCCTGGCGCACCGTCTGTTGCGGGCGCACTGGCAGGAAGCGGGCCTGGCCCAGACCTTCCAGATCCTCGACAGCGATGACCAGCAACGCCTGGTCAAGCGAGTGATCCGCGAGCTGGGCCTCGACGAACAGCGTTGGCCGGCACGCCAGGCCCAGTGGTTTATCAACGGCCAGAAAGACGAAGGCCTGCGCCCGCAGCACATCCAGGCCAGCGGCGATTTGTTCCTGGCTACCATGCGCAGCATTTATGAAGCCTACGAGGCCGCTTGCGCACGCGCCGGCGTCATCGATTTCTCCGAGCTGCTGCTGCGTGCCCTCGACCTGTGGCGCGACAATCCGGGCTTGCTGGCCCATTACCAGAAACGCTTCCGTCACATTCTGGTCGACGAGTTCCAGGACACCAACGCCGTGCAGTACGCCTGGTTGCGCCTGCTGGCCAAGGGCGGCGACAGCCTGATGGTCGTGGGCGACGACGACCAGTCGATCTACGGCTGGCGTGGCGCGAAAATCGAGAACATCTACCAGTATTCCGAGGACTTCCCGGACGCGGTCACCATCCGCCTGGAGCAGAACTACCGCTCCACCGCCGGTATCCTCAAGGCCGCCAACGCCTTGATCGCCAACAACACCGGGCGCCTGGGCAAAGAGCTGTGGACCGACGGCGGCGAAGGCGAAGCCATCAACCTGTACGCCGCGTTCAACGAGCACGATGAAGCGCGCTACGTGGTGGAAACCATCGAAAGCGCGCTGAAAACCGGCCTGGCGCGCAGCGACATTGCGATCCTGTACCGCTCCAACGCCCAATCGCGGGTGCTGGAAGAAGCGTTGCTGCGCGAGCGCATCCCGTACCGTATCTATGGCGGGCAGCGCTTCTTCGAACGGGCGGAAATCAAGAACGCCATGGCTTACCTGCGCTTGCTCGAAGGCCGTGGCAACGATGCGGCACTGGAGCGGGTGATCAATATCCCGGCCCGTGGTATCGGCGAGAAAACCGTCGAGGCGATTCGCGACCATGCGCGCCATGCCGATGTGTCGATGTGGGAGTCCATGCGCTTGCTCATCGCCAATAAAGGCCTGACTGGGCGTGCTGCTGGCGCGCTGGGGGTATTTGTCGAGTTGATCGAGAACCTCGCCGCAAAGTGTTCGGAAATGCCCCTGCACTTGATGACCCAGACGGTGATCGAGCAGTCCGGGCTGATTGCCTATCACGAAGCGGAAAAAGGCGAGAAAGGCCAGGCCAGGGTAGAAAACCTTGAGGAACTGGTCAGCGCCGCCCGCGCATTCGAAAACACCGAGGAGGACGAAGAGCTGACCCCGCTCGCCGCCTTCCTCGGCCATGCGTCCCTGGAAGCCGGCGACACCCAGGCCGATGAGCATGAAGACAGCATCCAACTGATGACGTTGCACAGCGCCAAGGGCCTGGAGTTCCCGTATGTGTTCCTGGTGGGCATGGAAGAAGGCCTGTTCCCCCACAAGATGAGCCTGGAAGAGCCCGGTCGTCTTGAAGAAGAACGCCGCCTGGCCTACGTGGGCATCACCCGCGCGATGCAGAACCTGGTGATGACCTACGCCGAGACCCGACGGCTGTACGGCAGCGAGACCTACAACAAGGTGTCGCGCTTCGTACGTGAAGTGCCGAAGGGCCTGATCCAGGAAGTGCGCCTGTCCAACAGCGTCAGCCGCCCGTTCGGCGGCGGCCAGCAACAGAACTCCAACAGCATGTTCGCCGGCTCCGAGATTCCGGAAACGCCGTTCAGCCTGGGCCAGCAGGTCAAGCATGCGATCTTCGGCGAAGGGGTGATCCTCAACTTCGAAGGCGCCGGTGCCCAGGCCCGCGTGCAGGTGAACTTCGCCGAAGGCAGCAAGTGGCTGATGATGGGCTACGCGAAGCTCGAAGCTGTCTGAAACATTTGCCTACATGAAGGTTATTGGCCCGCCCTTGTTTTTAACGAGCGCGGGCCAATATCTGTAATAAGTCCTACAGGCCATTCTGATTCGGTCTTACGCAAAAGCCCGAAACATTATGTCGCTAGCCACTGTCACTACACCTGTGCAACATGGCGCGCGTGCAATCCACAAATGGGAATTCCCTTTATGAAACGTTTTCTTAGCATCGCCATGGCGTTGTGCATCGGCCTGACGATGAGCCTCGACGCCAACGCCAAACGCTTCGGTGGCGGCAAAAGCTCGGGCGCGGCGCCGACTCACCAGACCAGCCAAATGGCTCCATCCGCCGGTGCAGGCGGTGCTGCCGCTACTGCAGGCGCAGCCGGTGCTGCTGGCGCCGCGGCCAAGGCCGGCGGTGCTTCGCGCTGGTTGGGCCCTCTGGCCGGTATCGCGGCCGGTGGCCTGCTCGCATCCATGTTCATGGGCGGCGGCTTCCAGGGTATGCAGATCTTCGACATCCTGATCATGGCGGTCATCGCCTTCCTGGTCTTCCGTTTCATCGCCGCCCGTCGCCGCAAGCAGCAGGAGCAACTGGCTCCAGCTGGCGCGCCGATGCAGCGTGAAGTGTTCGAACAGAAGCCAGCCATGGGTTCGATCTTCGGTGGTTCGGCAGCGCCTGCTGCAGCCCGCCCGGTGATCAACGCACCGGCGTGGTTCAACGAAGAGCGTTTCGTCGAAGCGGCCCGCAGCCACTTCCAGTCCCTGCAGCAGCACTGGGACGCCAACGAAATGGACAAGATCTCCGAGTTCGTGACCCCGCAACTGCTGGAGTTCCTCAAACGCGAACGCGCCGACCTGGGCGAAGGCTTCCAGTCGACCTATATCGACGACCTGCACGTCCAGTTGGAAGGTGTGGATGATCGCGCCGACAAGACCATCGCCACCCTGACCTTCAGCGGTGTGTCGAAGACCTCGCGTTTCGACCAGGGCGAAGTGTTCAGCGAAAGCTGGAACATGGAACGCGCCCAGGGCGACAACCAGCCATGGCTGGTCGCCGGTATCCGTCAGAACGGCTGATACCTACGCGCTTGAGCAAGCCGTAACAAAAAACCCCGGACCTGTCCGGGGTTTTCTATTTCACGGTTGCACTTATAGCGAGCTACTGTATAAAACCCCCCTATAAACCGCGCCATCAGCAAGAGGATCCCGGACGTGGAAGAAATCATCGAACAATTGCGTGAAGCCAACGAACCGGTCCCGGTTCCTCTGGAACTACCTGATGAAGATCAGTTGGTGGAAATCGAAGAACAGCTGTTCATCGACATCCCGTTTGTCTTCCGTGAGTTCCTGCTGACCGTCAGCGATGTGGTGTATGGCAGCCTGGAGCCGGTGACCGTCACCGACCCGCAGTCGCACACTTATCTGCCGGACGTGGCCGCCAACGCCTGGGATGCCGGTGTTGACCGCAGCATGATCCCGATCTGCCAGGACGGTGACGACTACTACTGCGTCGAGGAAGACGGCACCGTGGTGCTGTGGTCCGGCGAAGAAGAACTCGTCACCGAGGAAACCTGGGAATCGGTGTGGCATTGGGCGCGGGACGTCTGGCTGGAAAGCTGAGACCTGATCCCTGTGGTGAGCGGGCTTGTCCCGCGCCAGGCCGCGCAGCAGCCCCCATCAGTGCTCCGGCGTATCCTTGTGGTTATCCAGCGTCTCCAGCAAGGCGACCTGCATCCGCGTATGCACGCGGATGAACCATCGCCAGAGCACGGCCGCCACCGCCGCCGTGACCACGGCAATCAATACCAGCAACTTGTTGGTCGGCAGAATACTGGCCGACAAGGCTGCCAACAGCACAAAGATCACCAGCAGCGACAAAATCGGGATCAGCTCCGCAATCACCCGTCGCACACGCTGGGTATGTCGCCCGGCCATCTCCGGTTTCACGCTCATCTCCGCCAGCAACATCGACAGCGCCTTGAGCTTGCGGTACGCCGCAATCAGGAACGGCAGCGACAACAGCAATGCCCCACCCCAGATCAACGCCTTCTGCCAGCTTGGATCACTGATCCAACCTTCCAGATACCCACCAATGCGCACCGCGAAAAAGCTTCCGGCGAAGAAAATCGCGATCACCAGGGCCAGGTTCACGCCCACCTGCAGGATGATCTTGCGGATCATCGACGCCAGCATTGCGCCCTCGCCTTGCGGCTGAATACTGCGCAACCATTCGCCGTACATGCCAAACACCCGGCTCATACGCTTGGGCATCACGGCGGCGATCTTCAATGACAAGGGGTCGGCGCCGCGAATCAGGTACGGCGTGAGCAACGTGGTAATCGCCGAAACGGCCACCGCCACCGGGTACAGGAAGTCGCTGGTGACCTGCAAGGTCATGCCCAGCGCGGCGATAATGAAGGAAAACTCGCCAATTTGTGACAGCCCCATGCCTACGCGCAGTGAGGTACGGCCGTCATTGCCGGCGATAAAGGCACCCAGGCCGCAGGACAGCATCTTGCCCAGCACCACGGCCACGGTGATCACCGCGATCGGCCAGGCGTATTGCAGGAGGATCTGCGGGTCGATCATCAAGCCGATCGCCACAAAGAAGATTGCGCTGAACATGTCGCGAACCGGTTCGATCAGGCGCTCGATCTTCACCAATTGCCGGGACTCGGCCATGATCGCGCCGATCAGAAACGCCCCCAGCACCATGCTGTACTCCAGCTTGACCACCAGCAGGCAGAAACCGAAACACAGGCCCAGTACGGTGATCAGCAGCATTTCATTGCTTTCGAACTTGGCCACGTAGGCCAACAGGCGCGGCACCAGCAAAATACCGATGACCAACGCAACAATCATGAACAGCGAGAGCTTGCCGACCGTGGAGAACACCTCGCCGGAACTCACCGTACCGCTGACGGCGATGCTCGAGAGCAAGGCGATGATGCCGATGCCGAGGATGTCTTCCACAATCAGCACGCCAAAAATCAGTTGGGCGAAGCGCTGGTTTTTCATCTTCAGGTCATTGAGCGCTTTCACAATGATGGTGGTGGAGGAAATCGCCAGGATCGCGCCGAGGAACAGCGAGTCCATGGTGTTCCAGTCGAACCAGCGGCCAATCTCGTAGCCGATCCAGATCATCAGGATGATTTCCAGGAAGGCCGCGATAAACGCCGTGGCCCCCACCTTGAACAGCTTGCGCAGGCTGAACTCCAGGCCCAGGCAGAACATCAGGAAGATGACCCCCAGCTCGGCGAGGGTCTTGATGGTGTCTTCGTCATGGATCAGGCCGAACGGCGGTGTATGCGGGCCAATGATGAAGCCGGCGACGATGTACCCCAGCACCACGGGTTGCTTGAGGCGGTGAAACAGGACGGTGACCACCCCTGCCACCAGCATGATCACGGCCAAGTCCTGGATAAAGCTGATGGCGTGCATGGCGAGGGGCTCCTTGAGGGTACTGGCGCTTTTCCCACTTCCGCACGCGCCTTTGAAAAATCGCAAAGTGCGGAAGGAAAAGTCTGCCTTGATCGTAAGAAATGCCCTGAGATGGGCTTTTGAAGGTTAACACCGCGACTTCCGCCGGAAAGCCGGTGCAATATATGGAAACAGATCGGTGAACGCGTGACGGCAAGCCGTCCACCGGCGTCCCGTAAGGGATGGCGCTGCAAAGATTCCAGCACCCGCAGAGGTGCCCCCCAACCAATGCCTACAACCCGTGAGTGTGCTATGGAACCCGGAAACGCCCAGCTGTCGATGACGGTATTGATGACCCCTGACATGGCCAACTTCTCAGGCAATGTCCACGGCGGCACCTTGCTCAAGTACCTCGACGAAGTGGCCTACGCCTGCGCGAGCCGTTATGCCGGTCGCTATGTGGTGACGCTGTCGGTGGATCAGGTGATTTTTCGCGAGCCGATCCATGTCGGCGAGCTGGTGACATTCCTTGCATCGGTCAACTACACCGGCAATACGTCGATGGAAGTGGGCATCAAGGTGGTGACCGAGAACATCCGCGAGCGCTCGGTACGGCATACCAACAGCTGCTTCTTCACCATGGTGGCCGTGGATGACCAGCGTAAACCCGCCGCCGTACCGCCGCTGCAACCGCACAACAGTGAAGACAAGCGCCGGTTCGTGCAGGCCCAGCAGCGCCGGCAGATCCGTCAGGAGCTCGAGAAGCGCTACCAGGAAATCAAGGCTGACGCGCTGTAAGTCCGGGACTGTAAACCCAATCAAAATGTGGGAGGGGGAGCAAGCCCTCTCCCACATTGGGTTTTGCGTACTTACAGGCCGATCGGCGTCGCCTCAAAACGTACGCGAGGATGGGCGATGCGGTCCTGGGCACGAACCAGTTCCAGCTCGTAGCTGGCACAGGCCTGGGTTTCCAGCAGCACTTCGTGCACCGCCGCTGCCGTGAACTCAAAAGCCGCCAGCAGGCTGTCGCCCAACAACACCCGCGCCAGGAACAGCCCTGACGTCAGGTCGCCCACGCCCACCGGTTGGCGCGGGAACGCCAGCAGCGGCCGACGCAGGTGCCAGCTGCCCTCGGCGCTTACCAGCAGCATCTCGAAACCTTCCGGCAACTTTCCCGGGTAATCCAGGTGCTTGACCAGTACCGCCTTCGGGCCACGCGCCAGCAACGCCTTGGCCATGCCCAGGCAATCGAACAGCGATTGCGGCTTGCGCCCGGCAAAGCTGTCCAGTTCCAGCTGGTTGGGGCACAGGAAGTCGGCCATCGCCGCGGCCTCATCCAGCAGGAAATCGCTGACTTCCTGCGGCACGATGCAGCCCTTTTCCGGATGGCCCATCACCGGGTCGCACAGGTACAGGGCCTTGGGATTGATGGCCTTGATGCGCGCCACACCGGTAAGAATCGCGCGGCCCTGATCCGCACTGCCCAGGTAGCCAGACAGGATCGCATCGCAGTTGCCCAGCTCGCCGATGGCGGCAATGCCTTCCACCAGCGCAGGAATCTGCTGCGGCGCCAACACTTCGCCCGCCCACTGGCCATACTGCGTATGGTTGGAGAACTGCACCGTGTTCAGCGGCCAGACATTCACCCCGACCCGCTGCATGGGGAACACGGCGGCGCTGTTTCCGGCGTGGCCAAAGACCACATGAGACTGGATCGCAAGCAGATGAGGTGTGCGTTTCATGCAGGGGATTTCCGTAAAGCCATTGAAATTCTGGCCGCGCAGTATGCGACTAAACGCAGCCTGTACGACAGGCCGACGACACAGTTAAGCTGCTCTCACTTTGTTGGAGTTTTTCGCATGCTGACCCTGGGAAACATCTTCGTGTTGATGCTGCTGGCGACCGGCGCCGCCTGGGTATGGCACAACCACGGCCTGCGAGAACGGGCGCTGGCGCGGGTCAAGCAGCATTGTGCCAAGCTCGATATCGAATTGCTCGACGGCGCCGTGGCGTTGAAGCGCATCGGTTTTGTGAAGGATGCCAACGGTCGGCGGCGTCTGGCGCGCATCTACAATTTCGAGTTCACCGTCACGGGCGAGACCCGTCACAGCGGAACCATCACCCAATTCGGCGCCCACAGCGCGCACATCGAACTGGCGCCCTACCCGTTCGAAGCCAAGGAGGCGCCGCCCAGCGCCAATGTGATCGAGCTGAGCCAGTGGCGCCAGGACCACGCGACCAAGAACCGTCAGTAACGGTAGGCGGCCAGTGCGGCCTGCAACGCGGCCACGTCCTGTGGTGCACTGAAAATCAATTCGATACGT
Organism: Pseudomonas grimontii; assembly: GCF_007858185.1. GTDB lineage: Bacteria > Pseudomonadota > Gammaproteobacteria > Pseudomonadales > Pseudomonadaceae > Aquipseudomonas > Aquipseudomonas grimontii. Next base: position 236,412 of record NZ_VFES01000003.1, read on the forward strand.
GAGTCGCGACGCCATTCGCTGGGTTGCCAGGCAAGCGGGCTGTTATCCACAGCGTTGGCCGAGAGCCACCCATCACGGCTGTGGATAACCAGTTTGGCGCGGCGCCACTCAAGCGATGTCAGCCACCGGTGCAGACGCTCGGTATCGAATTGCTGGCTCGGGTGCCAGCGCCAACCGATACTCCAACCGCCCTCCTGGGCCTGGCTCAGGCAGATCGGCAATGCTGGATCGCTCCAGATAGCCGGCAATTGGGCCAGCCCGGTGGGCACCACGAAGTTATCCACAGCGGCTTCAGCCTGCGCATTCAAGCCAGGCAGTCTGCCAAGCGGCACATGCGCCTGGCGCGTCCAATAAATGTCGCGGTCGGGTAGCTGTCGCTCGATAGCCTCGCGTTGCGCAGCATCCAGCCCCTCATCCTTGTTCAACACCAACAACCCGGCACTCACCAGGGCCTGCTGCTGCGCGGGCGGCAAGGGTTTGCCCACTGCCAGCGCCTGGGCATCCAGCACCAGCACACAGGGCTGAACTGCCAGCACCTGCTGCCATGGCGCTTCGCGCAACTGCTTGAGCAACTGCGCAGGATGGCCCAGGCCCGAGGGTTCGATAAACAACCGATCCGGCTTGGCCTTACGCAACAACCGGCCCAGGCCTACCTGGAACGGTGCGCCATTCACACAGCAGAGGCAGCCACCGGCGACTTCACCGAGGGCAATGCCGTCGTCATCCAGGGTCAGCAGTGCAGCGTCCAGGCCAATCTGGCCGAACTCGTTGATCAACACCGCCCAGCGCTCGTTGGCCGGGCGTTGGGCGAGCAGGTGCTTGATCAGGCTGGTCTTGCCGGCGCCCAAGGGCCCGGCAATCACGTGGGTGGGAATGTTCTGTAGCATGAGTGCCATCGTTCAGACCGTGTAGAGCGTTTGATCCTACGCGGTTACGCGAGCCAATCCAGCGTCAGAATCAATCGACGCTCATCCGCTTTCAGCGCGGGGGAGCGATGGATCAGGCCGTGGCCTTCGTTGCCATGCCACTTGGTGCCTTTGAGCAGGGCCACTTCACCGCACTGGATCTGTTCGATGCGCTCGCTCGGTTCGGCATCCGGTTGGCTGAGCTTACGGCGGTCCATCACCCCTTCGCGCAACCACTGGCTGCCGATGCCGGCGTAGGTGGTGATCAGCCGCACCGGCACATGGTCAACGTGAAAACGCGGGCACATGGCTTTATCCAGCAACCGCAGGCGCACACCGATGCGCTTGGCGCCGAGCAAGCACGCAAAGGCGCTGACCAGCCACGACACATCGGCGATAAAACCTTCGTAGCCTTCAAGATCGCGGCAGCTGGACGCCAGACCGAGCAAGTTCGGCTCGGCGTTTTCGCTGTTGAGTTCAATCACCAGGGACTCGGCCAACGGCTCATTGAGCGCCACCAGCAGGGTGCCGAACTCGGCGATATGCAGCGGCAATTGGCGCTGCCACAATGCCAGGTTCACGCCGTCTTCGAGAATATCGGACAGCGCCAGCGGAGTTTCACCACGGGTCTGGCGAATCACGGGGCGCAAGGGCATCAGCGGTGCCAGCATCAGGCGGCCTCTTCATACCAAGGACCAAACGGATCAGCCAGCAGGCGCCAACCTTCGACGCCCAGGGCCATTTCTTCATCGGTGAGCAAGCACGCGTCCAATTCAGCACGCATCTGCGCGAAGTCGATGTTTTGCCCGATAAACACCAGTTCCTGCCGGCAGTCGCCGGTACTGAGTTGCCAGTTACCCATGATTGCGGCGACGCTTTCTTCGTCTTGGGGCCATTGGCTTTTCGGTACAAAGCGCCACCAGCGTCCGGCAAACCCGTGGCGCATCAAGCCACCGGCCTGGGACCAACTGCCCGCATCCTGATGCTTGCTGGCCAGCCAGAAAAAGCCCTTGGAACGCAGCAATTTACCGTTGACCCAAGGCCGGTCGATAAAGTCGTAGAAGCGTTGCGGATGGAAGGGCCGGCGTGCGCGATAAGCGGTGGAGGCGATGCCGTATTCTTCGGTTTCCGGCACATGTTCACCACGCAACTCCTGCAACCAGCCCGGCGCTTGCGCGGCACGCTCGAAGTCGAAGCGGCCAGTGTTGAGGATCTTGTGCAGCGGCACTTCGCCCATGACCATCGGGATGATTTCCGCCTGGGCGTTGAGGCGTTCAAGGATCGCCATCAACTCTTCGCGCTCACAGCTGCTGATCAGGTCGATCTTGCTGATCAGGATCACGTCGGCGAATTCGATCTGCTCGATCAACAGATCGGTGATCGAGCGTTCGTCTTCCTCACCGAGGGTTTCGCCCCGTGAGGCGAGGCTTTCGGCGGCCTGGTAGTCGAGCAGGAAGTTCATGCCGTCGACCACCGTGACCATGGTGTCCAGGCGCGCGATGTCGGCCAGGCTTTGCTCGTTTTCATCACGGAAGGTGAAGGTTTCAGCCACCGGCAACGGCTCGGAAATACCGGTGGATTCAATCAGCAGGTAATCGAAGCGACCTTCCTTGGCGAGTTTTCCGACTTCCTCGAGCAAGTCTTCACGCAAAGTGCAGCAGATGCAGCCGTTGCTCATCTCCACCAGTTTTTCTTCGGAGCGGTTGAGGGTGACGTCACGCTGCACCTCGCTGCCGTCGATGTTGATTTCGCTCATGTCGTTGACGATCACCGCCACCCGCAGGTTTTCGCGGTTGCGCAGGACGTAGTTGAGCAGCGTGCTTTTACCGGCGCCGAGAAAGCCGGACAACACGGTAACGGGGAGACGATTGGGCATCAGGTAATCCTCATCAGGGTTGGCCGGTCAAATCGCCCGTTTATGGCGTTCGCGCAGCTCTTCACGTTCTTTGGCTTCGATACACAGGGTGGCGGTGGGGCGCAGCAACAGGCGTTGCAGGCCGATGGGCTCACCGGTTTCGCGGCACCAGCCGTATTCGCCACGGGCGAGCAGTTCGAGGGCGTCGTCGATCTTGTCGAGCAGCTTCTTTTCCCGCTCCAGCAGGCGCAGTTGCCACTGGCGTTGTTCTTCGGCGCTGCCTACATCGGCCGGGTCGCTGTTGGGTTCCTGCTCGCGCAGCACCAGGAATTCGCCCTCGATACGCACCTGTAGTTCATTGCGCTGGGTCAGCAGCAGTTCGCGGAAAAAGCCCTGCTGGGCTTCATTCATGTAGTCGGCGGGCGGTTGGGCCAGCAGGTCTTGTTCGGTCATCGGGTGCGGTTCACGGGTCAGGCTGTGATTCAATGTTATAGTATAACAATGCAAATAAGCCAATCCCCCTTGCTCGTTGCGACGAAGGGCGCAATGCTTGAACACTTCCCAGCCCCGAGAACCCTTATGAAATACCTGGTGTGCGCCCTGTTACTGGCAGCGGCAGGGCCAGCCTGCGCCCAAGCTCCAAGCTTGCTGGCCAATTGCACGCGCAGCGCCAACCTGTTGGCCTGTGTGGATCCGCTGGGCAATGCCTACAGCGTGGCGACGGTAGGCACCATCACGTATTTGCGCGGTTTCGAGGTGGTCGGCAAACGCTATTGGGCGCAAACCAACAGCCGCTATGGGCAATTGACGTTCTTTACCGGATTGGCATCGGACGGTGAGGCATGGGTCGGCTACACGCGGCGCGTGGGCTGGACCACCATCAACCGGTTTTCCAGCTCCGGTGGCGCCACCGCCAAGTTCACGTGCAGTCGAATGACCGGCTGCTAGACCTGAGCGTTCTCCTGTTCCTGAACCCAGGCCATGTAGCTGTTCATCGGCGGGTTCTTCTGGAAGTATTTTTTCAGGCCTTCGAACAAGCCGTCCGCAACCGCTTGTTGATGGCGCGCCGTCACCAGGCGCTGGGCGTCCTGGGCATTGGAGATAAAGCCGGTCTCGACCAGGATCGACGGCACGTCCGGCGACTTGAGCACCGCGAACCCCGCCTGTTCCACACGTTTCTGATGCAGGCTGGTGATGTTTTGCAGGCTGCCCAGCACCGAGCTGCCCAGTTGCAGGCTGGAAGCGATGGTGGCATTCATCGACATATCGAGAATCACCCCGGCCAGCATCGGATCCTTATCCTTGAGATTGAGTAACGTGGTGGCACCCAGCAAATCCGCACCGTTTTCGCGCTGGGCCATAAAGCGCGCCGTGGCCGAGGTTGCGCCGCCCTCCGACAGCGCATACACCGAGGCGCCCGAGGCCGTGAGCCGTGGCGCGGCATCGGCATGCACCGAGATGAACATATCGGCCTTGTGCTGACGGGCGATGTCCACACGCTTGCGCAAGGGCACAAAGAAGTCATCGTTGCGCACCAGCTTCACGTCAAAACCCTTCTCGCGTTTCAAGCGCTTGGCCAGCAGTTGGGCGATCGACAGCACCACATCTTTTTCGCGCTGCCCCTTGGACCCGACAGCACCGGGGTCTTTGCCGCCGTGGCCGGGGTCGACCACCACAATGATGTCGCGCTTGGGGTGCGCCTTGTCCACCGGGGCCACCAAGGGCACGGCTTCAGCAGCAATTTGACGCGGTGCATGGGTGGCGCTGGTCAGGTCCAGCACCAGGCGATGCCCCTGCCCGTCCTGAGGCGGTAATACAAAGCTGTTGAGCTGCATCGGCGCGGCCAGGTCGAGCACGATGCGCGTATCCGCCTTGCCGAAATGCCCCGAGCGAATCGAGGTGATCCCGCTGTTCTTCAGCTCAAGTTGAGAAAAGTCGCCACTGAGGCCTGCGCCGCTCAGGTCGATGATCAGGCGTTCCGGGGCGGTCAGCGAGAACGTCTTGTATTGCACGGGGCCGCTAAGGTCGAACACCAGGCGCAGCTTGTCGTCCGAGCGCCACAGGCGCGCATTGCGGATCTGGGTCGCGTGGGCCGCGAACGGCAAAGCAAACAAAGGGCTGGCCAGGAGCAGGTTGAGGAGCTGACGTCTGTGCATGACAAATACCGCGAATAAAGGAGCGTCCGTACTCGACATGACTGAAAAAAGGCCGGGGCAGAAAATTCATCGTCGACTCTATTGTTATACTATAACATGTCGAATTATTTCCAACGATGGACCTGCTTATGAATGCGCTGACTCTGCCGGATATTGCCGCGCAGGCTTCACGCCAAGCCTTGCCTCTCGACTGGGTGGGCATGTGCGGTATTGCCCTGCCGATCCTCATCGATGGCCAGCGCCTGACCGCCACCGCCGATGCCGGCGTCAGCCTGGACGACGGCACCGCCCGTGGCATTCATATGTCACGCCTGTACCTGGCGCTGGAGATGCTCGACCAGCAGCCCGTTACACCTGCAGTTCTGCGCAATGTACTGCAGCGGTTTCTCGACAGTCATGAAGATTTATCTAAGAACGCCTACCTGCGTCTGCACACGAATTTACTGCTGAAACGCCCCGCGCTGGTCAGCCCACTGGCCGGCTGGAAAGGCTACCCGGTGAGCATTGAGGCGCGCCTGGAAAACCAGATGTTCCACGTGGAACTAAAAATTGACGTTACGTATTCCTCAACCTGCCCCTGCTCCGCCGCCCTCGCCAGGCAGTTGATTCAGCAGCAATTTATCCAAGACTTCGGTAACACGCCGTTGCAGCATGAAGACGTGCTGACCTGGCTCGGCAGCGCCAACGGTATCGTCGCCACACCTCACAGCCAGCGCAGCAGCGCGCAGTTGCACGTGCACCTGCAAGGCGAGCATCTGGCACTGACGGACTTGATCAACGCTGCCGAAGCCGCCCTCGGCACCGCCGTACAAACCGCCGTAAAACGCGCGGACGAACAAGCCTTCGCCCTGGCCAACGGGCAGAACCTGATGTTCTGCGAAGACGCCGCCCGCCGCCTTAACCTCGCTTTGAAACGCTCGGATGCCGTCAAAGCCTTCCACCTCAAAGTGATCCACGCCGAAAGCCTGCACGCGCACGATGCCGTGGCTGAAAGCCGCTGGACGAGAAACCCTTCATGATCAGCTGCACCGCTTTGCGCTGGGGCGCCCCCGGCCAACCGCTCACTCCCGCCGTGGATTTCACCCTGGAAACAGGCAGCCTCACCGGTGTGATTGGCCCCAACGGCTGCGGCAAAAGCAGCCTGCTCAAAGTCATCGCCGGCCTGCAAAAACCGTTGTCAGGCAAAGTCACCGTGGATGTACCGCGTCGTGGCGGCCTGTCGTTCCTGCCCCAGCAACAGCACCTTGACCGTCAGTTTCCCATCAGCCTGCAAGAACTGGTCGCCGCCGGTTTCTGGGGCGCGCGGCTCACCCCGCCACAACGCAGCGAGCGCCTGCAAAAGGTGCTGGAAGACTGGTGCCTCAGCGGCCTGGAACAGCGCCCGTTGATGGCGTTGTCTGGCGGCCAACTACAACGTGCATTGCTCGCTCGCATGAGCCTTGCCGAGTCGCCAGTGTTATTGCTTGACGAGCCCCATGCCGCTCTGGACGAAGAAGGCCAAGCGCTGTGCTGGAGCCATATCCACGCCTGGCATGCCGAAGGCCGGACGTTGGTGGTGGTGTGCCATGACCTCGCCTCCGTTCGCCACCACACCCAGCAAGTGGTGCAGATCAAAAGCAGTGGCTGTGTGTTCGGCCCCAGCAAAGAGTTGATCCGCCCACAGCCGCACATGCAGGTGGCGTGATGCACTTCGCCGCCCACCTGTGGATGCCCTTCCTCGACTTCGTCTTCATGCGTCGCGCCCTGATCGGCGGGCTGGTGCTCGCCTGCAGCACCGCTCCGCTCGGCGTATTTCTGATCCTGCGCCGCATGAGCCTGATCGGTGACGCCGTCGCCCACGGCATATTGCCCGGCGCCGCACTGGGCTTCTGGTTCGCCGGACTCAGCCTGCCCGCACTGACCATCGGCGGCCTGGGCGCCGGCCTGAGCATGGCCGGCCTGTCGGCGTGGATTACCCGCCGCACCGGCCTGCGCGAAGACGCCAGCCTGGCGGCCATCTACCCCATCTCCCTCGCCGCCGGCGTGTTGATCCTGGGCCTGGCCGGCAAGCGCCTGGACCTGCTGCACCTGCTGTTCGGCTCAGCCCTGGCCGTCGACGAAACCACCCTGACCGGCATGCTCTGGGTCTCCGGGTTCAGCCTGATCGCCATGATGCTGATCTACAAACCGCTGCTGCTGGACACCCTCGACCCGCTGTTCCTGCAAACCGTCAGCCGCCTTGGCCCGCTGGCCCACGGCCTGTTCCTGACCCTGGTGGTACTGAACCTGGTGATCGGCTTCCAAGCCATCGGCGCCTTGATGGTGGTGGGTTTGATGATGTTGCCGGCCATCGCTTCACGCTTCTGGAGCCGGCGCCTGCCGGTGTTGATCGCAGTATCGGCGGTGCTGGGATGCCTGTCGGTGTGGTTGGGTTTGTTGCTGTCGTTCTACTTCTCGCTGCCCAGCGGCCCGGCGATTGTGCTGGTGGCTGGCGGCGGGTACCTGCTGTCCGTGGTCTTCGGTCCGGTGCACGGCTTGCTGCGCCGCCCGCCTTTGCTTACATCCCAATGAGGTGTTTCCCGATGCGCGCTCTACTCGTGCTGTTCAGTCTGCTGCTGCCGCTGTCGATGGCCCAGGCCGCCGACAAACTCCAAGTGGTTACCAGTTTCAGTATTCTCGATGACATCACCCACCAGATCGGTGGCGATCACATCCAGATCAGCAACATGGTCGGCCCCGACGCCGACGCCCATACCTACGAGCCAACCCCGGACGACGCCAAGGCGCTGCTCAAGGCCAAGGTGATCATCAAGAATGGCCTGGGCTTTGAGCCGTGGCTGGACCGCCTGGTCACCAGCACCGAAACCAAGGCCACGGTGGTCACCGCCAGCAAAGGTGTGATCTCCCACACCATGGAGGAAGACGGCGAAACCATTCCCGACCCGCACGCCTGGCACAACCTGGCCAACGCCGAAATCTATGTGAACAACATCACCAAGGCGCTGGTGGCTGCCGACCCGGCCAACAAGGCCGACTACCTGCGTAACAGCCAAGCCTACCTGAAAGAAATCTACCGCCTGCTGGCCGAAGCCAAGACCAAATTCGGCGCGCTGCCGCCGGGTAACCGTCGCATCGTTACCTCCCATGACGCCTTCGGCTACCTGGGCCAGGCCTATGGCATCCAGTTCCTGGCGCCTCAAGGCCTGTCCACCGAACGTGAACCTTCGGCCGCCGAAGTCGCCGCGCTGATCACCCAGATCCGCAAAGACAAGGTCAAGGCCGTGTTCATGGAAAACATCAAGGACTCGCGCCTGCTCAAGCAGATCGCCGATGAAAGCGGCGCGCAGATTGGCGGCACGCTGTACTCCGACGCCCTGGCTGCAGAAGGCCCGGCCAGCACCTTCATCGGGCTGTTCGAGTACAACCTCAATACGCTGTGTGCGGCGTTGAGCAAGCCATGACCCTGAGCATGCTCGAACTGGAAGGGGCTGCCGTCGGCAGCCGCTTTCCCCTCGCAGCGGTGCTCGACGCCCTGCCGTGGAACAGCGACGGCCTGATCGCCGCCATCGCCCAGCAACACGGCAGCGGCGAAGTGTTGATGCTGGCCTGGATGAATCGCCAGGCCCTCAACGAAACGCTGGCCACCGGGCAGGTCTGCTACTGGTCACGCTCGCGCCGGCAGCTGTGGCGCAAGGGTGAAAACTCCGGCCATTGGCAACAGCTGGTGGAAGCACGCCTGGATTGTGACGGTGACGCGGTACTGCTGATCGTCGACCAGCAAGGCCCGGCCTGCCACACCGGCCGCCCCACCTGTTTCTATAACGCCATCGACGGCGCCTACGTTCACGTCATTACGGAGCCAGTTGCATGATCCGCAAGAACCCTTCCGGCGATCTGCCGGTGATTGCCGAATCGGCCTACATCGACAAGACCGCGATCATCTGCGGCAAGGTCATCATCGGCGAGAACGTGTTTGTCGGCCCCTACGCCGTGATCCGCGCCGACGAAGTCGACGCCAGCGGCGCCATGGACCCGATCACCATCGGCGCCAACTCCAATATCCAGGACGGCGTGGTCATTCACTCCAAATCCGGCGCGGCGGTGACGATAGGAGAATTTACATCCATCGCGCATCGCTCCATCGTCCACGGTCCCTGCACCGTCGGCGACCGCGTGTTTATCGGTTTCAACAGTGTGCTGTTCAATTGCGCCGTCGGCGATGGGTGCGTGGTGCGCCATAACTCGGTGGTCGACGGCCGGGATTTGCCCGTCGCCTTCTACGTGCCCTCCACCACACGTATCGGACCGAATACCGACTTGTCGCAATTCCCACCGGTGAGTGTCAGCGCCTCGGAGTTTTCCGAAGACGTGGCACGTACCAACGTCGACCTGGTGCGCGGTTACAAAGCCCTGCAAAACGAGTTCTAAGCCATGAGTCGCCTGCTGATCCGCAATGCCCGACTGGTGAACGAGGGCCAGGAATTCGACGCCGACGTGCTGGTCGCCAATGGCCGTATCGAAAAGATCGCCAGCAGTATCGAGGGGAACGCCGCGCCGGTGGCCATCGACGCCCAAGGCCAGTGGCTGCTGCCGGGCATGATTGACGATCAGGTGCATTTTCGTGATCCGGGCGCGCCGGACAAGGGCAGCTTCTACAGCGAGTCCCGCGCAGCCGTGGCCGGCGGCATCACCAGTGTCATGGATATGCCAAACACCAACCCGGCCACACTGAACCTGGAAGCCCTCGCCGATAAAAAGCGCCGCGCGGCCCTGCACTCGGTGGCCAACTATGGCTTTCACTTCGGGGTCAGCAACGACAACCTCGACACCGTCGCCGCCCTCGACCCGCGTGAAGTGGCCGGAGTCAAAGTGTTCATGGGCGCCTCTACCGGCAACATGCTGGTGGACGATCCACGCATCCTGGAACGGCTGTTTGCCGAAGTGCCGACCATTCTGCTGGCCCACTGCGAACACACGCCGAGCATCCAAGCCAACGAACAACGCATGCGCGAGCGCTTTGGCGACAAGATCCCCGCCGTCGCCCACCCGCTGATCCGCGATGCCGAAGCCTGCTATCGCTCATCCTCCTTCGCCGTGGAATTGGCCAAGCGTCACGGTACACGCCTGCATGTGCTGCACCTGACCAGCGCTCGCGAGCTGGAATTGTTCGAAGACAAACCGCTGGCGCAAAAACGCATTACCGCTGAAGTCTGCGTGCATCACCTGCTGTTCGACGACCACGACTATCACCGCCTTGGCCACCAGATCAAATGCAACCCGGCGATCAAGACCTGCGCCGATCGCGACGCCCTGCGCGTGGCCTTGCTGAGTGATCGTCTGGATGTGATTGGCACTGACCATGCACCGCATACCTGGGCGCAAAAACAGTTGGAGTATCGTGAGGCGCCCTCGGGTTTGCCCTTGGTACAACACGCGCTGCCGGCGCTGTTGGAGTTGGTGGCCGATGGGCTGCTGCCCCTGACCACCCTGGTGGCCAAGACCAGCCACCGTGTCGCCGACCTGTTTGCCATCCCCGACCGGGGTTATCTACGCGAAGGGTATTGGGCCGACCTGGTGCTGATCAAACCTGAGCCCGAGGGAAAGCCGGTCAGGGATGAAACGGTTCTTGCCCGCTGCGGCTGGACGCCGTTCGCCGAACGTCGCTTTCGCCACAGTGTGAGCACTACCCTGGTCTGCGGCCACCTGGCCTGGCACAACGGCCAGGTGGTCGACAGCTGCCAGGGTTTACCCCTGCATTTCCTAAGGTAGGCGCGAGCTTGCTCGCTCCTACACGTTAAGCGCGAGGCTTGACCGTACCGCAATCGGTGCCCAGCCATTGGGCGTGAGTGTTCAGGCTGCCCTTCTGCTGAACGCCGGTAGCATTGAAGGTGCCGTTGACGGCGGTGGTGAATTCCTTCTGGCTCTGGAAGGTAGCGACGCCGGTACCCTGGGCTTTCGGACAGCTGAAACGGAATTTCCACTGGTTGCCGGTCTTGTCGGTCACTTCCTGTTTGCAGCCCGATTGCGGATCGGTCAGGGGGATCGAATCAGAGGCGACTTGTGCCGGGGTGAGGCACACCTGCACGCCTTTTCCGGCCATGGTGATGCCTTGTTTCTCCAGCATGGCGCGCTGTTCGGGGGTCATCTGTTGCTTGAGCTGACCGAGGATCAGCGACAGGTCCGGCAGGTCCTGGTTGTCGACTTTCATGTTGCTGGTGGTCAATTCCCACAAGCCCGGCGCCAGCATCTGCGCCTGCGCTGCCACCGGCAACGACAAACCAACAACCATGGCCAAACCAAGCAGACGAGCATTCATCGGGTAACTCCTGGGCAATTGTGGGCGTTAGACGCCGCAAAAGTGCCAGTGTTGCACGGCAAATAAAATAGCGACATTCGCAGCCGTTCATGGTCTGTTAGGCATTGGATTGCCTGGAGTACCGTCGTCCATGGATTTCTTTGGCCCGCACCTGCTCGCCTACTTCATCGCCACGCTGCACTTTCTCGGGACTCTCGCCGCGATCCACGCGGTGCTGACCGTCAGGACCGCCCAAGGCTCAATCGCCTGGGCCCTGTCGCTGATGTTCATGCCCTATCTCACCCTGATCCCTTACCTGATTTTTGGCCGCAGCACCTTCGATGCGTATATCCAGGCGCGTCGCCAGGCCAACCAGGAAATGCACACCGCCATCACCGAGCTGAACTGGCGTCCCTGGGTCGAAGAAGCCCTCGCCGCACGCAACTCCAGCGCCTACGCCTCGTTGCGCGCCATGCCCAAACTGGGCCGCATGCCGTGCCTGGCGAACAATGAAGTGCACCTGCTGATCAATGGCGAGGCCACCTTCAGTGCGATCTTCGAGGCCATCCGCAACGCACAAACCGCCGTGCTGTTTCAGTTCTTCATCATTCATGACGATGAACTCGGCCGTCAGTTGCAGAGCCTGTTGAAGGAAAAGGTCGCTCAAGGCGTGGGCATCTACGTACTGTATGACCGCATCGGCAGCCATGCCCTGCCCTATCGCTACGTGCAATCGCTGCGCGACGCAGGGGTGCAGGTCAAGGCATTCGCCACCCGCAGCGGTTGGCTCAATCGTTTCCAGGTCAACTTCCGTAACCATCGCAAAATCGTGGTGGTGGACGGTATCACCGGGTTCGTCGGCGGGCACAACGTGGGCGATGAATACCTGGGCAAAAAACCACCGCTGGCGCCATGGCGCGATACCCATGTGCAGGTCACAGGCCCGGTGGTGGCATGTTTGCAGGAGTCGTTCGCCGAAGACTGGTTCTGGGCGGCACGGGAACTGCCGCCGCTGATCCTGCCGGACGCCTATCCCGAAGACGGCGTGCTCTGCCAACTGCTCGCCAGCGGCCCGGCCGATCCGTATGAAACCTGTTCGCTGTTTTTTGTCGAGGCCATCCACGCGGCAACCGAGCGCGTGTGGATCACCAGCCCGTATTTCATCCCCGACGAAGCGGTGTTCGCCGCCCTGCGCCTGGCGGTCCTGCGGGGAGTGGACGTGCGTCTGCTGCTGCCATCGCGGCCCGACCACCGCATCGTGTACGCCGCGTCCAGCCTGTATGCGATCGAGGCAGTGCGCGCCGGTGTACGGGTGTTCCGCTACACGCCGGGGTTTCTGCATCAGAAAGTGGTGTTGGTGGACAGCGAGATCAGCGCCATCGGCAGTGCAAACATGGACAACCGCTCGTTCCGGTTGAATTTCGAAGTGATGCTGCTGACGGTCGACGAAGCGTTCGCCAAGCAGGTGGAACTGATGCTGCTGGACGACTTCGCGCAGGCCCATGAAGTCAGCCAGGAAGAAAGCCGCGAGACCCGCCGCCTGCAACAAGTGGGGATGCGGGTGGCGCGCTTGATCTCACCAATCCTTTAACCAGATAACACAAAACAAAATGTGGGAGGGGGCTTGCCCCCGATTGCAGAGTGTCAGTCGCAACATACATGACTGATACACCGCCATCGGGGGCAAGCCCCCTCCCACACTCGATCTCACGCGTATCCAGAAACGCATTCAGCGATAGATGTCTTCCCGCGTCCACGGCAGTTCATGGCTGCCATCCGCGTGAGGTTTGACCGCGAGGATCTGGTGCAGATTGATCCAGCCCCGGGCAAACGCATAGGCACACCCGGCCAGGTACAAACGCCAGATGCGCAACGCTTGCTCCGGCACCAGCTTCGCCGCCGCTTCCAGGTTGTCTTCCAGGCGTTCGCTCCAATGATCCAGGGTGCGCGCGTAATGCAGGCGCAGGCTTTCGACGTCGACCACTTCCAGCCCCACTTCACTGATTTCGGCGGTCATCATCGCCAGGTGCGGCAGCTCGCCGTTGGGGAATACATACCGCTCGATAAACTCCCCAGCGCCACGGCCCACAGGCCGGCCGTCGGTGTGCTTGGCGGTAATGCCATGGTTCATCACCAGGCCGCCTTCGCGCACGGCACCAAACAGGGTCTTGCAGTATTGCGCCAGGTTGGCGTGGCCGACGTGTTCGAACATGCCCACACTCACCACTTTGTCGAAACGACCATCCTGGGGCAGATCGCGGTAGTCGAGTAATTGCAGGTCGATCTGGTCTTCCAGTCCCTCGGCTTTCACCCGCTCCTTGGCCAACGCCAGCTGTTCCTTGCTCAGGGTGATACCAAACACTTTCACCCCGAATTCCCGCGCCGCGAAACGTGCCAGCCCGCCCCAGCCACAGCCTACGTCGAGCAAATACTCCCCAGGCTGCAAGCGCAACTTGCGGCACAGGTGGCGGAATTTGTCTTGCTGAGCCTGGTCGATGGATTCGCTGCCGGTTTCGAAATAACCGCAGGAGTACGCCATGTCCTGGTCCAGCCACAGCTGGTAGAACGCGTTGGACAGGTCGTAGTGGTAGGAAATGGCCGCCGCGTCGGTGGCCTTGTCGTGGATTGAGCGCACCGGCAGACTCCTGCCGTCGTCCTCGATCAGGGCATGACTCAGTTCGTCACACACCCGAATCACTTCGGAGATGGAGCCTTCCAGCTCCAGTTTGCCCTCGACGAAGGCTTCACCCAACGAGTCGAGCGTGGGATGGGTCAGTTGGGGCACGACCGTGGGGTCCTTCACCACGATGGTCACACTGGGCTCGGGGCCCAAGTTGAATTCATGGCCATCCCAGAGTCGAAGACGCAGCGGCAGCTGAAGATTCTGTAAGGCCGGTGGAAGTTGCGCGAGCATGAGTAGTCCCCCCTTGTTTCAGACGTCTGGAATGAGGGTAGACCATCCCAAGAAAAGTAGGAGGCTATTGATTTGATAGCGCTTTTCTATGGGGCTCGGCGTTGGAGCAAACCGTCCTGGATCCACTGTTTCAGCCATGTAACCGCTTGCAGTGGTGCACCCTCTCCATAAGTGACTGCCAGTTGCGCACACAGTTCTGCGAAGGTCCAACCGGTCGTCACCATGCCTGCCAACCCAAAGGCCTCGGCGGGCTCCAGGCTGCGGTAATGGCACACATTCTGATGGCGCCATACCAGGCAGATCTGTGCGAGGTCCAAGGTGTGGCTGTCGGGGAAATCCGCCCCATCCTTGCTCGCACGCCAGATGGCCACGGTGTTGAAGTGGCACAGTCGCTGCTGTACGGACGGTGTCAGGAAGACCTGCAAACCTGGCCAATCCTCGGGTGGCAGCACCGCCATATCATCCTGGGTCAGCGGCTCACCCTGCGGCGCATCGAACGCCAGGGTGAAGGCCCACTCCAACTGGGCCAGTTCAGCCAGCGGCGCACTTTGCTCGGCCACCAGGTGCTCGTGGATAAACGCCGGCAACCGCTCGCCCAACCAACGCAGGCTGTAGTGGGCGGAGGGATAACGACGCACGTAAGCCTGCGTCAGCAGCGCAAACTCCTCATCTCCCAGCCAATACAGGATGGCGCTGAAATCGTGACGCAACACCTCCTGCAGCCGTGCCAGATAAGCGTTGTGGTAGATCGCCAGGCCGGTGTCTACATCCAGCGTCGGCCCGCCCAATAAAGTGGCGGCAAAACCACTGTTGGCATCCGGCGTCTGCGCTAACACGTGTTGTTCAAAGGCCAATTGCCAGTCGGTCAGGCGCATAACGACCTCCGGGCCAAGGCTGCGGCGCCCAACTCCCGGGCCTTTTGCAGCTCGGTGAGCAGCTCTTCGAACGGCGGGAAATGGTCATCGCGCTCCAACAGCGTCGAGACCGGCCCCAAGTGCTCCAGGGTTTGTTGATACAGCGCCCACACCGGATCGCATACCGGGTGGTCGTGGGTATCGACCACGTAGTCGCCGTAATCCATATGCCCCGCCAGATGCAGCTGGCGGATGCTGTCGGGCGGTAGGTTGCGGATAAAGGTCCAGGCATCGAAGCCATGGTTGCGCGCACTGACGTACACATTGTTAACGTCCAGCAGCAACTGGCAGCCCGACAAGTGGGCCAGGGCATTGAGGAATTCCCATTCGGTGAATTCATCCGCCTTGGAGCGCACATAGCTGGAGACGTTTTCCAGCACCAGCGGGCGCTGCAACACATCCTGCACTTGGCGAACGCGAGCAGCCACGTGGTAGAGGCTTTCTTCGGTGTAAGGCAGGGGCAGCAGGTCATGCAACTGGTGCGCGCTGCCGCGGCTCCAACACAGGTGATCGGAAATCCACGCCGGCTGGATGCGTTCAGCGAGCTGCTTGATGTGTTTCAGGTAGTCCATATCGACGGGGTGGGGCCCGCCGATGGACAGGGACACACCGTGCATCACCAAGGGGTAACGCTCGGCTATCGCGTCCAGGTAGTACAAGGCTTTACCGCCCTGCACCAGATAGTTCTCGGAGATCACTTCGAACCAATCCACGGCCGGCGATTGTTCAAGGATCTGCTGGTAATACTCACTGCGTAAACCCAGGCCGTAACCCAGACTTGGAAGGGACGCGGACATGACTCACTCCTGGGCAAAGTGTCCGCAGCGGTGGGGGCTGCCGCTGCGGTTGCACTCGTTTGCCGGTTATTCGCCGACTTTGCCGCCCGCTGCGTCACAGGCGGCCTTGGTCATGGCCTTGAAGCCGTGGCCCTTGCAGACCGCCTGGCCTTTGCAGGCGTTTTCAGCGGTTTTGCAGTCGTTCATGCCTTTGCAGGAAGTCACACCGTAGCAATGCACTTGCGCATCTGCGGCCTGTACCTGGGTCGCAACACCAGCAAACAGAGTGGCAGCGGCCATCGCCAGGGCAGCACCAGCAGCAGCGGATTTAATCTTCATTCTCGTATTCCTCATGATCGGTAGTGGCATCGGTCTGAACGGATTGCTCAGTCTCGACACAGCACTAGAGTGAGGCCCCTTATCGGCGTTACAGCCGTGTGCAAATATTTCTGAAAATTAATCCTCAAGCTTCGACAGCGGCTCCTGAAACCGCAGCAAACGCCCGGCATTGCCCAATACCAGCAAGGTGCTCAGGTTATGCAGCACCGCCGCAATCATCGCCCCCGCAGCGCCCAACCAGCCAAAGGCGGCAAACACCACGATGGCTAAGGTCCAGCCCAGGCCGATGACCACGTTGACCTGCAACGTACGCCGGCACTGGCGACTCAAGCGCACACAGGTACCCAAGCGCCGCAGGTCGCTGCCGATCAACACCACATCCGCCGACGCCAGCGCGATGTCCGCCCCGCCCGCCCCCATGGCCACGCCGACCACCCCGGCCTTGAGCGCCAGGGAATCGTTGATCCCATCACCGACCACCATGGGCCGGAAGCCGCTGCCGATTTCCCCCAGCACGCGGTTGAGTTTGTCTTCCGGTAAAGCCTGGGCCTCGACATCACTGATGCCCACGTCCAGCGCCAGGCTGTCGGCCACGCTTTGGCGGTCGCCGGTCAGTAGCAGTTGGCGACCCAGGCCCAGGTCACGCAGTTCTTGCAGGGCTTGGCGCGCCTCCGGCTTGACGCTGTCGGCCAACAGCAGCCAAGCGAGGAATTGCCCGTTCAGCGCAAGCCCGGCAATCGGGCCGTCATGGTTCGGCACGGCGGTGGTGACAATACCCAATTGCTCGAACAACTCGGGACGGCCCAGCGCCGCTTCGCCCTGCTCGGTCTGTGCCACGACGCCCAGGCCCTGGCGCTCGCGAATATCCGTGAGCGCCAGCATTTGCGCCTGAGTCGCCAACCCCGCCAACGCACGGCTGACCGGGTGGCTACTGGCCGAACCGAGGCTGGCCGCAAGGTTGAGCAGCGCCTGGCGGTCGGTCGACGAGGTCTCGATGGACTGCAAACGCAGGGTGCCGAAGGTCAGGGTGCCGGTCTTGTCGACCACCAGCGAGGTCAGGTCCGCCAACTCTTCGAGGAACGCCGAGCTGCGAATCAGGATCCCATGCCGTGCCGCCACGGCGATCCCGGCAATCGCCGTCGCCGGTGCTGACAGCACCAGGGCGCACGGGCACGCCGCCACCAGCACCGCGAGCATCGCCTGGGCGTCATTGGTCACAAACCAGGTCACTGCCGCCAGCAGCAACACCAGCACCATATAGCTGCCCGCGTAACGCTCCAGCAGCCGCGTGATCGGCGGCTTGGAACGTTCGGCGTTCTGCATCAGCGCGATGACTTTGCCCAGGGTCGACTCATTGCCGGTACGCGTCACTTGCAGGCGCAACAGGCCATCGAGGTTGATCGCCCCGCCAAACACCTGCACACCCACACTGGCTTCCAACGGCACCGACTCGCCGGTGATCGGCGCCGTGTCCAGGCTTGCCTGGCCCGACAGCACCACGCCATCGGCGGGCACCCGATCACCAGCACGCACCTCGACGACATCGCCGGTGCTCAGCGTGCCGTTATCCACTTCGATGATGCTGCCGTCGGCCTGCACCCGCCGCGCATGGCTGCGGGTCAGTTTACCCAGGGCATGGATCGCCTCTTGGGAGCCGATCACGCTGCGCTCTTCCAATACGTGGCCGAAGATCATGATGATCGGCAGCAACGCGGCGGTCAGCAGATCGCCGGTAGCCCAGGCGCCGAGCATCGCCAGGGCAATCAGTTGATCGGTAATGCCATGCAGGCTGGGAAAACGCAGGCTGTACCAGGCCGAACGCATCACCGGCACTGCCACCAGCAACGAGGCCACACCGAGCAGCAACTGGCTCACGCCCGTCTGGTCCGGCGCCAGCCAGCGCCATACCAGGCCCAGCATCAGCAAGCCCAGGGCGAGCATCGCCAAG
Organism: Pseudomonas grimontii; assembly: GCF_007858185.1. Lineage (GTDB taxonomy): Bacteria > Pseudomonadota > Gammaproteobacteria > Pseudomonadales > Pseudomonadaceae > Aquipseudomonas > Aquipseudomonas grimontii. The sequence goes on from NZ_VFES01000003.1 coordinate 254,493, forward strand.
GTCAGTTGCCGGGCAGCGCTGCGCTGTTCGGCGGAGGTGAGCATGGGTGCGCTCATTGTTCGGCTCCCTGGATGATCAAGCGGGAGTCGTCTTTAGGATCGACCGTGGTCACAGAACCGGCCTGGCCGAGAATCTTCGGCATACGCTCGCGGTATAGGCGCAACAGCAAGCCCGGGTCCTTGACCTGGGCCAGGCTGGTGACCGTGGCGGTTTGCGCCTGGGCACTGGCCAGGCGTTCGCTGGCCTGGGCGTGGGCGACTTGCACCAGCCGGTCGGCCTGCTGGTTGGCGGTCTGGGTGAGTTTTTCCGCTTCGGTCCGGGCGTTTGCCACGGCTTTGTCGGCTTGTTGACTGGCGGTGAGTACGGCGTTGAATGCGTTCACCGCCGGGCCCGGCAGGCTCGATTGCACATCGACCCGCGTCACCTCGATGCCCAACCCCAGACCGGTGGCGGCCAACTCGGCCAGGCGTTTGTTGATGCCTTGCACCAAGTCACCCCGCAGCCGTTCGCGACGCTCGGCGGCACCGTTGTCGGTGCCGATCAATTCGGGGCGCGCCACCAGGATCGTGTCCAGATCGCGCGCCGCCGTCAGGGCCACGGCGCTGCGGGTCACCAGGCGATCCAGGGCGGGCAGCACATGCGCGCCCTGCAACACAAAGGCGTAGGGCTCGGTGACCTTGTAGAACACCCGCACATCCAGCTGCACCACTCCGGCATCGCCGGTCAGCAAATAGCCGGAGCCGGCCAGGGCATCGCTCAAGGGCGTGGCGAAACTGGCCACACGGTCCGCCTGCACCGCCGCGTCGGAACGCAACAGGTTCTCCACCCGACGCTCGATCACCCGGTCGGCCGCCGGCAACAACACCACCTGCTCGAACGGCTGCGGCCAGGCCAGCAGCAGCCCGGCATTCTGGATGCGGTCGAGGGCGCCGAAGTGCAGCACCACCGCGCGGTTCTGCGGGTCGATCTGCCGCACGTTGGAAAACGCCCACGCCAACGCCGCCAACACGGTCACCGCGTACAACGCCAGGAACGTCAGGCGCCCGGCCTGGATCCAGGGGCTGTCCGGGCTGTCACGCTCGGTCATGGCTGAACGTCCTTGGGTCCGTCCACCAACGCGCGAAAGGGCGCGGCGTCGGTGCGCAGGATGATTTTGGTGCCGGGGGTCACGACCGTGCCCAAGGTATCCAGGGAGCGCAGCAAGTTATACAGCTGCGGATTGCCGGCGTAGGCACGCCCATAAATCTGCGCGGCTTCGACCCGCGACTGGGCTTCGATGTCGGCGGCTTTCACCGTGGCATCGGCCTGCACGATGCGCGCATCACGCTCAGCCGCGGAGCGAATCTGCGCGGCCTCACGTTTGCCCACGGCCGTGCGTTCGGTGGCGATGGTTTCACGCTCGGCGCGCATGCGGTCGACGGTGGCGGTGAGGGTGACCGACGGCAACGTCAGGCGCTCGATCCCCACCTGCGCCACCCGCACGCCATAGGTGGTGAGCAATTGTTGATCAATCTGCTGGCGCAGCTGCGCCTCGAAATCGGCGATGCGCACCTGGCTGGCGTCGGTGTTGATCAAGCTGGACAAATCAAAGCTGGCCGCCGTGGTTTCCAGCGCCGAGCCGACGAAGGTGCGAATCTGCCGCGCCGCCTCATCCGGCTGGTTCTGCACGGCGCGCATAAAGCGCTGCACATTGTCGGCATCGCCCTGTACCTGCCACGCCACATAGGCCTGCACGATAATCCGCAGGCCGTCGCGCGTGCCCACATCCTGCAATCCGCTGGACGTAGTGCGCAGGCGCAAGTCCACCGGGATCGCCGCTTCGAACGGCGCCGGCCAGCGCCAGCCCAGGCCCGGTTCCAACAACACCCGCGACGGGTTGCCGAAGCGCGTGATCACCGTGGCTTCGCCGGAGCGCACCTGCACCAGGCTCGCCGCCGCCACCGCAAACAGCACCAGCAACACCGCCCAGGCCATGCGCCGCCAAGGGAAAGGACCCGCCGCCTGTTCATCACCGTGATGATGGTGATGGTGGCCGTGGTGGTGACCATGATCGTGAGAATGAGCGCTCAACAGACAGACTCCTTATTGAACGGTTTTACGCGGCAGCGAAGGGTCGGCCGGCAAAGTAAAAGAACGCAGATCAATCGTCGGTGCACCCTCGGCGCCCAGGCGGTGATCCAGAATAAGCAGCTTGGCGTGGGCCAGGCCCAGGCTGAGTTGGCCCAGGTACTGTTCCAGCACAAAGGCCCGGCCGGCCGCAGCGTAGGCCTTTTGTTCGGCGCTGAATCGCAGGTTGGCCGCTTGGGCACCGGCATTCACTTCGCGGGCAGTGGCCAAGGCCTGGTCGCGGGCGGTACTGGCTTGCAGCAAGGCCTGGTTGGTGTGTTCGCTGGCGGCGCCGCGCTCGCGGGCGATCAGGGCCTGGGCGCCGATCTGCGCGGCTTGCACACCGTGGTAGGCGTTGGCGGCGCCGGCTGGTGGGTGGATGGCTTCCACGACGGTGGCGAGGATTTCCACGCCGCTGTCGAGTTTCTGCAAGTCCGCCTGTACGGCGCGGCCGATTTCGTCGGCCAGGCGAGTGCGTTGTTCGCCGAGCAATTCGTCGAGGGTACGCGAGGCAAAATCGTGCACCAGGATGCGGCTGGCGGTGCTGCGGATCAGGGTCGGCACATCCGCACTGTTATAGGTGGCGGCGAGTGCGGCCTGGTCGGTAAGGCCGATGCGGTAAACGAAGCGCACATCCATGTTGACGATCTGGAAGCTCTGTTTATCGCCGCTGCTGCTGGCGATCACCTGGGATTTGTCATTCACATGGCTGGCGTCCCACAACCGATTGGCAATCAGCGGGGCCGGGCCTTCGGCAGGCGCCAACTCCGGTGCGGCAACGTCGCTGACGCTGGTGGCCAACTCGTGCACTACGCCGTTCTCGATGTTTAACACACGGCCCAAGGGCCACGGCAAGCCGGCATGCAGGCCAGGGCCGAACACCTGGATGGGTTTGCCAAAGCGCTCATAAATCCCACGGCCTTGCAGGGGCACTTCATGCACGCCGGTCAGCGCCCAGCCGACCGCCAACACCACCAGCAACACCGGCAAAAACGCCCGGCGCATGTAGGTAAACGCCCAGATCTGGCGCAGGTCGATGCCGAAGCGGTTGTGTAATTCGTGCTGTAGCGCCAGCAGTGGTTGTGGCGGCCAGCGCAGCAACCCGGCGATGAAGCTCTGCGCCATCAGGCGTGGTTCCAGGCGCGGCTGGCGCGGGCTGAACAGCGACAGCACGCCTCTTAATAGAAACTCCAGCGCCACTAAGGCCGGCAACAGCCCGACCAGCACCGCCAAGCGCAACGGCCAGACCGACTCGGCCCCGGCAAACAGCAGGCAAATCGCACTGACCACCAGGCAGGTAATCGCCACCCGGCTCAACTGCGCCAGTTGCGCGGCTTCCGGCCACTGGGCCGTGGTTTCCTGAGCCAGGCGCCGTTCGAACACCAGCAAGCCAAACGCCAGCGCCAACGCCAATGCAGCCCCCACACTGGCCGCTTGGCCGGCAGGCGCCGAGGGCAGAGTCAGGTTCCAGAATTCGATGATGCTGACCAGCGCCAGCAGCGACCAGCCGCCCAGCCACAATACGGGGGCGCCGATCTGCCGGGCAAAGCGCCCCACAAGGCGTGCGTAGCGGCCCGTTTCCTCCACCGTTAATTCTGCCGCCGGCTCCTCCAGCGCCTGGGCACGCCAATCGGCCACCCACCACGCCGACTGCAGCCCGGCCACCAGCACCAGCAGGGCCGATGCACAGTTGATCAACACCACCGGCCAGATCGACAAAGGTGCAAACAGCGCGACAAACAACGCCAACACCCAACCGACAACGGCCAGCACCGTCAGGCTGATACCGGCTTGCCGCAATCGACGGGCATGGAACAGCCCCTGCTGAAAACGCGGCAGGCCTTCAACCGAAGCGCCGTCCGCTTCTAGATCCACTTGCATCCCAACACGCCCGCTCGTACACAATTCGTTACGATATAACACGTGGCGTGAAATTTTTGTTCGTTAAACAGCGTTTTGAACATGGCAAAAATCTCTTGTGGGAGGGGGCTTGCTCCCGATAGCAGTCTACCTGTTGATGCATATGCTGGCTGATCCACCGCCATCGGGGGCAAGCCCCCTCCCACATTTGCCCCTCAGTGCTTTCCAGATCGTGACTAACCCCCCATAAACACGAGCCATCACTGGTGCACGCCATGAATAATCGGCACACTCCAAACAGTTTTTCGCGGGCTCTCGGACAAGGAAGCGTCACCCCCCATGATTTCGATCTATCAGCTCAAACCGCGTTTTCAGAACCTGCTGCGCCCACTCGTGCAGCGCCTCTATGACAATGGCACCACGGCCAACCAGATCACCGTGCTGGCCGGGGTCATTTCCCTGCTGGTCGGCCTGTTGATCGCCAGCTTCGCCCAACACCTGTGGCTGTTTGCACTGATCCCGCTGTGGATGATCCTGCGCATGGCCCTCAACGCCATCGACGGCATGCTCGCCCGGGAATTCGGCCAGCAGTCGCGCCTGGGCGCCTATCTCAATGAACTGTGCGACGTGATTGCCGACAGTGCGCTGATCCTGCCCTTCGCGCTGATCCCCGGCGTGAGCCTGGTGCCGGTGCTGCTGGTGGCGCTGCTGGCGGTGTTCAGTGAGTACGCTGGCGTGCTGGGGCCGATGGTCGGCGCGTCACGGCGCTATGACGGGCCGATGGGCAAGAGTGACCGTGCCTTCGTGCTCGGCGTGCTGGCCACCGGTGTGGCGCTGGGTTGGCTCGGCGCCGGCTGGGTCGACACGGTGATGTGGCTGGTCGCCGCCCTGCTCGCCTACACCCTGGTCAACCGGGTGCGCCAGGGCCTGAAAGAAGAACAACACATCCCCCCTTCTGCATAAGGATTTTGCAATGCGCGAACAGCAAGAGCACACCTTCAGTACCCATGACGGCGTCGAGCTTTTCTACCGTCATTGGCCGGCGAGCGCGCCTGCGGACGGCGAGCCGCGCAAGGCGATCCTGCTGTTCCACCGTGGCCACGAGCATTCGGGGCGTATTGCCCATCTGGTCGATGAGCTGAACCTGCCGCAATTCGACTTCTTCGCCTGGGACGCCCGGGGCCATGGCCAATCGCCCGGCACACGCGGCGACAGCCCGAGCTTCGCCACCAGCGCCCGCGACGTGCAGACTTTCCGCGACCATATCGGTGCCACCTACGGCATCGAGGAAGAAGATTGCGCAGTGATCGCCCAAAGCGTCGGCGCAGTGATCGCAGCCACCTGGGTGCATGACTACGCGCCGAAAATCCGCGCCCTGGTGCTCGCGTCCCCGGCGTTCAAGGTCAAGCTCTACGTGCCCTTCGCCCGGCCAGGCCTGGCGCTCATGCGCAAATTTCGCGGCAACTTTTTCGTCAACAGTTACGTCAAGGCCAAGTTCCTCAGCCATGACCCGGAGCGCGTGGCGTCCTACGACAGCGACCCGCTGATCACCAAGGCCATCTCGGTGAACGTACTGCTGGGCCTGTACGAAGCCGCCGACCGGGTTGTCGCCGATGCCCAGGCAATCCAGGTGCCGACTCAATTGCTGATCTCGGGCTCCGACTTTGTGGTGCACCGCAAACCCCAGCAGCAATTTTTCGACCGCCTTGGCAGCCTGAAAAAAGAACTGCACATCCTCCCCGGTTTTTTCCACGACACCCTCGGTGAACGTGACCGCGCGGTGGCCGTGAGCAGTGCCAAGCGTTTTATCCTGCAGAACTTCGCGCACCCGCTGGACCGTGCGTCCCTGCTGGATGCCGACAAACTGGGCGCGACCTGCGCTGAATCCGAATCCCTCGCAGCGCCCTTGCCGCGCAATTCCCTGCGCGACCTGTACTGGCGCCTGACCCGCGCCAGCATGGGCCTGGGCAAGAATCTGTCGGACGGCGTAAAGCTGGGCTTCGACACCGGCTTCGACTCCGGCAGCACACTGGACTACGTGTACCGCAACACGCCCACCGGCAAGGGCGGGCTGGGACGCATGATCGACACCAACTACCTCAACTCCATCGGCTGGCGGGGTATTCGCCAGCGCAAGCTGAACGTCGAGGAACTGCTACGCCTGGCCATGGCCAAGCTGCGCGCGGAGGATCGCGAAGTGCGCATCGTCGACATCGCCGCCGGCCACGGCCGCTACATTCTTGAAGCCTTGCAGGGCGTGTCGCCGCTGCCGGAATCGATCCTGCTGCGCGACTACAGCGACATCAACGTGCGCGACGGTGGCGCGCTGATTCGTGAGAAGGGCCTGGGGGACATCGCGCAGTTCGTCAAAGGCGATGCGTTTGACCGCTTGGACTTGGCGGCACTGCAACCCAAACCGACGCTGGCAGTAGTGTCCGGGCTGTATGAATTGTTTGCCGATAATGCCATGGTCGGTGGTTCGTTGGCCGGCCTGGCCGAAGCGGTGGAGCCCGGTGGTTACCTGGTCTACACCGGCCAGCCATGGCACCCGCAGTTGGAGCTGATCGCCCGCGCACTGACCAGCCATCGCCAGGGCCAGGCCTGGGTGATGCGCCGTCGCAGCCAGGCGGAAATGGATCAACTGGTAGAAGCGGCAGGCTTTCGCAAGATCACCCAGCGTGTGGATGAGTGGGGCATCTTTACCGTGTCCCTGGCCCAGAAGATCTGACCATGCGCGAACCCGGTTTATTGAAACCAGCGGTCCTGTGGCTGCTGCTGTTGGCGCCGCTGTTTTTTGGCACTTACGGCTTCGCCACGTGGGTCACCAGCCAGCGCAGCGATGTCGGTACCCTGGTGTTCGGCTGGGAAACCCACATGCCGTTCTGGGCCTGGACCATCGTGCCCTATTGGTCCATTGACCTGCTCTACGGTTTCTCCCTGCTGCTGCCCAACAGCCGCCAGGAGCTGAAACAACACGCGCTGCGTCTGCTCAGCGCGCAGGTCATCGCCGTCAGTTGCTTCCTGATCTGGCCGCTGCGCTTCACCTTCGAGCGGCCGGAACTGGATGGCGTATTCGGCTGGCTGTTTGCCGTGCTGGCGGGTTTCGACAAACCGTTCAACCAAGCGCCCTCGCTGCATATCGCGCTGCTGGTGATCCTGTGGGTCATGTATCAGCGCCACACCCAAGGAATGTGGCGCTGGCTGGTGCATGGCTGGTTCGCCTTGATCGGTATTTCGGTGCTGACCACTTATCAACATCACTTTATCGACTTACCCACAGGCGCCCTCGCCGGCTGGATATGCGTGTGGCTGTGGCCGGTGGAACATCCAAGCCCACTGCTGAATGCACGGCTTACCCGGGATTCGAAGCGCTGGCGCTTGGGTCTGCGCTATGGCCTGGGGGCGCTGGCATTGGTGATGCTCGCGGTTTCCCTGGGCGGCGCTTGGTTATGGCTGCTCTGGCCGGCGGTGTCCCTGAGCTTGATCAAGGCGAATTACCTGGTGCTCGGCGCGTCGGGCTTTCAGAAACGCAGCGATGGCCGGCTCACACCCGCGGCCCGTTGGCTGTATGCCCCCTATCTGGCCGGGGCGTGGATAAATTCGCGCCTGTGGACACGCAAACATCCACAGCCCGACCTGATTGTGGATAACGTTTGGCTTGGGCGGATTCCCAGCGCGAAAGAGCAGGATTCATTCAGCGCCATCGTCGACCTCTGTGCCGAATTACCGATTCATCCACAGGGCCGCGTGTATCAAAGCATCCCTGTACTGGACCTGATCGCCCCGACACTCGCCGAATGCCAGCAAGCCGCTCAGGCCATCGAGCGCCTGCGTTCAAGCGGCCCGGTGCTGGTGTGCTGCGCTCTTGGCTACTCACGCAGCGCCACTGCGGTCGCCGCCTGGCTGTTGCACAGCGGGCGCGCCGCCACGGTGGACCAGGCGCTGACTATTATTCGTACAGCGCGGGCCCATGTGGTCCTGCATCCTGCTCATCGTCAAGCGTTGGAGGGTTTGCCCCATGCCCGCTGATATGGAACTCCAGGTGGTCGCCAGCCTGCTACGCCGTGGCCGTTCACTGGATCAGTTATCCACAGGCCTGACCATAGCAGGTGTGTTGTTTGGCCTGGCACAGTTGCTGATGGCGAGTGTTTCAACCCTCTGCCTGCTGCTCAGCCTGTGGATGATTATCCTGGGGCTGCTGCAAAAGTACTGGGCGCTGCGCGTGGCCTTCGATGCCGACCTGTTCGCCCTGATGGCCCGCGATACCGAACGCACCCCGGACCTCGACCAGGCCCTGCAAGCCCTCGGCCTGCAATCGCCCAGGCGTGCCGGCCGACCGTGGACCGAGCGCCGTCGCGGCGCCCTCAAATTACTGCGCAAACAAGCCTGGCTGCTGGGCGCGCAAGCGCTGCTGACCCTCGCCGTGATCCTCGCCAGCCCCTGGCTGCCTTTCGCCGGATAAGGAATCCCCATGTTCGAACCCGTGGTCGCCACGCTCATTACCTCCATGGCCCGCACCGTCACCGGCGCCCGCAGCCTGTGGCTGGGTTGCGCGCCAGTGCCGGTGCAACGTATCTATTTCGCCAACCACAGCAGCCACGGCGACTTCGTGCTGCTGTGGGCCTCGCTGCCGCAGAACCTGCGCAAATTCACGCGCCCGGTGGCCGGCAGCGATTACTGGAATAAAAGCGCCCTGCGCCGCTACATCATCAACCGCGTATTCAATGGCGTGCTGATCGACCGCGAGCGCAAAGACCCTGTGGATAACCCCTTGCAGCCTATGCTGGCCGCGCTGGAGGGTGGCGACTCGCTGATCATCTTTCCCGAAGGCACACGCAACCTGGAGGACGGCTTGCTGCCGTTCAAAAGCGGCATCTACCATCTGGCCAAAAGTTACCCACAGGCCGAATTGATCCCGGTGTGGATTGCCAACCTCAACCGGGTCATGCCCAAGGGCCGCGTGCTGCCGCTGCCTTTGCTGTGCACCACCAGCTTTGGCGCCCCATTGCAATTGGAAGAAGGCGAAGACAAAGCCGCGTTCCTTACCCGAACCCGCGATGCCCTGCTCGCCCTCGCCCCGGAGCACTCCTGAGATGGATAGCCAAACCCTGATGTTGTTCGGCGGGATCGGCGCGATCCTGGTGCTCGCCTCGCTGATCGGCCTGATCCTCAAATTGCGCACCCGTGGCACCCCAAATGCCGTGATCGAGAACCTCAACGCCCGCATCAACGCCTGGTGGGTGATGGTGGTGGTCATCGGCATCGCCTTCTGGCTCGGCACCGGCGCGGTGATCCTGCTGTTCTACGCGGTGTCGTTCTACGCCCTGCGCGAATTCCTCACCCTCACGCCCACCCGGCGCAGCGACTACCCGGCCCTGGTGGCCGCGTTCTACCTGGCGTTGCCGCTGCAATACCTGCTGATCTACTCGGACTGGTACGGGTTGTTCTCGATCTTTATCCCGGTGTATGTGTTCCTGCTGCTGCCGATCCTCGCCTCCCTCGGCGGCGACAGCACGCACTTCCTGGAACGCGCCTCCAAAGTGCAATGGGGGCTGATGATCGCGGTGTTCTGCGTGTCCTTCGTGCCCGCCCTGCTGACCCTCGACATCCCCGGCTATGAAGGCCGCAACCTACTGCTGATCGCCTACCTGGTGATCGTGGTGCAACTCTCGGACGTGCTGCAGTACGTGTGCGGCAAGCTGTTCGGCAAACGCAAGATCGCGCCCAACCTGTCGCCGTCGAAAACCGTGGAAGGTTTTGTCGGCGGGATTTTGCTGTCATCCCTGATCGGTGCGGCTCTGTGGTGGACCACGCCGTTCAACCCGTGGCAATCGTTCCTGATCGCCTTGCTGATCAACCTGCTCGGCTTCGCCGGCGGCATCGTCATGTCGGCAATCAAGCGCGACCGGGGGGTGAAGGATTGGGGGCATATGATCGAAGGCCACGGCGGGATGCTAGATCGCCTGGATTCGGTGTGTTTTGCGGCGCCGATTTTCTTTCATCTGGTGCGGTACTGGTGGACCTGACCCCCCCTCTCAAGCCCAATGAAGATCAAACTGTGGGAGGGGGCTTGCCCCCGATGGCGGTGTGTCTGTCGCTGAAAGTTTCGACTGATCCACCGTCATCGGGGGCAAGCCCCCTCCCACATTGGTTTTCCGGTGTTTTCGAGGTTTAAGCAAAGTCTGAAACCGCTGCTCCTACCTCTCGCTTCCCTTTCTTTCGCAGGACATTTCCGAGAGAATCCCAGCCGCTTGTGCCCTGCCTTTTCGGTGGCTAGTCTGCGTCCGTCACTGCCAATTCAGTGACCGGGTTTAGCAGCTCGAACGTTTAACATTGGGCGCACAAGTGCCATCTCAAGCATGGCGTTTTTTTCTGCCAACGCTTTATGGTGGCTGTGCGCAGGGCACCTTCGGGTGCGCCGGGTTCCCAATGTTCCGGCCTGCTAACCTGCGTACAGCTGCCACCCATTGTTTAGCAGCGATGGATGTCAGCTCCAATTACCTACATTGGAGTTACCGCAATGAGCAAAGTAAAACCCGGTCCGCCCCATCCCTTTTTCATCCCCCACCCCGAAATCAGCTTCGAAGACGCACTGGTCTACGCCTCAGACCTGCTCCACTGTGCCGAACAGTTGCGCGACTCGCCCAAAGCCGCCGGACACCTCATGGAAATGGCCAAAGTGATGGTAGACCGCTCATTGGAATGCATGGGGCCCCGCTGACTCGGTAAACATCCCCGCCGTGCGGCGTATCGGCGTCATCTTTTGTATCAAAGACGCGTGTAAGATACGCCGCACTTAGCCAGGGATGCTCACCATGTTCGATTCGCTCAAAGCCATCAGCCGCCGTGTTGTCGGTGTGTTTCTGACTGTGGTGGCGGCCGTTTTCGGCCAATGGCATCCGCCGCTATGGCTGCGCGCTATTGGCCGTGGCCTGGCGAACCTGGGCGATAAAGCCCGCGCTTATCCGCGCCAGACGGGTGCCGGGGTGCTCGGGCTCGTATTGCTCGCGGCGGCTGGCTTCTACGGCTGGCACTGGTATTCCAATCTGCCGCAGCCGCATACCGCGAGCTACTCGCTGCACAAACCCAACCTGACCGACTACACCCAGCAAACCCCGGTTGTGGATAACTTGCAGGTGCGTTTCGGCGAATCCGTGGCTCCACTGGCGGCCATCGGCAAACCGGTGACCGAAGGCATTACCCTCAAGCCCGAGGTTGCAGGCACCTGGCGCTGGGCGGATGACCGTAGCCTGTTGTTCGTGCCGGAAAAAGACTGGCCCATCGACGCCCATTACACCCTGGACCTGGCAAAGAAAAACCTGCTGGCCGACGGCGTATTGCTCGACCAATACAGCGCGCAATTTTCCACCCAACCGTTCCGCGCCACCCTGGCGCAAAACGAGCTGTATCAGGACCCATCCAACCCAACGCTGAAACAGCTGGTGGCGACCTTCCATTTTTCCCACCCGGTCGATGAAGACAGCCTGCGCAAGCGCGTCTCGGTAAGCCTCGGCAAAGGCCTGGCCTACCGCGACGCGCAGATGCCCAACCGTCCGGAAATCAGCTTCGACGAGAAAAAACTCAACGTCTACGTACGCTCCGCCGCCCTGGCCACGCCGCTGGAAAGCACGCCGGTCAGCGCCAAGTTGGATGAAGGTATCAAGGCCCGCGACGGCGGCAACGCCAGCACCGCGCCGCTGGTGGCCGAAGTCACCGTGCCCGGTCGCTATCGCCTGACCTTTACCGGCGCCGAAGTGAGCTTTGTGGATAACGCACGCGGCGAGCCTGAGCCGGTGCTGATGTTCAGCAGTTCCAGCGCCGTGGCCGATGACACCATTGCCGGTAAGGTCCAGGCCTGGCTGCTGCCGGAAAAATCCGAGGACGACACCCGCCCTTACAGCAGCAACGAGATCGACGACGCGCTGCTGGCCCGTAGCACCAAGGTCAACCTGACCCACGTGCCCAGCGTCGAACCGCTGAACACCCTGCACGCTTTCAAATTCAAGGCCCCGGCCGGCCGTGCGCTGTATGTGCGCGTGCCCGCCAACCTGGAAGCCATCGGCGGCTACCTGGCGAAAAACCCTACGGCTTCGCTGATCAGCATGCCGGCTTATCCGCGCACCCTGCAGTTCCTGTCCGACGGCGCGTTGCTCAGCCTCAATGGCGAAAAACGCCTGGGCTTCATGGCCCGGGGTGTGCCTGGCGCCCATGTGGAAATCGCACGCTTGCTGCCCAACCAATTGCAGCACCTGGTGGACCAGAGCAGCGGCAGCTTTGCCCGGCCCAATTTCGGCAACGAGTACTTCGACCGCATGGTTGAACGCCAGTCCCTGGATATTGCGCTGTCGTCCTCGGACCCGGCGAAAACCGTCTATGACAACGTCGACCTGAGCCACTACCTCACCGCCAACGGCGGCCGTCGCGGCATTTTCGTCCTCAAGCTCAGCCCTCAGGATGAGCCGGCCGAACGCACGTTCGACTACTCGCGCAGCACCACCTCTGACCTGCGCTTTATCGTGGTCACCGACCTCGGCATCATCGCCAAGCGCTCCAGCGATGGCAGCCATGACGTGTATGTGCAGTCCATCGGCAACGGTTCGCCGGTGTCCGACGCCCAGGTCGACATTATTGGCCGCAACGGTCTGCCGGTGAGCAGCGGCCACACCGACGGCGAAGGCCACGTGCATTTCGCCAAGCTGGATGAACTGCGCCGTGAGAAAACGCCGCTGATGTATGTGGTCACTCGCGGCAATGACCAATCGTTCCTGCCGATCGCCCGTCAGTCGCAGCAGCTGGATTTGTCGCGCTTCGACGTAGGCGGTTTGGAAGAAGACGGCGCGATTGATCGCCTCAGTGCCTACCTGTTCACCGACCGTGGCCTTTACCGCCCTGGCGAAACCGCGCACCTGGGCATGATCGTGCGCAGCGGCAATTGGAAAGGTGCCCTGCAAGGCCTGCCTGTGGAGTTGCAGATCACCGATCCACGCGGCCTTGAAGTGATTCGCCAGCCGCTGAAGCTGTCCGCCAGCGGTTTTGAAACCTTTGATTTCCCCAGCAGCGAAGTCGCCCCCGCCGGGGATTACACCGCGACCTTGCAGTTGATTGGCCAAAAACAGACCCGCACCGACCTGGGCAGTGTCAGCTTCAAGGTCCGCGATTTCGAACCGGACCGCATGAAGGTCAGCCTGAGCTTGCATGACACCCCGGTGCAGGGCTGGATTCCACCGGAGCAGGTGGTGGCCAAGGTCACCGCAATGCACCTGTTCGGCGCGCCGGCGGCCGGCCGTCGCGTCACCGCGAAGATGTCCCTGAGCCCGACGCTCGCAGCATTCGAGCGTTACCCCGACTACCGTTTCCGCCTCAACGACTCCCTGGAAGAGGCCAGCACCGAAGACCTGGCCGAAACCACCGTCGACGACAACGGCCAGGCTGTACTCGACCTCAACCTGCAACGCTTCGCCAACAGCACCTATCGCTTGCAAGTGATGACTCAGGTGTTCGAGGCCGAAGGGGGTCGTAACGTGGCGGCGCAAAGCGCGTTGCTGGTGTCGTCCGCACCCTACCTTGTGGGTGTGAAAAGTCAGGACTCGCTGTCGTACGTCGCCAAGGACGCCCCACGCCAGGTGCAATGGCTGGCCGTCGCGCCAGACCTCACCCCGCTGGCGGTGGATGGCCTGACCAGCGAAGTGGTCGAACACCGCTACGTGTCGGTACTGGTGAAACAGTCCAACGGCACCTACAAGTACGAGTCGCGCATCAAGAACATCAGCCAGCCGGCCTCACCGCTGGTGATGACCAAGGACGGCGCCAGGCAGACGCTGAACACCGCTACCCCAGGCGATTTCACCCTGCAAGTGAAAGACGCCAACGGCAACCTGCTCAACCAGATCGACTACAGCGTGGCCGGACGCGGGAATACCTCGCGCTCCCTGGAACGCAACGCCGAGCTGCAACTGCGCCTGGATAAACGCAGCTACGCCACCGGCGATGAGATCGCGATCAGCATCCGCGCGCCTTACACCGGTGCGGGTTTGATCACCATCGAGCGGGACAAGGTCTACACCCAGCAGTGGTTCAAGGCCGACAGTACCAACAGCGTGCAACATATCCGCGTGCCTGCGGGGCTTGAAGGCAATGCCTACGTCAACGTGCAGTTTGTGCGCGACATCGGTTCGTCCGAGGTTTATATGAGCCCGCTGTCCTACGGTGTGGTGCCGTTCAGCATCAACCTGGATGCACGGCGCATGGCGTTGAAGGTCGAGGGCCCGGCGAAAATAGAGCCGGGGCAAACCCTCGACATCAAGGTCAACGCCGACCGCCCAGGCCGCGCGGTGGTGTATGCAGTAGACGAAGGCATCTTGCAGGTAGCGCGCTACCAGACGCCCGACCCGCTGGGTTTCTTCTTCCAGAAGCGGGCGCTGGAAGTCGGCACCAGTCAGATCCTGGACCTGATCCTGCCGGAATTCAGCCGCCTGCTCAGTGGGGCGGCGCCCGGTGGCGATACGGAAGGCGCCCTGGCCAACCACCTCAACCCGTTCAAGCGTAAACATCAGCCGCCAGTGGCCTGGTGGTCCGGGCTGGTGGACTTGCCCGCCGGTGAAACCGTGCTGCATTACCAAGTGCCGGACAGCTTCAACGGCAAGCTGCACCTGTTCGCGGTGGCAGTGGACGCCGACAGCGTGGGCGTCAGCGAGGCCAACACCGAGGTCCGTGGCCCGATCGTCATCACGCCGAACGTGCCGGCCTTTGTGGCGCCAGGTGATGTGTTCAACGTGAGTGCCGGGGTGTTCAGCAACCTCGAGGCTGCGGCGGACGTGAAGTTTGAAGTGCAGACCAGCGACGGCCTGGTGGTGCAGGGCAACAAAGCCAGCACCTTGTCCCTGCAACCGCGCAAGGAGGGCACCGCCGAGTTCAAGATCAAGGTCGGCGAAACCCTCGGTTCGGCGGATTTGCGCTTTGTCGCAGTGTTGCCGGATGGCAAGCGGATCCAGGTGGCGGAAACCACTTCGATTCGCCCTCTGAGCGAGCATCGCGTGGCCCTGAGCCTGGGTCGCTTCGACAGCGCCAGCAAAGAGCTCAAGCCCACCCGTGAACTGTTCAGCCAACTGCGCGACGTGCAACTGGGCGTGGCGGCCTCGCCGCTGGTGTGGGCCAACGGCCTCAAGCATTACCTGGATGACTACGGCTATGCCTGCACCGAGCAACTGGTGTCCAAGGCCATGCCGGCGTTGATCTGGGGCGGTACTGCACCCGAAGCCGAACAAGCCTTCAGCGCAGCGGTACGCATGCTGCGTCAGCGCCAGAACCAGGCCGGTGGTTTCGGTTTGTGGGCCGCCAATCCGGATGTGGCGCCCTACGCCAGCCTGTATGCCACCGATTTCCTGATCGAAGCCAAGGAACGCGGGCTGCCGGTGCCGGAAGACCTGCTGGTGCGCGCCAATAGTTATCTGACGGACCTGGCCAACGGCCCGAGCGAAGGCCTGTCGGAATTGCGCAACCGCGCCTACGCCAGTTACCTGTTGAGTCGCCAGGGGATTCTGGTGAGCGGCGCCTTGAGCGATATACGCGAACGCTACGAAAGCTACTTCAAGGACAGCTGGCAGAACGACCTGGGCGCCGCCTACCTGGCGGCCAGCTACAAACTGCTCAAACAGGATCGCCAGGCCGACACCTTGTTCCGCAAGATCCCTTGGCGTTCGCTTGTGGATAAGTGGGACAGCGATGGCCTGTATTACGACCCGCTGGTCCACGATGCCGAGCACCTGCATCTGCTCGCTCGCCATTTCCCCGAGTTGCTGGACGATGTGCCTACCGCCCTGCTGGATAAACTCGGCAAGCGCCTCAACGAACAGCGCTACAACTCACTGTCGGCGGCGCTGTTGCTGCGTGCCTTGGACAACTACGGCCAGCGCGCGCAAAGCGATATGACCCTCAAGGCCACCGCCTGGCTGGGCGACAAGCAGCAACAACTGCTGGAAATGGCCGGCCAGCCACCGCGCGCGGCGGTACCGGGCACCACGCAAAAGCTGCTGATGGAAAAATCCGACGGCCCGGCGGCGTTCTACATGCTCAGCGAAGCCGGTTTCGATAAGGGTGCCAAGCTCAAGCCGATCAACAACGGGCTGGAGATCATCCACGAATACCTCGACCTCAAAGGCGAGCCGGTGAGCACAGTGGCGGTGGGCGATGAGTTCCTGGTGCGCTTGCGTCTGCGTGCCACCGACCGTGACCAGGTGCAGCAAGTGGCCGTGGTCGACCTGCTGCCCGGTGGCGTCGAGCCTGTGTATAACTTGCCACCGGAGCCGGAAACCGCCAGCACCGAGGAAAGTGAAGGCGAAGCGTCCGATTACGTAGAAGAAAGCGAACAAGAAGCCGATGCCTGGCAAGCGCCGATCGGCGAAACCGAGCTGAGCAACTGGCAGCCGGACTACGTGGATGTGCGTGATGATCGGGTGGTGTTGTACGGCACGGCACTGCGCGACGTAGGCACCTTCGTCTATCGTGTGCGCGCCACCAACGCCGGCACGTTCAACACGCCACCGGCCTACGCCGAAGGCATGTACGAAACCACCCTGCAAGGGCGCGGCAAAGTAGGCCAGCTTGAAATTACCAAGCCTTAAACGCCTGGCGCCGCTGCTGGCAGCGGCGCTATTGCTGGCGGGGTTGCGGCTGTGGCCCCATGCCCCGCTGGAACAGGCTGTGACATCGTCACGGGTGGTGTTGGCCGATGACGGTTCGCTGCTGCGCATGACCCTGGCGGATGACGGCCAATACCGTTTATGGCTGCCGCTGGAGCGCATCTCGCCGTCACTGGTCGAGGCCTTGCTGCTCAAGGAAGACCGCAATTTCTACTGGCACCCGGGGATCAATCCCCCGGCGTTGCTGCGCGCGGCCCTGGCCACCTACAGCGGCGGCCAGCGTCAGGGCGGCTCGACCTTGAGCATGCAATTGGCACGGCGCCTGTGGGATCTCAACACCCGCCAGGTGCCCGGCAAGTTGCAACAGATGGCGTTGGCGCTGTGGCTGGAGGCGCGCTACAGCAAGCACGAGATCCTTGAGGCGTACCTGAACCTGGCGCCCATGGGCGGCAATATCGAAGGCGCCGAAGCGGCCAGTCGCATCTACTTTGGCAAGGCGGCGGCGCAGTTGTCGTTGTCCGAAGCCTTGGCGCTGGCGGTGATCCCCCAGCAGCCGGGGCGGCGTGCACGCTTCGGACCGTCACTGCAAAACGCGCGGCTGCGCTTGATGAATGACTGGCGTGAAACTTATCCACAAGACCCGCGTAACGACAGTTTGCTCGACCTGCCCCTGGAAGCCCGCAACCGCCAGCAGATCCCGTTTCTGGCGCCGCATCTGAGCGAGCAGCTATTGGCATCCCAGCCAGGCAACGAACTCAACAGCACCCTCAACCTGCCCTTGCAGCAACTGCTCGAACGCCTGATCAGCGGCTTTATCGCCGAGCGGCGCAGCACCGGGGTGGAAAATGCCACGGCCATCCTGATCGACAGCCGCGACCAAAGCGTCAAGGCGCTGGTGGGCTCGGCGGACTACTTATCCACAAGCATCCACGGCCAGGTCAACGGCGTATTGTCACGCCGTTCGCCGGGGTCGACCCTCAAGCCGTTTCTCTACGGGCTGGCACTGGATCAAGGGGTGATCCACCCCATGAGCATCCTCAAGGACTTGCCCAGTAACTTCGGCTACTTCCAGCCGGAAAATTTCGACGGCAGTTTTGTCGGGCCTCTGACCGCACGGGATGCGTTGATCCGTAGCCGGAATATCCCGGCGGTGTGGCTGGCCAGCCAGGTGAAGTCGCCGTCGTTGTATGGGTTGTTGCAACGCGCGGGGGTCAAGGGCCTGCGCGGTGAAAGCCATTACGGCCTGGCTCTGGCACTCGGTGGCGGCGAGATGACACCCGAGGAGCTGGCGCGACTGTATGTGATGCTGGCGGGCGACGGCCATCTGCGGCCGTTGCGCTATTTACAGGAGCAGCCCCAGGCCACCGGCCCGCAGCTCCTCACCCCGCAGGCCGCCTTCATGGTGCGCGACATGCTGCGCCGCAACCCGCGACCGGATGGCCTGCCCGCGCGGCACTGGCGCACCGCCTGGAAAACCGGCACGTCCTGGGGGTTCCATGATGCGTGGAGCGCGGGCCTGGTCGGTCCCTACGTGCTGGTGGTGTGGGTGGGCAACTTCGATGGTCGACCCAACCCGGTGTTTATCGGTGCCAAGACCGCTGCACCGCTGTTCTTCCGCATCGCCGACGCCCTGCCCCTGGCCTTGCCCAACGTCGTGATCAAGGCCGACAAACCACCCGCCGGCCTGGTGCGCATCGACGTCTGCGCCGCCTCGGGCGAATTGCCCAACCGCTGGTGCCCACAAACCCGCAAGACCTGGTACATCCCCGGTGTCTCACCGATTCGCGTGTCCAACCTGCACCGTCCGGTACTGATCGACACCCGCACCGGCAAGGCCGCGTGCCCGCCGTTCGAGACGCAATACACCCGCGAGGAAGTCTTCGAATTCTGGCCCAGCGACATACAACGCCTGTACCGCGCCGCCGGCCTGCCCCGCCGCACGCCCCCCAACGTGATGAAAAACTGCCAGCCCAACCGCATCAGCGACCAGAGCGAAGCCCCGCAGATCCGCTCGCCGCTGACTCAAGTGAGTTATCAGTTGCGCCTGTCCCAACCGCAGGAAAGCATCCCGCTGAACGCGAATGCGGCCAGCGATGCGGCGACGCTGTACTGGTTTTCTGATCAAACCTTGATCGGCCAGGGCCCGCCGCAAGCCACATTGAACTGGCGGCCGGGCAAGTCGGGGGAGTATCGGTTGCGGGTCAGTGATGATCAGGGGCGTAGTGCGAGCCGGGGGTTGAGGGTGGAGTTTGTGCCTTAGGAGTGGTCATCACACTCTGCAAGCTCCACGTAGTTCGACTCCCCACCTCCCGTCGCCCCCGACAACCAACCCCACACGAAACTCAGCGTGGTACGCCCGGCAGCATCGACACCGATGATGCCCCGCGACCAGCCGGCCAGCAGCTCACCTTCCAGCGTCAGGCACTGATACAGCAGCTCGATAGCGTCTGGGCCTGTGACGCGACCGACCTGCGTACCCAGGCGAATTCGGCCGCCTTGGTAGGTGCCGGAAATGGCATCGCCCTCGACAAGGTAATGAAACACCGTGCCCGCGCCGGATAGCCCGTGGGTGTTATTGGCGACGGTGAATCGGCGGTTGTGCAAACGCTCGTGGATTTGCGAGGGGCTGTTCATCGAAGGCGCGTCCTTTCGCGTGGATCTGGAGGTCCGGGTGGGTGGCTACTAACAATAAAGATTGACACTTAACAATAAAGATTGACACGCCGTAACATAGATTGACACAAGGCCGAAACCCCCGTATTTACGGGGTTTTCCATTTTTTGGCTGAGCCATCGGTCTAGATTCTCCGCTTCGTTCCGCTCCGGGAGTAGGCTAAAGAGGGCTGTACCATGAACAGGTGGTGGGCGATTTTTTCCTATAACTATTTTTCAGGGCGAGGAGAGGCGGTCCCGGCGGACGAAGGAGGTAGCATTGCGCGGTCGTAGGTTTTCGTCTGAGACAGATATTCAGCGGCATATTTCGAATGGATTCGGTAGCGGAGCTGGTGCCAGTTATCTGCCGTGGCTGCGCGTCCAAGACGTGCCTTCCAGAGGACGCTCCCACAAGATCCAAGGTGTGAAGATCGATCGCCTCCATCACCTCTTTTCCGACCTAGAGCGCGCCTATTTTTTGGTATGTGAATTTTCGGAAAATGTTGTGGATATACGCGAGCAGTATCCATTGCTACCGCGAGAAAGTGCTCAAGCAATCGCGAGCTCTATGGGAGTGCGATACCCGAAGTATCCGAAGACAGTGCTTCCTTACGTTATGACCACGGATTTTTTATTAACGATAAAAAAGCCCGATGGCAGCTTTAAATCCGTAGCCAGAACAATTAAATACCGCACTGACCTCGAAGGCAAAAAAGCCAGGAGGACGTTGGAAAAATTTGAGATCGAAAAGCGTTTCTGGACTGGCCAACACGTTGATTGGGCCATTGTCACTGAAGAAATGTTCAGCCCCGATTTGATCAAGAATTTAGGCTTACTCAGGAAGTTCGCTCAACTGCCGCGCGCCTTGGCAGAGCCATCATTACACACAGATTTTCTGGGGCACTTAGCGAGCTGTCGTCCCTACCCGTGGAGTACTGCTGAATCTCTGCGAAAGATTGCCGCACGTTTATTTATCTCCTATCAAGACTCTCGGGCTTTATATCATCACCTGATATGGGCTAAGTCGATCAAGGTAGATTTGGTTGGTACTCCCATTCAAATGACTGCGCCACTACCAACATTTGAAATCATTGAGAAACCAATGAAAATTTCACTGACGGCGGAGGGCCTATCATGAAAGTCCAAGTCAATGATTGTTTCGAACCGCTTACTGAGTTTTCCGTCGTGCCGGGCTTCGTTAGGGTCTTGTACCTCAATGAGCGATACGATGCGGTCGTTTTGATCCAATTAACGGATCCGCCCCGCCAGCCGATTGGTTTAGGCCTGGAGGAGCTTCGCGGATCCGTCATTGCAGGTGATACGAAGCTAGCCAAGGTCGTTACGCCTGAGTTTCTCTTAGTGTTAGAGGATGACTTGGATGAGAAAAAGAAGCGGGAAAGGGATGAAAAGTGGAACATCATCGCACCCCTGATCGACTCAGATTATCCAGGTCAGATATTCGCTCCTGGTGAGATGGGTCAAATGGTCGGCGCTAGAGCTGTTGAGCTCGGTATACAGCGCAAGAGCATCTATCGACTTCTGTACCGTTACTGGATCAATGGCCAAGTTCGAAATGCGCTCTTGAAAAACTATGCGGGCGTCGGAGTTCCTGAGCGCAAGTATGATCCCGCAAAGCCCCCAGGTAGGAAGCCAAGGTATCAAGGTATTGCCGTTTCACCGACCAAGGTTATCGATGCCGTGGATAAGCGCTGTATCCGTATCGGCTACTCGTTATTTGTCGGGGATAAGACTTCTACGATAACCAACGCCTATGTTGAGATGCTCAGGAGGTTCTATACCGCGAAAGACCTGTCGAAAAATCCAGAATCAGGCGGTCGTTTGCTACCCGAATCGGAAATTCCTTCCTTTAGACAGTTCGATTATTGGGGAAAGCAATATTTCGACGAGGTTGAAACTGAACGTGGCCGTAAGGGAATGCGTAAGTGGCTAAAAGATTGCCGCCCCCTTTCTGGAACCGTCCGTGACTGGCTTCGTGGCCCCTGCCATCAGTTTGAGATCGATGCCACCATTGCGGACATTTATCTCGTGAACGGATACTCCAGGCGAATGCTCATTGGACGGCCGGTTGTGTACGTCGTCATTGATAGCTTTTCCGGCATGATCGTCGGTCTCTACATCGGATTAGAGGGCCCGAGTTGGAACGGAGCCAGGCAAGCGCTTTTCAACGCTTTCACTTCGAAGGTTGAGTTTTGCGCTACCAATGGGGTCACAATCGATTCAGGGGAATGGGCCTGTCATCACCTCCCACATCACATCTACGCTGATCGAGGCGAGATGTTGGGGAAAGCAGCTGAGGGTCTTGCCACTGGCCTGAATATCGAGCTGGGAATCGCTCCGCCTTACCGCCCTGACTGGAAGTCGATGGTTGAGAGCCGGTTCGGTATCCTGAACAACCTGACAGGCATCAGGTGGCTTCCTGGTGGTGTAGCTGCTAGGGAGAAGGAACGTGGCGAGCGAGATTACCGACTCGATGCAACGCTGAGCATTAAAGAGTTCACCAAGATTATCATCCAGTGTGTCCTTCACTATAACCGCTTCAACAGGCAGCCCGACAGGCTCACTCAAGAGATGATGAACGACGGTGTCGATCCGACGCCGTCAGGTATCTGGACTTGGGCATTAGAAAATGGTCATGTCGAACCAAACAATCATCCCGACGAGCTGGTCTATCTCCATTTGCTTCCGCGCGAGCAAGCGACGGTGCAAAAGGGTGGTGTGCTATTCCGAGGGATGCACTATGTCTGTGATGTAGCGATCGAGAACAACTGGTTTGCGAAGGCCCGTAGCCGCGGGGTTTGGTCGATAGAGTGTTGGTATGACCCAAATTCCTCAGCACATATCTGGATTCGGGGAGACAACAAACAGTTCATCCGTTGCGATTTGCGTAAGTCTGATAGCAAGTATGCTGGTTATCGATCCGATGAGATTTTCGATCTGCTCGAAGCTTACCGCCAGACTCCACCGACTCATAAACGCGCTGAGTTGGAGAGTCGGATTTCGCTGCTGGAGGAAGTTAATCAAGTCGTCAGCGGTGCGATCGCTGAGCGAAATGATGAGCCAGCGCCTGCGACCAAAGCTGAGATGATTGGAAATATTCGTGAGAATCGCGCCGTTGAGCGCCTCAAGGAGCGTGAGACCGCCCATGTGCCAGAGGGTGTAAGGATTGAATCGCCTGTGCTCAAGACAGAGATCTCCCAAGATCGCTCAGAAAACTTTGCCGGCCCTCGCAGCGCTCAGGTTATCGATATGCTCAAACGCCTGCGCCCAGGACAAAACTCATGAAAGGCGCCCAAGTTTTCGCAAGCTACACGAAGCAGGCGATAGCGGACTACGCGGGAAATCCACTCATCGAAGCGCTGCCACCGATCTTCTCAGAAGAGGTGGCAATGCAACTAATCTCGAACTTCCCCCGTCCTGTTGATCCAGAAGAGCTGACCCTCGACCGATCGACTCGGGTTCACTGCATCGACCGGTTGAGAACGGTGGTCCAGCCTTTGTTGGTCCACATGGATCTGGAGTCCGTATTTTCATTGCTGGTACGACGTGGGTACGTCGGACGCAACCCGACCTCTCCAGACACTGTCAGACATCTTCACTCACTTTCGGGCGCACAGCGCTACCACGATGGATTTAAGTCCACTGCCGAAACGTTCAGTCTGGTTGGCCTTAGTGGCATTGGAAAGTCCACCGCACTCGAAGCCATTTTGAGTCTCTACCCTCAAACGATTCGCCACGAGCGTTATGAAGGAAAGCAGTTCGTTCATACCCAGATCACCTGGCTCAAGCTTGACTGCCCCCGAGATGGTTCGCTGGCAGGCTTCTGTCAGCAATTTTTCTATGCGGTCGGGCGAGCTTTAGGTGATGAGGATTACTACAAGCGGTATAGGGCTCGGAACATCAATGACTCGTTGCAACAAATGGAACAGGTTGCGAGTACATTTTTCATCGGAGCTTTGCTGATCGACGAACTTCAGAACCTGCACCTCGCGAAAACTGGGGGCAAGGACAACATGCTGAATTTCTTCCTCCATCTAGTGAACAACATCGGAATTCCTGTGGTGTTCATCGGGACAAATTCGATGATCAGCCTATTTTCGGACGTCATGCGCAACGCAAGGCGTTGCTGCGGCGTCGGGGTACTCGAATTTAAACGTTTTGAGAAGGACGATGACGAGTGGCGCATGCTTGTTGAAAACCTCTGGAGCTATCAGTGGTACCAGCAGCCGGTCGAACTGACAGAGGATGTGTTTGATGCGCTGTATGAGCATACACAAGGGGTCACCGACTTTTTGGTGAAGCTTTTGGTGCTCAGTCAAAGGTATGCGATCCAGAGTGGTTCGGAATGCGTTACCGCCGAGACAATTGCGTTGGTGAGCAACACCAAGATGCAGATATTGAAGCCAGCTTTGTCCGCTCTGCGAAGCCGAGATCCGAAACGGATGCGGCAGTTCGATGATTTGCTTCCGATTGAAGACCAACTAAGCGACATGATGGCGTTCGATGGTGTGGCTCGGCCGGAGCGACTGGCATTGCTGCGCAGTGTCATCAGTCGCAGCGACAATAGTGCTACCAAACCTAATGTGGCGGCCGTTAACCAAGTCAAATCGCAGTCACCTGCGGCGGTGGCGGTTGAGACCTCAGAGGCACAGGCGCTAAGTGAAAGTGAAGACTCCATTGAGGCGTTGAAGAGCGCCGGTTGGATAAGCAGTGATCTCTTTGAGTTTTCTCCGTTGTATCGGAAGGGGTGAATTAAGGGTGACGAAATGGGGCTCAAATTCCATTTCTTTCCGGCCGTTTTCCACGATGAGACGCTTCACAGCGTTCTCTCAAGATACGCCCGGCTCTGTGGCGTACGTAGTTGCGCAGCAGTTTTCGATGGAGCGCAGTCCGCGAAATGCTTTTCGCAGAACGTTGCTTTTCCATGTCGACTAGCTGAGCTTGTCGAGGCGCTGCCGTGTGATACAGGCTTATCGCTAGCCGCTGTTATAAAGCGCCATACGCAACTGCCCTACTACGAACCTTTTTTGACCCCGCAACAGGTGGACGACGCCAATATCTTGATGGCGGGAAACGGCAAGGGGTTGATGCTAAGGTTGGGGTTAATCGCGAGCCGACTCGAGTTTGCTTCGAGAGTGCGATTTTGCTTCGACTGTGTCCAACAGGACATGGCCTGTGTGGGAGCAGCGTACTGGCACCGTGTGCATCAGCTTCCAGGCGTTTTGATCTGTCCCCACCATGGAACCCCGTTGAGGTTCCTTGATTACCGCTGGTTGAGCAGAAACTCTCGAAGAATGCATTTACCGGACGATGAGGACGTTCAGTCTCACTCCATTTCGCTAGACATCCCTCAAAATCTACAAAGTGCTCTGCAAGAAATAGCGCAGCGTTCGATGCAGGTGCTTGAGACCGATGTTCCGCCATTATGTCCTGATGCGATTCGCTCGGTGTTTCTGGATAGCGCTATTGCCTTGAAAATGGCTTCCGATACTGGTCGGCTGCACTTAGGCATTTTGGCGCGACACATGTCTGCGTTCTTTGAGGCGCTCCCCTCCTCAGGGGAATACTCGATACTGAGCAAGTCGTCTGCGGATATACCGGCGGCCTGGATTGTGAAGCTTTTGCGTAAGCCGAGGGGCACCCATCATCCGCTGAAATTCATCCTGCTGGCCTGTGCGCTCAAGGTCGATATGGAAAGGATACTGCGGCCAAACGGGCCTATTACCGAGTCGCTTAGTCGAACAGCCAATAGCGAAACTCCTGGTGGACGAGCTGCCAACAGATCTCCAACCAATCGCTCAAGCACCAATGAGTATATGAGTGAGGCATCTGAAACGATCTGGACGCTGGCGCTCATGGGGGCTAACGCTAAGACCATAGCGTCAGAAACAAGGAGCTCGGTTACATGCGTCTACCGAATGATACGCGCGATTTCGTATGGACCTGACCTATGGAAAGAGGCGAGGCTTTCGAAACTGCTGGTTGATAGGAGGAACCGATTTGACGGGGAATACAGAGCTCGCCTAGCTCATGAGTGTCGAGATTATGTGTGGCTTCATCGAAACGATCGGCAATGGCTGTCCGAGCTTACACAAGAGCCAGGAAAAGCCCACAGACCGCGCGGACAGCAGGCAGAAAGATTCAAAGACCTCGACCTTGACCTTGCCAACGAAGTGGTTCAATGCGCTGAAATGTTACGAGCGCTTCCAGGTAAACCTGTCCGCATCTCACGGACAAAAATAGGCAGAGAGCTTCATGTGTTATCTAGGTTTGAAAAGCAGCTCAACAAGCTGCCGCACTGTGCGGCTGCACTGGCAGCCGAATGCGAAACCCTTGATGCATTCCATCGGCGGCGCCTGAGCTGGGCCGAGCGGAAGCTAAAACTTGACGGCAAGCCAATCACTCAATCAGCGCTGTATCGAACAGCGTGTCTCAGAAAACTCCAAATATGAGTGAAGGCACCCTGATCCGCGTATGAATATTGCTCTGTAACGCCGTCGGCACAAGCCTCTATATATATGAGCTGTGCGTGGATTCGATGTGTGAATTTTGACGAGGCGTGCAGTGAAAGTATTTATATGTGTGGTGTATTGTATTTTGACTTTGGCGTAAAAACTGCTGTTTTCTAATAAAACAGTTGCTGGCTGTTCGCTACTGTATGGCGTTCATTTTTAAAATCCTTACCCGGGTACACGGTGATATGTGATAAAAGAACACCATCCACAGGACTCGCGTCCTACCAGACCCACGCTAGAAAGTCGGCTACTCATGTCCAGTATTCTGTTTTTCCCAATGTCTATGCCAGACGAGACACTATTATCTCGTATTACGAGATACCATTTTTTGTCCGGAAACAAAACCGAGGCAGAAACTTTCCGTGATCTTTTTGGCGTTGCGCCATTCCAACTATCTATCATACCAAAGCAATTAGAAAACCTTGCTTCTCGATTGCCGGGAGTTAAAGAAGGCAACTTGGCTGAGTTGCTTGAGATTAACACTACGTTCCCAGCCTACAAACCTTTTATAGGATTATCAAAAGAATCCTCTAAGGAATTTGACAAGGTTTTATCTGATGTCGCTCGAGTGCCTAGGAGAGAAGGTACGAGGAATAGCAGAGCTAAAATTTGCTTGGCCTGTGTGCAGGCCGACCTCATAGAGTGTGGCTACGCATATTGGCACCGAGCTCATCATGTACCGGGCGTTACAGCGTGCTGGCGACACGGTGAAGAACTTCTTAAATCTTGCCCTAATTGCTCTCACCCTTTCTATCGTAAAAACCGATTGTTACCGGGGTTGACCGATGATTGTGCTTGCGGGTGGAACGCTGTTAAACCTACGAACCGCTCACTCGCCTCAAATGAAGAGCGCGAGTTTGCAGTTTTTGTAAATGATATTCTGCAACGCAATCTGCCATCGATAGAATATACGGTTTTGGCTGCTTGTTATCGGCGTCAAGCAAAGAAGCAAGGGTTTGTTCATGGGAACCTAATTGGCACAGCTAAATTATTTAGCAGTATTCGTGATAAGTTCAGCGATGAAATTATTTCGAAAATTGATTTGGCATACGCAGCTGGAATTCGAAGTCAATGGATTAGGCTATCGACAACAAGAGGTCAAATTGATATGCCGTTGGCAAGGCATCTTTTAATATCTCTCCATCTTTTTGGATGTGCAGAAAAGTTTGAGAAATGCTTGGCAGAAGAGTCTCTACTTGCTAGCTCGGCAAACCCGACGGTCCGTCTTAAAGAGAAAACTTTGCCAGAACATAAGAAAAAGGCTTATCGAGAAAAAATCTCAATGCTACTTGAAGTGAAGCCAGGCATTGGTATGGACTATCTTTGGGTAAGTGCTTATCAAGTAACCCGTTGGCTCAACGAAAACGATAAGGACTGGTTGTTGAGTAAAATTACAGGGAACTTAATGCAGAAGAGTAGTGTCGAGCCGGTGGTAAATGATGAGGACGAAAAATACGCAACTATTCTTATAGAGGGCGTTGAGAACTTGTACCGCATCACCCAAAAACAGGTGCGAGTAAATATCAGTAACATGCTTGCACTTTTGCCGCGAAAAGTAAGTAGGGAGCGTGCGACTCGTAAGTCTTTCCCATTGCTGTCAGCTCAACTTGAACTTCATCTTGAGTCTCTTTGGCATTTTAGGTTACGGAGATTTATATGGACGATGTCGGAGATCGCGAGGCTTAAGTTACCCCCAAACAACTCCAGCTTGAGATTATTGACAACAGTGCCTCATGTGGCCTGCCAGGCTCTCATAAATCACTTCGAGTGGGATTTAGACAGCATGGTTAAGGACGGCATTAAGGTTGACGTTATGCTTAGAAATACCGGTGTCTCGCGGCAATGGGAAGGGCCACCAGGTTATGATATTCCCATGGGTGGCAATGCATACATGGAGATGATCGCGTCCAATTCAAAGCTCCAGTAGATATTTTTATGGCGTGGCGCAGTTGCTCTGGATCCGGTGATTTTTGTGGCTTATTGCTGGGCGTTGGATGTCATTGTTAATACCGACGCCTATTGCGTATTGATCGGGCATTGGATGTGCACCGATAGCAGCGGTTTACGCATATACGGGATTTATGCCGCAGAAGCAGATATCGCTCACGTACCGCAGACACCGGCATCTATTTTGACGTCGGATTCAAGCATGAGCAATGGCATAAATCAGACCATAGCTAAAGGGCTAAACGTTAGCTTTTGAGCAGATGAGCCAAGTTTTGCGTGCTGTTCATCGGGGTTTAAGTCGGGCGATTTACGGGCAGCTATGCTGACTGGTGTGATTAATCATTCGACTCGATTTATGAAGTGGGTCGGAGGGATGAATGAATCTGGCGGGCCTAGCAGAACTGGTTTCTGGTGGTGAAAAAATACCTGGATGTGAGCTTCCTCATTCAGACGCCGTGGCTCTGATCGGATCTTACTTCCCTGGACGGACCTATTGCCTAGTCGCTGACTGGATAATGGTTGATTTAGTGGTCTCCCCCCGTCAGTTAAAGGTCGTTGTTAGAGGAGGAGTTACTCCTACACTGGTCAACACTTTGTTTGTTCTCCACGATAGCTGAGGACGTTTCCATCGCGCCCGCTGGGTAAGAACCTCATTGGGAGTTTCCTTCACCCACGATTGCCTGTTCGAGACCAAAAATACCGTTTATGTGTTGATGGGACCCGGCCGAAGGGTACAGACGGACCTAGATGTCGCTTTGAGCCTGTACTGAGAGTCACGGACGCGTAATGTGGTATTTATCGACGCTCAATGTTTTGGGCGCCGTCCCACTCAACCATCGCGGTACTGTCTCGGTGCTTACTGAGACATGGCGTTCGTAACAATCGTCCCCAGAACCAGGCCTATAGCGGAGTGGCGACACATGACCATTACCCGGACTATCGTCCAGACAGTCGAGTTCTTGTGTGACCTGTCTTGAGATCAAACCCTCCAAAAATCTGTTCTTCAGTAGGTAAAAGGCCTCCTGCGCATTACCTAGAACCTCGGGTAATCTTTGGGATAGATTCCTTCGAAGAATTGCTTCAAACGAAGGATCTGATCGATCCAGCGTGGGCGGTCCCCGCTCTTCAGCTGTGCTCCAGCGCTGACGGATAAGATTGGAAAAACTTTTCAGACTGAGTCTACGTTAGAGACTATGGTCTGTGACAAGCCTAGATGATGCTGTCCGCGTTTCGACGCTCAGACCCTCGTGCTGATGAATGGCATAGAGTATTATGCTGTATGCATATACAGTTATTGGGTTCGTGCAGCCTTACTGATCACTAGGTGTTGGAGCCCTTAGGTGATATCTGATATCGAGATAAGCCCTGAAGTTTGCTGGGTAAGGTGCTATTTTCAGTGATTCCATATTGATACTATCGGAACGGAATTCGACCTATGATTACGCTGAAAACTGCCATTATTCACAGCTTCAAGAAGCTGGCCAAGACCAGCGTTATCTCCGAGGTGGTCAAGAAGGATGTGGCGCTCGATACTGAAAATCCCGCGTTGCATTTTCTGGTCAATGGTATCCACGGCCTCATCGGCAAAGAAGGCAACAGCGTGGTCTACGGCCAGTTTGCCAATGATGACCGTCAGGGACCGTTTCCAGAGCGCTTCACCGCGTTCGTAGAAGTACAAGATGATGAAGCGCGATTTATCGACTTGACCCACTTGGCAATGGACCAGTTGGTGGAGCAAGCCGGTAATCAAGTCTTATCGACCGGTGGACACATCCTTTGCGCTCAGTACACCGCAGGTGCAACCGACTTTTTCCTGGTCGCCAGCATGAAGGAACGCGGCGGTATACAGCTGGACGAGAACTATGTGCCCAAGGAAATTCAAGAGGTCGATCTCAACAAGGTTCAGCAGGCCGCCAGGATCAATTTAGCGAGTTTCGTGGCCATAAAGGCTATGGCTGCTGCGGCCGCTGCTGCGCCTGAGCAGAATGAAGATGACGCGGAGGATGAAGTGGATTCAACCTACCTGTGCTTCATCAGCCGGGGCCGTGATAGTCAGGCATCCGATTATTTCATCTCTGCACTGGGATGCGCGAAAGGAGTAGCTTCCGGACGCGCTACCAAAAATGCCATTGATAACGTTGTACGGTTTTTTCGCGACAACAAAACGTTAAAAGGCTTTGGTTACAAGGCCAAAGAGGCGGTGATCAAGTATCTGGAGGAGCAGTTGGCCGCAGGCAAATCTGCGCGCTTGGACGCTATCTGCCACGTCGCTGTCGCACACGTACCCGCTGACTTAGTGGATGAAATTGTTGGGCTGAAAGACTATTTGAATAGCGAGAAACATAAGGTGCCAGACGACTTTACGGTCAATGCGAAATCGCTGAAAGAGAAGACCCGTATCAAGGGGGACGCGGCTAACTGGTCGTTGCAATTCGAGCGTGGAGCGTTAGGTAAGGATCCGGCCGCAGACGTTTATTATGATGAGGGACGGAAAAAGTTGACGCTGTCCAATCTGACTGCCGAACTGGTTGGTGTGATCGAGAAAGAACTGCTGGCCAGGGTCGGCTAAGAATGTTTTCTAATGTGGTAGCTCTCTACCGCGCCATTGGAGCGCCCACCATTGAGGACGGAGTCATCCGCTATGAGGGGATGCCAACGCCCGACATTATCGGTGCGTTGCGAATGTGCGATGGCCTGCCCGCAGCCTATGGCAAGTTCGAGCATTGCTCTGAAGAAGCAGACTCTCTCGATATTGAGTTTCGCTTGCCATCGAACGAGTCTGGCCGGTTCTACGCGAACCTAGGCGAGTTTGTCGCTCGCAATGGCTCATTGGGCAAGGGGCAATTCCCGAGCAACGTATACATTGTTGAGCTCTGTTGGGCAGATAGCGATGACATCGAGCCTCCGGCGATTAAGGCGCTCAGGCGCGTCTGCCGGCTCATCGAGCTGCTTGCACTGCTAGCGATCGGTGTCGACAAAGACAGCAGCCAAGATGGTTTTAATCTGTTCTTTGCCTTGCCTCCCGATGGGGCTAAGCCTCCGAGAACTTTTCTGTTACCTACCCAGGTTGACGTCAAGGTCCTTGACTATGAGCTCAATCACCTGAGCTTGTTGGAAGAAATACTCAATCGAAAAAACGAAAATAAGGCACACCTCTCCGAACGAAAATTAATGATTCGGATGGCGGTGGCTAGCGTCATCGAGAAGTTTGAGAGCGAGCCCAATCTGTTCTTGGTGATCGTGCGGGAGTGGCGGGAGGTCCTCGCCACATACCGCGCTAATCTGCAAACCTACGTCTATAGCTTCTCGTTTGAGCGGGCCCGGCGGGAGGTGGCCCAAGCTGAAATCGACTATGGCACGAAGCTTAGCGGGGTGCTGGGCGACATCGCCGGCAAGATGCTCGCCCTGCCGATATCGCTAGCGGGTTTGGTCGTGCTGGAGAAAACAACCTCAAGATTCGAAGGTTTTATCCTTGTCCTTGGGTTGGCAGCGGTTTCTGTGGTTCTGCTTGCAATCCTTCACAACCAAATGCTGCAAACGGAGCGCCTCCTACACAGCTTCAATGTCATTTTCGATGATTTCAAGGACAAGATAAAAACATATCCCCCGAAACTTCAGGGGCTGCTCAGGATCACCATCGATCAAGTCGACAAGCAAGGCCTAACCCTCACCAGGACCTTTCGGTTGCTGAAGGGGTTGTCCCTGCTTCCAATCGTCGGTGCTTTGCTGCTAGCCGCGATAAAATACCGGGACGATTTCTTATGGCTGTTAAAGGCTATCCTAGCGATGGTATTTTCGGTACTCAACGTAGCCCCTAATATTCTCAGCCTATAAGGCTTTTGTAACACGTTCCTCGTCTCATCTTACTGCGCTCAAACCACTCATCCATATGGAGCAGTCCAAGCAGCTGTCCATAATATAGATGAGATGTATCTTTAATAAAAAATACTTGGGTATTTCGTGAGAAACTCGAGTTGATCTTTAATGCTTATCTGACATATTCAGCCTACTCCGCCAATAAGTTAAAATTCTAATAGTCGAGCTCACCAGTGCTGAGGGACACCTTACGCATATGTAATATTCGCGGCAGCTTTCTGAAAGGCATCACTGGTTATCCTCTAGTCAGAAGTAAGTGAACACTAGGAGAAAATCATGAAATTCATGAAATCACTAAAAGCTTTTTTTGCCGTTTCCATCTTGACCTTGTCTTCTTTGGCCATGGCTGAAGGCGGTGGTGACCGTGTTTATGGTCGAATGATGCAAGAGAACCAGAAGGCGATGGAACAGTACGCCTTAGAAAATGGAAAGACGACACCTGAAGTTGTTCATTATGAATATGGAATGAACCTCGATGTCCAGAAGGTAATCAGTACCACTCAAGCCAATAAAACCTGTGGCGTAGCTCCTTCGCGCATGACCTATGAAGATTCGGCGGGCAAGCTCAACACCCTGGAATACAAGGTTATGGGTACTAACTGCCCTCACGGAAGCTAGTTAGCGTTGGCCCTAGCTGCGCCAGTTTGTTCGGTATGTTTTGAGCCTGCTTACTGTTCGCTGACATAGAAGTAATTTTCAGGTCACGCTGGAGTTATCTATTGTATGAAATTATGTCTGCCGGCACGTAGGAGAAATCCTCACGTGCTGGTGGCTTTTTATAATTATAAAAAATATTTCATAAAGAAACTCTGCCAAGCTAAAGCCTGGAGTGTTAAATGAACAATAAAAGCATTTATGGTCTTTCTCTAATTGCCCTTGGCATGAGCATGGGGCAAGTTGCAGTAGCTGTGGAGCAAAAGCCTGAAGGGTTCATTGAGGGGAGCACCTTTAGTATTCTCAATCGGAATCTCTATCTCAATCGTGATTATCGAAAGGGCCAGTCAAGCCCCACGGGCAATGGTTACTCAGCCGAATGGGCTCATGGCATCATTGGCCGATTCGAATCAGGCTTTACTCAAGGTACCGTAGGCTTCGGCATTGATGCGTTTGCAATGGAAGGCCTCAAGCTCGATTCAGGTGATGGTCGCTCGGGAGCCCGAAGCTCAGTCGATGTCTTGCCGCACAATAGCAAAGGCCAACCTGAAGACTCCTACTCAAAAGTAGGCGGGGCCGCAAAAGTGCGTTTCCTGGATACAGTCGTCAAGGTAGGCGACGTATTTCCATCGACGCCTGTCGTTGCCTATGGGGATTCCCGACTTCTCCCGGAGAGTTTCCGTGGTGCAACGTTCACTAATACCAGCATCAAAGGCCTGACCCTTCAGGGGGGCCGGCTGCATGCGATGAGCCAACCCAATTCCAGTAGCATGCGTGACGGCTTTTCAACTTTTTACGCCGGTGCAGTAGATGCTCCATGGATCGCTTATCTAGGGGGCGATTACACGGTCAATGAGCACGTAGGTGTGAGTCTTTACACCAGCCAATTCAAGGATGTGTGGAACCAATACTACGCGGGCACCACATTGAGCTATCCACTCTCAGAAAGCGTATCGCTAATCGGCGGCTTTAATTAATACCGAGCGGTTGATGAGGGTAAAAAACTTCTGGGAAGCTTCGATAACAACATCTGGAGCGGCAAGACCGGGGTCAAATTCGGAGCGCACGCCGTGACCGTTGGTTACCAGCGCAATAATGGTAACGACGACTTTGACTACCTTCGCCAGTCCGACTCAATTTTCTTGGATAACTCTATCCAATACAGCGATTTCAACTCACCGAAAGAGCAATCCTTGCAGCTGCGCTACGATCTAGATATGCAGGCTTTCGGCATCCCCGGTCTCAGCTTCATGACCCGCTACGCTAAGGGCTGGGATGCGGACTATTCCAACGCGAACAGCGTGTACATGCGTCGCGGCGCGGATGGTGCCCCATTGCAGGACCAAAAGCGTTGGGAGCGAGACATAGAGGCCAAATACGTCATCCAGTCAGGCTCTCTGAAGGACATGTCTTTGCGTGTTCGCCAAGCAACGACACGAGCTACCGATTTCGAATCTGATTTGGACGAAGTCAGACTGATTGTCGAATACCCATTGCAACTGCTTTAACGGACGCTAGCCATCGGCATCAGGTGTCCAATTGCCAAATACACCCCCGTCTCTTTGTTTCTCCTTTGGTTTAGAGACGGCTTAGGCGCCCTAGTGGCGCCTTTTTTTGTGGATTGACATAAATGTTGGTATGACCCGGCAGTTATTACAATGCTGATACAGCCCCTCATGCGCTCTCGCACAATCTATTGCATAAACAGGTTCTGCACGAGCAGGTGGTGTTGCTAACTGTGGCGTCTGAAGACAGCTGCGCGTACCAGATGATCGGCGGTTTGAGGTCTAGGCTTATGACGAATAATTTTTCCGGGTTAACCCGCACTTTGGTCTTATCGGGGAGCCTGACCTAGCCGTAGCCTTGAGTTTCTTACACTTGAATGAGCTGGATTTCTGCACGAAGCAATCCACCTACTTCCTTAGCCGCGAGACGGATATCCCGATCAAGCGTATCGGAATGGCTCGTCGGCGAGAAAGCTTGTTCACTTTTTTACTGAAGCACGTCAACAGCAACCTCAAATACTTCCATTTGCCGCTGACCGAGTGGTCGAACTGGGTGCGCAGGTTGAGATATAGAAGCAAACAAGGCCGCAAATGCGGCCATGTTTTATTCAGGGTGTTACTCGTGTGAGTGTCCGTGCTCAGCGGTCTTGGATGTTGTTCCTTTCTCACCGCCACCGCATGCGGTCATCAGGCCAATAAAGCAAATCAGGAGCATCGAACGAATCAGCGTTGCTGGGGTTTTCATGGAATGACTCTTCAAAAAATGGATGAGATAAATGGTCTTTATCTAGGTTGATCGCTGCATTTTCGGCAATAGAACAGCCATCGCTGCTTCGGATTACTGTTTGACGCTCAAGTAATCGCCGGCCGTTCTCAGTGAGATGGTCACGTCGCTATTGCTGCGGTTACGCCAAAACCAACCATGGGTGCCGTCAAAAATGGCGGTGAATTCACCTTTGTCACTTTTGACTTGCTTGCCCTTGGTATAGCTGTGGAAGTAACCCTTTTCACCGTTGTAAGGCTCGCCATGGGTGTCGTAATTCACAGGCCCACCAGCCGCTGTCCATTCATAGCTGACCGTCTTGCCCTTCAGCACTTTCAGTTTGATTTCTGTCCCTTCACCTGGCTTGAGCGTGACGCTCATTTGATTTGTCTTCAGAGCTGGGGGAGGTGTCGCCACTGGCGGAGTAACAGGTGTCGCAACAGGTTCAGCCTGTGCAACCTGCGAAGCTGGAGCTGGAGCTAAAGTTGCTGGTTGAGGTGGTGCTGCATCCGCCAAAGCCTCCTGGGCCAGGATGATCTTCAGTTCGCCCATTTGGGTCAGCCCCAGTGCTCGGCCCACACCCGTTGGATCAACGGCATATTCCGAAGGCATGACAACGGTCACCAGCAGGACGACCGCAGTCAACAGTGCAATGACAGTCGAACGCACCAGTTTGCGAGTGCTGGGCAATTCATTAACAGTTGGAAGCGGAGTATTGAACATGGTCAGAATTCCTTACGCAGAGACAAACAGGCCGGTGATCTGGTAACCCATCAGCAGGAAACCGGCACTCATCATGGCGACGTTGGCGGCGTAGGCGTGGCGCCAGAAACCGCCGGTGCGCCGCCAATACCCCATCAAAATGAGAATCGCGCTAAGGGCCAGCAATTGGCCGATCTCAACACCTACGTTGAAGGCGATCAGGTTCGGAATCAGGCCATCAGACGAGATCTCGTACTCCTGAATCTTCGTTGCCAGCCCAAAACCGTGGAGTAGTCCGAAGATCAACGTGGCCACCTTGGTGTTGGGTTGGAAACCGAACCAGCGCTGGAATGCACCCAGGTTATCGAGCGCCTTGTACACCACCGAGAAACCGATGATGGCGTCGATGATGTAGGAGCTGATGCTGATCTCGGTCAGTACGCCAAGCAGCAGCGTGACCGAGTGGCCTACAGCGAACAGCGTGACGTAGAGCCCCACGTCTTTCAGGCGGTAGAGGAAGAAGATCACCCCGAACAGAAACAGCAGGTGGTCGTAGCCTGTCATCATGTGTTTGGCTCCCATGTAGATGAAGGGCAGCAACAAGACGCCGGAACTTTCCTGGATGAAGCCCTTGTCTCCTTCCGCGACGGCGTGAGCCATCGCCTCGGGCATCCCGAGGAAAAGTGCAGTGACAAGTAAAAAAAACAGCAGTAGCGGGCGGTGCGATGGCGCAGTGAATGCGACAACGCCGCTCATCGAGTGCGAATGCATAGATCAATCCTACGTTGCAGGGATCAAAGGCCGCGGTGCGGCCATGGTCAGGATGCGAACGAAGGACGGGGTGGACGCTCGATCAAGAAAATCGGCGGACGAGGAACGGAATATCGGCGTGCATCAACTCGTATGGACAGCTTCGGCTGTGCAGCCAAACTCAACGCGGACGTGAGCTGTGGCGTTTCGTGCTGATGGTCAGGGGTCAACGGCGAGTGGTAGTGATCCGAGTAGCTCGCGCTCGACATCTCTGCCTGCTGCTCATTGGAGTGATGGGCATCTTGCGCAATCTCCCAGGCTGGCTGTTTCGATGTCACCGACAACGTATAGGTATGCCCGGCCCAAGCCACAAACATGGCCAGAGCAAGTGCGATTACCACCGTCATTGTCAGTGTTCTACTGAACATAGTGTTCGGCTTTCAACTCGTTTTGTGGGGCTTTGATGCGTTTGACCGCATCCCCCTAGGGGGGATAGGATGCCAGCCTAATTCATTGAGGCCTGAGGCTCAAGTCATGAGTGAGCAAGAACACGAACACAGCCATGCGCATACCCACCAAAGTCATGAAGCAATCATCAAGCGGCTCAAGCGGGCGGACGGCCATTTACGCGGCATCATCACCATGATCGAAGAGGGTCGTCAGTGCGTGGACATCGCCCAGCAGCTGCATGCTGTTGAAAAAGCGGTGTGCCAAGCGAAGCGCACGCTCATCCAGGATCACATTGATCACTGCCTGGAGGACACCGTCTCGGCGTTGAACAATGGCGAGCGCGCACCACTGGAAGCCTTCAAGCAAATCACCAAGTACCTTTAGGTCTGACATGCCCAACTTCGCTGAACTCTTGCAGCAGGTGGTTCACACGCCTGGCTGTATTTTCCGAGCGCTATTCTGCTCGGTGCCTTACATGGCCTGGAGCCGGGCCATTCAAAAACCATGATGGCGGCCTTCATCGTGGCTATCCGTGGCTCGGTCAAACAGGCCGTTTTGTTGGGCTTGGCCGCGACGCTTTCGCACACCGCAGTGGTGTGGTTGGTTGCAATCGGCGGAATGTACCTGGGCAAAGGTCTGGATGCTCAAACCACAGAACCTTACTTCCAGCTCGCGTCCTCCGCGCTGATCATTGTGATTGCGCTCTGGATGTTGTGGCGTACCTGGCGTGGTGAGCAGATGTTCAAGTTCGAGCAAGGTGATGATCACCACCACGACGAGCATGACCATGGTCATCATGATGAGACCCACCGAATCGATACCAGCCATGGCCGTGTTGAGCTGTCAATCTTCGAAGAAGGCATGCCACCGCACTGGCGCCTGAAGACATTGACCGGACACGCCTGGGCAGCCTCAGATGTTCGCCTGATGACTACCCGTCCGGACGGCAGCACTCAATCGTTCTCTTTCGTCGAGCGCGAAGGCTTCCTGGAGTCGGCAGTCGATATCCCGGAGCCTCATGAGTTCAGTGCCCGCTTGAGTCTGGGCCATGCGGGTCATTCCCATGATTATGACCTAGAATACCAAGAGCATGATCACGGGCACGCGCATTCCGAACTGGAAGGCCTGGAGTTGTCGATTGATGGCTATCAGGATGCGCATGAGCGCGCCCATGCCAACGATATCCGCAAGCGCTTTACCAACCGTGAGGTCACCACGGGACAGATCATTATGTTCGGCTTGACGGGGGGGCTCATTCCTTGCCCTGCGGCCATCACCGTTCTACTGCTCTGCCTTCAGATCAAAGAAGTCGCCTTGGGTGGCGTGCTCGTCCTGTGCTTCAGCATTGGTCTGGCGCTCACACTGGTTACCGTCGGTGCAGCAGCCGCTATTGGCGCCAAGCAGGCCTCGAATCGCTGGCCTTGGATGGGCGCCGTTGCGCGTCGTGCACCTTACCTGTCCAGCGTGTTGATCATCGGTGTTGGTCTGTACGTCGGCTTTCATGGCTGGATCGGCCTGAACGCATGAGGCGACGTCCGAGTGTTTGAACTCACCAGCTACGTTGGTCTGTTCCTGGCGGCATTCGGTGCCGCCACGTTACTGCCAATGCAATCTGAAGCTGTGCTGGTCGGGATGCTGCTTTCCGACCAGTACGTCGTTTCTACGCTTTTGGCGGTCGCCACCTTCGGCAACGTGCTCGGATCGGCGCTGAACTGGATTCTAGGTCGCTCTATTGAGCGATTGCGCCACAAGCGCTGGTTCCCGGTGAGCGAGAGCAAGCTTGAAAAGGCCCGGAACTCCTACCTGCGCTACGGGCGCTGGTCGTTGCTGCTGAGCTGGGTGCCGATCATTGGCGATCCGCTGACAGTCGTCGCCGGAGTCATGCGCGAGCCACTTTGGAGTTTTCTGCTGATTGTCACCCTGGCCAAGGGCGTGCGTTATCTCGTGCTGACCGCCGTCACACTGGGGTGGGTATGACGACTGCTCATACAGCCCAGAATTCCTTACTCAAGAGCCGAAGCAGTAGTCTGGATCTGATCAAGTGGCTGGCGATGCTGACCATGGTTATCGATCACTTACGCTTGGTGTGGCCGGAGATGAGTAATCTGTTCATTCTGGGGCGGCTGTCTTTTCCGCTGTTCTGTCTCGCCATTGCGGCCAACGTGGCGCGCTCCAAACCGGGTGAGTGGCTGACTGCTGCGAACGGACGCTACCTCGCCTTGATGCTGTTGTTCGCCGCCATTTCAGAAGTGCCTTATCGCTACATCAGCACCTCGGGATCATTCAACGTGTTGGTTACCCTGGCGTTAGGGCTGGTGATTGCCTGGGGGTGGCAACATCGCACTTTGTTGAGCGGCGCTATGGCGTTGATGGCCGCTGCAGTTGCCTACGTGCTGGATGATCCTCTGATGTACGGCTTCTACGGTGCACTTGTTCCAGCGGCTGTCTTAGTAGCAATAAAGAACCCAGGTGTTCTTTGGCTGCTGCCAGCGGCTCTATGCCTGTTGAGCAATACCCGCAGTAGCATCGTAACCAGGGCGTTGGACTTGGAAATCTATTCAA
Organism: Pseudomonas grimontii; assembly: GCF_007858185.1. GTDB lineage: Bacteria > Pseudomonadota > Gammaproteobacteria > Pseudomonadales > Pseudomonadaceae > Aquipseudomonas > Aquipseudomonas grimontii. The sequence goes on from NZ_VFES01000003.1 coordinate 293,490, forward strand.
TGCTGGCTTTGAGCACCGCATTCGCGGCCCCCTTGATCGGACTTTGGCTTCTGCGTCAGACCTTCTCCTTCAAGATCTGGCCGGTCGGGCAATGGGGCTACTGGTTCTATCCGGGGCACCTTGCCGCTCTGCAAGCCCTACGGCTCCTAGTCTGAATGTCCGACAGCTAGCCTTAGCAAATCTTAGGAACTTACAATCATTTGTTGGGCCATCGGCGATGTTGATCATCGATCACGTATGGATGTTCGTGATCCGCACCTTCCTGGCCGTCGACGTGCGTGTGATCGCCCGGCAGATTCTCATGGGTGTGCTTGATAGAGTCTTGGTCATGAGCTGGACGCCAGATCACGATGCTGACCACCAGCGCACTACCTGCCACGACAGCGAGCCCAACAAACGACGCAGTGAGGCTGATGTTCGCACCCAACCATCCCGCCAATGGGTAGGTAATCAACCAGCAAGCATGGGATAGCGCAAATTGGGCGGCAAACAACGCTGGGCGATCTTCGGCATGTGCCGAGCGACGCAACAGTCGACCGCTCGGGGTTTGAGCCAAGGAGTAGCCCACCCCAAGCACCACCCACAGCGGTAGCAGGAAGTTATAGGTGGTTAGGTTGATGCCAACTGCTAAGCCTGCGACCAATACTCCTCCACCAAACAACATGGCCGTTCGGTCTTTGATATTTTTCAACAGTCGAGGCAAGACCAGGGCCGCCACCATGGAACCGCCACCAAACGCGGCCAGCGCCAATGCCGTAGAACTCTGCGGCAGAGCGAAGCGCGACTGCACCAGCACCACCGTATTGACGATGACCATAGCACTGGCGGCCGCAACCGTAAGATTGAGAGCCAACAGCCCTCGCAAGCGAGGTGTGGCCAGAAATATGCGCATGCCACGGGTGGTTCGTTCGTAGATGCTGCGTCGTGGTATCTGCTTCGCCTTAGGCAGCAGCACTGTGGCGACTAGGGCCGCTGAGGCAAGGAACCCAATGACCGTGCCGGCGAACAGGCTATGGAAGCTGATCACCGTCAACAGTGCAGCGGCAAGCATCGGGCTCGCGACACTTTCAAGATCATAGGCCAGACGTGATAGCGACAAGGCACGGGTGTAGTCGTCTTCATCCACCAGTATGTCTGGAATGGTCGCCTGGAACGTCGGAGTGAACGCTGCCGAAGCGGACTGAAGGACGAAAATCAGCACGTAGATTTGCCAGACTTCCGTCACAAACGGAAGAGCCAGTGCGACCAGTGCTCGCACCAGATCCAGAGAGACCAGCATTGCCCGGCGGGGTAAACGCTCTGCAAAAGCGGCTGCGATTGGCGCAACGCCAATGTAGGCCGTCATTTTGATCGCCAACGCCGTACCGAGCACAGCGCCCGCATTGGCACCTGCAAGGTCGAACGCTAATAGGCCTAATGCAACAGTGGCAAGACCCGTCCCAATGAGCGCAATCACTTGAGCCAAGAAGAGGTGGCGGTAGGTACGGTTGGCTAGGATTTTCAGCATGAAATATCTCAAATAGCGAAGTGCGTAACCATGTGGTTACCGAACTTTCCACGAAGAGACGCAATCAGCTGGTTTCGTCTCTGTTGATTGCTGCATCCTCCCAGGGGGGATGTGGTTCGATCCTAAACCATAGACCTAGGCAGCTCAAGAGATAGGCGCTACGCCATCTATCGAATTATTGAAGTGCCGGGCCGCCCATACGGCTTGTATTGGTACTGCGCGGCGAGGCGACGTGCTGAATGTTTCGAATGCAGCATTCAGATGCTGCAACGCTGCTGGTCGGATGGATTCCCTCCCTGGGTTGTATGGCCAATTGGAACGTGTGATTATATTGTTCTAATAGGTAGGGGGGGTATGGTATGAGTCACATGAGATCAAGCAAAGACAATCTTCTTAAGCGCGTAAAGCGAATCGCTGGGCAAGTCCAGGCGATTGAGCGAGCACTCGACTCTGATGATGACTGCTCGAAAACCCTGCTTTTGGTCGCTTCTGCCCGTGGCGCTATCAATGGGCTGATGGATGAAATTATCGAAGACCACGCTCGTGAACACGTCGCGAATCCGACACTCAGCAATGACGAAAGAGCGAAAGGTGTCGACGAGCTGCTCGAAGCCATTCGCCGCTATTCCAAATAGGATTTGCCCAGATGAGTAATTCGTACGCCGAGTATTCCCACGACCATATGTTCCTTGGGAAATCACATGAAGAAAACGCCAAGCGAACCTTGTGGGTGGTGGCCCTGACCGTCGTAATGATGGTTGCTGAAATCACCGCAGGTTATCTCACTGGCTCAATGGCGTTGCTTGCCGATGGTTTTCACATGGCAACGCATGCAGGAGCACTCGGCATAGCCGCAGCTGCTTACGCTTACGCTAAAAGACATGCCTCAAGTGCTCGCTACAGTTTTGGAACTGGCAAGGTGGGAGACTTGGGTGGCTTCGCTTCTGCTCTGATTTTGGGACTGGTTTCCTTGGGAATTGCTGGAGAGTCGCTGTTTCGTCTCTTTCAACCGACTCAAGTGCAATTCGGGACAGCGACTCTAATCGCGATTGTCGGACTAGCAGTGAATGTGGTGAGCGCGCTTTTGCTGTCTGGCGGTCATGATCATCACCATGGGCATGACCACGATCACGATGAATCTCACCATGCGCATGGCCACGACAATAATTTGCGCTCTGCTTACGTTCACGTCATTGCAGATGCACTGACATCAGTTCTGGCCATCGCAGCCCTTCTTGCTGGTCGATACCTTGGTTGGGTATGGCTCGACCCTGCAATGGGGATTGTGGGTGCCGTTGTGATTGCACGCTGGGCTTGGTCGTTGATGCGGGTGACTTCGGGTGTATTGCTCGACCAGACAGATGATCATGTCGCTGAAGAGATTCGTGAACTGGTTGAGCGACCGGGAGATGCTTCGATCATTGATCTTCATGTCTGGCAGGTTGGGCCGCAAGCCCGCGCCGCGATTGTGAGTGTTCTGGGCAGCCCAGCAGTCAATGCAGAAAACATACGAGAACGGCTTGCGACGGTTCATGAGATCACTCATCTGACAGTTGAGTACCGCACGAAGTTGGGCGCTGACGCACCCGATCAGATCGCCGTTCTGGCTTAGCAATGAAACCGCAGCACGCATAAGTTCGACGAGGAATTGAACAATGGCAAAGGACATCGAAAATCCCTGTATTTCTGTTTGCCAGCTGAACAGCGAACTGTGCGTTAGCTGCGGTCGCACCAAGGAAGACATCAGAAAATGGAAACGAATGAAGCGTCCAGAAAAAATGGCCGCTGTACAACGCGCGACCCTGCGTCTGAAGAGCCTTCAAAAAAAGAACTCTTAAGCCACCGTCATTTACGTTTTCTACTGTTTCAGCCGAGACAGATGTCCTGATTCGGGAAGGTACGCTGAGGGTGCAACGCCATCTCCGAACTTAACACTATCGCGATCAACTGCGCAGTGCTTGTCAGCATGCGGAGGATGGGGTCATCTCAAATTCTTATTGAGGACTGCGGTTCGGGGTTATCTGATTAGGCACAAGCATGCCTTTACGACGGCTGTTGATCGTCTTTAGCCATGGCTTGAGAATGAAATCGAAGGAGCATGTCCCGCTGCATGGTCATGAACGCTGACCATGCTGTGACGGGAGGGATGGGGTGGGATTAGTTTTGAGGGTACTCAGCAATGACCTGATCTGTGCCAGCTTTGGTCAGGCCGATTATCTGGTAGGCCTCATGCACTCCGTCGACTTCCATTCCTGGAGAACCAGGTGGCATGCCAGGAGCAGCGATCCCGAGAAGGTCGTCGCGTTTACTCATCGCAATTATTTGCTCAGCTGGCACGTGGCCTTCAACAAACTTCCCGTTGATCATCGCGGTGTGACAAGACGAGAGTCGTGGAGCGACACCCAGATCTAGTTTGAGAGCACTCATGTTGGTTTCTTCATGATCGATGACGGTGAAGCCATTGGCCTCAAGATGCTGAATCCATTTTTTGCAACATCCGCAGTTTGCATCACGATGCACATCGATGGTGAGGGCCTGCGCCGCTTGAGCCGTTGAGCCAATGAACAGCGCGGCGAATGTTGCGATACGCAGAAATCGACTTGAAAGTCGGAAGCTACCTGTCATGAATATTTCCTTTTCCCTCGGAGACGGCGAGATGTTCCATGAAGCAATAGAACCCCACTCAAGCGTTTATGCCGCTGCAAAGGTTACATTGAAGGATCTACTTTAGAGTCGGGGAGCCAACTCCCCGATCATTTGAATCCGTAGGGCTAGTGCTCAAATCGCTCAGAACCACATCCGAATACCAGCTACAAATCGGGCCTCGTTTGTTTTTTCCCCTTCATCGCTGGCCAGGTCAGCCGTTTTACCGTATGAGCGATTCCAGCTAACACCAATGTAGGGTGCGAATTGACGAGTAATTTCGTAGCGCAACCGCAGGCCTAGTTCGGTGTTGGCCAATCCAGATCCTATGCCGCGCTGAGGATCATTTTTCCCGTACAAGTTTACTTCGGCGGTCGGCTGCAAGATCAGGCGATTGGTCAACAGGATGTCGTAATCGCCTTCAAATCGAGCAGCGGTTTGACCGTTCTCACCAATATAAGCAGTCGCTTCAGCTTCAAAGTTATAGAGGGCCATGCCCTGAATACCGAGCGCTCCCCAGGTTTGAGGTGACCCGGGTTTGAAATCTTGTCGAATACCGGTGACGACATCCCACCATGGACCGATGGCGTGTCCCCACAGAGCCTGAAGTTCAGCGTTTTCGGTTACGCCATTTGTACGTTCACCTTCCGAACGCAACCAGAGGCGGTCGACGTCACCGCCGATCCACCCTTTTGCATCCCAAGCCAGCGCACTGCCGTTGTCAGCGTCTTGGTACTCAAATTTATCCAGGAGGATGAACGAGTTAATTTTTTTATCGTGCACACCATGGCCTGGTACGTCTGGAAAAGCGGCGGCCCGGTCAGCGTCGGTAAGTACGGGGATCGGGGTTCGGCTTGTGGTAGTCGCCCCTCCATCCATGCTTTGCATACCGTCCATTTGCCCGTTATCCATGCTCATCTTGCTGTGATCCATCGCGGCATCTTTCGCTTTGGCTGGTTTGGATTTTTGTGCAGTTGAAGGCTTTGCGTCCGCACTTGATGGCATCGCCATCGACGGATCCATCTCTTCAGCGGCTTGAGCCATAAAAAAGAATGCTGGACCGGTGGAGACTGCAAGTGCCATCAGCGTTGGGCGTAAAAACTTACTGGTCATGATCTCAATCTGCCTTTTTGGTTTTTTGGTCATGATCCATCGACTCATGGCTCATCTTGCTATGGTCCATTGACCCGTGATCTAGCTTCGAATCGTTTGCCGCTGCTGGCTTGTCCGTTGCTGTAGCAGGAACAGTGGTTGAATGATCGCTGCCATTTTCCTCTGCCAGCACCGTGGACGAGAGTCCACTCAGCAGGACAGCGGCAAAGAGGCAACCCACGAGGGAATTACGATTTAGGTATGTGCTCACAGATCGTCTCCTTTACTCATCAACCCGTACTTCACGGAACATGCCCATTTCCATATGGAAAAGCAGATGGCAGTGATATGCCCAGCGGCCTAAGGCATCAGCGGTGACTCGATAGCTGCGTTTGGTACCTGGTGGCATATCAATCGTGTGCTTGCGCACCATGAACTTGCCGTTCTCATCCTCGAGGTCACTCCACATGCCGTGAAGGTGGATGGGGTGGGTCATCATGGTGTCGTTCACCAAGGTGATGCGCAGACGCTCGCCATACTTCAGGCGCAGCGGTTCGGCGTCAGAGAATTTGATGCCGTTGAACGACCACGAAAACTTCTCCATGTGACCGGTCAGGTGAAGCTCGATGGTACGATTTGGCTCGCGGCCGTCAGGATCTTGGAAAGTGCTTTTCAAGTCGGAGTAAGTGAGCACTCGACGACCATTGTTCCGCAAGCCTATGCCAGGATCGTTCAGCTTTGGCGTTGGACTCATGGCTTGCATGTCAACCAAGGGATTGTTGGTTTCAGAGGCTGGGTGAGTCTGCATTTCTCCACCCATACCGCCCATGCCAGCCATCCCTGACATATCGCCACTGCCCATTCCTGCCATCTTGCTGTGGTCCATGCCAGCCATGTTGGACATGTCGCCTTTGTCCATGCCAGCCATCTTGCTGTGGTCCATGCCAGCCATGTTAGTCATGTCACCGCTGTCCATGCCGGTCATCCCGGTCATGTCACCTTGGTTCATCCCTGCCATCTTGCTGTGATCCATGCCGGCCATGTCGCCGCCGCCCATTCCACCCGAGCTGCCATGGTCCATACCAGCCATACCGCCCATCCCCATGTCATCCATAGTTACTATAGGACGTGGGTCAATCGCAGGTATCGGTGCCTTTAGGCCGTCACGCACTGCAAGTGTTCCGCTGGCGTAACCTGTGCGATCCATAGACTGAGCGAAGATGGTGTAAGCCTCATCAGTAGCAGTCTCCACAATAACGTCATATGTTTCAGCTACCGCAATACGAAACTCGTCGACGCTCACCGGCTTGACATGTTGACCGTCTGCGGCAACCACGGTCATCTTCAACCCAGGAATGCGGACGTCGAAATAGCTCATGGCGGAGCCGTTGATAAAGCGCAGACGGAGTTTCTCACCCGGTTTGAAAATACCAGTCCAGTTACCGTTGGGTGCCTGGCCATTCATGAGATAGGTATAGGTATCCGCGCTGACATCGCCGAGGTCAGTAGGACTCATGTTCATCTCAGCCCACATCTTTCGATCTGCTACCGTCGAAGACCAACCTTTGCTGCTGACATCGTCTATGAAGTCTCCGACGGTGCGCTTGTGATGGTTGTAATAGCCCGATTGTTTCTTGAGCTTCGCCATAACGCGACTGGGATCTTCGTCGGTCCAGTCAGTCAACATCACCACGTAGTCGCGATCGTATTGAAACGGTTCAGGTTCTTTCGAATCGATGACGATTGGACCGTAAACGCCTGCCTGCTCCTGCAAACCCGAGTGGCTGTGATACCAGTAGGTTCCGTTCTGATGAAGCTTGAATTTGTATTCGTACATGCCATCGGGTGCGATGCCATGGAAGCTCAAGCCAGGCACACCGTCCATGTTGGCGGGTAGGATGATCCCGTGCCAATGGATTGATGTGTCTTGGTCTAGACGGTTTTTTACACGCAGAGTGACGGTCTCCCCCTCACGCCAACGCAGCAAAGGTCCGGGCAATGATCCGTTGATGGTCATAGCTGTGCGAGGCGAGCCTGTGATGTTTACAGGGCTTTCACCAATAAACAGATCAAATTCGTTACCGGAGAGTACGCTCGGCATACCAGGACTTGTCACCGCCCATACAGGAGTGCGCCAAAGGCCAAGGCCGCCGAGAATGCCACCAGCGGCCAAGCCTTTCACGAATGTCCGCCTAGAGGTTTTGGAGTGCATGCCGTTATGTCCAATCAGTCAAAAGGGAAGCCGCGCGAAACAACAAATGAATTGTCTGGATGAGACTCACTCACCGTTACAAAAGACGAACTCAAACGGTAAGCGAGCTCAGAAGTTGCCACATTTAAACCACCACAGTGATTACATTTCTGTCAGCTTGTGAGCGTAGCTCAAATATTTAGCAATTTTTGTGGTCCATCGCCCTGGCTTTGCTTTCCGCGACAGGAGGCTGGGCATTTTTCGTTTGGGCTACTTGGTACGATTCCATCGAGTTACTCCTGGCCGCTTCCATACGTTCGAAAGTGCGGTCACCTCCGCCTTCAGCCATAGCAAAAGAAGATACGGTCAGAGCAGCGATGACGAACAAGGTTTTGATAGGGTTCAATAGGGTTCATTTGGGTTTCCTCTGATAGATGGTAGCCCCTGAATCCACAACAAAGTTGATGCTCAGGGAAGAGCTTAAGGCTCAATAAGACTATAAGACTGATTCCCTGTCAGGCAGCTTAGGCCAATATTACAGTTGTGTCAGGTTCCGATATTTCTCTTGAGGTGCGATGTACTTAATCCGTATGGTCTATCCACTGTCGGAGTTCGCTGAAACCAATCTCCTAAAATTTAGCCGTTCGGTGTTCTGTGCTTTCGGTCACTTTCACAGGGCTTGACGTTTTTTGAATTTGCACCGGAGTTATAAGTCGACTTAGACGCACCACATTCAACACATAAGTGTTTGATATAGGTGAAAATTGGAAATAGTAGCGTAACGGAAGGTGGCCGCTTGTGAGCATTAATTTTGAAAAAGCGCTTGGCTCCGCCGAAAGAGCGTTAGTTTATCGCAGCCAAAGAGCCGAGGTACTTAGCAATAATATCGCTAACGCCGATACTCCTAACTTTAAGGCTAGAGATTTGGAGTTTTCTGCTGTGCTCGCCAGCCAGACAACACGAGGCTTGAATTCTCCATTCTCTTTGAAAACAACAAACATAAAACATATTGCCATTAACGAATCAGCAAGTGATGGTCAACGTGATGCTTTGTTTTACAGCACGCCTTACCAACCTTCAATTGATCAAAATACTGTGGATGCACAGCTTGAAGTTGCAAAGTTTACTGAGAACGAAATTCATTTTGAAAGCGCTTTTAATAGATTGAACGGAGCATTTAAGGGGCTGCTTAAAGCTCTGCGAGGTGATTAGTAAAATTTACCCAACAATGAAATCAGCGCCTTAAGCGCTGATTTGCGATGGGAAACCGAGTGATTCGACAGCTTTACGAACTTGCTCTGGGTTTTCGCTACTTTCAACGCTTACCTTACCTGCCGCGCGATCCACGGAAACTTTAGCCTCGCTGTCCAACGATTGAATCGCTTTAGTGATTTTGCTGACGCAGCTACCGCAACCAATGCCTGATACGTTTAAGACGAACATGGTTATTCCTCTTGTGCTGAGCGGTCTCTTTTCACCGCGATGACAGCATCAACGTTGACACCGCGGTAAGGTCAAGAGTTATGTTTTGTGGGGTGCGAGCAACGGTTTCGCTCAAGCTATATGGGTATTCCTCAGTCTCAAAGCATTGAAAACTACAGACGCAGAACTGACGCTCATGGCTAACGCAGCGATCATTGGCGACAGAAGGTGCCCCGTCAGCGGATAGAGTAGGCCTGCGGCCAAGGGAATACCCATTGAGTTGTAAAGGAAGGCGAAACCCAAGTTTTGCCGCATGTTTTTTACTGTCGCAACCGAAAGTGCCCGTGCCCGTAGAATCCCCATCAGGTCGCCTTTTACCAGCGTGAGCTGAGCGCTATTCATCGCGACATCAGTCCCTGTACCCATGGCAATGCCCACATCTGCACGCGCCAAGGCCGGTGCGTCGTTGATACCGTCGCCGGCCATGGCAACCTTTCGACCGTATCGCTGGAGGTCCGCCACCAGGCGCTCTTTGTCCTGAGGTTTAACTTCTCCATGAACCTCTTCAATACCCATCTCCTTGGCGACAGCACGTGCGGTGGTGAGCCCGTCTCCGGTGGCCATGATGATTTTTACGTTATCAGCTTTAAGCTTGGTGACTGCTTCTTTGGAGGTCGGTTTTATCGGATCTGAGACCGCCAGTAATCCTGCCAGAACCCCGTCAACTGCTAGATAGATGATGCTGATGCCTTCAAGGCGCAACAACTCTGCACGGTACTGTAAGACCTTAGTGCTTACACCGGCAGCGTCCATCAGTGCTGTGTTGCCCAGCTGTACCTTCTTGCCATCAACAAGGCCACTGACTCCAATCCCAGACCCGGACTCAAACGATTCAGGCTTGGTGAGCGCGATATTTTCAGTTCGGGCGTGATCGACGATGGCGTGCGCCAAAGGATGTTCGCTGCCTTGATCAAGGCTAGCGGCCAGTTGAAGAACATCGTGTGGGTTGAAATCTGGTGTGGCCTCCACACTGTGAAATACCGGCCGTCCCTCTGTCAGGGTCCCCGTTTTATCGACAATCAGCGTGTCGATCTTGCAAAGGTTTTCAATAGCACTGGCGTCCCTGAACAGCACACCCATACTGGCCGCTTTACCCGTCGAAACCATGATCGACATGGGCGTTGCGAGACCAAGTGCACAGGGGCAAGCGATGATAAGTACGGCGACAGCGTTGATCAGGCCGAAGACCCAGCTGGGTTCCGGGCCGAATAGTCCCCAGCCTAAGAATGTCAGCAACGCAATCGCGATAACCCCCCATCACAAAGTAGCCGGCGATCGAGTCGGCCATTCTTTGCATTGGCGCTTTGGAGCGTTGGGCTAGAGCAACCATTTGCACTATCTGCGATAGCATGGTGTCGGCGCCGACCTTTTGCGCCTCCATCACCAAGCTCCCGTGAGTATTAAGCGTGGCGCCGATCAAACTATCCCCTGGTCTTTTCATTACCGGCACAGGTTCACCAGTGAGCATGGACTCATCCACCGCACTTTCTCCCTCGAGCACAGAGCCATCAACTGGCACCTTTTCACCAGGTCTGACCCGCAAATGGTCGCCCAAGTGAACATGGGTAAGAGGAATGTCTTCCTCCTGACCATCGGCGTTGATCTTGCGTGCAGTTTTGGGAGATAGGCCTAGAAGGGACTTAATGGCGGCGGAGGTTTGTGACCGTGCTTTTAGCTCAAGAATCTGCCCAAGCAAGGTGAGCGAGATGATGACTGCAGCGGCTTCGAAGTAAACGCCGATGCGTCCATCTTGCATGAAGGTGGTGGGAAAACTTTGGGGAAAGAGGGTTGCTGCGACGCTGTAAAGATAAGCTGCGGAAGTACCCAAACCTATCAGAGTCCACATATTTGGACTGCGATTTCTAACAGATGCTATGCCCCTTACAAAAAAGGGCCACCCTGCCCATAAGGTGACCGGTGTCGCAAGAGCAAACTCGATCCAGTTTTGAACCGAGCCATGGAAGAGTTGTAATGAATGGCCCGCCATGGCTAGAACGGTCACTATCACGGTTAAAGGCAGAGACCACCAAAAGCGGCGCGCGAAATCACGGAGCTCGGTTTTGTCATCGTCATCTAGCGCCGGAATGACAGGTTCTAATGTCATGCCACATTTTGGGCAATTGCCGGGCCCTGGCTGTTTTATTTCCGGGTGCATCGGGCAGGTAAATTCAGTGGCTACTTGGAGCGCGGGCTCTGTAGCCGCGATGCTGGGTTCAGTGCTGGGATGAATACCGCTGTAGTGCTCTGGAGCTGCCCGAAATTTCTCTTGGCATTTCTGGCTGCAAAACTGATAAATCTGTCCCTGATAAGACTCGCCAAATTTACTTGGAGGCGTAATCGTCATGCCGCACACCGGGTCACGTAGATCAGCGTCAGGGGGCGAGGCTGCGTGGGTAGGACCGTGATCGTGGTGGCTCGGTTTATTGGGCATAGCTATTTCTCTTCCTTGTTGGCTTGCGCCTGATTGCCATGGTCATGTGCGCCATGTCCATGCCCAAAAAAATGCATCAATGGACAGATCAACAGAATGAGATAGGGCAAGTATGGATAGACGTGGCTGAAATGCTCCCGCACCACGTAGAAGGCGCCGATCACAATGAACATAATCAGCACAACGCCTGTTTTGCGCGTCCAAAATGGGGTGGTGATGCTTCCAGCCGGATGCTGATGGTTATTCATGATCTAGACCCCAGCGTGTGAGCGAATTGCTCTGATGTCTGCCTCAGAGCGTAGCCAACTCTTGAGGAGACGCGGGTTTAGCGGTCAGTTCAGGCTCACTTCAGGTCAAATTGACCGACCATCCCAGACTGGTAATGACCTGGCACGTTGCAGGCAAATTGAAGTCCAGTTGTATTGTTGAAGGTCCAGATCAATTCCTTTGTTGCTCCTGGCTCGATCAGCATGCTGTTCGGGTCGTTGTGTTCCATTCCAACCATCTTCATCCCTCCCATGCTGTGACCCATGCTGCCCGTCATTTTCCCTGACCCGGTGGGTGTAAGCGTTCCATTCTGGAACATGCTCGCCATTTCTTTTTGGTGCGCCGCATGAGCGGCGGCTTGGCCGATATTGAATTCGTGCAGCAGTGCGCCCTTATTACGAAGGACAAAACGAATAGTCTCACCAGGCTTCACATCGATGTTTTTAGGCATGAAGAAAATATCACCCATCTCCACATCTACCGTACGGGTCACCGCAGAAGCGACGCCAGGCTGGCCGATGTCCTCTTTGCCATGACCTACGTCTGCCATGGCCGTCGCACCGAAGAATAAGGTGATCGCCGCAATAACTGGGGTAACGAGCTTAGCTTTCATGATGACCTCAAGAGCAAATGGAAAACACTAGCTATGCTAAACGGATAGAGCTGCCAGCTAACTGACGTGAACACTACATTTCTGTCAGTTTCCAAGAGTAGTACGGCGCGCATATGACGCCGTACCAACCGAGCGGATCAAACAGCCCATCGGAGGTACCCGGTTACTGATGGTTCTCAGAAAGCATCAGTTTGTGTTCGCGCTGCATTTGGTTCAAAACGTCATCAACCATAGCGTCGTGCTTTTCCATCCAGGAAAGATGTTCCTGAGGCGACATTGATGCTTTTGGGTGATCCTGATGGAGTTGGTTCATGATTTCGCCCAGCAGTTTCATATGCTCGGCCATGTGTACATGGCGCTCTCCCTCTGGGGCTTTTTCAGCTTGCACCAAGGTCGCTTCTGCTTTGTCGCGTAGGCTTTCCATACGCTCCGCAATCCGATCTGCGCCACCTTCAGCCAAAGCAGACGCTGAGATGAGTATCGAACCCACAAAGAAAAGGATTTTTAGATGATTCATGAGGAAGCTCCTTTTTGATCTGTTTTCCGGCTCCCCCAAGGTTTCATGCGGAGGCGTCGGTCGAGTACTAGGGAGTACCCATGCTCGAACCCTAGACAGCACTCGCTGACATCTACCTGAAGCCAATATTACTTTTCTGTCAGTTGCTGGTTGGCAGAAGCATTTCCTTGCAGACTCATCATCACAATCATTCGAGAGCCACCCCCATGAGACTTCTGGTTGCGGAAGACGAACCCAAAATAGGCATTTATTTGCAGCAAGGTCTTGCTGAGGCAGGGTTCAATGTTGATCGCTTTACCAATGGTAAGGAGGCGCTTCAACACGCGTTGAGCGAGGCTTATGACCTGCTGATTCTCGATGTGATGATGCCTGGGCTGGACGGATGGGAAGTACTTCAGAAGGTGCGGGCATCCGGAAAAAATGTCCCCGTGCTTTTTCTCACGGCGCGAGACCGCGTCGAGGATCGCGTCAAAGGACTTGAGCTGGGGGCAGACGATTACCTCATAAAACCCTTCGCTTTTTCTGAATTGCTTGCCCGCGTCAGAACGCTGCTGCGAAGAGGGAGTACAGCCCCCTCCCAAACTCATATGAAATTGGCTGATCTTGAGGTTGACCTGCTCAAGCGCAGGGTTGTCCGTGGAGGCAAACGTATATATCTCACGACCAAAGAGTTTGCGTTACTCGAATTGCTGCTCCGTCGTCGAGGTGAGGTGCTGCCTAAGTCGCTTATCGCTTCCCAGGTGTGGGACATGAACTTCGACAGCGATACGAACGTCATCGAGGTCGCCGTAAGGCGGCTCAGAGCAAAGATTGATGATGATTTTGAGGTCAAGCTTATCCACACCTCCCGAGGCATGGGCTACATGCTAGATGCGCCGGATTCTGGGACGGGGCTGGAATGAAGCGAATGTCTCTGACTACCCGCATGAGCCTGATGTTCATGCTAGCTGTAACGGCGGTGCTCACCGTCGCTGGACTCAGTTTTAACAGCCTTAGCCGGCATCATTTCAAAATGCTAGATCAGCAGGCGCTAAACGAGAAGCTACACTCGACCCAAAGAATTTTGACGGGATTGAGTAGCATTGACCAGTTCAGTGATGTTAAGCCTGAGTTGGAGGCGCTGCTGGGTGCTCACCGAGATTTGATAGCCCTGATCTTCGATGGTCACGGCAAGACCCTTTTTGCTGATCCAGGTCCAATCGATATTCCTGAAGACTTTCGCACGACCTCAAACAACAACGTTTGGGAGTGGCGTGATGATGAGCAAACGTTCCGGGGAATAACGGCGCAGGCGATTGTGACTGGACAAGAAAAACCGCTGACCGTTATGTTGATCTTTGACGTTACGCAACATATGGCGTTCTTTGAGACGCTTGAACGCTGGTTTTTGATAGGGTTGTTTATAAGCGCGCTGGTCAGTGCGGCGCTGGGCTGGATGGTCGCGAGCAGTGGACTAAGACCTATTCGCCAGGTTACTCAAGTCGCTGCGTCAATGTCTGCTAAATCGCTCAAAGAACGGATTCCTTTAGCGGCCGTGCCTAAAGAGCTTCAGCAGATGGTGCTTTCTTTCAATGCAATGTTATCTAGACTTGACGATGCATTTGTTCGCTTATCAAACTTCTCTGCGGACATTGCTCACGAACTACGAACACCAGTCAGCAATTTGATGACACACACCGAAGTGGTGCTTTCTCGAAAAAGGAATATTGAAGATTACGAAGACAACTTGTATTCGAATCTTGATGACCTGAAGCGTATGGGGCGGATGATCGATGACATGCTTTTTCTAGCGAAATCAGATAATGGTCTGATTACTCATGAAAACAAACCGATAGACTTGGTAGCGCTAGTAGAAAAATTACTCGAGTACTACCGCTTGTTGGCTGATGAGCAAGGCATCGACCTTAAGGTGACAGGGAGGGGCAGCGTCCGAGGTGACGTTCTTATGCTCGACAGGGCTATCTCTAATCTGCTCTCGAATGCCCTCCGGTACACCCCCGCAGGGAAATGTATCAGCGTCGATATAAGGCAGGAAGGGACGTCAATCTCTGTCTCCGTGGAAAACCCTGGAGAACCTATCGCTCCTGAGCACCTTGAAAAACTGTTTGATCGATTTTATCGAGTGGACCCCGCTCGTAGAGAAGGAAACCCAAGTAATGCGGGGCTAGGCTTATCAATCACTCGATCCATTATCGAGTCGCATGGCGGCAAGATATGGTGCACGTCGTCAGATGGAAAAACAGCCTTTCATATACAGCTCCCATGTGCGAGTGCAGAAAATGCCTAATCAACGACACCATATACACCCGAGCAGCTATGTGGTCTTGCGAACGGTTTTCACGGTGTGAACGTCGCAAAACGGAAGCCCGTTTTAACCATTTTTTCAAGAAATTCAGCGTCCCAAAGCAGGTCCAAGCTGACTGAAATGTAATCGAATAGTTTGCGTTCGTGTGGCATCGTGTACTTGCGCTGTGACGTTGGAATTCTTGTGATTATTCCTGTCCAGCCCGCCCTAGAACACGGAATTTGCTAGGTAGCTCGCCAGTGTTTTTAATAAGCGTAAAAGTAATAACTAGATACTCATCAAAAACCTAGAATCAACAGCTTTTGCTGTGAGGAGTCTTGCATGTCATTCCTTAAAACCACCACCGTAGCTGTAGCACTGACAGCGGGTTTGCTTTTGAGTGCAGTTGCTCAAGCACATCCAAAGCTGCTTTCTTCTACTCCAGCAGAAGGGTCGGATGTTGCTGCTCCTGCGAAAATTGAACTGCAATTTTCTGAGAATCTAACGACTCAGTTTTCCGGTGCTAAGCTGATCATGACCGATATGCCTGGCATGCCTAACTCCCCAATGGGCGTTAAAGCAGCCGTTGCAGGCGGTGGAGATCCTAAGACGATGGTTATTACGCCTGCATCGCCATTGACCACAGGTACTTATAAAGTTGAGTGGCGTGCCGTCTCGTCTGACACTCATCCAATCACCGGCAATTTTTCTTTCAAAGTGAAATGATTCATGAGCGACTCAATAAATATAGCTGTTCGCTTTGCTCTATATTTTGATCTGATGCTGTTATTTGGACTGGCAATATTTGGTCTTTATAGCCTGAGGGGAAAAGAGAGAGTATCGGGAGCGGTTTTAAATTTTGAGTCGCTTCTTTACAGTACATCTGTTTTAGGTGTAGCTCTGTCTCTAGCAGCCATGTTGTTGCTTGCGAAAGCTATGAGTGGTGTGTCGGGCTTCATGGAGCTACATCACCATATTTTTCAAATGGTTCTCATGGGGACTGACGTCGGTTTGACCTGGATGGTCCGGATAGTGGCGTTGCTGACGGCTGTTCTCGGCGTTGCTCTGAGCAAGCGCTTTCCGACACTCAGTCTTTGGATTGTCACTGTATGTGGCGCCATTGCGCTAGCGACGCTGGCATGGACAGGGCATGGTGCGATGGACGAAGGGAGCCGTCGTTACTGGCATTTTACTAGCGACATCTTCCATCTCTTGGCCGCAGGCGGTTGGTTGGGTGCGTTGGCAGCATTTGCACTGCTGCTGCGTTTAAAATCGCTGAAAGGTGATCAGGAAGTACGAGTTCTTGCTCGGGTACTGACAGGGTTTGAATCGGCCGGCGCGGTGATTGTAGTGATCATCAGTATAACGGGCGTGGTGAATTATCTATTTATCGTAGGACCGAGCCTCGATGAGGTGATGCTCAGCACTTATGGCCAGTTGCTATTTTTGAAAATCCTGCTATTTGCAGGGATGATCGTATTAGCCACGCTTAACCGTTTTCATCTAAGCCCCTTATTGGAGCGATCAGTTCGCAATGGCGAATACGCTGTCGCGGTGAATGCCTTGCGCCGTAGCATGAAACTTGAGTTTTCAATGGCGGTCATCATTATCTGTCTTGTCGCATGGTTAGGTACTTTAAGCCCTGTCATGGAAATGAGCGCAGCATAGACGTTGGTAACAGCCAATACAGGAGTCTTAAGGGTGAATTGTAAGGGCCATTTGCACCGTCTACACTTTAGCCCATGAAACGCTATGTGCGGTGTTGCCTGATTTTCCTAATTAGCTTGGCGCTTCCCCTTAGCGGGATGGCGGGTGTTCAGGCATCGACTGAACCATGCCCGATGAAAACCATGGGTATAGCGATGATGGATGGTATGGGTCAAGACTGCTGCCACGACATGAAAAGTACCGCTGAGCATGGCAAACCTTGTAAGTCGGGCCAGGAATGCAAAACGGGCGGCATGCTGCAAGTCTCGATCATCAAGCCTCCTATTACCTTGTCCAGTCCAATCGTTCTGCCCTTCTCCAGCCATTTCCCACTCGTACAAACCCCTTCTGGGTTATGGCGACCTCCCCGTACTTGATTCCTGTACCACACTGAGCCTCATTCCGCGTTAGCGGGATGGCATATCTGCGCGCATGTCTTATGAAGCGCGCGGTGGATCATCACAGGAATCGTGAACATGAACTCCAACTGCTTTTGCACAGGTTGGTCCCTCGTGGCCGGCCTGGCGGCAAGCGTACTGGCATTGCCGAGCCTTGCTGGTGCATTGACACTCGATGAAGCGCTGCGGCTGGCCGAAAACAATGCACCGTCGTTGACCGCACAAGACGCCAAAATTCAAGCAGCCACCAGTGCGGCCATTCCCGCCGGCGAACTACCCGATCCCAAGCTACTGCTGGGCTTGCAGAACTACCCCATTGGTGGTGCCGACAGATGGAGCATCGACCAGGACTTCATGACCATGCAAGTGGTCGGGATCAGACAGGAGATGCCCAACAGCGATAAGCGCAAAGCACGTATCGAGGTCGCGGATGCGGCTGTTGATCGAGCGTCCGCTGAGCGTCGAGTGGCGCGTCTGAACGTCCGACAGTCCACGGCATTGGCCTGGATCAGTAGCTACTCGGTTGAGCGTAAAGATGCGATGTTCCAGGACTTCTACAAAGAAAACCGTCTTCTGACCGATACCGTCAGATCTCAGATTGCGGGTGGCCGCGCCCAACCCGCCGATGCGGTGACACCTAAACAGGAAGCTGCCCAACTGGCGGAGCAGCAGGATGATTTAGTTCGCCAACGTGCACAGGCCCGGGCGGCCCTCAAGCGCTGGATTGGCCCAGCTGCCAATGACAAACCGGCGGGCAGCTTGCCTGATTGGCCCATTGAAACCTCTGGATACTCCCATAAGCTGCAACATCACCCTGAATTGGCGGCGTATGTGCCGATGACCCGTGAAGCACAAGCCAAGATCCGTGAAGCTGAGGCGGAAAAGCAATCTGACTGGAGCTGGGAATTCGACTATCAGCATCGAGGCAAACAATTCGGTGACATGGTTAGCGTCCAGTTTTCATGGGATCTCCCGCTGTTTCCTGACTCTCGGCAAAACCCCAAAATTGCGGCAAAGCACGCCGAACTCAACCAACTTGAAGCTGAGCGGGAAGCTCTGTCGCGCGAGCATACCCAGCAACTGGAGGATGAGTTGGCCGACTACGAGCGACTCAATCGTGCAGTCACCCGTAATCAGGAAAGCTTGTTGCCGCTGGCTAAAGAAAAGGTTGAACTCACCATGGCTAGCTACCGTTCCGGCAAAGGTGATTTGAACTCGGTTGTGGCCGCCCGACGCGAACTCATCGAAGCCCGTCTCAAGCAGATTGACGTTGAAGAGCAACGTGCTCTCACCAGCGCTCGCTTGTATTTCTCTTACGGGGAGCCCGCTCAATGAATTTCAAAGTATGGAAAGGGACTTTAGTTGTCGGCATCTCGATTGCCTTGGGTGTTGCCGGAGGTTACTGGTTAGCCCAACCGCGAATGAGCGAAGTAGCTGGTGTCGAGCCGGATCAGGAAGCCAAAGCCTCTCCCGATCGAAAGGTTCTGTATTGGTATGACCCCATGTACCCACAACAGAAATTCGATAAACCGGGTAAGTCACCCTTCATGGACATGCAGATGATCCCCCAATACGCAGATACCAAGGGGGACAGCGGCGGCATTCGAATTGATCCAAGCCTGACTCAGAACCTTGGTGTGCGACTGGCTAGTGTCAGTCGAGGGGTATTTGCCTCGACACTGAACGTGGTAGGTGTTCTGGCCTTCAACGAACGGGACGTTGCAGTCATTCAGGCCCGTACGGCGGGTTTTGTCGAGCGCGTGTACGCCCATGCACCTGGTGATGTGCTGAAAGTGAATGCAGCCTTGGCAGATATCTTGGTGCCGGATTGGGCAGCTGCTCAAGAGGAATTTCTCGCCCTCAAGCGTAGTGGCGATGCTGACTTGCTGACAGCGGCCCGCCAGCGATTGAGGCTCACCGGAATGCCAACTAAGTTAATTGCTCAAGTTGAGCGCAGTGGCAAAGTTCAACCGAACCTGACTCTGACCAGCCCTATTGGTGGTGTGCTTCAAGAGCTGAGTGTGCGTGAAGGTATGACGGTGGCCGCAGGCGAGACGCTCGCGCGTGTTAATGGTTTGAGCAGTGTCTGGCTGGCCGTGGCGGTACCAGAGTCGGAGGCTGGGTCAATCGTCGTAGGGCAAGCAGCCGAAGCGCGTTTGTCCGCGCTCCCTGGAGTTGTGCTCAAGGGCGTCGTCAGTGCGATTCTTCCGGAAACCAGTTCGGACAGTCGCACACTTCGCGTTCGAGTTGAGTTACCCAATCCGGATGGCCGACTCAGGCCAGGTTTGACCGCGCAGGTAAGTCTCAATCGTTCGACGGAGCAAAGTGTTTTGTGGGTGCCGAGCGAGGCCGTCATTCGTACCGGTCGACGTACGTTGGTCATGCTCTCTGAAGACGCTGGTCGATATCGCCCGGTGGAGGTGCAGTTAGGCCAAGATAACGATGGCAAAACGCTGATATTGAAAGGCTTGGAAGAGGGGCAAAAAGTGGTGACTTCTGGCCAGTTCCTTCTCGACTCGGAGGCCAGTCTCAAGGGCGTTGTCGCAAGCTCACTGGACGTTTCGCCATCTACTGTAACCGCAGGCGCTTTGCATGAGGCCGATGGTCAGATCGTTGAGATCAACGACAAAGAAGTCACGCTCGCCCACGGTCCCTTCAGAACATTGGGTATGTCAGGCATGACGATGACTTTCCCTCTCGCCGCTCCAGCTCTGATGAAGGGTCTTAAAACGGGCGACAAGGTTCGGATCGCTGTCAGCCAGACGGAAGATGGTCTGCGAGTTGAGCGTCTGGAACGCTTTGGGAGCCAGCCATGATCGCGGCCCTTATTCGCTGGTCGGTGGCTAACCGCTTTCTTGTGTTGCTGGCGACGCTGTTTGTCACGGCATGGGGGATCTGGGCGGTTCAAAGTACGCCCATTGACGCATTGCCAGACCTGTCGGATGTTCAGGTAATTATCCGTACACCATATCCAGGCCAAGCCCCACAGATCGTAGAAAACCAGGTCACCTATCCATTGGCAACCACTATGCTCTCTGTGCCTGGTGCCAAGACTGTGCGCGGTTATTCCTTCTTTGGCGACAGTTTCGTTTACGTACTATTCGAAGACGGAACTGACTTGTACTGGGCCCGCTCGCGCGTATTGGAATATCTGAGCCAGATACAAAGCCGGCTTCCGGCCAGTGCCAAGCCCGCATTAGGACCTGATGCCACTGGGGTTGGCTGGATTTTCCAGTACGCCCTGGTAGACCGAAGCGGCGGGCATGACTTGGCGCAGTTACGTGCCTTGCAGGACTGGTTCCTCAAATTCGAGCTTAAGACCCTACCGAACGTTGCGGAAGTGGCCACGGTGGGTGGCATGGTAAAGCAGTACCAGGTGCAGCTTGATCCGGTGAAGTTGGCCAGCTTGGGGATCACGCAGTCTGAAGTGACCGAGGCGATCGGCAAGGCCAATCAGGAAACTGGTGGGGCGGTGCTGGAGATGGCGGAGACCGAGTTTATTGTGCGGGCTTCCGGGTACTTGAAGACCCTCAATGACTTTCGTGCTATCCCACTCAAACTGGGCACGGGTGGTGTGCCGGTCACTCTGGGCGATGTTGCCACGATTCAGATGGGGCCTGAGATGCGTCGAGGCATCACCGAACTCGATGGCGAAGGTGAGACCGTCGGCGGCGTGGTAATTCTGCGCAGCGGTAAGAATGCTCGAGAAACCATTGCGGCGGTCAAGACCAAACTCGACGAGCTGAAAAGCAGTCTGCCGGCGGGGGTAGAAATCGTCACCACCTACGACCGCAGCAAGTTGATTGATCGTGCCGTGGAAAACCTCAGCCACAAGCTGATCGAAGAGTTCATCGTCGTCGCGTTGGTCTGCGGAATCTTTCTCTGGCACCTGCGTTCATCTCTGGTGGCAATCATCTCCCTGCCGGTTGGGGTGCTGATCGCCTTCATCGTAATGCGCTATCAGGGTATCAACGCCAACATCATGTCCCTTGGCGGGATTGCCATCGCCATCGGCGCCATGGTCGACGCTGCCGTGGTGATGATTGAAAACGCCCACAAGAAGGTCGAGGCTTGGCACGTGGCTAATCCTGGGGAGGAACTGAAAGGTGAACGTCATTGGCACGTGATGACTGAAGCGGCTGCCGAGGTAGGACCCGCATTGTTCTTCTGTCTGCTGATCATCACCCTGTCGTTCATTCCGGTGTTCACGCTGGAGGCTCAGGAAGGACGTCTATTCGGTCCATTGGCGTTCACCAAAACCTACGCTATGGCCGCAGCGGCTGGACTGTCGGTAACTCTAGTTCCGGTGTTGATGGGGTATTGGATTCGCGGACGAATTCCTAATGAGCAACAGAATCCGCTAAATCGCTGGTTGATCCGGATCTACGAGCCCGCTCTGGACGCCGTATTACGTCGACCTAAAGTAACGCTGCTGGTTGCATTGCTAGTCTTTGTCAGCGCGTTGTGGCCGATCTCTCGTCTGGGTGGTGAGTTTCTTCCCCCGTTGGACGAAGGGGACCTGCTCTATATGCCGTCAGCTCTGCCTGGATTATCGGCGCAGAAGGCCGCGCAACTGCTTCAGCAGACTGACCGTCTAATAAAGACAGTTCCAGAGGTCGAACACGTTTTCGGAAAAGCCGGCCGCGCTGAAACCGCGACTGACCCGGCACCGTTGGAAATGTTCGAGACCACCATTCAATTCAAACCACGCGAGCAGTGGCGCCCAGGCATGACCCAGGAAAAGCTCGTTGAGGAGCTAGAACAAGTGGTGCGTGTCCCAGGATTAACCAACATCTGGATACCGCCTATTCGTAACCGTATCGACATGCTGGCCACCGGCATAAAAAGCCCGATTGGCGTGAAGGTTGCCGGTACCAACCTGACGGAGATCGATGCCGTCACCCAAGCCATCGAGCGTGTTGCCAAGGACGTCTCAGGTGTCAGTTCAGCGTTAGCCGAACGACTGACCGGTGGCCGCTATATTGATGTAGATATCGATCGCAAAGCTGCGGCACGCTATGGGTTAAATATTGCCGATGTGCAATCAATCGTGGCCGGCGCAATCGGCGGTGAAAACGTCGGGGAGACGATTGAAGGGTTGGCTCGTTTCCCAATTAACGTACGTTACCCTCGTGAGTGGCGGGATTCGCTCGGCGCTTTGGAGCAGTTGCCGATCTACACCCCGCTAGGCAGCCAGATCACCCTTGGCACCGTGGCGAAGATCAAGGTCAACGACGGGCCGCCAATGCTCAAGAGTGAGAACGCACGGCCTTCAGGCTGGGTGTACATCGATGTGCGTGGCCGGGACATTGCCTCCGTAGTCGCCGATCTACGCCGGGTCGTCAGTGAGCAGGTCAAGTTGCAGCCCGGCATGAGCCTGAGCTACTCAGGTCAGTTCGAGTTTCTCGAAAGGGCCAACGCACGACTCAAACTGGTGGTGCCTGCCACGCTGTTGATCATCTTCGTGTTGCTCTACCTGACATTTGCACGCCTTGATGAGGCTTTGCTGATTATGGCCACGCTGCCATTCGCTCTCACGGGCGGGGCATGGTTTCTCTATCTGTTGGGATTCAACCTGTCGGTTGCCACCGGGGTCGGCTTTATCGCCTTGGCCGGTGTTTCTGCCGAATTTGGCGTGATCATGCTGCTCTACCTGAAAAATGCATGGACCGAGCGTCAAGACCTCGGTGACAACACAGAACGCGGGTTGATGGCCGCGATTTGTGAAGGCGCTGTCCAGCGCGTTCGACCTAAGGCTATGACCGTGGCAGTGGTTATCGCTGGTTTGTTACCTATACTTTTGGGAGGCGGTTCCGGTAGCGAGGTTATGAGCCGCATTGCCGCCCCGATGATTGGCGGTATGGTTACGGCACCCTTGCTATCGCTGTTTGTGATCCCGGCGGCCTATCACCTCATGCGTCGTCGACACTTGTCCGTTGAGCCTGGCAAGCACTGACGCGTAAAAACGCATACGAAAGGGGCTGCGCTTGCAGCCTCGTTTGAGCTGCACAGCTCGTTTTCATCAGTCTTACATGCGCTGTGGTCAGTGCCATTACCCACCAGCACTTGCCAGAAAACGAACGCCGCCACCACCGCCTTTCGATGAGCCAAAAAAGCATCCTGCTAAAAGGCGACTCAGCATTCGTCACCCTCAGATCTCTCTTGAAATCGGGACGAATGACCCTAATATGATCTTATCTTGCCATCATCGTTTTCAATCATGGATGTTTTTCGGGGGTCGGTCGAAATGGCAGAAAAAGAAGACGCTAAGCCCGCGAGCGGGCGCTTTAACACGAATGATGAGACGAAGCGGATCGTATGGACACAGACCGCTGGTCATTGTGAACTGTGCGGTACGGATCTAACGTTCGACTATCGTGCCGGCAAGCCAATGAAATGGGGCGAAGTGGCGCATATCTTACCCGCCAGTCCCAAGGGGCCTCGGGGACGCGCGGATCATGATGCTGAGGCGCACACTAACGATACTGCTAACCTGATGCTCCTGTGCCCAGGCTGTCATGACAAAATTGATCGTGACGCAGATGGCTACCCTGAAAATGATCTGAGCGGTTTGCACCAAGCGTACCTTGAACGCATCCGACTCGCCGCAACGACCCCCGATGGTGGCAGAGCCATTCCTCTCATCGTCCAGAGTCAGCACTTTCAGACGATCAACGATATCCCCGTTCGCGATCTGTTGGCTGCGATGTCCGCCGAGGGATTAACCGCCTTCGATCAAGGCATCAAAATCGCCTTCGCTGCGCCCGGACCACGTGGCAGGGACACTACCTATTGGCAGAACGTCAAAGACAGCGTCCAGTATGAGCTGGAGCAGCAACTCAAACGTCGCGGCGGCACTTATGGCGATTCGCCCGCGCTAGCAGTAGTCGGCTTGGCCGACATTCCGGCCTTGATGATGTTGGGCCAGAGTATCGGCGACCGTTCCAAACGCTTGATCTTCTCTTTTCATCGCGAGCATCTTTTGCGCTGGCCCGATCAGTCTGCTGAGCCGCCTAGTTTTCTGTTTACGCCTCCACCCAACGGCGATGGCCCACTGGCGTTGGTGCTCTCCATTTCTGCGCAAGTTCCAGTACGCGACGTGACCGACGCTCTACCCGGTGCACGTATTGCAGAGCTGTCGATCCCAGAACCAAGCTACGCGATGGTACAGAACCGTCGGGTGATTCATGCTTTTCGCGACGCACTTCAAATACGACTGAGCCAGCTTGAGGCTCTGACTCCTGACCCCATCCACGTCTTCGCCGCCATTCCTGCGGCATTGGCCATCGAGTTTGGCGCGTTGCTCACAACACAGCATCAACATACATACCTGATCTTCGATCGGGACAAAGAAAACCAAGATCGGTTTACGCAAACACTGCAATTGGGTCCCGTGGCCCAGGAGGCTATGTAATGCTTTTGAGCAACGAACAGACCAAGCGCAGCAGTTGGGAATATTTTCTGCTTCGCGCCGCGAGGGAGATCTCGCTGTCGGAAGCGCAGTACGAAAAAATCAATGACCGCTACTCCCAACTGGAAAAAATCCTCTCGGCTTCCGACAATCCGTTGCTCGCTGAGGCTCATATTTTCGTTCAGGGCTCAATGCGGCTGAAAACGACCATTAAGCCAATTCCCGGGGCGCCTGCGGATCTGGACACCATTGATGCGGACGCGATTATCTGGCTCCCTCACGCTCAAGGCGCTGGTGCGAAGGAAGTTCTAGAGGCGATTGAGCAGCGTTTTAGGGAAGGCTCCCGCGTTCAGGAAGAAGTTAAGCAACTACGTCGTGGTATTCGAATCGTTTATGCAGACGAAAATCCAGGTTTCCACATCGATGTCACACCTGCCCGGGCGATCAACGGAAATGGCGAAGCAAACGGCGAGGGTAAGCTTGAGGTTCCGGATCGAGTCACAGGATGGAAAGCGAGCAGCCCTATTCCTTACTCGAATTGGTTGCAGGTCGCTTCCGCCCAGGAAATCTCTCTGGAAAGCTTAGTGGTTGCCAAAAGCCAGCGGATGCTTGATGCCGCGACCCAAGATCCTTTGCCGCATTATCAGGATTACATCGATCAAGATCCCCTGCGTGCGACCATTAAGCTGCTCAAGCGGCATCGCGATGAATGGGCCATCAAGACAAGGAGCGCTGATACTCGCCCAATATCTGCGGTCATCACCACTCTAGCCACGCACGCATACCTGGATGTCGTAAAGGAGTCGCAGTCGAAGCCTCTGGCACCGCTCGATGCAATTTTGGAAATCGTTCGCAGAATGCCGCAGCACATCGCGCATAGAGGTAGCGACTGCTATGTCTGCAACCCTGCCGATAACGGCGAAAACTTTGCAGAGAAGTGGAATCGACCGGGCGAGGGGCAAGGCTACCGTCAGGCATTCGCCAAGTGGCATGCGGACGCCAGTGCATCTGTGTCATTAGGTTTGGAAAGTTTTGAATCCAATGACTCCTTTGCCGAGGCAGTGAAAAAGAACTTCGGTATTGCGCCGGCGTTCATCACGGCAGTGAACAATGAAATCCCTGCGAATTGGACGATGCCCGGTCGACCGGATGGCACTACTCGAAACTCTGCTTCGATGGGTTCGCTCTTCGGAGGGGCCAGCGGTGGCGGAACCTCTCAGTCGAGCGTAAAGCCAGTTGGACGCCTTGGCTGATCCTATTAAGACACCATTGCAGCGCGGAATCGCCGCACTGCGTAACACCCTAGGTCAGGATGCTGCCGATGCATTGCTCCAGCCCGCACCCATGCGGGCTGACGAAGCGGCGTGCTTTCACTTCCCCTTGCCCACCGATTACACGGGGCAGGAGCGGCGACTGCGTATAGGTTTCCCCTCCAACTTTCCCCGCGGGCTCTTGCGGCTGAACGTCGAACCCTCTCCATGGCTGGTTTGGCCGCATGCCACTAAGTCGGGGCTTTGCCTTCATGGCTTTCAGGAACGCCCCATCATGGGCTCCCCGGAGGTCGTGGTAGAGGACAGCCTTGCTCGCTTGGCCCAGATCGTTTCGTTGTCCAAGATGGGATCAAACCAGGCAACACGCGATATCGAATTTCAGAATGAGATCACTACCTACTGGTCGTTTCAGCACGGGCAGTCATTCCAGAACCTCTTACTGTTGGATCGACCTCAGGCTGCCTCGCAGTTGTTTGCGCTCAGCGATCCGCGCCGAGCTGTGCCATCCGGTCAGGAAACGGTTTGGTTAGCATCGAATGTAGCTGCACTCAAAGGGCATTACCGACGGGTCGTCGGGCGCTCTGCTGTCATTCGTGCGGCCGAAACTCCCGGTTTTTACGTCAAGCTTCAGACTTATCCGGATATCCGCACCCCGGATCCAGAAGATTTATTGCTGTGGCTAAAGCCACACCTTCAACCAGACGATGCCGAGCAATTGCTGGCATGGTTTGAGCTGCATGGAACGTTGGCGAGTCGATGGATTGTTCTGGAGCTTCCAGGAGGCGCAGATGCTCCAACATATTGTCTCAATGTGCGTTCGCTCGGTGTACAGCAGGAGCGGGGGGCAAAGTTTGGCTTGCGTACAGCTCGCCGGCGGCCAGCTATCGCAAATGCTCATCCTCCGGCGCTCGTCCGAGCAACTGCCCTGGATGTGCTTGATCGAGCGTCTATCCTGTCCCGCGATATAAGCGGCACTGCACAGCACCTTGAAAATGCTCGAGTCGTTTGTGTTGGCGTTGGCTCATTAGGCAGTACGGTGGCAATACAATTGGCACGATCCGGTGTCGGCCACCTTACCCTCATCGATCCTGACACTTTGGTGTCAGCCAATCTGGGGAGGCACGTTCTGGGAGCGGATAGCCTAGGGAGGCTGAAAGCCTCAGCGTTGAGGGACAAGATTCTGTTAGATCTTCCGACGACAGAATGCACCGCTTATTCGACTTTTGCCGAAGTAGTGATGAGTAGCAAACCAGAAGTGTTCGATAACGCAGATCTGGTGGTGATCACGACAGCAGACTGGCAGTCGGAGGTCACTGTATGGCGAACCAAATCCAGCGGCGCTCCTTGGGGGCTTTTACAAGCCTGGAGCGAACCGTATACCCAGGTCGGCCATGCTCTATTCGCACCAGGCGGCACCTTTGATGGCCGTCAGTTGTTCACGGACGTCGGCGATTTTTTGCATAGATTTACAGAGTGGCCGGGAGGCGGTGTTGTTCCACTGCCCGCGTGTGGCGAGAGCTTTATCCCAGGCGGCTCGCTGGGAATGACCAATATCGCCTCTATGGTGTCGCACACGGCCTTACGCGCATTGACCGGCAAGATCGCCACTGCATCTTGGGTCAGCAGCATTTATAGGCCTGAAGATGTGCTGAGCCTAGGAGGCCAATACCATGGGCCCAAACTGCCAGAGGGGACGCAGCAAATCCTACTCGAACGCGGATGGCCGGAAGATAAGGACGAAATGGTATGACGGATATCGCATGGCGCTGGCGATGGCCGGAGGTGGACTCCGAGCTATTGGTGTCCCAGGCGGTCGCGGACATCTTGGATAGTCATCGGCAGGGCCTTTTTGGCGTGGAGCGAGGTGGACAGTTATTCGTCAACCCTGTTGATCCGAAAGGTTTGCTGCTGGCCTTGGCCACGTTGCCTCATCGCGCCGATCGGTCAGGCTGGTCTTGGCTAGAGTTGGATGCGGCGCGGTGCCGTCAGGAGATCCAGGCTGCCAACGAACAAGGGTTACGCCTGGTGGGCTATTGGCATACGCATCCCCAATCCGTTCCGGTGATCTCTCCGGCAGACATCGGTAGTTTCTCCAAATTTGCTGCACGTTACACGCAGGATCTGCCGCACCCAATAGCCATTATTGTCGGCAAGTCCGAAAAACCAGAAGGTATCAAGGCGTGGTCGTTCAGGGACGGCAGATATGTTGAGGCAACCTGGGTCAGATGAACTTCAAGTCAGTGCGGTGGAAGGCAGGTCAGCGTTTATAGTTACCCGCTAGCATTAGGGCGAAGAGCTCTGCCTGAAAGCGGGCATCATCCAATGCGTTATGGTTCGGTTCGCTGAGTGGCTTCAGCGCAGCGGTCATTTTGGATGATTTTGTTTCCTTCCAGCTGCAACCTACAGCGCCCATAAAGTAGGCCTTCATGTCGATAGCGGTAAAACCAAAGGGGTTGGTTTCCAGGTATTTGTGGAAGTAGTAATTGACGAATGACCAGTCAAACGGTGCATTGAGTCCTACGAAAATGACCTTTTGCCCCGTTTGGCAGGACGATCTCAGCCACTGATCAAATGTCAGCATCGCCTGTTGCGGAGCGAGACCCTCGCGCTCCAGCTTCTCCAGACTCAGCCCCGATACTGCCAGCGCTTCGGGGTCGTGTTTCGGACTGTCAGGCCGTAGTTCAAGATATATGGACGTTTCAGGTTGGGCTACAAGACAAGCTCCAATGGAAAGCAGACTGTAATCGCCTGGTATAGGCCCAGAAGTCTCGACGTCGACGGAAACATAAAGCTCATTAGGGTGCATGTCATATCCTTTCGTGTAGTTAACTGATCACGCTCAGGCTCTTAGCCATGTGAAGGTGGAAAGGCAGGTATATCCATTGCCCCATTTTTTGCTGTTTCACTCGCTATCCGGCGTTCGAGCAGCGGCAGTGCCTGTCTACCAGCGGATTGCGCGTTCCTTTGGTCAGCTCTGGGCCCAACCATGATGATGTGTGTCATTCTCTGATGGCGGATGAGGGCCGGACGATCATGAGTGAAACTGAGCGTTGGATAGTAAAATCCCAGAAAACTGAGGACGGAACTGGCGACATCATCATTGATCTGCCTCAAGAGTTGCTTGACCAAATGAGGTTAGGTGTTGGGGACGACTTGGAGCTAACGGTATTGAATGGCACATTAGTCCTGACGCCCGTCCGCAACGCAACATCAGTGCGGCCCATGTTTGCTGGCGTCCTGCGTCAGGATGCCAGTCATGCTTACCGCATGCGTCTGGAGACGCTTCTTCATATTTCTGTCAATGCTTCGGATCTGGACATTCACGACATGATAGTAGCTGGCTTCTCGGCCAGCCTGATCAAAATGCTTTGTGATGATGGAACCCTCAGCGACGAAGAACGCGACAGAATCATTCAACCCAAAACGCTCAAAACAAAACTGTCAGCCAATCAGCTTTTAACGTCGCATGAGAGCGATCGCCTGTTCCGTTTTGCACATATTACCGCTATGGCCGAGGTGGTCTTCGGTGACAAAGGGAAGGCCAAACATTGGCTTTCCAAACCCAAAGCCCGTTTTTTAGGAGAAAGCCCATTGGCGATGGTCACTACAACCTTTGGCACACATCTAGTCGAAGAAATGCTGATTCAAGTGTCTGAGGGCATGTCATTTTGATTCAGTCGCAGCCAAACGGACTCTACCGCTCCTTGAGTAACATGGATTTCATGCACCAATACCGGCGTCGCATAGCCGAATACGGCATGCACGGGCATCCATGAAGCACTAGGTTTCACCCGCATCGGCACCTACCGCTAGGTAGGGTTCACGCACGGCAATGGTATAGCTGTGTACTGGCGCAAACCACTTTATCCGGTGACAACTCGATAGAAATCATCCCGTTCAGTGAGATGAAGGGAGAAGACGGAACAGCCATGAGATCACCCTGCTGCTATCCGTCGGCATCGGAACCTGGTGATCCGCTGGGAGCTAAGCTGAATGATGCTTCTCGTTCGAATCGGTTTTTTGGATCGGCAGGAGGTACAAATGAATTTGGCAGATTATGTTTCAGTGCTTTCTGCAGGCGAGAAAATAGACGGATGCCAACTCGCCCCCTCAGATGCAGTGGCTTTCGCCAGTCTGCATTTTCCTTCCCGTGCCTATTGTCTTGTTGCTGATTGGGCAATATTGGATCTCGACATTACAACACGTCAGCGAAAAGCCATTACGGATAGACAGCTAATTCCTGCTCTCGTTTACGCTTTGACCGTTATCCAAGACAGTAAAGGCCGCTTCCCGCCTGGTGATTGGGTCCGATCAACGCTGGGTGTTTCCTTCACCAATGACTGCTTATTTCGAACAAAAAACACAGTGTATGTGCTGATGGGGACCGGTCGAAGGTTGCGCACGGATTTAGACATCGCACTGAGCCTGTGTTGAAAAAAGACTATTTCCGCACAGGTGATTGACCGGTCGCGCTCACATGGTGTTTCGGCATAAATGATTGCTCTCGCTGTTGTGTCAAACTATGTTGTTACCAATCGAGCCCCGTATTTGAAGTGCGACCCGTCTGTGTCAGTCTATGTTGCTGTTGTGTGGCCCCCGGATCATCCTACAGGCCCCGATTTACGAGAGGGGCTGTGTCAAACTATGTTGTTGGTAACCAGTGGGCCTCCAGCGTGAAGCGGATTACTCCACCGTCACCGACTTCGCCAGGTTGCGCGGCTGGTCAACGTCGGTGCCTTTGAGCACGGCGACGTAGTACGACAGCAGCTGCAGCGGGATGGTGTAGAGGATCGGCGACAGGGTGTCGTGGATGTGCGGCATGTTGATGACGTGGGTGCCTTCGCCGTTGGTCATGCCGGCTTTTTCGTCGGCGAACACGATCAGTTGGCCGCCACGGGCGCGGACTTCCTGCAGGTTGGACTTGAGCTTCTCCAGCAGTTCGTTGTTCGGCGCTACGGTGACCACCGGCATGTCGTCGTCCACCAAGGCCAACGGGCCGTGTTTGAGCTCACCGGCCGGGTAGGCTTCGGCGTGGATGTACGAAATTTCCTTGAGCTTCAGCGAGCCTTCCATCGCCACCGGGTACTGCGCGCCACGGCCGAGGAACAGGGTGTGGTTCTTGTCGGCGAACAGCTCGGCAACTTTTTCCACGGTGCTGTCCATGGCCAAGGCTTCGCCCAGGCGGGTCGGCAGGCGGCGCAGTTCTTCCACCAGGGTGGCTTCGACGCCGGCAGCCAACGTGCCGCGAACCTGGCCCAGGGACAGGGTCAGCAGCAGCAGGCCAACCAACTGGGTGGTGAACGCTTTGGTGGACGCTACGCCGATTTCGCGACCGGCCTGGGTCAGCAGGGTCAGGTCGGACTCACGCACCAGGGAGCTGATGCTGACGTTGCAGATCGCCAGGCTGGCAAGGAAGCCCAGCTCTTTGGCGTTGCGCAGCGCGGCCAGGGTGTCGGCGGTTTCGCCGGACTGGGAAATGGTCACGAACAGGGTGTCGGGCTGCACCACCACCTTGCGGTAGCGGAACTCACTGGCGACTTCGACCTGGCACGGGATGCCGGCCAGTTCTTCCAGCCAGTAACGAGCAACCATACCGGCGTGGTAGCTGGTGCCACAGGCCACGATCTGCACATTGCGCACTTTGGCGAACAGCTCGGCGGCCTGGGGGCCGAAGGCGTTGACCAGCACTTGCTTGTCGCCAAGGCGGCCTTCCAGGGTGCGCTGCACCACGGCCGGTTGCTCGTGGATTTCCTTGAGCATGAAGTGGCGGAACTCGCCTTTGTCGGCGGCCTCAGCACCGTCGCGGTATTGCACGGCTTCGCGTTCGACGGAATTGCCGTTCACATCCCAGATCGCCACGCTTTCACGGCGAATGTCGGCAATATCGCCTTCTTCCAGGTACATGAAGCGATCAGTGACCTGGCGCAGGGCCAGTTGGTCGGAGGCGAGGAAGTTCTCGCCCAGGCCCAGGCCGATTACCAGCGGGCTGCCACTGCGGGCGGCAACTACGCGGTCCGGTTGGCTGGCGCTGACCACGGCCAGACCGTAGGCGCCGTGCAGTTCCTTGACCGTGGCCTTGAGGGCGTTGGTCAGGTCGCCGTGGTCCTTGAGCTTGTGGTTGAGCAGGTGGGCGATGACTTCGGTGTCGGTGTCCGAAGTGAATACGTAGCCCATGCTCTTGAGCTGTTCGCGCAGCACTTCGTGGTTTTCGATGATGCCGTTGTGCACCACCGCCAAGTCACCGGAGAAGTGCGGGTGGGCGTTACGCTCGCACGGTGCGCCGTGGGTAGCCCAGCGGGTGTGGGCAATACCCAGGCGACCTACCAGCGGCTCGCCGGCCAACGCCTGCTCCAACTCGCTGACCTTACCTGGGCGACGCATGCGCTCAAGCTTGCCGGCGTTGGTGAAGACGGCCACACCCGCGCTGTCGTAGCCGCGGTATTCCAGGCGCTTGAGGCCTTCGAGCAGGATGGCAGTAACGTTACGTTCGGCGACTGCGCCAACAATTCCACACATGGTGCTTCTCCTAGATGATTGCCGCGCATATCAGCGTAATGCCGCGGGCTTGGATCTGGTCGCGGGCCTCAAGCGGCAGGCGATCATCGGTAATCAGGGTATGGACGCTGCTCCAGGGCAGTTCCAGGTTGGGAATCTTGCGGCCGATCTTGTCGGATTCGACCATCACCACCACTTCACGGGCGACCTCGGCCATCACACGGCTCAGGCCCAGCAATTCGTTGAACGTGGTGGTGCCACGTTGCAGATCGATGCCGTCGGCGCCGATGAACAGTTGATCAAAGTCGTAGGAACGCAACACCTGCTCGGCGACCTGGCCCTGGAACGAGTCCGAATGCGGGTCCCAGGTACCGCCGGTCATCAACAGCACCGGCTCGTGTTCCAGTTCGCTCAAGGCGCTGGCCACGTGCAGGGAATTGGTCATGACGACCAGGCCGGGCTGGTGGCCCAGTTCCGGGATCATGGCAGCGGTGGTGCTGCCACTGTCGATGATGATGCGGGCGTGTTCACGCAAACGTGTCACGGCAGCACGGGCGATCGCACGCTTGTAGGCAGAGACCGGTTGGGCGGGGTCGCCCACCAGTTCCTGAGGCATGGTGATCGCGCCCCCGTAGCGGCGCAGCAACAGGCCGTTACTTTCGAGGGCGGCCAAGTCCTTGCGGATAGTGACTTCCGAGGTTTCGAAACGCTTGGCCAATTCGTCCACGCTCACTTCGCCCTGTTCGTTGAGCAAGGTGAGGATGTTGTGGCGTCGTTGGGGTGTATTTCGTTTCGACATGGTGATGATAAGTTTCGTTTCGAAAGATAACGAAGGCAATCAAAACCTATTGGTGAAAGATCGTCAAGCGGCGGGCTGCATTTTTTTGATAACGACGCAGAGCAAATGTGGGAGGGGGCTTGCCCCCGATAGCAGTGTGTCAGTCGGTACATAAGCTGACTGATCTACCGCCATCGGGGGCAAGCCCCCTCCCACATTGGAGTTATGTCGCCTGAGAGATTGTGGATAACTCAGGTCTTTTTGATTTTGACCGGGCGTTTCCAGCCGTCGATGTTGCGTTGGCGGGCACGGGCTACGGCCAGTTGGGACTTATCCACATCCTGGTTGATGGTTGAGCCCGCGGCAGTGTTCGAACCATCACCGATAGTCACTGGTGCAATCAGCGAGTTATTCGAGCCGATGAATACGTCCTCACCAATAGTGGTCTGGTACTTGTTGGCGCCATCGTAGTTGCAGGTGATTGCGCCGGCACCAATGTTGCTGCGAGCACCGATTACCGCATCACCGAGGTAGGCCAGGTGGCCGGCCTTTGCGTCGTCGCCCATTCGTGCGTTTTTCAGTTCGACGAAATTGCCGACATGCGCCCTGGCGCCCATCACTGTGCCCGGACGCAACCGCGCAAACGGGCCGGCATCGCTGCCCTCGCCCATCACCGCGCCGTCGATATGGCTGTTAGCCTTGATCACCACGCCCTTGCGCAGGGTGCTGTCCTTGATCACGCAGTTCGGGCCGATGACTACGTCGTCTTCGATGATTACACGACCTTCAAGGATCACGTTGATGTCGATCAGCACGTCGCGGCCCACGGTGACCTCACCGCGTACGTCAAAACGCGCAGGGTCGCGCAGGGTCACACCTTGGGCCATCAGGCGGCGGCCTTCACGCAGTTGGTAGTGACGCTCGAGCTCTGCAAGCTGCTTACGATCATTGGCGCCTTGCACTTCCATTGGGTCGTGAGGCTGTTCGGTGGCGACCAGCAGGCCATCACTCACGGCCATCTCGATCACATCGGTGAGGTAGTACTCACCTTGGGCGTTGTTGTTGGACAGACGGCTCATCCAGTCGGCGAGCTTGTCGGCAGGGACGGCGAGGATACCGGTGTTGCCTTCGGTGATCGCGCGCTGGGCTTCGCTGGCGTCCTTGTGCTCAACGATGGCCGCGACCTTGCCGTCGGCATTGCGCACGATACGTCCGTAGCCGGTAGGGTCGTCAAGTTCAACGGTGAGCAGGCCCATTTGGCCAGGTACCACATGCTTGAGCAGGCGTTGCAGGGTTTCCACTTCGATCAGCGGCACGTCACCGTAGAGGATCAGCACGGTGTCAGCGGTAATGAACGGCACAGCTTGCGCGGTGGCGTGGCCGGTCCCCAGTTGTTTGTCCTGTAATACGAAATTCAGGTCATCCGCAGCCAGGCGCTCGCGCACCACATCAGCACCGTGGCCGATTACTACGTGGATGCGTTGCGGGTCCAACTGACGAGCACTGTGGATAACATGCCCAAGCATGGAGTTGCCAGCAACCGGGTGCAGCACCTTGGGCAGGGCCGAACGCATGCGGGTGCCCTGGCCTGCGGCGAGAATGACGATTTCAAGAGACATGAATGGCTACCAATCCTGGACGGTCCGGCTTCAGACCAAAGATGTGTTTTGCTAAATAAAGAAAAAGGGTAGCCGAGGCTACCCTTTTTAATCAATCGCGCATAAGCATCACGGCGTGGCCGCTTACTTCTTGCGGATCTGCTGGAGCGTGCGCAGCTGGGCTGCAGCCTCGGCCAGACGTACAGCAGCAGCGCTGTAGTCGAAGTCCGCACCCTTTTCGTTCAGGGCCTTCTCGGCAGCCTTGACGGCTTCCTGAGCGGAGGCTTCATCCAGATCGCCAGCACGTTGCACGGTGTCGGCAAGTACCTTGACCATGTTCGGCTGAACCTCAAGGAAACCACCGGAGATGTAAAACACCTCCTTTTCCCCGCCTTGCTTGGTCAGAGTGATCGGACCTGGCTTCAAGCTGGTGATCAATGGCGCGTGGCCCATGGCAATACCCAGGTCACCGAGTTCGCCGTGTGCAATCACCATTTCTACCAGACCGGAGAAGATTTCCCCTTCCGCGCTGACGATATCGCAATGGACTGTCATAGCCATCTGATTGCCTCAACCTGATGAGCGCCCGTTTCCGGGCGCTTGGATTACAGTTTCTTGGCTTTCTCGATCGCTTCTTCGATGCCGCCGACCATGTAGAACGCTTGTTCTGGCAGGTGGTCGTAGTCACCGTTGAGGATGCCTTTGAAGCCAGCAATGGTGTCTTTCAGGGAAACGTATTTACCCGAAGCACCGGTGAAGACTTCAGCCACGAAGAACGGCTGCGACAAGAAGCGCTGGATCTTACGAGCACGGTTTACCAACTGCTTGTCGGCTTCCGACAGCTCGTCCATACCCAGGATCGCAATGATGTCCTTCAGTTCTTTGTAACGCTGCAGCACGTACTGAACGCCGCGAGCGGTGTCGTAGTGCTCCTGGCCGATCACGTTCGGGTCCAGCTGGCGCGAAGTCGAGTCGAGTGGATCGACCGCTGGGTAGATACCCAGGGAAGCGATGTCACGGGACAGAACGACGGTGGCGTCCAAGTGGGCGAAGGTGGTCGCAGGCGATGGGTCGGTCAAGTCATCCGCAGGTACGTATACCGCTTGGATCGAAGTGATCGAACCTTCCTTGGTCGAAGTGATACGTTCTTGCAGAACGCCCATCTCTTCAGCCAGGGTCGGCTGGTAACCTACTGCGGAAGGCATACGGCCCAGCAGTGCGGATACTTCAGTACCGGCCAGGGTGTAACGGTAGATGTTGTCGACGAACAACAGAACGTCGTTACCTTCGTCACGGAACTTCTCGGCCATGGTCAGGCCAGTCAGTGCTACGCGCAGACGGTTTCCCGGCGGCTCGTTCATCTGACCGTAAACCAGTGCCACTTTGTCCAGAACGTTGGAGTCCTTCATCTCGTGGTAGAAGTCGTTACCCTCACGAGTACGCTCACCCACACCGGCGAACACGGAATAACCGCTGTGCTCGATGGCGATGTTACGGATCAGTTCCATCATGTTTACGGTCTTGCCTACACCGGCACCACCGAACAGACCGACTTTACCGCCTTTGGCGAACGGGCAAACCAGGTCGATAACCTTGATGCCGGTTTCCAGCAGGTCGTTGCCGCCAGCTTGTTCCGCAAACGAAGGTGCTGGACGGTGAATGCCCCAGCGCTCTTCGGTGTCGATCGGACCAGCTTCGTCAATCGGGTTGCCCAGTACGTCCATGATCCGGCCCAGGGTCGCTTTACCGACCGGTACGGAGATGGCAGCGCCAGAGTCGATAACGTCCAGACCGCGCTTCAAGCCTTCGGTGGAACCCATCGCAATGGTACGAACTACGCCGTCGCCCAGCTGCTGCTGAACTTCCAGAGTAGTTTCCGCGCCTTGTACTTTCAGCGCGTTGTAGATGCTCGGTACGCTGTCGCGTGGAAATTCCACGTCGATAACGGCGCCGATGATTTGAACGATACGTCCGCTACTCATAGCTGGATCCTCTGAATATTTGAACCGTTAAACCGCGGCAGCGCCGCCGACGATTTCCGAGATCTCTTGGGTGATCGCAGCCTGACGCGCCTTGTTGTAGATCAGCTGCAAATCGCTGATCAGATCACCGGCGTTATCGGTAGCGTTTTTCATCGCGATCATCCGCGCCGCTTGTTCAGCTGCGTTGTTCTCGACCACCGCCTGGTACACCTGCGACTCCACGTAGCGCACCATCAAGCCGTCAAGCAGCTCTTTGGCGTCTGGTTCGTAGAGGTAGTCCCAGTGGTGCTTGAGTTCCTGATCCGGAGTCGCCACCAGTGGAATCAATTGCTCCACGGTTGGCTGCTGGGTCATGGTGTTGATGAACTTGTTGGATACCACGGAAAGGCGGTCAATCCGGCCTTCCAGGTACGCATCCAGCATCACCTTCACACTGCCGATCAAATCATTGATCGACGGTTCTTCACCCAGGTGGCTGATAGCTGCAACGACGTTACCGCCGAAGTTGCGGAAAAAGGCCGCACCCTTGCTACCAACAACACACAGATCGATCTCGACGCCGTTTTCGCGGTTTACCGCCATGTCCTTGACCAGGGCCTTGAACAGGTTGGTATTCAAACCACCGCACAAACCACGGTCACTGCTCACTACCACATAACCCACACGCTTGACGGCGCGTTCGATCATGAATGGGTGGCGGTATTCCGGGTTGGCGTTGGCCAGATGCCCAATTACCTGGCGGATACGCTCCGCATAAGGACGGCTAGCAGCCATGCGCATTTGTGCCTTGCGCATTTTGCTGACCGCCACTTTTTCCATGGCGCTGGTAATTTTTTGCGTGCTTTTGATGCTCGCAATCTTACTGCGAATCTCTTTTGCGCCTGCCATGTAACACCTATCAGGTTAGCAAGCGGGAGCCTTGCGGCTCCCGCTGCGGCTTACCAGGTTTGGGTGGCCTTGAACTTCTCGATACCGGCTTTCATGCCAGCGTCGATATCGTCATTGAAGTCACCCTTCACGTTGATCTTCGCCATCAATTCGGCGTGATCGCGGTTGAAGTAAGCAATCAGCGCTTGTTCAAAGCTGCCGACCTTGGCGATTTCAACGTCGGTCAGGAACCCACGCTCAGCGGCATACAGCGACAACGCCATGTCAGCGATCGACATTGGGGCGTATTGCTTCTGCTTCATCAGCTCGGTAACGCGCTGACCATGCTCAAGTTGCTTACGGGTCGCTTCGTCCAGGTCAGAAGCGAACTGGGCGAATGCCGCCAGTTCACGGTACTGAGCCAGAGCGGTACGGATACCACCGGAGAGCTTCTTGATGATCTTGGTCTGAGCGGCACCACCCACACGGGATACCGAAACACCGGCGTTCACTGCAGGACGGATGCCCGAGTTGAACATGGCCGATTCCAGGAAGATCTGACCGTCGGTGATGGAAATCACGTTGGTCGGAACGAACGCGGAAACGTCGCCAGCCTGGGTTTCGATGATCGGCAGTGCGGTCAGGGAACCGGTTTTGCCGGTCACTGCGCCGTTGGTGAACTTCTCTACGTACTCTTCCGAAACGCGGGATGCGCGCTCCAGCAAACGGGAGTGGAGATAGAACACGTCGCCTGGGTAAGCTTCACGGCCTGGTGGACGGCGCAGCAGCAGGGAAATCTGGCGGTAAGCCACTGCTTGCTTGGACAGATCGTCATAAACGATCAGCGCGTCTTCACCGCGGTCGCGGAAGAATTCACCCATGGTGCAACCGGAGTACGGTGCCAGGAATTGCAGCGCAGGAGATTCCGAAGCACTGGCAGCCACGATGATCGTGTTGGCCAGGGCGCCGTTTTCTTCCAGCTTGCGAACCACGTTGGCGATGGTCGATTGCTTCTGACCGATCGCTACGTAGACGCAGAAAATGCCGCTGTTCTTCTGGTTGATGATCGCGTCGATCGCCAGAGCGGTTTTACCGATCTGACGGTCACCGATGATCAGCTCACGCTGACCACGGCCGACTGGGATCATGGCATCGACAGCCTTGTAGCCAGTCTGTACAGGCTGGTCTACCGACTTACGCCAGATCACGCCTGGAGCAACTTTCTCGACCGCATCGGTCTCGGTGTTGCCCAGTGGACCTTTACCGTCAACAGGGTTACCCAGTGCGTCGACTACGCGACCCAGCAGTTCCTTACCAACCGGAACTTCCAGGATACGGCCTGTGCACTTGGCGCTCATGCCTTCAGCCAGACTGGTGTATGCGCCCAATACAACGGCACCTACGGAGTCTTGCTCCAGGTTGAGGGCCATACCGTAGACGCCGCCCGGAAACTCGATCATCTCGCCGTACATAACGTCGGCCAGACCGTGAATCCGCACGATGCCGTCAGATACGCTGACGACAGTGCCTTCGTTACGGGCTTGGGAGGTCACATCGAGCTTGTCGATGCGGCCCTTGATAATTTCACTTATTTCGGAAGGATTGAGTTGCTGCATTGCTCTGCTGCCCCTTCAAACTCAAGATTTCAATGCTTCGGCAAGATTCGCGAGTTTGCCGCGAATCGAGCCATCGATAACCAGGTCGCCGGCGCGAATGACAACACCCCCAATAAGGGATGGGTCTTCCGCAACTTGCAGGCGCACTTCCCGGTCGAGTCGTGCACTGAGAACCTTGGCGAGTTTGTCTTGCTGTTCTTGGTTCAATGCAAAAGCACTGGTCACTTCAACGTCTACCGATTTCTCCTGCTCGGCCTTGTACAGGTCGAACAGAGCGGCAATCTCCGGCAAAAGCAGGAGACGGTCGTTTTCGGCGATGACATTGATGAAGTTCTGCACTTTCACATCAAACTTGTCGCCGCACACTTCAATAAAAGTGGCGGCCTTGTCTGCGCTCGTCAGTCGCGGGGCCTTGAGCACGCGCTGCATGGTGTCGTCTTGCGACACTGCTGCAGCCAGGCCGAGCATGGCTGACCAAGAGGCCAGCTGCTGGTGGGCCTGGGCGTGCTCGAAGGCTGCCTTAGCGTAAGGTCGGGCCAACGTGGTCAATTCTGCCATGATCGCCCTCGCTTAAATTTCAGCAGCCAGTTTGTTAACCAGCTCCGCGTGCGCGTTTTGATCGATTGTGGCACCCAGGATCTTCTCAGCACCGCCGACGGCCAGAGCACCCAGTTGGGCACGCAGCGCATCTTTGACACCGTTCAGTTCCTGCTCGATCTCGGCTTGAGCCTGAACCTTCACACGGTCAGCGTCGATACGGGCTTTTTCAACAGCCTCTTCAACAATCTGGTTACCGCGTTTCTTGGCTTGCTCAATGATTTCGGCTGCTTGAGCTTTCGCTTCGCGCAGTTGCTGACCCGCTTTATCTTGGGCCAACTCCAGGTCGCGAGCTGCTCGTGCGGCAGCGTCCAGTCCATCCGCGATCTTCTTTTGACGTTCGTGCAAAGCCGCGATGACCGGAGGCCATACGAACTTCATGCAGAAAACGACAAAAATCAAGAACGCTAAGGACTGACCAATAATGGTTGCATTAATGTTCACGCCAATACCTCGCTCATTCGTTGCACAACACACCAATCACTCGAAAAACGAGTGATTAACCGGCGAGTTGACCAACGAAGGGGTTCGCGAAGGTGAAGAACAGAGCGATACCAACGCCGATCATGGTCACGGCGTCGAGCAGGCCGGCAACGATGAACATTTTAACTTGCAGCATTGGAACCATTTCTGGCTGACGCGCTGCGCCTTCCAGGAACTTGCCGCCCAGCAGGCCGAAACCAATGGCAGTACCCAGGGCGCCCAGGCCGATCAACAGTGCAACAGCGATAGCGGTTAGACCAACTACAGTTTCCATCTTTCCTCCCGACTTTTACGTCGTATGGTTTAGGTTTTTTAGATTTTAAAGCGGTAAAACAAATCGTTTCATAGCCCTGGTGGGCCACCTTCCCGTTTCACCGGGAAGGACATCAGACTAGTCGAGACTGGTCTTAATGGTTCTCTTCGTGCGCCATCGACAGGTAGACGATGGTCAGCATCATGAAGATGAAGGCCTGCAGGGTGATGATCAGGATGTGGAACACAGCCCACGCCCACTGCAGAACAATGCCCAGGCCGCTAAGCCAGAGCAGGCCGCTGCCGAACATCACAGCGATCAGAATGAACACCAGCTCGCCGGCATACATGTTGCCGAACAGTCGCAGGGCCAGGGAGATCGGCTTGGCGATCAGGGTGACGAATTCCAGCAGGAAGTTCACCGGGATCAGCAGGGCTTGAACGAAGATGTTCTTGCTGCCGAACGGGTGCAGGGTCAGTTCGCCGATGAAGCCGCCGATGCCCTTGATCTTGATGCTGTAGAAAATGATCAACGCAAATACCGACAGGGCCATGCCCAGGGTAGCGTTCGGGTCAGTGGTCGATACGGCACGGAATGGAATGTGCGGGTCGCCGGAAATCGCCATGGCCAACTGAGGAATCCAGTCAACCGGGATCAGGTCGACGGCGTTCATCAGGAACACCCAAACGAAGATGGTCAGTGCCAGCGGTGCAATCACCGGGCTACGGCCATGGAAGCTGTCTTTCACGCTGCCATCGACGAATTCGACCAATACTTCGACGAAGTTCTGCAAAGCACCTGGCTGACCGGAAGTCGCCTTCTTTGCCGCCATGCGGAAAATCAGGACGAAGATCAGACCCAAAGCGACCGACCAGCCCAGAGTATCCAGGTGGAAAGCCCAGAAGCCCATTTCTTTGGCCTCTGCTGCGGAGTGGGCAAAGCCCCAGCCGCCGTTGGGAAGCTGACCGAAGGTCAGGTTCTGCAAGTGGTGCTGGATATAGCCCGAAGCGGTTGTTTCTGCCATGGTTGCCTCAAACGCCCTAAGGTTTCGAAAGTCTTGTTTTCATTAGCAGGGGAGCGAACCAGCTGACCAGTTGGGTCAACACGAAGACGCCGAATACAGCCAGCGGCGCCAATGGCTTCACACCTGCAAAGGTCAGTGCAAACAGCACTGCCGTCAAAATCAGTTTCCCCGCCTCGCCGGCATAAAAAGACCGGACGATAGCCTGGGCTGCTCGGGCGCCGGAAAACCGAAAGGCCCTGTGAGCAAAATACATATTGGGCAGCAAGGCTATCAGGCCTCCGCAAAGTCCTGAATATCCGGCTACGACTCCATGCCAATACCAGAGCGCCAATGCGGCGATCAGCAAAATGACAAATTGAGCCAATAAAACCGGAAAAACAGCCAAGCGATGGAAGGGCAACGTGTTTGGCGTGCGGGTTTCCATCACTCTTGCTCCTCAATAGTCGGCTGCCGGAAATCAATAACTTGGCATAATTTGTGCCGACAAAATGCGCGCAGAGTATAGGGGCGGTTCTGCCCCTATTCAACTGCCGGGTAGTGATTTCCGATCACGCGCTACATAAGCAAATGTTTCAGCGGATGTGGGCAAGGACACCCTGAAGCTCATCAAGGGAGTTATATCCGATAACCAATTGTCCTTTGCCTTTCTTGCCGTGGCGAATTTGTACCGCAGAGCCCAGGCGCTCGGCCAGGCGCTGCTCGAGACGCGCAATATCCGGATCAGGTTTGGCCGTTTCGACCGGTGCAGGTTTGCCGCTTAGCCACTGACGAACCAAGGCCTCGGTCTGACGAACGGTGAGCCCTCGTGCGACAACGTGTCGCGCCCCTTCAACCTGTTGATTTTCCGGCAACCCGAGCAAAGCACGAGCGTGCCCCATCTCCAGGTCGCCATGGGACAACATGGTCTTGATGACTTCCGGCAGCGCGATCAGGCGCAGCAAGTTGGACACGGTGACACGGGATTTACCCACGGCCTCGGCGACTTGTTGCTGGGTCAGTTGGAACTCCTGCTGCAAACGCTGCAAGGCGATCGCTTCTTCGATCGGATTGAGGTCTTCACGCTGGATGTTCTCGATCAGCGCCATGGCGATGGCGGTTTCATCCGGTACATCGCGCACCATCGCCGGGATGGTGTCCTTGCTGGCCTGCTGGCTGGCACGCCAGCGGCGTTCACCGGCGATGATTTCAAAGCGGCCGCCGCCGATCGGGCGAACCACAATCGGCTGCATCACGCCCTGGGCCTTGATCGAATTGGCCAGTTCTTCCAGCGCCTGGGGGTCCATGTCCCGGCGTGGCTGGTATTTGCCCCGCTGGATCAGGTCCAGGGGCAGGTGCTGCAGCTCGCGTTCCTCGGCCTGCACCGCTTGTTCTTCAAGCGATGTGACGGTTGGACCACTCAACAGTGCATCCAGTCCACGTCCGAGACCTCGTTTCTTGACGGCCATGGGGATTCCTTAAGTTGGCTGGGCTGCAGCGGTGCGTGAGTTGCGGCGTTGACGGCGAACCATCTCGCCGGCCAGAGCCAAGTAGGCAATGGCGCCACGCGAAGTTTTATCGTACGCCAGCGCAGGCATTCCATAGCTTGGCGCTTCGGCCAGGCGGATGTTGCGTGGAATCACGGTGTCGTACAACTGGTCACCGAAGTGTTCCTTGAGCTGCGCCGATACATCGTTCATCAGGCTCAGGCGCGGATCGAACATGGTCCGCAGCAGGCCTTCGATCTGCAGGTTCGGATTGAGCAGTTCGGCGATACGCTTGATGTTATCCACAAGGTCGCTCAAGCCTTCCAACGCGTAGTACTCGCACTGCATGGGGATAATCACCCCATCGGCGGCCACCAATGCGTTAAGCGTGAGCATCGACAGCGACGGTGGGCAGTCGATCAAAATGTAGTCGTAGTTCTCGCGGATCGGTGCCAAAGCGCTGCGCAGACGGCTTTCCTTCATCTGCATTTCCAGCAACACCACTTCCGCCGCGGTCAAATCGCGGTTGGCCGGCAGCAGTTGATAACCGCCATGCTCGGAGTAGTGCATGGCCTGGGCCAGGTCGCACTCGCCAATCAGCAAGTCGTAGACCGAGTTTTCCAAGCCGTGTTTATCCACACCGCTACCCATGGTGGCGTTGC
This sequence comes from Pseudomonas grimontii, assembly GCF_007858185.1. Classification (GTDB taxonomy): domain Bacteria; phylum Pseudomonadota; class Gammaproteobacteria; order Pseudomonadales; family Pseudomonadaceae; genus Aquipseudomonas; species Aquipseudomonas grimontii. The sequence goes on from NZ_VFES01000003.1 coordinate 337,122, forward strand.
CCTGTGGATCGAGATCGATCAGCAGCACCCGGCGCTTGGTGGCGACCAGGGATGCTGCGAGGTTGATGCAGGTGGTGGTTTTGCCCACGCCACCTTTCTGGTTCGCTATCGCGAATACCTTAGCCATTCTTGCTTGTGTTCCCAATCATGCCGTGCGGCGCAGTATCAGCAGATGGCGTTGGCCTTGGCAACCGGGTACGGCCAAGGCGTGTTCGCTATCGAGGTGGAAGTCTGCCGGCAATGCTAACAGCTCATCGCTTGGATGGACGCCCTTCATTGCCAGCCAGCGGGTGTCGCGATCGCCCAGGTGACGGGTCCAGTTGCTGAAGTTCTCCATGCTGCTGAACGCCCGGGAAACAATTCCGTTGAAGGGCTGTTCAGGCGTAAAGGCTTCGACGCGACTGTGGATAACTTGCAGGTTATCCAGCTTGAGCTCGAGTTTGACCTGGGTGAGGAAACGAGTTTTCTTGCCGTTGCTGTCCAGGCAGGTCACTTGCGACTCCGGAAACAGGATAGCCAGTGGAATGCCAGGCATACCGCCACCACTGCCCACATCGAGCCAGCGGCCGTTTTCGATAAATGGCATCACGCTCAGACTGTCGAGCAAGTGACGGGAAACCATTTCGTCAGGATCACGCACGGCCGTCAGGTTGTAAGCCTTGTTCCATTTGATTAACAGGGCCAGGTAACCCAACAGCAACTCGTGCTGGGCTGCGGTCAAGTCCACACCCAATTGGCGCGCACCTGTGGATAACTCTTCGGCGTGTTGCGAGGTGACCAACGAACTCAAGCGCTTTGCTCCAACTGACGGCCCGCGCCGCGTTTTTTCAAGTGAATCATCAACAGCGAAATGGCTGCCGGGGTGACGCCGGGGATACGTGAGGCCTGGCCGAGTGTTTCGGGGCGAGTTATCCCCAGCTTGCTTTGGATTTCTTTCGACAACCCGGAAATGCCGGTGTAGTCGATATCCACAGGCAGCTTGGTGTCTTCACTGGCGCGCAGGCGAGCGATCTCGTCCTGCTGGCGGTCAATGTAACCAGCGTACTTGGTCTTGATTTCGACCTGCTCGGCAACCTGTGGATCATCTGCGCCGCCGCCGGTCACTTCGACCAGACCAGCGTAGTCGATTTCCGGACGGGACAGCAGGTTCAGCAAGTTGTACTCATGAGTCAGCGGCGTGCCGAATTTTTCGGCAATCGCGTCGCCCTGCTCGGTCCCCGGGCGAACCCAGGTACTTTTCAGGCGTTGCTCTTCGAGCTCGATGCTTTCGCGTTTTTTGCAGAAGGCGGCCCAACGGGCATCGTCGACCAGGCCCAGTTCACGACCTTTTTCGGTCAGGCGCAGGTCGGCGTTGTCTTCGCGCAGGATCAGGCGATATTCCGCTCGGGAAGTGAACATCCGATACGGTTCCTGGGTTCCCAGGGTAATCAGGTCATCGACCAACACGCCGATATACGCTTCATCGCGACGCGGGCACCAGCTGTCTTTGCCCTGTGCACGCAATGCGGCGTTGGTCCCGGCCAGCAAACCTTGGGCGCCGGCTTCTTCGTAACCGGTGGTGCCGTTGATTTGACCAGCGAAGAACAGACCGCCGATCACTTTGGTTTCCAGGCTGTACTTCAGATCACGCGGATCGAAGTAGTCGTATTCGATGGCGTAGCCAGGACGCACGATGTGTGCGTTTTCCATGCCGCGAATCGATTGCACGATCTGGATCTGCACGTCGAACGGCAGGGAGGTGGAAATCCCATTCGGGTAAAGCTCGTGGGTGGTCAGGCCTTCGGGCTCGATGAAGACCTGGTGGCTTTCCTTGTCGGCAAAGCGGTGGATCTTGTCTTCGATCGACGGGCAGTAACGCGGGCCAATCCCTTCGATCACCCCGGAGTACATCGGCGAACGGTCGAGGTTCGCGGCAATGATTTCGTGAGTGCGGGCGTTGGTGTGTGTAATCCAGCAGCTCACCTGTTTGGGGTGTTGCTCCTTGGAACCCATGAACGACATCACCGGAATCGGCGTATCGCCGGCTTGTTCGGTCATCACTGAAAAATCCACAGAACGCCCGTCGATGCGCGGCGGGGTCCCGGTTTTCAGGCGACCGACGCGCAGCGGCAATTCACGCAGGCGTTTTGCCAAGGCAATCGACGGCGGATCACCGGCACGACCACCCGAATAGTTCTGCATACCGATGTGGATAAGTCCGCCGAGGAAAGTACCGGTGGTCAACACTACGGATTCTGCGAAGAAACGCAGGCCCATTTGCGTAACAACACCGCGAACGACGTCCTGTTCGACGATCAAGTCATCGGCAGCTTGTTGAAATATCCACAGGTTGGGTTGGTTTTCCAGGGTTTCGCGGACCGCAGCTTTGTACAGGATGCGGTCTGCCTGGGCCCGAGTGGCGCGCACGGCCGGGCCTTTGCGGCTGTTGAGCACGCGAAATTGAATACCACCCTTGTCGGTAGCCATGGCCATCACGCCACCCAGGGCATCGATTTCCTTGACCAGATGGCTTTTGCCGATCCCACCAATGGCGGGGTTGCAACTCATGGCACCGAGGGTTTCCACGTTATGCGTCAACAACAGGGTTTTTACGCCCATGCGTGCTGACGCCAGTGCTGCCTCGGTACCGGCATGACCGCCGCCGATGACGATCACTTCAAAACGGGAAGGGAAATCCACCACGCACCTCGTGCCTGCTTATGTAGGTAATTAGGAATTGATTGGTTGAGCTGGTTTTAGAGCTTTGGCGGCAAGTATAGGGACTTCGCCCTTCCTAAAGAACCCTTTGCACAAAATTTAACCAGCTGTGGATGAATCACAGACAATAGAAATTAAAAGAGAGAAAGTTATTAAATCTTTGTTTTTATGTTTATTTCTACTGAGCATGATTTCTGTGGATAGATCTCTACAGGCCTTTATTTACAATGTGTACAGCGATTCAAAAGTCTGTGGTCATGTAGCCATGAGGCCCTTGGATAAGTGCTTTAAGCCTGTGGATTAAACAGGTGGTTATCCACAGATGGGTTTTTGCTCAGGTTCCAAGCCCTGTTATCAACTGGGCACAGGGGCGGTTATTCACAGGGCTTAATCCACAGAAAAGGGGCCGCCGGGGCAAATAGCGCCCACGGGAAAGCCGCCACTGTCTCGGTGGTTATTCAGAAAAGGGAATGTGGTGCCCTGAAACGAGCAGGGCAGACAGGTACGAATGGCCTGTCTGTAAATATCAGAGGTCTATTTACCGATACAGAAGCTGGAGAATATCCGCCCCAGCAGATCATCCGAGCTGAATGCACCGGTGATTTCTCCCAACAGCTGCTGCGCCTGACGCAAGTCCTCAGCCAACAGCTCACCAGCCCCCGCCAAGGTCAATTGAGCCCGACCGTGCTCCAACGCCGCACTGGCGTGACGCAGCGCCTCCAGGTGCCTGCGACGTGCACTGAAGCTGCTTTCCGACGTCTGCTCGTAACCCATGCAGGCCTTGAGGTGGTCGCGCAGCAACTCCAGCCCATCACCAGCCGATTTCGCACTCAGGCTGATGGTGACATGGCCATCCTCGCTGGTTTCCATGGCAATGGGTTCACCGGTCAGGTCAGCCTTATTCCGGATCAAGGTGACTTTCGAGGGGTCTGGCCGCTGTTCAAGGAATTCCGGCCACAGTGCAAATGGATCTACGGCTTCCGGCGCCGTGGCATCTACCACCAGCAACACGCGGTCCGCCTCACTGATAGCCTTGAGCGCCCGCTCGACGCCGATCTTTTCCACCTGGTCGTCGGTGTTGCGTAAACCCGCGGTGTCGACCACGTGCAACGGCATGCCATCAATGTGGATATGTTCGCGCAAAATATCCCGGGTAGTACCGGCAATCTCGGTGACGATGGCCGCTTCTCGACCCGCCAGGGCGTTGAGCAGGCTGGATTTGCCGGCATTGGGCCGCCCAGCGATCACCACCGTCATGCCGTCGCGCAGCAACGCGCCCTGCCCCGCTTCACGCAGGACTGTGGATAATTCATCGCGGACTTTATCCAGCATCGCCAATACATGGCCATCGGCAAGGAAGTCGATTTCCTCTTCAGGAAAATCAATCGCTGCCTCGACATAGATGCGCAGGCTGATCAACTGTTCGGTCAAGTTATGCACACGCAGGGAAAAAGCGCCTTGCAAAGAGCGCAATGCATTACGCGCAGCTTGTGCCGAACTCGCCTCGATCAAGTCGGCAATCGCTTCAGCCTGTGCCAGGTCGAGCTTGTCGTTAAGGAATGCCCGCTCACTGAATTCTCCAGGACGGGCCAGGCGGCAACCCAGTTGCAGGCAGCGCTGCAGCAACATATCCAGAACGATTGGGCCACCATGACCCTGCAATTCCAGCACGTCTTCACCCGTGAAGGAGTTTGGTCCAGGGAAATACAGGGCGAGGCCTTCGTCCAATACTTCTTCATCAGAGCCCAGGAATGGGCCGTAGTGGGCATAGCGCGGCTTCAACTCCCGCCCGCTGATGGCCTTCGCGGCAATGCCGGCGAGCGGCCCGGAAATACGAACGATACCGACACCGCCGCGACCCTGAGCGGTGGCGACAGCAGCGATGGTTTCACGAGGAGCGCTCATCAGCAGGTTCCAGAATAAAAGTGACGGAAAGCAAAACGCCCCACTAGGGGGCGTCTTGAGTGGTTATCCACAGAGTAAATTACGCCTCGGCTTTTTTGGTAGCCGCTTCGATTTTACGTGTGATGTACCACTGTTGAGAGATCGACAACACGTTGTTGACCACCCAGTACAGAACCAGTCCAGCTGGGAACCACAGGAAGAAGAAGGTGAAGATGATTGGCATCATTTTCATCACTTTGGCCTGCATCGGATCCGGCGGTGTCGGGTTCAGGCGCTGCTGGATAAACATGGTCGCGCCCATGATGATCGGCAGGATAAAGAACGGGTCCTTGATCGACAGGTCAGTTATCCACAGCATGAACGGTGCCTGGCGCATTTCCACGCTTTCCAGGAGTACCCAGTAAAGCGACAGGAATACCGGCATCTGCACCAGAATCGGCAAGCATCCACCCAGCGGGTTGATCTTCTCTTTCTTGTACAGCTCCATCATGGCCTGCGACATTTTCTGCCGGTCATCGCCATGTTGTTCTTTCAGCGCGGCCAGTTTAGGGGCCACAGCCCGCATGCGCGCCATCGACTTGTAGCTGGCGGCCGACAGTGGGAAGAAGATCCCCTTGATCAGCATCGTCAGGAAGATGATCGAGAAGCCCCAGTTGCCGACGATGCTGTGGATATGTTGCAGCAGCCAGAAGATCGGCTGGGCAATGAACCACAGGATGCCGTAATCCACAGTCAGTTCCAGACCTGGGGATAACTCTTTCAGCACGGCTTGGCTTTTCGGGCCGGCGTACAGGGTAGCGCTGGTTTCAGCCTTGGCACCTGGAGCGACGGTCAATGCCGGGCCGGTGTAGCCAATGATGTAGTTGCCTTTGCTGTCCTTGCGCGCCAGGACTGCATTGTTCTGGCCAGGCTGAGGAATCCATGCGGTCACAAAGTAGTGTTGCAGCCAGGCTACCCAACCACCGTTCACGTTGTAGGTGATCGGTGCCTTGGTTTTGTCTTCGGCCACTTTATCCATGTCTTTCATGGATACTTTTTTATACGGTTCCGAACTTGTCCACAGGGCCGCGCCCAGGTAAGTCGCGGTACCGGTCGCAGTGCTGGACGATGGATCGGAGCTGGCGTCACGCTTGAGCTGTGCAAACATTGCACCGGTCCAAGGCTGAGCGCTCTGGTTGTCGATCAGATAGGTAACAACGATGTCGTACAGGCCGCGCTTGAGTGTGAAGCGCTTGATGTAGTTGACGCCGTCCTTGCTGAACTTCAAGTCCACGACCAGTTGGTCTTGGCCATCTGCCAGCTGATAGCTCTTCTTCTCCGCAGAGAAAATCGGACGACCGGTAGCGCTCGCATCAGGGCCGTTGGTGCCGATCAGGCCACTTTGTGCCTGGTAGACACGTTCACCACCGTTATCGAACAACTGGAATGGAATTTCCGGGTGATCCTGACGACGCGGATACAGCGGAAGTGTCAGTTTGGCAACATCGCCACCTTGCGGGTCGATAGCCAGGTCCAATACATCCGTCTTGATCTGGATGAGGTCGGTGCTTGCGGCAACTGCAACTTCGGCAGGTGCTTTTGTTTCGCCCGCTGCGCGTGGAATGTCATCACTGGCGGCAGTATTGGTGCCACTTACTGTATCGGGAAGTCCCGCTGGAACAGCATTGGCAGCAACATTCTGAGTCGGCAGGGCAGCTTGGCCATAGTCCTGGTTCCATTTAAGGACCATGACGTAGGACACGATTGCCAGGGCGACGATCAGGATCGTGCGTTTAATATCCATGATTACTCGGCCATCGAAGAAGAACGGGAGGTAGGGATAGGTGGAACCGGGTCATAACCACCGGGATTCCACGGATGACAGCGACCTAAACGACGAAAGGTCAGCCAGCCACCGCGCAGAAGACCATGATTTTCTATGGCCTCTAACGCGTAGCAGGAACAACTGGGGTAGAAACGACAGTGGCTGGCCATCAGAGGACTAATGGCATAGCGATAAAACTGGATCGGAACGAGTGCCAGTTTACGCATCGGTGCTGTCTACCCCTACAGTTTCGGTGCTGACTGCTGGTGCTGGTTTGTTGGTACGCGCCAGACGTTTCCAGAGCTTGCCGAAATGCTGAATCAATTCGGGGTTTTCTACATCCCCCAAGCCTTTGCGCGCGACGATAACAATATCCCAACCAACCAGAGTGTCCTGGTGGAGGCGAAACGATTCGCGCATCAGACGCTTGAGGCGATTGCGCTCAACGGAGAGCTTTACGCTCTTCTTGCCGATCACTAACCCGAGACGGGGGTGATCAAGATCGTTGTTACGCGCAAGGAGCAGGAGATTTTTCCCCGGAACCTTGCCGGTGGGGGAGTCAAAGACTGCCTTGAAGTGCCGGGGGGTTAGCAGACGCTTTTCCCGACTGAAGTCCTGACTCACCACCAGTACCGGATTATCAAACTGCCAGACGCGCACGACCTTTGGCGCGGCGACGCGACAGGACAGCACGGCCGTTCTTGGTAGCCATGCGAGCACGGAAGCCGTGGGTACGGGCGCGTTTGATGGTGCTTGGTTGGAAAGTACGTTTCATGGCGTTGTTACCTGGTTCGTCCACAACGGGCCGGAATGGCCCCCGTTTTAAGAGACCGGCGATTCTAGAGAAAGCAAGCCTCTAGGTCAATTTCCAACCAGCTTTTCCTTCAATTAGATCTTTACGGGCCTCCAGACCTTTGCTTTCCGTTCTGCTTCCATGAGCAATGCCATAAATATAAAAATAAAGAAGGAAGTTATTTAAAGCTTTTCTGTAAAGCTTATAAAAGCTAGGCAGGCCATCCTCTGTGGATAACTGCCTTAAGGCCATATTCCACGTGCTGTACAGAGGATGACAACACGGGGGAGAAACGGTGCTCTGCCTGTGCTGCGCTGTCGGATAAGCTGTGTGTGGAATGGCATGTTATCCACAGGCCAGTTACCCACAGACTTTCGACCCCACTTGTACAACGAGCTCAGGCCTGCTTATCCACAGACCTTATGCACAGACCATCTGTCGCATTTTTTGCAGTTAAGGCATTGATTTTGGCTGGCCTGTGAGCAACCTACATGTGGATAAGTGGGCTGCTGGCCGCTACAATGGCGGCTGTTTTTGCCTCACCGGCTTTCAACTTAGGGGATATCCGTGTCAGTGGAACTTTGGCAGCAGTGCGTGGAGCTTTTGCGCGATGAGCTGCCTGCCCAGCAATTCAACACCTGGATCCGCCCGCTACAGGTCGAAGCCGAAGGCGACGAGTTGCGTGTCTATGCACCCAATCGTTTTGTTCTCGACTGGGTCAACGAGAAGTACCTGAGCCGCGTTCTCGAATTGCTCGATGAACACGGTAATGGCCTCGCGCCCGTGCTTTCCTTATTAATAGGCAGTAAACGCAGCTCGGCACCTCGGGCTGCACCGAATGCTCCGCTCGCTGCAAGTGCCTCGCAGGCTCAGGCCGCTGCGGCACCTGTTAATAACTCGCCAGCGCCGGTTGCCCAGACGCCTTCGAAATCCTCGTCGCAGAAAAGCGCGCCTGTAAATGAAGAGCCGTCCCGCGACAGCTTCGACCCGATGGCGGGTGCCAGTTCCCAGCAGGCTCCAGTCCGCGCCGAGCAGCGCACGGTTCAGGTTGAAGGTGCGCTCAAGCACACCAGCTACCTGAATCGCACGTTCACCTTTGAGAACTTCGTCGAAGGTAAATCCAACCAGCTGGCCCGCGCTGCCGCCTGGCAGGTCGCCGATAACCCCAAGCACGGTTACAACCCGCTCTTCCTTTATGGCGGCGTTGGCTTGGGTAAGACCCACTTGATGCACGCTGTGGGTAACCACCTATTAAAGAAGAACCCGAATGCCAAGGTTGTGTACCTGCACTCGGAGCGCTTCGTGGCTGACATGGTCAAGGCCCTTCAGCTCAATGCGATCAACGAGTTCAAGCGGTTCTACCGCTCCGTTGATGCATTGCTGATCGATGACATTCAATTCTTCGCGCGCAAGGAGCGTTCCCAGGAAGAGTTTTTCCACACCTTCAACGCCCTGCTCGAAGGCGGCCAGCAGGTCATCCTGACCAGTGACCGTTACCCGAAGGAAATCGAAGGCCTGGAAGAACGCCTGAAGTCGCGCTTTGGTTGGGGCCTTACCGTTGCGGTAGAGCCGCCGGAGCTGGAAACCCGCGTTGCGATCCTGATGAAAAAGGCCGACCAGGCGAAAGTCGATCTGCCCCATGATGCTGCGTTTTTCATCGCTCAACGCATTCGCTCCAACGTGCGCGAGTTGGAAGGTGCGCTCAAGCGTGTCATCGCTCACTCTCACTTCATGGGCCGCGATATCACCATCGAGCTGATTCGTGAATCCCTGAAAGACTTGCTGGCATTGCAGGACAAACTGGTGAGTGTGGATAACATCCAGCGCACCGTGGCCGAGTACTACAAGATCAAGATTTCCGACTTGCTGTCCAAGCGTCGTTCGCGCTCGGTGGCTCGTCCTCGCCAGGTGGCCATGGCACTCTCCAAGGAGTTGACCAACCATAGCCTGCCGGAAATCGGTGATGTGTTTGGCGGTCGCGACCACACCACGGTCTTGCACGCGTGCCGTAAGATCAACGAACTTAAGGAATCCGACGCGGATATTCGCGAGGACTACAAGAACCTGCTGCGTACACTGACTACTTGATGACACCAGCGCAGCTTATTAAGGCAAGGGACTAGACCATGCATTTCACCATTCAACGCGAAGCCCTGTTGAAACCCCTGCAACTGGTCGCAGGCGTCGTCGAGCGCCGACAGACCTTGCCGGTGCTCTCCAACGTATTGCTGGTGGTCGAAGGCCAGCAATTGTCCTTGACCGGTACCGACCTGGAAGTCGAGCTGGTCGGTCGCGTGCAACTGGAAGAGCCGGCTGAACCTGGCGAGATCACAGTGCCTGCGCGCAAGCTTATGGACATCTGCAAAAGCCTGCCGAACGACGCGCTGATCGACATTAAGGTTGATGAGCAGAAGTTGGTGGTCAAGGCGGGTCGCAGTCGTTTCACGCTGTCTACTTTGCCGGCCAATGATTTCCCGACTGTGGAAGAAGGCCCAGGCTCACTGACTTGCAGCCTTGAGCAAAGCAAACTGCGCCGTCTTATCGAGCGCACCAGCTTCGCCATGGCCCAGCAGGACGTGCGTTACTATCTCAATGGCATGTTGCTGGAAGTGTCGGAGGGCATCATCCGCGCCGTGGCTACCGACGGTCACCGTCTGGCGATGTGCTCGATGCGCGCCGATATCGGTCAACCTGACCGTCATCAGGTCATCGTGCCGCGTAAAGGTATTCTGGAATTGGCGCGCCTGCTCACCGAGCCAGATGGCAATGTCAGCATCGTGCTGGGTCAGCACCATATCCGCGCGACCACCGGCGAATTCACCTTCACCTCCAAGCTGGTTGACGGCAAGTTCCCGGATTACGAGCGTGTCCTGCCTAAAGGCGGCGACAAGTTGGTGATCGGTGATCGTCAGGCCCTGCGTGAAGCGTTCAGCCGTACTGCGATTCTGTCCAACGAGAAGTACCGTGGTATTCGTCTGCAACTGGCCAATGGTCAGTTGAAAATCCAGGCTAATAACCCGGAGCAGGAAGAAGCGGAAGAGGAAGTGGGCGTCGACTACAACGGCGGCACTTTGGAAATCGGCTTCAACGTGAGCTACTTGCTGGACGTGCTGGGTGTGATGACCACCGAACAAGTTCGCCTGATCTTGTCGGACTCCAACAGCAGCGCCCTGGTGCAGGAATCCGATAATGACGACTCGGCTTACGTTGTTATGCCGATGCGCCTGTAATCATGCTCAGCAGAAGCTAGATGTCCCTTAGTCGTGTCTCGGTCACCGCGGTGCGCAATCTGCACCCGGTGACCTTCTCCCCCTCCCCCCGCATCAATATCCTCCACGGCGCCAACGGCAGTGGCAAAACCAGCGTGCTGGAAGCCATCCACCTGCTAGGGCTTGCCCGTTCCTTTCGCAGTGCCCGCTTGTTGCCGGTGATTCAGTACGAACAACTGGCCTGCACAGTATTTGGCCAGGTCGAACTGGCAGAAGGTGGGCACAGCAGCCTGGGGATTTCTCGTGATCGCGGCGGTGAGTTCCAGATTCGCATCGACGGGCAAAATGCTCGCAGTGCTGCGCAACTGGCAGAGATCCTGCCATTGCAACTGATCAACCCTGACAGCTTCCGCTTGCTGGAAGGCGCGCCAAAAATCCGTAGGCAGTTCCTCGACTGGGGAGTGTTCCACGTGGAACCGCGATTCATGGCCACTTGGCAGCGCCTGCAGAAGGCCCTGCGGCAGCGGAACTCATGGCTGCGGCATGGTACACTTGACGCCGCTTCGCAAGCGGCCTGGGACCGGGAATTGTGCCTGGCCAGCGATGAAATAGATGAATACCGCCGCGCCTATATCAAAGCCCTGAAACCAGTCTTTGAGCAGACCTTGAGTGAGTTGTTGGATCTCGAGGGGCTGACGCTGAGTTACTACCGTGGTTGGGATAAAGAACGTGAGCTGAGTGCAGTGCTCGCGACGTCCCTGCAACGGGATCAGCAAATTGGCCACACCCAGGCCGGACCCCAACGGGCTGATTTGCGTCTTAGATTAGGCGCACACAATGCTGCGGATATCTTGTCCCGCGGCCAGCAGAAGTTGGTGGTGTGTGCACTGCGTATCGCCCAGGGGCATCTGGTTAGCCAAGCCCGACGTGGTCAGTGTATTTATCTGGTGGATGACTTGCCGTCCGAACTCGACGAGCAACACCGCCGTGCGTTATGCCGCTTGTTGGAAGACTTACGCTGCCAGGTGTTTATCACCTGTGTAGACCACGAATTATTGAGGGAAGGCTGGCAGACGGAAACGCCAGTCGCTTTGTTCCACGTGGAACAAGGCCGTATCACCCAGACCCACGACCATCGGGAGTGAAGGCATGAGCGAAGAAAACACGTACGACTCGACCAGCATTAAAGTGCTGAAAGGTTTGGATGCCGTACGCAAACGTCCCGGTATGTACATTGGCGACACTGATGACGGTAGCGGTCTGCACCACATGGTGTTCGAGGTGGTCGATAACTCCATCGACGAAGCTCTGGCCGGTCACTGCGACGACATCAGCATCATCATCCATCCGGACGAATCCATTACTGTGCGCGACAACGGTCGTGGCATCCCGGTAGATGTGCACAAAGAAGAAGGCGTTTCGGCGGCAGAGGTCATCATGACCGTGCTCCACGCCGGCGGTAAGTTCGACGATAACTCCTATAAAGTCTCCGGTGGTTTGCACGGTGTGGGTGTGTCGGTGGTGAACGCTCTGTCCGAAGAGTTGATCCTGACCGTTCGCCGCAGTGGCAAGATCTGGGAGCAGACCTACGTCCACGGTGTGCCACAGGAGCCGATGAAAATCGTTGGCGACAGTGAAAGCACCGGTACCCAGATCCATTTCAAGCCATCGGCTGATACCTTCAAGAACATCCACTTCAGCTGGGACATCCTGGCCAAGCGGATCCGTGAACTGTCCTTCCTCAACTCCGGTGTTGGCATCGTCCTCAAGGATGAGCGCAGCGGCAAGGAAGAACTGTTCAAATACGAAGGCGGCTTGCGTGCATTCGTTGAATACCTGAACACCAACAAGACTGCGGTCAACCAGGTATTCCACTTCAACATCCAGCGTGAAGACGGCATTGGCGTGGAAATCGCCCTGCAATGGAACGACAGCTTCAACGAGAACCTGTTGTGCTTCACCAACAACATTCCACAGCGTGACGGTGGTACTCACTTGGTGGGTTTCCGTTCCGCGCTGACGCGTAACCTGAACACCTACATCGAAGCCGAAGGCCTGGCGAAGAAGCATAAAGTCGCCACCACCGGCGATGATGCGCGTGAAGGTCTGACCGCGATTATTTCGGTGAAAGTGCCGGACCCAAAATTCAGCTCCCAGACCAAAGATAAGCTGGTGTCTTCCGAAGTGAAAACTGCGGTTGAACAGGAAATGGGTAAGTACTTCTCCGACTTCCTGCTGGAAAACCCGAACGAAGCCAAGTTGGTTGTCGGCAAGATGATCGACGCCGCGCGTGCCCGTGAAGCGGCGCGTAAGGCTCGTGAGATGACTCGCCGGAAAGGCGCGCTGGATATCGCCGGCTTACCAGGCAAACTGGCTGACTGCCAGGAGAAGGACCCTGCCCTCTCCGAACTGTACCTGGTGGAAGGTGACTCTGCTGGCGGTTCCGCCAAGCAGGGTCGTAACCGTCGCACCCAGGCCATCCTGCCGTTGAAGGGTAAGATCCTCAACGTCGAGAAGGCTCGCTTCGACAAGATGATTTCCTCCCAGGAAGTCGGCACCTTGATCACGGCGCTGGGCTGCGGTATTGGCCGTGACGAGTACAACATCGACAAACTGCGCTATCACAACATCATCATCATGACCGATGCTGACGTCGACGGTTCGCACATCCGCACCCTGCTGCTGACCTTCTTCTTCCGTCAGTTGCCTGAGTTGATCGAGCGCGGCTACATCTACATCGCCCAGCCGCCGTTGTACAAAGTGAAGAAAGGCAAGCAAGAGCAATACATCAAAGACGACGACGCCATGGAAGAGTACATGACGCAGTCGGCCCTGGAAGATGCCAGCCTGCACTTGAATGATGAAGCACCGGGGATCTCCGGCGAGGCACTGGAGCGTCTGGTAAACGACTTCCGCATGGTGATGAAGACCCTCAAGCGCCTGTCGCGCCTGTACCCACAGGAGCTGACCGAGCACTTTATCTACCTGCCGTCCGTAAGCCTGGAGCAGTTGGGCGACCACGCACACATGCAGGAATGGCTGGCGCAGTACGAAGTACGCCTGCGTACTGTCGAAAAATCCGGCCTGGTGTACAAAGCCAGCCTGCGTGAAGACCGTGAGCGTAACGTCTGGCTGCCAGAGGTCGAACTGATCTCCCACGGCCTGTCGAACTACGTCACCTTCAACCGCGACTTCTTCGGCAGCAACGACTACAAGACCGTTGTGACCCTCGGCGCGCAACTGAGCACCCTTCTGGACGATGGTGCTTACATTCAACGTGGCGAGCGTAAGAAAGCGGTCAGGGAGTTCAAGGAAGCCCTGGACTGGTTGATGGCGGAAAGCACCAAGCGTCACACCATCCAGCGATACAAAGGTCTGGGCGAAATGAACCCGGATCAGCTGTGGGAAACCACCATGGACCCAGCGCAACGCCGTATGCTGCGCGTGACAATCGAAGACGCCATTGGCGCGGACCAGATCTTCAACACCCTGATGGGTGATGCGGTCGAACCTCGTCGTGACTTCATCGAGAGCAATGCCCTGGCTGTGTCGAACCTGGACTTCTGATCCAGACGCGACACCCCAAAAATAAAAAAGGCCAACGCTATGCGTTGGCCTTTTTTATTGCGCGGAAATCACCGTCTGCAAAATGCTCCACGTGGAACATCGTGGTTTTTATCCATGGGAAGCTGTAGCCACACTCTCCAACCGATACCCATACCCATAGATCGTCAACAACTGCCAACCCCTATCTGCGGTAAGCCCGAGCTTGTTGCGTAGCCGATAGATATGCGTATCCAGCGGCCGAGAGGACACCATTTCTTCATGGGTCCAGAATCGCTCATAAAGGTACTCGCGCGACAGCGGCCGAGCCAGGTTGGCGAACAAGCAGCTCGCCAGACGGTATTCGCGCTCGGTAAGGTTGATCGGTTTGCCTGCGCGTGTGACGGTCAACTCCGCGTCGTCGAAGGTCAGGTCATTGAAACTCTGCACTTCAGGGGTCGCCGATTTCTGCAGGCCATGCCGACGTAGAACGGCTGTCACTCTCGCCTTCAGTTCGTTAGGTCGAAAGGGTTTGCTGACGTAATCGTCGGCGCCACTGTTCAATGCGGTGACGATATCGCTTTCGGCGTCACGGCTGGTGAGCATGATGACAGCGGGTGGTGACTCCATGTGCTCACGGGTCCAGCGCAGCAAGGCAATACCGGTGATGTCGGGCAGTTGCCAGTCGAGTATCAGCAGGTCGAAGGTCTCCCGGCGCAATTGACGCAGCAGGTCTTCGCCGCGCTCGAAGCAATGCAGGGTCCAGGGTTGTTCGGCAGTGCTGGGGATTTGTCGCAGTGTCTGTTCTACCCGTCGCAATTCAGCGGGTTCGTCATCCAGTATTGCGACACGCATGGGTGGGTCCTTTCTTCTCGAAGAGTACGGCAGTCGTATTATTGAGGGCACGTACTGCACAGATGCCGGTCACTGAATCTGAATAATTGTGCTCAGGTTCGTTGACCCCTTGGATCTCTCGGTACGCTGGAATCAACAAGCGAATAGGCCATTGAACGTTCTCCATACCGATGTGGGAAAGATACCGGCTCCAGGCCTTAAGGAAAAGGATCAGCCGACGCGTGCGCTGTCGTAAACTTCTGTGTCCTGATAGTGGATAGCCTTTTGGACTCCCCGCCGTTATGAACATCAAGCAGGATTTTTTTTCCACCGCGTCAAAAATGAGCTTCACTGGGCTCAGCGCGTCGTTCTATCACGTACGTGTGTCGGCTTACGACGTGCAACGTCTTGAGGGGGAATCGGGGGGCTATGCCATCTTCTACCGCACGCCAACAACACAGGCGCGTTGACCCGTGATGCTCTGGGGAAAGGCCGAAAAGCGTCAACCCACCCATGCCCAGCGCCTATTCCACGGTCTGGTACGTGAGTGGTTGTGGATTGGTTTGCTGTTATTGCCGATCACTGCCTATCTCTCGATGAGTCCAGGCCTGGCCTTGAACAACCCGCTATACGACAGCCTTCGCCGTCTGGCGCCACTGCCGGTGGACCCGCGCATCCTGCTGGTGACCATCGATGACCCTAGCCTGAAGAAACTCGGCCAGTGGCCCTGGCCGCGCAGTTTGCATGCCGACCTGATCGATCGTCTTAGCGCGGCGCAGCCGGCCGGTATCCTGTTTGATGTGATCTTCAGCGAGCCCGGTAACCCCATTAATGACAAACGCCTGGCCGACGCAGTGTGCAACGCCGGCAACGTATTGTTGCCCTTGGCCCGTGACGATGCCGCCAGCTACAGTCAGCCCGGGGCACAAATGCTGTCACTGCTCAAATGTGCCAAGGGCGTCGGGCATATCAATGTGGAGGCGGATAGCGATGGCGTGGTCCGCAGGCTGTATATGCGCGAGGGGCCAGCCGACGCCACGGCGCTTCAGTTAGCGTGGCTGGCCTTCGCAATGAGCGGGCAATCGGCCGAGATGCCTGGGGAGCCCCTGACATCGATCACCCAGGATTGGCACCGGGAGTATGCCGTCCGTATCCCGTTTATTGCTGCCGACACCCATTTCCCGAGCGTGTCTTATGTCAGCGTATTGCGCGGTGAGGTCCCTCCCGAGCGGTTGCGGGGCCGTCTGATTCTGGTGGGGGCGACAGCGTCGGGCATGGGCGATCGCTTTGTCACACCGCTCTCTCCTATGGCCGGCACCACCGCGGGTGTGGAGATCCAGGCCAATGTGCTCAATGGCTTGCTGCAAGGTCGAAGTATTGTGGACTTGCCCGCATGGCTGGCCGCACTGATTGCAACGTCCCTGGTGGCGATGCTGCTGGGCCTGCTGCTCTACCGTCCACGCTATGCGCTGTGGATGACCCTGGGGTGCATGTTCACGGCCTTGCTCGGTTCAGCGGGCTTGTTGCGCTTGGGCTATTGGTGGTCGCCTGCGGCCTGCTTGATCGGTTTGCTGTTGAGCTATCTGATCTGGAACTGGCGCCGTCTAAGTGTGATCCTGGCCTACTTCGGCTGGGAATTGGCGCGCCTGGATAACGAACCCAAAGTATTGCCCGAACGCCGTCGCGCACCCGCCAACAAAGGTGACGTATTGCAGGGCCGCATCTTTGCCCTGGAGCAAGCCGTAAGTCGTACGCGGGACACCCGACGTTTTATGGCCGATGGGTTGGAATGCTTGCCGGTGGCGACACTGATCACAGACACCCAGGGCAATATCCTGTTGGCCAACCGGATTGCCCGGGAAGTGTTCGGCAATGACTTGATCAACCATAACCTTCTGGAGCAACTGGCTGACCTCGGTTATCCGCCGCTGCACAATGGCGTACGCCCCACCCTCTCAACGCTGGAACTCGTTGAGTTTCGTGATATTCACCAGCGTAGCTTACGCATGGAACTTGCCCCGTTGCTGCCGGCCGAAGGGGATGTCGCGCTTGGCTGGCTGCTGAGCCTCACCGACCTGAGCCAGGAACGCGAGGCCCAGCAGCATCGGGAAACCATGTTGCGCTTCCTCTCCCACGACTTGCGTGCACCCCACTCGGCGATCCTCGCACTGTTGGATGTGCACAACAGTGAGTCGCCGATATTTGCCCAGATCGAGCAGCAAGTACGCCGTGCCTTGAGCCTGACCGAATCGTTTGTGCAACTGGCGAAAGCCGAGGCCGATGGCTACCAGTTCGAGCCTACGCTGTTCGCCATGTTGGTAATGGATGCCTTTGATCAGGTGGCAGTGATCGCCCAGCTCAAAGGTATTCACTTGGTCCACGATCTGGACGAGGCCGACGAAGGGATGGTGTCAGCCGATCAATCGCTGCTCACCCGCGCATTGTTCAACGTGTTGGAGAACGCGATCAAATACTCCCCGTCCGGTACCACTGTCCGGCTGCGACACAGCAGCGCGCAAGGCTGGTTGGAATGCCGCATCAGCGACCAGGGGCCGGGGATAGCCGCCGAGGATTTGCCTGAGCTCTTCAGCCAGTACAAGCGCTTTGACTCGGCCCAAGGCAGCGAAGGGTTGGGCTTGGGACTGAGCATGGTCAAGGCGGTCGTGGAGCGTCATGGGGGCCGTATCGAGTGTGAAAGCACCGTGGGCAAAGGCACTACGTTCAGTCTGCAGCTGCCCTTGCTGGACGACGGCTAAAACGTACTTTTCTGCTGTGCATAAAAAACCGGTCTCAAGGACCGGTTTTTTAATGCGGAAAAAACTTATGCACGTTTTCCGCGATTTTATGATCTTTAGAAATATCTAAGTAAATCAACTTATTAGGATCAAAAAAAGCCAATTCGCCAACAAACCGTACACAGGTTATCCACAGATGCTCATACCACCGGCGTATCCACCACCACCGGCTCCGGCGGCAGGGAACCCATGGCCCGCTGCTGCGCTTCATTCCATGCCTGGGCACGGTCATTCAGCGCGGCAATGGCGCGTGGGCCTTCGCCTTCTGCGTACATTGGCTCGCCAATCACCACAGTGATGGTGCCCTCGCGTTTTGCCCAACCGGTCTTCGGCCAGAACTTGCCGGCGTTATGCGCAATCGGCAGCACCGGCAGGTTGGCATTGACCGCCAATGCCGTACCCCCTCGGGAGAACTTGCCCACGGTCCCAAAGGGGACCCGTGTGCCTTCCGGAAAGATCAGTACCCACACGCCATCCTTGAGCAGTTCATCGCCCTTCTTGGCGACATGCTTGAGCGCCGCCTTGGGGTTGTCACGGTCGATAGCGATCGGGCGCAACATGGCCATGGCCCAGCCGAAGAACGGCACGTACAGCAGTTCACGCTTGAGCACTTGGCTCAACGGCGAGAAGTAAGCCGAGAGGAAGAAGGTCTCCCAGGTGCTCTGGTGATTCGACAGAATCACGCAGGGCTGGTCCGGTACGTTTTCCGCGCCCTTGATCTCGAAACGAATGTTCAGGAACACCTTGGTCAGCCACAACGCGCAGCGGCACCAATAGACGTTGATAAAGCGATAGCGCGCCTTGAACGGGAGAAACGGCGCAATAAAAAAGCTCAGGGTGCACCAGAGAAACGAACTGGTGCCCAGCAGCAGGTAAAAGAAAAAGGTTCTGATGGCCTGCAAAATCGACATGGCGGCATTTACCGTTGCGGGACATGGCCCGCCTGTTAAAAGCGCACTCCCGAACAGTCCTTGGTCAGGAAGTCGAGGGCGGCTAGTTGTTGATAAGTTCTGCGGCAACCGCCGCCAGATCGTCAAAAATCAAGGTGCCTACCGGCAGGTTTTTCGCCTGGGTCTTTTCGCCTTTCCCGGTCTTTACCAAAACTGGCTGAGAGTCGACGGCTTTGGCCGCCTCCAGGTCACCGAGGCTGTCCCCGACGAACCATATCCCAGCCAAGGGCACCTTGTAATGTTCTGCAATGGTTTTCAACATGCCAGGCTTGGGTTTGCGGCAATTGCAGCCCTCATCCGGCCCGTGAGGGCAGTACACCACCAACCCCACCTCACCGCCCTGCTCCGCCACCAGCGTGCGCAAGCGCGCGTGCATGGCGTCCAGGGTAGCGATGTCGTAGTAGCCGCGGGCTATGCCGGACTGGTTGGTGGCGATGGCCACCGTCCAGCCGGCTTTGCTCAACTGCGTGATGGCCTCGATCGAACCGGGCAGTGGAATCCATTCCGCCACCGACTTGATGTAAGCGTCGGAGTCGTAGTTGATCACCCCGTCCCGATCGAGAATCAGCAGTTTCAACATGCTCAGCTCAGCGTCGAAATGTCAGCGATGTTGACGAACAAGCCACGCAGACGCGCCAGCATGGCGTAGCGGTTTTTCCGCACGCCGGCATCTTCGGCATTGATCATCACCGCTTCGAAGAACGCATCCACCGGCTCACGCAAGGTGGCCAGGCGTGCCAGGGCCTCGGCGTAATTGCGTTCGGCGATCAGCGGCTTCACCGCATTCTCTGCCTTGGCAATGGCCGAGTTCAGCGAGAACTCCTTGGCGTCGGCAAACAGGCCAGGGTCGACATCGGCGTTGCCCAGGCCTTCGGCCTTGCTCAGCAGGTTCGACACACGCTTGTTCACGGCGGCCAGGGCATCGGCTTCCGGCAGCTTGCGGAACGCCTGTACGGCTTGTACGCGTTGATCGAAGTCCAGCGCCGAACCCGGTTGCAGGGCACGTACCGACAGGTAGACGGAAACGTCCACGCCTTCATCTTCATAACGCGCACGTAGGCGGTCGAACACGAATTCCAGCACTTGCTCGGCCAGGCCGGCTTGCTTGACCTTGCCACCGAACTGGCCGACCGCGAACACCACGGCCTGGGTCAGGTCGAGGTCCAGCTTCTTGTCGATCAGGATACGCAGTACGCCCAGGGCCGCACGACGCAGGGCATACGGGTCTTTGCTACCGGTGGGCAGCATGCCGATACCGAAGATACCGACGAGGGTATCCAGCTTGTCGGCGATGGCCACGGCCGCACCGGTCAGGGTGGTCGGCAGCTCGGCACCGGCACCGCGCGGCATGTACTGCTCGTTCAGCGCCAGGGCGACATCGTTCGGCTCGCCATCGTTGAGGGCGTAGTAGTAACCGGCAACGCCTTGCATCTCCGGGAACTCGCCGACCATCTCGGTGGCCAGGTCGCACTTGGACAGCAAGCCTGCACGCGTAGCCCAGGCGGCATCACCGCCAATGCGTGGGGCAATGTAGGCCGCCAGCTTGGAAACGCGCACAGCCTTGTCGTAGACGCTGCCGAGTTTTTCCTGGAACACCACGTTTTGCAGGCGCAGGTTGAAGTCTTCGAGTTTCTGCTTCTTGTCTTGCTTGAAGAAGAACTCGGCGTCAGTCAGGCGCGGGCGAACGACTTTTTCGTTACCGGCGATGATCTGCTGGGGGTCCTTGCTTTCGATGTTGGCCACGGTGATAAAGCGCGGCAGCAACTTACCGTCCACGTCCAGCAGGCAGAAATACTTCTGGTTGTCCTGCATGGTGGTGATCAGCGCTTCCTGCGGCACCTCGAGGAAACGTTCTTCGAACGAGCACACCAGCGGAACTGGCCATTCAACCAGCGCGGTCACTTCGTCGAGCAGGCTTGGCGGCACGATGGCGGTGCCTTCCTGCAGGCGGGCCAGCTCTTCGGTGCGCTTGCTGATCAGCTCGCGACGCTCGTTGGCATCGGCCAGCACGTAAGCCGCGCGCAGATCGGCGGCATAGTTAGCCGGCGAAGTGATGCGCACCGCTTCTGGGTGGTGGAAGCGGTGACCACGGGAATCACGGCCAGCCTTCTGGGCGAGGATGGTGCAGTCGATGACCTGGTCACCGAGCAGCATCACCAGCCACTGGGTTGGGCGCACAAACTCTTCCTTGCGCGCGCCCCAGCGCATGCGCTTAGGGATCGGCAGGTCGTTCAGGGAGTCTTCGACGATGGTCGGCAACAGGCTGGCGGTCGGCTTGCCTTTGATGACCTGGCTGAACCGCAGTTTCGGGCCGCTCTGGTCGATCTCGCTCAGCTCCACGCCACATTTCTTGGCGAAGCCCAGCGCGGCTTGAGTCGGGTTGCCTTCGGCGTCGAAAGCCGCCTGGCGTGGCGGGCCGTCGAGGTTGATGCTGCGGTCCGGCTGCTGGGTTTCCAGCGCGGTCAGCAACACGGCCAGGCGGCGCGGCGCGGCGTAGACTTTTTTCGCTTCAAACTTCAGGCCGGCGCTCTGCAGGCCTTTTTCGATACCGGCCAGGAACGCATCGGCCAGGGTATTGAGTGCCTTGGGTGGCAGCTCTTCGGTGCCCAGTTCAACCAGGAAATCTTGAGCACTCATTGTGCAGCCTCCAGCTTAGCCAACACTTCATCACGCAGGTCCGGGGTGGCCATCGGGAAGCCCAGCTTGGCGCGAGCCAGCAGGTAGGCTTGGGCGACGGAACGTGCCAGGGTGCGTACACGCAGGATGTATTGCTGACGCGCGGTTACCGAGATGGCACGGCGGGCGTCCAGCAGGTTGAAGGTATGGGACGCCTTCAACACCATTTCATAGCTTGGCAACGGCAGCGGCTGGTCGAGTTCGATCAGGCGCTTGGCTTCGCTTTCATAGAAGTCGAACAGTTCGAACAGCTTCTCGACGTTGGCGTGTTCGAAGTTGTAGGTCGATTGCTCCACTTCGTTCTGGTGGAACACATCGCCATAGGTCACTTTGCCGAACGGGCCGTCAGCCCACACCAGGTCGTAGACCGAATCCACGCCCTGCAGGTACATGGCCAGGCGCTCAAGACCGTAGGTGATCTCGCCGGTCACTGGGTAGCATTCGATGCCACCGGCCTGCTGGAAGTAGGTGAACTGCGTGACTTCCATGCCATTGAGCCAGACTTCCCAGCCCAAGCCCCAGGCGCCGAGAGTTGGCGATTCCCAGTTGTCTTCGACGAAACGGATGTCGTGTACCAGAGGGTCCAGGCCCACGTGCTTGAGCGAGCCCAGGTACAGTTCCTGGAAGTTGTCCGGGTTCGGCTTCAGGACTACCTGGAACTGATAGTAGTGCTGCAGACGGTTCGGGTTTTCGCCGTAGCGGCCGTCAGTCGGTCGACGACTGGGCTGCACGTAAGCGGCGTTCCAGGTTTCCGGGCCGATGGCCCGCAGGAATGTAGCGGTGTGGAAAGTGCCGGCGCCTACTTCCATATCGTAGGGCTGAAGTACCACACAACCTTGCTCGGCCCAGTATTGCTGGAGGGCGAGGATCAAGTCTTGGAAGGTACGCACGGCTGGCGTAGGCTGGCTCACGAAATTCACCTGTTACTTGGGCTGCGATTTAAAGAGCGGGAGTATACCCGATTCGGCCGCGCCACCATCCCCTGGAGCCTTATGCCACGCTGCTTTTGGTGTTCTGAAGATCCGCTGTACATGGCTTATCACGATCAGGAGTGGGGAACGCCGCTGCGCGATGCGCAGGGTTTGTTCGAGTTGCTTTTACTGGAAGGGTTCCAGGCGGGCCTGTCCTGGATCACCGTTTTACGCAAACGCGAGCATTATCGAAAGGTCTTGTTTGGTTTTGATGCCCGGCGTCTGGCACAGCTGACCGACGCTGAGATCGAAGCACTGATGCTCGATCCAGGCATTGTGCGTAACCGCATCAAGCTCAACGCGACCCGGCGCAACGCCGCGGCCTGGCTGGCGCTGGAGGACCCGGTGGGGTTGCTCTGGTCGTTTGTCGGCGGAGTGCCCAAGGTCAACCATTTCAAGGATCGCAGCGAAGTGCCGGCGATTACGCCGGAGGCTGAAGCCATGAGCAAAGCACTCAAGAAAGCCGGCTTCACCTTTGTCGGCCCGACCATTTGTTACGCGTTCATGCAGGCCTCGGGCATGGTCATGGACCACACTCAGGACTGCGACCGTTACGCGGACTTGGCCAACGCCGGTTAGAATGGCGGCTTTGCGCACCACACACGATCAGGAGTGACCTGTGGAAAAGTTTAAAGGCGCCTTGCTGGTAGGCGCTCTTCGGTTGTTTGCCCTGCTGCCATGGCGCGCGGTGCAAGCCGTGGGTTCGGCCATCGGCTGGATCATGTGGAAAACCCCCAACCGCTCCCGTGACACGGTGCGGATCAACCTCTCAAAATGCTTCCCCGACATGGACCCCGCCGCGCGCGAGCGCCTGGTCGGCCAGAGCCTGAAGGACATCGGCAAGTCCCTGACCGAAAGCGCCTGCGCCTGGATCTGGCCGGCCCAGCGCTCCATCGACCTGGTGCGCGAAGTCGAAGGCCTTGAGGTGCTGCACGAAGCCCTGGCCTCGGGCAAAGGTGTGGTCGGCATCACCAGCCATCTGGGTAATTGGGAGGTGTTGAACCACTTCTATTGCAGCCAGTGCAAGCCGATCATTTTTTACCGCCCGCCCAAGCTCAAGGCAGTGGATGAATTGCTGCGCAAGCAGCGTGTGCAACTGGGCAACCGCGTGGCGGCGTCCACCAAGGAAGGCATCCTCAGTGTGATCAAGGAAGTACGCAAAGGCGGCCAGGTGGGCATTCCGGCGGACCCGGAGCCGGCCGAATCCGCCGGGATCTTCGTGCCGTTCTTCGCCACCCAGGCACTCACCAGCAAGTTCGTGCCAAACATGCTCGCCGGCCACAAGGCCGTGGGGGTGTTCCTGCACGCACTGCGGCTGCCGGACGGTTCGGGCTACAAAGTGATCCTGGAGGCGGCACCGGAAGACATGTACAGCACCGACACCGCCACCTCCTGCGCGGCAATGAGCAAGGTAGTGGAGCGCTATGTCGGCGCTTACCCGAGCCAGTACATGTGGAGCATGAAGCGCTTCAAGAAACGCCCGCCGGGTGAGGAGCGGTGGTATTGACCCACTGCTGACCCAAAAACAACGCAAAACCAAATGTGGGAGGGGGCTTGCTCCCGATAGCAGTGTGTCAGCCAATGCATATTTGACTGATCCACCGCTATCGGGAGCAAGCCCCCTCCCACATTTTCGATCTGCTTAGACCTGGCGGTCGAGTTTCTTCAGGAACACCGTCATCTCTTTCTCGGCCTGCTTGTCACCATGGGCCAAGGCCGCTTCGATGCCCTTCTCCCACGCCTGTCGCGCTGCGGCGTTATCACCCTGCCCCAATTGCGCCTTGCCCAACAACTTCCATGCCGCCGAATACTTCGGATCGAACTCGACGCATTTCTGCAAATGCTCCGCCGCCTTGGCGTTGTCCTTCAGGTCCAGGTAACCCTTGCCCAGCCCAAAGCGCAGCAGCGAGTTATCCACACCCTTGGCGAGCATTTTTTCCAGGGATTCGAGCATGTCGGTCACTCCGTTTGATCAGAAAAAGCTCAATCCCACGTGGAACAACTTCTCCACATCGCGGATATGTTTTTTATCCACCAGGAACAGGATCACGTGGTCACCCGTGGCGATCACCGTGTCGTCGTGGGCGATGATCACTTCCTCATCACGAATGATTGCGCCAATGGTGGTGCCCGGCGGCAGGCCTATATCGCGGATGGCCTTGCCGATCACTTTGCTCGACTTCGAATCACCGTGGGCAATTGCCTCGATGGCCTCCGCCGCACCCCGGCGCAGGGAGTGCACGCTGACTATGTCGCCACGGCGTACGTGGGCGAGCAAGGTACCGATGGTGGCCAGTTGCGGGCTGATAGCGATGTCGATATCGCCGCCCTGGATCAGGTCGACATAGGCCGGGTTGTTGATGATGGTCATCACCTTCTTCGCCCCCAGCCGCTTGGCCAGCAGCGACGACATGATGTTGGCCTCGTCATCGTTGGTCAGGGCCAGGAAGATGTCGGCGTCGGCGATGTTTTCTTCCATCAGCAGGTCGCGGTCCGAGGCACTGCCTTGCAGTACGACGGTGCTGTCCAGGGTGTCGGACAAATGCCGGCAGCGTGCCGGGCTCATCTCGATGATTTTCACCTGGTAGCGACTCTCGATCGCTTCGGCCAGGCGTTCGCCAATCTGCCCGCCGCCGGCGATGACGATGCGTTTGTAGTTCTCATCGAGCCGACGCATTTCACTCATGACTGCACGAATATTCGCTTTGGCAGCGATGAAGAATACTTCGTCGTCTGCCTCGATCACCGTATCACCCTGGGGCAGGATCGGTCGGTCACGTCGGAAAATGGCGGCTACGCGGGTTTCCACATTCGGCATGTGTTCACGCAGTTGACGCAATTGCTGACCCACCAGCGGCCCACCGTAGTAGGCCTTCACGGCGACCAATTGCGCCTTGCCGCCAGCGAAGTCGATCACTTGCAAGGCGCCCGGAATTTCAATCAGGCGCTTGATGTAGTGGGTCACCACTTGTTCCGGGCTGATCAGCACGTCAACCGGAATAGCGTCGTTATCGAACAGGCCGGCGCGTGTCAGGTAGGCCGCTTCACGCACCCGGGCGATCTTGGTCGGGGTGTGGAACAGGGTGTGGGCGACCTGGCAGGCGACCATATTGGTCTCGTCACTGTTGGTGACCGCGACCAGCATGTCGGCATCGTCGGCACCCGCCTGACGCAGCACGGTAGGAAACGACGCACGACCTTGTACGGTGCGGATGTCCAGGCGGTCACCCAAGTTGCGCAGGCGCTCGGCATCGGTGTCGACCACGGTGATGTCATTGGCTTCACTGGCCAAATGTTCGGCCAGTGTGCCGCCAACCTGCCCTGCTCCAAGGATGATGATTTTCATCCGGTCACTCCCTTAAACCCGTTCAGCCGCGCGCGGCGGCGATCTTGATCAGTTTGGCGTAGTAGAAACCATCATGCCCGCCTTCCTGCGCAAGTAACTGGCGGCCATGGGGCTGCTTGATACCGGCTGCCGTGGCGAGGTCCAGTTCCCGGGCGCCGCTGGTGCGGGCAAGAAAGGCTTCGATCACCTCGGTGTTTTCGGTGGGCAAGGTGGAGCAGGTGGCGTAGAGCAGGATGCCGCCGACTTCCAGGGTCGGCCACATTGCATCGAGCAGTTCACCTTGCAGCACCGCCAGGGCCGCGATGTCGTCGGGTTGGCGAGTGAGCTTGATGTCCGGGTGGCGGCGGATCACACCGGTGGCCGAACACGGCGCGTCGAGCAGGATGCGTTGGAACGGTTTGCCGTCCCACCAAGTGGCGGTGTCGCGGCCGTCGGCGGCGATCAGTTCGGCGCTGAGGCCCAGGCGTGCGAGGTTTTCCCGTACACGCACCAAGCGCTTGGCTTCCAGATCGACAGCCACTACACCGGCGAGGTCCTTTTCGACTTCGAGGATGTGACATGTCTTACCGCCCGGAGCACAGCAGGCGTCCAGCACACGCTGGCCGGGAGCCAGGTCGAGCAGGTCGGCGGCCAGTTGCGCGGCTTCATCCTGCACACTGATCCAACCTTCGGCGAAGCCCGGCAGGCTGCGTACGTCGGCGGCCGCTTCCAGCACGATGCCGTCGGTGCTGTACACGCATGGCGTGGCGTCGATGCCTGCGTTCATCAGCAATTGCAGGTACGCATCACGGCTGTGATGTCGACGGTTGACCCGCAGGATCATCGGCGGGTGCGCATTGTTGGCTGCGCAAATGGCTTCCCATTGCTCGGGCCAGAAGGCCTTCAGGGATTTTTGCAGCCAGCGCGGATGAGCGGTGCGCACCACCGGGTCATGTTCCAACTCGGCCAGCAGCGCTTCGCCTTCGCGCTGGGCGCGGCGTAGTACCGCGTTGAGCAGGGCCTTGGCCCAGGGCTTTTTCAGCTTGTCGGCGCAACCGACGGTCTCACCAATGGCGGCGTGGGCCGGTACGCGGGTGTAGAGCAACTGATAGAGCCCGACCAGCAGCAGCGCCTCGACATCCGCATCGGCCGCCTTGAACGGCTTTTGCAGCAGCTTGGCTGCCAGCGCCGACAACCTTGGTTGCCAGCGGGCGGTGCCGAAGGCCAGGTCCTGGGTGAAACCGCGATCGCGGTCTTCGACCTTGTCCAACTGCGTGGGCAGCGAACTGTTCAGCGAAGCCTTGCCGTTGAGTACGGCGGCGAGAGCCTTGGCGGCGGCCAGACGTGGGTTCATTGAGTTGCCACCCCGAGGATCGTGCCCTGGGAAAATTTCTCACGGCGACTGTTATACAAATCGCTGAAATTAAGCGCCTTGCCACCGGGCAATTGCAGACGGGTCAGGCACAGAGCCTGTTCGCCGCAAGCGACCAGCAGGCCGTCCTTGCTGGCGCCGATGATTTCACCGGGTGCGCCTTTGCCGTCGGCCAGGGTCGCGGCCAATACCTTCAAGGCTTCGCCATTGAGGGTGCTGTGGCAGATCGGCCATGGGTTGAACGCACGTACCAGACGTTCCAGCTCCACCGCCGGGCGGCTCCAGTCAATGCGGGCTTCATCCTTGTTCAGTTTGTGGGCGTAGGTGGCCAGGCTGTCGTCCTGCACCTCGCCTTCCAGGGTTCCGGCAGCGAGGCCGGCGATTGCCTGGATCACGGCGGGCGGGCCCATCTCGGCGAGACGGTCGTGCAGGCTGCCACCCGTGTCTGCGGTCGTGATCGGGGTGGTGACTTTGAGCAGCATCGGGCCGGTGTCCAAACCCGCCTCCATGCGCATTACGGTCACGCCGCTTTCGCTGTCGCCTGCCTCCACGGCACGCTGGATCGGCGCCGCACCGCGCCAGCGTGGCAGCAGTGAGGCGTGGCTGTTGATACACCCCAGGCGTGGAATATCCAGCACGACCTGGGGCAGGATCAAACCGTAGGCCACCACCACCAGCAAGTCCGGTTGCAGCGCCGCCAGTTCAGCCTGGGCCTCGGCGTTGCGCAGGCTCGGCGGTTGCAGCACGGGGATGTTGTGCTCAACCGCCAACTGCTTGACCGGGCTCGGCATCAGTTTTTGCCCGCGACCGGCCGGGCGATCCGGCTGGGTGTACACCGCGACGATGTCATAAGGGCTGGCAAGCAGGGCCTTGAGGTGTTCGGCGGCAAATTCAGGAGTGCCGGCAAAAACAATGCGCAGTGGCTCGGTCATGGGAGTTCTCGGTTAAAAACAGTCACAAAAGAAAAAGGCTTGCCGCAGCAAGCCTTTGGAAGGAGGGCATCAAGCTTGCTGGCGATGCTTTTTTTCCAGCTTCTTCTTGATCCGGTCACGCTTGAGCGTGGACAGGTAATCGACAAACAGCTTGCCGTTGAGGTGGTCGCATTCGTGCTGGATGCACACCGCCAACAGGCCTTCGGCGATCAGTTCGAACGGCTTGCCGTCGCGGTCCAGCGCCTTGATCTTCACACGTAGTGGGCGTTCGACGTTTTCGTAGAACTCCGGCACCGACAGGCAACCTTCCTGGTATTCGCCCATCTCGTCGGTCAGCGGTTCGAACTCGGGGTTGATGTACACCCGTGGTTCGCTGCGGTCTTCCGACAGGTCCATGACCACGACGCGCTGATGCACGTTGACCTGGGTGGCGGCGAGGCCAATACCCGGGGCTTCATACATTGTTTCAAACATGTCATCGACCAACTGACGAACCTTGTCGTCCACTACGGCCACCGGTTTGGCGATCGTGCGCAGGCGCGAGTCGGGGAATTCGAGGATGTTCAAAATAGCCATAAGCGTAATTGCTGCACATGTGAGGTAGAGGCAAATCGGCGGTGGGAATGGACCCATACGGCCGGTGTGAAACGCCCGAAAGCCGCGAAGGCTCTGGCATTTCACGCGAACGCACATAATAAAGGAGATTCACCCCATGAGGAAATCGCTACTCGTCTTGCTGCTATGGGCCCCGTTTGCCATGGCCCTGCTTCCCCAGCCCGGCCGGCACCTGGATCAACCGACGCAACAGGCCATCCAGCGCTTTTTACTGCATAACCGTATTCTCGATTCGCCCCTGGACCTGGACAACGCGCCGTACATTGTCGCCGCAGAGGCAGGGCGGGTGTTGGGTGCCCAAGGTGAGCGCGCATACGCCAGGGGCGTGTTGGACCCGGCCCAGCCAAGCTATGGGATCTTTCGCCGAGGCAAGGTCTACACCGACCCGCAAACCCAGGAGCTGTTGGGGATTAACGCCGACGACATCGGCACCGCACGGTTTGTGACGGCAGGCGACCTCAGCACCCTGGCCCTGCAGCGCGTTACCCAGGAGGTACGTCCCGGCGACCGTTTGCTCCGTGATCAACCGCCCGTTGCACCGGACCACCTGGAACGGGCGAAGCCCGCGCCTTTTATACAAGGACATATCATTGACGTCCCCAAGGGTGTTACCCAGATCGGCGTACTGGACGCCGTGACCCTGAATAAAGGTCGTCGCGATGGCCTGGTCGAAGGCCAGTTGCTGACCGTTATCAAAACTGGCGCCACCGTGCGCGATACCCTCGCCGGCAACCAGGTGAAGCTTCCCGATGAGCGTGCCGGCACCCTACTGGTGTTTCGCACCTACGAAAAACTCAGCTACGGCCTGGTCCTGACTGCCTCGCGCCCACTGGCGGTAAAGGACCGTTTCGAGACTGTCCCTCAATCGCAATAAATAGCCTGCTAAATAAGTTACCAACAGAGTTATCCACAGCTTGTTCCGGTCAAGGATGATCAGATGTTTCCGATAAACAGCAATGAAATTTCCCCTTCAGAACTGGAAGCCCGCCTACGCTTGCACAGGCTGCCGGAAGTAGGCCCGAAGCGTTTTCGCTTGTTGATCGAAGCGTTCGGCAGTGCTTCAAAGGCCATCAGTGCCCCTGCCGGCGCGTGGCGCTCCTTGGGATTGTCACCGATCAGCGCCGATGCCCGCCGTAGCCATGAAATCCGCGACGGTGCCAGTGAGGCATTGGCTTGGTTGGAACGTCCGGCCCAGCATTTGCTGATGTGGGACCAACCTGAGTACCCGGCACTGCTCGCCCAGATAGATGACGCACCGCCGCTTTTATTCGTCGCCGGTGACCCCGGGATCCTGGAAAAACCGCAACTGGCGATGGTCGGCAGCCGCCGTGCGTCCCGCCCGGGCATGGACACTGCGGCTGCATTTTCCCGCAGCCTGGCGAGCGCCGGTTTTGTCATCACCAGTGGCCTTGCGCTGGGTATTGACGGTGCGGCCCATCAAGCAGCGTTGGATGTTGGAGGGCATACAATCGGCGTGCTTGGCACGGGCCTGGAAAATCTTTATCCACAGCGTCATCGGCGGCTCGCAGCGGCGATGATTGCCCAAGGCAGCGCCGTGGTTTCCGAGTTCCCGCTGGACGCCGCGCCGCAGGCCGGTAACTTCCCGCGGCGCAACCGTATTATCAGCGGCCTGTCCCTGGGCGTGCTGGTGGTGGAAGCCAGCATGGCCAGCGGCTCGCTGATCACCGCCAAGCTCGCGGCCGAGCAAGGGCGCGAGGTGTATGCAATCCCGGGCTCCATCCATCATCCCGGGGCCAAGGGTTGTCACCAGTTGATCCGTGATGGCGCGATGCTGGTGGAGACCATTGAACACATCCTCGAAGGTTTGCGTGGCTGGCAGGCGTTGTCGCGCCCGGTGCCGACGCCCGTCATACATCCGTTGGTGGCGCTGTTGCACGCGGCCCCCCATACCAGCGAAGCCTTGGCGCTTGCCAGCGGGCGGTCGTTGGCCCAGGTGCTGGCGACCCTCACGGAGTTGGAGCTTGAAGGCCAAGTGATCTGCGAAAGCGGGCGCTGGCTTGCGCGCGGCCAGCTTTTGTAGCTGCCAGTTTTTTGGAACTAGGTTTTGTAAAGAAGATCGGTAAACTGCCCAGAGCTTTAGTCCGGAGAGTAAACAATGGTCAATAGGTGGCGTGTGCTGGAAGCCGCACGAGAAATTCGCGCAGGCGCGGTGATTGCCTATCCAACCGAAGCGGTCTGGGGCCTGGGCTGTGATCCTTGGAACGAAGAGGCGGTGGATCGGCTGCTGGCGATCAAGAACCGTTCGGTGGACAAGGGCCTGATCCTGGTGGCAGACAATATTCGCCAGTTCGACTTTCTGTTCGAAGACTTCCCGGATACCTGGATCGAACGCATGGCCAGCACCTGGCCTGGGCCGAATACGTGGCTGGTGCCGCATCAGGATTTGTTGCCGGAATGGGTCACCGGTGTGCACGACACGGTGGCGCTGCGGGTGAGCGATCATCCACTGGTGCGGGATTTGTGCGCGCTGGTGGGACCGTTGATTTCTACCTCAGCCAACCCTCAGGGCCGCCCGGCGGCACGCACGCGGATTCGTGTGGAGCAGTATTTCCGCGGGCAGGTGGATTTGGTTTTGGGTGGTGCCCTGGGTGGACGCAAGAACCCCAGCCTGATTCGCGATTTGGCAACGGGTGAGGTGGTGCGGCCTTCCTGAGACCGTGTCGCACCCATCGCGGGCAAGTCCCCTCCTACATTTGAACCGTGTCCGTTATGAAACAGGGTCAAATGTAAGAGGGGCTTGCCCCCGAAGAGGCCCTCAAGGCAACAGAATTGTCGACCCGGTGGTACGCCGCCCCGACAACTCCGTCTGTGCCTTCGCCGCGTCCGCCAGCGAATACCGCTGGTTGATATCAATGCGCACTTTGCCGCTCTTGATCATCGAAAACAGGTCATCCGCCATTACCTGCAAGTTCGCCGGATTGTTGGCGTAGGTCGCCAGGGTCGGCCGTGTCACGTACAGCGAGCCTTTGGCCGCGAGTATCCCCAGGTTCACCCCATCCACCGCGCCCGAAGCATTGCCAAAGCTCACCACCAGACCACGTGGCGCCACGCTGTCCAATGAGGTCAGCCACGTGTCCTTGCCGACGCCGTCGTACACCACGGACACCTTTTTGCCGTCGGTCAATTCCAGCACGCGTTGTGCGACGTTTTCCTTGCTGTAGTCGATGGTTTCCCACGCGCCGAGGGATTTGGCCAGGGCGGCTTTTTCTGGCGAGCTGACGGTACCGATCAGCTTCACACCCAATGCCTTGGCCCATTGGCAGGCCAGGGAGCCCACGCCACCGGCGGCGGCGTGAAACAGGATGGTCTCGCCACCTTTCAACTCATAGGTCTGGCGCAGCAGGTATTGCACGGTCAGGCCCTTGAGCATGGCGCCGGCGGCTTGTTCGAAGCTGATGTCGTCCGGCAGGTGCACCAGGTTGGCGGCGGGCAGTACATGCAGTTCGCTGTATGCACCCAGTGGTCCACTGCCGTAGGCCACGCGGTCGCCAACTTTAAATTGCGTGACTTCGCTGCCCACCGCATCAACCACACCGGCGCCTTCTGCGCCCAGCCCCGATGGCAGGGCAGGCGGCGCGTAAAGGCCGCTGCGGAAATAGGTATCGATGAAGTTCAGGCCAATCGCCTCGTTACGCACTCGAACCTGCTGCGGGCCCGGCTCTGCCGGTGTGTAGTCCACATATTCAAGTACGTCGGGGCCGCCATGGGCGCTGAACTGGATACGTTTGGCCATCTGCACATCTCCTTGGGTCGATCTCGCGTAGCTCCCTATCGGACTCCTAAGCGTGATCTTCGTCAACTGTGGCGACATGGAGTGCAGTGGTATCCTGTGCGCCCATTTGCCGCCGACGCCCTGTGGCCTCGCGTAGCTTTGCCCGATTCAAGGTGATGTCATGACTACTCGCACCGAGGCTGTCAAAGCCTACCTGCTCGACCTGCAAGACCGCATTTGCAGCGCCCTGGAAACCTTCGAGACGGACACTCGCTTTATCGAAGACGCCTGGACCCGGCCTGCCGGCGGTGGCGGTCGTACCCGTGTGATCGAAAACGGCTCGGTCATCGAAAAGGGCGGCGTTAACTTTTCCCACGTGTTCGGCAGCGGCCTCCCACCGTCAGCCAGTGCGCATCGCCCCGAGCTGGCCGGTCGTGGGTTTGAAGCCCTGGGCGTGTCGCTGGTGATTCATCCGCACAACCCACATGTGCCGACGTCCCACGCCAACGTACGTTTTTTCATCGCCGAAAAAGAAGGCGAAGAGCCGGTGTGGTGGTTCGGTGGTGGCTTCGACCTCACGCCCTACTACGGCAACGCAGAAGACTGCATCCACTGGCACCGCGTGGCCGAGCAGGCCTGCGCGCCCTTCGGCCCGGACGTGTACTCGCGCTACAAGGCCTGGTGCGACACCTACTTCCATATCAAGCATCGCAACGAGCCCCGAGGTATCGGCGGCCTGTTCTTCGATGATTTGAACGAGTGGGACTTCGACACCTGCTTCGCGTTTATCCGCGCCATCGGCGATGCCTACATCGACGCCTACCTGCCGATTGTGCAGCGCCGCAAAGCCAGTGCTTATACCGAACAGCAACGCCAGTTCCAGGAATTCCGTCGCGGCCGCTACGTTGAATTCAACCTGGTCTACGACCGTGGCACCCTGTTCGGCCTGCAATCGGGCGGGCGCACGGAGTCGATCCTGATGTCGCTGCCGCCCCAAGTGCGCTGGAGCTACGACTGGAAAGCCGAGGCCGGCAGCGAAGAAGCGCGCCTCACCGACTACTTCCTGCAAGACCGCGACTGGCTTGGCGTCGCCGCGCCCAAGGCGGCTGTCTGATGGATCGTTATGTGGTGTTCGGCAACCCCATCGGCCACAGCAAGTCGCCGCTGATTCACCGTATGTTCGCCGAGCAGACCGGCGAGCAACTGGACTACAGCACCTTGCTCGCGCCTCTGGAGGATTTCACCGGCTGTGCCCGTGAGTTTTTCCAACAGGGCCGAGGTGCCAACGTCACCGTGCCGTTCAAGGAAGACGCTTACCGCCTGGCCAACAGCCTCACCGAACGCGCCCAGCGTGCTGGGGCGGTGAACACCTTAAGCAAACTGGCTGACGGCACACTGCTCGGCGATAACACCGATGGTGCCGGCCTGGTACGCGACCTGACGGTAAACGCCGGCTTGAATCTGCAAGGCAAGCGCATCCTGTTGCTGGGCGCGGGTGGCGCGGTAAGGGGCGCGTTGGAGCCGTTGCTGGCTGAACGACCCGCCTCGTTGATCATCGCCAACCGCACCGTGGAAAAAGCCGAATTACTCGCCGAGCTGTTCGACGACCTGGGCCCCGTGTCTGCCAGTGGTTTCGACTGGCTGCGTGAGCCGGTGGACGTGATCATCAATGCCACGTCCGCCAGCCTGTCAGGCGATGTACCGCCGATTGCCGGCAGCCTGATCGAGCCGGGCAAGACGTTTTGCTACGACATGATGTACGCCAAGGAACCGACTGCGTTCTGCCGTTGGGCCGCTGAACAAGGCGCTGCCGTGGCGATGGACGGCCTGGGCATGCTGGTGGAGCAGGCGGCAGAGGCGTTCTTCCTGTGGCGCGGCGTGCGCCCGGATTCGGCGCCGGTGTTGGCTGAACTGCGCCGCCAGTTGGCCTGACACTAAACAAAATGTGGGAGGGGGCTTGCCCCCGATGGCGGCCTGGCAGCTATAAATA
Organism: Pseudomonas grimontii; assembly: GCF_007858185.1. Taxonomy (GTDB): domain Bacteria; phylum Pseudomonadota; class Gammaproteobacteria; order Pseudomonadales; family Pseudomonadaceae; genus Aquipseudomonas; species Aquipseudomonas grimontii. Next base: position 371,266 of record NZ_VFES01000003.1, read on the forward strand.
TGCTGGCTGACACACCATTATCGGGGGCAAGCCCCCTGCCACATTTTGACCGTATTCAGTCTTCGAAATGAATGGGGCATTTGTCGGCCCCTTCCAGTTTTTTCAACTCTTCCACCACCTGCGGCCTGGCGCGACGCAGTGTCAGGCTACGCCCCAGCCCCCTTAAGCGACGCGCCTCCTGGTGCAGCATCTCCACCCCGGAATAGTCGATAAAATTGATCTGCTGCGCCTCGATCACCACCCGCTCACCTTGCAAGCTTTGCAGGCGCACTTGCAGGTAGTGGCTGGCGCCAAAGAAGATCGACCCACCGACGCGCAGCACATCCTCTTCCCCATCACGCCATTGCTGTACCCGTGGCTGCGACGTGCGCTTGAGGTAGAAAAACAACGACGCCAACACGCCCGCATAAATCGCCGTTTGCAACTCCAGCAGCAAGGTGGCGATGCAGGTCAGGCTCATCACTACGAACTCTGCGCGGCTCACGCGGAACAACGCACGAATACCCCGGCGATCCACCAGGCCCCAGGAAATCAGCAAGATGCTGGCGGCCATGCTCGGGATCGGAATGTGCGCGATCAGTGCGGCGCCAAACAGCGCAAACAAGGCCACCCATACTGCGGAAAACACTCCTGCCAACGGTGAGCAGGCGCCCGCTTCATAGCTGAGGCCGGAGCGAGTAAACGAACCAGCTGACAAGTACCCGGAGAAAAATCCGCCAACGATATTGGATAAACCCTGTGCACGAACTTCCTGGTTGGCGTCGAGCAATTGTTGCGAGCGGGCTGATAGCGAGCGGGCAATCGACAGGCTGGTTACCAGCCCCAGCATGCCCACCGCAACAGCGCTGGGCAGCAGGCGCAGGATCATGTCCGGATCCAGCGGCAACGGGCTGAACGGCGGCAGTTTGCCGATAAACGAACTGACCAGCGCTACATGCCCGAACATCGCCGGCCACAGCCACGCCGCCAGGCTACCCAAGGCGAGCGCGATCAGTAGCGTTGGCCAGCGAGGCACAAGGTATTTGAGCAACGCGCCCACCAGCAAAGTACCGAGCCCGAGGGTGAGGGAGGCGTGGTCCCACTCGCCACTATGGTGGATCAGCGCCAGCAGACTATTGATCGCTGTGGCCTGGCTCGGTAAATCCAGGCCCAGCAGATTAGGCAACTGCCCCAGGGCAATCACCACGGCGGCGCCCAGGGTGAAACCCAGCACCACCGAATGTGAGACGAAGTTCACCAGCGCGCCAAAGCGCAGCATGCCCAGTAACCACTGGAACACCCCGGCCAGGAATGTCAGCAATAGGATCAGGGTGATGTAGTCCTGAGACCCGGGCACGGCCAACGGACTGATGCTGGCGTACAGCACGATGGAAATCGCCGCCGTAGGGCCACAGATCAGGTGCCAGGATGAACCCCACAGGCACGCGATCAGCACCGGGAGGATGGCGGCGTACAGACCGTATTCCGGTGGGAGACCGGCGATCAGCGCGTAGGCAATCGACTGCGGCAAAGCAAGCACGGCGCCGCTGAGGCCGACCAGCGCGTCCCGGCCGACGCTGGCGCGCGTTTGGCGCGGGAGCCAACTGAGGAAGGGGAAGAGTGTATGGCGGTTGGGCCGGGGCATTTATAACTCGGCTGAAAAGGTTTGACTCAGGGTATCAGTACACACTGGTCCTTGTGGGAGGGGGCTTGCTCCCGATATAGGTGGACCCGTCCAAATCTCTCTGACTGGCACTCCGCTATCGGGAGCAAGCCCCCTCCCATATTGGAATAGCGCAAGGCCCTAGAGTTTGGCTTTTACTGCCGGCAACGCGTCCTTGCCATCCACGGTTTTCACACCGTCCAACCATTTATCCAGTACCGCCGGGTTCGCCTTGATCCACGCCTTCGCCGCCTCGGCATTGCTGACTTTTTTGTTGACCACCTCAGCCATGATGCTGTTCTCCATCTCCTGGGTAAAACTCAGGTTGGTCAGCAGTTTTCCTACGTTAGGGCAAGCCTGCGCATAACCCTTACGGGTCAAGGTATACACGCTGCCAGTGTCACCGAAGTATTTCTCGCCGCCCTTGAGGTAGTGCATTTTCAACTGCACGTTCATTGGGTGCGGTGTCCAGCCGAGGAAGGTGACGAATTTCTGCTTCTTCACCGCCCGTGACACTTCCGCCAGCATCGCCTGTTCGCTGGACTCGATCAGCTTCCACTGGCCAAGGTCGAAGTCATTCTTCTTGATGATCTCCTGCAGCGAGATATTCGCCGGCGCGCCGGAGCCGATGCCGTAGATTTTCTTGTCGAACTTATCGGCGAATTTGTTCAAGTCGGCAAAGTCATGCACCCCCGCATCCCAGACATAATCCGGTACGGCGAGGGTGAACTCGGTACCGTCGAGGTTCTTCGCCAGTTGCACCACATCGCCATTGGCGACGAACTTGTCGTAGAAGCCCTGCTGCGCCGGCATCCAGTTACCCAGGAACACATCCACCTGGCCGTCCTTGAGCCCGCCAAAGGTAATCGGCACCGCCAGGGTGTCGACCTTGGCCTTGTAGCCCATGCCGTTCAGCAGAAAACCGGCGATGGCATTGGTGGCGGCGATATCGCTCCAGCCTGGGTCGGCCATTTTCACCGTGTCACAGCGGGTGTCCGCATACGCATTGGCGCTACCCAGCACTAACAAGCCCACTACCGCAGTTAACTTTTGCATGGCCTTCCCTCAGTGTTATTGGTTTTGGCAGGGTTGTGGATAACGTGCCTTGCGCTCCAGGTCGTCGAGGTCGATATGGTTGCGCATGTATTGCTGACTGGCGTCTACCAGTGGCTGGTGATCCCAGCTCTTCAGCTTGCCTTCGGTCAGCGCCTCGAACACCAGGCGACGCCGGCGTTGGCTGGCGAGCACCTGCTGGTGGATCGCCGGGATGTCCCATTTGGCCCGCGCTTCATTCAAAAACGCCTCGAACAGTGGCCGGTGTTCCGGTGACTGGCTGAGGTCTTCCCGCTCGTGCGGGTCGTTGTGCACATCGAACAGTAGACAAGGGTCGTCTTCGCTGTAGATGAATTTGCAGGCGCCACGGCGAATCATCATCAATGGGCTGATGGTGCCTTCGGCCATGTATTCACCAAAGACTTCGTCATGCCCGCCCTGCCCCCGCAAGTGCGGGACCAGCGAGCGACCGTCCAGTGGCAGGCGCGGGTCCAGCTCGCCGCCGGCCAGTTCCACCAGGGTCGGCAGCAGGTCGGCGGTGGACACGGCCTTGGTCACGCGGGCCGGCGCAAACTGTCCTGGCGCGATGACCAGCAGCGGCACGCGGGCGGCCATTTCAAACCAGTGCATTTTGTACCAGAGGCCGCGTTCACCGAGCATGTCGCCGTGGTCGCCGGAGAAAACGATGATGGTGTCGTCGGCCAGGCCGGTGTCTTCCAGGGTTTGCAGCAGCTTGCCGACATTGCTGTCGATGTAGCTGCACGCGCCGAAGTAGGCGCGGCGGGCGTCGCGAATCTTATCCACCGGCAGCGGCTTGTCCCACAGGTCATAGACCTTGAGCAGGCGCTGGGAATGCGGGTCGAGGTCTTCCTGGTTCGGCGTTGCAGGCAAAGGGATGGCGTTGTCGTCGTACAGGTCCCAGAACGGCTTGGGAATGGTGTAAGGGTCGTGGGGATGGGTCATCGACACGGTCAGGCAGAACGGCTGGTCGCCGTCTTCGCGGATGTGGTCGAACAGATACTGCTGGGCCTTGAACACCACCTCTTCGTCGAAATCCAGCTGGTTGGTGCGCACGCACGGGCCGGCTTGCAGCACCGAGGACATGTTGTGGTACCAGGTGGGGCGTACGTCCGGCTCATCCCAGTTGACTGCCCAGCCGTAGTCGGCGGGGTAGATGTCGCTGGTCAGGCGCTCTTCATAGCCGTGCAGTTGGTCGGGGCCGCAGAAGTGCATCTTGCCCGACAGCGCGGTGCGATAACCGAGGCGCCGCAGGTAGTGGGCATAGGTCGGCACATCGGCGGGGAAATCTGCCGCGTTGTCGTAGGCGCCGATCTTGCTCGGCAGTTGGCCGCTCACCAGGGTGAAGCGTGAGGGTGCACACAGCGGGCTGTTGCAATAGGCGGCGTCGAACACCACGCCCTGTTCGGCGAGGCGGCTCAAATTCGGCAGCTTGATCGGGGAAGGTCCGTAGAACGGCAGCATCGGCGCGGCCATTTGATCGGCCATGATGAAAAGAATGTTCTTGCGCTTCATGGTTCTTCGGCATTCCATAGGCGGTGTTTATGCGAATGAGCATGCAGCCCATGGAAAATGGGGTAAAGCCCATCACCGGCAATGTCTAGGATAAGCACAGCTTATGTATGAAACCCTTGGCGATGTATCCCTCGATTTGCTGCGTGCGTTTGAAGCCGCCGCCCGTCACCGCAGCTTTACCGCCGCTGCGATGGAGCTGGGCACCACTCAGCCGGCGATCAGCCAGCAGATCAAGCGTCTGGAAGAACAGTTGGCGATCCGCCTGTTTGATCGCATCTATCGCGGGATCGAGCTGACCGACGCCGGGGCCTTGCTGTTCGAGCATGTGCAGGGCGGTTTGCAAGCCATTAACCACGGCTTGAGCGTGATCACCCAGCAGGACCAGCATGAAGTGCTGCAAGTGGCCACCGACTTCGCGTTCGCCGCCTACTGGCTGATGCCGCGCTTGCATCGCTTCCACGCCGCCAACCCCCAGGTGGACGTGAGCCTGGTGACCAGCGAGCGCAACCACGCGACACTGCGCAGCGACATCGACGTGGCGGTGCTGTTTGGCGATGGCCGTTTCAAGCAGGGCGACAGCCTGTGGCTGTTCAACGAGGAAGTGTTCCCGGTGTGCAGCCCGCAATGGCTCAAGGACCAGGCCAAGCCATTGACTGTGCAAACCCTGCACGACTGCCCGTTGCTGCACCTGCGCCAGGAACACAACAGCCAGTGGTTCGACTGGAGCGGCGTGTTTCGCGAGCTGGGTATCGCTGCCGCGCCCACCCCCGGCCAACTGCGCTTCGACAACTACACCCTGCTGATCCAGGCCGCGATTGCTGGCCAAGGTGTGGCGATCGGCTGGCGCCATCTGGTGGATAACCTGCTGCAACAGAACTGGCTGTGCCGGCCGATCAGCGACACCGTGATCTCGCGCTTCGGCTATTACGTGGTGCAGCCCCAGCGCAAACGCCGGGGCCAGCTGGTCGAGCGTTTTGTCGATTGGCTGGTGACCGAGCAGGCCAGCAGCGCGCAATCCCTGACCGGACTGGCCCTGCCGTCAATTGCGGTCTAGGATTTGCCGCACATTGGATCCGGAGTCCGTCATGCAGCGTATCAAGGGTTACCACGCCCATATTTACTTCGACGCCAGCACCCTCGAGCAGGCGCGTGCCTTGTGCGAAGACGGCGCGAAACTGTTTCCGTTGCGCATGGGCCGCGTGCATGAACGTCCTGTAGGCCCGCACCCGGACTGGAGCTGCCAGCTGGCATTCGACCCCGAATACATCGGGGTGGTGCTGCCGTGGCTGGCCTTGCATCGCAATGGGCTGGTGGTGTTCCTGCACCCCGAAACCGGTGACGACCTGAAAGATCACACCGACTATGCGATCTGGATGGGTGCGATGCGCGAACTGGACCTGTCTGCTTTTTAACCACCCTGTCTAATCCGCAATCCTCAACTTTCCTGAAACGTTGTAGGGATTTGCGCATTAATCTCCCAATATATGGGACTGTTATTTATATATTGAGATATATCCGGCCATAGGTTTATATTCGCCCATCTGCTTTTTTCAGCACCCACTCATTTCAGGTGAAGCGATGCAGGCGCAATTGATCGCGCTCGATTGGGGGACCAGCTCCCTTCGTGCTTACAAACTCGGCCCCGCAGGCACAGTGCTGGAACAGCGTTCGCTGGCGTCGGGCATCATGCACTTGCCCTCTGAGCCCCGGGACATCGCCGGTGTGCGCTGCAGCGATGGCTTCGAGCTGGCGTTCGATGCGGCGTGCGGCGATTGGCTTGACGCCCAACCCGGTCTTCCGGTGATCGCCTGTGGCATGGTCGGCAGCGCCCAGGGCTGGAGCGAAGCGGCCTATCGCAGTACGCCGGTCGATGTCGCCAGCCTGGGCAAGGCGTTGCACACGGTGCGCAGCCTGCGCGGTGTCGATGTGCATATCGTGCCCGGCGTCATCGAGCAGGTCGGCTTGCCCAACGTGATGCGCGGTGAAGAAACCCAGGTGCTGGGTGTGCTGCAAAGCCTGTCGGCCAGCGGCGAATTGCTGATCGGCCTGCCCGGCAGCCATTCCAAATGGGTCGAGGTGGTGGAAGGTTGCATCACCCACTTCGATACCTTCATGACCGGTGAACTGTTCGCGGTGCTGAGCAAGCACAGCCTTCTGGGGCGTACGCAAAAGGTATCCGAGCAGTTCCAGGCCGAGGCTTTTGACCGCGGCGTTCAAGTGGCGCTGTCAAAAGATGGTCAGCGCGGCGTGCTCTCGACCTTGTTCAGTGCGCGCACCCTGGGCCTGACGGCCGAACTCACCCCTGAGCAGCAGCCTGATTACTTGTCCGGCCTGCTGATCGGCCATGAACTGGCCGGCTTGCCAGCCAGTGCACGGCACATCCCCATCATCCTGGTGGGCGCCGGCCCGCTTTGCGCGCGCTACCAACGCGCCCTCGCCCTCTGCGGTTTCGCCCACGTCAGCCTGGCGCAAGAAGCGACCGAGCGCGGCCTGTGGCAACTGGCAGTGGCCGCCGGGCTCACTCAACCTGCAACGGAGGCCTGACATGCTCAAGCAAGCACTCGCACAAAACGGTTTGATCGCCATTCTTCGCGGCATACGTCCGGACGAAGCCCAGGCGGTCGGCCAGGTGCTGTACGACGCCGGGTTTCGCGTGATCGAAGTCCCGCTCAATTCACCGGACCCTTACACCAGCATCCGCACCCTGCGCGACAGCCTGCCCGCCGATTGCCTGATCGGCGCCGGTACGGTGTTGACGCCTGCGCAGGTCGAACAAGTGAAAGCCGCCGGTGGCCAAGTGGTCGTCATGCCCCACAGCGATGCCAAGGTCTTGCGCGCCGCGAAAGCCGCTGGCCTGTACCTGTCGCCGGGTGTGGCCACGCCCACCGAAGCGTTCGCCGCGCTGGACGAAGGTGCCGACGTGTTGAAGCTGTTCCCGGCCGAGCAAATGGGCCCTTCTGTGATCAAGGCATGGCTCGCGGTATTGCCGGCAGGCACGTTGCTGCTGCCGGTGGGCGGCATTACCCCGGACAACATGCAGGTGTTTATCGACGCCGGCGCCAAGGGGTTCGGGCTGGGTTCCGGGTTGTTCAAACCGGGTATGACAGTGGATCAGGTAGCGAGCCGCGCCCAGGCTTATGTCGCCGCCTGGAAAGCCCTGAGCTGAGATCAAGTTCCGCGCCCACAGGCGCTGCATCTATAAGAGAGATAACAGATGAAAATCACCAAACTGACGACCTTTATCGTCCCGCCGCGCTGGTGCTTCCTCAAGGTCGAAACCGACCAGGGCGTGACCGGTTGGGGTGAGCCCGTAGTCGAAGGCCGCGCTCACACCGTGGCCGCTGCGGTCGAGGAACTGTCCGACTACCTGATCGGCAAAGACCCACGCAATATCGAAGACATCTGGACCGTGCTCTACCGCGGCGGCTTCTACCGTGGCGGCGCCGTGCACATGAGCGCCCTCGCCGGCATCGACCAGGCGCTGTGGGACATCAAGGGCAAGGCCCTTGGCGTATCGGTCAGCGACCTGCTGGGTGGCCAGGTACGTGACAAGATCCGTGTGTACTCGTGGATCGGTGGCGACCGCCCGGCCGACACCGCCCGCGCCGCCAAAGAGGCCGTAGCCCGTGGTTTCACTGCGGTGAAAATGAACGGCACCGAAGAGTTGCAGTTCGTCGACAGTTTCGAGAAAGTCGACCTGGCCCTGGCCAACGTCGCCGCTGTGCGTGATGCGGTCGGCCCTAACGTCGGCATCGGTGTCGACTTCCATGGCCGTGTGCACAAGCCCATGGCCAAGGTCCTGATGAAAGAGCTGGACCCGTACAAACTGATGTTTATCGAAGAGCCGGTGCTCAGCGAAAACTACGAAGCCCTCAAGGAACTGGCGCCGCTGACCAGCACCCCGATTGCCCTGGGCGAGCGTCTGTTCTCGCGCTGGGACTTCAAGCGCGTGCTCAGCGAAGGCTACGTCGACATCATCCAGCCGGACGCTTCCCACGCGGGCGGTATCACCGAAACCCGCAAGATCGCCAACATGGCCGAAGCCTACGACGTGGCCCTGGCCCTGCACTGCCCGCTGGGCCCGATTGCGTTGGCGGCGTGCCTGCAACTGGATGCGGTTTGCTACAACGCGTTTATCCAGGAGCAAAGCCTGGGCATTCACTACAACGAGAGCAACGACCTGCTCGACTACGTGCGCGACCCGGGCGTGTTCGACTATGACCAAGGCTTTGTGAAGATCCCCAACGGGCCGGGCCTGGGCATTGAGATCAACGAGGAATACGTGATCGAACGCGCAGCTATCGGCCACCGCTGGCGCAACCCGATCTGGCGCCATGCCGACGGCAGCTTTGCCGAGTGGTGATTTCTGTCTGAAAGAACACGGTCAAAAATGTGGGAGGGGGTAAGCCCCCTCCCACATTTTGATCAGGTTTCTTCAGAAGGCCCACCTCAATAAACATAAGAAGAGGCAACCCCCATGCACCCTGAATCCCTCACCGGACAGGCATCTTTAGTCACGCCTACCCGAAAGCGCTTCTTCATCATGGTGCTGCTGTTTATCACCGTGGTGATCAACTACCTCGACCGCAGCAACCTGTCGATTGCCGCCCCGGCGCTGACCAGCGAGCTGGGCATCGACCCGGTACATGTCGGGCTGATTTTCTCGGCGTTCGGCTGGACCTATGCCGCCATGCAGATCCCCGGCGGCTGGCTGGTGGATCGGGTGCCACCGCGCATCCTCTACACCGTTGCCTTGCTGCTGTGGTCCATCGCCACCGTGATGCTCGGTTTCGCCGCCAGCTTTATCGCGTTGTTCGTGCTGCGCATGGCCGTTGGTGCCCTGGAAGCTCCGGCCTATCCGATCAACAGCCGCGTAGTCACCACGTGGTTCCCTGAGCGCGAGCGCGCCACTGCGATTGGCGTCTACACCTCCGGGCAGTTTGTCGGGCTGGCGTTCCTGACGCCGGTGCTGGCGTGGCTGCAACACCATTACGGCTGGCATATGGTGTTTGTCGTCACCGGTGGCGTCGGCATCCTGTGGGCGGCGATCTGGTACGCGGTGTACCGCGAGCCGAAGGATTTCAAAGGCGCCAACGCGGCCGAAATCGAGCTGATCCGTGAAGGCGGCGGACTGGTGGATATGCAGGCGAAAACGGTCAAGGCGCCGTTCAGTTGGGTCGACCTGGGCATTGTGCTGAGCAAGCGCAAACTCTGGGGCATCTACCTGGGGCAGTTCTGCCTGAACTCCACCCTGTGGTTCTTCCTGACCTGGTTCCCGACCTACCTGGTGAAATATCGCGGCATGGACTTCATCAAGTCCGGCTTGCTGGCCTCGTTGCCGTTCCTTGCGGCGTTTGTCGGCGTGCTGTGTTCCGGGATTTTTTCCGATTGGCTGATTCGCCGTGGCGCGTCGGTAGGTTTTGCGCGCAAGTTGCCGATCATTGGCGGGCTGCTGATCTCCACGGCGATCATCGGCGCCAACTATGTGGACTCGACCGCGTGGGTGATTGCGTTCCTGGCGGTGGCATTCTTTGGTAACGGCCTGGCGTCGATTACCTGGTCGCTGGTGTCGACCCTGGCGCCCGCGCGTTTGCTGGGTTTGACTGGCGGGGTGTTTAACTTCATCGGCAACCTGGCGGCGATTGCCACGCCGATTGTGATTGGTTTCCTCGCCAGCGGTGATTCGTTTGCGCCGGCGATTACCTATATCGCAGTGCTGGCGTTGCTTGGGGCGCTTTCCTACATATTGCTCGTAGGCAAGGTCGAACGCATCGAGCTGTAAAATCGGGCGACCTGATGGTCGCCCTTTATTTACGGCAATTACGGCACGGACATCTCGTTGCGAAACACATTCAGCGGGTCCCAGCGCTGCTTGGTACGCCGTAGACGGCTCTCGATGATGAGGTCGGGGAAGAAGATCCTGTACCAGTAGGGGTTTTTGGCATGGGTTGGATCGCCATCAACGTACGTCATGTCGAGGTCGGGGTAGTTGATATAGCAACCTTCGAACTCGGCGTTGATCGGTACGCCCTGATCATTGGCGAAGGCCTTGGCAAATAGTCCCTGGATCCAGCGCGCATGGGCCTGGTCCGAAACCTCGCTGGTATCGCGCCAGTAACATTGCGGTTGCCATTTCAAGTAAGAGGAGCGCTGTGCAGCCGATGACTCACGGCGTACTGCCGGTGTCGGCTCATTAATGCGACCGCCAAACGATTGGATCTGTATCAGGCTCTGGGTCAGGTGTTTATCAGGATCCTCCAAGGTCAACGTATCCCAGATCGCCTGTAGTACCTGAGGGGTGAAAACACCCTTCTGATAGGCCGACTTATAGCGCCCCCGCTGGTTATCCCCCGAACCGTTCAAGGTTTGCTGGCACACCAGCCAATCCAGGCGCCGAGTGGCGGCTAATGCGGCGTTTAACGTGTTGATGGTGCGCCCGCTGGTGCTGCCTCGGGGCATATGCGCCACGTAAAACGGCACTATGCATTCGGTAGCGGGCAGGCCAATGGCGTCCAGCATCTGGGTAACGAAGTCGTCGAAGGGCGCCCGGTCGTTCAGTTCGCCATCCTTATCCACATAGTGAATACCCAGCGTTACATTGCCAGTGTGCTGGTGACGCATCTCCAGCTTGGTTGCCAGGCCCCACGTGTCAGGGTTGCTTTGATTGCGGACAAACCAGGCCTGGTAGGCTGTCAGCAAGTTATCGAGCCTGGATTTATCGGTCAGCAGCGCCCAATCCCATTCCAGCACCAGCCAGAGCACTTCCTTCGGCGCATCCGGCAATGATTTGAAGTAGTAGCTGGTGATGATACCGAACTGCCCTCCGCCCGCACCGCAGCAAGCTGCGAACAGGTTGAGCTCATCGGGATCGCTGCTGTCACGCGAGACATGCACCGGTTCCAGGCCGTTGCCCTGCGCATTCGGCACCAGCATATCGACACCGTCCAACCAGTCGCAGACCAGGCCGTATTTGCGCGACAGCAACCCGTAGCCTCCGCCACAGATATGCCCGCCCAGGCCCACCGAATAACACGAGCCGCCGGGCAGGGTCTTGCCGGCCAGTTTATACAGCGCGACATAGGCATCCCAATTCTGGCCGCCCGCTTCCAGGCGAAAAGTGTAGCGATAGGGTAAGCCTGCCACGCGTTGGGGTTCTATCTGCCCATTGGCGTCATAGGCCACTTGGTTCATTTGTCCGACATCCAGAATCGACAACACTTCGCCTTGGGTATCGGGCATTTTGTTGGCGACAAAGCCCTCATAACAGTGGCCACCGCTGCGCACGGTGATCCGGCCGTTGGGGGTGGCCAGTGCCTGCGCGGCGGCATCGATGATGTCTTGGGGGCTGTGGCAGATGTAGATGAAGTCGGCGCCATTGGGCGACGACTCGCCTTGCACATTGCCCAACGGCCAGCGCAGGTTGAAACCTTTTTGCAACGTTGAGTGACGGCGCTCTGCCGGGGTGATGAGATCAAATGCCATGATGTACTCCTAAGAGCCAAGGATGACTTCTGATGCAACTAACTTAACAACCGGAGGGCAAGAACTGCAGGGGCTTGCAGAGGTGGTTAGACGACAATAGGCACGAAGTGTGTTGGGGGGACGGAATGTCCCCCTCTCAAGCCTAGCGGAAAAATCGAAATATTGAGGGCTCACTACAACGCGATCCACACTCCGGCCGGGATGGAACATATTGACTGCCGGTATACGGTGGAGCTTGGATAATCACTCACTATAATTCTGTGAGTGGTGGCACGCCAGATTCACGCAGTTTTACATGGGTTGTTCCGTTTTCGCGAATGACGGATTCGACAATAAAGGGCGTCCCTCTCTTGAAGACATTATCGGCGCCATCATGCGTCTTTGCCTCGTACGGTTTTCCGACGATAGTAAATACCGTATTGAGGGGTTGATTACCTTCGACAGCGCTGTTGTTACTCAATGATGCGGTGATAAAGCCAGTGGGCTTGTAGTGTTTTTTAGTGTGCTCAAGCTTTACAAGGTTTGTGATCTCTGTCTCGGGCAAAGAAGTCGTATGCGTATATATATTTGCCTTGTTCGATTGAGTATTCAGCGCGGCATTCATATAAGTAATGATGCCTTCGCGGGAATGAGCCCATATTTTTGCCATACTCGGATCTTCAGTGTTTTGCAATGTGGGCTGTTTGTTGGAACGCTCGGGCGTGGCTTTTTTGTTTACATAATTCATAGCCGGCTCGTCGTTAAAGATTTTTAGAGCGCCCTCCCTCAAATGTCTGGCTGCTTCTTGTTTTGCACTGTTCTTGTCAAGCTTTTTCTGGTTTCTGCCCTGTTTTTCCTCATAAATAGCTTTCTCTTTTTGGCGTACATCGAGTACTTCTAATTGCTTAATGGCATCTACGGCAAGTTTCAAGTCTAAAACTGTAATTCGTGATGACGTGTCAATCATCCGTTCGGGAAGGCTGTCGTCAAGCGGAATTAATTTATGCTGTGCTTCTTTAAAACCGCCGTTGCAAGATTTGTGTTTTAACGTCAACTGGGTATTGAACAACCCGTCAAACTTTTCAGCCCAGTACACTCGCACACCTTTGTGCGCGGAGAGGGTAAATTTTCCATCTTTTATCCTGGGATAGCCCTCCGTCCTGGATTCGGTGCTCCAAGGCGATGTGTACTTGGTGAAGTGTGCCAGCTTTCTCTGGCTACTTGCGGCAGCACTGGAGAGCTCCGATGCCAAAACAGGATATTTAGCCAGATGCTCCATTTTTTTCGTTCGAAGCTCATTGCTGTTTTCTGTCAGCTGAATCTGGTCCTTGAGTCGCTCTCTTTTATTTTGGAGTTTTTCAGAATTGTCTGTTGGGTGCAGCTCATTATTCACAAAGTGATTTCTAATGGCGCCAATCATAGGATGACCTATTTTTCAGGTTAATTAATCTCTGGTTAATTACGGCGTTCCCACGCTTGTGCACGCTCCTTGATGGACAACGTATCCGCCTCGACCGGGGGGCTGGATAAGGCTGGCGACTTTATATAATCGTTCATTACGTTTTGATATTTTGGTAAATCCAGACGTAGTGAGGGGATCGGTGTTTCAGGCGGTGTAGCGTTTGGGAAAATCGTACGACGGAGTGGAGTAGGCTTTACGGGCTTCGCAGCGAGTGAGCTCGGGCCTGGCTCGGCAACGGGTGGTGTGAAGGGTGTTTTTTCGAATGATTCCAGCGTGACGGGGTAGCTGTTTATTTTCGTGTTCAACCGTTGCAAAAGGTTGCAAAGCGCGATTTCTTCGCCCGGTTTTACGAGCCCCATATCGGCAGGGTTGATAGGGGCCTTTGAAAACCCGGCATCCCGCATATGAAGGCTGTCGCGCCAGCTCTTATTGGGGCTGAACTTCCACCCGGTGTCCTCGGAGTAGCGTAAGTAGCCGTTTTTATGCGGGGACTCTTTAAGGTATGTCGACAGGTTGTCGAGACTTTTCAATTCATCGTGAACATGTGAGCTGAATTTTTTTTCAGGGGGGACTGGCGTAGGCATGGTTGACGCTAGAGAAACGTCGGCGTGGGAACGGGTGGGCGGAAGAGAATTTACCGGCATGATCAAAGTATCCTTTCTGGCGTTTATAGAACCAAAATTCGCCGAAGGATTATCAGTGAAGGATGAAAGTATTGGTGAAGCCTGCGTCGTGTTTTGCCGTAAGACAAGACGCCAGAAAATGCAGTCCATTAGTTGATGACGCGATGGGAAAAACTTAAGGAAAGAGGGCTCAACGTTGCTGTTGAACCCTTTTTATATAAGCGGCCTAACTGACGCGTGCGTTACGTACGCCTTCCGACAACGCCGAGCACAGGTTCAATACCCCGTCGATGGCTTGTTGGTCATTGCTGGCATTGGCGATGTGATCGATCAGCGCCGAACCTACCACTACACCGTCCGCCAGGCGCGCGATTGCAGCAGCTTGTTCAGGCGTACGGATACCAAAACCGATGCTGATCGGCAGGTCGGTATGCCGGCGCAGGCGGGTCACGGCTTCTTCGACGTGTTCCAGGGTCGCGGCGCCGGCACCGGTCACACCGGCCACCGACACGTAGTACACAAACCCGGAGCTGCCGTTAAGCACGGTCGGCAGGCGCACGTCATCGGTGGTTGGTGTGGTCAGGCGGATAAAGTCGATACCTGCAGCCTGGGCCGGGTCGCACAGCTCGCCATTATGCTCGGGCGGCATGTCGACCACGATCAGGCCGTCGACGCCGGCTTCTTTGGCGTCAGCGATGAACTTAGGCACGCCGTATTTGTGGATCGGGTTGAAGTAGCCCATCAACACCAGCGGGGTGTCGTTGTTGTCCTTGCGGAACTCACGCACCATCTGCAGGGTTTTCAGCAGGTTCTGCTTGGCTTCCAGCGCACGGATGTTGGCCAGTTGGATGGCCGGGCCGTCGGCCATTGGGTCGGTGAAGGGCATGCCCAGTTCGATCACATCGGCGCCGGCAGCAGGCAAGCCTTTGAGGATCGCCAGGGAGGTCTCATAGCCAGGGTCGCCGGCAGTGATGAAGGTCACCAGGGCGGCGCGGTTCTGTTCTTTGAGTTGCGCAAAGCGGGTTTGCAGGCGGCTCATTTAGTGTTTCTCCTGCTGAGACTGTTCCATGTGGTGCATCACGGTCTGCATGTCTTTGTCGCCACGGCCGGACAGGTTGACCACCATCAGGTGATCTTTCGGCAGGGTCGGTGCGCGCTTGAACACTTCGGCCAGGGCGTGGGCGCTTTCCAGGGCAGGAATGATCCCTTCCAGGCGGCAGCATTTGTGGAAGGCATCCAGGGCTTCGTGGTCAGTTACCGAGGTGTACTGGACGCGGCCGATATCGTGCAACCAGGCGTGTTCCGGGCCGATGCCGGGGTAGTCGAGGCCGGCGGAAATCGAGTGGGCGTCGATGATCTGGCCGTCGTCATCCTGCAGCAGGAAGGTGCGGTTACCGTGCAGCACGCCCGGTACGCCGCCGTTGAGGCTGGCGGCGTGCTTGCCGGTTTCGATGCCGTGGCCGGCGGCTTCAACGCCGATGATCTCGACGCTGGTGTCATCCAGGAACGGGTGGAACAGGCCCATGGCGTTGGAACCGCCGCCGATGCACGCCACCAGGCTGTCCGGCAGGCGGCCTTCCTGGGCTTGCAGCTGAGTGCGGGTTTCCTTGCCGATCACGGCCTGGAAGTCGCGCACCATCGCCGGGTACGGGTGCGGGCCGGCCACGGTGCCGATCAGGTAGAAGGTGTCGTCGACATTGGTCACCCAGTCACGCAGGGCTTCGTTCATCGCGTCCTTGAGGGTGCCGGTGCCGGCGACCACCGGGATCACTTCAGCGCCCAGCAGCTTCATGCGGAACACGTTGGCCTGCTGGCGCTCGATGTCGGTGGTGCCCATGTAGATCACGCATTGCAGGCCGAAACGCGCGGCCACGGTAGCGGTAGCCACGCCGTGCATGCCGGCGCCGGTCTCGGCGATGATGCGTTTTTTGCCCATGCGCCGCGCCAGCAGGATCTGGCCGATGCAGTTGTTGATCTTGTGCGCGCCGGTGTGGTTCAGCTCTTCGCGCTTGAGATAGATCTTGGCGCCGCCGCAGAACTCGGTCAGGCGCTCGGCGAAATACAGCGGGCTTGGGCGGCCGACGTAGTCGCGCTGGAAGTAGGCCAATTCTTCATTGAACGCCGGATCGATCTTGGCCGCTTCGTATTCGCGGGCCAGGTCGAGGATCAACGGCATCAGGGTTTCGGCGACGTAGCGGCCGCCGAACGCGCCAAACAGGCCGTTGGCGTCAGGGCCGTTGCGCAGATCGGTCTGGGACTGAGTCATGGGACGCTCCAGGTAGGAAATTTGTGTGAGAAGCAATGACGGCCACTCTACCCCTCACATCCGGTGCTGAAAACCGATAAGATCGCTGCAACCTGTCAGGAAAACTCACATATGAGCCGAGACCTCCCGCCCCTCAATGCCTTGCGCGCGTTTGAAGCCACCGCTCGCTTTAACAGCGTCAGCCAGGCTGCCGAGCAATTACACGTGACCCACGGCGCGGTCAGCCGCCAGTTGAAGGTATTGGAAGAGCATTTGGGTGTCAGCTTGTTCACCAAGGATGGGCGCGGCCTTAAACTCACAGATGCAGGTGTGCGGTTGCGAGATGCCAGCGCCGAGGCGTTCGAGCGCTTGCGGGACGTGTGCGCCGAACTCACCCAGGCCAGCGCTGATGCGCCGTTCGTGCTCGGCTGCTCAGGCAGTTTGCTGGCGCGCTGGTTGATCCCGCGCCTGGGTCGCTTGAATGCCGACCTGCCGGACCTGCGCCTGCACCTGTCGGCAGGCGACGGCGACCTCGACCCCCGACGTCCCGGCCTAGATGCCCTACTGGTCTTCGCCGAACCGCCGTGGCCGGCGGATATGCAGGTGTATGAGTTGGCGAGCGAGCGTATCGGCCCGGTGATGAGCCCGCGTTTTTCCGGTTACGAGCGCCTGCGCCAGGCGCCGCCGCAGGCCTTGTGTGGCGAAGCCTTATTGCACACCACTTCACGCCCGCAAGCCTGGCCCAGTTGGGCGCAACAACACGGCATCGAGCCCGGCGCGTTGAAACACGGTCAGGGTTTTGAGCATTTGTATTATTTGCTGGAGGCGGCGGTGGCGGGGTTGGGCGTGGCGATTGCGCCGCAGCCGCTGGTGGCAGAGGATCTGCGCGCGGGTCGCCTGGTGGCGCCATGGGGTTTCAGTGAAACCCCGGCGCACCTGGCGTTGTGGCTACCCAAGCGCGCCGCAGACGGGCGCGCGGGTCAGTTGGCGCAGTGGCTCAAGGCTGAGCTGGTGCGCGAGCCGGCTTAATCACCACGTTTGCACAGCAGATAAGCCGCCAGCAGGCCCAATGCGCCAACGGCGACGCCGGCGGTAGTCCATGGGTGCTCTTGTGCGTAGTCACGGGTGGCGACGCCGGTTTCGCGGATTTTGACTTTGCTTTCTTCGTAGGCATCGCTGATCAGATGACGGGAGTGCTTGAGGGCATTCTCGGCATTGCTTTTCAGGGCCTTCAGCGTTTTGCGCGACTCATCGGACGCATCGTCCTTGAGGCTCTCAAGGGACTTGAGCAGGCTCGAAATCTCGGCTTCCATGCTTTCCAGCGACGCTTTGCGTAAAGAAGTGTTGGCCATTTGGACTCTCCTGAAGTGATTGAGTGGCGTGTGTAGATACCGACTGCGGCCGTTTCAGAAAGTGCAGTAAATCTGAACTTTCAGGTAGGAACGGTCGCCAGAAGCAGTATGAACAATGACTGCTAGGCTTTATTGACGACCCTCAGGAGAAACACCATGTCTGATCATCACACCTACAAGAAAGTCGAATTGGTGGGTTCATCCACCACCAGCATCGAAGAGGCGATCAACAACGCCCTGGCCGAAGCCAGCAAGAGCATCAAGCATCTGGAATGGTTCGAGGTGACCGAAACCCGTGGCCACATCAAGGACGGCAAGGCCGCGCACTTCCAGGTCACGCTCAAGGTGGGGTTCCGAATTGCCAGCAGTTGATCCGGTGGGTTGAACTTGCTGGCTGGCCGATTGCCATAACCTGCGCTACAAACAATGGGTGCCGATGCGATAAGCCTCGGCACGCTTTTTTCGATCAGCGCAAGGAAAGTAACGGATGAAGAAGCTCCTGTTAGCGGTAGGTTTGTTGAGCATTGCGGGCACAGCCCTGGCGGCGGGCAAGCCTTGTGAAGAGCTGAAAAGCGAAATTGCAGCGAAAATCGACGCCAAGGGCGCTTCGGGTTATTCGCTGGAAGTGGTGGATAAAGGCGCCTCGACTGACGCTAAAGTGGTCGGTACCTGCGAAGGCGGCACCAAGGAAATTGTCTACAAGCGCGGTTAATCCCGTGTGGCAGACATAAAAAACCGACGCAGGTGCGTCGGTTTTTTTTCGCCTGCGGGTTTAGCCCTTCATCAACTGCGCCAGCAGTTCGTAGGAATGAATCCGGTCGGCGTGCTCGTACAGGTCGCAGGTGAAGATCAATTCGTCGGCGCCGGTCTGTTCGATCAACACTTCCAGCTTGGCACGGATCTTCGCCGGGCTACCCACCATCGCCAGGCCGAGGAAGCTGCCGACCGCGTCTTTTTCATGAGGCAGCCACAGGCCGTCCATGGTTTTCACCGGAGGGCGCTGCACCAGGCTCTGCCCGCGCATCAAGGCGAGGATGCGTTGGTACACCGAGGTGGCCAGGAAGTCGGCGTGCTCATCGGTGTCTGCCGCCACCAGCGGGATGCCGAGCATCACGTAAGGCTTGTCCAGCACGGCCGAAGGCTTGAAGTGATTGCGGTACACGCGAATCGCCTCGTGCATCAAACGCGGTGCGAAATGGGAGGCGAAGGCGTAGGGCAAACCACGCTCTCCCGCCAGTTGCGCGCTGAACAGGCTGGAACCGAGCAGCCACACCGGTACATTGGTGCCGGTGCCGGGCACCGCGATCACCCGCTGGTCCGGGGTGCGTGGGCCGAGGTAGGCCATCAGTTCGGCCACGTCTTCCGGGAAATCGTCGGCGCTGCCTGAACGTTCACGGCGCAGGGCGCGGGCGGTCATCTGGTCGGAGCCGGGCGCGCGGCCCAGGCCCAGGTCGATACGGCCGGGGTAGAGGCTTTCCAGGGTGCCGAACTGCTCGGCGATCACCAGGGGGGCGTGGTTGGGCAGCATCACGCCGCCGGAGCCGACACGAATCGTCGAGGTGCCGCCGGCCAAGTAACCCAGCAATACCGAGGTGGCCGAACTGGCGATGCCATCCATATTGTGGTGCTCGGCCACCCAGAAACGGTGGTAGCCAAATTTTTCCACATGCTGGGCCAAGTCCAGGGAATTGCGCAGCGACTGCGCCGGGCTGCCGTTGGCGCGCACGGGCACGAGGTCGAGGGTCGAGAACTTTACGGCGGACAGCGATTTCATAAGCCTGCTTCTCCAATGGGGGCGCAGGCTTCTTAGACGAACCAAAACCTGCCGCTTCATGTGCATGTCCTATGCAATGAGGGCATATACCCGAGATTCAATAGCGATGGTTAAATTTCCTACTTAATTGCTAGGTTTCTCCGACAAGATGAACTTTGCCGGGGCGTCTATCCTCAGAACCCTTACTGACGCAAAACCACCGTTCGAGGAGACCGCTATGAGTATCGTTAAAAAAGCATCCGCGCATTGGGAAGGTGACCTGAAGACTGGCCTGGGTTCCATCTCCACGGAAACCGGCGTGCTGCGCGAAGCGCCTTACGGCTTCAAGGCCCGCTTCGAAGGCGGCAAGGGTACCAACCCTGAAGAACTGATCGGCGCGGCCCATGCCGGCTGTTTCTCCATGGCCTTCTCCATGATTCTCGGCGACGCCGGGCTCAAGGCTGACAGCATCGATACCCAGGCCGAAGTGACCCTGGACCAGGTCGATGGTGGCTTCGCGATCACCGCCGTGCACTTGGTGCTCAAGGCCAAGATCCCGGGCGCGAGCCAGGCGCAGTTCGATGAGTTGAGCAAGAAGGCCAAGGAAGGGTGCCCGGTGTCCAAGGTGCTGAATGCGAAGATCAGCCTGGACGCCACGCTGGTCAGCTGACACTGCAGGTCCACTGTGGGAGGGGGCTTGCTCCCGATAGCGGTCTATCAGTAACCGAGATGTTGACTGATGCACCGCTATCGGGAGCAAGCCCCCTCCCACATTTTGTTCTGCGTTAAATCAGAACTCGTGTTTCCTGAATGTGGTCCTATAGCCTATGCAGCCTTAGGCGCACACCCGTGCGCATGCATTCAGGGAGCTTCACACATGAAACGTTTTGCCTTGGCGATCATCTGCGGTGCGTTGGCCACTTCGGCCGTGGCCGCTCCAAAAGATTGTGAAGAGCTCAGGAAAGAGATCGAAGTGAAGATCCAGGCCAAGGCGATTCCGTCCTACACCCTGGAAATCATCACCGCCGAAGAAGCCAAGAATCATGACAGCGCGATGATTGTCGGTACGTGCGAAAACGGCACCAAGCGCATCATCTACCAGAAAAATAACGACTGATCACAGGCAGTTGACGCTGCGTTCTTCAGCCAGCAATTGGCGGGCGGCGTTATACAGTCGGATATTCGGCGTAAAGGCCAATGAGCGCCCTTCCAGGCGATAACGTTGGCCGGCCTCGAAATGGTCGTACTGCAGGGTGATGAAACAGGTGCGGTCGGCCGTTTGCCCAAAGCCATTGAGGCTGCCGCCGGTTGGCACCTCGAAATCAAAGCGCACCATCAACTCGTGACTGCCCGGTGGTACCTGGAAGTAGCGTCCGTCCGGCAGGCTCTTGCCGTCCAGGCGCTGCGCCATCACCAGCTTGGCTCCCGGCGTCGGCGTGGCGAAATCAATCCAGGCTTGATGCGGGTCGACCGGCGGGACGGGCGTCGAAGCGCAGGCGCTGAGGAACAGGGCGACGACGGAAAGCAGGAGCTGGCGCATGGCAGGTACTCAACGCGAGGAGAGGTTTGAGTATAAACACGCTGCGCCGTGGAAAAATCCCCTTCAGGCGCGATAGTCTGGCGCACAAATCACCCAGGAGCGGTCGAGGCATGGTCAGGCGTTTTCTTCCAGGGTTGATAGTTGTACTGCTCAGTGGCTGTTCCAGCGTCAGTTACTACAGCCAATTGGCGGGCGGCCAGTGGCAGCTGTTGCGGGCCCGAGAGCCGGTTGCCGAGGTCATCGCCGATCCATCACGGCCGCAGCTGCTGCGTGATCATCTGGCTCAATCACAGAAAGCTCGAACCTTCGCCAGTGAGCACCTGCATCTGCCGGACAACCAAAGTTACCGGCTGTACGCCGATATTGGCCGACCTTATGTGGTCTGGAATGTCTTCGCTACGCAGGAATTTTCCCTGGCGCCTCAAACCCATTGTTTCCCCATTGCCGGTTGCGTGGCCTATCGCGGCTATTATCGCCAGGGTGCGGCGCGCGGTGAAGCGGCGTTGTTGCACCAACAAGGCCTGGACGTGTCGATTGGCGGTGTCGAAGCCTATTCCACCCTGGGATGGTTCAACGACCCGATCATGAATTCGATGATGAACTGGGGCGACGAACGCCTGGCCACGCTGATTTTCCACGAGCTGGCGCACCAGCGTTTCTACGTCAAGGACGACACCGAGTTCAACGAGTCATTTGCCAACTTCGTCGAGCAGGAAGGCACCCGCCAGTGGCGCGCGACCCAGGGCCTGGCGCCGCTTGGCAACTCGACGCGGCAGCAGCGTGACCAATTTACCCAACTGATCCTCGATACGCGTAAACGCCTGGAAAAACTCTACGCGCAACCGCTGTCTGCCGACGCGATGCGCCAGGCCAAGGCGGCCGAATTCGAGGGTTTGCGCCGTGAGTACCGGCAGCTGCGCGATAACCAATGGGGCGGGGACAAGCGTTATGACGCCTGGATGAACCTGCCGTTGAACAACGCGCGATTGTTGCCGTTCGGGCTGTATGACCAATGGGTGCCGGCGTTTGCGGCGCTGTTCCGGCAGGAAGGTGGGGATTGGCTGAAGTTCTACGCAGCGGTGGAGACGATGGGCAAGTTGCCGGTGGCGCAGCGCAAGGCTGCGTTGAGGCAGTTGGAAGAGGTTGATCTGTAGGGCCTCATCGGGAGCAAGCCCCCTCCCACATTTGCCCGGCGTACACAGGTCAACAGGTGGGAGGGGGCTTGCCCCCGATGGCGGCCTCAAGGCCGCTGCAAAAACGCCTGATGCATCTGTGCCAATGTCTCAAAATGCCAGGTCGGCGCCTCGGCGTTCAACTCTTCGAAACTACCAAACCCATAACCGACGGCCGCCGAATCCACCCCATTACTACGCGCCCCGATCAGGTCGTGCTTACGATCACCAATCATCAGGGTGGTCGCCGGGTCCAGGCTTTCTTCGCTGATCAAATGCGCAATCAACTCGACCTTGTTGGTGCGTGTGCCGTCCAGCTCGCTGCCGTAGATCACCTTGAAGTGCCTGGCAAAATCGAAATGCCGTGCGATCTCGCGGGCAAACACCCAGGGCTTGGACGTGGCGACATACAGCTGGCGGCCCTGTTTGCTCAGGTCTTCGAGCAGCGGCATCACGCCGTCGAACACGCGGTTTTCATACAGCCCGGTGACCTTGAAGCGCTCGCGGTAGAAATTCACCGCCTCCCAGGCCTTGGCCTCATCGAAGTCGTAGAACTGCATGAACGCTTGCAGCAACGGCGGGCCGATGAAGTGTTCGAGTTTGGTCAGGTCGGGTTCGTCGATGCCCAGTTTGCCAAGGGCATACTGGATCGAGCGGGTGATGCCCTCGCGCGGGTCGGTGAGGGTGCCATCCAGGTCGAACAGGACGGTTTGGTAATTGAGGATCATCGGTCGAATCCTTCAGCCAGGTGCAGGTCTTTGAGCTTCACGTAGTTGGCGGCGCTGTAGGTGAAAAAGGCGCGTTCCTTGTCAGTCAGCGGGCGGATTTGTTTAACCGGGCTGCCGACATACAAAAAACCGCTGTCGAGTTTCTTGCCCGGTGGCACCAGGCTGCCGGCGCCGATGATCACGTCGTCTTCCACCACGGCGCCGTCCATCACGATGCTGCCCATGCCGATCAAAATCCGGTTGCCCACCGTGCAGCCATGCAGCATGACTTTGTGGGCGATGGTGACGTCGTCGCCGATCAGCAGGGGGAAACCATCAGGATTGAACGGGCCCGCGTGGGTAATGTGCAGCACGCAGCCGTCCTGCACGCTGGTGCGCGCACCGATGCGGATGCGGTGCATGTCGCCGCGAATCACGGTCAACGGCCAGACCGAGCTGTCGGTGCCGATTTCGACATCGCCGATCACCACCGCCGAAATATCGACAAAAGCCCCGGCGCCCAGGGTTGGCGTGTGGTTCTGATAGGTGCGAAGGGTCACGATAGCCTCTCTCTTATGTGCTGATAGCTGCGGTGGACGTTGATTGTAATTAAGATGGCCCCATCTTTGTTCTTACATGTTTCTTCAGCCAAGGTGCCAACCGTGAGCGCGAACAACCCTCTTCTGCAGTCCTACGACCTGCCGCCGTTCTCGGCGATCCGTGCCGAGCACGTGCAGCCGGCCATCGAACAGATCCTCGCCGACAACCGTGTTGCCATCGAAGGCATCCTGCAAAGCCAGGGTAAAAATCCTACATGGGCCGGGCTGGTGCTGGCCATGGACGAATTGAATGATCGCCTCGGCGCCGCCTGGAGCCCGGTCAGCCACCTCAATGCCGTGTGCAACAGCGCCGAGCTGCGCGAAGCCTACGAGGCGTGCCTGCCGGCATTGAGCGCCTACTCCACCGAGATGGGCCAGAACCGCGCGCTGTTCCAAGCCTTCGAAGCCCTGGCCAACAGCCCGGAAGCCGCCGGTTTCGACGTGGCGCAAAAAACCATTCTTGAACACTCCCTGCGCGACTTCCGCCTCTCGGGTATCGACTTGCCGCCTGAGCAGCAAAAACGTTACGCCGAAGTGCAGAGCAAGCTTTCCGAGCTGGGCAGCAAATTCTCCAACCAACTGCTGGACGCCACCCAGGCGTGGACCAAGCACGTCACCGAGGAAGCCACCCTCGCCGGCCTGACCGATTCGGCCAAGGCGCAGATGGCCGCTGCCGCGCAGGCCAAGGGCCTCGACGGTTGGCTGATCACCCTGGAGTTTCCGAGCTACTACGCGGTCATGACCTACGCCCAGGACCGCGCCCTGCGTGAAGAAATCTACGCGGCCTACTGCACCCGTGCGTCAGACCAAGGCCCGAATGCGGGTCAGAACGATAACGGCCCGGTGATGGAACAGATCCTCGACCTGCGTCAGGAACTGGCCAAGCTCTTGGGTTACGCCTCGTTCTCCGAGCTGAGCCTGGCCACCAAGATGGCCGAGTCCAGCGACCAGGTGCTGAGCTTCCTGCGTGACCTAGCCAAGCGCAGCAAGCCGTTCGCTGCCCAGGACCTGCAACAGCTCAAGGCCTACGCCGCCGAACAAGGCTGCGCCGACCTGCAAAGCTGGGACAGCGGTTTCTACGGCGAAAAGCTGCGTGAGCAACGCTACAGCGTGTCCCAGGAAGCCCTGCGCGCCTACTTCCCAATCGACAAGGTGCTGAGCGGCCTGTTCGCCATTGTGCAGCGTTTGTACGGTATCGAGATCGCCGAGCAAAAAGGCTTCGACACCTGGCACCCGGATGTTCGACTGTTTGAAATCAAGGAAAACGGCCAGCATGTCGGCCGCTTCTTCTTCGACCTGTACGCCCGCGCCAATAAGCGTGGCGGTGCCTGGATGGACGGCGCGCGCGACCGCCGCCGCACCATCGACGGCGTGCTGCAAAGCCCGGTGGCGAATCTGGTGTGCAACTTCACCCCGGCCGACAGCGGCAAGCCTGCCCTGCTGACCCACGATGAAGTGACCACCCTGTTCCACGAATTCGGCCACGGCCTGCATCACCTGTTGACCCGCGTCGAGCATGCCGGTGTGTCCGGTATTAACGGCGTGGCGTGGGATGCGGTGGAGTTGCCGAGCCAGTTCAT
This sequence comes from Pseudomonas grimontii, assembly GCF_007858185.1. GTDB lineage: Bacteria > Pseudomonadota > Gammaproteobacteria > Pseudomonadales > Pseudomonadaceae > Aquipseudomonas > Aquipseudomonas grimontii. The sequence continues at coordinate 395,988 of NZ_VFES01000003.1, forward strand.
GGAGAACTGGTGCTGGGAACCGGAAGGCCTGGCGCTGATCTCCGGCCACTATGAGAGCGGCGAGCCACTGCCCCAGGACCTGCTGGAAAAAATGCTCGCGGCGAAGAACTTCCAGTCCGGCCTGATGATGGTGCGCCAGTTGGAGTTCTCGCTGTTCGACTTCGAATTGCATGCCACCCATGGCGATGGCCGCAGCGTGGCCCAGGTGCTCGAAGGCGTGCGCGATGAGGTGTCGGTGATGCGTCCTCCTGCCTACAACCGTTTCCCTAACAGCTTTGCGCACATTTTTGCCGGCGGTTATGCCGCGGGTTACTACAGCTATAAATGGGCCGAAGTGCTGTCGGCGGATGCCTTCTCCAAATTCGAAGAAGACGGCGTGCTCAATGCCGAGACCGGCCGTGCCTTTCGCGAGGCGATCCTGGCGCGTGGCGGCTCCCAGGCACCGATGGTGCTGTTCGTCGACTTCCGCGGACGCGCTCCGTCGATTGACGCACTCTTGCGTCACAGCGGCCTGAGTGAGGACGCAGCAGCATGAGTGAAGGGCCTGTGATTACCAAAAAGCAATTTATCGCCGGGGCGGTGTGCCCGGCGTGCAGCGAGCCGGACAAGTTGAAGATGTGGACTGAGGACAGCGTGCCGCATCGCGAATGCGTGGCCTGCGGGTATACCGATACGCTGAATGATCAAGGTCTGTCGGTGCCCAAGGAGTTGGGCACGCGGGTCAATACGTCGGCGTTGAAAGCGCCGGACCCGAAGGTGCAGGCGGTGCAGTTTTTCCCTAACCCGAAGCTGAAGAAAGACTGATTCGTTTACCCCCTGGGAGCGCGTCTCAGGGGGTGACCAGCAGTGCAGTTTTTTCCTCGGCGGGCTCGTGATCCTTGCTCGCCGGGTTCAGCCAGCTGTTCATTGAGCACAGGGCAAACGCGCTGGTGCTGCAATCGCCATTCGCCAAGGCTGTGCGCAACTTGTCGATATCGGCCTTCATCATGTAGCGAATGCCGTCCTTGAAGCCGTTACTGGTGCCGAAACCGCCCAAGGTCATCTCGTTCAGCGCATCCTCCTTGCTCCATCCCTGGATCACCACGCGATACATCGCCGCCATCAGGCCGGTGCGGTCAGAACCGTGCTTGCAATGCATCAGCACCGGGCCGTCAGCTTCCGCTTCCTTGATCGCCCTGAGCGCCGCCAGCACGTCGGAGTCATCCACATGGTTGGTGCGATAACTCAACTGAACCTGACGGATGCCTGGAGCCTTCAGCCAGTTGCTATCGGGCTCGGGCAGGAAATTGATCACGGTGCCTATCTTGAGTTGTTCCAACAACGGCGCTGCATTGCTATCCGGTAGTGCGCTGCGATAGAGCGTCGGCGTCATTTGATGCAGGTTGTAGCGGTCGCCCACGGGTTGGGCCCATTCGGGAGAACGAAGGAACGTAGCATCATCGGCCTGTGCAAAAGCTGTGTTGAACAGTGCCATAAACGCCAGGCCGAGGGCTGGCAACCAATGATGCGTGTGCATGGGCGACGTAACCGTATAGGGAATGGGTGGATAGCGCCCAGAGTCAGTCACAGGGGGTCAACGAGGTGTGAGGTGCCCGTCAAAGAATCGTGAATCCTCAATCTTTAGTCGCTGAAACGATTCTCTCGATGCTTAGGCTGCTATCATTTGTAACCATTGTTTGCCGCTGCGCTCTATCCCTTTGGATCGCCTGGATCCAATTCGCCGCGCGACAAAACCAAGCCGCTCCCTAGAAGCGGCTGAAAACCCCGTGACCACATGATGAGGTGCCACCATGTCTGATCAAGATCAAGACAACCCCCGGCGTGACTTTCTACGCAAATCCTTGACCTTGATCCCGGTGGTCACGGTTGCCAGCACCGGCCTTGGCGGTTCGATGCTGATGGCGACACCTGCGCCTGCCGAGGCTGCGCCGGCTAAGCCAGCGGCCAGCGAAAAAGCCTACGAGCCAAGCTATTTCACTACCGAGGAATGGGCGTTTATCAACGCTGCCGTCGAGCGTCTGATCCCGGCCGATGCCCAAGGCCCCGGAGCCCTGGAAGCCGGCGCGCCGGAGTACATCGACCGTCAGATGAACACGCCTTACGCCAGCGGCGCCCTGTGGTTTATGCAAGGCCCGTTTAATGCCGACGCTCCACCGGAGATGGGCTGGCAGAGCAAATTGGTGCCCAAGGAGATCTATCGCCTGGGTATCGCCGCGACGGATGCCTGGTCCAAGGCGTTCAACGGCAAAGCTTTTGCTGAGCAAGACAGCGCTACCCGAGACGATATGCTGCGTCGCCTGGAAGCGGGCGGCAGTGAAGTCACGGCACATTTTGACGCGGTGCCACCGAAGATATTCTTCAACCTGCTGCTGCAAAACACCAAGGAAGGGTTCTTCTGCGACCCGATCCACGGTGGCAACAAAGGCATGGTCGGCTGGACCATGATCGGCTTCCCCGGCGCCCGCGCCGACTTCATGGATTGGGTGGAACGCAACGAGCAGTACCCCTTCCCGGCAGTTTCCATCCGCGGCGAGAGGGCATAAACGTGGCGACCATCATGAAGAAAGTGGATGCGGTGATTGTCGGCTTCGGCTGGACCGGCGCGATCATGGCCAAAGAGCTGACGGAAGCGGGCCTCAACGTGCTGGCGCTGGAGCGCGGTCCGATGCAGGACACTTACCCGGACGGCAACTATCCCCAGGTCATCGACGAACTGACCTACAGCGTGCGTAAAAAACTCTTCCAGGACATCTCCAAGGAGACGGTGACGATTCGCCATAGCGTGAATGACGTTGCCTTGCCTAACCGTCAGCTCGGCGCGTTTTTGCCGGGTAACGGCGTGGGCGGTGCGGGCTTGCACTGGTCGGGCGTGCATTTCCGTGTCGATCCGATTGAACTGCGCATGCGCAGCCATTACGAAGAGCGCTACGGCAAGCATTTCATTCCCAAGGACATGACCATCCAGGACTTCGGCGTGAGCTACGAAGAGCTGGAGCCGTTTTTCGACTATGCAGAAAAAGTCTTCGGCACCTCAGGCCAGGCCTGGACCGTGAAAGGCCAGGTCGTGGGCGAAGGGCGTGGCGGCAACCCTTATGCGCCGGACCGTTCCAACCCATTTCCGTTGGAAGCGCAAAAGAACACAGTCTCCGCACAGCTGTTTCAGAAAGCGGCCGCCAGCGTCGGGTATAAGCCCTACAACCTGCCGTCAGCCAACACCTCGGGGCCCTACACAAACCCCTACGGCGCGCAGATGGGGCCGTGCAACTTCTGCGGTTTTTGCAGTGGCTACGTGTGCTACATGTACTCCAAGGCCTCGCCGAACGTGAACATCCTGCCGGCGCTGCGCCAGGTGCCGAATTTCGAGCTGCGGCCTAATTCCCACGTGCTCAAGGTCAACCTGGACAGCACCAAGAGCAAGGCCACCGGCGTGACCTACATCGACGCCCAGGGCCGCGAGTGCGAACAACCGGCAGACCTGGTGATCCTCGGCGCGTTCCAGTTCCACAACGTGCGGCTGATGCTGCTCTCGGGCATCGGCAAACCTTATGACCCGATTACCAATGAGGGCGTGGTGGGCAGGAACTTCGCCTACCAGAACATGGCCACCATCAAGGCGTTCTTCGACAAGGACACCCATACCAACAACTTCATCGGTGCCGGCGGCAATGGCGTGGCGATGGATGACTTCAACGCGGACAACTTCGACCACGGCCCTCATGGGTTTGTCGGGGGCTCACCGATGTGGGTCAACCAGGCGGGCAGCCGGCCGATTGCCGGTACGTCCAACCCGCCCGGCACACCGGCCTGGGGCAGTGCCTGGAAGCGCGCCACCGCCGATTACTACACCCACCAGGTGTCGATGGATGCTCACGGCGCCCATCAATCCTACCGGGGTAACTACCTGGATCTGGACCCTGTCTACCGCGATGCCTACGGCTTGCCGTTGCTGCGCATGACGTTCGACTGGCAGGAAAACGACATCAAGATGAACCGCTTCATGGTCGAGAAAATGGGCAAAGTCGCCGAAGCGATGAACCCCAAGGCGATTGCGGTGCTCGGCAAAAAAGTCGGTGAGCACTTCAACACCGCGTCGTACCAGACCACCCACCTCAACGGTGGCGCGATCATGGGTACCGACCCGAAAACCAGTGCGCTGAACCGCTACTTGCAGTGCTGGGATGTGCACAACGTGTTTGTCCCGGGCGCATCCGCTTTCCCACAAGGCTTGGGCTACAACCCTACCGGCCTGGTGGCGGCGTTGACCTACTGGTCGGCCCGGGCGATCCGCGAGCAGTACCTGAAAAACCCCGGCCCGCTGGTTCAGGCATAAGGAGCGATGACCATGAAAGCATTTGTTCTCGCGACGTTTGCCCTGCTCAGCAGCTGCTCGATCAGTGCCGCCGAAACCGACCTGATCAAGCAGGGCGAATACCTGGCCCGCGCCGGCGACTGCGTGGCCTGCCACACCGCCAAGGGCGGCAAACCGTTCGCCGGTGGCCTGCCGATGGAAACTCCCATCGGTGTGATCTATTCCACCAACATCACCCCGGACAAGACCGGTCTGGGCGACTACAGCTTCGAGGACTTCGACAAGGCCGTGCGTCACGGCGTCGCCAAGAGTGGTAGTACGCTTTACCCGGCGATGCCCTACCCGTCTTATGCGCGCGTCAGCGAAAGCGACATGCAGGCGTTGTATGCGTACTTCATGAAGGGCGTGGAACCGGTCGCCCAGGAGAACAAGGACAGCGACATTCCGTGGCCGTTGAGCATGCGTTGGCCGTTGGCGGCGTGGCGCTGGATGTTTGCCCCCGAGGTGGCGGATAAACCGGCCGTGGCGGGCGCAGACCCAGTGATCAGCCGCGGCGCCTACCTGGTGGAAGGCCTTGGCCACTGTGGCGCGTGCCATACACCACGCGCCCTTACCATGCAGGAGAAAGCCCTGAGCGCGACTGACGGCAACGCGTTCCTGTCCGGCAGTGCGCCGCTGGAAGGCTGGATTGCCAAGAGCCTGCGCGGTGACCACAAGGACGGTCTTGGCGGTTGGAGCGAGGAGCAACTGGTGCAATTCCTCAAGACCGGTCGCAGTGGTCGCAGCGCGGTATTTGGCGGTATGAGCGACGTGGTCGTGCATAGCATGCAGTACATGTCGCAAGACGACCTGACGGCTATCGCCCGTTACCTCAAAAGCCTGCCGGCGGTGGACCCACAAGACCAGCCGCACCAGTACGACAAGCAGGTGGCCGAGGCGCTGTGGAAGGGCGATGACAGCAAGCCCGGCGCGTCGGTGTACATCGACAACTGCGCGGCCTGCCATCGTACCGATGGCCATGGCTATACGCGGGTGTTCCCGGCGTTGGCGGGCAACCCGGTGGTGCAGACCGCGGATGCCACGTCGTTGATCAACATCGTGTTGAACGGCGGCACGTTGCCGGCCACTCACACGGCGCCGTCGACCTTTACCATGCCGGCATTCGCCTGGCGCCTGTCGGACCAGGAAGTGGCGGATGTGGTCAGTTTCATCCGTGGCAGTTGGGGTAACCAGGGTGCACCGGTGAAAGCCAGTGACGTGGCCGACCTGCGCAAGAACGACATGCGCACCACCTCGGGCGATGACCTGGGGCAGGTCACACAAAAGCACTGACCGCCAAACGGCACTGGTCAGGAACCTCACGCCTCGATACTGTATATAAAAACAGTATCGAGGCGCTTTCATGTCTACTCCGCTGCCGCCCCGTGGTCGGGGCACGGCCACCAACCTGCATAATCGTTTTGCGCCCACCGTCAGCGTGGCCGAGGACGACGGCTGGTATCAGGAAGTGCCGCCCACCCAGGGCACCGAAGTGCGCATCGAGACGGCCAAGACCATCATCACCCGCAACAACTCGCCGGACCTGCCGTTCGACCGCTCCATCAACCCCTACCGTGGCTGCGAGCATGTTATCGTCGAAACAAAAATGTATGGCCAGACTGTCTAGTGATGCTTGATATTGCTGGCTAAAGACCCAATCCAATTGGAGGTCAGATGCCACGCAAACCCTTCTCCAAGTCTGCCCTTGAGTCGAGTGAACGACCGCTCCTCCAGCGCAAGCTGCCAGAAAACACCCCCCAAGCAATCCAAAAAAGAAGCACTGCAAGGGGACAAGTGGATGTTTCAGCTCAAGGGTTGCTTGTCCGAAACAAGACCACTGGCACCAAGGACTTCGTCCGTGACTTCACCGATTTTGTCAATGAGTATCCGCACCATAAATTAATTGTTCAGCAGTTACTCATAGGTGCGCAGCTCCATGCCGCAAAAAGATTGATCACGTATCAATCCCATCAAGACATCTATTACTCAATCCAAGAGTTTGTGCTGTTTCTAAATAGCGCTGAGCCGATCAATAAATCAGTCAAAGGTGTTGCTGATGTCGATGGGCAGGTATGCATGAATTTTAGGTCATTTTTAATTCGTTCGTATCCAGGCCGCACCGTAAATAGAAAAAGATACGGTGCATTAAAAAATATATTCATCTCGTTGAAAAATAAATATAAAGGGCAGGGCTGGGTCGGCAAAGAGTTTCAATGGCCACTTGGACCGGCGATGAACGAGCAAGTAACAGAAGGATATAGCAGGGAGATTCATAATAAGCTTGTAGAGGGATGCCTGGTTGATATTAAGTTTATTATGAAGTGGATGGAGAGTTACAAAGGTCTAGTGAAAGACGGGCAACCAATGCTGGAATACGATCTTTCATTAGAAAACTTGATGTTTGATCTAGTTATGAATGAGCAGGCCAAAAGATCCAATGGGTCGATCAAGGCGACACATGTTAAGGGGTTTGAGTGGGTCATACGCATCACTGGAGATGTTAAATATTACATACGGGAAAATGGAATAAGTATAGAGAAGTTTCTGGGCATTTACCGAGCCCGCGCCCATGAACTGGCGGCTAAAGGTCGCCCTGTAGTTGGTACTGAGGTCAGTGAACGGGGGATGGTGTATGGCTGTGATCGAGAAGAATCTGGGCGAATTGCAACTGCAAATGTAGGAAGACTTTATCCTGATTGGCCTATGCAAGTGAGCTTCGAGGAAGCTGGACATCTCTTTTCCTCTGAGTGGAGTAAAAACACCGCTCACGGAACAAACAAAAAATATTCTACGCTGGAAAAAAGATTACGGTCGGCCTTGATGTATATGAGGGTCGGGCCAGAGCACCTACCCTATGAAGTAGGTCAAATGGCATACTTCAGCAGAGTAGCTTTCACAATGGGAACTATATTCCCATTCTTTCTCTTCGTGATGTTGCAGACGGGCTGGAACTTTGAGGTTGTGGTATCGATAAGCGATAACCTAGACGACCACATTGAGGAGGACCTTCTGGATGATGACTATGTGATTATTTATGGGTACAAGGGACGGTCCGACAAAAGCCAAATGCATAGATCAAACAAGCGAGATAAGTTTGGCGCGTATCAGGTCTTGCGCTTTGTTGCCGCTGAAGTAACCAAGCATTTGTCGTCGCCTCATTATTTAAAGGGTAAATTATTCCAGTGTGTCATTTCGAAGAATCTTTGGAATAAGTTTGGTCGCTTATGCGCGCCCGTAACCACTACGAATTTTGGGCACGCTTCAACGGAGTTTCTACTTCGCCACGGCATAAAATTGGATACGGATACCAAGTCCCCCAGAATTGAAACGAAACGTCTTCGAACTACCTATGAAACTCGACGGAGAGAACAGGGTTTAGATATTGACGAGGTTTCGGCAATGATGGGGCATTCGAATCTCGATACCACAGTAAATCATTATGATAGTGACTGGGGGGCGGCAGAAATATTAAATGGTCGTCTAAGGAAGATTCAGAGAAAACATGAAGAAGATTTTAGAAGTTACTCAGCAAATCTTCTTACAGATGTGTCTTTGGTTGAGCTGCGTGAAGCCACTCTACGTTGCGGTAGCAAAGAAGAACTAAGGTCAGTTGTTGCACCATTAGTCGGTAGGCTGAATTCTTCTGAAGATGCGGTAATACAGTTGCTTTCTCCGGAAGGTCAGACATTCATTGCAAGTTGTCTAAACTCAAGGCGACCAGATTGGCCAGGCGCTGAAAGTTTTCTTAGGACGGATACGCCGTGCAACTACTTCAATCGTTGTCCGTTATGCTCACAGTGTGTGATCTTCAAAGAAGCATTACCTTTTATTGCAAGAAGAATTTCCGACCTTGACGGTCTGAGGGAGCGGTTAAATCCCTTAGAATGGGAGAAAAGCTATCGGGCTGAGTATTTAGGGTGGAAGGGGGTTATAGAGGGCTGGGGGGACCCGATTGAGATTGCGGAGGCAATAGATCAATCGAAACATCACTGCTATGCACTGCCATTGACAATGATAGGGCTCTCATGACAACTCCAACACGTGACCAATTAAAAGCAGTTTTAGAAGAAATAAGAAGTGGACTGGGTTATTACGAGGAAGAGTCAGAGCCTATCTCTGCTGAAGAAGATGATGAGGCTCTGAGTGGCGACTCTTCACTTGGGCTCATTTTCGATAATGTAAATATACTCAATCTTTCAAAAATAGATAAGAGCGAGTGGAGTTATATTAGGGTAAGTCCTAGAAGCTCTTTCGGCGATCCGGTTTGGGATTTTGGGGATTACCCCTCACCCTATGGATACCCCATACGAATCAATTTTGATTATGATAATATGTATGGTGTGAATGTTTGTGGCGTAGGGCACGAACATTGGGTGAATATTGCTAGGGCGCTGCTATTTTACCGTGTACCGCATTTCGGAATTCATGGTCGTGTTAATGCTTATACATCTCTAGAGACAGATAAAACTAAAGTATTAAGACTTGTCGGGTTGTTTCATGCCGAGGGTCTATATTTAGGTTCTGATAATTCACCAGATTATAGGACGGTGAATGATTTGGCCAAGTCGAGTGTGGAGCACTATATAGAGTCGCTTCCCACCTCTGGAATTAAGTGGGAGTTCTGTTACTTAATGTCCTTCTGGCAGGGCATGTCATCGATGGGTATGCTTCCGCCAGAGTACTCACTATACGATTCATACGTAACTAAAGATCTTGTCGCCAAATATAGAAGAGAATACGACGAGTCCTCTCGACCTTTCGAACCAATTCCGCTCGATGACTATGCAGAAATATTTAAATACTGCGTGGGATTTGTTGAAAACTATAGCGCTGATGTCCTATGGTTGTATAAAAACTTTGCACCAACGATAGTAGGCGCTTTTGAGACTCCCGAAAAGCTTGCCGCGATTAATTTTGGTGTTTCAACGGCGTCCGTTGAGGGGGTTGAAAGATTTAGGGATTATAAGCCAAAGTTGCTAGATAACGGTATGCCCTGGTGGGGAATAGTAATCAAAGAAAGAACGCATGAGAATGATGAGGGGCAGTATTTAAATCAAGCAGCTGTAATTAGCGTCGTTGTAGCTCTGATAGATGCGTGTATCGTACTTCTTCTTTGTCTGACTGGCATGCGTCGATCAGAGGTCATTGGACTTAAGGTGGATTGTCTTTCATTTAAGGCTGATGGATATTGGCTTACTTATACTGTTTTCAAAACTTCGATTTCTTCACAGGGCGATATTAAAACAATACCTATTCCGAAAATTGCTGCGGACGCAATTGAAGTCGTAGTAGAAATGGGACGTGATGCTCGTGCTTATGGTAAGCACGACTATCTGTTTGCCAAGATACCAAAGTTCAGTTTTGGAAACATTCCGCAGACCACTGGGATTGAGCGATCTTGCAATCGAGTGGCAGGCAACCTAGGTATTCAATATAGAGTACACCCACATCGTTTTCGGAAGTCTCTAGCCCTTTATATAATTCATCAAGACTCGCGTAATCTAGAAATTATTAAACGCCTTTTTTCTCACCGTAGCTTAAAAATGACGCTAAAGTACATCCTTTCTTTACCTGGCGTGAACGATGAAGTCAAAGCTACCTTGATTGAGGAAAATACGGAGATTCTTGTCGAAGTTTTGCAAGGAGTCATTTCTGGTCAAATTGGGGGCATTGGCGGGAAAAGGTTGGCCAAGACTGCTAATTCTTCTCCAATACTCAGGGCTAAATTGCAAAACGCGGGGAAAGAAAGCTTAAGTCAGTATGTCGCATCTTTGCTTGATGAAGGTGTGAAGCTTTTGCATAGAACGAATCTTGCAATCTGTTTGCGAACGCCAGGACTTACCAGCGAGTCACCTTGTGATGCTAAGAATGATAGCCCTGGGTCGAGGCTTCATCCAAATTTGTTTGCGTGTGACCCATATAATTGTAGATATGCTGCATTTGTCGAGGCTAATGTTCCATCATTAAAGAATGAGATAATTTTCCACGATAATATGATTAAGCATAGGTACTGTGGAGCGACTCAGAAGGAGTATTCGCAGAAACGAATCGCTGAAGCTTTTAAGAGGCTTCACGAGGTTGTAGGGGATGAGGCACATAATTTCCTTAAGCAGGTAGCGAATGGCTAAGCAAGAACTGCTCAACCGGGTATATGGGACTATTTCAGCGCTCCACAGAGGCGGCCGAAAAAAAATATCCGTGATGGAGGTTGCTAAATTATCTGGTGTCGCTCGGGCAACAATCAATCAAAAGCATGATCCTGACTGGGTGAAGGTCAGGGAAGTCATAAAAAGAACAGTTCATTCGGGGGGGGATGTAGAGGATTCAAGTGTGGTTTTCGAACAACCACTCAAAAACTCTCAAGAAATACATCATCGACTGAAAGAGTTGGAGGAGCAGTTATCCCTACTAAGGGAGAGAGCTAACACCACATATAATCAGTTGATCGAGAGGGTGCAATATTACTTTGCGTTGGCTAGTGAAAAGCCAGCTAAGCAAGTTGAGAAGGCTAAGGTCCTTCAAGAGCTAACTCATCAGAAGAATCAGAACGCAATTTTGCGTGCAGATCTCAAGGCGGCTCTTGCTGAATCATTAACTCCTGCGGTATCAGGAATTATTACTTCAAAAATTATTTTGGAAGTGCCTAATGCAGTATCAGAATCTGAGGCCATTCTGAATTTTTTGGAGAAACTGGACTCGTTATCTAATCAAAATCGATCTTCACTTGTTACCACAGTCTACATAATGTTCGGTCTTCCAATGTGCGGCAAGTCATCTTGGATTGAAAACCACAAGCCATCTACTCCAGGTGTATCCTTATATGTTAGTGGAGCAAGTGATACAGTTTCAATTCGGAGTTTGTTAATTTCTAGAATTAGGAAGGAATTTAACGTGCCTGTGCACTGTGTTCGATTTAGTATAGGCCTTGATGTCTGTATCTCTAGGGCCGAAAAACAGTTCAATGGTGCGGCTCTTGAATTGAATATTTTATCCATTAAAGGTGCGGCTGCGCGGCTCGAAGAAATACAATTCAGCGAAAATTTCGACTCAATCATTTTGGCATGAAATCAGTGAATGGTCTGAAGCGTTTCCAATCGTTTGTTGAAGAGCGACGTCGCTTGGGAGACTGGGCGGAATACGGTTCAGCAGATATGACTAGGCTTTCAAGAGTAAAGCTTGTTGAAGCATGTGGGATTAAGCGGAGCTTAATTTATCAAAATTCACAGGTAGTAGCTCTGCTTCGTGACCTAGAATCCGAATTAAGAGCACATGGTGTTCTATATGCGCGCAGTGCGGATACTAATTGTGTTCCCCAGAATGGTTCAACTCATGACGAGGAATTTGAGCTACGGTTAGTTGATTTATCTGCTTCGCTTTGTCAGTTTAATCAGTATTTAAGTGATGTTTCTAAGTCACTTCTGATGTACCCCTTATCGAGGCCAAAATAATTGTGTGTATCCTTCATTTTGGAAACGGTTTGGCCAGCCACTCTGGCTATATGCGAGCGCGCGTAGGAATTTATTTTGATGATAATCACAACGTCCTTGAAGCACCGACCATGTGGGCGATGGCTGTCTCGAAGATACGTTCAAGGAGTGATGAAACGACAAGAAACTATGCGAATATCCTGAGAAGGTTTTTGCAGTGGTTGGACGATAGCCCAATCGAAGGGGGTGAAGTTGTATTTGGTGCGCAGAACTGGCAGTTGGTGGATGAGGATGTTTTTGATGCCTTCCTTGTTCACATAGCATCTCCAACGGATGCGCTTCCTGATGGTCCGTCTCACAAAACCATGTATCACATTGCGGCAAGGGTCTGGAGCTTCTATCAGTGGGCCGAAAGGCAGGGCTATAAACACTATTTGGATATCAGTAGGACTGATATCCGATACATGCTGAAAGACCAGAAACTCCTGGCCCATATCAACCCAGGGGTTAAAGTTACTACCTTGGGATTTAATCTGCCCAGTGGTAGACCAGCAATGCATCAACGAGAAATGCAGAAATTTGTAAGGCAAACTGATTATGAAATAGCTCTCGGTGTGATGAATGATCCTGTTTATCAAATTATCGCAGCGATCATACGAATTACCGGGCTTAGACCGATTGATCTTTTTCAATTGCCCTACCGAGGGAAAAATGAAAATTATGGATTCATTCCTTATGATGAGGGTGAGTACCCAGAAGGGTTAGATAATGGAGCTATCTATTATTATTTTAGGTCCAAGGGAAAATGGCGTTCCATAGACTTTCCAGGGAAGCTGTGGAGAGTTATTTGCGAGTATTATTTACCCTTAAGGCGGCAACGAGCGAAGCTATATGAGGCTAAGCATGGCATTCCACCAAGGAATAGCGACTTGTTTCTTTCCGCTCGTGGTGATGTTGTTACTCATGGAATGCTTGGTTATAACTTTAGCAAGGTGGTTTCTGCAGCGAAGAACTCCGAGAGCGCTACTGATTTTAAAGCCATACGATTCAATGCACGAATGCTCAGGCACACCTGTGCGACATATTTTGTTTATGAGGCGTTGAAAGCCCAGAATAGACTTGGAAGGAGTTTTGTTTACGATGCAGCGCTCGACGAAGATCTCAGGAAAATGCTGGGCCACACTAATGTTAGAACTACACTTGAATACTATGTTCATCTAGTCAACCGATATGTGCACGACAATCTTCTGACTGATCTTCATCGCTCACGCGTTGATGCTGGTTTGTCCGCTATTTTAGACCGACATAATTACTCTGAGATTGTGGTATAGAACAGGCACTAGGGATGGTCTGAAGTAGCCATGTATTTCCCCGGCATACCACCTAGCGCAACTTTTAAACTCGCCAAATGATCAAAAAACAATCAATTCGACGAGTATTTCTTACGTTTTCGCCACCCGGACCCC
>NZ_VFES01000040.1 GCF_007858185.1 Pseudomonas grimontii
TTTCTGAGTTTTGTAAACACCTCGTCGAATCTCGGGTATTAATTTCCACTTTTTAGAAACCTTGACTCTCCAAGGGCCTTATTTTCGCGGTCTAACAAGATTTGTTTACATAATTTGGTCGGCATAAATGCAAATGTAGGACTCGAGCACGGGTAGCCGCACGCAAACGCCAAGTCAATGAAATCTTGGGTTTTTTTGATGTGCGCAAAAAACGCCCGATCTGACTGAAAGCCTTGTAGAACGTGGCTTGCAGCCGGTAAAACAGGCTCTGTTCACAAGGTTATCCACAATTTGTGTGGATAACCTTTCTGTTTGATGGAACTGGAGTGACAGATGAAACCACCCTTCAATTTCACCCGTTTCCTACCCATGGCTGCACGTTTGCTGGGCCGTGGGCGCTTGCCGACCTTGCTGTTTGCTGTCGCCGCCAAAGGGTCCAGCCAGGGCAACCGCCTGGGCAAGCTCAAGGAAGATCTCAAATTGCTTCAAGCCCTGTGCCTGGCGTACTGGCGGGGCGAGTACCGGGCCATCAGCCCCAAGGCACTGATCTCGGTGGTGGCGGGGCTGATGTACTTCCTGAGCCCGATTGACGCGATCCCGGACTTTATCCCGATGTTCGGCATGCTCGACGACATCGCCGTACTGGCGTGGGTCATGAAGACCCTGGAAGGCGAGCTGAGCGCGTTTCGCGCCTGGCGTGATGCACAACGCCCGGAAAAACTCGCGGTGGTTGAGCGCTTGCCTGCGACCCCTGCCTTGCTGGCCAAGGAACACCCGCAAAAAAACTGATGACGTGGCTATCCCCCTGCGACCTTTGTGGCTGTTAGGATTACACTCCTAAGGAAAGAGCTTACTCAGTAAGTGCAGTTATCCTACGGGGCGGTCATGGATATTCAGATAATTTCACGCAATGGCGAACCCGAATACGCGGTGTTGCCATGGGATCAGTACCAGGCGCTGCTAAAAGCCGCCGGTCAGCAACAGCCTTCACCGACGCCTTCTTCTACTGTTCAAGCCGCGCCTGACCAGGATTTGCGCCCGCTTGCAGACCTGCGCGGCCTACGTGAAGCCAAGGGCCTGGCGATTGAAGCGTTGGCCCGCACCGTGGGCATCAGCCCCTCGTATCTAGGATTGATCGAAAGTGGTGAACGTCAGCCGGATGCCGCAATCCGCCGCAGCCTGGCCTGGGAATTAGGCGTTGCAGGTTGGAGGGATGAATCTTGAGCCTACGTATCAGTCGTCAACATTGGGATGGGTTACTTAATGAACTGGACCAGGCGCGCCGCCAGCGCCATCTGCTGACCTACCGAGCACTGTTGGAGCGCCTGCAATTTCCGACGCCGGCGATGCAAACCCTGGCTGCTGCCCTGGAGCACCTGGCGGCGCTGGACGCCAAGGCCGAGCAACCGTTGCGCAGCTCCCTGGTGATCAGCCAGGGCGCAAGTCGCCTGCCGCGTACCGGGTTCTTTGAGTGCGTGGAGCGCCTGGGGCGTTTCAGCGGGCCGTCCGATGGTGTGGCCGCCGCCTCCTGGCATGCCTCGGAAGTGGTGCGGGTGTTCGAATACGAGTATCCGGAGTCTGCCGAGGCTTAAAGCGCCTGGGGCAACATGTCCATGCTGTCGATCACATGGATGCTGTAGCCGGCCATATCCTTGGCATGGTGCTTGGCCTGCGAGGCCAATTCCGCCAACTGGCTGGCATCGAGTTGTCCACAGGCCTGTGGATACAAATGCACCACCCCAATCGACAGTGACAGCAACGCAAACTCTTGGCGTACGCCCTGGCGGTTCAGTGCCACGAAGCAGCCGGCGTCGAGATGCTCGGCGCGGTAGAAGCGCCGGCACTGGGTATGGAAATCGTCCAGCAGCTGGTTGAGCCGCTTGCGCCAATCCTGTGGCCCCAATACCAGCAAAAAGTCATCGCCACCGATATGCCCGACAAAGTCGCGGCTGGGGTCGACCCGGTCGTTCAGGCATTGCGCCAGGCACAGCAATACCTCATCCCCACGTCCGTAACCGTAGATGTCGTTGAACGGCTTGAAGCTGTCGATATCCACGTAGCAGATCACCGACTCCCGCTGTTGCTGCAACAGCCGCGTAAGGCACTGCTGGATCGGCACGTTGCCGGGCAGCAGGGTCAGCGGGTTGGCATAGCGCGCCTGCTGGATTTTCAGTTCGGTGATCAGTTTGAGTACATCGATCACCCGGCCCAGGCCCAGGTAGTCGCCATTGAGCGTGATGATGAAGTCTTCTTCGATGCGTTGCCGTGCGCGGCTGGTCAGCAGCCGGCTGACCTGTTGCAGCGACTGGCTCAACTCCACCGCCAGAAAATCCGTACTCATCAGCCGGCTGATGGGCTTGCGCGCAAACAGGTCGGTGGCAAACGGCTTGAGCAGTGCATCCGACAGCGAATGCCGGTGCACGATACCCACCGGGTGGCCGCGCCCATCCAGGACCGCCAGGGAGTTAAGGTTGGCCTGGCGGCGGAACGCCTCCAATACCTGGGCGGTGGCAGTGTCCTGATCGACCGCCGGTTGCTCGTTGAGCAGGGCGCTGAGGTCGCCGGCCTCTTCGCTGAGGGCCACGTTGGCCTGGTCGGGCTTGGGCAACATCTGGCGCGCTTCCTGTGGCGGCTGCTCCTGGGGACGGCAGAGCAGGTAACCCTGGACCAGGTCGACGCCCATTTCGGTCAATACCGCCAGCTCCTCCGGCAGTTCGATACCCTCGGCAATCACCTGGGCACGTGAGGCCCTGGCGATTTGCAGGATAGAGCCGACAAACTCACGCTTGAGCGCATCCTGATGGATACCGTCGATAAAGTGCCGGTCGATCTTCACGTAATCCGGGCGCAGTTCCGACCACAGGCGCAGGCTGGAATAGCCGGCACCCAAGTCATCCAGGGCAATCGAAAAGCCCATGTTGCGGTAATGGTGCAGGGCGGTTTGCAGCAGGTCGAAATCGTCGGTGGGGGTCTGCTCGGTGAGTTCTATCACCACCTGGCTCGGCGGAATGCCGAAGTCGCGCAGCAATTGCAGGGTGCGGCCCGGTTGATGAGCGGTCTCCATCAAGGATTCGGGCGAGACATTCAGGAACAGCTTGCCCGGCAGCTTTTGCTCGCTGAAGCGTCGGCATGCGCTTTCGCGGCAGGCCATTTCCAGTTCGCTGAGGCGCCCCGCATGGCGCGCCACCGAGAACAGGGCAATGGGCGAGTGCAGCGGGCTGTTCGACGGGCCGCGGCTGAGGGCTTCGTAGCCAAGAATGCGCCGTTCTGACAGGCAGATGATCGGTTGGAACAGGCTGTGCAAACTGCCTTGAGCCAGGATAGAGCCCAGTGCATTCAGCTGTTCGGTCATGGTCATGGCGATCTCGATCGAAAAAAAAGGACCGCAGGCGTTACGCCGACGGTCCTTCATTTCACGACAGAATGATGTCTATATGATGACACTCCGAGGAGCGATCACATTAAATCGCCATCATTTACTGCTTGGCCACCTGCTTGGTGATCTTCAGGTAGTCCAGCAGGATCCGGCCGCTCTCGGCCAGGTAAGCATCGTCTTCCGGCTTGGTTTTATCCGCCTCGGTTGGCAGCGCATCTTCGTCTTCTTTCTTCAGTTCCTTGAGTGGGTCTTCACCCTTGGCCTTGCGGCGGATGTTTTCCAGGACCAGTTGCTTGTTTTCGATGTCGGAGTGCTGTGCGCGACGGTCCACTTCATTGAGGCTGACGGTTTTTTCTTCCATCAACTTCTTGGCCAGTGCCAGCTTGTCGCGGATGAACACAAACTCGGCATCCTTGGCGGAGCGGGTATCGTGGTCAGTCTTCAACTGCGCCAGGAACGGCTTGAACGGGTCCGAGGCCGGCTTGATCGCAGGGCGGATGGTGTCCCACGGCATGGCTTCCGGCAGGGCGCTTTCGCCGATTTCCTTGGTGTCGATGATCGACGGGAAATCGATGTCCGGCAGTACGCCCTGATGCTGGGTGCTCTGCCCGGAAACCCGGTAGAACTTAGCCAGCGTCAGCTTGAGTTCGCCATGGTTCAGTGGCTGGATGGTCTGCACGGTGCCTTTGCCGAAGGTCTGGCCGCCGATGATCAGCGCGCGGTGGTAGTCCTGCATGGCACCGGCGAAAATCTCCGAAGCCGAGGCCGACAGACGGTTGACCAGCAACGCCATCGGGCCTTTGTAGAAGGCGCCCGGGTTCTCGTCTTCGAGCACGTCGACACGGCCGTCAGCATTGCGTACCAACACGGTCGGACCTTTGTCGATAAACAGGCTGGTCAGCTCGGTGGCTTCCTGCAGGGAACCACCGCCGTTGTTGCGCAGATCGATGACCACGCCGTCGACTTTTTCCTTCTGCAGCTCGGTAAGGATTTTCTTCACGTCACGGGTGGTGGACTTGTAGTCCGGGTCACCGGCACGGAAGGCCTTGAAGTCCAGGTAGAAGGCCGGGATTTCAATCACGCCCAGTTTGTAGTCCTTGCCATCCTGCTTGAGGTTGAGGACTTTCTTCTGCACGGCCTGGTCTTCGAGCTTCACTGCTTCACGGGTGATGGACACGATCTTGCTGGTCTGGTCGTTCGGTGCGTTGGTGTGCGGAATCACTTCCAGGCGCACCACGCTGCCTTTCGGCCCACGGATCAGCTTGACCACTTCGTCCAGGCGCCAGCCGACCACATCGACCATCTCTTTGTCGGCCTGGGCCACACCGATGATCTTGTCGGCAGGAGCCACCTGCTTGGTCTTGTCTGCCGGACCGGCCGGCACCAGACGTACGATCTTCACTTGGTCATTGTCGCTTTGCAGGACGGCACCGATGCCTTCCAGCGACAGACTCATGTTGATATCGAAATTTTCCGCGTTATCTGGCGACAGATAATTGGTGTGCGGATCGTAGGACATCGCGAAGGTGTTGATGTAGGCCTGGAAAATGTCTTCTGCACGGGTCTGGTCCAGACGCGCCAGTTGATTCTTGTAGCGCTTGGTCAACAGCTCCTGGATGGCCTTTGGCTCTTTGCCGGCAA
This sequence comes from Pseudomonas grimontii, assembly GCF_007858185.1. Lineage (GTDB taxonomy): Bacteria > Pseudomonadota > Gammaproteobacteria > Pseudomonadales > Pseudomonadaceae > Aquipseudomonas > Aquipseudomonas grimontii. Next base: position 5,018 of record NZ_VFES01000040.1, read on the forward strand.
TCTTCAGGCGCAGCACTTCGTCCTTGACGCGTTTGCGCCACAGGTCGTCGAGGGCAGCGGTGCTGGTCAGCCAAGGCGCGTCCTTGCGGTCGACCAGAAGGGTTTCCTTCTGGGTGAAGTCGAGCTTGTCGACACCCTTGTCCAACTCACCCAGGGCGAAGTCCAGACGCGCTTTGACGCGGTCAAGGTAACGCTTGTAGATGGTGAAGCCGGGCTGCAGGTCGCCGCTCTTGAGGAAGTCGTCGAACTGCGTCTTCCACTTGTCGAACTCAGCGATATCGCTGGCCAGGAAGTAGCTGCGCGACGGATCCAGCAGCTTGAGATAGCTGTCGTAGATGATCACCGAGCGCGCGTCGTCGAGCGGCGGCTTGCTGTAGTGATGACGCTTGAGCAACTCGACGACGTTAAGGCTGGCAATCACCTCATCGCGGTCCGGCTGAAGGTTGTCCCAGCTGTTGGCTGCGAACGTATTGGTCGACATCGACGCGAAGCCGATACCAATGAAAAGAGCGAGGGCGGTGCTGGGGAACAGATGCTTCATGCTGATTCGACGCGGGGGCAATTGATAACGCATATTAGGCCGTCTTTGAAGTTGCCGGTTCCATAGGGGCCGGTCGCATAATGCAAAAAGCCCGACGCTACTGCTGCGGGCTCAGTCCAGACTCACTATGGAGGCACTGTGAAAGCATTGCAAGGCGTTGAAGGTCATGTGGAGTGGTTGGAAGAACCAAGTCCTACATGTGATGTAGGCCAAGTTCGCATTCGCGTGGCGGCTGCGGGCCTTAATCGCGCCGATTTATTACAGCGTGCAGGGCTATATCCGCCACCGTCTGGCGCCAGTCCTGTGCTGGGCCTGGAGTGTTCCGGTGTGATCAGCGAAGTGGGCCCGGGCTCGTCCTGGCAAGTGGGCGATCGCGTCTGTGCGCTGCTGGCCGGTGGCGGCATGGCCGAAGAGGTGGTGGTGGATGCACGCCATGTGTTGCCGGTACCGGAAGGTTTGTCGCTGATTGAAGCGGCGGCGCTGCCGGAGGTGTACAGCACGGCGTGGCTCAACCTGTTCCAGTTGGCGGGCCTCAAGCCCGGTGAGAAAGTCTTGCTGCACGCCGGCGCCAGTGGCGTGGGCTCGGCGGCGATCCAGCTGTGCAAGGCATTTGGCAGCCCGTGCTGGGTCAGCGTCGGCTCGGCGCAGCGCCTGGCCTACTGTGAAGACCTGGGCGCCCAGGGCGGCGTAGTACGTACCGACGGTATCGAAGGGCTGCGGGATTTCGGGCCATTCGATGTGATCCTCGATCCGGTCGGCGGCAACTACGCCGCGCTGGACCTCAAGCTGCTGGCGCTGGACGGTCGTTGGGTGTTGATTGGTTTGATGGGCGGCCGCGAGGCGCAGTTGGACTTGGCCCAGGTACTGGGCAAACGTATCCAGTTGTTGGGCTCGACCCTGCGCAGCCGTGATGATCAGTTCAAGGCAGACCTGTTCAGCGACCTGAGCCAGCATGTATGGCCGCTGTTCGCCGAAGGGCGTCTGAGCCCGCAATTGGCCAGAACGTTTCCGATCAAGGATGCCGAGGCGGCGTTTGCGGAGCTGGCGACTAACCAGATCGCCGGGAAACTGGTGTTGGTAATTGACGAAAACCTCACCTGATCCCGGACTGGAATAGGGTCGATGTGGGAGGGGCGGTGTCAGACCCAGTGGTGGATTGGCCAGCCGGATTTTTCGGCATGCTCGCGCAATACCGCATCCGGGTTCACCACCTGCGGGTGATCGACCTTCAACAGCAACGGCAAGTCATTGCGCGAGTCCGAATAGAAGTACGCGCCGTCCAGCGTCTCACCTTCGCGCTCCAGCCATTCCAGCAAGCGCGTGATCTTGCCTTCGCGATAGGTCAGTACACCGACGGTATGGCCGCTGTACACGCCGTGACTCACTTCCAGTTCAATCCCCAGCACCTCATCAATGCCGATACGCGCCGCAATCGGTTTCACCAGGTGAGTACCCGAGGCGGAGATCACCAGGATCCGGTCGCCGTTGGCGCGGTGGCGGGCGATGGTCTTGGTGGCGTCGCTGTAGATCAGCGGCTCAATCACGTCCTCGACCCATGGCTCCACCAGGTGGTCGATTTCCTCCGGGGTGCGACCGATCATCGGTTCCAGGCTGAAGTCCATGAAGTCTTCCATGGCCAGCTCGCCCCGGCTGTAGGCGTCCATCAGCTCGTTGTTCCTGCGCATGAACGACTCCGGGTCGACCCAGCCCAGGCGGCCCATTTGTTCGCTCCACAGGGTGGCGCAGTCGCCGTGAATCAGGGTGTCGTCCAGATCAAAAATTACCAATGCCATCCGTTACGCTCTCTCAGAATTTACTGCTGCTCAGGCTACTTCACACAGCGCACTGGGGTCGATGGAAAGTGCCAGGCGCTGGCCGTCCGGGTGCAGATCGTCCGCCGAGCGGTTGAGCACGTCCACCACCAATTCCACGCCACGGGCTTCTATGCGGTAGCGGATCACGTTGCCCAGCAGGCTGTGGCTGCGCACCAGCGCGTCGAGTTCGCCGTCGCGGCTCAGTTCGATGGCCTCCGGGCGAATCGCGATGCGCCCGCTGATCGGGCGTTGCAGCAGTTGGCTGGCCTTGTCGGCGTCCAGCAGGTTGTAGTTGCCGATGAAACCGGCGGCGAATACATCCACCGGGGCGGTGTAGAGGGTCTCGGCATCGCCGCTTTGCACGATCTTGCCCTGGTTCATCAGGAAGATCCGGTCAGACATGGTCAGCGCTTCTTCCTGGTCATGGGTCACGAAAATCGTGGTCAAGCCCAGTTCGCGCTGGATCTGGCGGATCTGTTCGCGCAGGTGCTTGCGAATCCGCGCATCCAGTGCCGACAGCGGTTCATCCAGCAGCAACAGGCGCGGGCGGGTGACCAGGGAGCGGGCCAGGGCCACACGCTGGCACTGGCCGCCGGACATCTGGTGCGGGTAGCGGCCGGAAAGGTCCTTGAGTTCCACCAGTTGCAGCACTTCCTGCACGCGCTTGTGGCTGTCATCGGCGTTGACCTTTTGCATGCGCAGGCCGAAGGCGACGTTCTGTTCCACGGTCATGTTGGGGAACAGCGCGTAGCTCTGGAACACCATGCCGATGTTGCGTTTCTGTGGGCTCAGCGGAACGATGTCCTGGCCGTCCAGCAGGATTTTCCCACTGTCCACCGAGGTCAGGCCGGCGATGCAGCGCAGCAGGGTGGACTTGCCGCAACCGGATGGGCCGAGCAGGGTGACGAACTCGCCCTTGGCGATTTCGCAGTTGATATCACTGAACACCGGGGTGCCGGCGTAACCTTTTTGCAGATGTTGGACGCTGACGAAGCTCATTGGCTTTTGTCCTTGTTCAAGATATTGGCGGCCCAGGTCAGCACCAGCACAAAGAAGAAATAGGAAATCACGACGGCGCTGGTGAAGTGGCCGCTGCTGTTGCGCATGTTGTTCAGGTACACCTGCAGGGTTTCGTAGCGGGTGCCCACCAGGATATTGGCAAACACGAACTCACCGAACAGGAACGAGAACGACAGCAGCAGCGCCACCATCAGGCCTTTGCGCAGGTTGGGCAGCACCACGAAGATCGCCGCTTGCCAGGTGCTGGCGCCAAGCAGTTGCGAGGCGTCCATCAGGTCGCGCAGGTTGATGGCTTGCAGGTTGTTGGTGATCGCCCGGTACATGAACGGCAGCGCCACGGTGAAGTAGCAGCCGATCAGGATCCACGGCGTGCCCACCATCGCAAACGGCCCGGACCCGTACAGTTGCAGGAGGCCCACCGACGACACCACCGGCGGCACCGCAAAGGGCAGCAGGATCAGGATGTTCATCAAGGCGTCGAGCTTGGGGAAGTGGTAATGCACCACGAACAGCAGCGGCAGAATCAACACCACCGACAGGATCAACGCGCCCACGCACACCAGCAACGATTGCCCGAAGGCCATCAGGAAGCGTGGGTCGCTCCACAGCTGCACATACCATTTCACCGTGAAGCCGGCGGGCAGGATGGTCGCCGACCAACTGCTGGCAATGGAGTAGACGAAGGTGCCGATCAGCGGCAGCACCAGGATCGCAAACAACAGGTACACCACCACGCGGTGGTAGAGGGAGGCCGGGCCGGCTTCAGCGCGAGACATGGTAGCTCCTCTTGAGCAGCAGTTGATGGACCACGGTGACCACGGTCATCAGCGCCACCAGCACCACGGCCAGGGCGCTGGCCAAGTTCGGGTCGAGCGATACATCCCCCGACACCAGGCCGGCGATACGAATCGGCAGCACGTTGAAGTTACCGGTGGTCAAGGCGTAGACCGTCGCGTAGGCGCCCAGGGCATTGGCCAGCAGGATCACGAACGTGCCCAGTAGCGCCGGGGTGAGCACCGGCAAGCCGATATGTCGCCAGAACTGCCAGCCATTGGCGCCGAGCAGGGCGGCCGACTCACGCCAGTCTTCGCGCAGGGCGTCGAAGGCTGGGTAGAGCAGCAGCACACCGAGGGGGATCTGGAAGTAGGTGTAGAGGATGATCAAGCCGGTCTTGGAGTACAGGTTGAAGTCCTGAATGATCCCGGCTTGCTTGAGCATGATCGTGATGCTGCCGTTGAACCCCAGCAGGATGATGAACGCGAAGGCCAGGGGCACGCCGGCAAAGTTGCTGGTCATGTTAGCGAAGGCGGTGACGAAGTTGCGCAGCGGCGAATCCACCCGGCGCAGGGAGTAACTGCCCAGCGTGGCGATGATGATGCCGAAGATGCTGGAGTAGAAGCTGATCTCCAGGCTGAACTGGATGGCCTGCAGGTAGAACTTCGAACTGAAGATGCGCGTGAAGTTGTCCAGGCCCCAGCCGGTTTCTTCGGTTTGCAGGCTATTGATCAGCACCCATACCAACGGGGCGATTTCGAACACGATAAAGAACAGCGTGAAAGGCACCAGGCACAGGAGGGCCAGCCATTTGCCGCGGGATATTGAACTCACTTCAGTAACTCCCGGCACACAGGTTTGTCGTGGGGCACGCCCAGCAGTTCGCAGACGGTGCCGCACAGCTCGGTTTGTTTCGGTGCGGCTTTGGTATCCAGGCTGAAGGCATCGCCGATGACGAACAGCGGGACTTCGCGTTCTTCCGGCAACAGGCCGTTGTGGGAGCGGTCGTTGTTCATGCCGTGGTCGGCGGTCACCAGCACCTGGTAACCGGCATCGAGCCAGCCTTGCAGGTAATCGGCGAGGAGGATGTCGGCCGAGCGTGCGCTGTTGCGGTACTGTGGTGTGTCGAGGCCGTGCTTGTGGCCGGCATCGTCGATGTTCATCGGGTGCACCACCATGAAGTCCGGCGTGTGCTTGAGCCGAAGGCTTTCGGCGTCGGCGAACAGGTGGGAATCCGGGTAGTGGTCATTCCAGTAGAAATGCCCGTGCTGGATCGCCAGCGCCTTGTCGTCGGTATGACGATCCCGTGCGGCGAGAAAGGGCGTGCGGTTATACAACTCGCTGACCCAATGGTAAGCCGCCGCCGCCGTGGTAAGACCTGCGTCGGTGGCGTAATGGAAGATGCTGCGCTGGTTGGAGAGGCGCGAGACCTGGTTGTGCACGATACCGCTGTGGATCGGTGGCACACCGGTGAGGATGCATTCATACAGCGGGCGGGACAGCGAGGGCAGTTCACATTCCAGCGTGTAGAGGGCTGCGCGTCCTGCGCCGACATAGGCCTGCAAGTGCCCCATGGCGTGCCGGGCAACCTCGAAGTTCAGGCCGTCGAGCACGACAAGGATGACAGTGTGCTTCATGGGGGAGAGCGCTCCGCAACGATTGACTTGGCTCAATTCCTCTGGAGGAACGGGGTCAAAAATGTGGGAGGGGGCTTGCCCCCGATAGCGGTGTGTCATTCAACGGATTTGTTCGCTGATCCACCGTCATCGGGGGCAAGCCCCCTCCCACATTGGATCTCCACTGGAGCTCCAATGTGGGATAAAACCCTTACTTCATCTCTACGATGACCTGCTCGTTCCACAACTGAGGCAGTTTTTTGGAAGTCGCTTCCCAGGCATCGGCATCCTTGATCGGCTGCGGGTTGGCCTTGGTGTACTGCTCGCCCGGAATCAGGTTCTTGGCAATGTCGGCCGGCAGTTTCAGGTCGGTTTCGGCACGGATCGGGCGTGCGTTGCCACGCGCCAGGTTGAGCTGGCCGGCGTCGCTGAAGATGTACTCGCGGGTCAGCTTGGCGGCGTTCGGGTGCTTGGCGTATTTGTTGATGATGGTGGTGTAGCCGGATTTCACCGAGCCGTCCGACGGGATCAGCACCACGTAGTCATCCGGGTTGGCCATCTTGGCTTTGTAGCTCAGGCCGTTGAAGTCCCAGACGATACCCACTTCGACTTCGCCTTTTTCCATGGTGGCGATGGTCGGGTTGGACAGGCCGAGACGACCTTGCTGGGCGATCTTGGTGAAGAATTGCAGGCCGGGGGCGATGTTCTTTTCATCGCCTTTATTGGCGATGGCGGCGGCGAGTACGGCGTTGGACGCCTGGGCTGCGGTGCTCACGTCACCCACCGAGACTTTGTATTTGCCGGTTTGCAGGTCAGCCCAACTGGTAGGGACTTCGGAACCGTGCAGCAGCTTCTTGTTGACGATGAACGCGATGGTGCCGGTGTAGGCCAGGGCCCAGTGACCATCCTTGTCTTTCGCCCAATCCGGCACCGAAGCCCAGTTGGACGGTTTGTACGGCTGGGTGACTTCCTGCTTCACCGCGATGGGGCCGAAGGCGGCGCCTACGTCGCCGATGTCAGCGCTGGCGTTGTCTTTTTCGGCTTTGAACTTGGCGATTTCCTGGGCCGAACTCATGTCGGTGTCGATGTGCTTGAGGCCGTAGGTCTTGGCCAGGTCTTCCCAGGTGCCTTTCCAGTTGGCCCAGTCATCGGGCATGCCGACGCTGTTGACGGCACCTTCCGCTTTCGCGGCGGCTTCCAGAGTTTTTAGATCGGTATCAGCGGCCATGGCGGCGGTGCACATGGCAATGGTCGAGCCTAACAGTGATGCCAGGAAAAGCTGTTTCATCCGAAGCTCCTTTGGGCGTTTTCAACGCGGCGGTGTTTTCTACGGTGTTGTTGGTCTAGGTCAGAGCAATACCTGAGCCAATCTAGACGCGATGGATGACAGTTTCATGTCGATGTCGTTTTTAAAGCCTTGATGTCGCTCAGCGCAGGCTTAGCGTAGACCATGCTCAAGTGCCCGTAGGGACTGGACTTGGCCGGTGTATTGCAGGGTGTGGTGCAGGGACTGTCATCTGTCGGTCATCAGGAGTGCCTAGGCTGGCAAGCAGTCGCGCAAGCCCATTTACCCAGCGGTTTGTGCACCTGAACAGTGCTGGTCTAGTCCAGATAGGTAACGTTGATGCGTGATGAGGCAATCAAGGCGGTGACATCCATTGGCCTGGCGCTGCAAGAGCAGATCGACCACGGCCTGTTGCCGCCTGCAAGCAAGCTGCCCGCCGAGCGCAAGCTCAGCGAGTTGTTTGGTACCACTCGAATTACGGTGCGGGAAGCCTTGTTACAGCTGGAGGCCCAAGGGCAGATTTATCGCGAGGAGCGTCGTGGCTGGTTTGTCTCGCCGCCACGCCTGGCCTACAACCTGATGCAGCGCAGTCACTTTCACGCCATGGTCAACGACCAGGGGCGGGTGGCGTCGACCGAGGTAATTTCCGCACGGCTGCAACCGGCCTCGGCTGCGGTGTGTGCGTGGTTGCAGTTGCCGGCATTGTCCAGCGTGATCCAGATTTGCCGGGGACGGCGGATTGACGGACGGCTGGTGTTGTATGTGGAGCACTACCTGAACCCGCAGTATTTCCCGGGGATTCTTGAGTGCGACCTGAATCAGTCGATGACCGAGTTGTATGCGCGCAAGTACGACTTGCACTACGGGCGGGTGCGCTTCGAGATCGTACCGACCTCATTGCCGGTGGAAGCTGCTGCAGCATTGCGCGTGTCGGTGGGCAGCCCGGGATTGCGGATCGCCCGGGTCAATTATGACCAGCACCAGCGGTTGATCGACTGCGACCTGGAATTCTGGCGGCATGATGCGATTCATGTCGGCGTCGATGTGGTTTAGCCGTTGTGCACCGTAATCCAAATGTGGGAGGGGGCTTGCTCCCGATGAGGGCGTGTCGGTGAGTGCAGCTGTGACTGACCCACCGCTATCGGGAGCAAGTCCCCTCCCACAGGTGATGTGTCAGTCAGTTGAAATTGTTTTGATCACCTGATTCACATTGGTTTCCAGCTCGGTCACCGGGTCTGCGCCGTCGACGTCCAGCACCAGCAGCTTTGAGCCACCTGCCGTGATGGCGGCTTTTACCACATCACTCGGCTGGCGATGATTCAGCACCACCGCTACGTCATTCTCCTTTAGCTCGGCACTGAGTTTCTGCAACGCCTCAGGCGTCCAATCGGCGTCGGGCCGGGCATCGGTGCTGAGCAGTTCCAGATTCAGGCTGCTGATCAGATACGCAAAGTGATCGCTCAAGCTGACCACACTCAGGTTGTCTGCCTTGGCCAGTCGCGCTTCGCTGTCAGCGCTGAGCTTGAGCAGGCGTTGCTTGAGCGCGGCCAGGTTGGCGTCGATCTTCGCCTTGGCGCCCGGTGCCAGGCGGCTCAGGTCGGCGGCCAGGACATCGGCCATGCGCCCCAGGTTGTTGCTCGATTGCCACGGCTGGCTGTTCAAGCCGTCGGCCACGCCAGGTTGCACGGCGATCCCCGGCAAGCCGCCATCCACCGGGCGTGCGGCATCGATTTCGACGATGCGGATATTGCTGCGCCGGGCCACCGGGTAGAGCGGGTCATCGGCCCACAGCGAGCGCAGGCCGATGGCGGCGTCGGCGTCCTGGGCCAGCGTGTTCAGTGCCGGCGCGCCACGGCCGGTGAAGTACGACACCTGCCGCGAGCCCGGCAGGTTGGCCGGGGCCGCGCGCTCAAGCTGCACGTCGGTGCCCTTGAGCAGCACCTGCGCGAGGCCGTAGGTGATCGGCAGCGAGGCCAGGACTTTGACCGGTTTGGCCGCGTGAGCAGCAGGTTTGCCGACGTCGGCCGCCATCAGCGGCGTGGTGATCAAGCAAGCGATGGCCAGGGCCAGAGGCTGAAGAACGGAGCGCATTATCCAAGGTTCCCTTTAAGGCTGGGCACGGTGCCGCGCGCGATGGCGGCAAAGGCGAAGGCGATGCCGGCCATCAGGATGATCGCGGCACCGGAGGGGATGGGCAGGTCGAAGATGATCGGCAACAGGATCCCGCACAGGGTGCTGACGGTGGCGATCACCACCGAGATCCAGAAGAAGCCTTTGAGGGATTGGCTCAGCAGGCGGGCCGCCGCGGCCGGAATCACCAGCAGCGCGCCCACCAGGATGGCGCCGATGACCTTGACCGCGGCCACGGTGATCAACGTCACCAGGATCACGAACAGGTAGTCCAGGGTCTTCACCGCCACGCCACGCACCGCCGCCAACTGCGGGTTGAAGCTGGCGAGCATGATGCGGTTGTACAGCGGCAGCGCCAGGGCCATCACCAGCGAGCCGACAATTGCCAGTACCAGCAGGTCGTTGCCGTTGACCGTCAGCACCGAGCCGAACAGCACGTTTTCGAGGATATGCACGTTGATCTTGCCCGCCAGGATCAGCAGCAGGCTGGCGCCCAACGCCAGGGACACCGACAGGAACACGCCGATCAAGGTGTCTGGCGCGAGGCCCGTGCGGTTGCGCAGGTAATTGAGCAGGATGCCGAATAACAGGCAGTAACCGAACAGGCTGCCATAGGGGCCGGTGTAGGGTTCACCCAGCAGAATGCCCACCGCCACGCCGGTCAGTGCGGCATGGCCGACCGCTTCGGAGAAAAACGCAAAGCGCTTGACCACCACCAGCGTGCCCAGGCCGCCCAGTACCGGGCCGATCAGCAGGCCGGCGAGCAGGGCGTTGATCACAAAACCATAGGCCAGCGCTTCCGGCAGGTAACCGGAAGAGGCCCAGCCCTGGACCATCAGGCGAAACGCTTCATAACTCATGGCGCCGGGCTCCGAGGGTGGGTAGAGAACAGGGTCAGCAGGCGGTCCGGGGTCAGCGCCTCTTTCGGCGTGGCGTCGAACAGCAGGCGGCGGTTCAGGCCGGTGACGCGGTCGGCCAGGCGGCCCACGGCTTCCAGGTCGTGCTCGACCCACAGCACGGTGATCCCGGCCAGGCGCCAGTCATTGAGCAAGCGTTCGAACACCTGGATGCCGGCCTCATCGAGGGCCGACATCGGTTCATCGAGTACCAGCAGCTGCGGTGCCGGAATCAACCCTTGGGCCAACAACACACGCTGGCGCTCACCGCCGGACAGCGCCCCCATGCGGCGCTTGCGTTTGTCCTGCATGCCGACCCGTTCCAGCGCCTCGCCAATCGCGGCGGCGTAGTGTTTGGACAAACCCAGAAACGCCGGGCGCCGCTGGCACATGGCGGCCATGAAATCGTCGACAGTCATCGGCAAGCCCCGGTCGAACTCCAGCGCCTGGGGCACATATCCGATGGTGCCGGGTGTGCCCGGCCATTGCAGGCTCAGCTGTCCCTGGTGCGGTGTTTGCCCCAGCAGGGTCTTGATCAGCGAGCTTTTGCCGCCGCCATTCGGGCCCACCAGCGCATGGATGCTGCCCGGTTGCACCTGGAAGCTCACGCCGTCGAGGATCACGGTGCGGCCCAGGGTCAGGGACACCTTGTCGAAGTCGAGGGTCGGGCCGACGCTGGCGACTTTAAGTTGTTGCGCTGCGGTCATGCCCCGGACTCCTGGATCGCCCGCACCACGGTGTTGAGGTTGCCGGTCATTTCCACTTCGTATTTTTCAGCGCTGTATTCACCGTAGGAAATATGCGACAGCGGGTACAGCTTGACCCCGGATTCACGCTGGATGGTGTCGACGTAAGTGGACGGGAAATCCATCTCCGAGAAGATCACTTTGACGTCCAGGGCGCGCAGTTCATCGATGGTCTTCTTCAACTGGCTGGGGCTTGGCTCGATCCCGTGGGCCGGTTCGACCACGGCCGTGACTTCCAGGCCGAACTCGCGCAGCAGGTAATCGTAGGCCGCGTGCACGGTGGCGACGCGCAGGTCCGGGTTGGGCGCGCTGGTCAACTTGGCCAGGGCATCGGCACGCATCTGCCGCAGGCGTTTGCCGTAGGCGCGGGCGTTCTGGGTGTAGGTCTTGGCGTTGTCCGGGTCGAGCTTGCCCAGCTCGCGGGCGATGTTGTTGACCTGGGCAATCGATGCACTGATCGACAGGAACGTGTGCGGGTTGACCACCTTGCCGGCACCGCGCGCGGCGTTACCGGTGGCCGCCAGCAGCGGCACATTGGCGTTGGCTTCGATCACCGGGATGTCCGGGCGCTCGCTGGTGGCGATCATGCGGTCGGCGAAATCGTCATGGCCGACGCCGTTGAGCACGATCACATCCAGGGTGCCGATGCGCTTGATGTCTTCGGCGCGTGGCTCATAGGCGTGGGGGTTGAAACCGGCCGGGATCAGCGGCACCACTTCGGCCTTGTCGCCGACGATATTGGCCACGTAGCTGTAATACGGGTGCAGGGTGATGCCGATACGCAGGCGTTTGGCCGCCTCGGCATGGGCGAGGGGAGCGAGTATCAGGCTGAACAGGCCAACCAGAAACACGCGCAACAGGGGAGATGAAATAGACATGGGCAATCGGTCTTCTCGTTCAGTGACGGTGCTGGCGGGTGACGCCAGCATCGAATTGCGCGACCACCTGCTGCCAGCCGGCTGCGATCAGCGCCTGGTCAGTGAGGTCGGTGGGGGCGGCCAGGTCTTTGCTGCGGTTGAGCCAGATGTCCGGCTCGGCGCCTTGCACGCGCATGAGCAGCGAGCCACTGGTGGTTGGCGCCTGGCTCAGTCCCAAGTAGGCCGAACTCGCCAGCAGCTGCCAGCGATGGTCGCCGCGGCTGACCGAACTGGCGTCGTGGGCAAACGGCGCAAAGCCTTCTTCGGCCAGTTGCTCGGGGCCAGGCAGGGCGCTTTGCTCTTGCTGCAGCAAGTGGATTTCATCCAGCGTTACCCGCAGGTCGGCGTAGATGCCTTGTTCGGCGGCGCTCAGGTCGCGGCGGGCATCCAGTTGATGGCTGGGCACCGCCGCGACGGCCTGGGATTCACCGTGCAGCGCCACCACGGTTCCCGCCACCGCGAGGATGATCAGGCACAGCAGCAGGACGTAGAGGGTTTCGTGGCCGGCACCGGCGGGGCGTACAACCTGTGTGGTACTCATTGAGCCGGGATATCCGCTTGGTCGATTTCCACCACGTGACCGGGGCCGGCATCAAACAGCACATAGAACTCGGACGCGGGCTTCTTGAAGGTCAGGGTCGAGTCCTGGCCAAGCTTGCCGGGCAGCAGGATGGTTTCGTCGTAGCCGATCACATCCAGGGTCACGCCGGGGGCGCCGCTGCCATCGGAGAAACCGCCTTTGCACTGGATCTGCTCGCCGGGGATTTCCTTGCATTCGCACATCGGGTTGTGGGCGAAGGCTGTAGTACTGAAACCGGCGCACAGCAACAGCGCGGCGCGGGACAGGCGCTTGAACGTCATGGTTTAACTCCTTGCTTGTTCAGCCAGGCAATGGTGGCTGGCGAGGCCTGGCTCAGCGGGATGGAACCCTGGTGCATGGTGCCGTCCCAGCCTTCCATGGTGACCCACAGTTCGGCGTCGACGGGTGTGCGTTCCGGCACGGGCAGGCCGGCACCCATGCGGTACGGGGTGCCGAAGAAAATCACCCCGGCGGCACGCAGGCTGCGCGGTTTGCCGATACGCAGGTACGTGGCCTTGACCTGGTCGGCGCAGGTGTCGCAGAGCGCGGCGTTGAAGAACTTCATCGGGCCGGCCGGGTTGGGGCGTGGGCCTTCGTTGCGGAATTCGGCCAGCGTGAGGCTCCAGGGTCCGACCTGCACGTCGCCGGCCACACGCTCGCCGATACCGGTGTCACCGCGAAACAGCGCGGCATCGGCGAAGTACTTGGGCATGAAGCCCAGCGGTACCAGTAACAGCAGGACATTGATGTGGAAACGCCATTTCAGCCAGAAGGCCCGCAACGGCGAAGGCGGTGTAGCGGTAGCGACCTTGCTCATCGGTTGGCCTCCGAGGTTTCAGCCTGCATGGCCTGGATGGGCGCCGGCGCACGTTGCGTCTTGGCTTCGCGCTTGAGGGCGTTGAGGGTGGCCAGGGCAGTGCGCTTGGTCCAGATCAGCAAGCCGCTCAGGACCATCATGCTCAGCACCAGGCCGAAGAACGCCCAGATCAGCTTGATCCAGAGGCCACCGAAGTCGCCGGTGTGCAGGGGGCGCATGGATTCGGTGACGAACTCCAGCTTGGTGCGGTCGGACAGCAGGTGCGACGAGGCGATTTCACCGTCATACGGGTTGATCTGCGCAGTCTGGAACATCAGTGGGTACCAGCCCCGCCCGCCGATTTGCAGGTGACTGTAGGCATTGAGCGGCAGGCTCACGAAACTCGCCTCCAAGCCCGGGATACGTTGGGTGGCGATCGCGATCGCCTCATCCACGGGAATCATCGGTGCAGGCACGCCCGGGGCTGAGGTTGGGACTTTTTCGCGGGCGATCACCGGGACGATGGGCTCGCTGGAGATGGAGATCTGGTTGTCACCCAGGATTGCCTGGATCAGGAACCAGGTGCCGGTGATGGAAATCACCGCAATAAACCAGATCGACCAGATACCGCTCAGGCGGTGGAAGTCGCCCCAGAAAATCCGCGCGCCGTGGCGGATACGCAGGGTCGGCTTGAAAAAGCCTTTCCAGAAGCGCTTGTACACCACCAGCCCGGTGACCAGTGAGGCCAGCAACGGCAAACCGAGCAGCGACACCAGGTACCAGCCCCAGCTGAAGCCATTGGTAAACGGCACCAGCCACCAGCCATGCAGGGCGCGGGTGAACTGACGGAAGTCGAACGACGGGCTGATGCCCTGGATCGCTCCGGTGTACGGGTTGACGTAGACCTCTACCGAGCGACCGTCGGGGTAGCTGAGGCCGACACTCAGGGCAAAGTGCGATTCGTCCGGACGACTGAGAGACTGCACGATTACCTGGGGTTCGGCACGCTTGATGGCGCTGATCATCTGGTCGTAGCTCAGCGGCTCGGCATCACCCGACGGCTTGCTCGCACGGATATCCGGGTTGGCCAGCCACACGATTTCCTGGCTGACCACCGCCAGGGTGCCGGTGACGCAGACAATCAGTACAAAGAACCAGATGGGCAAGGCCAGCCAGCTATGCACGAGAAACCAGAGTTTTGAGCGTGACTTCTTCGACATGTGAATGAGGGTCTTGATCAGAGGAGGGCGAGGGAGGCCCGGAAAAGGCCGGTCGTAGCTTTTGCTGACGCGACAGGCTGTATCTAAATTAAGACGGATGAGAATGAGAAATCCCCAAGGTGGATATGAAAGAAAATGTTTCAGGTTCACATTCAGGGGGTATTTACGTCTCGATTGAACACGAAACGTGCTCCAATCCATCACCCAGGCGCCATTAGCGCCTGAAAACCCGGCGGGTGAGCGTGGACGGCGCGCTGGCCAAGGGGTTGACCTCCAAGGACGTGATCATGGCGCTGATCGGCAAGATCGGCGCGTCGGGAGCAACCGGCTATGCCATCGAGTTTCGCGGCTCCACCCTCGATGCACTGAGCGTCGAGGCGCGCATGACCATTTGCAACATCACTGGTTCAGCGCAGGAAGGCCAGCACTTCGTCCAGCAGCAACTCAGGGGCTTCTTCGGCAATGTAATGGCCGGCCGGCAGGGACTTGCCACGTACGTCGGTGGCGACTTTCTGCCATTCCTTAAGCGGTTCGAAACAGCGGCCGACGGTGCCTTCGGCGCCCCACATCACCAGCAGGGGCAGGTTCAGGTGATTGTCGGCGTCGATATCCGCCTGGTCGTACTCAAGGTCGATGCCCGCGGAGGCGCGGTAGTCTTCACAGATGCCGGCGGCGCTGCCCGGTAGCGTCAGGCAACGCAGGTACTCAGCGAAAGCCTCATCGGTGAACGGCTTGAGCCCGGCGCTGCGACTGCCCATCACACTGCGCAGGTAGAGTTCCGGGTTGCCTTCGATCAAGGCCTCCGGCAGCGGTGCCGGGCGGATCAGGAAGAACCAGTGCCAGTAGGCGCGGGCGAAGGCTTCGTCGGTCTGCGCATACATCGCCAGGGTCGGCGCAATATCCAGCAGCACCATGCGCTGCACTGCCTGCGGATGGTCCAGGGCCAGGCGATGGGCGACGCGGGCGCCACGGTCGTGGGCCAGTACGGAGAACTGCGCGAAGCCCAGGGCTTGCATCAGTTCGACGCCGTCGCGGGCCATTTCCCGCTTTGAATAGTTGGCGTGATGGTCAGTGGCCGGCGGCTTGCTGCTGTCGCCATAACCGCGCAGGTCGGCGGCGACCACGGTGAAGTGTTCGGCTAACTGTTCGGCGACTTTGTGCCAGATGACGTGGGTTTGCGGGTGCCCGTGCAGCAGGAGCAGGCCGGGACCTGTACCGCCTTTGCGGTAGCTGATGTCCACGCCATTGACGTGGCACTGGTCTTTCTGGAATCCGGCGAACATGGAATGACTCCTTGTGATGAGTGCCTGCATCCTGGAATCACTCGGCGTTGAGGGCAAGGGCGAAGGCGTGGACGGGAGCCGGCGAACCGGCTCCGATGCTCAGCCTTGCTTGAACATCGCCTCGGCGCGCTCGCGGATCTGCGCTTCGGTGAGGTCTTCCTTGCGGCTGGCGAGGAACCAGAGGTGGCCGAACGGATCCTTCACGCTCGCGGAGCGGTCGCCGTAGAACTGATCCTTCGGCTCGGATACCACGGTGGCACCTGCTGCAACGGCTTGTTTGAATTGTGCGTCGACGTCGTTGACATACAGGTGCAACCCGACACTGGTGTGTTCATCCGGATTGCGCAGGGCCATTTCCTCGCACGGCGAGCCCAGCATGATCGCCGAGTCGCCTATGCGCAGCTCGGCATGGCCGACCTTGCCGTCGGGCATATCCAGGCGCATGACCTGCGTGGCGCCAAAGGCTTTTTTGTAAAACTCGATAGCGTCGGCGGCTCTGTCGATACCCAGATAAGGCGTGATGCTGTGATAACCCTCGGGGATAGGTTTAACGCTCATATCGTTCTCCTTGATTGTGGTTGTGGAGGCCCGGCCTTTTCACTATAGGTCACGCCAATCAAGGGCTCTGCCGGCACCGACGAGGGGGCTTTCAGCTGGGATCGAGCAATTGAGCACCCGACCCGCGCTCACCGAGTTGGTCATCCGGGTTGCGCAACGGGCACGCGTCCAGCGACAAGCACCCACAACCAATGCAGCCATTGAGCTTGTCCCGCAGCAGTATCAGCTTATTGATGCGTTCATCCAGGTCTTCCCGCCACAGCGCCGACAAACGCTCCCAATCCTGAGCGTTGGGCGTGCGCCCATCCGGCAGCGTCTGCAACGCCTCGCCAATCGTCGCCAACGGAATCCCCAGGCGCTGGGCGATCTTGATCACCACCACCCGGCGCAGTACATCCCTTGGATAGCGCCGTTGATTGCCGGCATTGCGCTGACTCTTGATCAGCCCCTTGGCTTCATAGAAGTGCAGGGCCGTAACGGCCACGCCGCTGCGGGCCGCCAGTTGGCCGACGGTGAGCTCCTTGGTAACCATGAAAACCCCGATTAAATGCTTGACCTTGACTTAACTAGAGGTTTTACCCTGCATGGTATCGACTCGCAAGATTTTGCCTACATATAAAGGAGAGTGTTCATGCAGGTATCAGAGAAAAATCGCAGTTTCACTCAACTGATCGAGTTTCACATCGAACCCCAGCAACAAGTGGCGCTGGTGGCGGCCTTGTCGACCCAAAGCGAACGCCTGGCCCAGGACCATGGCGGCTTTATCAATGCGAGTGTGCAGGTCAGCGAAGACGGGCGGCGGGTGCTCAATTACCTGCAATGGCGCTCCCGCGAGGACGGCGAAGCGGCGTTCCAATGCTTTGAGCACGGCGAGGAAGATTTCTGGACGCTGATCCGCGCCCACCAGGCGACGGCCGTGACCTTTGGTTCGTTCCAGGTGCTGCGCAGTTTCGAGCGCAGCCATGACAACGCATTGCACTGCCGGCTAAATGGATAGGTGCAGCATGCGTTCGCCCTGCACGTTTTCCCTCGGCCGGCGCTTGTTCACCGCCAACTCGCCGATCTTGATCAGGCGCGTGCGCGTGACGTTGCGACTCAGGCCCAGCAGGTTGGCGGTGTGCACCTGGTTGTAATGGCTGAAACGGTAGGCGGCGCGCAATAGCGCGTCTTCGACCTTTTCATGCAGGGCGCCGGCCTGTTCTTCGAACAGCTTTTGAAACGCGCGCTCCAGCAAGGCCTCGGCGCTGTTGTCGGTGCCGTGCTGGCTGTCGTCCTGGCGCTCGATGCGCATGTTCGACAGGCGCAGGTCGTCGCGTTCGATCACGCCGTTACGGCAGATCAGCAGGGTGTGGTGAATCACGTTTTCCAGCTCGCGGATATTGCCCGGCCAGCTGTAGCTTTTGAGCTTGTGTTCGGCCTCGCGGCTGATGGTGATCGGGCCGTAGCCCAGGCGCTGGCTGTAGGCTTCGATAAAGTGTCGGGTCAGCGGCAGGATATCGCCGGGGCGCTCGCGCAGCGGGCTGAGTTCCAGACTGACCACGTCGAGGCGGTAGTAGAGGTCTTCGCGGAAATGCCCGGCGTTGATGGCCTTTTCCAGTTGCACGTTGGTTGCGGCCAGTACACGCACATCAATCGCAATGCTCTTACGCGAGCCCAGGCGCACCACTTCGCGCTCCTGTAGGACGCGCAGCAGCTTGACCTGGATGGGCATTGGCAAATCGCCGATTTCATCGAGGAACAAGGTTCCACCGTCCGCCTCTTCGAACCAGCCGGCCTTGGCACTCAGGGCGCCGGTAAACGCGCCTTTTTCATGGCCGAACAGCTCGGCTTCCACCAGGGATTCGGAGAACGCCCCGCAGTTCACCGCCACGAACGGCCGGTTACGCCGCGCACTGAGGTTGTGGATATGGCGCGCCACCAGCTCTTTACCGGTCCCGGTCTCGCCGATGATCAGCACGCTGGCTTCGCTGGGCGCCACTTGCTGGATATGGTCGAGCAGCGCCTTGGATTTCGGGTCTTCGAAGACCTGGGCCGTGGCGCGGATCGACGTCGCGAGGGCGGGCGAGGGCGGTAAGGTTAAAAGCTGCATGGGCACCTCTTTTTATGAGTAGAACGTCGGAATCGGCAGGGATTGGTTCAACGCCCAGTCCCCCAGTTCGTGGAGCTTGTAATCCACCGGGTCGTGCAGGGTTTGTGTGCGCAGGTTGCGCCAATGGCGATCCAGGCGCAGGGACGCGTGGGTGGAGCGCGCGCCGGTGACTTCAAACAGGCGGCTGCACAGGTCCAGGCCTTGGCGGGTGGCGGCGACCTTGGCGGTAGCGATGGCGATGGCCAGTTGGCCGCGTTCGTTTTCGCTGAGGTTGGGGCCTTTTGCCCACGCCTGGTCGAGCAGCTCAGCCGCGCGTTCCACCAACAGGCGCACACCCTCCAGGGCCACCCAGAATTCGCCGTAGTGATGCAGCACGTAAGGGTCCTGGCGCACGTCTTCGGCTGAGGATTTGTGCCAGGAACGGGTTTCGGTGAGCGTGTAGTTGCGCGCTTCTTCGAAGGCGCCTTCGGCGATGCCGAGGAACATATGGGTGAAGGTCAGCTGGGCGATCAGCGGGCGCAGGCAGGCAAAAGGCGTGCTCAGCGGGCCCGGGTCGAGCAGCAATTCCGACTCCTCGACGCGCACCCGTTCGAAGCTGGCGCTGCCGCTGTCGGTCTGGCGCTGGCCGATATTGTTCCAATCGTTGTGCAGGGTGATGCCACTGCGTCCGCTGGGGATGGCGGCGATCAGCAGCTTGCCGCCGGCGCTTTCATCCACCGCCGAGGCAATCAGCATTTCCGAGTCGCTGGCGCCGGAGCAGAAGCTCTTTTTGCCCGAGAACTCGCGCCAGCCGCCGAAGTCCTTGACCACCGTGCGTGTGTCCAACGGGTTGAGGGCGTTGCCCCAGAACCAGTTTTTGCGCGCGGTCTGTTCGAACCAGGGTTGCCATTGGTCCGGGCGCGAGAACAGGCGCACGGTGGCGAGCATCAGGTGATGAAAGCCGAAGACGTGGGCAATGGAGCTGTCGACCTTGGCGAACTCGCGCACGATGGTCAGGGTGTCACTCCAGCGTGCTCCGAGGCCGCCGTATTGAGTGGGAATGCTCAGGGCCAGCAGGCCGCTTTGGCGCAGGGCGTCACGTTCGGTCTTGGGGGTGCCACCGCGCTCGTCGCGTTCGACGGCGGTGAGGGCGAATTCGGCGGCCAGCAGTCTGGCGGTCTGCAACGGTGATGGCAGGACGCTATGGGGTTTGGCTGTCACGGGGTTTCCTCTTTATAAGCGGGAACGACCAACGCCGCTCCCGCCGCTGCGCCGATCAGGCCTTGGCTGGCAGAACATCGTTGGCAATCATTTCGCCGAACGGGCCAGTGAGGTTGGTGATGCCACGTCCGGCCAGGCTGGCATAGGGTTCCGGCAGCAGCGGGAACACCAGCTCGGCAAAGCGATAGGCTTCTTCCAGATGCGGGTAGCCGGAGAAGATGAAGCTCTCGATGCCCAGGTCGGCGTATTCCTTGATGCGTTCGGCCACTTGCTGTGGGTTGCCCACCAGTGCGGTACCGGCACCGCCGCGCACCAGGCCGACACCGGCCCACAGGTTGGGGGCGATTTCCAGGTTGTCACGGCGCCCGTCATGCAAGGCCGCCATGCGCCGCTGGCCTTCGGAATCAAAGCGCGAAAAGGATTTTTGCGCGGCGGCGATGGTGTCGTCGCTGATGTGCTCGATCAGCTTGTCGGCGGCTTTCCACGCGTCCTCTTCGGTCTCGCGCACGATCACATGCAGACGGATGCCGAACTTCACCGTACGGCCGTGACGGGCAGCGCGTTCACGCACATCCGCGAGTTTTTCGGCGACGGCGGCCGGCGGCTCGCCCCAGGTCAGGTATACATCCACCTGTTCGGCGGCGAGGTCGTGCGCGGCATCGGAGGAACCGCCGAAGTACAGCGGTGGATAAGGCTTTTGCACCGGCGGGTAAAGCGCCTTGGCGTTCTGCACACGCAGGTGTTTGCCTTCGAAATCCACTGACTCGCCCTGCAACACGCGGCGCCAGATTTGTAGGAATTCGTCGGAGACTTCGTAGCGTTCGCTGTGGTCGAGGAAGCTGCCGTCGCCGCGGTTCTCGTCGGGATCGCCGCCGGTGACCACATTGATCAGCAAGCGGCCGTTGGACAGGCGATCCAGGGTCGCCGCCATGCGGGCAGAAACGGTCGGCGAGATGATGCCCGGACGAATCGCCACCAGGTAACGCAGGCGTTCGGTCAGCGGCACCAGCGCCGAGGCGATGACCCAAGAGTCTTCGCACGAGCGGCCGGTAGGAATCAACACGCCGTAGTAACCCAGGCTGTCAGCCGCCTGCGCGACTTGCTTCAGATAATTGAGGGTGACCGGCCGTGCACCTTGGGTGGTGCCCAGGTAATGACCGTCGCCATGTGTCGGCAGAAACCAGAAAACATCCATGACCAATCCTTAAGCGATTTTCAGCAGAGAGGGGGAGTGCGCAGCAAACAACGGAGCTGCGCGTTCTGCCGCAAGGCGTATACGGCCCTTCAGGGGCTCACTGGTTATTTGGTAGTCGGTGAAATCGGCCTCGGTGGCGTACACGCCGATCGGCAGGGTCAGGGCCTGGAAGAAGCTGAACAGCGGACGCAGTTGATGGTCGAGAACCAGCGCGTGGCGTTCGCTGCCGCCGGTGGCTGCGAGTAATACAGGTGTGTCGATCAGGGCGTTGAGGCCAACCAGGTCGAACAGGTGCTTGAGCAGGCCGGGGTAGGACCCGCGATAGACCGGTGCGGCGACGATCAGCAGGTCGGCCTGTTCGATGGCCACCAGTTGGGCCTCGACCTCGGCGGGCAACTCATCGCGTGACAGTGCACCACCCAGGGGCCGGGCAATGTCGCCCAATTCGATCAGGGTGGTCTGGATCGGCAGCAAAGTCGCCAGTTCAGCCACTACGGCTTGGGTCAGCACGAGGGTACGGGACGGGCGCCAGGTTCCGCCGGAGAGGGCAACGACATTCAGGGGACGGGTCATGAACAGTTCCTTTATCAACAGTGGTTCATAGCAAGTGGAGTGCAACGTGTTGAGCAAGAGCTGTACCAACGGGTGCAGGCCTTGATCGGCGTGGGTTGCAGGTGCACTGCTGAAAAATGCTGCTGTTGTCTGACTGGTGATTTGTTGAATGGCTGTTGCCTGGTAAACAGTTGCGTGGCGAACAGTGCGGGTTCGGTGTAAGCCATTTATAGAGGGTTACATTTATTCCGTAAATGAACGTATTTCCATATTTATAGATCATAAAGAAATATATGGGGCTCGCTATAGAGGGGGCGTCGGCGGTTGATAGCGACTATCACGGACGGTGATTTTTCACCGTGCAAGGTCGGGAGTAGCCTGTGTTCATTGACTCGAAACCTTCTTTGCAGGGCTACCGCCATGAACCGATTTCTCGCTGTTTGCTTATTGATTGTCAGCGCCGTACTCGCCGGCTGTGCGAGCCATCCATCGCCAGAATTGCGTCCCTACACGGCCGAAGAGAGCAAGCAACTGGCCCTGGAAGCGCTGAGCCGTCGAGGCTTGTCGTTTGATGAATATCAACAGCAGCGCGCTGCACTGACCGGCCAGCCACAGAAGCCCTTCGGGTTTGATCGCCAGGGCGAAATGAACGCCGAGCGCAACGTGGTTTTGCATGGTCGTCCCAGTTGAGTCGGCACTGCGCAGCAAAAAGCCCGAGGCTTCCCTTAAAGGAACCTCGGGCTTTTTGTTTGCCATGGCACGACTTCAGCCTGTTAAGCTGAATTTCAGGAGCGTTCCTACGCACATTTACTTAAAGTTGTCCTTCTTTAATGGCATTTGATCCGGTAAACCTGACGACCTCTGTTCCGGCCGATGCCCCTGAGACGCTGCTCTCGGGAACCTGCTCTGCGAGTCTTAACTGTCATGAATAAACGTCCGCTGTATTTCGACTACGCCGCCACCACCCCGGTGGACGAGCGCGTCATCCAGGTGATGGTCGAGTGTCTGGGCTTCAACGCCAATTTCGGTAACCCCGCGTCCAGTTCCCACGCGTTCGGCCAAGCGGCGCGGCAAACGGTTGAGCAGGCGCGTCGCCAGGTGGCCGAGTTGGTGGGCGCACAGCCTGAACAGATCGTCTGGACCTCAGGCGCCACTGAATCCAACAACCTCGCGATCAAGGGCGTTGCCCAGGCGCGTGGTGTGGCGGGCGGGCATATCATCACCAGCCAGATCGAACACAAGGCCACGCTGGATACCGCGCGGCAGTTGCAGGAAGCCGGTGTGGCCGTGACTTACCTGGTGCCGGACGCCGACGGGTTGATCAGCGCCGACGCCGTCAGCGAGGCATTGCGTGAAGACACCTTTCTGGTGTCGCTGATGCTGGTGAATAACGAGCTGGGCACCCTCAATGACATCCCGGCCATCGGCGCGCGCGTCCGTGAGCATGGCGCGTTGTTGCATGTCGACGCGGCGCAGGGCGCGGGCAAGGTGGCGATCGACCTGGCGCAGTGGCCGGTGGACCTGATGTCGTTTTCCGCGCACAAGCTGTATGGCCCCAAGGGTATTGGCGCGCTGTATGTCGGACCCCGGGCGCAACAGAAAGTGTTGGCACAGATTCATGGCGGCGGTCACGAGGGGGGCTTGCGCTCCGGTACCCTGGCCACCCATCAGATTGCGGGCATGGGCGCGGCATTCGCCCTGGCAGCGGCGTCTTTTGCGCAGGAGAAGGCCGTCATTGTGGCCTTGCGTCAGCGCCTGCTGGAGCAGTTGGATACGCTCGGTGGCGTGCGCCTCAATGGCAGCCCTGCGCAGCGCATTCCTCACACCCTCAGCCTTACGTTCAGCGAAGGTGAATTTGACACTGCTGCGTTGAGTGCGGGCATCGCCTTTTCGGCGACCTCGGCATGTAACTCCGCCAGCAATGCGCCTTCCCACGTGCTGCTTGCGTTGGGCCTTGACGCACGTTCTGCCGGCCGCACCATACGCTTGAGCCTGGGCCGGTTTACCACCGAGCAGGACATCGACCAGGCCGTGCAATTGATCAAGGCCGCACTGGCCAGCGCACCGGCGTTCTGGGCCGTCTGATTTTTACATAACAATTATTAGTGGTTAGCAGGAGACACAATGAGTACGCAGCCCTTGACCCATGGAACGGTTCCCCAGCGCCTGGCGCACACCCGCGAACTGATGAGCCGCGAGGGCATTCACGCCCTGCTGGTGCCATCGGCTGACCCGCATTTGTCCGAATATTTGCCGGGTTACTGGCAGGGGCGTCAATGGTTGTCGGGGTTCCATGGCTCGGTAGGCACGCTGATTGTCACTGCGGATTTCGCCGGTGTCTGGGCCGATAGCCGTTACTGGGAACAGGCGACCAAGGAGCTCAAGGGCAGTGGCATTGAATTGGTCAAGCTGCAACCGGGCCAGCCCGGGCCGCTGGAGTGGCTGGCCGAGCAGACGCCGGAAGGTGGCGTGGTGGCGGTGGACGGTGCGGTGATGGCTGTCGCTTCGGCGCGCACCTTGGGCGCCAAGCTGGCAGAGCGCGGCGCGCGCCTGCGTACCGATATCGACGTACTCGATGCTGTTTGGAAAAACCGTCCGAGCCTGCCGAGCCAGCCGATTTATCAGCATCTGCCACCGCAAGCGACCGTCAGCCGTGGCGATAAACTTGCCGCACTGCGCTCCAGTTTGAAGGAGAAGGGCGCCGACTGGCACTTCATCGCCACCCTGGATGACATCGCCTGGCTGTTCAACCTGCGCGGCGGCGATGTCTCGTTTAATCCGGTGTTTGTTTCGTTTGCATTGATCAATCAACAACAGGCCACGTTGTTTGTGGCGCTGAGTAAAGTTGATGCAGACTTGCGCGCAGTGCTTGCGCAAGATGGCGTGACGTTGCGCGACTACAGCGACGTGGCGGATGCGCTGCGTGCGGTGCCATCGGGTGCCAGCTTGCACGTTGACCCCGCCCGCGTTACTGCCGGTTTGCTGGAAAACCTGGATGCTGGCGTCAAGCTGATCGAAGGGCTTAACCCGACCACACTGGCCAAATCCCGCAAGAGCCTGGCGGACGCGGAGCATATCCGCCGAGCCATGGAGCAGGACGGCGCTGCCCTGTGCGAATTCTTCGCCTGGCTGGACAGTGCGCTCGGTCGTGAACGCATCACTGAATTGACCATCGATGAACACCTGACGGCTGCGCGCACCCGTCGCCCCGATTATGTGTCGCTGAGTTTCAATACCATCGCGGCATTCAATGCCAACGGGGCCATGCCGCATTACCATGCCACCGAAGAAGAGCATGCGGTGATCGAGGGCGATGGCTTGCTGCTGATCGACTCGGGCGGCCAGTACCTGGGGGGCACCACGGATATCACACGGATGGTGCCTATCGGTACGCCGAGCGAGGAACAGAAACGTGACTGCACCCGTGTGCTGAAGGGCGTTATTGCCCTGTCCCGTGCACACTTTCCCAAAGGCATTCTATCGCCGCTGCTGGATTCCATTGCCCGCGCGCCGATCTGGGCTGAAGGCGTGGACTACGGCCACGGTACCGGGCACGGAGTAGGGTATTTCCTCAATGTGCATGAAGGTCCACAAGTGATCGCCTACCAGGCCGCCACCGCGCCGCAAACCGCGATGCAGCCGGGGATGATCACTTCGATCGAACCGGGCACCTACCGCCCTGGACGTTGGGGTGTGCGTATCGAGAACCTGGTATTGAACCGCGAAGCAGGCAAGACCGAGTTTGGTGAGTTCCTCTCGTTTGAAACCTTGACCTTGTGCCCGATCGACACCCGTTGCCTGGAGCCGTCGCTGCTCACAGCGGATGAGCGCGAGTGGTTCAACGCGTATCACGCCCAGGTGCGTGAACGCCTGAGCCCGCTGCTCAGCGGCGCTGCGTTGCAGTGGTTGCAGGTGCGCACGACGGCTATTTGACTCGTTGCGAATCGTCGTAGAACAGATCACGAGCTGCAATAATTTAGTTGCAGCGCCGCGAAGGGGGGGCAGGCATTTATATGAGCAGTCGCGGCTGACTGCTCGGGGGGATCACTTACAGATGACGATCATGCTGCGGCTGGTGTAGCCGGCAGGGTTGAGGCCGAAGGGGTAGTCCCCTGGCTCCTCGGAGTTGTCACCTGACTTGGCGATAACCCGGTAGCCCTTGGCGCCGCAAGAGTTGGTTGCACTGGTGTAGCACTGGTCCCAGGAAGAAGACAGGCCGGAACAGTTGATATGCAGCCCTTTTTTGCCGCGTTTTACTTCTGTCTTGGTAGTCGCGGCACAGCCAGCAATGGCCACGACCATTAACAGTATCAAAATTCGCTTCATTCCCATCCTTAATAGCCACTTCGCAATGTTCGAAGCCGGCTCTACTCGCTCTCGAGTGTAGCGTTCGCGCTGTCCCTGTCGAAAACTCCATGAATGACATTCGTTTGCAGTTTAAACATGGCCTAAATACGTGGCAAATACCAGAGCAACTTTCAAAGATGATTCAATCCGCCGGAACCAGCGGCTTTGAGTCATTGCGCATGGTCAGTGTCGCGCCTACCGAGGCCAGGATAATGCAACTTATGGCCAGCCATTGCGGTAGGGATAAGTGCTCCTGAAGGAAGAAAAGTCCTGAAAGTGCGCCGAAAGCAGGCTCAATGCTCATGAGCGTTCCGAAGGTGCGGGCGGGGAGGCGTGTCAGCGCGACCATCTCCAGGGTGTAAGGCAGGGCAGTGGACAGAATCGCGACACCGATGGCGATCGGAATCAATGCTGGGGTCAGTAATGCGGTGCCAGCATGGACGATGCCGATGGGCGCAACAAACAGGGCCGCGATCATCACGCCCAGGGCGGCGGTCTGGACGCCGTTGTCGTTACCCGCTTTTTGTCCGAACAGAATGTAGAGTGCCCAGCAAACACCCGCACCCAACGCATAGGCCGCGCCGACCAGGTCGATTCCGCTGCTGGCTTCCCCCGTGGGAATCAACAGGAGTAGGCCGACGATCGCGAGGGCTATCCACAGGAAGTCTACCGCTCGGCGCGACGCGTAGATTGCGACGGCGAGCGGTCCGGTGAATTCAAGGGCTACGGCAATGCCCAAGGGAACGCTACGCAAGGACATATAGAAGAGGAAGTTCATGCCGCCCAGAGCCATGCCATAGACGATCACGGTGCGCAGGGATTTTGCGGTCAGCTTGGCGCGCCATGGTCGCAATATGAGCAACATGATCACGCTGGCGAAGATCAGGCGCAGGGTTGTGGTGCCTTGTGCTCCGACAATCGGGAACATGCTCTTGGCCAGTGAGGCCCCGGACTGGATGGAGGCCATAGCGATCAACAGCAGGCCGACCGGAAACAATGCCGAGGCCAAACTGCGGGGGGAGGTGGTCATTGGGGTGTTCGTCCGAGGTCATATTCGAGAAGCAGGGGCCGCTATGATGCTTAACTGTTCGAATTTGAGCAATATATTGCTCAAATGACGAGGTTAACCTTCTATATATAGAGGGATTTAAAGGTTAGTAGGCACTTTGATAGAAAAACCAAATTAAGTGTTGACGGCAGATTCTGGAAGTCTATAATTCGCCCCACTTCCGGCGCAGTCGAAACGTAAAACTCCTTGGTAAACAAAGAGTTATGCAGGATTAGACAGCGATTTGCTTCAGTTCATCGAAGCCGCG
>NZ_VFES01000041.1 GCF_007858185.1 Pseudomonas grimontii
CTTGTCGTTATTTACTTGCCTTGAAGAGTGGGGAACGATAAGTCGGAAACTGCGTGAATCCCCGCGAAAACGGGGATACCAGCAAGATGAGCTATGGAGTGGGAGATTTGGTTAGCGCATATGGGGCTTGCCCCCGATAGCTGAAGGTCAGTCGACATCAAAGTGACTGATCCACCGCTATCGGGGGCAAGCCCCCTCCCACATTGAATTGCCTTTCAAGTCAGTGGCGAGTTACGCCAGCTTCTCGAACTTCAAATCCCACACCCCATGCCCCAACCGCTCGCCGCGACGCTCGAACTTGGTGATCGGGCGTTCGGCCGGGCGTGGTACGCATTTACCGTCTTGCGCCAGGTTGCGGTAGCCAGGGGCAACATCCATCACTTCCAGCATGTATTCGGCATACGGTTCCCAGTCGGTGGCCATGTGCAGGATACCGCCGACTTTCAGCTTGCTGCGCACCAGCTCCGCGAAGGAGGCCTGGACGATGCGGCGCTTGTGGTGACGGCTCTTGTGCCATGGATCGGGGAAAAACAGCATCAGGCGGTCGAGGCTGTTGTCGGCGATGCAGCGGTTGAGTACTTCGATCGCGTCGCAGTCATAGACCCGCAGGTTGGTCAGGCCTTGGGTCAGTACGCCATTGAGCAGCGCGCCAACACCTGGGCGGTGTACTTCCACGCCGATGAAGTCCTGTTCCGGCGAGACCGCAGCCATTTCCAGCAGGGAGTGGCCCATGCCGAAACCGATTTCCAGGGAACGCGGGGCCGAACGGCCGAACACCTGGTCATAGTCCACCGGCGCATCGGCCAGGGGCAGGACGAACAGCGGCGTGCCTTGGTCCAGGCCCTTTTGCTGGCCTTCGGTCATGCGACCGGCGCGCATCACAAAACTCTTGATGCGGCGGTGCTTGGACTCGTCGCCCTCTTCCACGGTGTTCGGCGTTTCGTTTGATTCAGTCATCAATAGCTCTTACTTGATCAGACCATCCAGCGGCGAGGAGGCGCTGGCGTATAGTTTTTTCGGCATGCGCCCGGCGAGGTAGGCCAGGCGGCCGGCGACGATGGCGTGTTTCATGGCTTCGGCCATCATGATCGGTTGCTGGGCGTGGGCGATGGCCGAGTTCATCAGCACCGCGTCGCAGCCCAGTTCCATGGCGATGGTGGCGTCGGAAGCGATACCGACACCGGCGTCCACCAATACCGGGATCTTGGCTTCTTCGAGGATGATCTGCAGGTTGTAAGGATTGCAGATGCCCAACCCGGAACCGATCAGACCGGCCAGGGGCATCACGGCGATACAGCCGATTTCGGCCAGTTGGCGGGCGATGATCGGGTCATCGCTGGTGTAGACCATCACGTCGAAACCTTCCTTGACCAGCGTTTCAGCGGCCTTGAGGGTTTCGATCACATTGGGGAACAGGGTTTTCTGGTCGGCCAGCACTTCCAGCTTCACCAGGTTGTGGCCGTCGAGCAGTTCACGAGCCAGGCGGCAGGTGCGCACGGCTTCGATGGCGTCGTAGCAACCGGCGGTGTTCGGCAGGAAGGTGTAGCGATCCGGCGACAGCACTTCGAGCAGGTTCGGCTCGCCTTCGATCTGGCCAAGGTTGGTGCGGCGCACGGCGAAGGTCACGATCTCGGCGCCCGAGGCTTCGATGGCCAGGCGGGTTTCTTCCATGTCGCGGTACTTGCCGGTGCCGACCAGCAAACGGGACTGGTAGGTACGACCGGCCAGGACGAAGGGCTTGTCGCTACGAACGATGCTCATGGGAAATCCTCGAAATGGGGTGAGGTTCTGCAGAATCCGGGGCTACATAAACAAACGCGCGGGACTAGCCGCCGCCGATGGCGTGGACCACTTCGACCTGGTCACCCTCGGTGAGCGCGGTCTCGGCATGCAGGCTACGCGGGACGATATCCAGGTTGAGTTCCACTGCAACGCGACGCCCGGTCAGGTCCAGGCGGGTCAGCAGGGCCGCAACGGTTTCACCGTCGGGCAGTTCAAGGGATTCGCCGTTCAACTGAATGCGCATGCCACGGGCCGCCATCGTTTTTAGGGGCCAGCAT
Source organism: Pseudomonas grimontii (assembly GCF_007858185.1). Classification (GTDB taxonomy): domain Bacteria; phylum Pseudomonadota; class Gammaproteobacteria; order Pseudomonadales; family Pseudomonadaceae; genus Aquipseudomonas; species Aquipseudomonas grimontii. The sequence goes on from NZ_VFES01000041.1 coordinate 2,061, forward strand.
TCTAGCGCGATTGGGACCTGAAGGTCAGCTCCAAGCGTTAAGCGGTCAGCTGCAAGCGCCAGGCGGCGAGCCCCAGGAAGAACCAGCCCAACAGGAACGCCAACCCGCCGAAGGGCGTAATGATGCCGAGTTTGCTGATACCCGTGGTGGTCAGCACGTACAGGCTGCCGGAGAACAACAGGATACCGACGACAAAGGACACACCCGCCCACGTCACCAGGCGACCCGGAATATGCGCCAGCAGCAGCGCCACGCCGAACAACGCCAGGGTATGCACCAACTGATAGGTCACGCCGGTATGAAAGATTGCCAGGTACTCGGCGCTCAGGCGGTTTTTCAGGCCATGGGCGGCGAAGGCACCGAGGGCGACACCGGTGAAGCCGAAAAAGGCAGCCAGCATCAGAAAGCTACGCAGCATGAGGAACTCCAGTCAGACTCAGTGGACAGGGTCTGTATAATGGCCCGCTCAACGGGTTCGGCCAAGCCATCTCTATGCTGCGTCTCCTCTTCAAACGCTTTCTCAAGGTCGTGAAATGGTTTGCCATCGGCAGTGTCTTGCTGGTGCTGCTGTTTCGTGTCGTCCCACCGCCCTTCACCGCGCTGATGGTGGAACGCAAGATCGAATCCTGGTTCGACGGCGAACCCATTGACCTGCAACGCACCTGGGTGCCTTGGGACGAAATCTCCGACGACCTGAAAGTGGCGGTGATGGCCGGTGAAGACCAGCGTTTCCCGCAGCATTGGGGCTTTGATTTCGGCGCAATCCAGGCAGCGCTCCTGCACAACGAACGCGGCGGCTCGATCCGTGGCGCGAGCACGCTGAGCCAGCAGGTGTCGAAAAACCTGTTCCTGTGGGCGGGTCGCAGTTATTTGCGCAAAGGCCTGGAGGCTTGGTTTACCGGGCTGATCGAGGTGCTGTGGCCCAAGCAGCGGATTCTCGAGGTGTACCTCAACAGCGTCGAGTGGGATGAAGGCGTGTTTGGCGCGGAAGCGGCGGCGCGACATCACTTTGGCGTGAGTGCCAAGGGACTGTCCCGGCAGCAGGCCAGCTATCTGGCGGCGGTGTTGCCTAACCCGCGGGTATGGAGTGCCAGCCATCCGACGGCCTATGTGGCGCGGCGGGCGGCGTGGATTCGCCAGCAGATGAGCCAGCTGGGCGGGGATGGTTATCTGGTGGAACTGAACAACTCCCGTAAAGCGCCTTGGGCCGACTGATACAACACAAAAACAAATGTGGGAGGGGGGCTTGCTCCCGATAGCAGAATGTCAGTCGACATCAAAGTGACTGATCCAGCGCTATCGGGGGCAAGTCGAATCGTCGCAACGCCCCTCCCGCATGTTTAAGCGGCGATCGACAACTTCAGCTTGTTCATCGCGCTTTTCTCAAGCTGACGAATGCGCTCGGCCGACACGTTGTACTTCTGCGCCAGGTCGTGCAGCGTGGCTTTTTCTTCCGCCAGCCAGCGCTGGTAGAGGATGTCACGGCTGCGGTCGTCCAGCACTTCCAGCGCTTCGTGCAGGTTGTGGTTGGAGTTGTCGCTCCAGTCGGCGTCTTCCAGTTGACGCGCCGGGTCGTACCGGTGGTCTTCCAGGTAGTTGGCCGGCGATTGGAAGGCGCTGTCGTCGTCCGCTTCGGCGGCCGGGTCGAAGGCCATGTCATGGCCGGTCAGGCGGCTTTCCATCTCGCGCACTTCACGCGGCTCCACGCCGAGGCTTTCGGCCACGCGGTGGACTTCCTCGTTGTTCAACCACGCCAGGCGTTTTTTCTGGCTGCGCAGGTTGAAGAACAGCTTGCGCTGGGCCTTGGTGGTCGCGACTTTCACGATGCGCCAGTTGCGCAGGATGAACTCGTGGATTTCCGCCTTGATCCAGTGCACGGCAAACGACACCAGGCGCACGCCCATCTCAGGGTTGAAGCGCTTTACAGCCTTCATCAGGCCGACGTTGCCTTCCTGGATCAGGTCAGCCTGGGCCAAGCCGTAGCCGCTATAGCTACGGGCGATATGTACGACAAAACGCAGGTGGGCGAGCACCATCTGCCGAGCCGCCCCCAAATCCTGCTCATAGTAGAGACTCTCGGCCAGTTCACGCTCCTGCTCGGGCGTCAGCAATGGAATGCTGTTGACCGTGTGCACATAGGCTTCCAGGTTCGCACCCGGGACCAAGGCATAAGCAGGTTGCAAAGAAGTGGTCATACGAAAAAACCTCCGACTCACATAACTCGTGCAGTTCAGCACTGCGAAAATTGACCGGGAACCGTAGGACAAGTTCCCTAAACCACTGATACGGTCAATACAAACGAAACCACATTAATCTGACATTAACTACTTCGGTGCCAGCTCACGTAAATGCCGTGCGACCGCAATCCAGGCACCGATATAACCCAACAATACCGCGCCAAGCAATAGCGACAGACCATCGGCAACCGGCACCCCGGCCAAGGCGAAATCGCTGCCGTACAAGCCGGCAAGCCCAACGACTGCGTCGTTCAGCCAGTTCAAGCCAAACGCCAGCACGCCCCAGGACAAAATCCCCGCACCCAAGCCATAAAGCGCGCCCATGTACAGAAAAGGCCGACGCACATAGCTGTCCGTGCCGCCGACCAGTTTAATCACTTCTATCTCGGTGCGGCGGTTTTCAATATGAAGACGAATGGTATTACCTATCACCAAAAGTAATGCAGACACCAACAGCACCGTGAGGCCAAACACAAACCGGTCGCCCAGCTTGAGAATTGCCGCGAGGCGCTCCACCCAGACTAGATCAAGTTGCGCCTGTTGCACCTTCGGCATCTCTGCGAGTTTTTGTCGCAGGGCTTCAAGGGCCGGCTTGTCGACTTCATTCGGCGTCACCAGCACCACGCCCGGCAGTGGGTTCTGCGGCAGCTCTTTAAGCGCCTCGCCCAGGCCGGACTGCTGCTGGAACTCCTCAAGGGCCTGGTCGCGGCTGACGTACTCGGCGTCCGCCACACCTGGCATATTCTTGATCTCGTCGCGCAGCGCTTCACCGTCCTTGGTGCTGGCGTCCAGGTTCAGGTACAGCGAAATCTGTGCCGCACGCTGCCAGGAACCACCCAGGCGCTCGACATTATTAAGCAGCAGCGACAAACCCATCGGCAGGCTCAGGGCCACCGCCATCACCAGGCAGGTAAAAAAGCTGCCGATCGGCTGCTTGCCCAGGCGACGCAGGCTGTCCAGCAGGCTGGCGCGATGGCTTTCGATCCAGGCGCGCAGCAGGGTGCTAAAGTCCGGGCCGTCATCGTCGTCATGTTTTTTCTTTTTCGGCTGCGGATCAGCCGGTTTCGGCGCCACGCGCTCGGAAACCTTGGGGCTACGTGTTGCACTCATGCGCCAGCCTCCCCGTCACCGATCAGGCGACCGCGTTGCAGGGTCAGCATGCGATGGCGCATACGTGCGATCAGCGCCAGGTCATGGCTGGCGATCAGTACGCTGGTACCCAGACGGTTGATGTCTTCGAACACGCCCATGATCTCGGCCGCCAGGCGCGGGTCGAGGTTACCGGTGGGCTCGTCCGCCAGCAGCAAGGCCGGGCGGTGAACGATCGCGCGAGCAATGCCGACGCGCTGTTGCTGGCCGGTTGACAGGTCGCCGGGGTAGAGGTCGGTCTTGTCCGACAGCGCCACGCGCTCCAGGGCCGAATCCACGCGTTTGACGATTTCGGCCTTGGACAGCCCGAGAATCTGCAACGGCAGCGCAATGTTGTTGAACACCGTGCGATCGAACAGCAATTGGTGGTTCTGGAACACTACACCGATCTGGCGGCGCAGGAACGGGATCTGCGCATTGCTGATGGTGGCCAGGTCCTGCCCCGCCAGCAGCAATTTGCCAGTAGTCGGGCGTTCCATGGCCAGCAGCAGGCGCAACAGCGTACTTTTGCCGGCCCCCGAGTGGCCGGTGACAAACAAGAACTCGCCGCGACGCACTCGAAAGCTCAGCTCATGCAAGCCGACATGCCCGTTGGCATAGCGTTTACCGACCTGTTCGAATCGAATCATGAACGCTCCCGCTCGGCAAACAGTGCCTGTACAAAGGGTTCGGCTTCAAAGGTACGCAGGTCGTCGATGCCTTCACCGACGCCGATATAACGAATCGGCAACCCGAACTGCTTGGCCAGGGCGAAGATCACACCGCCTTTGGCCGTGCCGTCGAGCTTAGTCAAGGCCAGGCCGGTCAGTTGCACCGTCTGGTTGAATTGCTTGGCCTGGCTGATGGCGTTCTGGCCAGTACCGGCGTCCAGCACCAGCAGCACTTCGTGCGGGGCGTCTGCGTCAAGCTTGCCGATCACGCGGCGGACTTTCTTCAGCTCTTCCATCAGGTTGTCTTTGGTGTGCAGGCGACCGGCGGTATCCGCGATCAGCACGTCAATGTTACGAGCCTTGGCGGCCTGCACGGCGTCGAAGATCACCGAGGCGGAATCGGCACCGGTGTGCTGGGCGATGACCGGGATCTTGTTGCGCTCACCCCAGACCTGCAATTGCTCGACGGCAGCGGCGCGGAAGGTGTCGCCGGCGGCGAGCATGACTTTCTTGCCTTCCGATTGCAGCTTCTTGGCCAATTTGCCGATGGTGGTGGTCTTGCCGGCGCCGTTGACGCCCACGACCAGGATCACGAACGGCTTGTTCGGGGTGATCACCAGCGGTGCTTCCACGGGTTTGAGCATCGCAGCCAGCTCGGCCTGCAAGGATTTGTACAGCGCGTCGGCATCGGTCAACTGCTTGCGCGCGACCTTCTGGGTCAGGCTCTGGATGATCACGGCGGTAGCTTCGACGCCCACGTCGGCGGTCAGCAGACGGGTTTCGATGTCTTCCAGCAGCTCATCGTCGATCACCTTCTTGCCCAGGAACAGGCTGGCCATGCCTTCGCCGATGCTGGCACTGGTCTTGCTCAGGCCTTGCTTGAGGCGGGCGAAGAAGCCGGTTTTGTTGGTTTCGGCGGATACAGCGGCAGGTTCTGGTTCAATAACAGCGGGAGCAGGTACTTCGACGACCGGCGGCGCTTCAACCACAGTTGCCGCAGGTTCAATCACCGCAGGAATCGGCGGCGCCACATGCTCAGCCTGCACATCCTCAACCAAGGCCACTGGCTCTTCGGCCACAGGTAACTCAAGCCACGGCTTGTGCTCTGGCTCTGGCTCTGGCTCTGGTTCCGGCGCCGCCTCAACCACCGGCTGCAACACCGGTTCAGCCATCGGCAACACGACCGGCGCCGGCGCTTCGACTACCGGTTCGGCTTCTACTATAGGATCGGGGATCGGCTCAGCTTGAACCTGTGACTGTTCAGCGGCGGTTTCCTGCGGCTTTTTGCGCAGCCATCCGAACAGGCCTTTCTTCTCGCCAGCCGCAGCTGGGGTCTTCTTGTCGTCGTTGGAACCAAACATGGAGACGGCTATCTCAAGGTAGCGACGCGCCAAGGGGCGCATCGGTAAATAAAATTCGATGCGTAACAGACTGTTTTTTAGCCAGCTCGTTCATGCGCAACATTTTGTAAGGCCTAAATAGGGCCTCAACAAGACAGCCGCAGTGGCCGTCCCTTAGTCGGATCAGTATCCTAGCACCTCCTCGCCCGCCGACGCTAAGACCAAGCGGGCAGCCCAACAGGTTTAAAAACGAATGAATGCTCTAGCCCGCCACGCCGCAGGCCTGCTGCTCAGCACAGTTTGTCTGCCCCTTTCAGCCTTGGCTGCCGACCCACAACCCACCCATGAATTCACTCTGGATAACGGCCTCAAGGTGGTCGTGCGCGAAGACCATCGCGCGCCGGTGGTGGTTTCCCAGGTCTGGTACAAGGTCGGTTCAAGCTACGAAACCCCGGGCCAGACCGGTTTGTCCCACGCCCTGGAGCACATGATGTTCAAGGGCAGCGCCAAGGTCGGCCCCGGCGAAGCCTCGCTGATCCTGCGCGACCTGGGCGCCGAAGAAAACGCCTTCACCAGCGACGACTACACCGCCTACTACCAGGTACTGGCCCGTGACCGCCTGGGCGTCGCCTTCGAACTCGAAGCCGACCGCATGGCCAGCCTGCGCCTGCCGGCCGACGAGTTCAGCCGCGAAATCGAGGTAATCAAGGAAGAGCGCCGCCTGCGCACCGACGACAACCCGATGTCCAAGGCCTTCGAGCGCTTCAAGGCGATGGCCTACCCCGCCAGCGGCTACCACACGCCGACCATCGGCTGGATGGCCGACCTCGACCGCATGAAAGTCGAAGAACTGCGCCACTGGTACCAGTCCTGGTACGTGCCGAACAACGCCACGCTGGTAGTGGTGGGCGATGTCACCCCGGATGAGGTAAAAAACCTGGCCCAGCGCTACTTCGGCCCTATCCCCAAGCGTGACGTACCGCCCGCCAAGATCCCGATGGAGCTGGCCGAGCCCGGCGAGCGCCTGCTGACGATGCACGTGCAGACCCAATTGCCGAGCGTGATCCTGGGCTTCAACGTACCCGGCCTGGCCACCGCCGAAGACAAGCGTTCGGTCCAAGCCCTGCGCCTGATTTCGGCCCTGCTGGACGGCGGCTACAGCGCACGTATCTCCGAGCAACTGGAGCGCGGTGAAGAGCTGGTATCCGCCGCGTCCACCAACTACGACGCCTACACCCGGGGTGACAGCCTGTTCACCCTCTCGGCCACCCCGAACCAGCAGAAGAAAAAGACCGTTGCCCAAGCCGAAGCCGGCCTGTGGCGCCTGCTGGAAGAGTTGAAGGCCAAGCCACCGACCGCCGAAGAACTGGAACGCATCCGTGCCCAGGTCATCGCCGGCCTGGTGTACCAGCGCGATTCCATCACCAGCCAGGCCACGGCCATCGGCTCGCTGGAAACCGTGGGCCTGTCCTGGAAACTCATGGACACCGAACTGGCCGACCTGCAAAGCGTGACGCCGGAAGACATCCAGAAGGCCGCGCGCACTTATTTCACCCGCGAACGTCTGAGCGTCGCCCATGTTTTGCCTGAGGAGACCGCTCATGAGTGATCGCAAAAGCAGCCGCCTGATACTGCCGGGCCTGATCGTTGTCACCCTGATCGCGGCGAGTGCCGTGTATTTCCTGCGCCCGAGTGAATCCGTCGCCAGCCAGGCGCTGGACAAAGCTCAATCGGCCAACAAGTTGCAATCCCTGGCGGAGCTGGACGGCAAGGCGCCGACCAACCGCAAGCTCGACGTGCAAACCTGGACCACCGCCGAAGGCGCCAAGGTGCTGTTCGTCGAGGCCCATGAACTGCCGATGTTCGACATGCGCATCCTGTTCGCCGCCGGCAGCAGCCAGGACGGCAACGTGCCGGGCCTGGCGCTGATGACCAACGCCATGCTCAACGAAGGCGTACCGGGTAAGGATGTGAGCCAGATCGCCAGTGGTTTTGAAGGCCTGGGCGCCGACTTTGGCAATGGCGCTTATCGCGATATGGCGCTGGTGTCCCTGCGCAGCCTGAGCGACAGCGCTAAACGCGACGCCGCCCTGGCGCTGTTTGACGACGTGATCGGCAAGCCGACCTTCCCCGCCGACTCCCTGGCGCGGATCAAGAACCAGATCCTTGCCGGCTTTGAATACCAGAAGCAGAACCCCGGCAAACTGGCGAGCCTGGAGCTGTTCAAGCGCCTGTACGGCGATCACCCTTACGCTCACCCGAGCGAAGGCACGCCAGAAAGCGTGCCGAAGATTACCCTCGCACAGTTGCAGGCGTTCCACGCCAAGGCTTATGCGGCGGGTAATGCCGTGATTGCCGTGGTCGGTGATTTGACCCGCTCCGAAGCCGAAGCGATGACGGCCAAAGTGTCGGCCTCGCTGCCCAAGGGCCCGGCCATGGCGAAGATCGCCCAACCGACCGAGCCCAAGGCCGGCCTGAGCCATATCGAGTTCCCGTCCAAACAGACTCACCTGCTGTTCGCCCAATTGGGCATCGACCGCGCCGACCCGGACTACGCAGCCCTGTCCCTGGGCAACCAGATCCTCGGCGGCGGTGGCTTCGGCACCCGTTTGATGAGCGAAGTGCGCGAAAAACGTGGCCTGACCTACGGCGTATATTCCGGTTTCTCGCCGATGCAAGTGCGTGGCCCGTTCATGATCAACCTGCAGACCCGCGCCGAAATGAGCGGCGGCACCCTGCGCCTGGTCGAAGACGTGCTGGCCGACTACCTCAAGACCGGCCCGACGCAAAAGGAACTGGATGACGCCAAGCGCGAGCTGGCCGGCAGCTTCCCGCTGTCGACCGCGAGCAACGCCGACATCGTCGGGCAGCTGGGCGCCATGGGTTTCTACAACCTGCCGCTGAGCTATCTGGAAGATTTCATGAAACAATCCCAGGCCCTGACCGTAGAGCAAGTCAAGGCTGCCTTGAACAAACACTTGAGCGCCGACAAGATGGTCATCGTGACCGCCGGCCCGACGACTGCGCAAAAGCCACTACCGCCCCCCACTGATAAACCTGCCGAGCAGCCGCTCGGGGTTCCGGAGCATTAATGGCCAGTTCATCTCGCCCGAAAAAACCTGTCCACAACGTGCATAACGGTGTGGGCCAACTGCGCATCATTGGCGGTGAATGGGGCAGCCGCAAGCTGAGCTTCCCCGACGTCGTGGGCCTGCGCCCAACGCCGGATCGCGTGCGTGAAACCCTGTTCAACTGGCTCGCGCCGTACATTGCAGGTGCCAAGGTGCTGGACCCGTTCGCCGGCAGTGGCGCACTGTTCCTGGAGGCGCTGTCCCGTGGAGCGGCCCAGGCCCAGGCGCTGGATGCCAGCAATGTCGCGGTGTCCAGCCTCAAGGAACACCTGGGTACCCTGCGCTGCACCAACGGCCAGGTACAGACAGCCGACGCCCTGCGCTACCTGGAAACCCAGGCTGCCAGCGCCTACGACGTGGTGTTCCTCGACCCACCGTTCAACCAGAACCTGTTGCCGACCGTGTGCGCCTTGCTCGAAGAGCGCCAATGGCTGGCACCGGACGCGTGGATCTACACTGAAAGCGAGACTGCGCCGTCTACCCTGGGCTTGCCGGGCGCGTGGCGCCTGCACCGGGAGCAGAAATCCGGTCGGGTGTACTACGCGTTGTGGCATCGGTTGGTCGAAAGCGCCGCCTGACCTTTCAGGCTGGCTTCAATTGTGGCGAGCGGGCTCGCCACAGACTGAGAGTGTCATGACACCGTCCTCCGACCTGTTCACCCCCGCCTTAGGCCTCGGCAACCCTCATCTGCAAACACTGTGGGGGCCGTTGTGGCGCCCCACTACCCATATCGAACGCCAACGTGAACGCCTGTGGCTGGAAGACGGCGACTTTCTCGACCTCGACTGGCATGGCCCCCACGACGCGCAAGCGCCATTGGTGCTGGTGCTGCATGGGCTGACCGGCTCATCCAACTCTCCCTATGTGGCCGGCCTGCAAAAAGTCCTCGCCGCCCAAGGCTGGGCCAGTGCGGCGTTGAACTGGCGCGGCTGTTCGGGCGAGCCCAATCTGTTGGCGCGCAGTTATCATTCGGGCGCCAGCGAAGACCTCGCCGCCGCCATTGCACACCTGCGCGCCAAGCGGCCGTTGGCGCCGCTGTATGCGGTGGGTTATTCGCTGGGGGGCAATGTGCTGCTCAAGCACCTGGGGGAAACCGGCGAGGCGTCCGGGCTGCAAGGCGCGGCGGCGGTGTCGGTGCCGTTTCGCCTGGACCAGTGTGCGGACCGCATCGGGATAGGCTTCTCACGGGTTTATCAAAAGCACTTCATGCGTGAAATGCTCGTGTATATCCGCGTCAAACAAAGCCGTTTTTTACAGGACGGCCGCGCGGACGGGCTGAAAACCCTGGAAGCGCTTGGCTCGCTGGAGAAGATGCGCACCTTCTGGGACTTCGATGGCCGGGTTACCGCGCCGCTGCATGGGTTCTTGAGTGCCGAGGACTATTACCGCCGTGCGTCGAGTCGCTACTACCTGGGCGCGATCCGCACGCCGACGCTGATTATCCAGGCAGCCGACGACCCGTTCGTATTCGCCCACAGCTTGCCCGAGGCCAGCGAGCTGTCAGCGTGCACCGAGTTTGAGCTGACGGCCAAAGGTGGGCATGTGGGCTTCGTCGATGGCTCACTGAAACACCCCGGCTACTACCTTGAGCGACGCATTCCCCACTGGCTAAGGGCACAACACGGTTGAAAATGTGGGAGGGCGCAAGCTCCCTCCCACATTTGGATTGGGTTTACCCCACTGGGAAATCAGTCACCCGTAGCAATTGCCCGCGCAGGATCGGTAATCCACTCGCTCCACGACCCCGCATACAACTTGCCCAACGGGTAACCCGCCAGGCTCAGGGCAAAGAGGTTGTGGCAGGCCGTCACGCCCGAGCCGCAATACGCCACCAGTTCTTCCGGCGAGCGGCCTTGCAACTGCTCAGCGAAGCGTTGCTTGAGTTGGTCGGCCGGCAGGAAACGCCCATCGCTGCCCAGGTTTTCGTTGAACGCCGCACATTGCGCACCGGGGATATGCCCGGCAATCGGATCAATCGGCTCAACTTCACCACGGAAACGCGCTTGGGCACGGGCATCGATCAAGGTCAGGCCGGGTTGACCCAAGCGTTTTTGCAGGTGTTCGGCATCCAACAGCAGCTGATTGTCCGGCGTCCCCACAAAGGTGCCGGGCTCTATCACCGGCGCATCCAGGCTCAACGGGAAACCATCGGAGTGCCAGGCCTTGAGGCCACCGTCGAGGATAAACACGCCGTCACGCTTGCCCAGCCAGGCCAGCAACCACCAGGCTCGGGCGGCATAGGCACTTGGCCCGTCGTCATACAGCACCACATCGGTATCGGCACTCACACCCCAGGCCCGCAGTTGCTCGGCGAAAGTGTCCGCCGCCGGCAACGGGTGACGACCGGTCACACCTTTGATCACCGGCCCGCTGAGATGGCGTTCCAGGTCGGCATATTGCGCGCCGTCGATATGCCCTTCGGCGTAGCTGCAACGGCCGTAATCCGGGTCTTCCAGGGCAAAACGGCAATCCAGGATCACCAGCCCGGCGGTCTTCTGGCGCTCGGCCAGTTGCTGGGGGCTGATCAGTTGGGCAAGCGGCATGACGGACTCCTGTGAACAGATTCGGGAAAGGTCCTACTTCACTTCTTCCAGTGCCTGCTTCAATGGCACGTAAAACTCTTTGAACAGTGCATCCACCGCCTCTTTTGCCTGGGGCGTGACAAAGCCCGCCTCCAGCACCAGCACCTGGTACACCCCGCGCTTGATGGCTTCGGCACTCAGGTGGGCGGAGTTTTCATTGGTGGTGCACAAGAAACGCACCCAGGAGGTGAGGATGATCCAGGCATTGAGGGTCAGGGCTTCGGTTTGCACCGGGTCCATATTCAAAATACCCGCATCGACAAACCCTTGGTAAATGGCGCCGCCCTGGATCAGGCAACGCTGGGAAAAACGCCGATAGCCGGTGGCCAGTTCCGGGTCGCTCTCCAGCAGGTGTTCAAGGTCGCGGTGCAGAAAACGGTAGCGCCACATGCCGGCCAGTACGGCCTGAAGGTAGAAGCGCTTGTCTTCCACCAACATGGCTCGCCCCTGGGGCGGACGTAGGAAACTGTCCACCAACGCTTCATATTCGCGGAACAGCACAGCGATGATCGCCTGCTTGTTGGGGAAGTGGTAGTACAGGTTGCCCGGCGAAATTTCCATATGGGCGGCGATATGGTTGGTGCTGATACTGCGCTCGCCCTGCTGGTTAAAAAGTTCCAGGCTGGTTTGCACAATGCGTTCGCTGGTCTTTACTCGTGGTGCCATAGGGGAATCAGCTTCTGTACACGTGATAGGGCATCTTACGGCCTATCCTTGCCAGGATAAATCTGCATGTTGCTGCAATGTTATTTGACAATTTAGAGTAATGACTCTAAAAATCCAGGCAGACCAATAACAATCGGTGCTGCGCCATGTCTGCCAACGTTGCCTACCTGCAAGATTCCCAGGCACTGGATCAACTCCAGGACCTGTTCGACGCCCAACGCCGCGCCTACGCCGCCCACCCGATGCCGCCAGCTGCACAGCGCCAGCAGTGGCTCAAGGCTTTACGGGATGTGCTCAGTGACGAGCGCCAGGCACTGATCCATGCGATCAACCAGGATTTCAGCCACCGCAGTGCCGACGAAACCCTGTTCGCCGAACTGATGCCCAGCCTGCATAGCATTCACTACGCCAGCAAACACCTCAAAGGGTGGATGAAACCTTCCCGCCGCGCAGTAGGCCTGGCCTTCCAACCCGCGTCAGCCAAAGTCATTTACCAGCCGCTGGGCGTGGTCGGCGTGATCGTGCCGTGGAACTACCCGCTGTACCTGGCCATCGGTCCACTGGTCGGCGCGTTGGCGGCGGGCAACCGAGTGATGCTCAAGCTCAGCGAGTCCACGCCCGCTACCGGCGAACTGCTTAAGAAGTTACTGGCGAAGATTTTCCCCGAGGACCTGGTGTGCGTGGTGCTCGGTGAGGCCGAAGTGGGCATGGCGTTTTCCAAGCTGCGCTTCGATCACCTGCTGTTTACCGGCGCGACCAGTATTGGCAAACACGTGATGCGCGCCGCTGCCGAACACCTCACGCCGGTCACGCTGGAACTGGGCGGCAAGTCGCCGGCCATTGTCTCCGCCGACGTACCGCTCAAGGACGCCGCCGAACGCATCGCCTTCGGTAAAGCCTTGAACGCTGGGCAGACCTGCGTGGCACCGGACTACGTGCTGGTGCCGGAGGACCGTGTGGAGGGTTTCGTCGAGGCCTACAGCAAGGCGGTTCGCGGGTTTTATCCGACGCTGGCCGACAACCCGGACTACACCGCCATCATCAATGAGCGGCAACTGGCCCGGCTCAATGCCTACGTCAAGGACGCCACCGACAAGGGCGCCAACTTGATCCCGCTGTACGACCAGGGCCAGGCACGGCGCATGGCCCATAGCCTGCTGCTGAATGTCAGCGACGACATGACCGTGATGCAGGACGAAATCTTCGGCCCGGTGCTGCCGATCGTGCCTTATCGCGGCATCGACCAAGCCTTTGCCTACATCAACCAACGCCCTCGCCCGCTGGCCCTGTATTACTTCGGCTACAACAAACGCGAGCAGGACCGGGTGCTCCACGAGACCCATTCCGGCGGCGTCTGCCTGAACGACACCCTCCTGCACGTGGCCCAGGACGACATGCCCTTTGGTGGCATCGGCCCCTCGGGCATGGGCCACTACCACGGCCATGAAGGGTTCCTGACCTTCAGCAAAGCCAAAGGCGTGCTGGTGAAACAGCGCCTGAACGCGGCGAAATTGATCTACCCGCCCTACGGCAAATCGATCCAGAAACTGATCCAGAAGTTGTTCGTTCGCTGACACCGCCACCCACGGGATAACAATAAAAATGAACCCTAGCCTCACGGATTCACCCGCGCTGTCGCGGCGCGGCGTCTTGAAGATCGGCCTGAGTGCCAGCGCCTTCCTGGCCACGGCCGGGCTGGGCGCGAGCCTCAGCGGTTGCTCCAGCAGTACCCCAGCCAGCGGCTTTGCCATGTTGCGCACCAGTGACTTGCCGTTCCTGCGGGCGGTGATCCCGGTGCTGCTCGAAGGCGTTGCCAGCGCCCAGGATGTGGTCGCCGGGATTGAAGACACGCTGAAAAAACTCGACTACAGCCTGCAGCACCTGTCGCCGGAGATGTTCAAGCTCACTCAGCAACTGTTCGATGTGCTCGGCATGGGCATTACCCGCGGCCCGTTGACCGGTATCTGGGGCAGTTGGGAAAACGCCAGTGCCGAGCAGATCCGCAACTTCCTGCACCGCTGGGAAAACAGCTACTTGAACCTGCTGCGCATGGGCCAAGGCTCTTTGCTCAAGCTGGTGATCATGGCCTGGTATTTCCGCCCCGCCGCCTGGGCGCATTGCGGCTACCCCGGCCCGCCGAAGATCTGATTTGCATCCCAACAATAAAAACAAGAGACGACCCTGATGCCCGTACCCGATCTGTTCCGCGACGGCCTGGCCCGCGGCTGGAAAACCCACAATGGCGCCGCCCTCGACAGCGACCTGACCCTGGAAGCCGACGTGGCCATCATCGGCAGCGGCGCCGGTGGCGGCACCACCGCCGAAATCCTCAGCGCCGCCGGCTACAAGGTGCTGCTGATCGAAGAAGGCCCGCTCAAGACCAGCAGCGACTTCAAGCTGCTGGAGGACGAGGCCTACGCCAGCCTGTATCAGGAAGGTATCGGTCGCATGAGCAAGGACGGCGCCATCACCATCCTGCAGGGCCGCGCGGTGGGCGGCACCACGCTGATCAACTGGACCTCCAGTTTCCGCACCCCGGATGCCACCCTTAGCCATTGGGCCAGCGAGTACGCGGTCAAAGGCCACAGCAGCGCGGAGATGGCACCGTGGTTCGAAACGATGGAGCAGCGCCTGGGCATCGCGCCGTGGGCCATCCCCCCAAATGCCAACAATGATGTGATCCGCAAAGGCTGCGAAAAGCTCGGCTATAGCTGGCATGTGATCCCGCGCAACGTGCGTGGCTGCTTCAACCTGGGTTATTGCGGCATGGGCTGCCCGGTCAACGCCAAGCAGTCGATGCTGGTGACCACCATCCCGTCCACCCTGGAAAAAGGCGGCGAGCTGCTGTACCTGGCGCGCGCCGAGCACCTCAAATACAGCGGTGACACCATCAGCAGCCTGGAATGCGTGGCGATGGACGCGCGTTGCGTGGCGCCTACCGGGCGCAAGATCACCGTGAAGGCCAAGCATTACGTGCTGTCGGGCGGCGGCATCAATAGCCCGGCGCTGCTGATGCGCTCGGACGCCCCCGACCCGCATTCGCGGCTGGGCAAGCGGACCTTTTTGCACTTGGTGAACTTCTCCGCCGGGCTGTTCGATGAGGTGATCAACCCGTTCTACGGCGCGCCGCAGTCGATCTATTCCGATCACTTCCAATGGCAGGACGGCACCACCGGCAAAATGTCCTACAAGCTGGAAGCACCGCCCCTGCATCCAGGCTTGGCAAGCACCTTGTTCGGCGGCTATGGCACGCAGAACGCCTTGGACATGGGCCAATTGCCACACACCCACGCCATGCTCGCGCTGTTGCGTGACGGTTTTCACCCCGACAGCCAGGGCGGCAGCGTGGATTTACGCGGTGACGGTACGCCGGTGCTCGATTATCAGGTTTCACCCTATGCCTGGGACGGCCTGCGACGGGCCTTCCACAGCATGGCCGAGATCCAGTTCGCGGCGGGCGCCAAGTCGGTCAAGCCCATGCACCACGACGCACAGTTCGTAAGCACCTTGGCCGAGGCGCGCAGTGTGATTGACGGTTTGAATCTGGAGTTGCACCGGACAACCCTGGGCAGCGCCCATGTGATGGGCGGCTGTGCCATGGGTGAAGATCCAAAAAACGCGGTGGCTGACAGCCTTGGTCGGCATCACCAATTGCGCAATCTGTCGATCCACGATGGCTCGTTATTCCCCACCAGTATTGGGGCTAACCCGCAATTATCGGTGTACGGATTAACCGCTCAATTGGCAACAGCCTTGGCCGAACGTCTGAAAACAGCGTGAAAAAACACGCTATTCACGGTGTCTATACGGCTTTCTTATGCATAAGTTGACTTGGCCGACCGGGATGGCTGCGATACCATCCGGTTCCCCAACGGACTCCGCCAGGACGACGCGATGAACCGAGTGTTGTACCCAGGTACCTTCGACCCGATTACCAAAGGCCATGGCGATCTGGTCGAACGCGCCTCTCGCCTGTTCGACCATGTGATCATCGCCGTCGCGGCCAGCCCCAAGAAAAACCCGCTGTTTCCCCTGGAACAGCGGGTGGAGCTGGCGCGTGAGGTCACCAAACACCTGTCCAACGTGGAAGTGGTGGGTTTTTCCACGTTGCTGGCGCATTTCGCCAAGGAGCAGAACGCCAATGTGTTCCTGCGTGGCCTGCGCGCGGTGTCGGATTTCGAATACGAATTCCAGCTGGCCAACATGAACCGCCAACTGGCGCCGGACGTAGAAAGTCTGTTCCTCACGCCGTCGGAACGTTATTCGTTCATTTCCTCGACGTTGGTGCGTGAAATTGCCGCATTGGGCGGGGATATCACCAAGTTCGTGCACCCGGCCGTGGCTGATGCGCTGACGCTGCGCTTCAAGAAGTAATGTGGTGAGCGGGCTTGCCCCGCGTTGGGCTGCGTAGCAGCCCTAATAAAGACTCGCGTCGCCTCAGGTGAATAACCGGTCGTCTGGTTTTGGGGCCGCTTCGCTGCCCAACGCGGGGCAAGCCCGCTCACCACAGCTCGCACTGCGGGCGCCAATGCGGCACAATTGCGCGCATTAGTTTTCAGATGCCTTGGCTGACAGCCCTGGCAGGAGTTTCCATGTCCCTGATCATCACCGACGATTGCATCAATTGCGACGTCTGCGAACCCGAGTGCCCGAACGCCGCCATCTCCCAGGGCGAAGAGATCTACGTGATCGACCCTAACCTGTGCACCCAGTGCGTCGGTCACTACGACGAGCCTCAGTGCCAACAGGTATGCCCGGTGGATTGCATTCCGCTGGATGAAGCCCATCCGGAGTCGGAAGAGCAGTTGATGGAGAAGTACCGGAAGATTACCGGTAAGGCTTGAGCTTCTTTAGTGCCTGTAAGGGCCTCATCGGGGGCAAGTCAGCCATCACACCGCAATCAGCTCTGGCACCTGGGGCAAAACACACTCGCCCGCTGCCCCAGCACCACGTTGCGCAATTCGCTCCCACAGACCTTGCACACCTCGCCACCCCGGCCGTAGACGAACAATTCCTGCTGGAAATACCCCGGCTGCCCGTCCCCCCCGATAAAGTCCCGCAACGTGGTGCCGCCACGCTCGATCGCCGCCGCCAGAATGCGCTTGATCTCGATCGCCAGCTTCAAATAACGCCCGCGTGAAATACCGCCCGCAGCGCGACGCGGATCAATCCCCGCCGCAAACAACGCCTCAGTCGCATAGATATTGCCCACGCCCACCACTACCGCGTTGTCCATGATGAACGGCTTCACTGCCATCGACTTGCCGCGAGACAGTTGAAACAAGCGCTCGCCGTCAAACAGCTCGGTCAACGGCTCCGGCCCCAGGCGCAGCAGCAACTCGTGGTTGTGCGGGTCCTGGCTCCAGAGCATCGCGCCGAAACGCCGAGGGTCGGTGTAGCGCAGGGCCAGGCCGGACTCCAGCTCGATGTCCACATGTTCATGCTTGGCCGCCGGCATGCCGACTTCGACCAGGCGCAGGTTGCCCGACATGCCCAGGTGACTGATCAAGGTGCCCACTTCGGCATTGATCAACAGGTACTTGGCCCGCCGTTCCACCAGCACGATGCGCTGGCCGGACAGGCGCACATCCAGGTCTTCCGGGATCGGCCAGCGCAGGCGCCGCTCACGCACCACCACGCGGCTGACCCGCTGGCCTTCCAGGTGCGGCGCAATGCCGCGCCGGGTGGTCTCGACTTCAGGTAACTCGGGCATGTGTACCTCGTGAAGGGGGGATCAGTGCGCGCCCAGTTCACGGATCGACAACTTCATGCTTTCGAAGTCGTAGTCCGACAGGCCCACGTAGTCCAGCACCAGGTGGCCGATGGCATTCCACTCATGATCCACCGACTGGTTGCCCAGCACGCGGTAGGACGAGCAGATGTGCTCGGCCATCTTCAGGATTGCCAGCAGGTTTTTCAGCTGCGAATTGCGCGACGATTCATCGCTGAAAATGGCCAAGGCATTGTGGTGGTTGGCGATGGCGTCGGTCACATGCTCCGGCAGGCGCCACGATTTGGCGGTGTAGTAGCCGACCACGGCATGGTTGGTGTTGAACGCATTGTTTTCGGTGTCGACCACGCGGCAGTCGGGGCCGGCGTTGGCGTAGGCCTCTTCGAGCACCGTCATGTAATTGGGGAAGCGCTTGAGCATCAGCGGCACGCCGCAGTCGTGGAACAGCCCCAGGGCATAGGCCTCGTCCACCGCCTGGGCGCCGGTGCGCTTGGCCAGGGTCAGGCAGGTCATGGCCACGTCCTGGGCGGTGTCCCAGAAGCGGTTGAGGGTGACGATGGTGTCGTCGCTCATCTCGCCCCTGATCGACAGGGCGTTGATCAGGTTGATGATCGATCGGCTGCCCAGCAGGTTCACCGCGCGCTGGATCGAGGCGATCTTGTTGCTCAGCCCGTAATAAGACGAATTGACGATCTTCAGCAGCGCGCCGGACAGGCCCGGGTCTTGGGAGATCAACCGCGCGATTACTTCCAGGTCCGGGTCGGGCATGTACTGCTCCATCTGCAAATCCACCATGATTTGCGGCTGGGGCGGCACGCTGATGCCTTGGAGGGCCTGCTGGATCTGTTCGGCGGAAAGCTCTTGGGACATAAGTACATACTCTGGGCTAGGAGGGGATTCTAACCCCGATGGGAAGCTCACCGACACCTCAAAAACCGGATTGAAAGCGGACCAAATGTGGGTGCCGGCTCCCACATGTCCGGCGGCGCGGCCAACAACGGCACAACACGGTATACTCCCGCTCTTTTTTCCGGAGCGACGTCATGTCCCTGCCAAGCCTGCGTCTCAAAGCCAACGCCGATCGTCGTTTGCGCAACGGCCACCTGTGGGTCTACAGCAACGAAATCGACGTAGCCGCCACCCCTCTTCACGGCTTCCAGGCAGGCGATCAGGCTATCCTGGAAGCGGCCGGCGGCAAGACCCTGGGCATCGTGGCCATGAGCCCGAACAACCTGATCTGCGCGCGCCTGCTGTCGCGTGACATCAAGTTGCCGCTGGACAAGTCGCTGCTGGTGCACCGCCTCAACGTCGCCCTGTCCCTGCGTGATCGCCTGTTCGACAAGCCGTTCTACCGCCTGGTCTACGGCGATTCCGACCTGCTGCCGGGCCTGGTGGTCGACCGTTTCGGCGACATCCTGGTGGTGCAGATCGCTTCGGCGACCATGGAAGCCCATAAGGAAGATGTGATCGCTGCACTGACCCAGGTGCTCAAGCCGAGCGGCATCCTGTTCAAGAATGACTCCGCCGCGCGCGACGCCGAAGGCCTCAACCGCTACGTCGAAACCGTGTTCGGCCTGGTGCCGGAGTGGGTCGCGCTGGAAGAAAACGGCGTGAAATTCGAAGCCCCGGTGATCCAGGGCCAGAAAACCGGCTGGTTCTACGACCACCGCATGAACCGCGCACGCCTGGCCCCATACGCCAAAGGCAAACGCGTACTCGACCTGTACAGCTACATCGGCGGCTGGGGCGTGCAAGCCGCGGCCTTCGGCGCCAGTGAAGTGTTCTGCGTCGACGCCTCGGCCTTCGCCCTCGATGGCGTCGAGCGCAACGCCGCGCTGAACGGCGTGGCCGAGAAGATGACCTGCATCGAAGGCGACGTCTTCGAAGCCCTCAAAGAGCTGAAAGCCAGCGAAGAGCGTTTCGACGTGATCGTCGCCGATCCACCGGCCTTCATCAAACGCAAAAAAGACATGAAAAACGGCGAAGGCGCCTACCGCCGCCTCAACGAGCAAGCCATGCGCCTGCTCAGCAAGGACGGCATCCTGGTCAGCGCGTCGTGCTCCATGCACCTGCCGGAAGACGACCTGCAAAACATCCTGCTGACCAGCGCCCGTCACCTTGATCGCAATATCCAGATGCTGGAACGTGGCGGCCAGGGTCCGGATCACCCGGTGCACCCGGCGATTGTCGAGACGCGGTATATCAAGAGCATTACGTGCCGGTTGTTGCCAAACAGCTAAAGCCAAGCACAGATAAAAATGTGGGAGGGGGCTTGCCCCCGATAGCCGTGTGTCAGCCAGCTAATATGGGGCTGACACTACGCAATCGGGGGCAAGCCCCCTCCCACATTTGTTTTGTGGTTGCCGTGAAAACTTTTCCTACCCAAGCAAGCCACGTCAATTCAGGAAGTTTCTCTCAACGCTTTTGATTGAATTCCACTTTTCGCAGACTAGTATCGGTTTCTGGTTTTACTCCGGAAAACAAAAACAATGTCTGGGCCCACCCTCTCCCGCTTTATCCTCATCACCTGCATTTCACTGATCAGCTTCTTCCCGATCAATATCCTGCTGCCCTCTTTCCCCGCACTGGCAAACCGCTTCGACACCCCCAGCGCAGACATCGCGCTGTCCATCAGCCTGTTCACCCTGGTCTTTTCCATCTCACAACTGGTCGCCGGCCCGCTTTCGGATAAATGGGGACGCAAGGAAGTCCTGCTCGGCTGCATCACGCTGTCGATCCTCGGGGCGATAGGCTGCGCAACGGCCCCGGATTACCTGACCTTCCTGCTGTTTCGTACGATCCAGGCCATGGGCTGCGGCTTCTTCGTATTGGGCCATGCACTGGTGGAAGACCTGTTCGACGAACAGCACCGAGCCCGGGTGCGCCTCTATTACATGACCCTGAGCGGCTCGTTTGTCGCGCTGTCGCCGCTGATCGGCTCCTGGCTGCAAACCACCTTCGACTGGCAAGGAAGCTTCTATGGGTTTGCGCTCATGGCATTGGGCATGTTGATCCATGCGTTTTGCATCCTGCCTTCCAAGGCTGCCAGCCCGCACCGCGCGCCCGTCTCGATCCTGGGCACGCTCAAAGCGGTCGCCGCCAATCGCGACTTCCTGCGCTACTGGTGGATCGCCGCCCTGGTATTCGCCTGCTACTTCGCCTTGATCAGCGTGACACCGCTGATTTTCATGGATGCGCTGAAGCTGTCCGAATATCAGTACGCGCTGGTGCTGATGGTGTACGGCGTGGCCTACCTGCTCGGCGGCGTGGCGGCTTCGTACCTGCAAAAACGCATGGCGCTGGCCCGGCAAATCAACATCGGCCTCGGCTTGCTGCTCGTCGCGGGTGTGTTGCTGACGTTGATCATTATTTTTGAAGCCATCACCACCTTGACTCTGCTGATCCCGATGCTGATCAGCGCCCTGGCCGTGACGCTGGTTCGTCCGGCGGCGATTTCGGCGGCAATGCTGTTGTTCTCGAGCAGCGCGGGCACTGCCGCATCGGCCGGGAACAGCATCATGTTCCTCACGGCCGCCGTCAGCAGTGCGGCCTTGGCACAAACCGGAACGCATCTGCTGCTGACCATTGCGGCCAGCTTCATCGTGTTCAGCCTCTGGGGCTGGTTGACGAATTTACGGGGCGGGCGCTCACGCTTTCCCCTGTAGGAGCGAGGGGGACGCCTAGTTCTTGCTCGCGAAAAACTCATACACGACGCGGGCTACCTGATAGCGCTGCGTTATCGTTTACGTTTTTCGCGAGCAAGCTCGCCCCTACAAGAAGACGGTGTAGAATCGGCCCTATTCATCGCCAGTCATCCCCCGGCGGGTTTATGAGCTCAAGGCCAATGCGCACGGCGATCCCGTCACGTTTGCGGCAACTTCCGGACACCAGTGCCATTTTTCGGGTGTTCCAGACGTCAATAGAAGCTCACTCCCCTTTGATACCGATTAGCCGCCCGGAGTGCTCCAATGCCTGATTACCGCTCGAAAACATCCACCCACGGCCGCAACATGGCCGGCGCCCGCGCACTGTGGCGTGCCACGGGGATGAAAGATGACGACTTCAAGAAGCCGATCATCGCGATTGCCAACTCGTTCACCCAGTTCGTACCGGGCCACGTGCACCTCAAGGACCTCGGCCAACTGGTCGCCCGCGAGATCGAACGCGCTGGCGGTGTCGCCAAGGAATTCAACACCATCGCCGTGGACGACGGCATCGCCATGGGCCATGACGGCATGCTGTACTCGCTGCCGAGCCGCGAGATCATCGCCGACTCCGTGGAGTACATGGTCAACGCCCACTGCGCCGACGCCATCGTCTGCATCTCCAACTGCGACAAGATCACCCCCGGCATGCTGATGGCCGCCCTGCGCCTGAATGTCCCGGTGATCTTCGTCTCCGGCGGCCCGATGGAAGCCGGCAAGACCAAGCTCGCCTCCCATGGCCTGGACCTGGTCGACGCCATGGTCATCGCCGCCGATTCCAGCGCTTCTGACGAGAAGGTTGCGGAATACGAGCGCAGCGCCTGCCCGACCTGCGGTTCGTGCTCCGGCATGTTCACCGCCAACTCGATGAACTGCCTGGTCGAAGCCCTGGGCCTGGCGTTGCCGGGCAACGGTTCCACACTGGCCACCCACAGTGACCGCGAGCAACTGTTCCTGCAGGCCGGCCGCACCATCGTCGAGCTGTGCAAACGCTACTACGGCGAGAACGATGAGTCGGTGTTGCCGCGCAATATCGCCAACTTCAAGGCGTTCGAAAACGCCATGACCCTGGACATCGCCATGGGCGGTTCCACCAACACCATCCTGCACTTGCTCGCCGCGGCCCAGGAAGCCGAGATCGATTTCGACCTGCGCGACATCGACCGTCTGTCCCGTCACGTGCCACAACTGTGCAAAGTCGCGCCGAACATCCAGAAGTACCACATGGAAGACGTGCACCGCGCCGGCGGGATCTTCTCGATCCTCGGCTCGCTGGCCCGTGGCGGCCTGCTGCACACCGACCTGCCGACCGTGCACAGCAAATCCCTGGCCGAAGGCATCGCCAAATGGGACATCACCCTCACTGACGACGAAGCCGTACACACCTTCTTCAAGGCTGGCCCGGCCGGTATCCCGACCCAGACCGCGTTCAGCCAGTCGACCCGTTGGGACACCCTGGACGACGACCGTGAAAACGGCTGCATCCGCAGTGTCGAGCACGCCTACTCCAAGGAAGGCGGCCTGGCCGTGCTGTACGGCAACATCGCCCTTGACGGCTGCGTGGTGAAAACCGCCGGTGTGGATGAATCCATCCACGTCTTCGAAGGCCGCGCCAAGATCTACGAAAGCCAGGACAGCTCGGTACGCGGCATCCTCGCCGACGAAGTCAAGGAAGGCGACATCGTGATCATCCGCTACGAAGGCCCGAAAGGCGGCCCGGGTATGCAAGAGATGCTCTACCCGACGTCGTACCTGAAGTCCAAGGGCCTGGGCAAAGCCTGCGCCCTGCTCACCGACGGCCGCTTCTCCGGCGGCACCTCGGGTTTGTCTATCGGCCACGCTTCGCCTGAAGCCGCTGCCGGCGGTGCAATTGGCCTGGTGCAGGACGGCGACAAGGTACTGATCGACATTCCGAACCGCTCGATCAACCTGTTGATCAGTGACGAAGAACTGGCTGCACGCCGGGTCGAGCAGGACAAGAAAGGTTGGAAGCCGGTCGAAAAGCGTCCGCGCAAAGTCACTACTGCGTTGAAGGCTTACGCCCTGCTGGCCACAAGCGCCGACAAGGGTGCCGTGCGTAATAAGGCAATGCTGGATGGGCTGTAAGCCCCATCAATAGCCTCGAAAATGCCCCGATCTCCGGGGCATTTTTTTGTCCGCCGCTGGAACCCAATACCATCAGCTACCAATAAATAAACTGACCCTACCGAGCTCAGCACTGCAAAGGCCCGTTCGTGATCTCAGTTTTCTAACAGGTAACGCTTATGCCCAGAATCGCGCCCCCCTCTCCTGTCACGGTTTCCACGCCCCTCCAGCATCCCCCACAACACACAGAAAACCCGCCGCCAAAAGGGGCAATCCCTCTTGGTGAGCATTTCTACCTGTTCCAGGGCCCCACACAGCAGTCTCCCAGAAAGCTGATCATCAGCGCCCATGCCGCCTACTTTCCGGGTATGAACTTGAAAGTGCCGGGGAAGACGTCTCTTATTTTTTATGGCCCGGATGGTCATTCGCTGCAAGACCCCACCCTGGGCGCCGTAGCCCGGAAAACCGTCGAAATTTACGAGAAAACCCGTCCTGGTGGAAACGTCCGAAATTATATGCTCGGCAAATATCAGGAAGAGTCTTACAACAACATTCGGTATACCGTGAACAACTCGGACTTCGACGTGCTGACTGTGCGCAACCGGAAAAAACCTTCACTCACCCTGAGGAACATTACTATCACTTTGCAGGACGCCCTCACGGCGGTGAATAACAAGGGGCTGCAGTATAAAGAGATTCACGCTTCATTCTGTCGCCCGAACTTACTTAATCCTGCTGCCCCTCTATACCGTGCGCCTTTGCGTGAAGGAAGCTGCAACACAGCTCAGGTAACTTAAGGCGATGCAGGCTGAAATGCCGCACATAAAAAGTGCCCCGCCAAGGGCCAGGCACTTTTATGCGGATGAATTCAGAACTGCGGTGTGTAGGTCATGGTGAACATCACATTACGCGGATCGCCGTAGTAGTTGCTGCCCCAGTTCGCGTTGTAGGCAGGGATGTAGTACTTCTTGTCGAACAGGTTGTACAGGTTCGCCGCGACGGTGAATTCCTGGTTGATCTTGTAGGCCACCCGCGAATCCCACAGCGCATTGCCCGGCACGCTGAAAGTGCGGTCGTAGGCCACGGTACTGCTTTGCGCGGTCACCCCGGCACCGACACTGACTTTGTTCCAGTCCCCCGGCAACTGGTAATCGCCCCAGACCTTGAGCAGATGCTTGGGCGTCCAGGTGCTGAAGACCTTGCCTTCGTAGGTGTCGTCCTTGAGAAACTTGGTGGTGTTGTAGGTGTAGCTGGAGACCAGTTGCAGGCCCGGCAGCACTTCGCCGCCCAATGTCGCTTCGAAGCCTTGGCTGCGGACCTTGCCCGAGGCGACCGAGCAGTACCAGCCGCCACAGTTCATCGGCCCTTGCAGGTCCTGCACGCCACGGTTTTCCTGGTCGTAGCGGAAGATGGCAAAGGAGGTATTCAGGCGGCCATCGGCCAGTTCACCCTTGAGGCCAAGCTCGTAGTTCTTGCCCTCGATAGGCTTGAGCAGGGAGCCGGAGGTGGTCAGGTTGGTTTGCGGCTCGAACGCATCGGCGTAACTGGCGTAGGCTGACCATTGATCATTGAGAGCGTATACCAGGCCCGCATACGGCGTGACCTTGCCACTAGTCTGAGTGGAGCTTCCAGATGGGCTGCCGTACACACCCCGGGAACCGCTCTGGTCAATGTACGAATAGTCATACCAACTGGTACGCGCACCAACGATCAAGGTCAGCGGGTCGAGTATTTTCACGCGCCAGGTGCCGTAGATGCCTTTCTGCCGAATGTCGTACCAGCTCTTGGACGCATTTCCCGCCTGAAACAGCTGGTATTTGTCGCGCTGCGGACGGTTGTGGTCGATGTTGAAAATATCGGCGCCAGCCGTTGCCGCCCGGGCCCACTGGTCGTCGGTGGTGAGTTTGGAATAGTTGGCACCCAGCACGACCTCCTGCTGGATACCCAGGCCTTCGAACTTGCCATTTACATACGCATCCGCACCACGACTTTTCGTATTGAAGTCGGTAACCCAGTCCACGTAACGCACGGTACCGGTGTCGCCGGGGTTGGGGATCGCGTCCCACGTCGCTTGGTAGGTCGCGTCGTTGTGTTCGTCCATGGCCACAAGGGCGGCTTTCACTTTCCAGTCATCATTGAAGCGATGCTCGATGTCGGCAAACACCTGGGTCTGGTTATTGACAGCTCGGTTCCAACTGGCGCCGACAAAGGTCGAGCGCGGCAGGCCGATATCGCTGCCGTTTTCATAACGCGGCAATGACATGAAGTTGGGCCGCAAATGGCCCTTCTGGTTGCTGATGCCCACGCCGACGGTGGTGTCAGGCGTGAAGTCGTAGTCCACCGCCGCGTAGACCGTCTGATTCCAGCCGCCGGCATAGTCGACAAAGGAATCGGTGGTGTCGTAATCCGCCACAAACCGGCCGCGCAAGGTGCCTTCGGCGTTCAGCGGTCCACCTGCATCCACCTGAGTGCCGTAATGGTCCCAGGAGCCAGCCTTGGCGGTGACGGTCACCGTAGGCGCCTGCTGGCCGCGCTTGCGCACCAGGTTCATGGTGCCACCGGGGCTGTTCGCGCCTTGCAGTAAGGCGGCCGGGCCGCGCAAGGTTTCGACGCGGTCGTAGATCGCCATGTTTTCGGTGAGATAGCTGCCCAGCGCGTAGGTGTTACGTGGGATGCCGACGCCGTCGTATTGCAGGGTGCCGATCTCGAAGCCACGGGAGAAGATGAACATGCCGGGGCCGGGGGATTTGGTTGCGGTCAGGCCGGGCGTGCGCTTGACCACTTCGGAGAGCTTGGTGGTGTTCTGGTCATCCATCTGCTTGCGGGTCATGACGCTGACCGATTGCGGGATATCCTTGAGCTTCTGCTCACCCTTGCCCAGGGTCACTGCGCCGGTGGTGTAGGAGCCGCTGCCTTCGGTGGTGGCGCCCAGGTGTTCGGCGCTGATGGTAGTGGCACCGACTTCGATGGCTGCGCCTGTGTCCATGCGCTTTTCCAGGGTCACGGTGTCCGCGTTGATAAACGCCGCGCTCAACCCGGTGCCGCCGAGCAATTGCCCCAAGGCTTCGCGCTGGCCGAGGTTACCTTTGACACCCGGCGACAGCACACCCTGGGTCAACTCACCCGACACCAGCACCTGAATTCGCGTCACCGCCGAAAACGCCGCCAGCGCACCGTCCAGGCTTTGCCCTGCAATATCGAAACGGTAGGTCTGGGCCTGGGTGGTTTCGGCGGCCTGCAAATACAGCGGCGCAGTGCCGATGGCCATGGAAATGGCCAGTGCCAGCAAGGGCCGTGCGGCGAATCGGTGTGCCATGGATGGTGCTCCCCGGTGCAAAAAGTCTGTGATCGGCGCCGCACTACTTGAGAGTGCTTACTATTTACGCCTCAGTGATCAAGGACGAGTGCTTGGGGAGAAACCCTGAAAGTTTTTTCAAAAACTTGCTATTACGATGCTTTCCCTTCGCGCAACACCAGCAAATACGGGGTGTAATGCTCGACGCGCAGGTTAAGCGTGAACTCCAGCGCTTTGATCACGGCGTCGGGTTTGTCGATTTCAAACACACCCGACACCACGCGATTGCGCAGCGCATCTCCCAGCACCAGGGTTTTACCCGGCCAGTAGCGGTTCAACTCGCTGACCACTTCCGACAACGGTTGCTGGCGAAACACCAGTTGCCGTTGGCGCCAGGCAAAGCCACTGGCCGGGTCGAAAGCGTGGACCTCGGCCAGGCGTTGGCCTTGATATTCCACGGCCCGCCCGGGCTCCAGGTACACCGGTTCACCACTGCCGGCACTGACCTGCACCTTACCCTGCGCCACCTGCACGCGTGTTTGCGCATCGCGCCGCGCAACGCTGAACTGCGTACCGACCACCTTCACCCAGCCGTCGCCGGACTGCACCACGAACGGCCGCGCCGGATCTTTGGTGACGTCGAAGAAACCTTCGCCACGCAGCAAACGGATCTGCCGCTCGCCAGCGCTCAAGCGGATTTGCACCGCACTGTCGGTGTTGAGTTGCAGATGCGAGCCATCGGCCAGTTCGATACTGCGCGACTCGCCGGTGCCGGTGGCGTAGTCCGCGCGCAGACGGTCGAGCCATGGCGTGTTCTGGACGGTGAGGCCCACCGCCAGCAACACCGCCGCAGCGCACGCCCAACGCGGCCAGCGTCGCGCCGGCTTGCGCCAGGCGGCCTGTTCGGCGCGGCGAATCACCCGCGCCGGTTCGCGCAGGCCGCCGAGCATCGCCTGCACTTCCTGCCAAGCGTCATCCTGAGCCTGGCCTTGCCCCAGCCAGGCGGCAAAGGCGTCCATGTCGGCCGGCGTCACGTCCTCGGCCTGCAGGCGGAAATACCAGCCGGACGCTTCTTCGAACAACTCGTCGGCAGTGGAGGTGGCGGTCATGACCGACGTCCTTGTTCATCGCAGGCAAGCCGCGTCTTGATGTACGCGCGGCATTCAATCAAGGCGCGACGCAGTTGGTATTCCACGCTGCGCGCCGTAATCGACAGGCGTTCGCCAATCTCGCGGTAGGAAAGTTCGTCGACATGATAGAGCAGGAAGATCTGCCGAGTCGCTGCGGGCAACGCCAGGATCGCGTCCTGCATCAGTTGCTCCTGTTGGTAGGCGGCCAATTGCTCGTCGGCACCTGGGTTGCTGCACGGCAGCTCTTCGCTGGGCTCGCCGGCGTCCAGGCGCTCACGGCGGATGGCTTGGCGCTGGTGATCGCGCACCAGGTTGCTGGCGATGGTGAAGAGGAAGGCTGGGAGGTTGTCGATCTTTTCGCCGGAGTCCAGGCGGGCCAGACGCAGGAACGACTCCTGGGTCAGGTCGGCGGCCACCTGGGCGCTGCCGGTGCGGCGAGTGACGAAGGCTTCGAGGGCTTTCTTCTGCTCCGCGAACAGGCGCGCGATCTGTGAATTCCAAGAGAGCACAGCACTACCTTGAGAAGAACGGAGGGTTCAGGAAGTGCGCACGCTAGCAGATGATGAGATTGGTTCGCAATTGATATGTATTTTTGCCTGGTTTTTTTGGTGCTCTTGAGGCCGCCATGGAGGGCAAGCCCCCATATGCGCTAACCATATCTCAAAAGCTATAGTAAAAACTGCCTCGCTATAGGAAGTGACTAGCAGTGACAGACGCCACGCAAAAACTGAATGAAGACTGGCCAAAACTCCTGGCG
>NZ_VFES01000042.1 GCF_007858185.1 Pseudomonas grimontii
AGAACGAGGTCGGCAGCCTCGCGTTTGAATTCAGGGGAAAAGGTACGGCGTTGTTTGGTCATCTGACACCTCGTTCTGGCGAGCATTCTCGCCTAAATGGGTGTCCGGTTTCATTAGACCACTACATATCACCCACTTCAACGAATCACGCCAGCCGGCGAGGATCCCCTATGCCTACTCACAACATCGTCAGCATGAGCGGCGGTAAAGACAGCACCGCTACGCTGCTGGTCGCCCGCGAGCTGGAGGTGCCGAACCTCAGCGCTGTAGTGGCTGACACCGGGCATGAGCATCCAGAGACGTACGACTACATCCACTACCTAGCTGAAGCCACCGGCGTTCCCATCTGATGGGTGAAGGCAGACTTCTCCAGGCAGATCGCCGGCAAGCGCAAATTCATCGAAACGAAATGGCGCGAAAAGGGTGTACCGGAATCCGTGGTGCTGGGCGCTCTGGAAGTTCTGCACCCTACCGGGAACCCGTTTTTGGACTTGTGCCTGTGGAAAGGCCGATTCCCCAGCACCAAAGCCCGCTTCTGCACCGACGAGCTCAAGCGGAACCCAATCATCGAGCAGGTCTACCTGCCGCTCATGGACGGCGAGAACATGCTGCTGTCCTGGCAAGGAGTTCGGGCTAATGAGTCGCCGGCCCGCAAGTACCTGCCAGAGTGCGATGAGGTTGGAGGCGGCCTATTCAACTACCGACCAATTTTGAAATGGACGGTTGATTCGGTATTCGAGGCTCACCGGGCCGCCGGCATCAAGCCGAACCCGCTGTACTTGCAAGGCTGCAATCGCGTTGGCTGTATGCCCTGCATCATGTGCGCGAAAGACGAGCTCCGGCAGATCGCGGCCAGGTGGCCAGAGGAAGTTGACCGGGTGCGCGAGTGGGAGCGACTGGTGAGCATCGCCAGCAAGCGCGGAGCGGCAACGTTCTTCGCCACCGTCACCGACCCCACCGTCCGGTCAGATGACAGGGTGAGCGCCGTCACGCACGGAATTGACAGGATCGTCGACTGGAGCAACACCGCGCGCGGCGGCCGCCGGTTCGACATGGTCGACCTGATCGCCCGCACCGACAGCCAGAACAGCTGCTCTTCAGCCTACGGTCTTTGCGAATAAAGATTATATGAGCATAGGCCGAAGATAATCTTCAATATTAGAGAGAGCAGCGTTCATCTCGATATTAAACTCGTCCTCACCATCTATGTGCGACTCATACAAGCTATTGCGACCAGATGAAAGGACGTTCCGATGGGATCGAACCCGATCTTCAGTTTCATTCGGATTGACAGATCCCAAATACGAAATGACTTTCGTAAAAATTTCATGCTGGAGATTTAGTATTGGTTTGACCAGCCGCTTAAGTTCATAACCCCAGACTGCTTCACTTTCCAATATTGATGTTTCAAGCCTAGAACGAACTTCATCTATTACAGAAAACTGGATCTGATAAAATTCAGCAGTATATTTAAAATTTATCTGCTCAAAGTTCGCCTTTTTTGATCCATCGCTCTCATATAAATTTTCAGTGATAAGCATCGCAGGGTTTCGAATCTGCCTAATACGATCGCGCAATCTATAGAGATCTATAAGTACGCGTCGTGACAACTCATGATCTGATGTTCCTCTGTTCTGTTTGCGCCATGTCGCAAGGCCCAAAAAACCTATACGTGCAGCTAGAACCACACCTACCGCTGAAATAATCGTGCCAAGTATACTGAACGCATCTTTGGTAAGCGCCCAATCTGCATCCGTAATTGCGAAACACATCGACATCGAAGCCTTCCCCCCAGTAGAAAACGAACTATAAGTCTAGAGGTGTACCTATGCCTAACCTATTTTGGCGCCTCGTCGCCAAGCTGCTCGCGCGCCCGGCTGTTGCCGCCTGGCTAATCGCCCGCGCCCAGCGCACCCCGTACCTTACTTACGGGAGCTTATGCAGCGGCATCGTAGCCGTGAACAAAGCGTGCCCCATGTCGGGTTAGGTTGCGAAGAGCTGGTAGACCGCCACCTCGGCTACAGAAATCACGGCAGGCTTACCAGCTGCGATGAACCCATTTATGCACGCCCTTGTGGCAGGTATGTTTAAGCGTTTTTTCAGGACCTGCATTTGTTTAAGTACAGTTCTCGACATCAGGTACTTCCCGCATTCGGGACACTCAACATCTCTGAACTCACCAGCGGTATTCATCTCCTTACCTTTG
Organism: Pseudomonas grimontii; assembly: GCF_007858185.1. Lineage (GTDB taxonomy): Bacteria > Pseudomonadota > Gammaproteobacteria > Pseudomonadales > Pseudomonadaceae > Aquipseudomonas > Aquipseudomonas grimontii. The sequence goes on from NZ_VFES01000042.1 coordinate 2,207, forward strand.
CCGCCACAGATCACGCACACGTAGTTGTCCATCACCACCTCCGTTCGGCTGATTGCTGAACTGTAGCTGATCCCCTCTCAAACTCCACACCCCGGGCATGGCCCGGCAAGGACTCCCCATGCTCACTGCAATTGACTTGTTTTCTGGTTTCGGCGGATGGACCCGCGGCGGGAAAGACGCCGGCCTCAACGTCCTCTGGGCAGCCAACCACTGGCCCGCCGCCGTGGAGTGGCACACCAAGAACAACCCAGATACGCAACACGTTTGCCAGGACTTGCACCAGGCGGATTGGTCACAGGTCCCGAAACACGATGTGATGCTGGCCTCTCCTTGCTGCCAGGGTCACGCAAAGGCTCGCGGCAAGGCCGCAGGCAACCCGCAGCATGACAACTCGCGCTCGACGGCCTGGGCCCCGGTGGCAAACGCCGAGGTGAACCGCCCGGACTTCGCCGTTATCGAGAACGTGCCGGAGTTCATGGACTGGATCCTATACCCGGCATGGGCAGATGCGATGCAGCGCCTGGGCTACTCTTTGGCGCCGCATATCGTGGACTGCGCCGACCTCGGCGTGCCTCAGCACCGGGTGCGCCTCTTCATGGTCTGTTCGCGCAGCAAGGCGCCATTGAACCTGCAGCTGCCACGCTACCAGCACGTGCCCGCCCGCGAGATTATCGACTTCGACTCCGGCAAGTGGTCGCCGATTAAAAAGCCAGGCCGTGCCGCGTCGACACTGACCCGTGTGAAGAATGGACGCGAGCGTTTCGGTGATCGTTTCGTCATGCCGTACTACGGATCAGGGTCTGGGCTCACCGGCCGCAGCCTGGATCGCCCGATCGGCACCATCACCACACTGGATCGCTGGGCCGTGGTCGACGGTGACCGGATGCGCATGATCAGCGCCGACGAGGCTATGGCCGCGCAGTCCTTCCCAAGAGACACGCAGAGGCCGGACAGCCACCGGCTGACCATGCACATGACTGGAAACGCAGTGCCGCCGCTGGCCGGACAACGAATAATCGAGGCGCTTATAGCATCTGCCTGAACCTATATCCTCAGTTAGCAAAGATCCGTTGAAGTCTAGGTGGGCTATCTCGGTAAACGGGGCATGCCGATAAGCTTCTTGCAAAGTAATAGTCAGTAGATCGATCGATTGCGGTCTGATTGATAACTGCGACTTCGCTGCGGGTGAGGGTTGAATTCGGTTGGTCGGCGACAATCATCAATTTAGGCGAAACTGGAACAATCATCATGTCCTGAAAACAATCGGGAACAATGAACTCCCCCTCTCCCGCTCTGACAATACCCCACTGCATGTGCCGGTTGTCCTGGCGGAAGGTATTCATGTAACCGAAAACATGAATACGAGCAGCAAATCTCCCTGGCATGACGCCGTCTCTACAGAACATAACGTGCTGTCTCTCTAGAATCTCCTGCTCATCCTTGGTCAGAGAATCTCCCACCCTACCTTCTAACTTCAAGTCGTCAAGACCTTCAGCCCTGAACTTCTGCCTAGCTCTCCAAAGCGAAAAGAAGTCTTCAACTACAGTTTTTTCAAAATATCCTATGACCTCAGTAGAGCCAGCCAGGATGGATTCAACCAGAGCCTGAAAACGATCCTCTATGTGTTTACCAATACCCGATTCAGTACTTTGGTCCCATGCGCGCTTAGCGCAGAACAAGTTGTTCGTAGAGTTTGCACTGATTACCTTCGAACCATCCGTTCTAAACAGCTGAACCAAACCGCTTTCGTCTGAAAATCTATCAATGCTTTTCCTCGGGAAGACATGTTGCTTGATCGTCAACTTGTGCGGATTCCCCTTCTGCGGCGCTTCAAATCCCATATCTCCCCCTGCGACTGATCTGGCCTATCGCCACACTTTAGCTGATCCATAAAAATCCACCACCGCCCGGGCATGGCCCGGCAAGGACTCACCATGCCTACAGAAAACAAAACCATCGGCCAGCTGCGCCTGGACCGGATCATCGCTGCAAATGAATTCCTCAGGGTGATAGCCAACTGCGGCCGGGGCTTCTTTCGTAACAAGGGCGCCGGGCACGATGCATACCTCGCTCTCAATGGCCGCCGCAATATCGTCTGGCTGTTCGATGACTACACCGGGGCCCGCATCAACGTTACGAGGGAAGGCCCGTGGGACGGCTTCTCGCACGGCGGCACGCTGAAGAGCCTGGTCGGATCTATCGGTTCGTTCGTGCTCAGCGGGAAGATGATGCGCTACGGGTATTTCCAGCCGCTGATGGATAACGGCTTCGAGAATCCATGGGGCTATGGCGACGATATCTTGATTGTTCGCGATGAAGGCGTGCGCCTGGGCTTGATCCGCAAGCCGGAAGAGCAAAAGGAGGCAGCATGATGCGCATCTACCTGAGCGGCCCTATGACCGGCCTGCCCGACCTCAACTTCGCCGCCTTCCACGCCATGACCATCTGCATGCGCGCGGGCAGCCCCTAGTCCGAGCTGATCTCGATATCTTCTGGAAAGATGAGCTTTCCATACCAGCCGTGCCCGGCCGTAAGAGCAGATATCGGAGCAAGTAAAAGTACCGCCAGTAACAGGGCTCTCTTCAATCCGCCGATGCTGCTAACCATAACCCTGCAGATAAGCCATAGATGAAGAAGGCTTGCACCACACGCAAGAAAAATAAACCCGAAGGCCTGAGACGAGCTAGACATCCGTGTTCCTCGCTTCGTTGAAAACCGAATCATAGCGCGTCCGAAGCGCTACCTGACAGTAACCCCTCCCCCTTCAAAGTCAGCCGCTATAGCGGCAAGGACGAAGTCATGCCCGAACAAAAGATTACGTTCGTCAACAGTGAGCCCGCCAAGTGCGGCTGCAAGATGGAATTCAGCTCTGGTGGCGGGCACTACTCCGACGTAGTTTACGTCACTCCCTGTGAGGCGCACAGCGGCAGCAAGCCGTTTGGGCCGGTCGATGTGAAGCGCGATGCAGGCGGCTGGTGGTATCACCCTAACATTCCGAGCTTTGGCGAAGGCGAAGACCCGGCGCCCTACATTGCCTGGGTCAAGGAACAGGGCCTGGAACTGAAAGGCTGGCACTCTGGCGACGAGCTTGAGGATCTACCTGACGAGGATGCCGCGTGCACCGCCTGGAATCCCGAATCGCCAGGCCCTGAGTGGTTCCTGATGGGGATCTTCGATACGGATGACGGCCCCTATGTTCAGTGGGCGCGCCGGGAGGTTGCGCCATGATCGCCGCCCTCTGGTTCGCCTACGTCTTCATCTACAAGGGGCCAAGGCCATGAACGAATACCAGCTCTATCTCGGCGACTGCCTGGAGGTCATGAAGCAATTGCCAGACGCCAGCGTCGACATGGTGCTGGCCGACCTGCCCTACGGTTCAACCCAGTGTGCCTGGGACACCATCATCCCGCTCGAGCCGCTCTGGAGTGAGTACTTGCGGATCGCCAAGCCAGAGGCTGCGATCGTGCTGTGCGCGGCCCAGCCGTTCGCCTCGATGCTGGTAGCGAGCAACCCCAAGCTCTACAAGTACGAATGGATCTGGGAGAAAGGTAACGCCACAGGGTTCCTAAACGCCAAGAAGCAACCGCTGCGGGCTCACGAAAGCGCCCAGGTTTTCTACCGCAAGCAGCCGGCGTACAACCCGCAGATGTCCAGCGGGCATGAACGCAAAACGGCGAAGCGTAAGACGGTCAACTCGGAGTGCTACGGCAAAGCCTTGGCCCTGACCGAGTACGACTCGACGGAGCGGTACCCGCGCTCGGTGCAGTTCTTCTCCAGCGACAAGCAAACCGGCAGCTTTCACCCGACGCAGAAGCCTGTGGCCTGGATGTCGTTCCTGATCAGCAGCTACACCCGGCCTGGCCAGGTAGTGCTGGACAACAGCATGGGCAGCGGTACCACCGGAGTGGCCTGCATGCAGCTGGGCCGGCAGTTCATCGGCATAGAGCGAGACCTCGACGAAGACGGCAATCGCCTCGGCTATTTCGATATCGCTCATCAACGAATCACCGACGCGATTACCGAGCGCGACGCACCGGCACCGCAAATCGATCTGTTCGCAACAGCCTAACCCCAATCCCCCTACATGCCTGCCGGTGAGCGGCGGGCGAGGTATTCCTATGGACAGCATTCATTTCCTGTCGCACGAAGAGGTGTGCACCCTTACCGGTGCAAGAACTAAAGCAGGCCAGGTGCAAGTACTCAAAAGAAACGGTATTCGCCACACCATCAAGCGCAGCGGTTGGCCTTGCGTCATCGCCAACGCCCTTACCGGCGAACCGGTCGCTGCATCAGCAGAAAAACCAAAATGGCAGCCACGCCTGGTGAGTTAAATGGGAAGGAAGCCAACAAACCCTGATAGCGTCACGCGCCTCAGGAAGCGCAAGCAGCGCAGCGGGACAATCTATTACTACTACGACCTCGGAGGCACGCCCAGAAAAGAGATCGCCCTGGGCAGCGATTACGGAATGGCTATCGTGGAGTACGCGAAGCTCGAGAAGAGCCGCGCGTCCTCGGCCTTGGTACAAGACGTACTCACCTTTGCCTACGTTGCGAACATCTACATGCTCGAGGTGGTGCCCACCAAAGGATTGGCCACGCAGAAGGATAACGCCAGAGAGCTGAAGCAACTGTTGAAGTTCTTCGACGATCCGCCGGCACCACTGGAAGCGATCGAGCCGCAACACGTCGTGCAGTACCTGCGCCAACGTGGAAAGACGGCGCCAGTGCGTGCTAACCGGGAAAAGGCGTTGCTCAGCGCCATCTGGAACTTTGCCCGCAGCAGCGGCTATACAGCCTTGGCCAATCCGTGCGCCGGCGTTAAGGGTCACAAGGAATCTGGACGAGATCAATACATCGAGGACGAGATGTTCGCCCTGGTGTACCAGCACGCCGAGCAGCCGCTGCGGGATGCACTTGATCTGTTCTATCTGACCGGCCAGCGCATCGCGGACACCCTGAAAATGGATGAGCGAGATATCCGCGACAATAGGCTGGCCGTGAAACAAGGCAAGACGAATGCAAAAAGAAGAATTGAGATAACCGGGGAGCTGAGGGTGGTGATTGATCGAATCATGGCCAGGAAGGATGGGCACAAGATCCGCACCAGCAGGCTAATCGTTATGGATAACGGGCAGCCAATGACCAGCAGCATGTTGCGAGGGAGGTTTGACGCGGCCCGTGAGGCGGCCGGTGTTGAGAAAGGCGACTTTCAGATGCGCGATCTGCGTGCCAAAGCCGGCACAGACAAAGCAGAATCCAGCGGTGACATCCTGCAGGCTCGCGACCAACTTGGGCACACAACTGTCGTCATGACAGAGAACTACATCCGTAAGAGGATCGGCAAAAAGGTCACGCCGACCAAGTAAATTTTGCACCGCAATAGTTTTACCCCCCCTTGAAAACAAAGGGCTGCAAGCGAGGTAAAAACTACCCATAGCGGTGCAGAATAGACGCTAACCTGTTGTATTTAAACGAATAAATTGCGGACTTAAAATCCCCCGCTCGTAAGGGCGTCCCGGTTCGATTCCGGGTTCGGGCACCATATATATCAAGGGCTTGCATGATGAACTTCATGCAGGCCCTTATCTTTTTGCTCCGCAATTTCATTTCTCCGGCGTTCTGCCGACCTGAAGCCAGGCTACAAAAGCTGTTGCATGAACGCCTGAGTCGGACCTGGAAGACAGGACCAGGGCCTTCGCGCCCGGCCTCACAGCCTTCAGATACTCAAGAGTTCGCTGACGGGCAGTCGATTAGTGGTCTTCATCTCTCGCAGGGAGAGGTTCGAGCGAATACTTGAAACGCCAGGGAGCGTCCTCAGCACTTTTTCGACAAAGCGGCTATAGCTGTCCAAGTCCCGTGCCACCACCTCAAGTAGAAAGTCCGCCTCGCCCGTTGTGTTATGGCAACTCAGGACCTGTGGCGCCGCCTGAATAATCTTTTCAAACGTTGCCGTGGCTTGTTCACTGTGATCAGTGCAAGAGATCTGAACAAAGGCCTTCAGGCCAAGCCCGAGTTTCTTTCGATTGAGAATGGCTTGGTACCCCTCGATAACCCCGCACTCTTCCAGCCGTCTTTGCTTGCGCCAACAGGACGCTTCGCTGAGGGACAGCTGCTCGGCCAGCTTGACATTCGACAGCTTGCCGTCGCGCTGCAGACGTTCCGATATTGCAATGTCCGCCTTATCGAGCTGCTCAATCATGAAATAACTCCTCACATGCCGGCTTAAAAATGAAGGTTAATTTCAGCTCTTGCGTTCAGTCAATTGCAACTTGAAGGGTAATTTCACGGCGTTCATTCATAATGGCAATGCCTGGATCGCCCCTCCAACCAAAGGTAATTTGCATGAAAGCAGTCGTCTACGAAGCCTTTTCCAAGCCGCCGCGCCTGATGAACGTGGCAGATCCGTCTCCGGAACGTCATGGTGTGGTGATCCAGGTGCTTGGCACCGGGGTGTGCCGCAGCGACTGGCATGGCTGGAAAGGTCATGACCCCGACATTGAACTGCCGCATGTACCGGGCCATGAGCTGGCGGGCATCGTGGCCGAGGTGGGCAACGACGTCACGCGGTGGAAGGTCGGCGACCGTGTGACCGTACCGTTCGTGGGCGGCTGTGGTGCTTGTGCGCAGTGCAACAGCGGCAATCAGCAGGTCTGCCACACGCAGTTCCAGCCAGGCTTCACCCATTGGGGTTCTTTTGCCGAATACGTCGGTATCCACCAGGCGGATCTGAACCTGGTCGCGCTGCCCGAGAGCATGGACTTCGCTACCGCTGCCAGCCTGGGTTGTCGCTTCGCCACCTCGTTCCGTGCAGTCGTTGACCAAGGCAAAGTCAGCGCCGGTCAGTGGGTAGCGGTTCACGGCTGCGGAGGCGTAGGCCTGTCTGCCGTGATGATCGCCCAAGCCATTGGCGCGAACGTGATCGCCATCGATATATCCCAGGAAAAACTCGACCTGGCACGCGCGCTCGGCGCTGTCGCCACCATTAATGCCCAGTGCGTCGCGGACGTCACCGAAGCCGTGCTGGAAATCACCCAAGGCGGTGCCCACGTATCGCTGGACGCATTGGGCCACCCAACCACGTGTTTCAACTCCATCAACAATCTGCGCCGTCGCGGCAAGCACGTCCAGGTGGGGCTGATGCTCGCTGATCACGCCACGCCGGCCATCCCCATGGGCAAGGTCATCGCCCACGAACTGGAGATCTACGGCAGCCACGGGATGCAAGCGCATCGCTACGGCGCCATGATCGAGATGATCACCTCAGGCAAGCTGGCGCCGGAAAAACTCGTGGGTAAAACCATCAGCCTGGAGCAGTCCATCGATGCGTTGACAAATATGGACCGGTTTGAAACGGCAGGTGTCACCGTCATAACCGAGTTTTAACGCATGACGCCATCCTGAGTCGCGATGAGGAGCGCTCACTTAAGGCGGACTATGCTAAGACGCTTATCGCCACGTAACGGAGACTCACCATGAACCCGCACAGCACGGCCCTGGTCCTGATCGAATACCAGAACGACTTCACCACCCAAGGCGGCGTGTTCCATGATGCCGTCAAGGACGTCATGCACACCTCCAATATGCTCGCGAACACCGCCACCACGGTTGAGCAGGCGCGCAGGCTCGGGGTGAAGATCATCCACCTGCCGATCCAGTTCGCCGAGGGCTATCCGGAGCTGACCACCCGCGACTATGGGATTCTCAAGGGCGTTGCCGACGGCAGCGCTTTCCGCACGGGCAGTTGGGGCGCCGAGATCAGCGAGGCGATTACCCGGGAAGCCGGCGACATCCTCGTGGAGGGCAAGCGTGGGCTCGACGGTTTTGCCACCACGGGCCTGGACCTGGTGCTGCGCAACAATGGCATCCAGACCCTGGCGGTGGCGGGTTTCTTGACCAATTGCTGTGTCGAAGGCACGGTTCGATCGGGTTATGAGAAGGGCTATAACGTGGTGACCCTGATCGATTGCACCGCGACCTTCACGGACGAACAACAACAGGCCGCCGAACGCTTCACGCTGCCGATGTTTTCCAGGACGTTGCAACACACAGTGTTTCTTGACGGGCTGAACGCCCAGTAGCCATCGAGCAGGAGGCGGCTCTACAGCCGCCTGCCTCTCAGATCTAGCACACGTCAGTTATCGGGGTGTTCGCTCGCCACTGAATCGGCAGCGTCCACGTCAGACATATCCTCTTCAAGGGGGGCGTCGTCGTCCGACGGCAGCGGGATCTTATCCTCATCACGCCTGGGGTCGTGCCCTGTCTCGTTGTCCGTGCCGCGCGTTACCGCCTGCTGTGAAAGGTTGCCCGGGGCATTTTCATTGATTTCCATGCTGGCTCTCCGTTCTTAGGCTCGGGGTATCCGCGCTTAAAATTGAGAAACGCCAAGGCGCCCAGAGTGCCGGGCGACAGACGAATGGACGCGCGTGCCCAGCGTACCCCGCCGCCCTCAATAGTTTAGAAATCTCTGAACTATCTATTTGCACTTCCCTATTCTTTCCGCCAGCCGCCCCTCCCTACTATTGGCGGCAACAAAGGAGCCTTTCCACAGAGATGCGGCCCGAAGATTGCTTTTTCTGATTGTCACTGCCGTTTTTGTGCGTTTCGGTTAGCGCCGCAACGCCGCCGTGTCAATCATGCGAAGGCACCTTTGGAGCAGATCGATGAAGTTGGAAATATTCCGAACGTTGTGGGGCTACACCGCGACCAAGGCACAAGCGCTCGAAGAACTGCTTGAAGCCGGGTTCGATGGCATGGAAGCTCGCCTGCCCATGACCGCCAGCGAACGCGCCGAGTTCGCAGCCTTTCTACGCGCCAACCATGTCAGCTATATCAGTACGGTCTTCAGCGCCTACGATGTTCTGCCGGAACAATCGGCGACCGTTGACGAACACCTTCTGGACCTCGATAAAAAACTCGCCTGGGCGGCTGAGTTGTCGCCGCGCTTCGTCAACCTGCTGGCTGGCAACGACCGCTGGCCACTGGCACAGCAAGTCGACTTCTTTGGCCGCGCGATGGACGTCGCGCGCAAGCACGGCCAGGTGTGCGCCTTTGAAACCCATCGTGCGCGCTCGTTGTTCAACCCCTGGGTCACCCTCGAGCTGATTCGTCAACTGCCGGACCTGCGCTTCACCAGTGACATCAGTCATTGGGTCGTCACCTGCGAGCGCCTGCTCAACGATCCGCAAGACGACCTCAGCGCCTTCGTCGAACGCGTTCACCACATTCAAGCCCGGGTCGGTTATGACCAAGGGCCCCAGGTTCCCCACCCCGCCGCCCCCGAGTACACCCAAGCGCTTGCCTTCCATCAGCAACATTGGGAGGCCATCTGGCGATCCCAGGAAAATCGCGGCTATCAGGTCAGCACGCTGACCCCGGAGTTCGGTGCCGACGGTTATCTGCATCACCTGCCCTTCACCAATGTGCCGGTGGCCGACCTGTGGTCGTTGAACGTGTGGATGGCCAACACCGAGCGCGAGCATTTTCGGCGCTTCAGCGGTGCCTCAACTCGATAAGGAGCGTTACCTCATGCCTGACAAAACGCCAAAGGCCGCCAACTTCAATCGCATTCCGCTGGTGGATATCGCCGGGCTGTACAGCGACGACATCACCCAGCGCCAGGCAGTGGCCGAAGAACTCGGTAACGCCGCCCGCGCCGTCGGTTTTTTGTACATCCAGAACCACGGCATCGAGTCGTCGCTGATCGACGGCTTGCGTCACGCGGCGAAGGACCTGTTTGCGCAATCCCTTGAATACAAGATGCAGCATTACATCGGCACCTCCCGCAGCCACAAGGGCTTTGTGCCTGAAGGCGAAGAGGTCTATGCCAAAGGCAAGCCCGATCACAAGGAAGCCTTCGATGTCGGTTTTGAAGTGGGCGAAGACGATCCGCTGGTCAAGGCCGGGACCCCATTGATCGGCGCCAATGAATGGCCAGACCTGCCGGGTTTCCGCCCCGCCGTCGAAGCCTACTACGCCGCTGTGTTTGCGCTGGGTCGCCGCCTGTTCAAGGGCTTCGCGCTCGCATTGGGCCTGGAAGAGGACTATTTCGAGGCACTGGTTACCCGCCCACCGTCGAAACTGCGCCTGATTCACTACCCATTTGACCTGGCCGCTCAAGACGCGCCAGGCATTGGTGCGCATACCGACTACGAGTGCTTCACCATTTTGCTTGCCGACAAGCCAGGCCTCGAGGTGATGAACGATCAGGGGCAATGGATTGATGCGCCGCCCGTGGACGGAGCCTTTGTGGTCAACATCGGCGACATGCTGGAGGTCATGACCGCAGGTACGTTCGTCGCTACGGCTCACCGAGTGCGAACCGTCAGCGAAGAGCGCTACTCCTTCCCACTCTTCTACGCGTGCGACTTCCATACGCAGATCAAACCACTGCCGCAGTTTCTTGAAGGCGCTAAGGATTACGAGGAAATCACCATCGGTGAGCACATGTTCGGCCAAGCGTTGCAGACCTATCAGTACCTGCGCCGCAAAGTCGAACGGGGCGAACTCAAGCTTTACGAGAAAGCGCGCAAGCCATCGAGCTTCGGTCACTTGAAGAGCCAGGCGCAGGACGCGTCCTGATGCAACCCTCAGCCTGGTCCCACCCCCTGTTTAACCACCCGCCCAGCCCTACTTTACCGACGTGGAGTCATCGATGATGCGCAATCCAATCAATAATGCTGTCCGCTTGACCCTGCTGGCCGTCGCACTCCTTGGTGCGACCGGCGCCCATGCCGCAACGACGGTGACACCCGGCGTACTCAAGGTCGGCATGGAAATCACCTATCCGCCCTTCGAGTCATACGACGAACATAAAAACGTCGTCGGTTCCGACCCCGAGCTGGCGCGCCTGCTCGCCAAGCACCTGGACCTCAAGGCCGACTTCGTTGACACCAAGTTTTCCAACCTGATCCTCAGCCTGAACGCCGGTCACTACGACGCGATCATCTCCGGCATGTACATCACTCCCCAACGGCAAACGCAAGCGCAAACCATCCCGTACGCCAAGACCGGCGCAGCGATCATGGTGCTTAAAGACAGCCCGCTGAAACCGAAAGTACCGGAAGATCTCTGCGGCCTGAAAGTCGGCCTGGAAAAAGGCACCACGTGGGTGACGCAATTCAACACGCTCTCGACGGACTACTGCACCCCGAATAACAAGGGCGCGATTATGGTCAGCGAGTTCCCGTCCGCACCGGAAGTAACCCAGGCGCTGCTCTCCGGCAACGTGCAGGCTCAGGTGGAGATCGACGGCGCCGCCGGCATGATCGCAGAACGTACCAAGGGCCGCGTCGTGGTGAGCACCGAGCACTCGATCTATCAGCAGACGCTGGGTATTTACGTCAAGAAAGGCAACGACACGCTCTATCAGGCATTGCTCAAGGCCTTTGATGCGAGCAAAGCATCAGGTGAATACGCCGCCCTGTTGAAGAAATACAACCTGGAAGAACCGACTAACTGACTCAGTGCAGCCCTGTGGGAGCGAAGTCGCTTCCACAGTCGGCGGCTTTCGCTTGACTGCCCGGCCTAGGTGAAGCCTGTGTCGACGCCAGCAGTTGGAGATACACATGCAATTTGAATGGCCTTACTTTTTTTCTCTGTTTTCGGTCGCGGACTTCTGGAAAGCCTGCATTACGGTGGTGGAGCTCAGCACGCTGGCCTGGTTCATCGGCATGCTGCTGGGCTTCCTGCTGGCTTCGGCCAAGCTTTCGGCGGCGCGGTGGATCAGCGTGCCGGCGTCAATTTATATCTGGTTCTTTCGCAGCGTGCCGCTGCTGGTATTGGTGGTGTTCGTCTATAACCTGCCGCAGATGTTCCCGGTCACTCGTGGGGTACTCTCCAACCCGTTCTATTCCGGCCTCTTGGCATTGGTGGTCACCGAAGCGGCCTACATGGCGGAAATCCACCGTGGCGGCCTGATATCGGTGGCCAAAGGACAGAAAGAAGCCGGCCGCGCGCTGGGCATCGGCCTGCTCGGTTTGCAGCGTCTGATCGTGATCCCACAGGCGTTCCGCATTTCCCTGCCGACGCTGATCAACGAATACATCACCGTGGTAAAACTGACCTCGCTGGTCTCGGTGATTTCCTTGACCGAACTGTTGACCGTGGGCCAACGCCTTTACGCGCAAAACTTCCTGGTGATGGAAACCCTGTCGGCGGTGGCGGTGTATTACGTGCTGATCGTGACCGTGCTCGGCTGGCTGTTTCATTGGCTGGAGCAACACCTGGAACTCAACAACCGCACACCCCAAACGTTGGATGACATCAGCGTGCAGCGTCTACGCGCGTCACCGGCGGTGCGCCCTGCGGCAAGCGCGGGTAAAGCGTCCGGGCCCGGCTCGGCACCCGCCCTGCAACTGGTCAACATTCACAAGCGCTACGGCCAGCACGCTGTGCTCAAGGGCATCAACCTGGATGTAAATGTGGGTCAGGTGGTTTCCATCATTGGTCCGTCGGGATCGGGAAAAACCTCGCTGATCCGTACCGTCAATGCCCTGGAAAGCATCGATCAAGGCGAGATCATTCTGTTCGGCGAAAGCTATATCCACGCCGGTGACAACACCAACACGCAACAAGTACGCCGCGGGGTACAGCGCATCGGCATGGTATTCCAGAGCTTCAACCTGTTTCCCCATCGCACCATTCTCGACAACGTTACCCTCGCACCGCGCTATCACGGCCTCGACAAGCTCATCAGCGAGCAGCGCGCCTACGCCCTGCTGGACAAGGTCGGACTGCTGGCTCACGCGCAAAAGTACCCGCATCAGTTGTCTGGCGGTCAGCAACAACGTGTGGCAATCGCCCGCGCATTGGCCATGGATCCCCACATCATGCTGTTTGATGAGCCGACGTCAGCCCTTGACCCGGAACTGGTGGGCGACGTGCTCAAGGTCATCAGCGACTTGGCAAAAGACGGCATGACCATGCTGATCGTGACGCACGAGATGGACTTCGCCCTGTCCATTTCCGACCGGGTGATTTTCATGGAGGACGGCCTGGTTGCGCTGGATGCGGAGCCTGGGATGATTCGTGCCGATCAGTGCGGCGAGAGAATCAAGGCATTCATGAGGGTTTGAACCCGGCGTGAGTGGCTCCTGAAACTCAAGGCGCAATACTCACACCCACGCATTCTGCTGTCAGTTCCGGGTTTTGAGCCGGATACTGGCAAACGTCGACTCTCCCCGCGCCTGCTCCAAGGTATTCATCGGCATCGGCATCGGCATCGTCACGGCGCGAATCATCGGTTTCAAGACGATGGCCCGCTCTCCAGCCGTCACCAGGCGCTCGTCGCTGGGCGGCACGCCAAAGTACTCCCGGTAGCATTTGGAGAAGTGCGGTGTGGACACAAACCCGCAGAGCACAGCCAGCTCCACGATCGAGATGGGGGTTTGCTTAAGCAACTGGCGCGCGCGGATCAGCCGCAACCGCAGGTAGTAGCGCGAGGGTGAACAGTGCAGGTACTTCTGGAACATCCGCTCAAGCTGGCGACGTGACAGGGCCACATACTCCGCCAATTCATCCAGGTTGATCGGCTCTTCCAGGTTAGCCTCCATCAGCGCGACGATTTCCTGCAGCTTCGGTTGCTGGGTGCCCAGCATATGCTTGAGCGGTACGCGCTGATGGTCTTGCTCATTGCGCATGCGCTCGTACACGAACATGTCCGAAATCGCCGCCGACAACTCGTGCCCATGCTCACGCCCGATCAAGTGCAGCATCATATCCATGGGCGCGGTACCGCCCGAGCTGGTCAGGCGATCGCGGTCGAGGGTAAACACGCTGGAGCTGAGGCTCACCCGTGGAAAGGCTTCCTGCATCGCCGCCAGCCATTCCCAGTGCACGCTGCATTCAAACCCGTCGAGCAACCCCGCCCGGGCCAACACCCAACTGCCGGTACAAATACCACCCAGACGCTTCGAATAACGCGCCTGGGTACGCAACCACTTCATCAGCGCGTCGGTCACCGTGCCTTGAATGCCCGTACCGCCGCACACCAGCACGATATCGGCGCCAGGCGCACTGCCTATCGAACAATCAGGTGTGATCGGCATGCCATCGCTTGCCCATACCGGATTACCGTCGGTGCTAGCAGTGTGCCAAGAGTAAAGTTCCTGGCCTGATAGCTGGTTGGCCATGCGCAGCGGCTCTACCGCAGACGCCAGTGAAATCAGGGTGAACTGGTCCAGCAACACAAACACCAGGCGGGTCACCGGGCGAGCGTTCATGGCTGCGAGGCGACCGGCATCGGCTTGCGCGCGTGTTCGGGTTGTCGTGCAGTCACGACGCCGACCAAGGAAATCAGCAAGGCCAGGACGATCGTCGAAGACACCTCGAAGCGATGCTCGGGTGTCAGCAGCATCACCGCCAATGCGCAACAGATGAAGACGATGACCACCCAGGTCAGCCAGGGAAACAGCCACATCTTGAACGTCAGCGTGACATTGCGGCGTTGCAGGACCTTGCGCATGCGCAGTTGCGAAACGGCGATCACCAGGTACACCAGCAAGGCGATGGCGCCAGAACTGGCCAGCAGAAACTGGAACAGACCGGCTGGCATGAAGTAACTGAGCAAGGTCACGCCGGCACCGAGGACCGTGCTGGCGACCACGGCGGCCCTCGGCACACTCGCTGCCGAGGTCTTTTTCATCAGCGCGGGCGCGTCCCCGCGCTTGCCCAGGGAATACAGCATGCGCGAAGCAATGTAGATCGACGAGTTCATGCAACTGGCCACGGCGATCAACACCACCACGTCCACCAGTAACTTGGCGTGGGGAATGTTCATCAGCTCCAGGGCGCGCTGGTAAGAGCCGACCGACGCCAACAGCGGGTCATTCCAGGGCACCACGGAAATCACCACAAAGATCGACAACACGTAGAACACGCCGATACGCCACATCACCGAGCGCGTGGCCCGGGCGATATTCTGCGCCGGGTTATTGGACTCGGCAGCCGCAATGGTGACGGCTTCCGTGCCGATAAAGCTGAACATGATGGTAATGAATGCCCCGACCACCGCAGACAAGCCGTTAGGTGCAAAACCACCGTGCTCTTCCATCAAGCGACTCAAGCCGCTGGCCTCCCGCTCGGGGATCCAGCCCATCAACACCGCGCCTCCCAGGCCGATAAAGCCGATGATCGCCACGACCTTGGCCATGGCAAACCAGAACTCGAATTCGCCGTACTTGGAGACGCTGAACAAGTTGGTGATCACCAACAAAAAGATCGACAACAAGGCAAACAGCCAAGCGTCGACCTGCGGGAACCACTGGTTGAGGATATGCCCGGCGGCCAGGGCTTCGATGGGAATAACCAGTACCCAGAACCACCAGTATAACCAGCCGATCGTAAACCCGGCCCAGCGACCGATGGCCTGGTCAGCGTAGGTCGAGAATGAGCCGGTGTCCGGATTGGCCACCGCCATCTCCCCCAGCATACGCATGACCAGCACCACCAACAGGCCGGAAAACAGATACGCCAGCATCACGGCCGGACCCGCCGCCGCAATGGCGTGCCCAGACCCGACAAACAACCCCGCGCCGATGATGCCTGCGATGGAGAGCATGGTGACATGACGCGGCTTGAAGCCCTGCGCCAATTGGCCGTTGGAATCCTTGGAACTGAGGCTATTCATCGTTGTTTTTATTCTCTGTGATCGACGTTAAGACGTACTGACTGGAGGGTCAGGCGATCATCGTTTCTTAATGACAGGTCACAGTACGCGGCACGTGCCCCCTCGAAATAGCCTGATAACGCCACTCGAACGCCTGATATCGACAAGGGGGGCATCATCCGATTCGATACGAAGCGCGAACCAGACTTGAAATAGTGGAGCGCTGCCGGTATTCGTGGTGCACATTACGTGAAGTAAAACGAGGCCTCTCCACGCGTGAATACCTCATTGCAATCCGGCCCGGCAGGCCCGTTCGATTGCCTCCAGGCGGTTGCGGTGTCGTCGTGCATCGGGGAGGTTATCCATCTGACGCGTTGACAGTTGAGGGGTACCCCTGTCAGCCATGCCACAGGAGGACCGTTATGCGCAGTTTTTCAATTCAACGTATAGACCACGTGGTGCTGCGGGTGCAGGACATTGAGCGCAGCCTGGTTTTCTACACATCTGTACTGGGGTGTGAGGTCAAAAAGCGCCGTGACGACCTTGGCATGATTCACCTGAGCGCAGGGGCATCCATGATTGACCTGGTTGATGTGAATGGGCAGATCGGGCGCCTGGGTGGACAGCCCGCCGGTAAGCAAGGGCACAACGTCGATCACGTATGCCTGCGGGTTGAGCCATTTGACGAACAGGCCATTCTCAGCCACTTGGCTGATGCCGGTGTCCGCGCTGAAAAGGCCGTCATGCGCTATGGAGCAGAGGGATCAGGGCTGTCGATTTACCTCAATGATCCTGACGACAATCAAATCGAGTTGAAAGGCCCGGTTCAGCCATTCGAATAAGACTCGTCAGGTCCTGGCGCAGCTGTTCACAGAGCAACGCCGCACTGGCGAGCCTGGAGGCGCGGTGAAGTGCACGCCCCTCCCACATTGGGTTCTTCAGTGCCTGGAGGATTGGGGGTTACATCGGCGTGCTGCCGATAACCCGCAGCGCCAAGCCCTCGTATGCATCCAGGGTAATGGTGAACTCACCCTCCGCCGTCAGGTCCCCTTCTACCCGTTCGTTGATGATGTCCACCACCATCCCCGCCGCGATGTCCGGCAGGTGCAAGGTTTCGGTAATCGGCGTGGCGCCGAAGTTCAGCGCTGTGATTTGCGTGCCTTTGCCGGCAGGCAATTCGTGAACCATGATCAACAGGCCAGGGTTCTGTACGTCCGGCACCAGTATCTGGCGGCTGGCGGCGATGTCGTAGGCACGGCGTACGGCGAGGATTTTTTGCAGTTGCGAGGCAAACGACTCCGGGTCCTGCAACTGGCTGTTGAGGCTGCCGTACAGGCTTTTCGAGCGCGGCATCTGGCCCGCCGACAACTCTGCGTCCGGGTTCAGGTCCACCAGGTCGTAGGCGCCGCGATGAATCCAGCGCGTATCGCCATCCTGCATCAAGTGCGCGACCTCATCGGTCGCCAGCGGCAGCGCGCCTACCAGGTCCCAGCCGGACAAGGCAAACACTCCCGGCTGCATGGCGTTGTACATCACCAGCAGTAAATGGATCTGGCGAATCTGCTGAATATCGGCAGCGCTGATCGCCTCCAGGTCACGAATGCCCAGCGCCGCCGTGATGATGCTGGCGGTGGTGCAGGACACGCCATTGGTGACGAACTTGAGGTTATACGGTGCGTGTTCGCCAGCCAGGCGCTCATACATCTGCTCGCGGATGTGCTCGCGCAGGATATTGCCGGGGAACGTCTGGCCCTGGTAAAGGAAGGTGTCGTGGGCGTGCAGGGTCCAGAAGTGCACCAGTTCCAGGGTCAGTTCATCGTGGTTCTGCAACGCATGGATCAGCGAGCCGGGGTCGATGCCCTGGCGGTGCATTTCGCGCAGCATCAGGCGCAGGAATTCGGCATCGCCCATCAGCAGCGCGTGCTGGTACGCCGGGCGGGTGATGAAGTCATAGGACAGGTCGGCGCCGCCATGGGACATCGACGCAATGTCATCCACCGTGAGGTTCAACTCCTGGAAGCTGAAACCACCGGCCTTGCGAATCGCCCCGCCCAGCAGTTGGTTGCCGGTGATCGACAGCGGATGGCTCTCGGACCAGGCCGTGCCATCGAGGGTGCGTTCCACGCCAAGGAAACCATTGGCATCCAGGCGCAGGATTTTCGCGCCCATCACGTCGATGGCGTGCAAGGCGTCGCCGATGATCATCTGCTGCGCGGCGAAGGTCGGGTCGAGCCAGTTCAGCGACGGTTGGCCTTCCTTGAAGTAGTGCAGGTACACCCAGCGGCGCGGTTTGCCATCCACGCCGATGACCACCGGCGTGGTGCTCCAGTCGGTTTCCTTGACGCCGGGCTCGAAGAAAATCACCCGCTGCAACTGGCCGACGATGTAGTGCTTGTCGCGCAGTGCATCGACCTGCAGCGGGCTGAGGTTCTGCGCATCGCGGCCTTCGGCCACGTCGGGCAGCAACGGCCAGTCTTCCTCGCGGATCTCCACCATGTGGTAAAGGCCGGGGTAATCCTCGTAGGCCATCTCCGCCAGGCGAAAGTCCGCGCCCTTGCCGGTGTGGGACGGAATCACGTCGTCGATGATCACCGCGTTATGGGCTGCGGCCATGCGTGTCAACGCCTGCAACTGCGCCTCGGTGCCCAACTGCGGGTCGATCTCGAAGCTGATGCGGTCGAAATTGCCGTCGATGGTCGGCGTGTGTTGGGTGCCGGTAAGGCCACCGGATTTTTTCAGTGGGCCATTATGGATGCCTTGGATGCCGATCTTCGACAGCGCATGCCACAGCGTCTCGTCCCCCAGTGCTTCCAGCGCCGTACCGCCCTCGCGCGTCACAATCGACGCCGGGTAGGCGGTGAACCACACCGACGACAAGGCCGAGGCATCACGCGGCCGGGTCTGCGCATACGGCTGTTGCCACAACCGGCCCTGGCCCGAATAGAGCTTGGCGCGCTGGCGTGCCGCGTGCAGCATCGATTGTTCCACCAGCCAGTTCACATGGTTGTTTTCAGCCGCGGTCATAAGCTCGGTACCTGTCGTCGTTAAACATTACTCGTGAACATATGAGGGTTCGGCGGACCATTCGTTGCATTGCAATGTGGCGTACCTGAACGGGCGTAGATAACGCCTTATCCAACACCGCGCAAAACCGTAGCAGCTGCCGAGCGCAAGCGAGGCTGCGTCAGGCGCGCTACCGACTCAAGCTCGAGTCGCGGCCAACGCAGCCTCGCCGGGGCTCGGCAGCTGCTACGAATGCCAACCCCATCAAGGCCCACCCCCGTAGCAGCTGCCGAGCGCAAGCGAGGCTGCGTCAGGCGCGCTGCCGATTCAAGCTCGAGTCGCGGCCGACGCAGCCTCGCCGGGGCTCGGCAGC
>NZ_VFES01000043.1 GCF_007858185.1 Pseudomonas grimontii
GCTCGACAGCTGCTTGTATCTCGACTATCGCTCCGTCAGGAGTAATAGTTCTCGACTGATCATCGAGGGAGGGACTTGGAAGCCGCACAGCTGCTTAGGCTTTTAGCCTGTAACGTAGATCGGGCTCCAACCCTCCACACTCACTCGTGTAATTCGTACGGTATCTTAGGCCCGCCTTCGGCGAGAGCCTGCATTTGCAAGCTTGGACAGAGTGCAGTGATGATCGTAATCGACCTGATTGGGAGAGGGGTATGACCAGTTTCGTTGGCGTAGATGTTGCTAAAAACACGTTTGATATTGCTACACACCTGCCAAACGGCAAGCACAAAACCAAGGCCAAGCTGAGCAACGATGCCAAGGGTTTCAAAGAGTTTGAAGCCTGGTTGAACAAGCATGTTGAGTCTTCTGCTTTGATCGTGATGGAAGCAACCAGCGTCTATCACTTAGAGCTTGCTGAGTTCGTTTACAACAAGGGTTATCAAGTCTGCGTCGTCAATCCAGCCACAGCTCATTCGTACGCTGGAAGCGAACTTCGTCGGATCAAAACCGATAAAAGCGACGCCAAATTACTTGCCGACTTCGCCCGGGAAAAAAATGAAAAGCTGAAGCTTTGGGCACCAGAACCACTGAGGTATCGCCAGTTGAAAGCCATGGTTCGTCGTCTGGATGACCTTCAGGAGATCGAGCAAATGGAGCGTAATCGACTCGAAGTGTCCGATGAAAAGGTCAAGGCCTCCATCAACTCGGTGTTGCGGCATATCGAAAAAGAGATCACTGAAACGCATAAAACGATTAAAAAACACATTGATGATGACCCGGACATGCGCCAGATGCGCGACTTGATCGTCACCATCGATGGCATCGGGCAGAAAACGATTGAGCGGCTGCTGGCCGAGCTGGGCGACCTACGTAAGTACGACGATCCTCGTAAACTGGTTGCAGCTGCCGGTCTTAACCCTAAGCTCCATGATTCAGGCCAGTTAAAGGGGCGCTCGACGATCTCAAAAATTGGTTCGGTACGCGTACGGGCGGGTCTCTACATGCCAGGTCTTGTTGCGTTGAAGCATAACGAGGCGATCAAAGCCATGAAGGACCGCTTGAAGGCCAACGGCAAGGCCCCCAAGCAGATCATTTGTGCTGCGATGCGCAAGCTGCTGCATTTTGTTTACGCCGTGCTCAAGTCGGGCCAGCCTTATGACCCGAATTTTGCTCTTGTCCGGTGAGGTTCAAGACGGTATCTACGGGGGGGCGGTGCTGGGTAATACGGCATCAGCGTCAGAACTTGAGTTCTACCTCTCCGAGCCGCCCCCCATGCGGTCCGAAGCTTCGCTCCACCATCCGCCGCGTGCCATCGGCATTCACAATCAACGCCGTGCTCGCCCGCGTCCCATAACTGGGACTGGCGATAAACACACTCGACAGCAGACTCTCCGTCGCCAACCCCACGCCGGTATCGGGCAAGTCAGCAAACGACGCCGTCTGCGGGTCGCTCAAAATCTCCAGTAACGCTTCCGGCTGCGGGTCTGCCAGCACCTCGCTCAACGCCGCCTTGGCCTTAAGCAACTTCGGCCACGGCGTGTCCAGCCCTGCATTGGATAACCCATAAACGCCGGCCTTCAGTTGCGTCGGCTCGGTGTCATTGGCGTTGTAGTGCCACAACGCTTCCCGCGTCCCCACCAGCAGGTTAAAACCGGCATATTCAATCGATCGGCCGTTAACGTCGGCAAGATACTCGTCAATCGGTAGCGAACCACTGAGAAACCGCGCCACGAGTTCCCCACGGGACTTGCGTGCGGGTGGCTGGTGCGGGTCGCGGATGTTGGTCAGGGCTGCAAAACGCCCATCGGCATTGACCCCCAGCCAGGTGCCGCCCGCTTCCTGGTCGCGGCCGGCGTAGACCTCGGGCGTATCCGGCCATTGGGCCAGCGGCAGGCTGGGGCGGGCGTAGAATTCATCACGGTTGGCCGCGACGATCAGCGGTTGGGCGTGGCCCGGCCGCCAGGCAAAAACAATCAGGCACATCAGGCGATTTCCTTTTGTGTTTTTAGCCACTCTACCCACACCGGCAGCAGCGTTCCATCGTATCCAGTTGGGTCGCATGCCTTCCATCCGTTAACATGCCGGACTTGGTTTGGGGGCTCCCATGGAATTTCTGCTGTATTTGCTGCTGGGCGCGTGCGCGGGTGTGCTCGCCGGGCTGTTTGGCGTGGGCGGCGGGATCATCATCGTGCCGGTGCTCGTGTTCAGCTTCACCTTGCAGGGCTTCGACCCGCAGGTGCTGACTCACCTGGCCGTGGGCACGTCCCTGGCGACGATCATCTTTACCTCGGTCAATGCCGTGCGTGAGCACCACCGACGTGGCGCGGTGCGTTGGCCGATCTTTGTATGGATGACCGTGGGCATCCTGATCGGCGCCGGTTTTGGTGCGCTGACCGCCGAGGCTATTTCCGGCCCCAACTTGCAGAAGATCATCGGCGTGTTCGCGCTGATCATCGCCGTGCAATTGGCCCTTGAGGTCAAGCCCAAGGCCAGCCGCACGGTGCCCGGCAAGCTTGGCCTGACCCTGGCCGGTACAGTGATTGGCTGGGCTTCGGCGATTTTCGGCATCGGCGGCGGCTCGCTGACCGTGCCGTTTTTGACCTGGCGCAGCGTACCGATGCAGCAGGCGGTGGCCACCTCATCGGCCTGTGGCTTGCCGATTGCCCTGGCCAGTGCATTAAGTTTCATGATTCTGGGCTGGCATGACCCGCTGTTGCCCGCTCATAGTCTAGGGTTCGTGTATTTGCCGGCGCTGCTGGGCATTGCCCTGACCAGCATGGTGTTTGCCCGTTTCGGCGCGCGCCTGGCGCACCGGTTGTCGCCGCGTCTGTTGAAGCGGCTGTTCGCCGCACTGCTGTTTTGCGTCGGTTTGAATTTTTTGCTGTAACGCAGGCTTAATCGCGCCCGGGCATGGTCCGGTCGCCATAACGAATGATTTAACGAGGAGTCGCAATGCTGCCTTACCCGCAGATCGACCCGGTGGCCCTGGCCATCGGTCCGCTGAAAATCCACTGGTACGGGTTGATGTACCTGATCGGCATCGGCGGTGCATGGCTGCTGGCCTCCCGGCGCCTGAACCGTTTCGACCCGACCTGGACCAAGGAGAAGCTCTCCGACATGGTGTTCTGGTTGTCGATGGGCGTTATTGTCGGCGGACGACTGGGGTATGTGCTGTTTTACGATCTCTCTGCCTACATCGCCAACCCGACGCTGATCTTCGAAGTGTGGAAAGGCGGCATGGCCTTCCACGGTGGCTTTATCGGCGTGATGATCGCGGCCTGGTGGTTCGGCCGTCGTAATGGCAAGTCGTTCTTCCAGTTGATGGACTTCGTCGCGCCACTGGTGCCGATCGGCCTGGGTGCCGGGCGTATTGGTAACTTCATCAATGCCGAGTTGTGGGGCAAGCCGACCGACGTGCCGTGGGCCATGGTGTTCCCGCCGTTCAGCGACCCGGCGCAACTGCCGCGCCATCCGTCGCAGCTGTACCAGTTCGCGTTGGAAGGCGTGGCACTGTTCCTTATCCTGTACCTCTTCTCGCGCAAACCGCGCCCGACCATGGCCGTTTCCGGCATGTTCGCGCTGTTCTACGGGATCTTCCGTTTCATCGTCGAATTCGTGCGCGTGCCGGATGCACAGCTGGGCTATCTGGCCTGGGGCTGGCTGACCATGGGCCAGGTGCTCAGTATCCCGATGATCCTCGTCGGCCTGGGCCTGCTGTGGTGGGCGTACAACCGTCCGCAACCGCTGAAGAACACCGCGCTTTAAATTCGAATGCCGGGGCCTGCAAGGTCTCGGCTTCAACGATACAGGTAATGACATGAAGCAATATCTCGAACTACTGAACGACGTCGTGACCAATGGATTGACCAAGGGCGATCGCACCGGCACCGGCACCAAGGCCGTGTTCGCCCGTCAGTATCGGCATAACTTGGCCGACGGCTTCCCGCTGCTGACCACCAAGAAGCTTCACTTCAAAAGCATCGCCAATGAGCTGATCTGGATGTTGAGCGGCAACACCAACATCAAGTGGCTGAACGAAAACGGCGTAAAAATCTGGGACGAATGGGCCACCGAAGAAGGTGACCTGGGGCCGGTGTACGGCGAACAGTGGACCGCCTGGCCGACCAAGGACGGCGGCACGATCAACCAGATCGACTACATGGTGCACACGCTCAAGACCAACCCCAACAGCCGCCGCATCCTGTTCCACGGCTGGAACGTCGAGTACCTGCCGGACGAAACCAAGAGCCCGCAGGAAAACGCGCGCAACGGCAAACAAGCCCTGCCACCGTGCCACCTGCTGTACCAGGCGTTCGTACATGACGGCCATCTGTCGATGCAGTTGTACATTCGCAGTTCCGACGTGTTCCTCGGCCTGCCGTACAACACCGCCGCCCTGGCGCTGCTGACCCACATGCTGGCCCAGCAATGCGACCTGATCCCCCACGAGATCATCGTCACCACCGGCGACACCCACGCCTACAGCAACCACATGGAACAGATCCAGACCCAGCTGGCGCGCACGCCGAAGAAGCTGCCGGAACTGGTGATCAAGCGTAAGCCGGCGTCGATCTACGATTACAAGTTCGAAGATTTTGAAATCGTGGGCTATGACGCTGATCCAAGCATCAAGGCCGACGTGGCTAT
The DNA here is from genome assembly GCF_007858185.1 of Pseudomonas grimontii. Lineage (GTDB taxonomy): Bacteria > Pseudomonadota > Gammaproteobacteria > Pseudomonadales > Pseudomonadaceae > Aquipseudomonas > Aquipseudomonas grimontii. The sequence continues at coordinate 4,687 of NZ_VFES01000043.1, forward strand.
CTGAAGGCTGTCTTGGTCTTAAGGTGTCGGCTTGTGTGGGAGGGGGCTTGCCCCCGATAGCGGTGGATCAGCTAAGTATTTGGTGGCTGAAACTCCGCATCTGGGGCAAGCCTCCTCCCACATTTGAACCGCGTTTGCTTGAATTAATGGCCGTGGCTTCTGCCCACATGTGAGGGTTCGGCCTCGTTGGCGGCAACACCTCCGCTGACCTCCAACTGCTGCAAAATCCCACACTGATCCCCGCCGCCGCAGCGTTGACGCAGGTCCAGCAATTGCTCCTGCAACGCCAACAGCCCGTCAATCCGCGCTTTCACATGGTGGATATGCTCGTCGATCAAGGCATTCACGTTTTCACACTGGTCCTGAGGGCTGTCCCGTAACCCGAGCAAACTGCGGATCTCTTCCAGGGTCATGTCGAGGCTGCGGCAGTTGCGGATAAAGATCAGCCGCTCGGTGTGCGCCTGGGTGTACACGCGGTAGTTGGCGTCGGTGCGTGCCGGGGGTGGCAGCAGGCCTTCTTTCTCGTAATAACGGATGGTTTCCACCGGGCAGTCGGTCAGTTTGGCCAGTTCGCCGATCTTCATCGCAGCAATCTCCAAATGGGTGCTTGACCCTATAGTGGCTACAGGGTCTTTACTTGGCAACAGGCACCTTTACGGACGCGACAGAATGAGCGACTCCCTCCATACCCCGCACAAACATGACCACGACCATGATCATGGCCCGAAGAAACTCACGCCAGTGCATGACCACGGTCATGGCGGTTCCTGCTGTTCCGGCGCGCTCGCGTCTGCGTTGGTGCAACTGAGCGAGGCGTCGACTGCCGGCTCACGCCTGAGCACCTTCCGCATCGAAGCCATGGACTGCCCCACCGAGCAGACGCTGATCCAGAACAAACTGGGCAAGCTCGCTGGTGTGCAGCAGCTGGAGTTCAACCTGATCAATCGCATCCTCGGCGTCACCCATGACCTGCCGAGCACCGCGCCGATCATCGATGCGATCAAATCCCTGGGCATGCAGGCCGATCCGATCGTGGAGGGCACCCCGGCTGCCGAGCCGCCCGCCAAGAAGCATTGGTGGCCGCTGGCGTTGTCCGGTGTCGGCGCGTTGGGCGCTGAAATACTGCACTTCACCAACGCTGCGCCGACCTGGGTCATCGCCATCGTGGCGCTGGTGTCGATCCTCAGCGGCGGCCTCACCACCTATAAAAAGGGCTGGATTGCCCTGAAAAACCTCAACCTGAACATCAACGCGCTGATGAGCATCGCGGTGACCGGCGCCATCCTGATTGGCCAGTGGCCGGAAGCGGCGATGGTGATGTTCCTGTTTACCGTGGCCGAACTGATCGAAGCCAAGTCCCTGGACCGTGCACGCAATGCCATTAGCGGCTTGATGCAGATGACACCGGAACAGGCCACGGTGCGGCAGGCCGATGGCAACTGGATTGAACAGGAAGTTAAAAGCATTGAACTTGGAGCAATCGTGCGGGTAAAGCCCGGCGAGCGCATTGGCCTGGACGGTGAAGTCACCGCCGGCCAATCCACCATCGACCAGGCGCCGATCACCGGTGAAAGCCTGCCGATTGAAAAGAGCGTGGGCGATAAAGTCTTCGCCGGCACCATCAACCAGGCCGGCTCCCTGGAGTACAAGGTCACGGCGGCCGCCAACAACTCCACCCTGGCACGCATCATCCATGCGGTGGAACAGGCCCAAGGCGCACGGGCACCGACCCAGCGTTTTGTCGACAGCTTCTCGAAAATCTACACCCCGGCCGTGTTCCTGTTCGCCCTGGGCGTGGCCGTGATACCGCCGCTGTTCATGGCCGGCGCCTGGTTCGACTGGATCTACCGCGCCCTGGTGCTGCTGGTGGTGGCTTGCCCTTGTGCGTTGGTGATCTCCACCCCGGTGACCATCGTCAGCGGCCTCGCGGCTGCGGCGCGCAAAGGCATCCTGATCAAGGGCGGTGTGTACCTGGAGGGCGGTTACAAGCTTGACTACCTGGCCCTCGACAAGACCGGCACCATCACCCACGGCAAGCCGGTGCAAACCGACTACCTGGCGCTGTTCCCCAATGTCGAAGACAGCGCCCCGGCCCTGGCTGCCAGTTTGGCCGGGCGTTCCGACCACCCCGTGTCCCTGGCAATTGCCTTTGCTGCTGTGGATAAAAACCTGCCTATGCACGTTGTGGATAACTTCGAAGCCCTGGCCGGTCGCGGCGTGCGCGGCGATATCAATGGCCAGACCTACCACTTGGGCAATCACCGCCTCGTGGAAGACCTGGGCTTATGCTCGCCGGAGCTGGAGGAAAAGCTGTTCGCCCTGGAGAAACAAGGCAAGTCCGTGGTGCTGCTGCTCGACAAGTCCGGCCCGCTGGCACTGTTCGCGGTGGCCGACACGGTCAAGGACAGCAGCCGCGAAGCCATCCAGCAGTTGCATGAGCTGGGCATCAAGACCCTGATGCTCACTGGCGACAACACCCACACCGCCCAGGCGATTGCCGCCCAGGTCGGCATCGACCAGGCCCAGGGCGACCTGTTGCCCACCGACAAGCTGCAAGCCATCGAAGCCCTCTACGGCCAAGGCCACCGGGTGGGTATGGTCGGCGACGGCATCAACGACGCCCCGGCCCTGGCCCGCGCCGAGATTGGCTTCGCCATGGCCGCAGCAGGTACCGACACCGCCATCGAGACCGCCGACGTGGCCTTGATGGACGATGATTTGCGCAAGATTCCGGCATTCATTCGTTTGTCGCGGCAAACGTCGAGTATCCTCAAGCAGAACATCGCCCTGGCGCTGGTGATCAAGGCAATCTTCCTGGTGGTCACCTTCCTGGGCCTGGCCACCATGTGGATGGCGGTGTTCGCCGACATGGGCGTGGCCCTGCTCGTGGTGTTCAATGGCCTGCGCCTGTTGCGCAAATAGAGGATGAGAGGGTGGTGTGCTGAGTGCCGAGTTGAAGGCGTTTTTTATGGTTGCCCGCCTGGGCAGCATCACCCAGGCGGCGAAAAAACTCGGCTTGAGCCAGCCCACCGTCACCACCCAGATTCGCAACCTGGAAAGCCAGTACGGCGTTGAGCTGTTCTACCGTGGCGGGCGCCGCCTCACTGTCAGCGACGAGGGTGCGCGCCTGCTGCCGATGGTCAAGACGCTGCTGCAGCAGGAAGCGGACATCGAGTTTTTCCTGCGCAACAGCGGCCAGGTTCAGGGCGCGCTGAGGATTGCCGCGACAGCGCCGTACTACATCCTCGATCTGGTCAAAGCCTTTCGCGAACGCCTGCCGCAGGTGGAGGTGTCGGTGGAAATCGGCAACTCCCAGCAGGTACTCGAAGCGCTGGACGATTACCGCGTCGATGTCGCGGCATCCTCGCAGTTGCTTGAAGACCCGCGCCTGATCCGCCGCGTGCTGGGCACCGATCCACTGGTGTTGGCGGTGCACCGCAATCACCCGCTGGCCAAGCTCGACCATGTGCCGCTGGGTGCGTTGGCGGGGCATACGCTGTTGATGCGTGAAGCGGGCTCCACCACGCGGCGGCTTACGGAAGAGATGCTGCAAGGTGCGGGCGTGAGTTATGGGCCGCTGCTGGAAATCGGCAGCCGTGAATCGATCCGCGAAGCGGTGCTGCGCAATATCGGCATCAGCATCATCGCCCGCCAGGAAGTGCCCCACGATCCGCAGTTGCGGGTGCTGACCATCGAGAATGCGCCGCAGATTCCGGAGTACCTGTACTGCCTCAAGGAACGAAAAGGCGCTCGTCTGCCGGCGGCGTTTCTAGGGTTGGCGCAGGAAATGTCGCCGATTTAAAGCCTTGTAGTGGCTTTGGGGACCAATCGGGGGCAAGCCCCCTCCCACAGGTGACCGCATTTCCATGTTGGAACTCGGTCAAATGTGGGAGGGGGCTTGCCCCCGATTGCGGTAGACCAGACAACCCGTCTCTAAATTGCCTACCCAAATCTGCGAATACCACTATCGCCGCGTTTTGCCTTTCTGCCATAAGAGGGACGCATTGCCTGCCTAGCATGGCCTTCATCAGTTTGATGAGGTGCCACCATGAACACAGTCCTGACCCAACCCGGCGCGCCGATGAAAGTGCGCGGTATCCAGAAACGCTTCGGCGCCTTTACGGCGTTGGACAATGTCTCCCTGGACGTGGCAGCCGGCGAGCTGGTGTGCCTGCTGGGCCCTTCCGGCTGCGGCAAGACCACGTTGCTGCGCTGCATCGCTGGCCTGGAGCGCCAGGACAGCGGCGAACTTTACCTGGGTGATCGGGATGTTTCCCTGCTGCCGCCCCAAGCTCGGGACTACGGCATTCTGTTCCAGTCCTACGCGCTGTTTCCCAATCTCACCGTCGAAGCGAACATCGGCTACGGCCTCACCGGCAGCGGTCGCGATGAAGTGCGCCAGCGCGTCGGACAGATGCTTGAACTGGTGGGGCTACTCGGCAGTGAAAAGAAATACCCCGGTCAACTCTCCGGCGGTCAGCAGCAGCGCGTCGCCCTGGCCCGTGCACTGGCACCGGCCCCGTCGTTGCTGTTGCTGGATGAGCCAATGTCGGCCCTCGACGCCCGCGTTCGCGAACACCTGTGCACTGAGCTGCGCCAGCTGCAACGGCGCCTCGGTATCACCACCCTGATGGTCACCCACAACCAGGACGAAGCGATGTTGATGGCCGATCGCATCGCCGTGATGAACAACGGCAAGGTCGAGCAATACGCCACGCCTCAGGAAATCTACGACCGCCCGGCTACGCCGTTTGTGGCGGAGTTTGTCGGCCAGGGCAATTGGCTGCCGTTCAGCCGCAACAGTGCCAGCCATGCCCAGGTCGGCGGGATGAACATGCGCCTGGCCGAGGATGCCGGCGTGGCCAAGTCCGGCCGGCTGTTCTGCCGCCCGGAAGCGATCAACGTCAACCCGCCGGTGCATGAAGAAAACCTGTTCCCGGCCAAGGTCCGCGAGATTACCTTCCTCGGCAACCGCTGCCGCATGAGCTTCGAGCTGGAGCAACTGCCCGGCCATCCGCTGCTTGCCGAACTGGCCCCGGAAGCCATGCCGCGCCTGGGCGCCCAGGACATCTGGGTAGCCTTGCCGCCGCGCAGCCTGCAGGTGTTTGCCTGAGATGGCCGCTGTCATGACGCTGCCGCGCCAAGTGTCCCGCGCCGAAACCGGCGACCGTATTTTCGTGGTCGGCGGCAAACTGCTCTGGCTGTTGCTGCTGGGCATCGCCGTATTGCTGCCACTGCTGGCGATCTTCTGGCGCGGCTTCAGCAGTGAAGCCGGGCAGGGCGGTGGTCTGGTCGCCGCACGTGAGTTGGTCACCAGCACCAACTTCCACTGGCTGCTGGGCAATAGCCTGAAAGTCTCCCTCAGCGTAGCGGCCATTGCCGTACCGCTGGCCTACCTGTTTGCCTACGCCCTGCAACGCACGTTGATTCCCGGCAAGGCCCTCTGGCGCGGCCTGTCGCTGCTGCCGTTGATGGCACCGTCGATGCTGCCGGGGATTGCGCTGGTCTACCTGTTCGGTAACCAGGGCATGTTGCGCGGGTTGCTCTCGGACAACATCTACGGCTTCTGGGGCATTGTGCTGGGCGAAGTGATCTACACCTTCCCACATGCCCTGATGATTTTGCTGTCGGCGCTGTCCCTGGCCGATGCGCGCTTGTTCGACGCAGCCTCAAGCATGGGCGCCAGCCCTGCGCGGGCGTTCCGCAGCATCACCTGGCCGGCCACGCGCCAGGCGGTGTTTGCCGCGTTCTGCCTGGTGTTCACCCTGACCATTACCGACTTCGGCGTGCCCGTGGTGGTGGGTGGTGATTACCAGGTGCTGGCGCTGGAGGCCTACAAGGCAGTGGTCGGCCAGCAACAGTTCGGTCGCGGTGCGTTGATCGGCATGGTGTTGCTGCTGCCGGCGCTGTTCAGCTTTGGCGTCGACGCCTGGTTGCGTCGTCGCCAAGGTGACGGCATGAGTGGCCGTGCCCAAGTCTTCCAGCCGGTGCCGTCGCGTGTACGGGATGGCTGCTACCTGCTCATCGTGCTGCTGATCTGCGCCGTGTTGCTGCTGGTGTTCGGCATGGCGGTGTACTCCTCGTTGGTGAAGTTCTGGCCGTACAACCTGTCGCTGTCGCTCAGCCACTATCAGTTCGAAGACACGGCCGGCGGCGGTTGGCTGGCCTATCGCAACAGCCTGACCCTGGCGTTGTGCACGGCGTTGATCGGCAGCGTATTGATCTTCACCGGCGCCTACCTGATGGAAAAGACCAAGGGCCAGAAGGGCCTGAACCTGGCACTGCGCATGCTCAGCTTTGTGCCGATGGCCGTGCCGGGGTTGGTGTTGGGCCTGGGCTACGTGTTCTTTTTCAATCTGAGTGGCAACCCGCTGCATGTGTTCTACGGCACCATGACCCTCCTGGTGGTGTGCACCATTGCTCACTATTTGACCACCGCGCAGATGACCGCCACCACCGCGCTGCGCCAGTTGGACGCCGAGTTCGAAGCGGCGGCGCTGTCGCTCAAGGCGCCGCTGTATCGCCATTACTTAAACGTCACGGTACCGATCTGCCTGCCGGCGCTGCTGGACATCGTGCGCTACCTGTTTGTGTCGGCGATGACCACCGTGTCCGCCGCGATCTTCCTCTACAGCCCTGACACCATCCTCGCCGCCGTCGCCGTGTTGAACATGGACGATGCCGGCAATGTGGGCGGCGCGGCGGCCATGTCCACCCTGATCCTGTTCACCTCAGGCAGCGTTTCGCTGCTGCTGGCGTGGGCTTCACGTGGCGCCTTGCGCCGCTCCCAAGCCTGGCGCCAGACCGCGCCCGGCCAATAAAACATCCCTGAAGGAGGTGCTCCATGTTCAAGCCCCTGGCGCTGGTCGCTGCCGTACTCACTGCATTCAGCCTGAATGCTTTCGCCAAGACCGAGTTGACCGTGTACACGGCCCTTGAAGCCGAGCAGTTGAAGACCTACAAAAAAGCCTTCGAGCAGGCCAACCCGGACGTCGAGATCAAATGGGTGCGCGACTCCACCGGCATCATTACCGCCAAGCTGCTGGCCGAAAAAGACCGCCCCCAAGCCGACGTGGTCTGGGGCCTGGCCGCGTCGAGCCTGGCGATCCTCGATCAGCAAGGCATGCTGGACAATTACGCCCCCAAGGACCTGGACAAGATCGGCAAGAATTACCGTGACGCCGCTAACCCACCGGCCTGGGTCGGCATGGATGTGTGGGCCGCGACTATTTGCTTCAACACGGTCGAAGCCGAGAAACAGGGCCTGACCAAGCCGGTGAGCTGGCAAGACCTGACCAAGCCCGAGTACAAGGGCAAGATCGTGATGCCCAACCCTGCATCGTCCGGCACCGGCTTCCTGGATGTGAGCGCCTGGCTGCAAACCTTCGGCGAGAAGCAGGGCTGGCAGTACATGGACGACTTGCACCAGAACATCGGCCAATACGTACATTCGGGCTCCAAGCCTTGCAAGCTGGCGGCGTCCGGTGAATTCCCGATCGGGATTTCCTTTGAGTACCCAGCCGTGCAACTGAAGCGCCAGGGCGCACCGCTGGACATCATCCTGCCGAAGGAAGGCCTGGGTTGGGACATCGAAGCCACCGCCGTGATCAAGGGCACCGCCCATGCGGAGGCGGCGAAAAAACTCGCGGATTTCTCCGCCAGTACAGCGGCAATGGACCTGTACAAGGACAACTTTGCCGTGCTCGCCCAGCCGGGGATCGCCAAGCCGCAGACTGAATTGCCGGCCGACTACGAGCAGCGTTTGATCAAGAACGACTTTGCCTGGGCGTCGAAGAATCGCGACAGCATTTTGACCGAATGGCGTAAGCGCTATGACGGGAAGTCGGAGAAGGTGGCGGGGCAGTAAGGTTTTCGTTAGGGCTACTGGCCTCATCGGGAGCAAGCCCCCTCCCACATTTGGAATGCGTACCCCTGTGGGAGGGGGCTTGCCCCCGATGGCGGTCTTGAAAACAGGACATCACTTCATGACACAACTACTGATCATCGGCGCCGGCATCCTCGGCCTGTCCCACGCCTACGCCGCCGCCAGGCGCGGGCTCAAGGTCAAGGTGTTCGAGCGCAGCGCCGCGCCACTGGGCGCCTCGGTCCGCAACTTCGGCCAGGCCCTGGTCACCGGGCAGCCGCCGGGGCCGATGCTCGACCTGGCACGGCAAAGCCGTGACATCTGGGGGCATTGGGCACAGGAGGCGGGCCTTCAATTGAAGCGCAATGGCTCGTACCTGTTCGCCCGCACCGACGCGGAAGAACACCTGCTGGAAGCTTTCTGCGCCGGTCGTGCGCAAGAGTACGGCTACAACGTTGAGTTGCTGCAAGGCGCGGCCATGAAGGATCTGTATGGCGGCCAGTTCCGCCATCACCGTGCCGCGCTGCATGGCAAGGACGACCAGCAACTGTATTCGCGCGAGGCGATACCGGCGCTGATCCACTACTTGAGCCAGCAACTGGGTGTGGAATTTTACTTCTCCACCCTGGTGCGTGACGTGGAGCCGGGCCAGGTGCACAGCACGGCGGGCAGCTTTCGTGGCGAGCAAGTCATCGTCTGTTCCGGCCACGATTATCAAACCCTGTTGGCCGAGAGCATCGCCGAACTCAACCCGCAGATCTGCCGCCTGCAAATGCTGCGCGCCCGGCCTGCGCTCAACCTCAACCTGCAACATGCCTTGCTCACCGGCCTCAGTTGCGTGCATTACGGCGCCTTTGCCGACCTGCCTGAAGCCGCGTCGGTACAGGCGCAGATTCTGCGCGATGCGCCGCACTTGCATGCACACGGGATTCACCTGCTGATCAGCCCGACGCCCCATGGCGAACTGATCATCGGCGACTCCCACGACTATGGCAGCGACGCCTCGCCGTTCAATGCCGAACAAGTGGATGACTGGATGATCGAGTTGGCCGAGCAGACCTTGGGTTGCAAGATCCAGGTGGTGGAGCGCTGGCAGGGTGTCTACGGTGCCAGGGGCCCGGCGCCGTTTTCGTTCGTGCAGGCCGCACCTGGCGTGAGCGCCGCCCTGATGCACACCGGCGTGGGCATGAGCGTGGGGCCGGCGATGGCCGAGCGCAATATCACCGCACTGTGGGGAGACGCTTAATGAACCCGGAACGTGCGATTGCCGAAGTCTTTGGTGTGTACGAGCAGCACGGCACGGCGGATTACATCGGCGAGCCGGTGTCGCAGATCGAGCACATGTCCCAGGCCGCGCAATTGGCCATGGCCGAAGGCTTCGATGATGAGGTGGTGCTGGCGGCGTTCTTCCACGATATCGGCCATCTCTGTGGCCAGGATGGCGAGAACATGGGCGGTTATGGTGTGGTCAGCCATGAACGGTTGGGCGCCGACTATTTGCGTCGCGCAGGCTTCAGTGAACGCATGGCCAGGCTGGTGGAGTACCACGTCGAAGCCAAGCGCTACCTGACGTTCAGCCAGCCGGACTACTACGCACGCTTGAGCGAGGCCAGCCGCCGCACCCTGGGTTACCAGGGCGGCGTGATGACGGCCGAGGAGGCCCGGGCGTTTGAGCAGGACCCGTTGTTTCAGGTCAGCCTGCGCATGCGCCACTGGGACGAACAGGCCAAGGCAATGCACGTGCCAGTGCTCGACCTGGAGGTGCTCAAGGCCAAGGCCCGGCAGCTGCTGGCGGCTTAAGTCTCGTCGAGGCGCTGGGCCAGGGCTTCGACCTGTTCCTGGCGCTCGGCCTGGCTCAGTTTGGCCTGGGGGTTGAGGGACGACCATTGCGGGTGGGCGCGGGCCTTATGCAACGCGTCCGGCAATTTGCCTTCGCGCCAGGTCTTGTCCTGGGGCGTATCGACCTTGATGCTGTGCATCGCCGCATGGCCGCGCAGGTTCAGGGCCTTGAGCAACTGGCGCTGACGCAGGGCGAGCAGGCGCAGCACGCTGTCGTCCACGGTCAGCTCGCGTTGGCCTTTGATCTTGCCCAGCAGGCGGCTGCCGTAGCTGCGTGCGGTCTGCAACGCGCCACCGGCGATGGCGCCCGCCAGGGCGGCGGCGCCGAGGGTCAGCCCGCCGACCAGCAGGTCCACACCGGCACCGGCCGCCGCGCCCGCGGCAATACCACCGCCCACGCGCACGCCGAGTTGCTTGAGGGTTTCCGGGTTGAACAGGTCATCACCCCAGCGGCCGTCGAGCAACGGCAAGTCGCTGGCGGCAGCGTCCTGGGGACGGAAGCCGAACAGCTTGAGCAAGGCCTCCACGCATTTTTGTTCGCGCTGACGCACCGCCTTGCGCAAATCGCTGATGGCTTGTTGCTCATCTTCAGTCACCACGCTGCGTCGGCACGCGGCGCAGTCGATCAGCAATTCGGCAATCAACCGTGCGGCGCTCTGTTGACGGGCCTGGCGCTGGGCTTGCTGGTCGAGGATCAAGCGCTGCAACTGCGGCCGGGCGTTTTCCAGCAGCAGGGCGAGGCTTTCATACAAGCGACGTTCGCCGTCTTCCGGCGGTGCGACGCTGTCGAAACGCACCAGCGCATGCAGGCCGAGGCGCGCCAGGGCTTCACGCCAGTCCGGCTCGCGGTGGTCGCTGCTGCTGACGAAGTTGAGCACCGGCAGCAACGGTTTGCCGCAACTGGCCAGCACTTGCAGTTCATCACGGTACTTGGCCAGCACCGGCTCGCGAGCGTCGATCACATACAGGCCGGCGTCCGAGGCCAGCAGTTGGCGCAGCACCTTGGCTTCCTGTTCGAAACGCTGGCGGGCTTCGCTGCCCTCCAGGAACCGCGCCAGGCGGGCCGGGCCGTCCAAGCGTTCGCCGGGGCGATCCAGGCGTTCCAGGTAATCGAGCAGGGCGATGGCATCTTCCAGGCCGGGTGTGTCGTACAACTCCAGCAAGGCTTCGCCGTCGACCGACAAGCGCGCACCTTCGACATGCCGCGTGGTGCTGGGGCGATGGGAGACTTCACCGAAACCGACATCACGGGTGAGGGTGCGCAGCAACGAGGTCTTGCCGACGTTGGTGTGGCCGACCACGGCGAGTTTCAGTGGTTTAGTCATGACCGGTCTCCAGCCAGTTCAACGGCGCGCAGTCGGCGAACGGCAGCTCCAACTGTTGCAGCGCGCTGTGCCAGTCGCCCAGGCGCTCGGCATCCAGCGCCTGGCCGGGCGGGGCTTGCAGCAGCCATACACGAGTAGCGGCGGCGCTGCGTGCGAGTTCGGCGATCAGCGCCAGGCTGCCACGGTCGGGCGAACGGCGCGGGTCGCAGGCGATGGCCAGGCGCGCGGGTGGGAAGCGGCTGAGTTGCTCCAGGAGCTTGTTGCGCGATTCGCGGTTGTCGAGGATGCCGGCGTGCTTCACATTGACCGGCAGCTTGGGTGGCCAAGGGTGCTGATCGTCCAGCTCGATGGCGACGAGTAAGGCGCCGTCGCTTTCCAGCTCACTGACGCCGCCGGTGACGTGGTGCAGCTGTTCCGGCGCGGCGTCGTTGACCCCAAGGCGCTCGCTGCTGGGCATCAGGCGTTCGCGCAGTGGGCTGTAGCCGGGCAGGTTGAGGTCCAGGCGCAGGGCGGCGCGCCCGCGTTTCCAGCGCCACAGGCACAGCAGGGCGAGGATCAATCTTGGCAGCAGGCCGTAGACCAGCAATACCCCGACCAACCAGGCGGCCCAGGCCTGGCGGGCGCTTTCGATGTTCAGGGCGGAGTCGCCGCTGGCACGGATCATCTCGACGGTCGGCACATTGAAGCCCAGCAGGGCGGGCAGGGTGCCGAGGGCCTGGGTCACGGCGACAAAGGTGTCGGCGCCGAGGATGGTGGTTTCCCACACAAAGCCGTAACGGCGGGTGGCGAGCAGCGTCAGCAGAATCACCAGCGCGCTGAGCAGCGCCAGCAACCACAGGCTGTTGACCAGCACGCCCACTGCCCAGCGATTGAGTTTCTGCCGTTGCAGCAACAGCAGCAACGCCGGGGCCAGTTGGGCGGCCTTGGCATCGCGCGCAAGCTTTTCACTCAACCACAACCACAAGCGCCCGAGGCTGGCGCTGTGTTCGCCGGCAAACAACAGCCCCAACGCCCAGCTCAACAGCAGGATCAGGTTCAGGCCGAGCAGGCTGCCCAGGGCCCAGAACACATTCACTGGGGTCAAGCCGTTGCCCAGCGCCGCAAAGGCCAGGCCCGCACCGCTGATGACGGCCACCACCGCCAGCAGCACCAGCGCCAGGCGTGCACCTTGCAGCCAGCGCGTGAGGGCGGCGGTCAGGCCGTCGCGTTCGGCGAGGTGCAGGGCGCGCTGTTGAATGCGCGTCGGCAGGTCGCCGCCCGCTGTGCGGGCGAGGCGATTGGCTTCCTGGTCTTCCAAGGGGCCGGCGTGTTCTTCACGCAGGCGCACGGTTTCCGTCAGCCAGAGTTTGTGCAGGGGGGTCAGTGCTGTCACGCGCCATCCTGTTGTGTTCGTGAGCCTGGAGCATAACTGCTGACTCGCACCTCTGGTATTCTCGTCGCCATGAAAAAAACTCTCCCTTTAAGCCTGATCGCAGCCCTCGGTGAAAACCGCGTGATCGGCGTCGACAACAGCATGCCCTGGCATTTGCCGGGGGATTTCAAATATTTCAAGGCCACCACGCTCGGCAAGCCGATCATCATGGGGCGCAAGACCTGGGACTCCCTGGGCCGACCGCTGCCGGGGCGCTTGAACATTGTGGTCAGCCGTCAGACCGATCTGGCGCTGGAAGGTGCGGAAGTTTTTCCGTCACTCGATGCCGCCGTGGCGCGGGCTGAAGCCTGGGCGCTGGAGCAGGGCGTGGATGAGCTGATGCTGATCGGCGGTGCGCAGTTGTATGCGCAGGGGCTGGAACAGGCGGATCGCCTGTACCTGACGCGCGTGGCGCTGAGCCCGGAGGGGGATGCGTGGTTTCCGGCGTTTGATGCGAGCCAGTGGAGGTTGGTTTCCAATCTGCCGAACCCCGCCGAAGGTGATAAGCCGGCTTACAACTTCGAAGTCTGGGAAAAAGCCTAAAAGCATCGGGAGCAAGCCACCTCCCACACTCGATCGCATTCTCATGTTGGAGCTCGATCAACTGTGGGAGGGGGCTTGCCCCCGATGGCGGCCTATCAGGCCTGCGCTAACTCCGCATGCTCATCCGCATCCAACAACGCTTTATCCGTCTGCCCCATGACCTGGCTGGTAATCGCCCCCGCCGTCATCGAACCATTCACGTTCAGCGCCGTGCGACCCATGTCGATCAACGGCTCCACGGAAATCAGCAGCGCCACCAGTGACACCGGCAAGCCCATGGCTGGTAGCACGATCAACGCGGCAAAGGTCGCGCCGCCGCCTACGCCCGCCACACCGGCCGAACTCAGGGTCACAATCGCTACCAGGGTCGCGATCCACAGTGGGTCCAGCGGGTTGATGCCCACGGTCGGCGCTACCATCACCGCCAACATGGCAGGGTAGAGACCGGCGCAGCCGTTCTGGCCGATGGTCGCGCCAAACGAGGCGGCGAAGCCGGCGATGGACTGTGGGATGCCCAGGCGACGGGTCTGCGCTTCAATGCTCAGTGGGATCGCCGCCGCGCTGGAGCGGCTGGTGAAGGCAAACGTCAGCACCGGCCAGACTTTGCGGAAGAAGCGCAGTGGGTTGATCCCGGCCAGGGACAGCAGCAGGCCGTGTACCACGAACATCAGGCCCAGGGCCAGGTACGACACCACGACAAAACTGCCGAGCTTGATGATGTCCTGCAGGTTGGAACCGGCGACTACTTTGGTCATCAGCGCCAGTACACCGTACGGGGTCAGCTTCATCACCAGGCGCACCAGGCGCATTACCCAGGCTTGCAGGGTGTCGATGGCGTTGAGGACCTTCTGGCCTTTTTCCACGTCATCCTTGAGCAGTTGCAGTGCGGCAACCCCGAGGAATGCGGCGAAAATCACCACGCTGATGATCGACGTCGGCTTGGCCCGGGCCAGGTCGGCGAACGGGTTGGCTGGCACGAACGAGAGCAGCAATTGCGGGATATTCAGGTCGGCGACCTTGCCCGCGTAATCGTTCTGGATCACTTGCAGGCGCGCCATTTCCTGGGTGCCGGCCACCAGGCCTTCGGCGGTGAGGCCGAACAGGTTGGTCAGGCCGATACCGATCAACGCTGCAATCGCGGTGGTGAACAACAGGGTGCCGATGGTCAGGAAACTGATCTTGCCCAGGGACGCTGCGTTATGCAGGCGCGCCACGGCGCTGAGGATCGAGGCAAATACCAGCGGGATCACGATCATTTGCAGCAGTTGCACGTAACCATTACCAACCAGGTCGAACCAGCCGATGGAGGCTTTGAGCACTGGGTTGCCGTCGCCATAGATCGTGTGCAAAGCCGCACCGAACAGCACGCCCAGGACCAGGGCGAACAGGACCTTCTTGGCGAGGCTCCAGTGGGTGCGACGGGTTTGTGCCAGGCCCAGCAACAGGGCCACGAACACCAGTAAATTGAGAATCAGGGGCAGATTCATTGAAGCTCCGTTGAGAAGGCAGCCAATCGCGTGAGCCTGCGATTGCGAACCGGAAAGCCTAACAGCTTGAAATATATTGATTTAATACCAATATGGAATGGTGGCTGTCGTTTTTGGAATAAGCGTTTGACGCTCAGGTGTATGCCGCTGGCGGGATCAGGATGTGCACTGTCGTGCTCGACATGGGAACTGTCACAGGGATTTGTTAGCGTCGATGTCTTTCACTCAGGGAGACAACGCCTATGAAGCTCGCGCCGAAACTACTGGTATCCGCCGTACTTTGCCTGGGGCTCGCCAGCCAGGCGTTTGCCGCCACCGAGTTGAAACACTGGCCGGCACCTGCCGCCAAACAACTGAACGAGATGATCGCCGCCAACGCCAACAAGGGTAACTTCGCGGTGTTCGACATGGACAACACCAGCTACCGCTACGACCTCGAAGAGTCCTTGCTGCCCTACATGGAAAACAAGGGCCTGATCACCCGCGACAGCCTCGACCCGTCGCTCAAGCTGATGCCGTTCAAAGACACGGCCGACCATAAGGAAAGCCTGTTCAGCTACTACTATCGCCTCTGCGAAGTCGACGACATGGTCTGCTACCCGTGGGTTGCGCAGGTGTTTTCCGGCTTCACCCTCAAGGAACTCAAGGTGCAGGTGGATGAGTTGATGGCCTCCGGCAAACCGGTGCCGGTCAGCTATTTCGAAGGCGACGTGGTGAAGAAGTCCGAGGTACAGCCGCCGAAAGTATTCACAGGCCAGGCCGAGCTGTACAACAAGCTGATGGAAAACGGCATCGAGGTGTACGTGATGACTGCCGCGTCGGAAGAACTGGTGCGCATGGTCGCCGCCGATCCGAAGTACGGCTACAACGTCAAACCTGAGAACGTCATTGGCGTGACGACCTTGCTCAAGGACCGCAAGACCGGCGAACTGACCACCGCACGTAAACAGATCGCCGCCGGCAAATACGACGAAAAAGCCAACCTTGGCCTGGAGTTGACCCCCTACCTGTGGACCCCGGCAACGTGGATGGCCGGCAAGCACGCGGCGATCCTGACCTACATCGACGAATGGAAAAAACCGGTGATCGTCGGCGGCGATACGCCGACCAGCGACGGCTACATGCTGTTCCACGATGTGGACGTGGCCAAGGGCGGCATCCACCTGTGGATCAACCGCAAGGACAAATACATGACTCAACTTAACGGCATGATGGCCAAGCATGCGGCGGCCCAGGCCAAGGAAGGGTTGCCGGTGACGGCCGACAAGAACTGGGTAATCGTCAAGCCTGACGAGATTCAGTAACACCAAGTCGCCTGCATCGCAGGCAAGCCCGCTCCCACCGTTGAAGGTGTTCACACATCAAAATGTGGGGGGGGCTTGCCCCATATGCGCTAACCAAATCTCCCACTCCATAGCTCATCTTGCTGGTATCCCCGTTTTCGCGGGGATTCACGCAGTTTCCGACTTATCGTTCCCCACTCTTCAAGGCAAGTAAATA
>NZ_VFES01000044.1 GCF_007858185.1 Pseudomonas grimontii
GGGATATCAGCCATTTTTTGATGCACCGGTACAACTGGATTCGACCGCACCAATTTAATGGTGGGCTGCCACCGGCTCAGGCCGAGAAAAAACTTAACGTCGTGTCCGGGATTAGTTGACCACTACACATAGCCTCAAGGTTGGTTCGTACACTTTTAGCTACGCTTAATTTTTTTCATCTCTACGCGGCGCAGAGTATCCGGTGAGGTTAGGAGCGATATGCTTCCGGTTGTCTGTCCGCTATCCGAGATGTCTTGAAACGCACGGGGCCGCACAATCAGTCCGACGCGGTGGCAACAAGTGTTCCGCTCACCAGCAGGCCAGATGTCTCTCGATCAACCTCGCCACCTCGGCTGCGTGAGTAAAGCCCAGACTGTGATCGGCACCAGGGAAAACGTGTAGTTCCGCGCGGGGTAACAGTTGAGCAAGGCGCTCGCCGACGCGAACGGGGCTGATCAGATCAGAATCTCCCCCAGAGGAGCAGGACTGGCATGCGCAACTCGACCAACCGGAGCGTGAGGTCGGTGTGGTCGTCGAGAAACCAACTCGGCAGTGTCGGGTTGGCGGCAGCAAAATTCGGGCACCAGTCATGCGCGCCCAGAGCAGACATATCCACCCCGCCAGAGGTGACGGTCAGCGTCAGGTGCGTGATTAGTTCAGGGCGTCAAGCGCTGCAAGCACAGCGACTACACCGCCCATGGACTGCGCCACCAGCGCTGTGGGTCGGTCGATCTCGGCCACCACGCGAGTCACCAGATCATCCATGCCGGTCACGCCAGGCAATGGCGGAGTGTCTCCACAGCCGGGCCAGCCGATATGGACCTGCTGCGCCGGGTGGGCCGGGCGCTCAGCAACCGGATACCAAAACCGGGTGTTACCTGAGGCTCCGGGCAGGAAGAGGAGTTTGGCGGGGGATGCAATCACAGGTTCGGTCCTTGAAGGTGGGATTGAAAGAGTCAGCAGGAGGGCAAAATGGATGCCGCAAGGTTCGATGACCACTTCGGAATGAGAGCCGCCGGTAGTGAAGGGTAGCTCGCGTAAAAGCAGCCTTTCGGCGAGCTTCGAGAGTGAGGTTTTGTTCCGACGGCATTAATAAAAAATTACTCGTTACTCGATCTGCTCTGGACATGGCTGTGCGGCCCGAAGACCTGAGCAATTGATGCGTTCGGGTTAATGACATACTCCCGATTGGCTATGGGCAGAACCCAATAGCTTGCCTTGGAATTTCTCCTTTTTTTGCTCTTGAAATGCCCCAATAACAAGTCCAGAATTGAGTCTTTTCCTGCTCCGGCAAGAAAAGAAACCCCTTAGATTTCAATGGGTCGGACGCTAGATGCGAGTCTCGTTTCCGGCTCCGATCTCCTGATTTATATTCTCTGTATCGTCAATCTGTGGTTATTCGCGACGCGTTTTGCCGCAACTGATCTAAATAGTCAGCCCATTGCTGAGCAGCCTCCCGGCGTTGCACTAGCAGTTGCGCGCGCGCATACACAGCTCCAAGAGCTCCTGGCATTCGGTGAGATAACGAAAGTTCGAGTACGATTGGATCGATACCCAAGTGCTCGTGGGCAATGGTTCTGTAGGTCGCGCGAAAGCCGTGGGCTGTGATGTCGTACTCTGGCCAGATGCGTTGAAAGGACTTGAGCATGGAGGTCGGGTTTATTGGACGTCCCGGATAAACCGGTGAGACGAACACCCAGCCTTTGCCTTCTTCATCCACCACGCGGGTTTTATGTAGCTCGCCTAACAGAACCAAGGCTTGTTCAGGCAACGGCACGATGTGTTTGCTCTTGTCCAGATGCTTGGTCTTGCTCACCACATAACGCCAATCGGCGCCCACCAAGTCGACATCTTCCCAGCGCATCTGCACCAGTTCGCCTGGTCGGACCGGCAACATGACCAGCAGACGCATTGCTGTGGCAACGCTGCCCTCGTTGCAGTCATCAAGGCGTAGAAGAAACCTGCCCAGGTCGGATGGCCTTTCGATCGCCGGGTTGCTGGTCACGATGTGGCGAATCTTCAACTCCTCGATATTACTGAGCGCCACATTGCGCCCCACCCAGCCGCGACCTTCGGCAAAGCCCAGAACGGCACGTATGATGGTGCGCACGCGCCGGGCCATGGCCATGGTGCGCTGGCGGCGCAACTCAGTGATGATCGTAGTGATGTGCTCCAACTTGATCTCGCTGATCGGTTTTTTGCCAATGGCAGGCAAGATGTGGTTGTTCAGCGCTCCGGTAAAGCCCGAGATGGATTTGGTCACCAGTTCGGCAGACTTGAATGCCAACCATTGCTCGGCCACGTAAGCGAAGGTGCGCTCTTCATTGAGCAACTGTGCCTCGATCTTGGCGGTCTTGGCCTTGAGCGGAGCGGTGTGGTTAGCCACGTCGCGGCGTGCGCCGCGGGCAATGTCGCGCGCCTCCTTGAGGCTAATGTCGGGGTAAGCGCCGATGGAGAAGCGGTTTTCCTTCCCATGCAGCCGATACTTCAATCGCCAAACCTTGGAAGGGGATTTGCCGACCTTACTCGACGCCCTCACCTCCAAGTAGAGGCCAGGAACTTCGCCATCGGCGTGTTTGCCAGGTTCGGTCAGTGAGCGGATCAAGGCATCGCTGAGTTTTCGTTTGAAAACAACCGGATTATTTGGGGGCATCGGTGGGGGCATCCTTTTTAAGGAACCGAAATTTGCCCCCAATTATGCCCCCATGAGTCGTGGAATTCATTGGATTTAGACAGACGGCTATAGACTTAAAAAACCAATAACTTCTTGTTATTAAACGGTTTTATGGAATTTAGTGGAATTCCGCTACAGACTATCGGGGTCCCCAAAAAACATCTGAATCCGCGACCTCAACCACCGCTCCCCCGGATCATTGTCCTGCGACCCACGCCACGCCATGTGCAATTCGAACGTGCGCACCGGCAATGGTGGTTCTTCTGCCCGCAAGCCTCCCGCGGCCGTGAGTGCTTCGGCCGCGTAGTCCGGCACGATGGCGACAATGTCGGTGCCTGCCAGCAATGTCCCCAGCCCGTTGAACTGCGGTACTGCCAGTACCACATGGCGCTTGCGGTCGAGCTTCTCCAGCTCTTCATCGATGAACCCGCTCAAGTCGCCGGCGAACGACACCAGTGCGTGGGGGCGGGCGCAGAAGTCGTCCAGGCTCAGGGAGCCCGGCACGCTGTCGGCGCGCAGCAGTTTCGGCAGGCTGCGGCGCAGCACTTTGCGTTTGGCGTTGGCCGGCAGGTCGGCGGTGTAGCTGACGCCGATTGAGATTTCGCCGGAGGCGAGCAGGCCGGGCATCAGGATGTAATTGACGCGGCGTACCACCAGTACGATGCCGGGCGCTTCGGCGCGCAGGCGTTTGAGCAGTTGGGGCAGCAGGGCGAATTCGACGTCGTCGGACAGGCCGATGCGGAACACCGCCGTGCTGGTGGCCGGGTCGAACTCGGCGGCGCGGCTCACAGCGGTGGAAATCGAGTCCAGGGCCGGGGAGAGCAGGGCGAATATTTCCACGGCGCGGGCCGATGGCTCCATGCTGCGCCCGGTGCGCACGAACAGCGGGTCATCGAACAGCCCGCGCAGGCGCGACAACGCTGCGCTGATGGCTGGCTGACCAAGGAATAATTTCTCGGCCGCGCGGGTCACACTGCGCTCATGCATCAAGGTTTCGAATACGATCAAGAGGTTAAGGTCGACACGACGCAGGTCGTTACGGTTCATCTTGTGTCCTGGAAGAGTCAGCTTTACTTGACGAGAGCGGCCATATAAGAGCCCTGAAGGTCCATTCAGACGCGTGACCGGTATGAATCTTACGGGGAAAGGCTGGTACTCTGCACCGGCTAATTGAGTTTTCCTACGATACTTGAGGTCTATTCCTCAGATGCGGAATCAATGACAGACATGTCGACTATTAACGGCGACCGGTGGTCTTAGCCGTAAAGCCCAGATAGAGTTCATGGCAATAGAGGTTACTTTGACGAGGTTTGCGATGTCCCGCACGATCCGTTTTCACAAGTTTGGTCCGGCCGAGGTGCTCAAGTGCGAAGAGCATGCAGCCGCGCAGCCCGCACCGGGCGAAGTGCAGGTGCGTGTCGAGGCGATTGGCATCAGCTGGTATGACATTTTGTGGCGCCAGAACCTGGCGTCTTCCCACGCACGTCTTCCATCCGGCCTTGGCCATGAGATGGCCGGGGTGGTTGTGGCCTTGGGCGACGGCGTGGATGACTTGGCAGTGGGCGATAAAGTGGCCAGTTTTCCGGCCGAGAGCCCCAATGATTACCCGGTGTATGGCGAACAGATCGTCCTGCCCCGTTCGGCCCTGACCCGCTACCCGGACGTCTTGAGCCCCATCGAAGCCAGCGTGCACTACACGCCGCTGCTGATTGCCTACTTTGCGTATGTGGACTTGGCACGGGTCAAGCCCGGGCAGTTTGCCCTGGTGACCGACGCCAGCCACTGCGCCGGCCCTTCGTTTGTACAACTGGGCAAGGCCCTGGGTGTGCGGGTGATTGCCGCCACCAAGGACAGCGCAGAGCGCGAGTACCTGCTCTCTCTTGGCGCAGAAAAGGTCATCGTCACCGAGGAACAGGACCTGCTGATGCAAATCAACAAGTTCACCGAGAACCGCGGCGTCGATGTGGTATTCGATGGCTTGGGCGGCCCGCAGATGTCGTTGCTCGGTGATGTGCTGGCGCCCCGTGGCAGCCTGGTGCTGTATGGCTTGCAGGGCGGTAACCAGACACCGTTCCCGGCGTGTGCGGCGTTCCAGAAGAACATTCAGTTCTTTGTGCACTGCATCGGTAACTTCACCGGCAAACCGGAACTGGGCATCATCCAGGACCAGGTAGCCTTGCAGCGCGCGTTGCGCGACATCAACCAACTGACCGCAGATCGTGTGCTCGTTCCTCTGAAAACCACGGTGTTTCCGTTCAATCAGTTTGTCGAAGCGCACCGTTATATGGACGAATGCCCGTGCCGCGAGCGGGTTGCGTTGCAGGTTGCGGCTGTTTGAGCTGTAGGAGTATTCGTAAATGAGTACTCCGACGCCTGAGCGCATGGGGCAAATGCGCCATTTTACAGGGCTTAACCCGCCCGCCCCAGAAGGTGCCGCCCTGGCACTTTAGCCCGCAAATCCGGCCCTTCCTCCCTCACGCCGCCCTGATTCCCAGTGCGGCGTCGTTGTATGTGCACCATTTATGCGACATCGGTCGCCCATCTGAGCTGGTTTTCGGCTCGCTTCTGTATCTATTAATCATTATTCCAGCACTGATAATTGCGCCTTCACTTTCATCTCAAGGATTGAGCAATGATTGAATCTCTGGCACGGCTGCAGATAGTTGTTCGAACTATCGATGCGACACACATGCGGACTCGGGAAGGTGGGCGCGGTCATAAAGCGTACCTGCCATGCAAATGGAAAAGTTGTTTGAGTCTATTGTCGGACACTTCTTTAAAAGTCTGGTTAAAAAAGCGTAGGAGCTTGTCGGAAGAGTCCTAAGTCTAGCGCTAAAAATGAATTTTCCATCTATTTCATTGGGTTATGCGCTTGTGCAGGTGAGTGATGCTCCACGGGCAATCCACATCGTTTTATTGCGCGGTGCTAGTGTTTAATCATCGACGCACAGTACGGTGCGCGATTTTCCTACACGCAAAATAGGTCAAGCAAACACTCTCAGCAGTTGCTTGAAACTGATATTTCAACTCGGGTAGTAGAACTATGAGCACTATTCACGAACAGGCTATGAATCATGTTTACCAGCAAGTTCTGCAACGTTTGATCGGGCATTTCACTCGCTCCGGACGTACAGCGCTCCAGTTATTGGTCCAGCGAATCATCGTCGCGGCGGGGGGAATGGAGCAGGTGGGGGATTTCAAAGTTCTGGTGGCCCACGGTGGTGGTGAAGTCAGCAGCTATACCCTGGCGTTGCTCCGAGCTGCTCAACTGACCATTGCTGGTCGTGCGCCGCGCACCTTTCAACTGAGGGTCGCGACGCTACGGCATGCGGGCATGACCGAAGGGCAGCTCGATACCCTCAATCGCGGCTACGGCCGGCTGTTTCTCCACGATGACCCGCGCGTCGAGTTGTTGATGGTGGAAAACCAGGAAGTACAGCCCTTCAATCACCAGCGTCCAGCCTCAGCGAGCGGGCGAAAGATCAGCCAGCGCAATATGTTGATGGTGGGCCATCTGAGCGCCGGGGACTGCCGGGCCACACTGTGCAACGACACTTACCTGGCCGTCGGTGATTTTTACCAGCGTGTCACCACCTGCAACGGCGGCGTCCACGCGCTGGTCAGTGGCGACTCCCCGCGTAAGCAAAGTCAGTTTCTTGCCTGGCTCAAGAAAACCGCCCAGGGCGCAGGCATCCGTGTTCCCAAGGGGCATCCGCTGTCGCTCAACGCGTTGTTCGCGCGCATGGACGAGTGGAGCACCGGTTATTACCGTGATGTGTTCGGTGAGCATTACATGGACAGCGACAACCCCAGCACGGTGGGGCATCGTCACTTGGCCTACATCGGCATCGCCGACCTGCTGGAAGATGTCGACATCGCGTCGACATCCTTGCTGACCGAGTTCATGGCCTATATTCCCGATCCACTGGGTTTTTACTTCAGCCATCCGGCCTATTCCAATCCATTGCTGATGGCTCACCTGCGCGGGCTGCAGGCCGAATGCCTGCGCGGGCTGGATTATGAAGAAGGGGTCGAAAGCTTTATTAAGCAGGCAAATGCGTACATGCGACGCCTGCGCATGCCCGACGACTTGCTCATGCAGGCCGGGACCCGCGAAGGGCGTATGCTGTGGAGTACTTACGCCCAGCAGTTCTTCGGCCTGGATGAGACCCAACTGACCTGCCTGCTGTTCTCGCCGTTTCTGCATCACGGAGAGCGACTCGAGGGTTATTTGCGCCACTGTCATCCGGGCATGCTGGTGGCACTTCCTGAGTTGCACAAGGTCCTCCAGGGCAACGGCTCCGCCGAAATGCTGCAGCAATGGGTAACGGACACCAGCGGCTTACCGATGCCCTTGTTGCAACACCTGTACCGCAAACGGCCGCTGGCCGGCGAGAACGGCACGTCTTGCGTCGGTGCGGCCCAGGGCGCCGCGCAGGCCGTGCCATTGTTCGGGCGATGACGCTGCGCGGCGAGCGTCAGGCGGATTTCGCGTATCAGGCGGTCTATCGCTACATGATCAGTCTGATCAACGAGGTCAGTACCGACACCCGGGTAAAACTGCCGTCGTTGCGGCAATTGGCCGAGCGCCTGAACGTGTCGATCTCGACGATCCAGTACGCCTATGCGCTGCTGGAGAAGGAGGGCAGGGTCTATTCGGTGGCCAAATCCGGTTATTACGCCTGGCCGATGTCGGCGAACTCCCTGGTATGGGCGGGTGGTGATCTGCTTGACCGTCTCTACGCGGCAGCCCGGCGTCCCGGCATGGTGGTACTCAGTGGTGACGAGCCGGCATTGCTGGGTTCCCTGGATGAAACACTGCTGCGACTGGAGCGGGAGCTGGTGCGCCAATACCCGCCAAATCTGCAGCCCTGGTCCCAGCCTTGCGGCGTGTGGGAGTTACGCGCAGCGCTGGCCGCACGCTATACCTCGTCGCCTACGCGCTGCTGGCACGCCGATGACGTGTATATCGGTGCCGACCTGCGTGGCGTGCTGGACATTCTGATCGAGGTGCTGGGCCTGCGGGGCACCACTGTGATTGTGGAATCGCCTTGCGACTGGCTGATCCTGCGCCTGTTGCAGGACGCCGGGGTGCGGGTCATCGAGCTGCCCTGGACGCCGGAGGGCGGCCTGGACAGGACGGCGCTGGGTAGGCTGTTGCGCGATGAATCGGTGCATCTGGTGTTGCTCTCGTCTTCCGTCAGCCTGCCCTGCGGGGTGGCCATGTCAATCGACGAGCGTGTCGACGTGGCAAATCTGCTGGGTCAGTACGGTTGCTGGTTGCTTGAAAACGACACCTTTGGTGAGCTGGGTTTCGCAGCCCCCCACACGGCATTGCGCGAACTGGTGAACCCTGAGCGGCTGATCGTGTTTTCTTCGTTCGAGAAAGTGCTCGGCTCGGAAGCTCCCTACGGGTATCTGCTGTGCCGGCGCATGAGCAATGAGTTGCAGCGCCAGTTCCTGCTGCGCTCATTCCGCTTATCGTCAATCCGCCAGCGCGCGATTGCCCGCCTGTACCAAAGCGGGCGGATTGATCAGCACCTGCGCACGTTGCGCCAGCGCTTGGGCGAGCAGGCCGCGCAGATGAGCCGGCGCCTGGAGCAGCACTTGGGTGACCAGGTGACCTATCGGATGCCGGCCGCCGGTGCCACGTTCTGGCTGGCGTCCACCCGTGCGGTGGACATGCGCCAGGCATTTCAGCGCCTGCTGGCACGGCAGGTGGTGATCGCGCCTGGCGAGCTGTTCAGTGTCAGTGGCTTGCACCAGCAGAACCTGCGCCTGAGTCACACCTTTCACGGGCAACCCAATCTTGATATTGCCCTGGCGGCATTGAGCGACGCATTGCGCCAGGCGCAGACTGGTTGAAGTTTCTCTTAACGATGTAGGATCGATACCGTCGCGCAGTAGTCAAACTCTCAGTAAACTGCCATTTTTCCGAATCCTTCTATCCGAGGTTTATGCATGACAATCAGTCCTTTTGCGGGCAAGCCGGCGCCGGCCCAGTTGCTGGTGGACATCCCGCGACTGGTCACGGCCTATTACACCGGCCAGCCTGATGCAGCGATCTCCACCCAGCGCGTAGCCTTTGGTACCTCCGGGCACCGTGGCAGCTCGTTCGAACTGAGCTTCAACGAATGGCATGTGCTTGCCATCAGCCAAGCCATCTGCCTGTATCGCGAAGCCCAAGGCATCAACGGCCCGTTGTTTGTTGGCCTGGATACCCACGCGTTGTCGACCCCGGCCGGCGCCAGCGCGCTGGAAGTGCTGGCCGCCAATGGTGTGCACGTGATGCTGGCCGAAGGCGATGAATACACGCCAACCCCGGCGATTTCCCACGCCATCATCTGCTACAACCGTGGCCGTACCAGCGGCCTGGCTGACGGCATTGTTATCACGCCGTCCCATAACCCGCCGCAAAGTGGTGGCTACAAGTACAACCCGCCTAACGGTGGCCCGGCCGATACCCACGTCACCAAGTGGATCGAAGCCAAGGCCAACGAGCTGCTGGCCAATAAACTGGCCGGGGTCAAGCGCATCACCCATGCCCAGGCGCTCAAGGCCGACACCACCCATCGCCATGATTACCTCAACAGCTACGTGGCCGACCTGATCAACGTGATCGACATGGACGCCATCCGCAGCGCCAACCTGCGCCTGGGCGTGGACCCGCTGGGCGGAGCAGGGGTGCGCTACTGGTCGGCGATTGCCGAGCACTACCGCCTGAACCTGGACGTAGTGAACACCGAAGTCGATGCCACGTTCCGCTTCATGAGCGTCGACTGGGACGGGCAGATCCGCATGGACCCATCCTCCAGCTACGCCATGCAAGGCCTGATCGGTCTCAAGGAGCGCTTCGACGTGGCCTTCGCCTGCGATCCGGACCACGACCGTCATGGCATCGTGACCCCGTCCGGCGGCCTGTTGGCGCCGAACAACTACCTGGCGGTCTCCATCGACTACCTGTTCCAGAACCGTCCCGAGTGGCGCGCCGACGCGGCCGTAGGCAAGACCGTGGTCAGCAGCGGCCTGATCGATCGCGTGGCCGCGCGCATTGGCCGTCGCCTCTACGAAGTGCCGGTGGGCTTCAAGTGGTTCGCCGACGGCCTGTTCGACGGCTCATTGGGCTTTGGCGGGGAAGAAAGCGCGGGTGCATCGTTCCTGCGTAAGGACGGCACGGTGTGGAGCACCGACAAGGACGGCCTGATCCCGGCATTGCTGGCCGCGGAAATGACCTCGCGCAAAGGCCAGGACCCGAGCCAGATCTACCGTGGCCTTACCGATGCCCTCGGCGAGCCATTCGCCATTCGTGTCGACGCCAAGGCCACGCCGGCGCAGAAGGCCCTGCTGGGCAAGCTGTCGCCGCAGCAGGTGACGTCCACCGAACTGGCCGGGGAGAGCATCCAGCAGATCCTCAGCCATGCGCCGGGCAACAACCAGGCGATTGGCGGCTTGAAAGTCATGACCGAAAACGGCTGGTTCGCCGCGCGGCCATCGGGCACCGAGGACATCTACAAGATCTACGCCGAGAGTTTCATTGGCGAGGACCACCTCAAGCAGCTGGTGGAAGAAGCGCAGGTGCTGGTAGACGGCGCCATCTCTGAATAACACCGCAAAACCCATGTGGGAGGGGCAAGCCCTCCCACATTTTATTGGGCCAAAGCGCTGGCTCAGGCCAGGTCGACCAGCACGATCTCGCTGTCTTCGATGGCCGTCACCCGTAACACTGACTCATCCTCCACCGCCACACCGTCTCGAGCTTGCGCACGCAAGCCGTTGACTTCAATCACTCCGGTAGCCGGCACCAGGTAAGCACGACGCCCGCTGTCCAAGCGGTATTGCGCGCTTTCCCCGGCTTTCAGGTTCGCTGCTACCAGGCGCGCATCCGCACGAATGCGCAAGCTCACGTTATCTCCAGCCTTGCCACTGGCCAGGGTTACAAACCCTTCGCGATTACCCTTCGGAAACGGCTTGGCGCCCCAGGAGGGTGGCAGGCCTGCCTCGTTCGGGATGATCCAGATCTGGAAGATCTTGGTGGGCGTGGCTTCCAGGTTGTACTCGCTGTGGGCGATCCCGGTGCCTGCGCTCATCACCTGCACATCCCCAGCCTCGGTGCGGCCCTTGTTGCCCAGGTTGTCGGCGTGGCTGATCGCGCCTTCACGCACGTAGGTGATGATCTCCATGTCGCGATGGGGGTGCTGCGGGAAGCCAGTGCCGGGGGCAATGATGTCGTCGTTCCACACCCGCAGGTTGCCCCAGTGCATGCGCTTGGGGTCGTGGTATTCGGCAAATGAAAAGTGGTGATGGGCGTCAAGCCAGCCATGGTGGGCGCCGCCCAGGGCGTTGAAAGGTCGAAGTTCTAACATGATCGTCTCCTGTTGATGGCGCCTATGATCCGGGAGCTCATGATCGATAAAAAGCGTAAAAAATGCCTGAATTCTATCGATGGATTAGATTGGTTACTGGCGTTTTGACTTTCACTTCATCGCCTAACTGCATGACCGTAAAGCAATTGGCTGGAACTGAGCGCCGATTCCGGCGACCATGGCGCACTTGTCAAAACCCAGCTCATCGCAGGAGTCCGCGTGTCGCAACACAAGCCTGATCTGCCCCCCGAACTGCGCCCCTTGGCGGAAATGCCTCTGCTCAAGCGCCTCGCCGCGCGCCTGTTTGGCCATGGCCTGACGCGTTTGCGCGCGCAGCACCGGTTTTCCTGGTTGCATGGGCAGGCCGATGGTTTTCGCAGTGGTCACGAGGCCGGCGTGGAGTATGGCTATCGCGAGGGCAAGGCCGATGGCATTGAGGAAGGCCGGCAAGTCCTGTTGATCCGCGACTTCCGTCCCGATGAGCACCGCGCGCCCGGCGTCGATGACAGCCTGTTCGATGATTGGCGGCTGCCCTTGAGCGCCGACGTGAAGAAACGCATCAAGGCTGACGTGGCTCGGTTGCTACCGGCCCATGCCCAGCCAAGTGCGGCGCAATGGAAGATGATCTTCAGCGACACGCCGTCAACCTCGGTGATCGCCGGCGCCGGTGCGGGTAAATCCACCTCGCTGGTATTGCGCATTTTGCTGCTCACCCATTACCTGGGCTTCGAATTGAGCTCGATGACCGTGGTGACCTTCACCCGCGAGTCGCGCAAAGACTTCATCAACAAGCTCATGGAAATTCTCAACCTGTGGGGCCAACCCCTTGGCATGAAAGAAGCCCAGGCGGTGGTGCGCACCTTTCACTCGCGAATCCTGCCGATGGTCCGCAGCCTGCCGGGTTTCGAACGCCTGCAGGCGTTCGAAAACCTCAGTGCCGGTTTCGAAGACGCTGACAGCAACCCGTTCGACCTGCGCATCAGCGACGCCCAGCGCCAGCAGATGAATGCCTGCTATCACCGTTTGCATGGCCAGCACGCGCGGTTTCGTGAGCTGATTGCACCGCTGGCGCGCCACGGCCTGCAACTGCGGGAGCTGGAGCACGATCATCCGGATGTACAAAAACGCGTGGCGGTAACCGAACTGGCGGCCAAGCGCGATGAAGAGCTCTGCGATGTGATCGAAGACCTGTGGTTTCGTGCCGGCGCCTGGCCGATCAAGGGGATTGAGCCCAGTCGCCAGCGCTTCGAAATCAATGGCGCGCAGTTTCACTGCCATGGCTACATCCCGGAGCTGGATGCGTGGGTGGTGCTGGGCTTTGACTCCAGGGAAAACGCCCAGATCAGTCGGCCTAACTCGAAGCTGTCGGTACGCGCAGAGTGGGCGGTAAAGCGCACTCTGTTTCAAGCTTTCTGTCATAAGCCTTTGATATGGCTTGATAGCTATGATTCGTCAAAGCGTCTTTTAAGCAGCTTCGCCGGTGATGCGAGCGCGGGTCCCGGCTTTGATTACAAGGTCAAGGGCGAGCTGGCGTCGGCGCCGCTGCTGGACAGTTTCGTGATGGCGGCCGGCTTTATCGAGAACCTGGGGCTGGACGTACCCACCGCCGTCGGCCAGATGAGCTTCGCCAAGGACGATCCGGACCGGTACTTCTTTGAAGCCCTGAGCATTTTCTGGAAAGCCCTGGAAGACCATCTTCTCGACCAGTCGCCGCCGATCATGACCTATAACCGCATGTTCTCGCTGTTTGGCGAAAACACCCCGGAAAACCTCAAGCTGCTCAGCGATCCGCTGCTGCGGCCGATGTCGCACCTGATGATCGACGAATTCCAGGACGTATCGCCACAGATCGTCTCGTGGATACGCGCCAGCCTGCGGGAAATCCGCAGCCGTGGCCCGGCGATGCATGTGGGCCGTGGCGCGCAACGATCGTCCTTGCTGTGCGTGGGCGATGACTGGCAGTCGATCTACGGCTGGCGCGGCAGTTCGCCCAAGTACTTCATGGAATTCAACCAGGAATTCCCATCGCCGAGCACGACCCGCGTGATGCTCAGCGAGAACTACCGCAGCCATCAGCACATCATCGACGCCGCCGAACATATTGTGCGCGCCGCGCCGGCCATCCCCGGGAAAAAGGCCAAGGCCAGCGGCACGCCAAAAGCGTTGGTGCCGGTCACAGTAGTGGAGCGCGACGATGCAGCGCTGGGTCGGCAGCTGCTGGAGCATTATCAAAGGGGCGATTCAGTATTAATGCTGTATCGAAAAAGTAGCGATAAGATACTGATTCAAGAGCATATTCAGTCGATTGTTAATGTTGATTCTAGCTTGCCTGCGGCGGCGCGCAGGTTGAAGCAGCTGACGTACCACAGCGCCAAGGGCCTGCAGGCGGATGCGGTGTTCCTGCTCGGTGATTGCCAGCATCTGACCAGTTCGCCCTACAAGAACCAGGTGTACCGCATGGCGGGCTTGGGCAAGGACGGGGACAGCGAGCCCTATGACACTGCGCAAAAGGACGAAGTGCTGCGCCTGGCCTACGTCGGGATTACCCGGGCCGTGAGCCATTGCTACTGGTACGTGGAGAAGCCCGAAGGCCAGGCAGTGAATGTGCCCAAGGCCTCGGAGCGGGTTGACGGCAAGAAAGCGTTTTTCGACGATCAGCGCCATTCGTAGGGGACAAATGCGATTCCAATGTGGGAGGGGGCTTGAACCCGATAGCGCTGGTTCAGTCACTGTAGGTGGTGACTGACACCCTACTATCGGGAGCAAGCCCCCTCCCACAGTTGAGCTTCTTTTTGTTGGCTGGGCCGGGATCAGGCCCTCAGCGACAACGGCGGCACAAACGACTCCAATTCATCCTCCACCGCCTCGATAATCCGCTCCACATCGGCGGCATTCATCACCGTGGCGCAGGGGATGCCGGCAATGGCAATCAGCGTCTCGCCGCTGGCGCGGTCGAACAGGCGGGCGATCATACTGCCGGGCGCGTCCATGCTCGCCTCGAAGCCCATCGGATGAAAATGCCAGCGCATCAGCTGGCAGGCGTTGGGGAACGTCACTTTGTTCATGTTGCCCACCTTGTTCATTGAGCGCTTCCTTTAGCTCGCGGCAGGGGGGCCATGACCGTCACTGGTCGTGGCGTCGAAGAGCTTAAAAATAGCATTCGTTCGTAAGTGCAAGGTGACTTTTTTCGCCCCGTTCGGCGGTTGTTTTCCTAAAGATTGATGTAGGTCATGACTTACCAATGCAGGGCAAAAGGCCATCAGTCAGGCGCTGCAATTGTGCATTGAAGACCCCGCTGAACTTCGGCAATCTCCACGGTTTATTCGCCGCAGAGTCCTCCATGCCCGACATTGCCCCCGACGATGATTGCCAGCACACCCACGCCACGGGCGACCTGGTGTTGCGCCACCATCTGTGTTGGCGCCATCGCGACTTGGATGGGGTGATGTCCTACTACCACCCGGACATCCAGTACCACGACTTTTTCCAGAACCGTGTAGTCGGTTACGCCGAACTGCGCGCATACCTGCAAGCCAGCATGCCCCGCGAAGCTGACGAGGCGATTGAGCACACCGACCGCATTCGCGCCGATGGCGATACCGCGTTCATCCAGTACCGCATCACCTTGCGTGGTGGTCAGGGACTGGTGTCATTTCGTACCAGCGAGGCCATCACCGTGCGCGATGGTCTGATCTGGCGCGTCAATGAGTACGCGTCATTGGTGCATGAACAGCCCTCCCGGGCCCAGCGTCCCAGCGTCAGCCGCCTGGGCCTGTCGCCCCAGCAATTGGGGCATATGGCCAATGACTTGCAGCAGTACTTCGAGCGCAAGCAGCCTTACCTGGACCCGGAACTGGACCTGCAGCGCGTCGCCAAGGAATGTGGCTACAGCCGCAATCAGATTTCCTACCTGCTCAACCAGGTGCTGGGGCAAAGTTTCTACCGCTATGTCAACCAGGCTCGGCTCCAGCATCTGCTGGCCGCGCTGGATAAAGCACAGCCACCGATCAAGGTCGACGACCTGGCCTTCGCCGCCGGTTTCAATTCGTTGTCGGCGTTCTACAGCGCCTTCCGCCAGCACACCGGCCAATCGCCCAAGGCCTACGTCAAACAAATTTCCCTGCGTGCACGCGCGCAAGACAGCGAATAACCCGGAGTTCTAGGATCCCCCCATCGAAACGTGGTTGGGGAGCTTGGCATGCCGGCATGGCGCACTATCAGTTTATGGATGGACCAACTGGACGACCCGCTGTTGGCGCGGCCGGCCCTTGAGCATGACCTGGACGTCGATGTGGCCATTATCGGCGCCGGCTACACCGGACTGTGGACCGCCTACTACCTGAAACGCCAGGCGCCCGAGCTGAAGATCGCGATTATCGAGGCGCAAACCGCAGGCTTCGGCGCCTCGGGCCGTAACGGCGGCTGGCTGATGGGCAATCTGCTGGGCGAAGACCGCCTGCTGGCCGGCCTTGCGCCTGAACAGCGCCGCGCCTCCTTCGACCTGCTGCATGGCATTCCCGACGAAGTGGCCCAGGTGCTGGCCCGTGAAGGCATCGACTGCGACTACCGCAAGGGCGGCGCGCTGTACTGCGCCGCACGCTACCCCGAGCAAGAAGGCAGCCTGCGTGCTTACCTGGACAAGCTCTACGCCCAAGGCCTGACCGAAGCCGACTACCGCTGGCTGAGCCCTCGACAGTTGGCTGAACAGATCCGTATCGCAAAGCCCTATGGCGGTATCCATGCACCCCATGTCGCCACGATCAACCCGGCCAAGCTGGTGCGCGGCCTTGCGCGGGTGGTGGAAAACATGGGCGTGACGATTTATGAAAACAGTCCGGTCACCCACTGGCAATCCGGCAGCCTGCGTACCGCCAGGGCCAGCGTGCGTACTGCCTGGGTGGTGCCGGCTGTCGAGGGTTACGCCAATACCTTGCCACTCCTCGGTCGGTACCAGTTACCCGTGCAAAGCCTGATCGTCGCGACCGAACCGCTACCCGCCAGTACTTGGGATGAAATCGGCCTGAGCCACGGCCAGGCCTTTGGCGAAAGTAGCCGCCAGGTCACCTATGGCCAACGCTCGGCGGATAACCGCCTGGTGTTCGGTGCCCGGGGCGGTTACCAGTTCGCCGGCAAATTGCGCCATAACTTCGATTTGACTGACAGCGAAGTGGCGTTACGTCGCTACCTGTTCGGCGAACTTTTCCCGCAGCTGAAAAAGGTGCGGATTACCCATTCCTGGGGCGGCAACCTCGGCATGTCGCGCAGTTTCCGGCCGCACATGCTCTGCGATCACAAGACCGGCATCGCCCTGGCCGGTGGTTACGGCGGGGAGGGCGTCGGTGCCACCAACCTGGGCGGTCGCACCTTGGCCGACCTGATCCTCGGACGCGACACGCCGCTCATCCACCAGCCCTGGGTGATCCGCGAGCGCGGCCTCGACGCGCTCAAAGCCTGGGAGCCGGAGCCGTGCCGCTGGCTCGGCTACAACGCGATCATTCGCAGTTTTGTCCATGAAGACCAGGTGCTGGCCAACCCCAACACCGCCCCCTGGCGCCGCAAACTGGCGACCGGTGTGGCCGGGTTCATGGAAGGTTTCATGCACTAAGTCGTTTCACCTACACGGGAAAACCCCATGAGCATCACTCAATTCAAAGACACGCTGAATGCCCACTTGCCGGACTCGTCACCGGTGGCCGTGCCCCTGGGCGAGCCGATCGCCGTGGCCTCGACCCTGAGCGTTGAACGCAGCGACGGCGTCGAGACCGGTATCTGGGAATGCACCCCGGGCCGCTGGCGTCGGCAGATCAAATCCCAGGAGTTTTGCCACTTTATCCAGGGGCGCTGCACCTTCACCCCTGACAACGGTGAAATCGTTCACATACAAGCCGGCGATGCACTGATGTTGCCGGCCAACAGCACCGGCATCTGGGACATCCAGGCAACCGTGCGCAAGACCTACGTACTGATTTTGTAACGCTTTGATCCTTGATCGCCTGCCATAAAAACAGCCCTAAAATCGCCAGGAAATCGAACCATGAAAGCCATTGCCCTGTTGCCCTTGATGTTGGTGGCCTCTATCAGCCAGGCCGCCGAGACGGTGAAGATCTACAACTGGTCCAGCTACATCGCGCCGGACACCACGAAGAATTTCCAGAAGCAGACCGGTATCGGCTTCAGCTACGACGTGTATGACAGCAATGAAACCCTCGATGGCAAGCTGATGACCGGTAACTCCGGCTACGACGTGGTGTTCCCGTCCAATCACTTCATGGCGCGGCAGATCCAGGGCGGCGCCTTGAAGAAGCTCGACAAGAGCCAGTTGCCCAACTGGAAAAACCTCAACCCCGTGCTGCTCAAGGCCCTGGAAAACAACGACCCGGGCAATGCCCATGGCTTCCCGTACCTGTGGGGCAGTACCGGTATCGGCTACAACATCGACAAGGTCAAGGCGGTGCTGGGCGATAACGCACCGGTGGACTCCTGGGACTTGATCTTCAAGCCCGAGTACATGGAAAAGCTCAGCAAATGCGGGGTAGCCATCCTCGATAACGGCCCGGAACTGCTGCCTATCGCCCTTAATTACCTGGGGCTGCCACCCCACAGTAAAAAACCTGAAGACTACAAAAAAGCCGAGGCGCTGCTGATGAAAGTGCGGCCCTATGTGGCGTACTTCCACTCCTCGAAATACACCGGCGACCTGGCCAATGGCGACATCTGCGTGGCGGTCGGTTTCTCCGGCGACGTACTGCAAGCCGAAAGCCGCGCCAAGGAAGCCAAGAATGGCGTGAAGATCGGCTATCAGATTCCCAAGGAAGGCGCCGCAATCTGGTTCGACATGGTGGCCATGCCCGCCGATGCCCCCGATGAAAAGGCCGGCTACGCGTTCATGAACTACCTGCTGGAGCCCCAGGTGATGGCGGACATCACCAACTCCGTGCACTACGCCAACGGCAACAGTGCAGCGGATAGTCTGGTAGACCCTGAGATCAAGGCCGACACCAAGATCTACCCCAGCGATGAAATGATGGGCAAGTTATTCGCGCTGGAAGCGATGCCGCTGAATATCGACCGGATTCGCACACGGGTGTGGAACACCATTCGTATGGGCCGCTGACGGGTAATATCTCGTCGCTTTTTGGGTTCGCTGTTTAGCTGTTTTTTTCTGTAGCGTCCTTGCCTCCTTTCAATAGAACGGGGGCAAGGAATGCTCACATCGAACAAATCAGGCCGTTTGCGAATCGGTAGAGCGTCACAAGCAGGGGGCGTTTACTTGCTGACCGCCGTGGTGAACCGGCGTGAACCAATCTTCGACGATTGGCGGCTCGGGCGCCTGGTTGTGAAGCAGTTTCGAGAAGCCCACGAGGATGATTGGGTTAACTCTCTGGCCTTTGTGGTCATGCCAGACCATATGCATTGGCTGGTTCAACTCCAGGAGCGGACGTTGGCGGAACTGATGTGTCGAATTAAATCGCGCAGCAGCCTAACGGTTAACGGTGCTCTAGGTCGTAAGGGGCGGTTATGGCAAAAGGGCTATCATGACCGTGGTGTTCGGCGCGAAGTGGACTTGAAAGACTTTGCACGTTACGTGGTGTGTAACCCCATTCGTGCAGGGCTGGTCAGGCGTGTTCACGACTACCCGCTGTGGGATGTCTGGTGGCTTTAAAAGCCCATGTATCCCGTAGATACCGTCTTATCCAACACCGCGCAAATCCGTAGCAGCTGCCGAGCGCAAGCGAGGCTGCATTGGGCACACCGCCGACATCACTGACCATCCACGTTCTCGCGGCGATTCATCGTGATGCTGGGTGTTTGTGAGGGCCTCACGCAGCCTCGCCAGGGCTCGGCAGCTGCTACGCGCCATCTCACCCGTAGCAGCTGCCGAGCGCAAGCGAGGCTGCGTTGGGC
>NZ_VFES01000045.1 GCF_007858185.1 Pseudomonas grimontii
TAGCGCCGACTTCTATTAAAACGTAAATATTTAGGAGGGAAATATAATAAAAACAGAGGATTAGCGTACTTTTTTGCGAAAAGTAGGATTGTAGTCTAGGGTTTATTATAGTTTACCTTAGGAGTGTGTAAACAATGAACCCTTACAGAATCAAACTCGTGCGGTTCGACGGTGGTGAGCGCTTTCCAGTGCTTTGCCTTCAGCAAGACGGCATGCCCGTGCACAGCGCTAACCTTTGGGTACTGACAGAGTTACGAACGGCGAATTTGTCGACGAGCACACTCCAACAGGCGCTTCGGTCGTTGATGGTGCTGTTCATTGTTTTTGATGAACTAAAGATAGATTTGTCCGCCCGTTTGCGCGACGGCCAGTTTTTAACGGTTGGAGACATAGAAGCTATCGTTGGGGCGTGTAAATTACCAATTACAGCGGGCGACAGAAAAAAAATTGGAAATGGAAAGTTTGTATCGCCATGGTCTACCAGTGGCTTTAGTACGCCAAAAATTCATCCTGGTACTATTGCTATACGGCTTTTATACATTGCCCGTTACCTTGACTGGATTGCGACCGACCACTTACTAAAAACAGGCGCAGGAAACCCACATTTTTCAGGGGTGGAAAAACTCCGTGAACTGGTTTCTACAGCCATAAAGGCTCGCATTCCTTCAGTGCAGCGCTTATCCAATGTTACGCCTCGTGAGGGCCTAACTGAACAAATGGTATCGCTACTGCAACAGGTGGTTGCTCCAGAGTTTGAGCATAATCCGTGGTCTCATGAATTTGTTCGACAGCGAAACTACTTAATGATTCGCTGGCTATTGTCCTTGGGAGTCAGGAGAGGTGAGTTGCTTGGTGTCAAAATCTCGGATATTAACTTTCAGACCAATGAAGTTTTAATTGCCAGGAGGGCAGACGATCCGGCGGATCCACGGTTGAGACAGCCGAATGCCAAAACAAGCGGTCGATTATTAGCGCTCGACGCAGAGTTGGTAGCGCTCACGCGAGCGTATGTAATGTCCATTCGTCGAAATGTTACAGGCTCGCGTAAGCATGAATATCTTTGGGTAGCCGGTGGCTCAGGAAAACCACTGAGTCTTGCGGCGCTAAATAAAGTATTTATCACTTTACGGCAACACTGTCCGGAACTACCAGAAAACATCTGCCCTCATCTCCTTCGCCATACCTGGAACGATATTTTTTCGGAAGCGATTGATAGAAGTGATGTGTCGCCGACCATGGAGCAAAAACTGCGGTCACGATTGATGGGGTGGTCCGAAACATCCGGAATGGCGATTGTGTATAACCAGCGTCATATCAAGAAAAAAGCCACCGCTGTGTCCTTGCAAATGCAAAAACAATTGCGTGTGGAGGCTCCTTCCGATGATTAAAAAACCAGGGGAAAACTACGTAATCGATGGAATTGATTTCTGTCCTTCACTTCCGTCGGTAATTCGTAGCAAAAGCGGTATCGCGTTTGATCCTAACCGGCCTGCTTGGTCGTACCGGGACGGTGTGTATTCGGTTTACATGGATTTTTCTGGGCTACATTTTTCTGCTGTGCTCATGGCTTCATTCCATCTTACGTTGATTTGGTTCGTTGAAAATAGGGCGCCAAGTACTGTGATGGGTCGCTTTGCGGCTTTAAAAGCATTTGCCTTGCGATTGCAAGAGGGGCGCGTTGAACCGTTGGAAACTATCTGCGGAAATGACGTATTGATACATTGCGATGCCAATGACTTTCAAACACGCGATCTCTTTGCGTTTTTACGCCGATGGCATGCCATGAGCTTGCCGGGTATTCAGGATGATGTGGTGTACGTCCTGGACAGGAAAAAGCTCCGGAAGCGAGAAACCGGAATCGCTGTATTGACGTGGGATCCCGAGTTGGGTCCATTTACTCCAATTGAGCAAGTGGGTATTCAAGATGCCCTGAATGAAGCTTACGGCGCAGGGCGTTTGAGTGAGGACATATACCTGCTGGCATGGTTGTTTATTGCGTTGGGTTCCCGCCCTGTTCAGTTGGCAGCCTTAAAGGTTTGTGATGTTGTGCGCTCGGTGGCTGCGGATGGAACAGAGTCTTTTCTTTTGCTTGTTCCGCGTGCGAAGCAACAAAACGCATTGCTCCGCCAGGAACTCAAGCCGCGAGCGCTGGTGAATCAAATTGGTCGACCGTTGTTTGATTATGCCCGACGCGTCAGTGAGCGCTTTATTGGAGCGTTTCCAGACCCCCAGCAGGCGCCCCTGTTTCCTTTACCCCGGCAGTCACAGTATTTGGCGGACGGGCCAGGATGGGCCAGATACCACCGTACCAGCGAGAATTTACGGAAATTGTTGGTGACCGCGTTGGACAAGCTATCCGTCCGCTCTGAGCGCACGGGGGAAATAGTTAGCATCTGTGCCTTGCGCTTTCGGCGTACGTTAGGGACGAATCTTGCGCGTGAAGGGCACGGGGTTTTGGTCATTGCGGACTTGCTTGATCATTCGCGAACTGACTCTGCGGCTGTCTATGTAGCTGCGACACCAGAGCTTGCGATGCGGATTGAAAAGGCGACTGCGCTGTACATGGCGCCTCTGGCTCAAGCTTTTAAAGGTCAACTGATAGCTCATGAGGACAATGCCGTTCGTGGAGCAGACCGCTCCAGCCGAATTATCGATTTGCGTATCGATCAAAGCGCACGGCCAATGGGGTCATGTGGCAGCTTCAGTTTCTGCGGATTATTTGCCCCCGTGGCCTGTTACACCTGTCAGTGTTTTCAACCTTGGTTGGACGGGCCGCATGAGGCGGTCCTGGATTTCTTGCTAGCGGATGCTAAACGCTATCCGGACGGTCGTATCGCGGCGATCAACGATCGAACGCTGCTCGCAGTGGCAGAAGTGGTCCAATTATGTCGCAGCAGAAAGGAGCAGGCTCATGGACGATAGGGTAATCCTGTTTAAGCCCCGAGCAGAGCAGGCGGCTGAGGACAATCTCAGGGACTTCGTTACCCTCGCCAGAGAGTCTCTGACGGCTTTTGGCAGTGAGTTGGTCTTTGAGGCGGACAGTTGGGATGTCACCAATTTTGTTCGATTGAAACGACGTAATTCTTGTTCAAGCATGCGATTTCATGGATTCCCCAGTGGACGAGGGCAAAAGGATTCCTGTTGCTTGCCTCAGCCTTACAAAGACTTTGCCAAAGCCTACTGCCGTTATGATTATTCGTTGTGCGCGTATACAACCGTCAGTTCACGATTGGCCGCGCTCCGCTCCCTCGCTGTAGCTCTGGAAGAAACGGAGAGTTGTGTCACACCTATTAAGGCAAGTCTGGGGCATTTTAATCGTGCGTGCGCGATACTAAACGAACGCTACCAAGCCTCTGCCGCATTTTTTGCCGGGGCAGAACTCAAACGCATTTCGCAGTTCCTGGTGGAGCATCAACTCTGTACGCTGCCTCTTCAATGGCAAAATCCACTTCGGGCACCAGCGAACTTTGTGCGCAGTGTTGGCCCAGAGTTTGATGCGTCGCGCCGGGCCCGTCTGCCCTCGTCAGCTTCGTTAGAAGCGATTGCCGAAATTTTCAGAACCGCCGAGAAGCCAGGCGATATTTTTACCTCCAGTGTCTGTGCGTTGCTTGCGTCGGCGCCGAGCCGCATTAATGAGGTGATGTCCATTTCAAACCAGTGTGAAGTCGAGGAGTTCGATCCAAAAGCAAATCAACAACTGTATGGATTGCGCTGGCGGCCTTCAAAGGGTGGTAAGGCACAAGTCAAATGGGTGGTGCAATCCATGGCCAGTGTTGCCCGCGAGGCGGTGAGTAAGCTCAGGACCATTTCCACGCCAGCGCGGGAAGTGGCACGGTGGTATGAGCAGCACCCTGATGCGATGTATTTGCCAACGGAGCTGGAGGCGTTACGGGGGCGGTCGTTAATTAGTTCAGAACAGGTGGGCGCGATTGTTTTTCTCGCCCCACCCCCCAATGGCAATCAAACCGCGCAAGGGGCGGGGTGGTGCAGAAAGCAGGGGATTTTTGAACATATTCCATATGACCCACAGCAGAGACATGCTCCGAGGTTTTTGTTCGCGGACGTTGAGCGAGTAATCCTTTCGATGCTGCCAGCTAACTTCCCGCTGGCAGATCAGAAGAACAACCTGAAGTACAGTGAAGCGCTTTGCTTGACACGGCTGAATGAGCTAACCGAGTTGTGGGGAACGTACCGTGGGGTAATCGTCTTGCCAGACACCGCTTATACTCAGAAGCAACTAGGTAGTACTCGAACTTTTCTCAATATTTTCGAACGGTTCGGTTATCGTGAGTTAGATGGCAGTCCAATGAGTATCACGACGCATCAATTTCGCCATTTTTTAAATACCGTGGCACAGATGGGCGGATTATCGCAACTCGACATCGCCAAATGGAGCGGTCGCGCCAAACTCGGACAAAACAAGTGCTATGACCATCAGTCCGATAGGGATGTGTTGGCGCTCGCGAGGTCCGCTTTGGGTGACCCGGAAAAGTCGGCAGGTCATGTGGCAGGTATCCCTCCAAGTAGTTTGATCTCGCGGGATCAGTTTGCGACGCTGAAGATCATGACCGCCCATACAACGGATTTGGGGTATTGCCTGCACGATTTTTCCATGTTGCCTTGCCAACTCCATCGAGATTGCCCCAATTGTGATGAGCATGTATGCATCAAAGGTGATGTGGTCCGAGAGCAGGCTATACGCCAGTATCGTCAGGAAACCCAGGCCCTCCTCGCAAAAGCGTTAGAAGCGCTGGGCGAGGAGGAGTTTGGTGCCAACCGTTGGGTCGAGCACCAGACACTGACCCTTAAACGACTGGATGAACTGTGTGCCATTTTTGAGGACTCTTCCGTTGCCGCAAATGCAATTATCCAGCCGCGTGGGATCGTCCCAGCGTCAAGGCTGGAACAGTTGCTGACCCACCATAAAATATTGAACAAGCGTAATTTGCCGGGACCAGACACTGAAGATCCAGATGTGCCATGCATAGAGGCTGAGGACCTGTAATGTCTCGTTCGAGAAATCTAACCCCAGATGCTATAGAGCAGATCGTGTCGATCCTGGATGGTTGGTCTGGAAAACTGACGTGGGACCTGCTGATCTTAAGCGTCGCTCGCCGTTTACGAGGAACCTACACGCGCCAGACTCTGCATAAACATGAGCGGATTCGGCGTGCGTTCATACTGCGTAAGCAAACACTCTCAACCACAGTAGGAGTGAAGAAGGCCAGCAGTCCTGAATTACAAGTTGCAAACGAGCGAATTGCTCGTTTGGAAGCGGAGAATCAACGTCTGCGGATGGAGAATGATCGATTGCTCGAGCAGTTTGTACGCTGGGCTTATAACGCTTACATTCGGGGCTTGGATGAACAGTTTCTTTCCCGCCCTCTGCCCATCATCAATCGACAGCAGACACCCTAGGGTCTGTTGCCGTTTCATCTCAAGCCATTGATCTATAAGAGCAAACTCGTATCGTTAAAGCTCTCACACGACAGATTCTCACTCAAACCCGCGCATTGAAGATTAGTTGGGCTTTTGAAAGCTGCCACTGCACGGCTGGGAGTACAGGCCCAGCCGTGAGGAAACGCTCGACAATGCCGGGCGTTTGTTCTTCAGGTCCGTACTCAGAAGCGGTAGTTGGTGCTCAGCTCCAGCGTCCGTGGTGCGCCGGGTGTGATCAGATCCACCGAGCCATGCGCCGAAGCGTAATAGTCCTTGTCGAAGACATTGCGCAGACGCAGGGCCATGTCCCATTTCGGCTGGTTGTAGAGCAACGCTGCGTCCACGGTGGTGTAGGCCGGCATGACCACTTGGTTATCCAAGGCGGTGTAACGGTCATCGACATAGTTCGCCCCCATGCCTACACGCCACTCCTGTGTCAAAGAACGTACCAACCACAAATTGGCACTGTGGCGCGGGGTCAAGGTCGGAGTCTGGCCTTCGTTGGCGATACCGTTGGTACGGCTGTTGGACTTGGTGATCTCGGCATCCAGATAGGCGTAACCGGCATATACCTGCCATTTTTCGCTCAACTGCCCACTGGCGGTCAGTTCGAGACCATCAGTACGCTGCTCTCCCGCAAGCACCAGTTTGGTCGGGTTCGCCGGATCGGTGGTTTTCATGTTGGTGCGTTCCAGCCGGAACAGCGCCGCCGTCAACGCCAGGCGATTGTCGAGCAGGTCCCATTTGCCGCCGATCTCGAAGTTGGTGGTTTCCTCCGGCTCAAGGTCCTGGTTCGTCGTGCTCAGAGCGAACATTTCGGCAGAGGGCTGGTAGGAACGGCTCACCGAGACGTAATAGGACTGCACATGATCAGGCTGGTAGACCAGACCGACTCGCGGACTCCAGGTAGTGTCGGTGCGGGAGAGTTCCTTGTTCGTCAGGTCATCGGCGTATTCCTGGTCAAACACGTCATAACGCACTCCCAGCAGAGCTTTCCACTGCGGCGCCAGTTCGATCAGGTCCTGCACGTAGAACCCGGCAGTGTCCTGAGTATTGGTGCCCTTGGCGGTTTGCCGGTTGGCCTGGAACGGCACGTCGACCAAAGCATCGCGGTACACCGGCACCCTTGCCACGTTGGGTTGGCTGAACACGGACTGGTCCTTCACCTGGCGCCCCAGCTCCACACCATAGAGCAGGTTATGGTTCATCCCGGCGAGCACGGCGCGCTGCTTGAGTTCGGTCTGGTTGAACCAACCGTCTTCCTTGCGCTGCACGTTGCCGCGGTTGAGTTTTACCAGCAATTCGCCGTTGGCGG
Organism: Pseudomonas grimontii; assembly: GCF_007858185.1. Taxonomy (GTDB): domain Bacteria; phylum Pseudomonadota; class Gammaproteobacteria; order Pseudomonadales; family Pseudomonadaceae; genus Aquipseudomonas; species Aquipseudomonas grimontii. The sequence continues at coordinate 6,755 of NZ_VFES01000045.1, forward strand.
CGGTAACGAAACGCGTTGGACTGGAGTCCGCGAGCGTATTGTTGCGATCCAGGTCGTAGTGGTAGTAGCGGCTGGTGTTGCTCAGGGTGAAGTCGTCATTGATGCTGTAATCGACGCCGGCCGTGAACGAGAACACTTCGCTGCGGGTGTAATCGTCATCTGGATCAGCGGAACCGAAACGCTTATCGCGGTCCACATCGACTGGACGGTCGCCTCGTGCTGGGATACCGAAGTCGATCAGGCGCTTGTCATACAGATAGGTAGCGCCCAGGTTCAGTTCCAGATCGTCGGAGAGCTTGAAGTAGGCCGAAGGCGCGATGGCCTTGCGGTCGATGTAGCCGTCATCCCGGAAGGTGTCGCTGTTCTCCAGCGCCCCTGTCACACGAAAGGCTTTATCGCCCTGTTGCTGATCGGCCCAACCGGCATCGAACTGAGTGCGCTTTTTGCCCTCGCTGTCGACACTGACACCGACCTCCTGCTTGGGCGTGAAGTTGGGCTTCTTGCTGATGCTGTTGATCAGACCGCCCGAAGAGCCTCGGCCATAGAGCACTGCGGCCGGCCCCTTGATCACTTCCACCCGCTCGACGTTGGACAGATCACGGAAGTACAGCGCATCGTCACGAATGCCGTCGACGTACATGTCGCCAATGGCGCTGAAACCACGGATGGTGACTTGATCGCGCTGGCCATCGCCATTGGACAGGCCGATACCGGGGACATTCTTCAGCACGTCTTCCATCGACTGAGCCCCCTGATCCTTGATAACGCTCTGGGGAATTACGTTGACGGTTTGCGGGATATCTCGTAGAGGGGCATCGATCTTCAGCGCGCTCCTGCTCTCGGTCGACATGTAGCTCTGCTCGCTGTACTCACTGTTCACAGCGGTTGCCGGTAGGGTTAGAGCAGACTCCGTTTCTGCCTGTAAATCAGGTACAACCAGAACGCCCAGCAACGACAGAGAGACTGGGTAAATGCGCGATCGAGCCACCATGAACACCTTTTGTATGAATTATCGCGCAGATGATAACGGTTATCTTTTGTAAGTAAATACATATCATTCTGATTCAAGCCATTGGCACGACTCGGAACGACCGTCTCAACTTAATAGGTGGCCGACAGGAGCGCTCCCTCCAACTTGCTTGGTTGAAGGACTGCAATCATCCCATCTGGACGAGCCCTCTGAAAGACAGGACACCGTTTCCCCCCCCCTTAACATAAGGGATAGGCAAACTGTAGTGGTCCGAAGAGTTTGAAGGACACATCGGACAAGCAGCCACAGATACGGGAAGGGCAGCACAGAGGCTGACAATAGCGTGGAATCAGCCCTCGATAAAAACCTTCAACGGCGGTTCGTGCATCAGGAAGTTCTGGTGCGAGATGTTCCAGGCATAGGCGCCCGCGAGAGTGAATACTAGCAGGTCACCAATCGTTAGCTGCGCCACTGGTTGTTGTCTGGCAAGGACGTCTTTTGGTGTACACAACTGGCCCACCAGCGTCACGGACTGATCACTGATTTGTGCCGGCTGCGAGCCTCGTAGTACCGTGAACGGATGATTGTGGCCTTGAGCCGCAGGCGTGCGAAAGTGATGGGTACCGCCACGTCCGATGGCAAAAAACTCGCCGTGACTGCTTTTGATGTCCAGCACCTGCATGACGTAGTAACCACAGGCAGCGCTGATGAAGCGGCCGATCTCGAAACGTATGCGGGTCGCGCCCATGTCGTATTCATTGATCAACCCCTGCAGGCCCTGACAAAACCGTGGCCAGTCGAATGACCTGGCCGCGTCCTGATAGTTGATGCCCATCCCTCCGCCGACATTCAGTAGCGGCAGTTGCAGGTCGTGGTCGGCGCACAGCTGGCGGAAGGTCAGGAAGTAGCTGCGAATCAATTCAAGGTGCGCGTCGACATCCAGCTGGTGCGACAACAGATGAAAATGCAGTCCCTTGAGCTCTAGGGACGGCTCTTCGCGCAGCAATTGCAGGGCGCTTGCAAGGCCTTCTTCATCCAGACCGAACGGCGTGGGTTTGCCACCCATGACCAATCGGCTCTGCGGTGTCTGGGCCAGCTTCAGATTCAGCCGCAGCATCACCGGAGCCCGCACACCGCGTTCGCGGGCGATGCGCGCCAGACTGCGCAGTTCGGTCACGCTCTCCACGTGAAACGCCGAAATCCGGTACTGCAGGGCGATATCCAGTTCGCGATCGAGTTTGCCAGGGCCACCAAAGATCAGCGGCTGGTCGGGGCACTGTTCATGCAGCCACGTCAGCTCGCCGCCGGAGGCCGCCTCGAATCCGTCTACCCACGGCGCCAGGGTTTTCAGCACCAGGGCTTCCGGGTTGGCCTTGGCGGCGTAGAACAATTCGCAGTTTTCGGGCAGTACCTGACGCATTGCCTTTACGTGCCGTTCAAGGGCAGGCAGGTCGTAGACGTAGGCGCACAATGGCGCGTCGTGTTCAGTCTTGAGCTGCTCGATGCGTTGGGTGACGGAGGCAGGAAGGCTCATGCGTGTTTCCTCTTTTCAGTCATCGTCAGCGGGCTGGGCAGTAACGTGTAATCGGCCTCGCGGTCGGCGCGCATCATCAGGCGCGTCATGAAATTTTCCTTGCTTGGGAAGGGCGCGCCGGCGCACAACTCACGCAGTTCTGTCGGATGGCCCAGACGCGTGGATTGCGCGTGCAGCAGGTCGCCGATTCGGTCCCACAATTGTTGTTCCAGCATGCCGCTGCCGTTGGCCAGATGGAAGATCGCTTCGCCGAGATTGTTCACCAGTGCGCAGTAGCCCACTCGTTGCCAGGCCTTTTGCGCGCTGTAGTACACCGAGCTGCGGGTGCGTTCATCCAGCGCACTCAGGCGTTCAGCGGGCCAGATTTCAGGGACCAGCTTGGTACCTTCCAGATCGCGAATCCAGACCTGACTGGGCAGGCCGTTTTCAGCGAAGCCGATGACCGTGTTCTGCAAATGCGGCTCCAGCGCCACGCCCTGACGGAATAGGCAATACAGCACACCGCCGAGCATCTGACCGGCATAGGCATCGAGCCAGTTCAACGTGGCTTGCTCAATGGTCAAGCCGGTGTTGTCGGCGTAGCGCTGTACCTGTGGGCGGCAGACACTGCGACCTTGTTGATCCCAGGTAAACAGCGCCATTGCCACTTGCGGCTGATAACGCTCGCGTTCGGCGACGGAAAGGTTTTCCCGGTAAACGATACCGAAACATTCGGTGACTTCGCGGGCCTCCTCCAGCGTACCCAGGGCGCTGAGGTCCAGGCTGGTGGCGCAGGGTTCGGGCATCAACATGAAGCCCGGTTGTTGCGTCGCCAACTCGCTCATGATGGGGCCGAGCAGGTGAGTGAGGGCGACGGCGCTGTCGAGTTCATACCAAGCGTTCTTGCGCACGCAGTTGGTCAGGCGCACGTGCATCGAGAACTTCATGAAGTAGGCCATCTGCGGATGGTAGAGCGTGCGCACAGACGACGTCGGGTACATGGCCTGACCCAGGGGGCCGAGGTAGGTGATCAAACCCTGTTGTTGCGCCCGTTGCACCAGCGGGTCAGCAAGCACGCGGGCGACTTCCCAAGGGTGGCACGGATAGGCGCCCTCACGCCCCGACAGTTGGCGTAGCGTGCTGCGCGGATCCTCGCCCTGATGACGAATCAGCGTCGGATCAACCTTGAACCAGTGCAACTGAAAGCGCGCCCCAACTTCCGGCGAGCAGGTCAGCAAATCGTCATGGGAGATGCCCTCGCGACTTTTCGGTGTCGGATGCAGGGCATGGCCCCACAGCTGATGTTGCTCGGACGCCAGCAGGCTGTCGGCTGCTTGGTTGGCCGGGCGTGAATGCCGCAGAAAGGTACGGGTGATCTGCAGGCTGTTACCGATCTGTTGCAGCATCTCGCCGACGCGGTCGGCTCCACTCAGCGGGGTACAGAGCAGGCGCGCCAGTTCGTGGGCGTCCAACGGTCGCCAGCTCTGGTTATTGCCTTTGAAGTAGGGGGCGCTGATGTAGTGGCAGCGGCCCAGAAGACTGGCGCGGTCGATGCGTACGATCAACCGGCCACTGGGCAGGCGAATGCTGATGCAACGACTGTTGGCTTGGCGCAGGCTCATCGGCAAATCCTGTGCTTGATCGTTCAGGTTCACTTCGTTGCGGGGCAATGCGTATTCGCGCAAATAGCAATTGAGCAGGCACTCGATGGCATGTCGTTGGGCTTCGCCATCGAGGGCATGGTCATGCTGGGATACGGTGTTCAGCGATGCGGTATTCAGAGCGAAAGTCATGCCGGAATCTCCCGGGAAGTCATCAATAGAGGGCGGGCGAGCACCATGGCCGCTATGGCCGCCAGGCACGCAACGAGAAAGGGGGACGCGATGCCGCAGGTCTGACTGACCAGAGCGGCAGTGACCCCGGCAGCAGTGCCGGCCCATTTGCCACTGGAGTCGAACCAGCCAAACAGGCGGCCGGCGCTGCCTTGGCGGCTGCGCTGGCTCAGACAGCGGTGCAGCCCGACAAAACTCAGCAACATGCCGGCCCCGCTGAGTAGACGCAGAGCGAACAGCGGCTCGGCCTGCACGCTCCAGAATTGCAACGCGTTACTGATTGCCAGCAGCGCCAGCCCCGGCAACAGCAGGTTGCCCTGATGCTTCTGAGCCCAGGGTAGGGCCAGCAGGTAAACCAGATGCGGCAGGCTGTAGAGCACGCCGATCAAGGCATCGTTGCCAATTTTCAGTTGTTCGCCGAAGGGCACGAAATAGGGAAAGGTGACGACCATCGCGAAGCTGAACAGAAACTGCACCGCCATCAGCCGCGGCATGTCTTCAGGCAGTTCGCCCAAGGCCACGGCTTTCTTGCTGCTCAAGGCATGTTTGGGGGCGTCCTTGGGCAGCGGCAGGACGAGCACAAACGCCAGCAGCGGTAACCAGGCCAGATAGCGATACAGGCTTAATCCCAAACCCTGTGAGGTCAGCAGCCCCAACAGGATTGGGCCACTGATCATCGCCAGACGTGCTGAATACTGCGTCCAGTTCAGGGCGCGGGACAGATCGCCTTCCTTGAACTGAGTCGACAGGTAGGCGTTGGACGCCGCCATCGCGCCGCCGAAGGTGCCCTGGATGATCAATGCCAGGACGAACACCGGCAGATTGGGGCTGAAGCCTGCCAGCAGGAAGCCCGCGAACAGTCCGGCATGCGCACGCAGCAACGACAAGCGACAACCGTTGCGATCGGCCCAGCGTCCCCAGATCGGCGCCGCCAGTGCGGTGCAGAGTGTCGGCAGTACGAACAGCACCCCGATGGCCCAGCCTGGTGTGTCAGGTGCGAGGTCGGCGAGGATGCGCGGCAAGTACAACGGAATACCCAGCGCCGTGAAAGCCGACAGGTAATGCCCCAGCAGAACGCTGGTGATCAGACTCCGTTGCATGGAGCATCCTCCAGCAGGAAGTTCGCCGCGCTGTAGCCATAGAACTTGTTGATGTCGCTGGCACCGGAATGCGCCTTGCTGAACAGGCTGCCGGCGCTGAGCAGGTATTTCACCGGCAGTTTCGGGCTGTCGAGCAGCCATTGACGCGCGTCGTCACAGTCGATGCCTTCTGCTTCGAGATGTTGCAGACAGGTCATGAGACGCTGACGCAGCGTGCCGTACAGACCGGATCGAGAGGCCAGGCCTGCGGTCGCTATCGCTTCCAGGATCGCAACAATATTCAGCTGCAAGGTGATGGTGCAGAACATCTCGGCCAACGGTTGGCTGCTGTCGACGCGAATGCGCTCGTCCTGCAAGACTGCCGGCAGATCAGCGAGATCCGGGCGCGCATGGGTGAAGCGCTGAGGCCACAGGCGAGCGGCGTCGTTGTCCTTCATCAGCAGGCGCAATGGCTGACCTTGTTCGAACATCAAGACGGCGTTCTGCTGGTTGGCCTCCAGCGCGATGCCGTAATGCAGCCACAACCGCAGATGGACCTGCAGCAGCAGATCGAGATAATCGTCCAGCCAGTGTTGCAACGAACCTGCGTAGAAGCGCTCGGCCAACTGTTCGAGGAAAAGGCGTCCATCGGCAAGCGGACTGGCCAACGCGGCGACAGGTACGAGTGTGGTGTTCTCAAGACCCGTCGGGTAACGGCGCACGATATAGGCTAGGTGACGACTTTCGTCGGCATGACCACCGTGTTTTTCGTCAACGTGCAGATAACGTGACGCCAGTGCCGGATCGCGCTCGGTCAAGGCCTGCAGGGTGGTCTGGAACCAGTGACCGTCGTATAGGGTGCTGGGCTTGATCAGGCGCAAATTGCGCGCACCGAGCGTGCTGACTAACAACGGTAGTTTGATGTGCCACTGAGGTTGATTGATGCAGACCACCGTGCGCACGGACAGCGTAGGTTCGACCTGCATGGCCGAACGTGGAGCCTTGAGCGTTCCTTCAGGCAGGCCGTATTGCTCCAGTTCGCCCCATGTCAGCGGGTGTACTGGCAGTAATGAATGGCTGTTTTGCAAGGTCGGTGACAAGCCGACGTCCTCGAAGTCCGGCCAGTGCAGCGGCTGTGGGCTGGTCAGGGTCAGGGCGTTGTTGGGAATCGCCAGCCAGTTGAGTTCGAAGCGCGGCGCAAACTCCGGCGCGTAGCCTTTGAGCGCGGCGGCATCGAAGCCGCTTTTGGCCCGCGCCGTTGGATAAAACGGGTGATCCAGGTAGCTCGCCAGTTGATCGATCTTCAGCAGCCTCTGCGACCAGTCTTTCAGGGCAGTCACGTCGCTCAGCGCAGGGCCATGCTGGCGATACGCCTGATTGCACAGGGTCCGGTGTTCGGTCGCGCAATCCGCTTCTTTCAGGTACGCCGCGAACAGCGTCAGACTTTCTTCGTCCAGACCGTGGCTCAGGTGGCCCAGCCAGAGCCCGTAGCCGTGTTGAACCTCGCCGTGGCTTTGCGGCGACACTTTGATCCAGGCGTCGCCTGTACCGATCCAGTCCTGCAACGGATACGCCTTGACCACCGGCAGCCATAGTTCGTCGGCGCCCAGATGGGCGATTCGCAGCCAGCTTGCGTCGGGCTGATGCTGCAAGTGTTGACTCAGTTCTTCCGGCAGCCGACAAATCTGTCCTGTGCTGACGATCCCTCGGATGTCCTCGCGCAGGCAGCAATCGATGATGCGTCGAGTAATGAACGCCTGATCCGCGGCGTCCGGATACAGGCTCATGCCATCACCCATTTCAGGTCGTTCAGAGTCGAATTCAGTTGCGCTTCGAGGCTCACCTCATCCGGCGCGATCAGTCTCAGTACGCCGACGTAGTCCTTGTTGGAATGGCTGATGGTCACGGTGTCGCCGGTGTTGTGAAGTGCGCGGTAATCGCACCAATGGCCCTCACGTTCGACGTTGAAGCTGGCGCTGGCCTGATCCAGACGCCCCGAGCGGTCGACCACAAGGTAATGAACGGTTGCTTCGGCTTGCGCCGGTTGCGCGTCGATCAGGCTGTCTCCCAAATACAAAGCGACGATGCGGTCGAACCAACCCTGTGGCAGCAGCCGATCAAGCAGGAACTCGCGACCATCGCCGATGCTGCGATAGTTGATCTCAACCAGTACCGGGCCTTGGGCGGTCAGAATGAACTCGCTGTGGCAAACCCCGAAATTGACCCCGAACGCGGCCACTTGAGCCAGCGCGCCGGCGCGCTGCGCGCGGCTGAGTTGTCCATTCCAGCGTGCGGCGAGTTCTACGAAATGCGGCGGTGCTGAAAGGGTGACGTCGAAGCCACCGATGGCTTGCAGGTTGCGCCCGTCGCCCAGTGTCTCGAGGGTGAATAAAGGACCTTCCATGTACGCCTCCAGCAACAACGCCCGGTCCGGTTGCTGCTGCCAGAACTGTTTGCAGTAAACGGCCAGATCGGCGGCGTTGTGACACAGTCTGACGTCCAGGCTGGCGACGCCTTCACGAGGCTTGGCGACCACCGGCCATGGCGCATCGGTCGGCAGTTTGGAATTCGATGTAATCACCTGGAACCATGGGCCGGGCAAGCCGAGACGTTGCATGCGCTCGCGCATGGCCGCCTTGTTCTTTGCCGCATAGCACAGTCGCCAGTCCTTGCCGGGGCATTCGAATATCTCGGCCACCATTGCTGTCGCGGTCTGCAGGTGATCGCTGTTGGAGAACACTGCGGCGGGGCGCAAACCCTGGCTGTTGAGTGTCTCGACGACCGCTAGCGGATTGAACACATCACATTCGATAACGTGCAGCTCATCCGGCGAAATGTGCGAGGTGGCGAGCAGGCGCCGGTGTTCCTGAGCGTGGTCGGTGATCACCACGATCGGCAACCCGCGTTTGTGCGCGGCAGGCAGGAAACCCTCAAGAATGGCAGGGTGGGCGACGTGGGCAAGAATGACGAATGGGCGTTGCATGGCAGTTTCCTGGGGGCAGCAGTTGCCCGTCCCGGAGGATCGGGCACTGGTTTACAAGTGCGCAAGTGCGCGGTTTAGAAGCGGTAGTTGACGCCTAGGGTGAGCGAGCGCTCTGGCGCGGGTTGACGACCCCACGGGCTGGTGTCGATACCGCGGAAGTAGTATTCGCGGTTGAACAGGTTGCTGATGCCCGCGGACGCGGTCAGGACGCTTTTGTCTGCCAGCTCGAACTCACGCTCAATGGCGGTGTTCCAGACCCAGTAAGCTGGCAGTTTGCCCACACTGGCTGTGGCATCTTCATCGCTGGAGTTGGCGGCATCGGTGTAAGCGCTGCTGACATACAGGCCGTCAAGGTTGTAGGTCCAGTGCTCGGCAAAACGGTAACGACCGTCAACCGTGAACTGATTGCGCGAGGAGTACGGCACTTCGTTGCCCTTGAATGTGCCGTTGCGTTGCTTGGCATCGAGGTACGCATAGCTGGCGTGCAGGTCCAGATCAGGTAGAGCTTGCGGCGTCCAGAAAATCTCGCTCTCGAAACCTTGGTGACGTGTGCTGCCAAGGTTATTGAAGCGGTCAGTCGTGGCGTTGTAGCTGATTTGGTCGTCGAAATCGATGCGGTACAAGTTGAAGTCGACGCGCATGCCGTCCCATGGCGTATAGCGCACGCCGGTGTCGTAGTTCCACGCCAGTTCGGCGCCGACATCGCCTTCCTTGACGATCTGCGTGACTTGCGGTGGACGCAGGGACTTCTGGGCGTTGGCGTAGACAAACCAGGCGTCGGTCGCCTGGTAACCCACCGTCAGGCCCGGCAGCCATTCTTCGGATTTGTTCTCGCGCGAGAACCCGGTGATGCCGTCTGCGTAATCCATGCGGGCGTTTTCGTAGCGCACGCCGGGGGTGATGGTCAGGCGATGATCGAGCAGACTGATGGCGTTGCTGAGGTAGAACGCGCGGGCGTCGTCATCGAACTTCCAGTCCCGGAACGGCGTCGTCACGCCGGTAGCGACGCGCTGGCGGTTGACCTTGTAGTCGATGTCTTCGCTGACATAACGGGCGCCCAGCAACCAGGTCTGGCCAACCGTGTCGCCATCGATGGTGGCACTGATGCGCGGCTCCGTGCCCCAGACTTTAAAGTCGCGTGGGCCGTCCTGTTTGGTCACCGCCGTACCGTCCGGAGTGAACGGCAGGCCGACTACGAAGTTGCGGTAGCTGTCGTGGGCGAAGTTGGTCCAGCTGTATTCTACTGAGTCGAACGGCCCCATGGCGCCCAGGCGCTGGGTGTAGGTGCCCCACACGCGATTGGTGTCGCCCTCGAAGCGGTCCAGCGGACGCGTCGATTGCCGTGGATCATCCTTGTAATCCTGCACGCTGAGTGCTCCGGCCAGGTCCATATCGGCCTTGTAGTGCTGGATACCGAAGCTCAGATCGCGATCGTCGTCGATGTTCCACTGGCCGCGCAGACGGTAGTTCTGCACATCGGTCTCGGAGTGCTCGCGCCCGTATTCGCCACCCAGGGTATTGAGGTCCAGTTGCAGGCCGAAGTTGTCGGTCAGGTAGCCGCCGGTGCCCACATAGTTGTCCCACAACTGGCGCCCGCCAGCATTGAACGTCAACTTCTCCTGCAGAGTGGTTTCCCACTCGCGCGGAATCGGCTTGCTGATGAAGTTGATCACCCCGCCAACGTTGTTCGGACCGTATTGCACCGCTGCGCCCCCACGCACGACATCAATACGGTCTACAGTGGCCATGGTCACTGGAAACAGCGACAGACCCGTCTGGCCGTACGGCGCCAGTGCTAGTGGAATGCCATCCGACAACGCTTGAATCCGGCCGCTACGACTCTCGTACAGCCCGCGTACCGATATCTGTGGCAAGGCGCCGGTGCCGGTTTCGTCAAAGATCTTGATGCCCGGTACCCGTTGCAGCGCGTCGTCCACACCGCGGACGCTGGCTTTTTTCAGTTCGCTGGAGTCGACAACGCTGCGACTGCCGGCATAGGTACGCACCTCCTGATCGCTGGCCGTCCCGAGAACGTCACCCTGAATCATCATGGGTGCCAGTTCCATGTTACTGGCAGGTCTGGTGGACAAATCGACGGGTTGATCGGCGGCCACGGCACCGTGACAGATGCCCAAAGTGATAAGACTGAGTGAAAAATGTAGGGAGTTTGTTGTTGTTTTCATGTGGACTACGTTGGCTTATTTTTACTGTTGGAGAGAATGCAGGCGGGCTTTCAATGCGTTATGCAGCAAGCCTCGGTCTTCACCGGCCAGAAAACTTCGGATCCCGCGAGCGCGCCACAGCGTGTTCTGTTCGGCCGTGCGGGGATTTGCGCAGAAAGGTATTGCGGCGCTGAGGCAGGCATCGGCCATGTTTTGCAGCGTTTGCCAGACTTGAGGATTGAGCGGGTCGGGGCCCAGATCGAGATCGAGCGACAGATCCAGAGCGCCTTCCATGATCATGCCGACCCCCGGCAGTTGCAGAATCTCGCCGAGAGCGTCGACCCCGGCGCGGCTTTCGATCATGGGAATAATAGGGGTCTGACGATTGGCCAGATCGATGTATTCGGGTAATGGCAGGCGACCGAAACCGGTAATGCGTCCGCCGGTTATTCCGCGTTTCCCCAAGGGGGGAAAGAACGCCGCTTCGATGGCGCGCTGAACTTGCGCAGCACTTTCGGTGCGTGAAAGGACAATGGCTTCGATGCCGGCATCCAGTGCCCGACCGATCAGTTTTTCGTCCACTTGAGGTATGCGCAGCCAAGGCGAAATGCCAGCGGCCTCACACGCGCGGACACAATGCATGATGTCTTCTTCGGAGCGCAGTAAGTGCTCAAGATCGAGAATCACGAAGTCGTAGCCCGCAAACGCGAGCATTTCGCAGAGCATCGGTGAAGGTAGAGAATTGAGCAAGCCGTAGACGTTGTTCCCTGCTTGTAACCGGGAAAACACCGCAGAGGTTCGTATCACTGACGCATATCCTTCAGGGTGGATGCGCGCTAATAATAATCATTCACAATCATAAGTAAACATTTTTAGTCGCCGATTCGTGATATTCGTGATGGTCCTCATAAAAATCCCGTTCTTGGTGTAATGCTGTTCACTGATTCACCCCGGATTCCCGCCACGATTCACCCGATGGCATATGAGGGGGCTGGGGCGATTTCTGAGTTTTGTAAACACCTCGTCGAATCTCGGGTATTAATTTCCACTTTTTAGAAACCTTGACTCTCCAAGGGCCTTATTTTCGCGGTCTAACAAGATTTGTTTACATAATTTGGTCGGCATAA
>NZ_VFES01000046.1 GCF_007858185.1 Pseudomonas grimontii
GACTGGTCCACAGCTATCGGGAGCAAGCCCCCTCCCACCTTTGACCGGTGTTGAGTCAGGAAAATGGGTGGCGCAGATGGGCCCGATGAAACTCAAGACCGCCATGAGCCACCTGCTCGGTCGGCCCTGACAAAACGGAGATCCAGTGTGGGAGGGGGCTTGCTCCCGATGGCGGTGGTTCAGTCAAGAAGGTGTTGACTGGTCCACAGCTATCGGGAGCAAGCCCCCTCTCACCTTTGACCGGTGTTGAGTCAGGAAAATGGGTGGCGCAGATGGGCCCGATGAAACTCAAGACCGCCATGAGCCACCTGCTCGGTCGGCCCTGACAAACGGAGATCCAGTGTGGGAGGGGGCTTGCTCCCGATGGCGGTGTTTCAGTCAAGAAGGTGTTGACTGGTCCACAGCTATCGGGAGCAAGCCCCCTCCCACCTTTGACCGGTGTTGAGTCAGGAGGATCAGCGCCGCAGGTACGAGCCGAAATCGATATCCCCGGCACTGAGGATTGCCTGCACCCGGTTGTGCACGTTCAACTTGCGCAAGATCGCCGACACGTGGGCCTTTACCGTGGTCTCGGCGATCTCCAGCGTGTATGCGATCTGTTTGTTCGACTCGCCCTTGGTCATGCGTTCCAGCACCAGCAATTGCTTGCGCGTCAGGGCTTGCAGCAGTTCGGGGGCGAAGCCGGGGTTTTCGTTGAGGCGCCGCTGGGTGCCGGGCTTTTGGGTGCGGATGATGTCCGGCGGCAGGTACACGTTGCCGTTGAGGATCTGCTGGATCGCCTCGGTCATTTGCAGGCGCGGTGAGGACTTGGTGATAAAACCCACGGCGCCGTAGGTGATGGCTTGAAGCACGATCTGCTTGTCCTGCTCGGCCGAAACGATCACCACGGGTATGGTCGGCGCTTCGTTGCGCAGGTTGATCAGGCCATTGAGGCCGTGCATGCCGGGCATGTTCAGGTCGAGCAGGATCAGGTCGAGGTCGTCGTGTTCCTGGGTCAGCGCCAGGGCGCTGTCGAGGTCGGCGGTTTCCATCACTTCGCTGCCGGGGAAGCCGTCGCTGATGACGTTATGGATCGCTTCGCGAAACAGTGGGTGATCGTCGGCAATCAGGATTTTGTACATGGCCGTTCACCTTTCTTATTGTGATGTTTGAAATGGCTCGGGTTGGGCGACCGTCACCGGCAGCTTTGCCGCTTCCCAGGCATCCAGACCGTCGCGATACCAGTACACAGAGGTATAGCCGAGGTTGGCGGCACGTTTTACCGCGTTCCAACTCAGCCAGCAATCGGAGCGGCAATAGAAGACCAACGGTCGCTTGAGGTCGCCGCCGCTGTAGGCATACAAATGGCGCACGAAATAGCTTTGCCACTCCGGCGTCAGGTCGCCGTCGCCGGTATTGGCCAGCCAGTGGCTGCCGGGCAGGTTGGCGTGGGGCTGGTCTTCGATGAAGCGGCCTTGCAGCCACTGGCGGCGGTACACATCGATCAGCACCGGCGCAGGGCTTTGGTTGAGCAGGGTTTGCAGGGCCGCAGTGTCGACAATCGTGGCGCCTGGCAGGTGGTCGGGCGTGGGGCTGCGGTACAGGCTGATGCGGTAGCCGTCGGCGGAAAACAGTGGGGTGTCGGCCTGGACGTTAGCGACGAACAGGCACAGCAGTGCCAACAGAGGCGGTCGAGCATACAGCATGGCAGGGCAATCCTTATCGTTATGCGCGCATTACACGTGAGTCCCGGGCCCTTGGGAATGCGACGATAGACAGGAAAACCAGTACCAAAGTAGTAGTTTCCCTGTCTTCAGCCTTTTTTGCGCAACGCCGCATGCTGGGGATTGAAGGTCAGCACCGCCAACACCGCGAACAGCGCGGTCAAGCCCAGGCACACCGCCAGGGCCAAGCCGGCGAAGCGTTCGTACAGGGCAAAACGCACCAGTTCGACGGCGTGGGTAAACGGGTTGACCGCGCACAGCCAGTACAGCCATTCGCTGGAGTCGCGCATCTTCCACAACGGGTACAACGCCGACGACAGGAAAAACATCGGGAAGATCACGAAGTTCATCACCCCGGCAAAGTTCTCCAACTGGCGAATCGCGTTCGACAGCAACAGGCCCAGGGCGCTCAGCATCAAGGCCACCAGCAGCAACGCCGGCAGGGCGATCAATAGCCCCATGGCCGGCGGTTGCACGCCGTACACCCAGGCAATCGCCAGGAACCCATACACCTGCAACAGCGAAATCAGCGCCGTGGCCAACAGCTTGCTGCACAGCAAAAACGTGCGCGGCAACGGGCTGGTCAGCAACACGCGCATGCTGCCCATCTCGCGGTCGTAGACCATCGACAGCGAGCCCTGCATGCCGTTGAACAGCAGGATCATGCAGGCCAGCCCCGGGATGATGTACACCTCGTAGGGGATGTAGGTGTCGTAGGGTTCGATCACCGAGATGCCCAACGCGGCGCGAAACCCGGCGGCGAACACCAGCAACCACAGCAACGGGCGCACCAGCGCACTGAGAAACCGCGTGCGTTGCAACACAAACCGCAGCCACTCGCGCAGCACGATGCCCCGCAGGCATTGCCAGTAAGCGTTCATGCCGCAGCTCCCGTCGTGGTGGGGCGCGTCAAGCGCGCGAACACACTGCCGAGGTCGCCGCCTTGTTCCAGGATCAGCGTATCGACTTGCCCGCTGGCCACCAGGCGGCCCTGATGCAGGATCATCAACGCATCGTCGGCCTGGACTTCATCGAGCAGGTGGGTGGTCCACAGCACGCTGATGCCGTGTTCGAGGCACAGGCTGCGCACGTGCTGGTTCAGCGCCAGGCGGCTGGCCGGGTCGAGGCCGACGCTGGCTTCATCCAACAGCAGCAAGCGCGGCTCATGCAGCAACGCCCGGGCGATTTCCACCCGGCGCCGATGCCCGCCGTTCAGTTCGCGGACTTTTTCCCGGCGCCGTTCCGTGAGGGCCTGGCGTGCCAGTTCGGCGGCTACGCGCAGGTCGGTCTGGCGCCGCGATAAACCATGCAGCGCGGCGTGGTAGCGCAGGTTCTGTTCCACGCTTAAATCCAGGTCCAGGGTGCTTTGCTGGAACACCACACCCAGTTGCGTAAGGGCCGCACGCGGCGCATCGCGCAGGGAATGACCGCCCACGCGAATGTCGCCGCTTTGCAGGTCATACAGCCGCGTCAGCAAGGCAATCAAGGTCGATTTACCGGCGCCATTGGGTCCCAGCAACGCCGCAAAACGCCCCGGCGCCAGGCTGAAACTCACCTCGCACAAGGCCTGCCGCGCGCCATAGGCGAAGCTCAGGTCGCGCACCTCCAGGGCGTTCATGGCGTGACCACCACGCCCCACGGATAACGCCCGACTTTCACCGACTTGATCACCTTGAGGCTGTCCACATCGATCACCGACACATCACCGCTCACGCCGTTGGTGGCGAGCAACTGTTTCTCGTCCGGGGTAAATGCCATCTGCCACACGCGGCGGCCCACCAACAGGTAGTCGAGGACCTCGAAGGTCTTGGCGTCGATCACCGCCACATGGTTGGCCGGGCCGAGGGCGACGAAACCGTACTTGCCGTCGGCGCTGAGCTTGATCCCCACCGGCTGTACCTTGTCCGGGTGCACGCCCTTGATCTTGAAGGTCAGGGTCTTGAGGATCGCGCGGCTGGCCACGTCGAGGATGGTCACGGTGCCGCCGATTTCCGCCGAGGCCCACAGCTGCGAGCCATCGTGGTTGAACTCGACGAAGCGCGGGCGCTGGTCCACCAGGGTGCTGTCCGCCAGGGTCTGGGTGCTGGTGTCGATCCAGTGCAGCATGTTCGTGGTTTCGCTGGTGTTCACCGCCCACTTGCCATCCGGGCTCACGGCCATGCCTTCGGGTTCGACGCCGACGTTGATCTGGCCGAGCACCTTGGAGGTCTCGGTGTCGATCACGGTGACCAGCGCGTCGTCTTCGTTGGAGACGTACAGCCAGCGGTTATTGGGGTGCAGGGCGAACTGCTCGGGGTCTTTGCCGGAGGGCAGTTCCTTGATGATCTTGCGCGTGGCCACGTCCATCACCTGCACGCGGTCCGAGTCGCTGGCGCAGATGTACAGCAGCTTGTTGTCGTGGGACAGCAACAGGCCCCGTGGGCGCTGGCCGACCTTGAGGGTGTCGGTGACTTGCAGGGTCTGCATGTCGATCAGGCTCAGGCTGTTGTCTTTTTCGTTGGAGACCCAGGCGGTACTGGCCACGGCGTGCCCGGTGGCAAGCAGCAGGGCGCATGAGAGCAGGGTGCGGCGCATGGCGGATTCCTTATTATTGTGGCGAGGCAATCAAGGGAAGCGGCAGGTCACCTCGGGTTTGTCATAGCCCAGGCTGTCCATTTCGTTGGTGGGGTGCAGGAAACCGTCCTGGGGCGAGGTGCTGACCAGCGCGCGGGGCTGCACGATGGGAATCGGTTGGCGCAGTTGGCCGTTCCAGGCGCGGTAGCTGAGCTTGCGGCCCTTGAAACCATCCAGGGGCAGTTGCTCGCTGATGTCCACATCGCGGATCGCCATGGGCTCGACCTGGCGCAACTTGCTCACTGCACTGGCGACGCTGCGCACGGCCATCCAGGCGGCGAAGTCGCGGTCGTTCATCCAGCGTCCGGCCAGGGCCTCGAAGCGTTTTTGTAACTGGGCGGCGCCGTAGGTCTCGACGGTTTTGTGCCAGCCGGTGGGCGTCAGGCCCTGGGTACCGGCGACGGGGCGCGGGTACCAGGTCTGGTAGGGCACGTACTCACCGAAGTCGCCGCGCTCGTCGGCCACCAGCACCACGTCGTATTCGGCGGTCTGGGTGAACAGCGGCATATCTGCCTGGGCGCTGCGGCGTTGGTCGTTATCGAAACGCCAGGCTTTTTCCGCCACCAGTTGCACGCCGAAGCGTTTGGCGGCGCGACGCAGGGCGGCGGCGTAGGCCTGGTCATCCTCGGTGGGGCCGACGATCAACAGCGCTTTCTGCCATTTGCGTACGACCAGGAACTGCGCCAGCGCATCGGCGAGCATCGCGCGGCTGGGCAGCGTATGCAGCACGTTGCCCAGGCAGTCGGTGCTGCGCAGGCGGTCATCCGGGCTGCCGGCGTTGAACAGCAGGCTGTCGGGCAACGCCGCGCTGAGTTGGCGCAGGCTGGCGGCGGGCGCGTTCACTACGAACAGGCGCAGGCCCAGGGCATGCTGGGCCTGGGCGGCGGCAAGCAGGGCGTCTGGGGTGTCAACCGTGGCGCTGGTCAGGCTGTAGCGCTGGTTGAGAAAAGCGCCGGTGCTGTTGCTGTCGATGATCGCCAATTCAGCGCCGCGCTGCCCGGCATCGGCGGGCTCGGCAATCACATTCGACAGCAGCGGGCCCGGATCGGGCCGATAACCCAGGTAGCCGAGCTGCACCTGCAAGGGCGCTTCGGCGGCCTGGCCGGTGGCGGCCCAGGCGATCGCCAGCAGGCAGATCACGGCGTAGGGGGCGAGCTGGCGCATAAGGCACTCCATGACAGGTAGCGCCAGCATAGGAACCCTGAACGTCGCTGCAAATATGCAGAAAGTAGCGCTGGGGCAGTACCAAGGTAGTAGCCACGCGCAGCGGGTGCGGTCTTAGCATGGATCCCTTCCGGTCTTATTCACAGGAGTGACACGAGCATGCGCGTCTTCACCACCCGGTCTGGCCTGTCGGCCCTGTGGCGCATCAACCTGTGGGTGTGCGGCTTCTTCGCCCTGGTGACCGGCGCCTGTGCCGCGCTGTTGCTGCACCAGGCCCTGGCCGATGTGGAGCGCGAGCTGCAATCGGCCGAAGCGGTGGTGCACTACCTGAGCGAAACCGCCGAGCGCGACCCGGCCAGCCTGCAACCCCACCTCACGGCGAGTTTGCGTCATGTGCGGGTGCACTGGCTGGCGAGCGGCGACACCGCGCAAACGCCGGCCCCGGACGGGCTGGACGCCTGGCTCGGGCGCCTGCTGTTTGCCGAGGCGCGGCACAGTGCCCAGGTGCTCGACTTGCCGGACGGTCGGCGCGTGTCCATCGCCGTTGACCCACGGGATGAAATCGACGAGGTCTGGGACTCCCTGCAACAACTGCTGGGCCTGTGCTCCCTGGCCTTGATACTGAGCCTGTTGACCATCCGCTGGGCGGTGCGCCGTGGCATGGGCGTGCTGGATGAATTGCGGCGCGCGCTGCAACAGGTGTGCGCCGGCCAGCTCAACGTGCGCCTGCGCAGTGAAGGCGCGCCGGAAGCACGGCAACTGGCGCTGCACTTCAACCGCATGACCGACGCCCTGGAGCAGGCGCGCACCGATAACACCCGGCTCACCCAGACCCTGCTGGCGGTGCAGGAGCAGGAGCGCACCCACCTGGCCCAGACCCTGCACGATGACCTCGGCCAATACCTGGCCGGTATTCGCGCCCAGGCCTGCCTGTTGCGGCTGGTCACCGATCAGCCGCATCTGTTGGCGTCGACGGTGGCGCAATTGGAGGATCACTGCGAGCACTTGCAGCACGGATTCAGGGCGTTGGTCCACGATCTCTATCCGGTGGCCCTGCAACACCTGCCGATGGCCGAGGCGTTTTCGATGCTGGTCACGCAGTGGCAGGCCAGCCACGGCATTCCCTGCCACCTGCAAATCAGTACGGACCTGCCGCTGTTGCCCGGCGCCAGCAAGACCCATCTGTACCGCCTGCTCCAGGAAGCCCTGACCAACATCCTGCGCCATGCCGACGCCAGCCAGGTGCACGTGCGCCTGCAACATCGCGGTTCGCGCCTGCGCCTGTGGGTGCGCGATAACGGGCGTGGTGCAGACACGCCCCAGCGTCCCGGCGTGGGCCTGTATTCGATGGCCGAACGCGCCCGCTGCCTGGGCGGCGAATTGAAGATCATCAGCCACCCCGGCGCCGGTTGGGCGTTGGCCTTGAACATGCCGTTGGAGGCACCATGAATATTCTGTTGGTGGATGACCACGCCGTGGTGCGCCAGGGCTATGCCAGCCTGCTGCGCGCGCTGCTGCCAGCCGTTGAGGTGCGCGAGGCGGCCAGTGGTGAAGAAGCGCTGAGCCGGGTCCAGGAAGCGCTGCCGCACCTGGTGATCATGGACTTCGGCCTGCCGGGCATCAGCGGCCTGGAAACCACGCGTCGCCTGCGCCAGCGCCTGCCGCAACTGCGCGTGCTGTTTTTCAGCATGCACGACGAACTGCCCCTGGTGCGCCAGGCCCTGGACGCCGGGGCCTCGGGTTACCTGACCAAAAGCTCGGCGCCCGAGGTGTTGATCGAAGCGGTGCGGCGCATCCTCGACGGCCATGCCTACATCGAACAGGCCCTGGCCACCGAACTGGCCTATTCCCCCAGCGATCAACGCTTGCAGGGCAT
Source organism: Pseudomonas grimontii (assembly GCF_007858185.1). GTDB lineage: Bacteria > Pseudomonadota > Gammaproteobacteria > Pseudomonadales > Pseudomonadaceae > Aquipseudomonas > Aquipseudomonas grimontii. The sequence continues at coordinate 7,357 of NZ_VFES01000046.1, forward strand.
GACCCCGCGCGAGCTGGAAATTTTCCTGATGCTGGCCAGGGGCACGCCGACGCGCGCGATTGCCGATCAGCTGAATATCAGCAGCAAGACCGTGTCCAATCACCTGACCTTGCTCAAGAGCAAATTGCAGGTGAGTTCCCATGCCGAGCTGGTGCACCTGGGGATCGACATGGGGGTGGTGCGGGTGGTTGGATAACCGGGTGTGCACAAATCCACTGTGGGAGGGGGCTTGCTCCCACATTTTAATGGCGTCGTTTCAGCGATCCCAGGTCGTTGGGCAATCCTGGCAGCCCTCCATATTCGCATCCTGAAAATTCCCATAATGTTGCCGCGCACCGGTCAGGGTGGCGTTTTCAAGGTTGCTCTCGCCGAACTTGGCTTCCTGCAGATTGGCGTCGCTGAGGTCGGCACCTTGCAGGTCGGCCTTGCTTAGCCAGGTCATTTCCAGGTCGGCCGCACGCAGGTTGGCTTTGTGCATTTTCGCCCCCGACAGTCGCGCAAATTGCAGGTAGGCCGCGCTGAGGTTGGCGTTTTCGAACTGCGCGCCCTGGGCGAACAGGCCCCAACCCTGGATCGCCATCAGCGTGGCGCCGCTGAAGTTGGCCAGGCGCAGGTTGCTTTGTTGCAGGCTGGCGCGGGTCAGGTTGGCGCCTTGCAGCTGGGCTTTTTCCAGGTTGGCCAGGTCGAGGTTGGCATGGCGCAAATCCGCCTCGCGCAGGTCGGCGCCGGCCAGGTTCATCTTGCTCAAGTCCTGGTTGCGCAGGTTGGCGCCCTTGAGGTTGGCGCCGGGGCATTGGCTGTGTTCGGCGATGGTGCAGCCGTTGATGATCAGCGGGGCGTCGTCGCCATCGTCGGCATGCGCGAGGGGCAGGGAGAGCAGGAGTAACAAGGGCAGGTAGTTCATCGTGCAACCTCTAAAAAAGGAGTTCCCCGGTCCGCGTCGCAGATGTCGTCTTATCCAACACCGCGCAAATCCGTAGCAGCTGTCGAGCGCAAGCGAGGCTGCGTCAGGCGCGCTGCCGATTCAAGCCCGAGTCGCGGCCGACGCAGCCTCGCTTGCGCTCGACAGCTGCTACGGGCGGGGATAGGGGTTATTTTTGCGCGGTCTTGTTATCCCAACTCGGGATCTTGAACACCCAGAACGACCCGCCTTGCGCCACCGGCTTGGTCAGCTCGGCCATGTCGCCGCCCCACAACGGCACCGCGCCGCCATAGCCGACGGTCACGCCGACATACTGTTCGCCATCCTGCTCCCAGGTGATCGGCGGCGAGACGATGCCGCTGCCGGTCTGGAACTTCCACAGCTCCTTGCCGGTTTTCGCGTCGAAGGCCTTGAAGAAGCCGTCGCCGGTGCCGGTAAACACCAGGTTGCCCTTGGTTGCCAGCACGCCGGCCCACAGCGGCAAGGCTTCCTTGTGCTCCCACACCACCTTGCCGGTGGTCGGGTTCATCGCACGCAGGGTGCCGACGTGGTCGTCATACATGCGCTTGATGCGAAAGCCCATGCCCAGGTACGCCGAGCCCTTCTTGTAGTTGACCTCTTCGGTCCAGTATTCCTCTTTCCACTGGTTGCCGGGGATGTAGAACAGGCCGGTGTCCTGGCTGTAGGCCATGGGATTCCAGTTCTTGCCACCCAGGAACGGCGGCGAGACTTCCACCGGCTTGCCTTTGGTTTCACCCGGCAATGGCTTGGCCGGACGCTGGCCTTCGTTCTCCACCGGACGCCCGGTCTTCAGGTCGATATGGCTGGCCCAGGTGATGTTGTCGACAAACGGGAAGGCGTTCTGCAGCTTGCCGTTGTTGCGGTCCACCACATAGAAAAAGCCGTTGCGGTCGGCGTGGCCGGTGGCCTTGACCACCTTGCCGTCCTTGTCCTTGTAATCGAACAGCACCAGCTCGTTGTTGCCGGAGAAGTCCCAGGCGTCGTTCGGGGTGTGCTGGTAGAACCACTTCACTTCGCCAGTGCTCGGGTCGACGCCGACCTGGCCGGAGGTGTAGAGGCTGTCGAAGTCGTGGGGGTTGCCGTCCTTGGCGGTGCGCGCCCAGGTGTTCCAAGGGCCAGGGTTGCCGGCGCCGACGATGATGGTGTTGGTCTCGGCATCGAAGCTCGCGCTCTGCCAAGGGGCGCCGCCGCCGTGGCTCCAGGCCTCGACCTTGCCGGTTTCGGTGGTCGGGTCATCCGGCCACGAAGGCGCCTTGACGTCGCCGGTGGGGCTACTGTCCTTGCCGTTGAGGCGGCCCATATGGCCTTCCACGAACGGGCGCATCCACACTTCTTCACCGGTGTCGGGGTCGCGGGCAAACAGCTGGCCGACCACGCCGAATTCATCGCCGGAGCTGCCGTGGATCAGCAGCACCTTGCCGCTGACCTTATCTTTGATCAGCACCGGGGCGCCGGTCATGGTGTAGCCGGCGGCGTGGTCGCCGAACTTCTTGTTCCACACCACTTTGCCGGTGTTTTTGTCGAGGGCGATCAGGCGTGCGTCGAGGGTGCCAAAGTAGATCTTGTCGCCGAAGATCGCCGCGCCGCGGTTGACCACGTCGCAGCACGGACGAATGTTGTCGGGCAGGCGGTGGTTGTAGGTCCACAGGCGCTTGCCGGTCTTGGCGTCGAGGGCGAATACGCGGGAATAGGAACCGGTGACATAGACCACGCCGTCGCTGACGATCGCCTGGGATTCCTGGCCGCGTTGTTTCTCATCGCCGAACGAGTAGGACCAGGCCGGGGTGAGCTTGAACACATTCTTGTCGTTGACCTGGGCCAGCGGGCTCCAGCGCTGGGCGTTGGTGCCCATGCCGTATTGCAGCACGTCCTGGGTGGTCAGGTGGTCGTTGGCGATGTCTTCCCAGGTGACGTTGCGCGTCGGCTTGGCGGGTTCGGCGGCCGCGAACGTTACGGCACTGAGGGACAGGCCGCCGACCAGCAGGAAGGCTTGCACGGCAAGGCTTAACGGTGAACGGGCGGGTAGCGATCTTATTGTCATGGTTGCAGTTCCCAGTGGAGGTTTTGGCCTGCATAGGGTGGAACGCCGTGGGCCTGGCGGATACGGAAAAAGTCCCGCTGTGGCCGGGAAGACTTCCCGAGGCGCCACTGTTTTAGGCGTGCCCCACAAGCCCTACTACCAAGGGAGGATAAGCCGACCACCAAAGCAGCATACGGCCTATGCCCCGTGGTTTCTAAGATGGTTGCCATAGCCTCTGCAATGAGGTTTTGCGTGCAATCCTGAGGGCAAAAATAATGACAACAAAACACAATGCCTTGCTCGTCGCCGGGCTGTTGGTCGGTGTGATCGCCGGGGGCTCCGCCTGGGCCCATGGCAACGTGGTCCCGCAAGCGGTGGAAACCAAGGGCCTGACCTCGATCAAGGACGCTGGCGTGGCGGTCAACGAAGACGGCTGGGCGGCGGTCAATCCGTACCGCACCTCGCCTGAACACGACCGGGCCGTGGAAATTGGTTCGTCCGCCTATAACCAGAACTGCGCCGCCTGCCATGGCCTGGAAGCCAAGTCCGGCGGCATCGCCCCCGACCTGCGCATGCTCGATGTGGGCGAAGCCGGTGATGAGTGGTTCGTCGAGCGTGTGCGCCATGGCGCGGTGCGTGACGGCCGTGTGTACATGCCGAAAATGGCCGACTACCTGAGCCAGGAAGCCTTGTGGGCCGTGCGCACCTACCTGGACACCGTGCACGTCGAGGAGTAAGCCATGCGCCTGTTCGCTTATGTGCTTGGCCTGGCCCTGCTGTGTTGCCAGCCGGCACAGGCGCAGGTGCGCAGCTATGACCAGATGATCGCCGCCGGCGAAATCAACGTAGCGGTGTACAAAGACTTTGCCCCCTACAGTTTCGAAGACGGCGCCACCCCGCGCGGGGTCGACGTGGAACTGGCCCAGGCCCTGGCCATGGCGCTGGGGGTACGGCTCAAGTTGATCTGGGCGCCGGCCGGCGAGAAGCTCGACGACGACCTGCGCGACTACATCTGGCGCGGCAGCCCGTTGCATAACCAGCAACTGGCCGACCTGATGATGCGTGCGCCCTACGATCGTGATTACGCGCAAAAGCGCAACGACCAGGGCGAACTGGAAAACGGCCAGGTGGTGATGTTCGGGCCGTACCAGAACGAACAATGGCAGGTGGCTTATGACCGTCGGCGTCTGGACACGGTTGCCAGCGTGGCGGTGTTCGAGCAGCACCCGATTGGCGTCGAAGTCGACAGCGTGCCGTCGTTTTACCTCACCTCGGTGTTCAACGGCATGCTCGCCGGCAAGACCCGTCACTACCCCGGCGTACCCCAGGCCTTTGTGGCGATGAAAGCCGGTGAGGTTGATGCGGTGATGGCGCTGCGCGGCGAGGTCGACTGGCAGGTGCATGAAGCCCACGACCCGCAACTGGCCCTCGCCGAAAACGCCTACCCGAACATGGGCAAGCAACGCTGGGAGATCGGCATGGCGGTGCACGAGAGCAACCGTCAGTTGGCCTATGCCGTGGAAGAGGCGCTGGAAGGCCTGATCCGCGACGGCGCGGTGCAAGCCATCTATGCCCATTACGGCCTGCAGTACGAAGTGCCCGAGATGTATCAATAGGAGCAGGCGATGAACTGGCGACTGAGTTGCATCCTGGCTTGCTGGCTGCCGCTGGCGGCTCACGCCGTGGAGGTCGACCCGGTGCCGTCGGTGATGTGGGCGTTCTATCACAAGCAGTTCCTGGCCGAGGCGCCGTTCGTGTTTGACGACCGGGTCAAGCTGCTCGCGCCGCCGTTCGCCGAAGATGCGCGCCAGGTGCCGCTGGAAATCGACGCGCGCGCTTTCAACGGCCATGTGGTGAAAATCCTCGCCTGGGCCGAGCTCAACCCCTTGCCGAAAATCGTCGACTTCCAACCCAAGGCCGGCGTGCTGCCGTGGCTGTCGCTGCGGATTCGTATCGAGCAGGCCACGCCGTTGCGTGCGGCGGTGCTCACCGATGACGGCATGTGGCATGTGGGCTCGACCCTGATCGACGCAGCCGGCGGCGGCTGCACCGCGCCCAGCGTGGTACGCACCCAGCCGGGCTGGGAAGAGCACATCGGCGAAGTGCTCGGCGGGCGTTACCCGCGTGGCGAGTTCAGCCGCGTACGTGTGCAGGTGGCGCACCCGATGGATAACGGCATGGTCAGCGGCATCCCCGAGTTTTTTATCAACCATGCGCAACTGCGCGGCCAGGACGGCCGGGTGCTGGCTGATCTTGAGTTGTTCCCGGCGGTCAGCGAGAACCCCAACCTGGCCTTCGACATCGACGCGCCGGGGCCCACCCGCCTGGTGCTGCGTGACAACAGCGGCAATGAGTTCGACGCGGCTATCCCCTGACCAGAAGGAGCGCGGCATGCGCTGGATTCTATTGTTATGCCTGGGCCTGAGCCTGCCCGCCCTGGCGGACCTCGACTACGCCCTCAAGCCCCGGCTGATCGCCGACGACACCTGGCTGCTTGAAGGCAGCACCGACAATTTTGCCAAGGCCAATGGCGGCAATATCGTCAACACCGCCTTCATCGTCACTGAGGCCGGCGTGGTGGTAATCGACACCGGACCGTCGCGGCGCTACGGCGAAGCCATGCGCGAGGCCATCGCCCGTGTCACCCCCAAGCCGGTGATCCAGGTGCTGATTACCCACCATCACCCCGACCATGCGCTGGGCAACCAGGCCTTCAAGGACGTGCCCATCGGCGCCCTGGCCGAGACCACGCGGCTGCTGCACGAGCAGGGCGACGGCATGGCGGAAAACCTCTATCGCATGGTCGGCGACTGGATGCGCGGCACCGAAGTGGTATTGCCCACCCAGGTGCTGGAACCCGGTGTACTGAGCGTCGGCCGCCACGACTTGCGCCTGCTCGCGCTTACCGGGCATACCGGCGCCGACCTGGCGATCTTCGACCAGAGCACCGGCGTGCTGTTCGCCGGCGACCTGGTGTTTTACCAGCGCGCGCTCACCACCCCCAACAGCCCGGGGCTGGCGGTGTGGCTGGCTGACCTCGGTACCCTGCAAGCCTTGCCCTGGACCCTGATCGTGCCCGGCCACGGCCCGGTGGCCAGCGACGCGCAACCCCTCACGCAGATGCGCGACTACCTGACCTGGCTCGATCAACTTTTGCGTGACGGCGCCAGCCATGGCATCGACATGGCCGAGATGATCCGCAGCCCCATACCGGAGCGCTTCGCCGCGATCAGCCTGAGCCGCTATGAACTGATCCGCAGCGTCAGCCACCTGTACCCGCGTTACGAGCGCGAACAGATGCAACGGGTGGACACCCGCTACTAAGGAACTAGCAAACTCGATACTGCGGTCAATTGTGACAACGGCCCCTGCGTCCAAGAATCGGCACCAGACCGGGAAAATTTCCCGGGTATAACAAAAAACCGCAGAGGTAGCCGTCATGACCCAACCCGCACGTCGCCAACCCTTCGCCTTGAGTGTGTTGCTCGGTGCCATCCTGTTATCCGGCCAGGCCATGGCCTCGGTCACCGATGAGGACATCCTCCAGGACCCGAAAAACCCCGCGCAGATCGTCACCAACGGCCTGGGCGTGCAGGGCCAGCGCTACAGCCCCCTCGACACCCTGAACGTCGACAACGTCAAGGAACTGCGCCCGGTCTGGGCGTTTTCCTTTGGTGGTGAGAAACAGCGTGGGCAACAGGCTCAGCCGATGATCAAGGACGGGGTGATGTACCTCACCGGTTCCTACTCGCGGGTGTTCGCGGTGGATGCGCGCACCGGCAAGAAGCTCTGGCAGTACGATGCGCGTCTGCCTGATGACATCCGCCCGTGCTGTGACGTGATCAACCGTGGCGTGGCGCTGTACGGCGACCTGGTGTTCTTCGGCACCCTCGACGCCAAGCTGGTGGCGCTGAACAAAGACACCGGCAAAGTGGTGTGGAGCAAAAAAGTCGCCGACCACAAGGACGGCTACTCGATCAGTGCCGCGCCCCTGGTGATCAACGGCAAGCTGATCACTGGCGTGGCCGGTGGCGAGTTCGGCGTGGTGGGCAAGATCGAAGCCTACGACCCGAAAAATGGCGAGCTGCTGTGGAGTCGCCCGACCGTCGAAGGCCATATGGGCTATGTCTACAAGGACGGCAAAGCCGTGGAAAACGGCATCTCCGGCGGCGAGGCGGGCAAGACCTGGCCGGGGGATTTGTGGAAAACCGGCGGCGCCGCACCGTGGCTGGGCGGCTACTACGACCCGGAAACCAACCTGCTGCTGTTCGGCACCGGCAACCCGGCGCCGTGGAACTCGCACCTGCGCCCTGGCGACAACCTCTACTCGTCCTCGCGCCTGGCGCTGAACCCGGACGACGGCACCATCAAGTGGCACTTCCAGAGCACGCCCCACGACGGTTGGGACTATGACGGCGTCAACGAGCTGATCTCCTTCAACTACACCGAAGGCGGCAAGGAAATCAAAGCCGCGGCCACCGCTGACCGCAACGGCTTCTTCTACGTGCTCGACCGCACCAACGGCAAGTTCATCCGCGGCTTCCCGTTTGTCGACAAGATCACCTGGGCCACCGGCCTGGATAAGGACGGTCGGCCGATCTACAACGAAGCCAGCCGCCCAGGCGCGCCGGGCAGCGAAACCAAGGGTACCTCAGTGTTTGTCGCGCCGGCCTTCCTCGGTGCGAAGAACTGGATGCCGATGGCCTATAACCGCGACACCGGGCTGTTCTATGTGCCGTCCAACGAGTGGGGCATGGACATCTGGAACGAAGGCATCGCCTACAAGAAGGGCGCGGCGTTCCTGGGGGCGGGCTTCACCATCAAGCCGCTGAACGAAGACTACATCGGCGTGCTGCGCGCCATCGACCCGAAGACCGGCAAGGAAGTCTGGCGCCACAAGAACTTCGCGCCGCTGTGGGGCGGGGTGCTGACCACCAAGGGCAACCTGGTGTTCACCGGTACGCCGGAAGGCTTCCTGCAAGCGTTTAACGCCAAGACTGGCGAGAAGGTCTGGGAATTCCAGACTGGCTCCGGCGTGCTCGGCTCGCCTGTGACCTGGGAAATGGACGGCGAACAGTACGTCTCGGTGCTCTCCGGCTGGGGCGGCGCAGTGCCGTTGTGGGGCGGTGAAGTGGCCAAGCGCATCAAGGACTTCAACCAGGGCGGCATGCTCTGGACCTTCAAGCTGCCCAAAGAGCTGGTCGCCAAGCACTGAATCTACGACCAAATGACAAGTCCCCCCCTGCCAACGGCGCATTCGCCCGGCAACGGGGGCTCTTTACTATCGGGTCATCGCCTGTTGACCGACAGGCCCGGACCCAGACAGAGGCTTTAACATGATCTACGCACAACCTGGCACCCCTGGCGCCATCGTCAGCTTCAAGCAGCGCTACGGCAATTACATCGGCGGTGAGTTCGTCGCGCCGCTCAGCGGTGAGTACTTCACCAACACCTCGCCGGTGACCGGTGAGGTGATCGCTGAATTCCCGCGCTCCAACGTCGCCGATATCGACAAAGCCCTTGACGCCGCCCATGCCGCCGCCGACGCCTGGGGCAAGACCTCGCCCCAGGATCGTTCGCTGGTGCTGCTGAAAATCGCCGACCGTATCGAGCAGAATCTCGAAGTGCTGGCCGTTGCTGAAACCTGGGACAACGGTAAGGCCGTGCGCGAAACCCTCAACGCCGACGTGCCCCTGGCCGCCGACCACTTCCGCTACTTCGCCGGCTGCATCCGCGCCCAGGAAGGCGGTGCCGCCGAGATCAACGAACACACCGCGGCCTATCACTTCCATGAGCCATTGGGCGTGGTCGGGCAAATTATTCCGTGGAACTTTCCGCTGCTGATGGCCGCCTGGAAACTCGCCCCGGCACTGGCCGCCGGTAACTGCATCGTGCTCAAGCCGGCCGAGCAGACGCCGCTGTCGATCATGGTGTTTGCCGAGCTGATCAATGACCTGCTGCCACCGGGCGTGCTCAACATCGTGCAGGGCTTTGGCCGCGAAGCCGGGGAGGCGCTGGCCACCAGCAAGCGCATCGCCAAGATCGCCTTTACCGGCTCGACCCCAATCGGCGCGCACATCATGCATGCGGCGGCCGAAAACCTGATTCCGTCCACCGTTGAGCTGGGCGGCAAGTCGCCGAACATCTTCTTCGAAGACATCATGCAGGCCGAGCCGCAATTCATCGAAAAAGCCGCCGAAGGCTTGGTGCTGGCGTTCTTCAACCAAGGCGAAGTGTGCACCTGCCCGTCGCGGGCGCTGGTGCAGGAGTCGATCTACGACGACTTCATGAAAGTGGTGATGAAGAAGATCGTCAAGATCAAGCGCGGCAACCCGTTGGACACCGAGACCATGGTCGGTGCCCAGGCGTCCGAACAGCAATACGACAAGATCCTCTCCTACCTCAAGATCGCCCAGGAGGAGGGCGCCGAGCTGCTCACCGGCGGCGCGGCCGAGCGCCTGGAGGGCGACCTGTCCAGCGGTTACTACATCCAGCCGACCCTGCTCAAGGGCCACAACAAGATGCGCGTGTTCCAGGAAGAAATCTTCGGGCCGGTGGTGGGTATCACCACCTTCAAGGACGAAGCCGAAGCCCTGGCGATTGCCAACGACAGCGAATTCGGCCTCGGCGCCGGGCTGTGGACCCGCGACATCAACCGCGCCTACCGCATGGGCCGCGCGATCAAGGCTGGCCGCGTGTGGACCAACTGTTATCACCTGTACCCGGCGCATGCGGCGTTTGGCGGCTACAAGAAGTCGGGCGTGGGGCGTGAGAACCACAAGATGATGCTCGATCACTACCAGCAGACCAAGAATTTGCTGGTGAGCTACGACATCAATCCACTGGGTTTCTTCTGATTCCAACTTGAAATGCAATCAAGTGTGGGAGGGGCGGTGCGACGATTCGACTTGCCCCCGATAGCGGTGGGTCGGTTACAGATGCATCAACTGACACTCCCTCATCGGGGCACGGGTATCTACACAACTTGAGCGAGCCTTCTGCGTAGATACCGTCTTATCCAACACCGCGCAAATCCGTAGCAGCTGCCGAGCGCAAGCGAGGCTGCGTCGGCCGCGCCTCGAGCCTGAATCGGCAGC
>NZ_VFES01000047.1 GCF_007858185.1 Pseudomonas grimontii
TTATTTACTTGCCTTGAAGAGTGGGGAACGATAAGTCGGAAACTGCGTGAATCCCCGCGAAAACGGGGATACCAGCAAGATGAGCTATGGAGTGGGAGATTTGGTTAGCGCATATGGGGCAAGCCCCTCCCGCATTTTTTAGCGGCTCGCGAGCAGGGCCTGGCCGCGCACGACCGCAGCCTTCACCTGCGCCGGCGCGGTACCGCCCACGTGGTTACGGGCATTCACCGAACCTTCCAGGGTCAGCACGGCAAACACGTCCTGTTCGATCTGGTCACTGAACTGACGCAGTTCTTCCAGGCTCATTTCCGCCAGGTCCTTGCCGGTGTCCACGCCGTATTTCACCGCATGGCCAACGATCTCGTGGCAGTCGCGGAACGGCAGGCCGCGGCGTACCAGGTAGTCCGCCAGGTCAGTCGCCGTGGAGAAACCGCGCAGGGCCGCTTCACGCATGATCGCGTGCTTGGGCTTGATCGCCGGGATCATGTCGGCAAAGGCGCGCAGTGAGTCGCGCAGGGTGTCGGCGGCGTCGAACAGCGGTTCCTTGTCTTCCTGGTTGTCCTTGTTGTAGGCCAAAGGCTGGCCTTTCATCAGGGTCAGCAGGCCCATTAGTGCGCCGAATACACGGCCGCTCTTGCCACGCACCAGCTCGGGCACGTCGGGGTTTTTCTTTTGCGGCATGATCGAGCTGCCGGTGCAGAAGCGGTCCGGCAGGTCGATGAACTGGAATTGCGCACTGGTCCACAGCACGAGCTCCTCGGAGAAGCGCGACAGGTGCATCATTGCGATGCTGGCGGCGGCGCAGAACTCGATGGCGAAGTCACGGTCCGACACGCCGTCCAGGGAGTTGCCGCCGACGGCGTCGAAACCCAGCAGTTGTGCGGTGTACTCGCGGTCGATCGGGTAGGTGGTGCCCGCCAGTGCAGCGCTGCCGAGCGGCATGCGGTTGGCGCGCTTGCGGCAATCGACCAGGCGCTCGTAGTCGCGGCTGAGCATCTCGAACCAGGCCAGCAGGTGATGGCCGAAGGTCACGGGTTGTGCGGTTTGCAGGTGGGTGAAACCGGGCATGATGGTGTCCGCTTCACGCTCGGCCTGCTCCAGCAAGCCTTTCTGCAAGCGGGTAATTTCGGACAGGATCAGGTCGATTTCATCGCGCAGCCACAGGCGGATGTCGGTGGCCACCTGGTCGTTACGGCTACGACCGGTGTGCAGTTTCTTGCCGGTCACACCGATACGGTCGGTAAGACGAGCCTCGATGTTCATGTGCACGTCTTCCAGGTCGACACGCCAGTCGAACGTACCGGCTTCGATCTCACCGCGGATGGTGGTCAGGCCATCGATGATGCTGTCGCGCTCGGCGTCGGTCAGCACGCCGACCTTGGCCAGCATCGTCGCATGGGCGATAGAGCCCATGATGTCGTGGCGGAACAGGCGCTGGTCAAAGGTGACGGAGGCGGTGAAGCGGGCGACGAAGGCGTCGACGGGTTCACTGAAGCGGCCGCCCCAGGACTGGTTGGTCTTGTCGGTGCTCATGGATTCGCTCGTGGTCTGCTTATTAAGAGGCATGAAAGTGTGCCGGCGATAATAACAGGGTTGCCCTTGGAGGCGGTGCTGCGGGTCGTCGGCATTTTTATTTGTGCAAAGGATGGCTAAGTGCCTTGCCGCCGACCGCGTCCGGGACGAGACTGGAGGCAGGTGCTTATTGATACGATATTTGACGATTGAGCAATATCGTCTCGGCGAGCGTCTACAGTTGGACTGATAGTGTGTGAATGCACCAAAGTCGGGTAATGCGGTCAGAGCCTGACTATCCATTTAAAAGGGGGGGTATTCGGATTGTGTATCAGCAAACCCTACGACGATGCCCGAAGGCAGCAGGTCTTGGGCGCTATTGAACAGGTCCGGGTAAATATGGGTGCCGCTGTCAGGGCACTTTTTGCCGCTCGCGCTAGTCTTAGCGTGGATCGCTGTGACGCAAGTCACCGCACCTGTCTACGCTATCCTTGTGCGAGACTCACGCAGGAATCCAGCGCTATATGAATGTCCTGATCGTTGATGACGAACCCCAAGCCCGCGAGCGACTGAGCCGTTTGGTCAGTGAGCTCGAGGGTTATACAGTCCTTGAACCGAGTGCCACCAGCGGGGAGGAGGCGTTGACGTTGATCGAAAGCCTCAAGCCGGACGTGGTGTTGCTCGATATCCGCATGCCGGGCCTTGATGGCCTGCAAGTTGCTGCCCGCCTGAGCGAGCGCGAATCGCCACCAGCCGTGGTGTTGTGCGCCGCACAAGAAGAGTTTGCCGCGCAGACACTGGAAGCCAGTGGTGTCAGCTTCGTAGTCAAGCCAGTGACTGCCGAGGCCTTGCTCAGGGCCCTGAAGAAAGCCGAACGTCCCAACCGCGCCCAACTCGCTGCCCTGACCCAGCCCGCCGCCCAAAGCGGTAATGGGCCACGCAGCCATATCAGCGCCCGCACACGCAAAGGCATCGAGCTGATCCCCTTGAACCAGGTGGTCTACTTCATTGCTGATCACAAGTACGTGACCCTGCGGCATGAGTCTGGCGAAGTGTTGCTCGATGAGCCGCTCAAGGCCCTTGAGGATGAATTCGGTGACCGCTTCGTGCGAATCCACCGTAATGCGCTGGTGGCCCGCGAGCGAATCGAGCGCCTGCAGCGCACGCCCCTTGGACACTTTCAGTTATTTCTCAAAGGGCTTAACGGGGATGCGTTGATCGTCAGCCGGCGCCATGTCGCTGGCGTGCGCAAGATGATGCAGCAGCTTTAGCCCGAGGGTTTTGGCGAGACTGCATTCATTATCCCGGTGCGCCGTGGCCAGGGAGGCCCCGCACTTGCTGATTCAAATCAAAGCGTATTTGCCTGAGCTGTTATTATCTGCCGTATCTATTCAGTACGGATTGATCCATGTCCTCTCGCGAAATCCGCATCGCCACCCGTAAAAGCGCCCTGGCCTTGTGGCAGGCCGAATACGTCAAAGCACGCCTCGAACAGGCTCATCCCGGCCTCAAGGTGACCTTGGTGCCCATGGTCAGTCGCGGCGACAAGTTGCTCGACTCGCCGTTGTCGAAGATCGGTGGCAAGGGCCTGTTCGTCAAGGAACTGGAAACCGCGCTGCTGGAAAACGAAGCCGACATCGCCGTGCACTCAATGAAAGACGTGCCCATGGACTTCCCCGAAGGCCTGGGCCTGTTTTGCATCTGTGAGCGTGAAGACCCGCGCGACGCGTTCGTTTCCAACACTTACGCGTCCTTGGACGACCTGCCTCTGGGCAGCATTGTCGGCACCTCCAGCCTGCGTCGCCAGGCACAGTTGTTGACCCGTCGTCCGGACCTGCAGATCCGCTTTCTGCGTGGCAACGTCAACACCCGTCTGGCCAAGCTGGATGCCGGCGAATATGACGCGATCATCCTCGCCGCCGCCGGCCTGATCCGTCTGGGCTTCGAAGACCGCATCACCTCGGCCATCAGTGTCGAAGACAGCCTGCCAGCTGGCGGGCAAGGCGCCGTGGGCATCGAATGCCGCACCGCCGACAGTGAGATCCACGCGCTGCTCAAACCCCTGGATCACCACGACACTGAAGTGCGTGTCACGGCCGAACGCGCCTTGAACAAGCACCTCAACGGTGGCTGTCAGGTGCCGATCGCGTGTTACGCCGTGCTCGAAGGTGAAAACCTGTGGCTGCGTGGCCTGGTTGGGGATCCGCAAGGGGGCACGCTGCTGACTGCCGAAGTCCGTGGCCCGCAGCGTGATGCCGTCGCCCTGGGTGTCCAGGTGGCTGAAGAGCTGCTGGACAAGGGCGCTGGCGCCATTCTGCAAAAGGTCTACGGCGAGGCCGGCCCGCAGTGACCGATTGGCGAGTGCTGCTGACACGGCCTGCCGAGGAATCGGCGGCCCTGGCGGCGGCGTTGTCCAAAGCCGGTATCTTCAGCAGCAGCTTGCCTTTGCTGGACATCGAGCCGTTACCCGTTACCCCCGAACAACAGGCCGTCTTCGGCGATCTTGGCCGCTATTGTGCGGTGATCGTAGTGAGCAAACCGGCCGCGCGGCTTGCCGTGCAGCAGTTGGATCACGCCTCGCCGCAACTGCCGTGGTTCAGCGTCGGTGCGGCCACCGCGCAGGTACTGGCTGACCACGGCCTCCACGTTCACTATCCCCAAACCGGCGACGACAGCGAGGCCTTGCTTCAATTGCCTGCGTTGCGCGAGGCTATCGCACGGCCGGATGCACGGGTGTTGATCCTGCGCGGCGAGGGCGGTCGGGAGCTGCTGGCTGAGCGTTTGCGTGAGCAAGGTGCTAGTGTCGACTACTTGGAGTTATATCGCCGTTTCCTGCCGACTTACGACACGGGTGTACTGACTCGGCGCATCCAGTTGGAACGCTTGAACGGCCTGGTGGTCAGCAGTGGGCAGGGTTTTTTGCACCTGCAAGCCTTGGCCGGACCCGATTGGCCACAGGTGGCACAGCTGCCGTTGTTCGTGCCCAGCCCGCGAGTCGCCGAGATGGCGCGGGCCGCAGGCGCAGAAAAAGTTGTGGATTGTCGCGGCGCGAGTGCCGCGGCTTTGTTAGTGGCGTTACGGAGTCATCCCGTTCCCACTCTCTGATACGCAAAGGACGGATACGTGAGCGAAACAGCCTTGCCTAAAGATGAAACCCAACCCGCACTTGATGCGCCGGTTGAGTCACCGGTCACCGCGCCGCGCCGCGGCAATGGCCTGGCAGTTGTCGCCCTGCTGCTTGGCGCTGCGGGTGTTGCCGCCGGCGGTTGGGGGATCTGGCAGGTCCGTGCCCTGCAAGCCAGCAGCCAGCAACAGCTGGGCCAAGTGCAGACCCTGGATGACCAATCCCAGACCCTCAAGCAAAGCCAGCAACAACTGGCTGCACGCCTGGCGCAACTGCCGGGTGCGGATGAGCTGGAGGAGCGCCGTCGTCTGGTGGCGCAGTTGCAGGGTGACCAGCAGCACTTGAGCCAGCGGCTGGAAACCGTACTGGGTGCCAGCCGCAAGGATTGGCGCCTGGCTGAGGCCGAGCACTTGATTCGCCTGGCGAGTTTGCGCTTGTCTGCCTTGCAGGACATCAACAGCGCCCAGGCGCTGGTCCAGGGCGCAGATGAGATTCTTCGCGAGCAAAGCGATCCAGGCTCCTACGCTGCCCGCGAGCAACTGGCCAAGAGCCTTGCCGCGTTGCGCAGTACTGAGCAGCCGGATCGCACCGGGTTGTATCTGCAATTGGCGGCCCTGCGCGATCAGGTCGTGCAACTAGCGGCCATCGCCCCTGAGTATCAACTGACCGAGCCCGCATCCCAGGGGCGCCCTAGCACTGATACGGACAGCCGTTGGAGCCAGTGGTGGGAGCAGATTTCCCGTTACTTCCGCATCGACTTCAACCCCGACGACAACATTCGTCCACTGCTCGCCGGCCAAGGCCTGAACCAGGTGCGCCTGGCCCTCAGCCTGGCCCTGGAGCAAGCGCAATGGGCCGCGCTCAATGGTGAGTCGGCGGTGTACAGCCGTTCCCTGGGCGAGGCGCGCAGCGTGTTGCAGGACAACTTCAACCAGGACAACCCGCAGAGCAAGGCGATGCTGGCGCGTATTGCCGAGCTTGAGCCCAAGGCCGTCTCGGTGGTGACACCGGACCTGGCGGCAAGCCTGGCTGCGGTGCAGGCGTACCTCGAGCGTCGTCATCTGTCTGCCGACGAAGCCAAGGCGGCGGCCACGCCGGCGGCTACCTCGGCGAAGCAGGAGTAGAGCCGATGAAGCGTTTCTATGTGATCCTGGTGCTGGCGATTGCAATCGCCCTGGCGCTGGCTGTGGGCATTTCGAAACACACCGGCTATGTGCTGATTACCTATCCTCATGTGCTGCATTACGAGTCGAGCCTATGGGCTACCGTGGTGGCAGTGTTTGTCTTCGGCCTGGCAATCTACTTGATCCGCGTATTGCTGAGCCTGGTCACCACCTCGGGTGGCGTGGTGAACCCGTGGTCGCGGCGTAACCGCAGTCGCCGCGTGCAGATCGCCATCGAACAGGGCCAGATGGACCTCGCCGAAGGCCGTTGGGCCAGTGCCGAACGTCACCTGCACCGAGCCGCCGAAGCCGAGCGCCAGCCATTGCTGTACTACCTGGGCGCGGCCCGGGCGGCGAATGAGCAGGGCCGTTACGAAGAGTCGGACGGTTTGCTCGAACGCGCCCTGGAGCGTCAGCCCCAAGCCGAGCTGGCGGTTGCCTTGAGCCATGCGCAGTTGCAATTGGACCGTGGCGATACTGACGGTGCGCTCACTACCTTGCAGGCCATGCACGAGCGTCATCCCCACAACGGCCAAGTGCTGCGCCAATTGCAGCGTCTGCACCAGCAGCGGGGCGACTGGCCTTCGGTGATCCGCCTGTTGCCGGAGCTGCGCAAGGACAAGGTGCTGCCCGCCAGCGAATTGGCCGAGCTGGAACGTCGTGCCTGGGGGGAGAACCTGAGCCTGGCGGCCCAGCGCGAAGAGCAGGGCGAAGCCGGCTTGCAATCTCTTGAGCGGGCCTGGCAACAACTCACTTCCGCCCAGCGCCAGGAGCCGCAGCTGGTCTTGGCCTATGCCGAGCAACTGCGTCAATTGGGCGCCGATGCCAAGGCGGAGAAGGCGTTGCGCGGTGCTATCAAGCGCAGCTACGACAGCCACCTGATTCGTCTCTACGGCTTGCTGCGCGGCAGTGAGCCGGCCCGGCAACTGAAGTTTGCCGAAGGTTGGCTCAAGGACCATCCGGGTGATGCCAGCCTGTTGCTGACGTTGGGTCGCCTGTGCCTGCAGAACAGCCTGTGGGGCAAGGCGCGGGATTACCTGGAAAGCAGCCTGCAGGTGCAGCGTAATCCCGAGGCCTGTGCCGAACTGGCGCGGCTGTTGGCCCAGTTGGGCGACACCGAGCGCAGCAACCAGTTGTTCCAGGAAGGCCTGGGCCTGTTGGATAACCGTTTGCTGGCGTCTCCGTTGCCAGTTCCCGCCCGAGTTTGATGTAGGAAAGAAGTAGAGGGTTGGCTCAGATCCATCTGACAGCCAGCCCTTCAATGCTGCCATATACCGGTCCTGAAGCCCTTTGAAGCAAACTCCTACGCTCGCACGCTTCAAGTCTTCCGTGCTCTGACGGGATGTCCCTACGTTCTCACGGAATCGTCTGCTCTGGCGCGTATTGAAAGGGGTCAGGCCTTTACTCTAACGTAACGACCTATCTCTCGCGATGCGGATAAAGCATGTCTTTGGCCCCTTCACGCTCCTTGTTTTTCCTTGCGTTCATGGCGGGTGCGCTGACGCTGGGCGCGTCCTTCTATCTTGAGTTCGGTGCCTCGTTACGCCCTTGTTTCCTTTGCCAGATGCAACGGGTCTTTCTGGCTGCCTTCACGCTGATCAATCTGGTCGCCGCCATCCACAACCCCAGGCGTTCCACTTTTTACCTGTATGGGGTTACGAGCATGGTATGCGCGTTGTTGGGCGCCATCACCGCGGTGCGCCAGGTGCTGCTGCAAAATGCCGCGCCTGATCAGGCCACCGATTGCTGGCCCAGTCTCAGTCACATGATCGAAAACCTGTCGCTGTGGCAGGCATTGCAATTGACGGTCAAAGGCACTGTCGATTGCATGGAAATAAGCTGGACGCTGTTTGACCTGAGCCTTCCCGAGTGGAGCCTGTTGTTCTTCCTGGGCATGTTGATCCTTGGCGTCATGCAATTTTCCCGACTGTTTTCGAGCCATCCTTTACATTCGGCGAGGCGCTGAACGGAGGCCGCAGTTCGTAGGAAGGGATTAAACACTTGTATGAACTTTCTCTCCTGCGTACCTTGAAGCCATAGTCATGGGGGCATAATCTGGCCCGCATGCGTTATTGAAACCGTTTGTCGAACGCAGCCTTGGCCCGCTGCTGTTTTATCCTTGAAGTGTCGCGCGGGCATCAGGCGGCAGCGTCCCTATAGGGAAGAGAGATCATCATGCTGGAAAGTTGTCAGAATGCTCAGGAACGCTGGGGTGGGGTGCACAAGCTGATCGACAGCTGGTTGAAGGCACGTCACGAACTGGTTCGGGCCTTTGATGCTCTTGGTGCCAAACCCGAGGCCTTGGCTGAAAATCGTGAACCGTTGCAGGATTTTTGCGGTGTATTGGTGGACTACGTGTCTGCCGGTCATTTCGGCGTCTACGAGCAGCTGACCAAAGAGGCGGAAGCCTTCGACGATCAGCGTGGTCTGGAACTGGCCGAGACCCTTTACCCGCGCATCGATGTCATCACTGAGAAGCTGCTGGCGTTCACCGACCTGTGTGATGCCGGCCAATGTGTTGCCGAGAAATTCAAGGAGTTGGGTGGCCTGCTCCATGAGCGTTTCGAACTGGAAGACTGCCTGATCGAAGTGCTCCACAACGCCCATAAGGAAGAAGCTGCCGCCCAGGCCTGACCTTGGCTGGCGAGATAAAAACGGTGCGCATGGCGCACCGTTTTTTATTGGGTCAATGACGGGTGTCGAGCAACTCGATCTCGAATATCAGGGGCGTATACGGCGGGATCAACTCGCCGGCACCGTCGCCACCATAAGCTTGGGCCGATGGGATCACCAGGCGCCATTTGGCCCCGACCGGCATCTGCTGCAACGCGCTGCTCCAGCCGCTGATCACACTGTCCAGGCGAAACCATTGGGGCTGCGTGCTCTGATCGAAGACCGTGCCGTCGGGCAATCGTCCAACGTAATTCACTTGAACCTGATCATTCGCGCCAGGCTTGTTACCACTGCCGGGTGTCAGTTCCGTGAGCAGGATTCCATCGGCCAGCTCGCGTACTCCTTTCGCGGCTTTTTCTTTGGCTAAAAACTGCTGCTCGGCGGCGAGCGCCTTTTCACTTTTTGGGGCTTGGACGTCGGCTTCGGACTGCGCTTCATGCTGGGCAAGAATCTGTTCGATGCGTGCGTTATCCAACGCCAGTGGCTTGCCTTGATAGGCTTGCTTGAGGCCGTCGATCAAGGCCTGGATCTGCAGGTCCGGGACTTCCTGGCGCAGGCGCTCACCGAGGCTGGCGCCCAGGCTGTACGCAAGGTCGTGTTGGTCTTGGGAGGTGGTTTTTGACGGTGATTGCTCGCTCGCATTGGCCGCGGAAATCGCCAGGCCCAGCATAAGAAAAAGGTAACGCGACATGGGCATTCTCCTGCCGAAAGTGCGACGGATTATGCCAGTGCGGGTGCGTAAAAAGTGCGGCGTATTTTCGTTATATCGATAAGAATTTTCGCACCGTGCAACGCAACGCAAACGATACTGTCAACATGCCCTAGCGGCGGTAAGAGCAGAGGGCTAGTATGAGCCGCACCCACGTCAGCCAGGAGGTAAACCATGTCGGCCAAACAGAAGCCTGTAAATACCCCGTTGCATTTACTCCAACAATTGTCGGGCAGCCTGCTCGAACATCTGGAAAGCGCATGTTCCCAAGCGTTGGCCGATGCAGAAAAACTGCTCGCCAAGCTGGAAAAACAACGCGGTAAAGCGCAAGAAAAGCTGCACAAATCCCGCACCAAACTGCAAGACGCCGCTACTGCCGGCAAGGCCAAGGCACAAGCCAAGGCCAAAGACGCTGTCAAAGAACTCGAAGACCTGCTGGACGCTCTCAAGGATCGCCAGGCTGAAACCCGCACCTACATTTCCCAACTCAAAAAAGATGCTCAAGAAAGCCTGAAACTGGCCCAGGGTGTTGGTCGTGTGAAGGAAGCCGTAGCGAAAGTGCTGGGTGCTCGTGCACCGGCTAAAGCGGCCGCCAAGCCAGTTGCCAAAATCGCTGCTGCCAAACCCGCCGCGAAGCCAGCTGCCAAAACCGCTGCTGCCAAACCTGCCGCGAAGCCAACTGCCAAAACCGCTGCTGCCAAACCTGCCGCGAAGCCAGCTGCTAAACCTGCTGCTGCCAAACCTGCCCCCAAGCCAGCTGCCACAACCGCGGGT
>NZ_VFES01000048.1 GCF_007858185.1 Pseudomonas grimontii
TTCGGAATTTAATCTTGACGATGACCTACTCTCACATGGGGAAACCCCACACTACCATCGGCGATGCATCGTTTCACTACTGAGTTCGGGATGGGATCAGGTGGTTCCAATGCTCTATGGTCGTCAAGAAATTCGGGTACTGAGTCGTGGCCAGTTGGCCTCGCTTCAGCAAATTGGGTATGTGACAGCTTTCGGTGTTTTGTGAACATCGAACTTTCGGTTCGTTGCGTCTTCACACACCGCAATCTGATGCTTCTGCTTGTTTCCAAGTCAGGAGTAGTCAAATTGCTTGGGTGTTATATGGTCAAGCCTCACGGGCAATTAGTATTGGTTAGCTCAACGCCTCACAGCGCTTACACACCCAACCTATCAACGTCGTAGTCTTCGACGGCCCTTCAGGGGACTCAAGGTCCCAGTGAGATCTCATCTTGAGGCTAGTTTCCCGCTTAGATGCTTTCAGCGGTTATCTATTCCGAACATAGCTACCCGGCAATGCCACTGGCGTGACAACCGGAACACCAGAGGTTCGTCCACTCCGGTCCTCTCGTACTAGGAGCAGCCCCTCTCAAATCTCAAACGTCCACGGCAGATAGGGACCGAACTGTCTCACGACGTTCTAAACCCAGCTCGCGTA
This sequence comes from Pseudomonas grimontii, assembly GCF_007858185.1. Classification (GTDB taxonomy): domain Bacteria; phylum Pseudomonadota; class Gammaproteobacteria; order Pseudomonadales; family Pseudomonadaceae; genus Aquipseudomonas; species Aquipseudomonas grimontii. Next base: position 635 of record NZ_VFES01000048.1, read on the forward strand.
CCACTTTAAATGGCGAACAGCCATACCCTTGGGACCGGCTTCAGCCCCAGGATGTGATGAGCCGACATCGAGGTGCCAAACACCGCCGTCGATATGAACTCTTGGGCGGTATCAGCCTGTTATCCCCGGAGTACCTTTTATCCGTTGAGCGATGGCCCTTCCATACAGAACCACCGGATCACTAAGACCTACTTTCGTACCTGCTCGACGTGTCTGTCTCGCAGTCAAGCGCGCTTTTGCCTTTATACTCTACGACCGATTTCCGACCGGTCTGAGCGCACCTTCGTACTCCTCCGTTACTCTTTAGGAGGAGACCGCCCCAGTCAAACTACCCACCATACACTGTCCTCGATCCGGATAACGGACCTGAGTTAGAACCTCAAAGTTGCCAGGGTGGTATTTCAAGGTTGGCTCCACGCAGACTGGCGTCCACGCTTCAAAGCCTCCCACCTATCCTACACAAGCAAATTCAAAGTCCAGTGCAAAGCTATAGTAAAGGTTCACGGGGTCTTTCCGTCTAGCCGCGGATACACTGCATCTTCACAGCGATTTCAATTTCACTGAGTCTCGGGTGGAGACAGCGCCGCCATCGTTACGCCATTCGTGCAGGTCGGAACTTACCCGACAAGGAATTTCGCTACCTTAGGACCGTTATAGTTACGGCCGCCGTTTACCGGGGCTTCGATCAAGAGCTTCGCGTTAGCTAACCCCATCAATTAACCTTCCGGCACCGGGCAGGCGTCACACCCTATACGTCCACTTTCGTGTTTGCAGAGTGCTGTGTTTTTAATAAACAGTCGCAGCGGCCTGGTATCTTCGACCGGCATGAGCTTACGGAGCAAGTCCTTCACCCTCACCGGCGCACCTTCTCCCGAAGTTACGGTGCCATTTTGCCTAGTTCCTTCACCCGAGTTCTCTCAAGCGCCTTGGTATTCTCTACCCAACCACCTGTGTCGGTTTGGGGTACGGTTCCTGGTTACCTGAAGCTTAGAAGCTTTTCTTGGAAGCATGGCATCAACCACTTCGTTACCTAAAAGGTAACTCGTCATCAGCTCTCGGCCTTAGAATCCCGGATTTACCTAAGATTCCAGCCTACCACCTTAAACTTGGACAACCAACGCCAAGCTGGCCTAGCCTTCTCCGTCCCTCCATCGCAATAACCAGAAGTACAGGAATATTAACCTGTTTTCCATCGACTACGCTTTTCAGCCTCGCCTTAGGGACCGACTAACCCTGCGTCGATTAACGTTGCGCAGGAAACCTTGGTCTTTCGGCGTGGGTGTTTTTCACACCCATTATCGTTACTCATGTCAGCATTCGCACTTCTGATACCTCCAGCAAGCTTCTCAACTCACCTTCACAGGCTTACAGAACGCTCCTCTACCGCATCACTTACGTGATACCCGTAGCTTCGGTGTATGGTTTGAGCCCCGTTACATCTTCCGCGCAGGCCGACTCGACTAGTGAGCTATTACGCTTTCTTTAAAGGGTGGCTGCTTCTAAGCCAACCTCCTAGCTGTCTAAGCCTTCCCACATCGTTTCCCACTTAACCATAACTTTGGGACCTTAGCTGACGGTCTGGGTTGTTTCCCTTTTCACGACGGACGTTAGCACCCGCCGTGTGTCTCCCATGCTCGGCACTTGTAGGTATTCGGAGTTTGCATCGGTTTGGTAAGTCGGGATGACCCCCTAGCCGAAACAGTGCTCTACCCCCTACAGTGATACATGAGGCGCTACCTAAATAGCTTTCGAGGAGAACCAGCTATCTCCGAGCTTGATTAGCCTTTCACTCCGATCCACAGGTCATCCGCTAACTTTTCAACGGTAGTCGGTTCGGTCCTCCAGTTAGTGTTACCCAACCTTCAACCTGCCCATGGATAGATCGCCCGGTTTCGGGTCTATTCCCAGCGACTAGACGCCCTATTAAGACTCGCTTTCGCTACGCCTCCCCTATTCGGTTAAGCTCGCCACTGAAAATAAGTCGCTGACCCATTATACAAAAGGTACGCAGTCACCCAACAAAGTGGGCTCCCACTGCTTGTACGCATACGGTTTCAGGATCTATTTCACTCCCCTCTCCGGGGTTCTTTTCGCCTTTCCCTCACGGTACTAGTTCACTATCGGTCAGTCAGTAGTATTTAGCCTTGGAGGATGGTCCCCCCATATTCAGACAAAGTTTCTCGTGCTCCGTCCTACTCGATTTCATGACTAAGAGATTTTCGCGTACAGGGCTATCACCCACTATGGCCGCACTTTCCAGAGCGTTCCGCTAATCTCAAAGCCACTTAAGGGCTAGTCCCCGTTCGCTCGCCACTACTAAGGGAATCTCGGTTGATTTCTTTTCCTCAGGGTACTTAGATGTTTCAGTTCCCCTGGTTCGCCCCTTACACCTATGTATTCAGTGTAAGGTAACCATCTTATGATGGCTGGGTTCCCCCATTCAGACATCTCCGGATCAAAGTCTGTTTGCCGACTCCCCGAAGCTTTTCGCAGGCTACCACGTCTTTCATCGCCTCTGACTGCCAAGGCATCCACCGTATGCGCTTCTTCACTTGACCATATAACCCCAAGCAATCTGGTTATACTGTGAAGACGACATTCGCCGAAAATTCGATAATACTCAATTAAGAGTTACTCACAAATTTTACCTTAGCCTGATCCGTTACCAGTGAAAGTAACGTTCAGTCTATCTTTCTATCACATACCCAAATTTTTAAAGAACGATCTAATCAAAGACTAGAAATCAACATTCACCATCATACTGATGGAATGCTCATTTCTAAGCTTTCATAACGCAGAAGCAGTAGTGGTGGAGCCAAACGGGATCGAACCGTTGACCTCCTGCGTGCAAGGCAGGCGCTCTCCCAGCTGAGCTATGGCCCCATAACAAAATTGGTGGGTCTGGGCAGATTCGAACTGCCGACCTCACCCTTATCAGGGGTGCGCTCTAACCAACTGAGCTACAGACCCAATTTCGAGCGCAACTGATTAGCTAAGAGCTATCAGCTTGGAGCTTAAAGCTGCTTCTATCGTCTTCTTCAATGAATCAAGCAATTCGTGTGGGAACTTATGGAGCAGCTGATGTCGTCGATTAAGGAGGTGATCCAGCCGCAGGTTCCCCTACGGCTACCTTGTTACGACTTCACCCCAGTCATGAATCACACCGTGGTAACCGTCCTCCCGAAGGTTAGACTAGCTACTTCTGGTGCAACCCACTCCCATGGTGTGACGGGCGGTGTGTACAAGGCCCGGGAACGTATTCACCGCGACATTCTGATTCGCGATTACTAGCGATTCCGACTTCACGCAGTCGAGTTGCAGACTGCGATCCGGACTACGATCGGTTTTCTGGGATTAGCTCCACCTCGCGGCTTGGCAACCCTCTGTACCGACCATTGTAGCACGTGTGTAGCCCAGGCCGTAAGGGCCATGATGACTTGACGTCATCCCCACCTTCCTCCGGTTTGTCACCGGCAGTCTCCTTAGAGTGCCCACCATTACGTGCTGGTAACTAAGGACAAGGGTTGCGCTCGTTACGGGACTTAACCCAACATCTCACGACACGAGCTGACGACAGCCATGCAGCACCTGTCTCAATGTTCCCGAAGGCACCAATCTATCTCTAGAAAGTTCATTGGATGTCAAGGCCTGGTAAGGTTCTTCGCGTTGCTTCGAATTAAACCACATGCTCCACCGCTTGTGCGGGCCCCCGTCAATTCATTTGAGTTTTAACCTTGCGGCCGTACTCCCCAGGCGGTCAACTTAATGCGTTAGCTGCGCCACTAAGAGCTCAAGGCTCCCAACGGCTAGTTGACATCGTTTACGGCGTGGACTACCAGGGTATCTAATCCTGTTTGCTCCCCACGCTTTCGCACCTCAGTGTCAGTATCAGTCCAGGTGGTCGCCTTCGCCACTGGTGTTCCTTCCTATATCTACGCATTTCACCGCTACACAGGAAATTCCACCACCCTCTACCATACTCTAGTCAGTCAGTTTTGAATGCAGTTCCCAGGTTGAGCCCGGGGATTTCACATCCAACTTAACAAACCACCTACGCGCGCTTTACGCCCAGTAATTCCGATTAACGCTTGCACCCTCTGTATTACCGCGGCTGCTGGCACAGAGTTAGCCGGTGCTTATTCTGTCGGTAACGTCAAAACCATCACGTATTAGGTAATGGCCCTTCCTCCCAACTTAAAGTGCTTTACAATCCGAAGACCTTCTTCACACACGCGGCATGGCTGGATCAGGCTTTCGCCCATTGTCCAATATTCCCCACTGCTGCCTCCCGTAGGAGTCTGGACCGTGTCTCAGTTCCAGTGTGACTGATCATCCTCTCAGACCAGTTACGGATCGTCGCCTTGGTGAGCCATTACCTCACCAACTAGCTAATCCGACCTAGGCTCATCTGATAGCGCAAGGCCCGAAGGTCCCCTGCTTTCTCCCGTAGGACGTATGCGGTATTAGCGTCCGTTTCCGAACGTTATCCCCCACTACCAGGCAGATTCCTAGGCATTACTCACCCGTCCGCCGCTCTCAAGAGAAGCAAGCTTCTCTCTACCGCTCGACTTGCATGTGTTAGGCCTGCCGCCAGCGTTCAATCTGAGCCATGATCAAACTCTTCAGTTCAAACATCTTTGGGTTTTTAAGAAACCCTAAACTTGGCTCAGCAATCGTTGGTTATTCTTTGATTTCTCGCGGAGTAACTTGTGATGCTGATAATCTTGTTGACTATCAGTCTGACTCCACAAGCACCCACACGAATTGCTTGAT
>NZ_VFES01000004.1 GCF_007858185.1 Pseudomonas grimontii
GAACACTGTAATTGTGGCTAGCCGGGTGTTGTGGCTAACCGGGCTGTTGTGGCGAGCGGGCTTGTTGTGGCGAGCGGGCTTGCCCGGCGTTGGGCTGCGAAGCGGCCCCAAACCCAGGCACCTCGGTGTGTCAGCTAAAAACACATCGCCTGTAATGGGGCCGCTTCGCGCCCCAGCGCGGGGCAAGCCCGCTCGCCACAACAAGCCCGCTCGCCACAACAAGCCCACTCATCACAACAAGCCTGCTCGCCACACTGTCACCGATAAATAAACCGGTTGACTACCCCCTCCAGCATCTCCTGGCGACCACTCACGGCCTGCGGGTTCAGTTCGTGGGCAAACGCATGTTCGGCCAGCGACTCCAGGCTGAACTCACCGGCCAGCACGGCCTGGCCCAGCGGCTGCTGCCAGCCGGCATAGCGCTGGTCCTTGAACTGCTGCAACTGGTCGTTCTGCACCATGGCCGCCGCACGTTCGAGCGCCAGGGCGAGTACATCCATGGCGGCGACATGCCCGTGGAACAGGTCGACTTCGTCCAGGCTCTGGCGGCGGACCTTGGAGTCGAAATTGTAGCCGCCATTCTTGAAGCCACCGGCCTTGAGGATTTCATAGGTGGCGAGGGTCATCTCCTCGACGCTGTTGGGGAATTGGTCGGTGTCCCAGCCGTTCTGCGGGTCGCCACGGTTGGCGTCGATGCTGCCGAAGATGCCCAGGGACACGGCCGTGGCAATCTCATGGTGGAAGCTGTGCCCGGCCAGGGTGGCGTGGTTGGCCTCGATGTTCACCTTGATCTCGTGTTCCAGGCCGTACTCATGCAAAAAGCCGAACACCGTGGCGCTGTCGTAGTCGTACTGGTGCTTGGTCGGCTCCTGGGGCTTGGGCTCGATCAGCAGGTCGCCCTTGAAGCCGATCTTGTGCTTGTGTTCCACCACCATGCGCATAAAGCGCCCGAGCTGTTCGCGCTCGCGCTTGAGGTCGGTGTTGAGCAGGGTTTCATAACCTTCACGGCCGCCCCACAGCACATAGTTGGCGCCCTTGAGCCGCAGCGTGGCGTTCATCGCGCTGAACACCTGGGCGGCGGCATAGGCGAACACCTCCGGGTCCGGGTTACTGGCGGCACCGGCGGCAAAACGCGGGTTGCTGAAGCAGTTGGCGGTGCCCCACAGCAACTTGATGCCGGTCTGTTCCTGATGACGCTCCAGGTGGTCGACCATCTGCGCAAAGTGGTTGCGGTACTCCTTGATCGAACTGCCTTCCGGCGCCACGTCGGTGTCGTGAAAACTGTAGTAGTCGATGCCCAGCTTGGAGAAAAACTCAAACGCGGCCTCCGCCTTGCCGATGGCCACTTCCATCGGCTCGCCACTGCGCTGCCACGGGCGCTTGAAGGTGCCCATGCCAAACATATCGGCACCGGGCCACACGAAGGTGTGCCAATAACAGGCGGCCATGCGCAGGTGCTCGCGCATCGGTTTGCCGAGGATCAACTTGTTGGCATCGTAATGGCGAAAGGCGAGGGGGGCATCGCTGCTGGGGCCTTCGAAGCGAACCTTCTCGACACCGGGGAAGTACGGCATGGCGTTTTCCTTATTGTTCTTGGCGGTGCCTGGATACTAGCAACGGCACCTGGCCCACTGATTATGAAAATCACCAAGGTGTAGTGCGATTTTGACTGGCGAGGGCTAGTCTGTTGCGACTGGCCCCAGGACAAAAACAATGAAAACCCTACCGCCCGTCCACCGCATCGCCCTGTTGTTTAACGGCAGCAAAATCTACGACCGCGGCATCATCGCCGGCATCGGCAATTACCTGAGCAGCACGCGCGCGTCCTGGGATTTGTTCCTCGAGGAGGATTTTCTCTGTCGCCTGCGCGGTATCGAGCGCTGGCAGGGCGACGGCATCATTGCCGACTTCGACGACCCGCTGATCGGCGAAGCGTTGGCCGACAGCAAGTTGCCGGTGGTGGCGGTGGGTGGCTCGTATGAAGACGCGCGCGCTTATCCCAAGGGCATTCCCTACGTGGCCACCGACAACCATGAGTTGATGAAGCTGGCGTACGAGCACCTGATCGAGGCCGGGCTGACCCGATTTGCCTGTTTCAGCCTGCCCGAGGCCCAGGCCAATCGCTGGGCCCAGGAGCGTGAAAAAGCCTTTCGCCGCCTGCTGCAACGCGATGGTCTGCACGTCGAGGTGTATCGCGGCCTGGGCACCAGCGCGCCGTTGTGGGACAGCGCGGTGGAACAGCAGATTGCCTGGCTGCACAGCCTGCCCAAGCCCATCGGCATCATCGCCGTCACCGACGCCCGCGCCCGACAACTGCTGCAAGCCTGCCTCACCGCCGGCATCGCCGTGCCGGAGCAAGTCGCATTGATCGGCATCGACAATGACCCCCTGACCCGCACCCTCACGCGGGTGCCGCTGAGTTCGGTGATCCAGGGCACGGAAACCATGGGGCGCACGGCCGCCGCCTTGCTGCACCAGATGCTGCACGGCAAACCGTGCGTGGGCACGCAGGTCCTGGTGCCGCCGGAGGCGATCAATGTGCAGGCCTCCAGCTTGCATCAACCCTTGGGTAATCCGTACGTGATGCAGGCGCTGCTGTTTATCCGCCAGTACGCCTGCCAGGGCATCAAGACCGCGCAGGTGGCCGCCTATGTCGGCGTGTCGCGCTCATCCCTGGAAGCGCACTTTCGCAAGGTGCGCGGCTGCAGCGTGCATGACGAGATCCTGCGTTTCAAACTCGCCGCCGCCGCCAAGGGCCTGGAAAGCCACGAACTGGCGATTGCCGATATTGCCGCCAAGTGCGGCTTCAAGTCGGCGCAGTACCTGCATACGGTGTTTCGTCGCGAGTTTGGTTGTACGCCGCGGGAGTACCAGCAGGGTGCGGAGTTTGAGTTGCCCGTGCCTGAGTAAGGCCTTACATACACTGCTGGACCCAATGTGGGAGGGGCGGTGCGACGCTTCGAGTTGCCCCCTCCCACATTTTTAACGCGTTCAGGCAGTTGCTTTTGCGGGTTTCAGGCATTCGATGGAGCGATCCACGGTGGTCTTTGCAATTTCCAGCAAATGCCACACGGCCAGAATCTTCGCCCGTTCGGGGGTTGGTAGCAGGTCACCGCAATCCAGCGCCGTGGCGGAAGCGCTGTCGAGCAAGCTGGCGGTGTAAAGCAGGGTATCTTCGAAACTCAGGTCTTCGTTGACCGAGTGGAGGCCTTGAGTGGGCAGGTAGTGGTCGATGGCGCGGTTGAAGGCGGCGCGGTCTTTGGCGGGATCAAAGGGTGGATCGGGTATGACTTTATTCATGGTGTACCTTCGCGTTGGATGAGGGGCCGACACCTTTCGCGACTAAACGAGGGTGGCGGCTGTACGCAGGTTAGTCGACCGGCTCCAACGCGAAAATACCGGCGCACCCGAAGGTGCCCTGCGCACAGCCACCATAAAACTCATGAAGGACCATGCACGCGTTGGAAGATCAGGCGACTAAACCCGATCACTGATTTGGCAGTGACGGACCGCAGACTAGCCAGCGATTCCAACAGGCACAAGGCGGCAGGGATTGTCTAGGAAACGTCCTGCAATTAATAGCGACCCGACTTGCTGGCCCTTTACAAACCATGACCAAATGCCACTAACGATACCGCTCACCTATTGAAATGCAGGCGATGTAGAAGGGGCTTGTTGCCGATGCCGGAGCGCGCGGTGCAAGGGCACCGCGCGGACAGAGGGGTTATGGCAGGGCGTAGGCGATCACGTAGTCGCCACGGTCGGTGGACTGGCGCGCACCGCCGGCGGTGACCACGATGTACTGCTTGCCGGTTTTCGGCGACACGTAGGTCATCGGGCCGCCTTGGCTGCCGACGGGCAGGCGGGCCTTCCAGATTTCATCACCGTTGCCGCTGTTGAAGGCGCGCAGGTAGAAGTCCTGGGTGCCGGCGATAAAGATCAGGCCGCCCTGGGTCGACAGCGTGCCGCCGAGGGTCGGCAGACCGATCTTGATCGGCAGGTGCATGCGGATGCCCAGCGGGCCGGTGTCTTCAACGGTGCCCACCGGCACTTGCCACGCGACTTTCTGGGTCTTCATGTCGATGGCGGTGAGGGTGCCGAATGGCGGCGCCTGGCACGGAATGCCGGCCACCGACAGGAAGCGGTTTTTGTTCACCGCATACGGCGTGCCCTTGAGCGGTACCGCGCCCATGCCAGTGTTCAGCGCTTCGCCACCGGACGAAGTCTGGGCCTTGTTCTGCGACGGCACCATCTGGATCCACAGGCCCAGGCGCATGTCGTTGACAAAGATAAAGCCGTGCACCGGGTCGGTGGAAATACTGCCCCAGTTCATGCCGCCCAGGGAGCCTGGGAAACTCAGGGATTTATCGGTGCCCGGCGCGGTGTACAGGCCGTCGTAGCGCATGCCCTTGAAGTCGATGCGGCACAGCAACTGGTCGTACGGCGTGGCACCCCACATGTCCGATTCGGTCAGGGTTTGCGCGCCAATCTGCGGCATGCCCACGGATTTCGGCTGGGTTGGCGAGTAGGGTTCGTTGGGGATGTTGGCGGCCTTTACCGGGACTTCCTTGACGTCGGTGAGTGGCTGGCCGGTGGCGCGGTCGAGTACATAGATTTGCCCGGCCTTGGTGCCAATCACCACCGCCGGTACCGCCTTGTCGCTGCCCGGTGGGGTGAAGTCGATCAGGCTCGGCTGCATCGGCAGGTCGAAGTCCCACAGGTCATTGTGGACGGTCTGGTACACCCACTTTTCAGCCCCGGTGGAGGCATCCAGCGCCAATACCGAAGCACCGTATTTGTGGTTGAGCTGGGTGCGTTCCACGCCGTAGATGTCGGTGGACGAGCTGCCCATCGGCAGGAAGACCGTGTTCATCAGCGGGTCATAGGACATCGGCGCCCAGCTGTTGGGGGTGCTGCGCACATAGGTGCTGCCGTCTGCCGGGGCGTGTTTGTCCTCCGGGTTACCTGGATCGAAGGCCCAGCGCATTTGCCCGGTGACCACGTCAAAACCACGGATCACGCCGCCGGGCATATCGGTCTGGACGTTGTCGGCCACGCGGCCACCGACCAACACGGTGGTGCCGGCGATCAACGGCGCGGACGACAGCTGGTAGTAGCTGTCCGGCACATTGCCCAGGCCAGCTTTCAGGTCCACCTGGCCGTGGGTGCCGAAGTCTTCGCAGAATTTGCCGGTGTCGGCATCCACGGCGATCAGGCGCGCATCGATGGTGTTGGTCAGCAAGCGGCGCTGGCATTGCGCACCGGCTGGAACGCTGGCGGCAATGATCGGCGAGCTGTTGGGCTGGGTCGGCTGGGCAATCGGCGCGGTGGCGTCGAAATACGCCATGCCCCGGCAACGCTGCCACACCGCCGACTTGGCGTTGACTTCGTTCTTCCACAGCTCTTTGCCGGTGTCGGCGTCGAGGGCGATCAGGTTGTTGTGCGGCGTGCAGATAAACACCTTGTTGCCGATCTGCAGGGGCGTGAGCTGGTCTTCGGCGCCATTGCCGTCGCTGAGAGCCACGTCACCGGTGTGGTAGGTCCACGCCACTTTGAGCTGGTTAATGTTGTCGCGATTGATCTGGTCCAGCGCGGCGAAGCGGCTGCCACCTTCGGTGTTGCCGTAGTGGGCCCAGTCTTTCTGAGCATCGGCCGGGGCTACCGGGGTGATACCAGGGCCTGCACCGGTTGGGGCGACACTGGGGTGGGCGACAAACATATTGCCCGCCGCAGCCGCCACGCCCACCGCCAACACGGAGGCAACGCCATAGGCACCGCGCGCAGGTCGGCCCGCCAGCAACGGATACACCAGCGCCACCACCAGGCCGATGACCGCGAACATGAACAGCCGCGAGAACAGCGGCCAGAACACCAGGCCCACATCCGCCACCGCCCAGATGGCCGTGCCGATCAGGAACGCCGCGAACAACCATGCACCTGCGGTGTTACGTCGGGCAATCAACAGGCCGGAAACCGCCATGGCTGCGCCGCCGATCACGAAGTACCAGGAGCCGCCGAGGCTGATCAGTTTGACGCCGCCGATGGCCAGCGCGAGGCCGAGCAGGGCGATGATCACGCCCAGGCCCAACAGGAGGAATCTAGAGGCGCCAAGGGCGCTCGATGCTCGTTTCATATCGACAGGACTCGAAGGTGAGAGGGCAAAGACGCGATTTTAGCAAGATAAGTAACCAGTTAGTACATTGTTGCGACAGGTGTTGGCCTGTTGCGAATGGCGCATGCCTGGGTCCGTACGAAACATTTATTAATACTTAACTCACTGTGATAGTTGTACGACGTCTCATCAGTTGTGTTCGACTACCCGCGCTCTCACAAAAAAAATAACGGAGACTCCCCCTATGACCGGTTTTCCTTCTGTCGAAGGCAAGGCTATGGCCAATGCGCCCGGCCATGTTGTACGACTTCTCAAATTGCTCGGCCCTGGCGTCATTGCGGTGCTGTCCTGGCTGGGTGCAGGCGATCTGATTACCTCCTCCGTTGCCGGTGCCAACTACGGTTACGCCATGATGTGGGTGCTGGCAGTGTCCCTGCTGCTCAGGTACCTGATCGTCAACATCATTGCGCGGTTTCAGCTGTGCAATAACCAAGGCATGACGATCCTTCAGGGTTATGCCCAATTGAACCCGTTTTTTGCCTGGTTCCTGCTGGTGTACGCGCTGCTGATGGGGCATTTGATGAATGCCTACATGATCAAGGGCGCGGGTGAAGCCTTGGCCATGCTGTTCAAGACCGACTATGCGCTGCTGTGTTCGGTAGCGGTGGTGCTGGCCGTGTGGCTGCTGGTCGGGCGCAATATCTATTCGATGATCGAAGGCGTGATGAAAGGCCTGCTGGCGATCATGACCCTGGCATTCATTGCCTTGGCGGTGATGTCCGGGCCGGATATGGCGGGCATTGTCAAAGGGACCATCGGTTTCAGCATTCCGCCGGATGAGGGCGTACATGGGGCACTGCTGGTGGCGGTCTCGGTGATCGGTGCGGTGGCGGGCTCGATTGCCAACTTCGTGCACCCCTATGTCATGCGCCAGAAGGGCTGGATCGGCCCACAGCACAAGCGCATCCAACGTAACGACCTGCTATTTGCCGTGTTCGTCGGCATTGTGATCAACCTGGCGATCTGGATTGTGGGCGCCGAGATCCTGCGGCCCAACGGCATTGAAGTGAAGACCTTGGGCGACCTGGGCAAGGCGCTCGAAATCTTCTTCGGCCCGATCGGTTGGTACATCTTCTTTATCGGTGTGTTCGCCACGCTGTTTGCGAGCATCTCCGGTAAAACCACGGCGTTTCCGATGCTCATCACCGACGCCTTCCAGCACGTACGGCCTGGGCGCCGGGAGCGTTACGGCAAAGAGTTTCACCATGACCCGATGCACAAGTGGTTCATGTTGTTCATCCTGGTGACCCCGCTGATCTGGTCGCTGCCGGGCATGCCGGACTTTGTCACGCTGACCATCGGCGTCAGCGCGTTGAACATCATTGGCTTGCCGGTGATTTCCCTCGGCTTGCTAATCATGTCCAACCAGAAGTCGCTACTGAACAAGGAGTACCGCAATAACCTGTTCGAGAACATTGCGCTGCTCTTCGCCACGGGGCTGGCGCTGTGGGTCGCGTTCCAACTGGGTGTCGAACTGTTCAGTTGAGGAGCGGGCGTGCAGGCGTCGCACCTGTGTGATGCGATGCCTGCAGACAGTCAACGAAACGCCGGCACCACCTGCTCGATAAACAGCGCCAGCGACTTCTTCTTCTCGGCATGGGGCAGGCTGTTGTCGCACCAGAAGCTGAACTCATCCACGCCCAGTTCCTGGTAGTAGCGGATGCGCGGGATGATTTCTTCGGCGGTGCCGATCATCGCGGTCTTGTGCAGGCTTTCCAGCTCGAACTCTGGGCGGGCAGCGAATTTTTCTTCCGGGCTCGGCGCCAGGAAACCATTCACCGGCACCTCTTTATTGCCGAACCAGGCATCGAAGGTGCGATAGAACTTCGAGATCGCCTTGGCCCCGACTTTCCAGCCGTCCGGATCATCGGCGGCATGCACGTGGGTGTGGCGCAGCACCATCAGTTGCGGGCGCGGTACGCCGGGATTGTTGTCGAGGGCGGCCTGGAATTTGTTTTTCAGGTCGAGGACTTCTTCGTCGCCCTTCATCAGCGGCGTGACCATCACGTTGCAGCCGTTGGCTACTGCGAAGTTGTGCGAGTCCGGGTCGCGGGCGGCGATCCACATCGGCGGGTTGGGCTGCTGGATCGGCTTGGGCACGCTGGTGGAGGTGGGGAATTTCCAGATGTCGCCGTCGTGGGCGTAGTCGCCTTTCCACAACGCACGCACCACCGGCACCATCTCACGCAGCGCCTGGCCGCCGCTGGAAGCGGGCATGCCGCCGGCCATGCGGTCGAATTCGACCTGGTAAGCACCACGGGCCAGGCCGACTTCCATGCGCCCGTTGCTGATCACGTCGAGCAAGGCGCATTCGCCCGCCACCCGCAGCGGGTGCCAGAACGGCGCGATGATGGTCCCGGCGCCCAGGTGAATGGCGGTGGTCTTGGCCGCGAGGTAAGCCAGCAGCGGCATCGGGCTCGGCGAGATGGTGTATTCCATGGCGTGGTGTTCGCCAATCCATACGGTGCTGAAACCGCCGGCCTCGGCCATCAGGGTCAGTTCGGTCAAGTCTTCGAACAACTGGCGGTGGCTGACACTTTCGTCCCAACGCTCCATGTGTACGAACAGGGAAAACTTCATGACGCTTACCTCTAATCTGTTGTTATTTTCCGCAAATACCGGGTTTGCAGGGAGGGTCAGGCAGGCACGGGCAGGGTACCCATTTTGCCGTGGCAATACACCAGTGGACCATTGGCCTGCTCTGGCACGATCAGGTTCTTTACCGAGCCGACCATAATCGCGTGGTCGCCGCCTTCATATTCGCGCCACAGCTCACACTCGATCACTGCAGTGGCATTCGCCAGGATCGGGTTGCCCAGTGCGCTGAGCGTCCATTCGATGCCTTGGGCCTTGTCTTTGCCCTTGCGCGCGAAGGCGTAGGCTTCATTTTGCTGTCCGCCCGACAAGACGTGGATGGCAAAGTGCCTGTTCTTGATCAGAATGGGATAGGAGTCGGAGCTGTAATTGGGGCAGAACAGCACCAGGGCCGGGTCCATGGACAGCGAGCTGAACGCGCTGGCGGTGAGGCCGACGATCTGCCCGTCGTCATCGAGCGTGGTAATCACGGTGACCCCGGAAGGAAACGAACCCATCACTTGTTTGTAGATGGTGGCATCGATCATGTGACGGTCCTCTGGCGGTGAAACGGTTTTTATCGGGTTGTAGGTATGATGGTATACCGTAATACAAAGCTTGCAAGCGCTTTTTTAAATCCCTGATAAACGTCTTTTGTGGCGAAATATTCAATGAATACGGGGTGTTAGGTTGAAAAATCAAGGAATCAATACGACAAGGAACCGGATCAGTTGCAGGTAAAACCAGCGGATCAGTCTTGTGGAAATGTTGGAATACCATAATATGGTGTTCATCTGAGGGGCGGCCAGAGAGCTCCCCCGGTTTGGCGTCAAACAACTATAAGATCAGACAAACGCGAGTTCATTTCCATGCCCCAGATGTCCCGGCAAGACCCCCTGATCGAGCATCACACGGTCGATTACGTCCCCCTCGCAGAGCGCCATGGAAAGGCCCGCGACCTGTTCACCTTATGGTTCAGCACCAACATCGCGCCGCTGCCGATCGTCACCGGCGCCATGGTGGCCCAGGTGTTCCATCTCAATCTGGCGTGGGGGCTGCTGGCGATTGCCCTCGGGCATCTGCTCGGCGGCATCGTGATTGCCCTCGCATCGGCCCAGGGCCCGCGCATGGGCATCCCGCAGATGGTGCAAAGCCGTGGCCAGTTCGGCCGTTACGGCGCGCTGCTGATCGTGTTCTTCGCCGCACTGATCTACATCGGCTTTTTCATCTCCAATATCGTCCTGGCCGGCAAGTCCATCGTCGGCATTGTGCCGTCGGTGCCAGTGCCCGCGAGCATCCTGATCGGCGCCCTCAGCGCCACCGCCATTGGCGTGATCGGCTACCGCTTTATCCATACCCTCAACCGCATCGGCACCTGGGTGATGGGCAGCGCATTGCTGGCCGGTTTTATCTACATCTTCGCCCATGACCTGCCCGCGGACTTCCTTACCCGTGGCGGCTTCAACGCGGCTGGCTGGTTGGCCACCGTGTCGCTCGGCGTGATCTGGCAGATCAGCTTTTCGCCCTACACCAGCGACTACTCGCGTTATCTGCCGGCGGATATCGGCATCACCCGACCGTTCATTGCGACCTACCTGGGCGCCACCCTTGGCACCATCCTGTCCTTCGCCTTTGGCCTGGTTGCCGCACTGGCCACGCCCGAAGGCACCGAAGCGATGGTCGCGGTCAAGCAAGCCACCGGCTGGCTGGGGCCGATCCTGATGGTGCTGTTCCTGCTCAATATCATCAGCCACAACGCCCTGAATCTGTACGGCGCGGTGCTGTCGATCATCACCTCGGTCCAGACCTTCGCCAGCCACTGGACCCCGAGCATCAAGGTGCGTGTGCTGCTGTCGGGCGTGATCCTCACCGGTTGCTGCCTAGTCGCCTTGGGCGCGTCGGCGGACTTCATCTCGCAATTTATCGGCCTGATCCTCGCGCTGTTGCTGGTGCTGGTACCGTGGGCGTCGATCAACCTGATCGACTTCTACATCATCAAGCGCGGGGTCTATGACATTGCCTCGATCTTCCAGGCGGACGGCGGGGTGTACGGGCGTTTCAACCTGCATGCGATCGTGGCGTACTTCATCGGCATCATCGTGCAACTGCCGTTTGCCAATACGTCGCTGTATGTGGGGCCGTGGGCCAACCTGGTGGAAGGCGCGGACTTGTCGTGGCTGGTGGGACTGGTGGTGACGTGCCCGTTGTATTACTGCCTGGCGACACGTCAACACACCCAAAAGGTCAGGGCGGCGCGGTTGGGCTACACCGACTGAGCCACTCCGCCGAACTCCTCCAACGCATCCCGCAACGCGCCCTCGAAGTATTCCTTCGAGGCGCGATCCCAGAGGATATGAAACGCCGGCAGCTCCACACTCCCTGTGTGGATGACAAGCGCATTGACCCGCGCCACCGACGTCTGCGCCACCATCCCCGGCTTGAAGGCCGGGAAACTCAGATCCACCCCACACAGCTTGGCCATCACCTGTGCAATCACGCCACCGCTGAGCCGCACACAGGCATGGCTGTCCTGGCGCGGCAGCAGGTAGTTGGCGCGGTGGTCCAGTTCCCAGCGCGCTTCTTCATCGGCAATGCGTTGCCCCTGATCCTGCGGGCTGCCCAGCACCAGGTATTCGTTCTGCGACAGGCGCGCCACCCAGCTGCCGTCCGCTTGCGCGCTGGCTTGGTTGGGCGTGCCCGGCAACGTAAAGCCGCGCGCGGTAAGGTACTCGGCGCTTTGTGCGCCGCGAAAGCCGACCCGGGGCAGGTCGGTCTGGTCCTGCAGCTGGCAGGGTGGCGTGAACAATTCTCGGGCTTTCAGACTGGTCATGGCTTAACCCTCCTGGCGTTGGTTAGTGGGGTCGAAGAACGGCAGTTGCACCACCTCGGCCTGGACGACGATGCCGCCCTCGACGCGAATTGGAATGCGCTGCCCCGGTGTGCTCTGGTCGATCCCCGCGTAGGCCAGGCCGATGATGCGGCCCAGGCTGGTGGAGTATTCGCAGGAGGTGACGTTGCCGCTGATGTCCGCGCCGTTGAGCACCAAGTGGCCTTCCAGCGGTTGCACACTGCCCTTGGGCAGGCTGAAACCCACCAGTTTGCGTTTCAGCGGCTGGGCTTCGAGGATGTCCACCGAGCGGCGGCCGACGAAGAACGGCTTGTTGCGGCTGACCGCCCAGCCCATGTCGATTTCTGCCGGGTGGGTCATGCCGTCGGTGTCCTGGCTGATGATCACGTGGCCTTTTTCCAGGCGCAGCAGGCGTTGGGTTTCGACGCCGAAGGGGCGAATGTCAAAGGCCTTGCCAGCCGTCATCAACGCGTCCCACAACGCCAGGCCGTGGCGTGCCGGTACGTGGATTTCATAGCCCAGTTCACCGACGAACCCGACCCGCAGCAGGCGCGCCTTGATCCCGGCCACCGTGCCCTGGCGCACGCCCAGGTAGGGGAAGCCTTCGGCACTGAGGTCGAGGTCGTTGCACACCTGCTCCAGCACCTTGCGCGAATCCGGCCCGGCGACGTTGACCGCACAGATCGCGGCGGTGACGTTGGTCACGTCCACGTCCAGGCGCCACTGTGCGTTCCACTTGAGCATCTGCTGGTAGATGCGGTCGACGCCGCTGGTGGTGGCAGTGACGTAGAAGTGGTTGTCGGCCAACCGCGCGCACACGCCATCGTCGATCACCACGCCGTGTTCGTTGGTCATCAGCGCATAACGCGAACGGCCCACCGGCTGCTTGAGGAACGCGAAGGTGTACAGGCGGTTGAGTAATTCGGCGGCGTCCGGGCCGCGCACGTCGAGGCCGCCGAGTGTGGACACATCGATCAACCCGACCTTGTTGCGCACGTGCAGCGCTTCGGCCTGCATGCACGCTTCGCGGTCGTCGGCCTTGCCGTAATAGGCCGGGCGCTGCCAGATACCGGCGGGCATCATCTTCGCTCCGGCTTGCACATGACGCGCGTGCATCGGCGTTTGGCGGTAAGGGTCGAAGGCACGCCCGGCGACATGCGCGAGCTTCTCCGCCACGAACGGCGGGCGTGCGGTGGTGACCCCGGTTTCACTGATATTGCGCTGGGTCGCCCAGGCCACCAGCCGTGCGGTCGGCAGCGCCGAGTGACGCCCCTGGGACGGGCCCATGCCGACCGTGGAGTAGCGTTTGACCAACTGCACATCGCGGTAGCCGATGCGGGTGGCGTTGACGATGTCGGCCACCTGCAGGTCTTCGTCGAAGTCGACGAAATCCTTGCCCTTGGGGTGCGGGAAGATCGGCCAGCTAAAGTTGACCTGGGCTTCGCTGCGCAGCGCTGCAGGCAAGCTGGCGCTGTTCAAACCGAGGGCGAGCAGGCTCTCGGCGGCAGCGTTGGTCGCATCTGCCAGCACGTTGTCCAGGTGATGCCGACCGTGTACGGAACCGGCCACGCCCAGGTTGCGCGGCAGGCCACTGAGGCTGAACTCCGCGCGCTGATCGTCATAGGCCAGCTTGCCACCGGCCTGGCACAGCAGCTGATAGACCGGCATATAACCGGCCGACATGCACAGCAGGTCGCAGTCAATCACTTGCCCACTGGCGCTGACCTGGCCCTGGCCGGTGATCTGGCGCACATCGACGCCCTTCACATGGCGCAGGCCTTTTTCATGCAGGGCCTCGAACACGGTGCTGTTGCTCAGGCACGGGATCTTGCGCTGGGCCAGGGCAGCCTGCAGGGCTTTGTCCGCCGGGGCGTGACGCAGGTCGATCACGGCGGCGACGTCCACGCCCTGGTCATGCAGGTCGAGGGCGGCGAGGTAGCCGTCATCGTTGCCGGTAAGCACCACCGCGCGCTTGCCGGGCTTGACCGCATACAGCTTCATCAGGCGTTGCGCGGCGCTGGTGAGCATCACCCCCGGCAGGTCGTTGTTGCGGAAGACCACCGGTTGGTCGAACGAACCGCTGCACACCAGGCACTGTTGCGCACGTACTTTGTACAGGCGCTTGCCCTGGATCACCGGCAGGTAGTTGTCGGTGAACCAGGCATTGCAGGTGGCGTCGGTGAGCACCTGGATATTCGCGTGTTGCTGCACCGCGCCGAGCAACTCGCGGCGCAAGGTGTCGGCGCGGGTGCCGGCAATGTCGAAGCGCGCGTAGGTCAGCGACCCGCCGAGGATCGGTTGCTGCTCGATCAACAGCACCTTGGCCCCGGCATTCGCGGCGGTCAGCGCGGCCTGCAAGCCGGCGGGGCCGGCACCGATCACGGCGAGGTCGGTGAACAGGTAGGCCTTGTCGTAGTACTCGGGTTGGAAGGTCAGGTCGAGCACGCCCAGGCCGGCCTTTTTGCGGATGATCGGCTCCCAGACTTTCCACATGCCCTTGGGCTTGTAGAACGAACGGTAGTAGAAACCCACCGGCATGAACTTGGAGAACTTGCCCAGGTAGGCGTCCTTGTCGTTGTCCAGCGAGCCGTTGACGTTTTGCGCAGTCACCGCCAGGCCGGCGGACAGCGCGTGGGCGTCGGCCAATACGTTGGGTTCGCGGGGCAGTTGCACCAGGCTGTTGGCGTCCTGGCCGGCCATGGTCAATGGGCCGCGTGGGCGGTGGTATTTGAACGAACGCGACATCAGGAAGCGCCCGTTGGCGAGCAGCGCGCTGGCGATGCTGTCGCCCTGCAAACCTTGGTAGGGCAGGCCGTCGAAGCTGAAATCGAGTGGCTGGTCACGCTGGATCAGCAAGCCCATGGGGGCGGGGAGGCGGTTCATCCGGCGATCTCCTTGGCGGTGGTGAAGTCGACGCGGGTGGTGAACACTTCGCGCGGATCGAAGGTGCGCACGATCTCGTCGGTGACCGTGTGGCGCTCGGCGAGGAACCAGTAGCTGGACGGCGTGTGCATCCACCATTCGCGCACCACGCCGGCGAGGTTGTCGGTGTTGAACACGTAGTCGGCCCATTCGGCATCGCTGCACGTCACCGGGTCGGGCATCGGTTTGAATTCACCGCCGTAGGTGAACTCGCTGATATTGCGCGGCCCGTTGAGCGGGCAAATCATGATTTTCATCGTCTGCTCTCCGTCAGTGGCTGGCCGCTGTGGCGCCCATTTCGTTGACTTGCTGGAAGGTCGAGAAACGTTCGAGGCCGAAGGGCTTGATCAAGTCCGGCACCTTGCCGCCGCTGGCGACCAGCTCGGCCATGGTCTTGCCGCAGATCGGCGTGGCCTTGAAACCCCAGGTGCCCCAGCCGGCGTCGAGGTAGTAATTCTTTACCGGCGACAGGCCCATGATCGGGCTGTAGTCGGGGGTCATATCGGTGATCCCGGCCCACTGGCGCATCAACTTGGCGTTGGCCAGGAACGGGAACATCTCGATGGCATGGGCCAACAGGCTTTCCTTGAGGTCCAGGGTCGAGCGCGTATTGAACAGCGGGTAAGGATCAGAGCCGCCACCGAACACCACTTCGCCACGGCTGGTTTGCTGCACGTAGCAGTGCAGGGCCGAGGAACTTACCAATGGGTCGAGGAACGGCTTGAACGGCTGGGTGACCATCGCCTGCAACGGGAAGGTCTGGATCGGCGAGCGGATACCGGCCTTGGCCATCAGCAGCGAGCTGTGCCCGGCAATCGCCTGCACCGCGCAGCCGCACTTAATGGTGCCGCGATTGGTTTTCACCGCAGTGATGGCGCCGTTTTCGATGATCAGGTCCTGTACTTCGGTGAGCTGATGGATTTCCACGCCGCGCTTGGCCGCCTGCTTGGCGTAACCCCAGGCCACGGCATCGTGACGCGCGGTGGCGCCGTCGATATGCCAGAGCCCGGCGAGCACCGGCAAGTGGCCGGGGTCGAGGTTGAGGCTGGGCACCAGCTCGCGGATCTGCTGGCGGTCGATCATCTCGGTACGCCCGCCGAAGTGCTTGTTGACCTCGGCACGCTGGCGGAACGAACGCACGGTGGCGTCGGTGTGGGCGAGGGTCAGTTGGCCGCGCTCGGAGTACATGATGTTGAAATCGAATTCGTTGGAGAGCGACTGGAACATCTTCACCGACTCGGCGTAGAAACGAACGCCTTCGCTGGTGAGGTAGTTGGAGCGGATCACCGCCGTATTGCGCGCGGTATTGCCGCCGCCCAGGTAGGCCTTTTCCAGCACGGCGATATTGGTGATGCCGTGGTACTTGGCCAAGTAGTAGGCGGTCGCCAGGCCGTGACCACCGGCACCGATGATCACCACGTCGTAACTCGACTTGAGTGCCTTGGGCGGTGGCAGGTCTACCTCCACCGGGTACTCCGAACTCAGCCCGTATTTCAATAGATTGAATGGCATACGGCCTCCGATTGGCTGCGTAGGGCGTGGTGTTGCGCCAGGGCGGCGGCCACGGTGTTTTTCATCAGGAAGGCAATGGTCATCGGCCCGACACCGCCGGGCACCGGGGTGATGGCGGCGACATGGGGCAGGGCGCTGTCGAAGTCGACATCACCCACCAGGCGGCTGCGGCCGTCGTCGTCGATGCGGTTGATGCCGACATCGATCACTACGGCGCCGGGCTTCAACCAGCTCGCGTCAATCAAGCGGGCGCGGCCCACGGCGGCGATCACGATATCGGCCTGGCGACACAGGGCCTGGGCGTCGTGGCTGCGCGAATGCAGCACGGTCACCGAGCAATCGGCCTTGAGCAGCAGCGCGGCCATGGGCTTGCCGACGATGTTCGAACGGCCGATCACCACCGCGTGTTTGCCACGCAGGTCGCCGCAGGTTTGCTCCAACAGATACAAGCAACCGCTCGGGGTGCATGGCGTGAGCACTGCGCGGCCCTGGCTGAGGCCGCCGACGTTCTGGCTGTGAAACCCGTCGACGTCCTTGTCCGGCGCGATGGCCTCCAGGGCGCGCAGTTCGTCCATCTGCGCCGGCAACGGCAATTGCAGGAGGATGCCGTGGATTGCCGGGTCGGCATTCAATTGGCCGATCAGGATCAACAATTGTTCGGTGCTGGTATCGCTGGGCAGGCGATGCTCCACGGAGCGGATGCCGACCTCTTCGGCGCGCAGGATCTTGTTGCGCACATAGACCTGGCTGGCCGGGTCGCTGCCCACCAAAATCACCGCCAGCGCCGGTTGAATAGCCTGTCCATGCAGGCGCGCCACGTCCTCGCGCACTTGCAGCAGCACCCGTGCGGCGGCGGCTTTGCCGTCGATCAGTTTATGCGCGCTCACCGGAACACCACCGTTCTGTCCTGATTGAGGAAGACTCGGTGCTCCAGGTGGTACTTGACCGCCTTGGACAGGGCCACGGTTTCGGTGTCGCGACCGATGGCGACCAGGTCGTCAGGTTTGTACACGTGGTCGACGCGCTGCACTTCCTGCTCGATGATCGGGCCCTCATCCAGGTCGCTGGTCACATAGTGCGCGGTGGCACCGATCAACTTCACGCCGCGTTGATAAGCCTGGTGATAGGGCTTGGCACCCTTGAAACCCGGCAGGAATGAATGGTGGATATTGATCGCCCGTCCCGACAGTTGCCGGCACAGGTCGTCGGAGAGGATCTGCATGTAGCGCGCCAACACCACCAGCTCGGTGCGGGTGTCGTCGACGATCTTCATCAACTCGGCTTCCTGCGCGGCCTTGTTGTCCTTGGACACCGGCAGGTAGATAAAACGAATGCCCTCGCGCTCGGCCATCGGCCGCAGGTCCAGGTGGTTGGAGACGATGGCGGTGATGGTCATGTCCATCTCGCCCTTGTGGTAGCGGTAGAGCAGGTCGGTGAGGCAGTGGTCGAACTTGCTCACCATCAGCATCACGCGCATCGGCTCGCGGGTGTCGTACAGCTCCCACTGCATGTCGAAGGCCTGGGCGACATCGGCGAAACCGTCTCTGATCTCTTGCAGGTCCCCTGTGTGCCCATCGTTGAAGCGGAACACGGCACGCATGAAAAAGCGCCCGCTGAAGTCATCGTCGAACTGCGCCATTTCCCCGATGTAGCACGCCTTGTCCGCCAGGTAAGTGGTAACGGCAGCGACGATGCCGGACACGGCGGGGCACGTCACCTTGATGATGAAATGGTTTTTTTCGTGTTGCATGACACGTCCTCGGGATGATGGCGGCAGCTCATCGCATAGCGAAAAAATATCTGAGGACAGCAGGCTCATTCCTTGAGCGCGTTTTCTTGTGGGGAATAAAATATTCCTGAAGTGGCTTTATAGGGGAATGGTGGCGGGGCGTCTAGGGGTTTTGGGAAAGATTTTTAACTGAGGGGAAATTTTTAGCCGGCAGAACGGCATCGAATGCAGTCAAACATGTGGGAGGGGGCTTGCTCCCGATAAGGGTGGGTCAATGACAAATGCATTCACTGACACTCCCTTATCGGGAGCAAGCCCCTCCCACAGTTGAATCTCTGTGCTTCAGGTGTATCGCGAGTTCGGATTATTCCTTGTCGTTACCGTAGTTCATGATCGACAACAACCGAATCGGCACCCGCACCAACTCCTCCGGCCCATGGGGAATCTCGCCCTCAAATGTCAGGCTGTCACCAGCTTCCATCCGATACAGCTGGTTGCCATGCCGATAAATCAACTCCCCCTCCAGCAAATGCAGAAACTCGGTCCCTGGATGGGCAAAGGTCGGGAACTCCTCACTGGCGTCATCCATGCTGACCATGTACGCCTCGAAGCTCTTCTTTGGCCCGCGCGTGTGGTTGAGCAGGTGATAGGTATGCCCTTTCTCGGTCCCCCGGCGCACCACTTCCATGCCTTGGTCGGCCTTGACCAGCAAGGCGCTGCCATCCTGCTGGTCGTATTCGCTGAACAACTTCGATAACGGCAGCCCGAGCACATCGCACAGACGGCTCAAGGTATCGAGGCTGGTGGAGACCTGGGCGTTCTCGATCTTGCTCAACATGCCCTGGCTGATATCGGCAATCTTCGCCACGTCGGACAGCTTCAAGTCCTGGGCCTGGCGCTGGCGTTTGATCTGCAGCCCCAGGTATTGCTCGAGCTTGAGGCGCGGGGCGGTTTCGGTGGACATGATCATCGGCTCCTGCACGGTTTCCGTTCAGTAATATTATTTTCGCACTGGGAAAGTGCAAGGTTTGGCGCTTGGAAGGTCACCCCGCTGTACATATTCCTGCGGGGAAAAGAATTTTCCCATATATACAGCACAAAAGCGCGGCTCCACCCACTTCGATGTGTCGATCACGAATCTGGCAAGGGTATTGCATTCCTGTAGGGAAACTAACTTTCTTTTTAGGAATAAAAAGACAGCCTAGGCCCACCCACACGGTTTTGCCTTTCGCGAGGAGTGACACGCAATGTTGCCAGCAGAAACCCAGCGCATCATCGACAAGCACGGGATCAAGTACGTGCTTGCGCAGTTTGTGGATATACACGGTGCGGCCAAGACCAAGTCGGTGCCCATCTGCGGGCTCAAGACGGTGGCCGAAGAGGGCGCGGGGTTTGCCGGGTTTGCCATCAGCGGCATGGGCATGGAGCCCCACGGTCCGGACTTTATGGCGCGCGGCGATCTGTCGACCTTGATCCCGGTACCCTGGCAGCCAGGTTATGGGCGCGTGGTGTGCGTCGGGCATGTCGACGGCAAGCCTCATCCCTACGACAGCCGCTACGTGTTGCAGCAACAAGTGCAGCGCCTGCAGGACAAGGGCTGGACGCTGAACACTGGCCTGGAGCCCGAGTTCAACCTGATGCGCCGCGACGAGCAGGGCAAGTTGCAACTAGTGGACCCCAGCGACAACCTCGACAAGCCTTGCTACGACTACAAGGGCCTGTCGCGTTCGCGGGTGTTCCTCGAATGCCTGACCGAAGCCTTGCAGGCGGTGGATTTCGAGGTCTACCAAATCGACCACGAGGACGCCAACGGCCAGTTCGAGATCAATTACACCTACAGCGACGCCCTGACCTCCGCCGACCGTTTCACCTTCTTCCGCATGGCCGCCGGCGAGATCGCCAATGACCTGGGCATGATCTGTTCCTTCATGCCCAAGCCCGACCCGAAACGCGCCGGCAACGGCATGCATTTTCACCTGTCGATCAGCAGCGCCGAAAACAAAAACCTGTTTCATGACGCCAGCGACCCGAGCGGCATGGGCCTGTCGAAACTCGCCTATCACTTCGCCGCCGGCTTGCTCGCCCATGGTCCGGCGCTGTGTGCGTTCGCGGCGCCCACGGTCAACTCGTACAAGCGCCTGGTGGTCGGCAACTCGTTGTCCGGCGCCACCTGGGCCCCGGCCTTTATTGCGTTTGGCGCCAACAACCGCTCGGCCATGGTGCGCGTGCCGTATGGCCGCCTGGAGTTCCGCCTGCCGGATGCCGGCTGCAATCCTTACCTGGTCAGCGCTGCGATCATCGCCGCGGGCCTGGACGGTATCGACCGCCAGCTGGAAATCGACCACGTCTGCAACGAAAACCTCTACAGCCTGAGCCTCGAACAGATCGCCGAGCGCGGCATCAAGACCCTGCCGCAATCCCTCAAGGAAGCCTGCGACGCGCTGGAAGCCGACGCGCTGTTCGCCGAAGTGCTCGGCGCGCAGATCGTGGGTGAGTTCATCAAGCTCAAGCGCATGGAGTGGGTGGAGTACAGCCGCCATGTGAGTGATTGGGAGGTCGCGCGCTATACCGAATTTTTCTGAGGCAAGGGGCGGCAGCTGTGAGTTGCAAGCTTCAAGCTGCAAGTCAAAGCGGTTGTAGGAAACGCTCCAAGTCATTTGTCTACCCGGCTTGCTTGCAGCTTGAAACTTGCAGCTTGCCACTGCGAACAAAGTGAGGACTGTTCTTATGTGTGGAATCGTAGGCCTGTACCTGAAGAATCCGCAGCTGGAGCCCCAGCTCGGCAAGCTGTTTGAACCCATGCTGCAAGCCATGACCGACCGTGGCCCGGACAGCGCCGGTTTCGCTATCTACGGCGATGAAGTCGCCGATGGCTGGGTCAAACTGACCCTGCAAGCCACCACCGAAGCCTTCGATTGGAAAGGCTTGATGGGCGAGCTGGAAGGGCGCCTCGGCTGTTCCCTGGATTGGTTCCAGAACGCCAGCGCCGCCGTATTGAAGATCCACACCGACGAAGCCCCGGTGCGCCTGGCCCTGGCCGAACTGGCGCCGAGCGTGCGCATCATGAGTGCCGGGCAGAGCATCGAGATCCTCAAGGGCATGGGCCTGCCCCAGGAAATTTCCCAGCGCTTCGGCCTGGCAAACATGCAGGGCAGCCACATCATCGGCCACACCCGCATGGCCACGGAAAGCGCGGTGACCATGGAAGGCAGCCACCCGTTTTCCACCGGTGCCGACCTGTGCCTGGTGCACAACGGCTCGCTGTCCAACCACTTCCGCCTGCGCCAGGAACTCAAGCGCGAAGGCATCCACTTCGAAACCGACAACGACACCGAAGTCGCCGCCGGCTACCTGACCTGGCGCCTGCAACAGGGCGACTCGCTCAAAGAGGCGCTGGACCATTCCCTGGAAGACCTCGACGGTTTCTTCACCTTCGCCATCGGCACGCGCAACGGCTTTGCGGTGATCCGCGACCCGATTGCGTGCAAGCCGGCGATCCTCGCCGAGACCGACGACTACGTCGCCATGGCCTCTGAGTACCAGGCGCTGTCGAGCCTGCCGGGCATCGAGAACGCGCGGATCTGGGAGCCGGCACCGGCCACGTTGTACATCTGGGAACGCCAGTCAGCTTAAGGAGCGCACACATGAAAACCATCGATCTTTCCACTGCCACCGTGCGTGACCTCAACCAGGCGCTGCACGCGCCGGTGCTCGAAAATGAATGGCGCGTGACCCATTCCAACGGCAAGCACAACCTCGCGGTGGGCGTGAACCAGGCCGTGTCCATCGATATCGAGGGCCACGCCGGCTACTACTGCGCAGGCATGAACCAGCAGGCCTCGATCACCGTGCACGGCAATGTCGGCGTGGGCTGCGCCGAGAACATGATGTCCGGCTCGGTGCGCGTCAAAGGCAGCGCGTCCCAGGCTGCCGGGGCCACGGCCCATGGCGGTCTGCTGGTGATCGAGGGCGACGCGGGCGCGCGTTGCGGGATTTCCATGAAGGGCATCGACATCGTCGTCGGCGGCAGCATCGGCCATATGAGCTGCTTCATGGGCCAGGCCGGGCGCCTGGTGGTGTGCGGCGACGCCGGCGATGCGCTGGGCGATTCGCTCTACGAAACTCACATCTACGTCAAAGGCACGGTGGAGTCCCTGGGCTCGGACTGCGTCGAAAAAGAGATGCGCAGCGAGCACCTGCAAGAGTTGCAGGAACTGCTCGACCGCGCCGGTTTCGCCCACCAGGCGGCGGACTTCAAACGCTACGGCTCGGCCCGTCAGCTGTACAACTTCAAAGTCGATAACGCCTCCGCGTACTGATCAGGAGCTCCACCATGACTGAACAAACCCCGCCGGTCCTGCGCGAGTCGGCCACCTTCGACCGCCTGACCATCCAGGAAATCCAGCGTGCCGCCGAAACCGGCATCTACGACATTCGCGGCGGCGGCACCAAGCGCAAGCTGCCGCACTTCGATGACTTGCTGCTGCTCGGCGCCAGCGTGTCGCGCTACCCGCTGGAAGGCTATCGCGAGAAGTGCGGCACCGATGTGATCCTCGGCAATCGCTTTGCCAAGAAGCCGATCCACTTGAAGATCCCGGTGACCATCGCCGGTATGAGTTTCGGTGCGCTGTCGGCGAATGCCAAGGAGGCCCTGGGCCGTGGCGCGACCATTGCCGGTACCAGCACCACCACCGGTGACGGCGGCATGACCCCGGAAGAGCGCGGCCAGTCCCAGCACCTGGTGTATCAGTACCTGCCATCACGCTACGGCATGAACCCGGATGATCTGCGCAAGGCCGACGCCATCGAGATCGTCCTCGGCCAGGGTGCCAAGCCCGGCGGCGGCGGCATGTTGCTCGGCATGAAGGTCACCGAGCGTGTGGCCGGCATGCGCACCTTGCCTATCGGCGTGGACCAGCGCAGCGCCTGCCGCCACCCGGACTGGACCGGCCCCGACGACCTGGCGATCAAGATTGCCGAGCTGCGCGAAATCACCGATTGGGAAAAACCGATCTACGTGAAAATCGGCGCGAGCCGGCCGTATTACGACGTGAAGCTGGCGGTCAAGGCCGGTGCCGATGTGATCGTGCTCGACGGCATGCAAGGCGGCACCGCCGCGACCCAGGAAGTGTTTATCGAGCACGTGGGCATCCCGATTTTGTCGGCCATCCCGCAAGCGGTACAGGCTTTGCAGGAGATGGGCATGCACCGCAAGGTCCAGTTGATTGTGTCGGGCGGGATTCGCAACGGCGCCGATGTGGCCAAGGCCATGGCGATGGGCGCGGATGCGGTCGCCATCGGCACGGCGGCGCTGATTGCCCTGGGCGACAACCACCCACGGCTGGACGCGGAACTGAAAAAGATCGGCTCGGCCGCCGGCTTCTACGACGACTGGCAGAACGGCCGCGATCCGGCCGGCATCACCACCCAGGACCCGGAGCTGTCCAAGCGCCTCGACCCGGTGGAAGGCGGGCGGCGGTTGGCCAACTACCTGCGGGTGATGGTGCTGGAGGCGCAGACCATGGCCCGTGCGTGCGGCAAATCGCACCTGCACAACCTCGACCCCGAGGACCTGGTGGCGCTGACGGTGGAATCGGCCGCCATGGCCCGGGTGCCGCTGGCGGGGACCAGTTGGGTGCCGGGTTCCGGTTACTGAGTTACGAGTCGGCTTGCCGGCTGCTACGGCGTTCCACCCCTGTAGGAGCGAGCTTGCTCGCGAAGGTCGTTAACGATAACGCGGGCATCCTGGATGACCGCGTTGCCTGGACGTTTTTCGCGAACAAGCTCGCTCCTACATGCATCTCCCCTATCTTTTGCAGGAGCTTTGAACATGGTCAATCGTCTTCTCGGCAAATCCTTCTTCGGTTTATTCGCGGCCAGTGCCTTTGCACCCTTGGCCCAGGCCGCCGACGCCCCCACCTTGAACACCGGCAGCACCGCCTGGATGGTCACCGCCGCCGTGCTGGTGCTGTTCATGTGCTTGCCGGGGCTTGCGTTGTTCTATGGCGGCCTGGTCCGTGCGAAAAACATGCTCTCGCTGTTCACCCAGTGCTTCGGCATCGCCGGGTTGGTGGGCGTGCTGTGGGTGATCTACGGCTACAGCATGGTGGTCGACACGTCCGGCATGGTCGAAGGGCAGGTGACCTTCAACAGTTTTGTCGGCGGCCTGAGCCGCGCCTTCCTGGCGGGCATGACCCCGGAGAGCCTGGTGGGGGATATTCCGGAAGGGGTGTTCGTGACCTTCCAGATGACCTTCGCCATCATCACCCCGGCCCTGATTGCCGGCGCCTTTGCCGAACGTATGAAATTCTCGGCGGCGCTGCTGTTCATGGCCCTCTGGTTCACCCTGGTGTATGCCCCGGTGGCGCATATGGTCTGGGGCGGTTCGGGGGCCTTGATGCATAACTGGGGCGTGCTCGATTTTGCCGGCGGCACCGCCGTGCACATCAATGCCGGTGTGGCTGCGCTGGCCGCGTGCCTGATCCTCGGCAAGCGCAAGGGCTACCAGAACACGCCGATGCCGGCGCATAACCTCAGCCTGACCATGGCCGGCGCGGCGATGCTCTGGGTCGGCTGGTTCGGCTTCAATATCGGCTCCGGTGGCGGCCTCAGCGGCACCTCGGGCATCGTCATGCTCAACACGCAGTTGGGCGCCTGCGCCGGGATTCTGGGCTGGATGTTCACCGAGTGGTTTAAGGTCGGCAAGCCAAGCGCCCTCGGCCTGGCCAGCGGTGCGTTGGCCGGACTGGTGGGGATTACGCCGGCGTGTGCTTATGTGGGTGTCGGTGGTGCGTTGGCTATCGGTCTGTTGTGCGGGGTGTTCTGCTACTTGAGCGTGACGGTGTTGAAGCGCCGCTTCGGTTACGACGATAGCCTCGATGTGTTTGGTCTGCATGGCATCGGCGGCATGATCGGCGCGGTGTTGACCGGTGTGTTCTGCGTACCGTCCATGGGTGGCCTGGTGGAAGGTGTGACCATGGGCGGGCAGGTGGTCGCCCAGCTTAAGGGGGTGCTGTTGACCACGGTGTATTGCTTTGTGATCAGTTGGATCATCCTCAAGGTGGTCAATGCCCTGGTTGGCTTGCGTGCCCATGAGTCGGTGGAGGAGATGGGGCTGGACCTGGCCGAGCATAATGAGCGGGCCTACAACCACTGATCATTTTCCCTGAGTAAACGCAGCTCAAAATGTGGGAGGGGGCTTGCTTCCGTGATGGCTCAGGAGCCGACGACTATCTAACTGGTGCCCCGCTACCTAAATGTGGGAGGGGGCTTGCTCCCGATGGCGGCCTTTGGGCCGACCATTTGTTGGAGTTGGAATGAGTACATATCCGTTGCTGCGGTCACGGCCGCTATGGGTTCCGCCCTTACGGCGGGTCACTTTTGGAAAAGAGCCCCAAAAGTAACCAAAAGGGCTCTTGCCCCACCACTCGGCACCTCGCCTAGGCTCGGTGTGCCCGTAATCCGACAGTGATGTGGGGGGCCGCCGCCACGCGCCATCCATGGCGCGGGGCGGCTAAACCGGCATCCCTGCCGGTTTACCCCCCAAATCACTATCGGATTCCGGCCAGCGTGGTTAACGGGGCGCCTGAGATCAAGATCAAGATCCAGATCAAGATCTACAGCAAGAGCAAGAGCGGCTCGCTTCGCATCGTGGTTACCATCTCTGCGTCGACAGCGGTCTGTCAGTCAGCTTGGTTGTAGCTGAGCCAACGCCATCGGGGGCAAGTCCCCTCCCTCATTTGCCTTGCTGCGTTGCAGCTGGCTTGCCACCAGGGTGTTTTTCAGCAAGTAGGCTATCGTCATCGGGCCCACACCGCCGGGCACCGGCGTGATCGCGCTGGCCACGGTGCGTGCGCTGGCGTAATCCACATCCCCCACCAACCGCGTGCCGGTCTCGGTAGTGATGCGGTTGATCCCCACATCGATCACCACTGCGCCGGGCTTGAGCCAACTGGCATCGATCAACTGCGGCCGGCCTACGGCGGCGACGACGATGTCGGCCAAACGGCACAACGCTGGGGCATCGACGCTGCGCGAGTGCACCACGCTGACCGAGCAGTTGGCTTGCAGCAGTAGGGTCGCCATGGGTTTGCCGACAATGTTCGAACGGCCAATCACCACTGCGTGCAAGCCGCTTAAGTCGCCGCAGGTTTCGTGCAGCAGGCGCATGCAGCCGCTGGGGGTGCAGGGCGTGAGCACTTCGATGCCTTGCACCAGGCCGCCGACGTTTTCGCGGTGGAAGCCATCGACATCCTTGATCGGGTCGATCGCGTGGATCACTGCCGCTTCGTCGATATGCGCCGGCAGTGGCAACTGCACCAGGATGCCGTTGACCGTCGCATCGGCATTCAACTGGGCAAGCAGGTCGAGCACCTGCGCCTGGCTGGCATCCTCCGGCAGCCGGTATTCCAGGGAGCGAATCCCGACTTCCTTGGCCCGCAGCAGCTTATTACGCACGTAGACGTGGCTGGCCGGGTCATCGCCCACCAGCAATACCGCCAGGGCCGGGTAGATTTGCTGCGAGGCTAGCAGCAGGACCTCTTCGCGAACCTCGTCGAGTACCTGGGCAGAGATGGCCTTGCCGTCGATATCGCGGGCAGGCGTGGGGAGAGAGCTGGTCAAAAGCGTCACCGTTGTCTGGGGAAATTAAGGCGCTGAGGGATAAGAATCCCTCAGCCATAGGCAGGCCAGAAGGCTCAGGCTACCAGTTGATGGCAGGCATATACCACCAGCACACCGGCGACCAGCGTGGCATAGGGCAGCCAGCCTGCGCGGCGTTGGCCGTCATCGGCCTGGATATACAGGTCAGTGAGCATGGCGGCGGGGAAGCGGCCCTTGTCCTGCACATAGTGGCGGTAGCAGAACACCGGCAGGATCAGCAGCGCCAGCAGCAACCCGGTGACCAGCGTGCCCGCGCCCCAGATGTCCGCGCCCAGGCCCATGCAGGCCAGGTTGACGAAGCTCAGCACGCCGCCGGCCGCCAGCAGCACGGTGGGGGCTTTGTACGGGCGCACCCAGTCGGGGCGGTCCAGGCGGTGGATCCAGCCGGCATTGAGGTTGAGGAAGTTGAAGATGATGTAGCTGACATTTGAAGCCGCAAGCACGAACACATAGTCCGACATCAGCAACAGCAGCAGGTTGAACGACAGGTCGGTCCACATCGCCGCCGTCGGCGCGCCATGTTCGTTGGTGCGCCCCAGGTACTTGGGCAGCCAGCCATCCACCGAGGCCTGATACAGGGTGCGCGACGAACCGGACATCGAGGTCATGATCGCCAGCAACGTCGCCAGCACCAGCATGATCAGCACGATATTGGCCACCACCTTGCCGCCGCCGATGCTGTCGGCCAACACCTGGCCAACGCCCATGCCGCTGTAGATCGCGGGCGAGAGCAGGCCGCTGTACACCGCGGGCGTGACGACTGCGCCGCTGGCATCGAGCACCGCTGGCGTCACCAGTTGGCCCAGCCCGAGGCTGCCTTGAAACGCCAGCGGCACCAGGGTGAACACCAGGATGCACAGCAGGCCGGCGTAGAAGATCGCCTTGAAGGTGTCGCGCTTGGGGTCCTTGAACTCACGGGTGTAGCACACCGCCGTTTCAAAGCCGTAGGTGGACCACGCCGCCATGAACAGCCCGCCGGCCATCAGCGACCAGCCGGAAATATCCCATGGCCCATCGATGACTTGCCCGGCCGCGTCATGGGCCAGGGGATACAGCGGCAGGAAGTTGGCCTGGGTCGCATCCCCAGTGAACAACGGCACCACGCCCACCAGCAGCAGCGGAATCAACGAGGTGACGCCGAGCACCAGGGTCAGGCGCGCCGACCGCAGGATGCCGCCGTGCTGCACGGCAAACACCGTGAGCAAAATCAACAAACCAATGGCGAACGTCGCGTTGATGCGCAACGACAGCCCGCTCTTGACCCAGCCCAGGTCCAGCAAGGTCAGTTGCCAGGTGTTGATCAACGCGTCGGCGGGAAACAGCGCCGTGAGGATATACCCCGCCGCCAGCCCCGAACCGATGGACAGCACCGGCGACCAGGCCAGCCAGTTACACCACACTGACACCGGTGCGATCAGCTTGCTGTAGCGCACCCAGGCCACCGCGCCGTACACCGAAGCGCCGCCGGATTTGTGCGGGAACAGCCCGGCGATCTCGGCGTAGGTGAAGGCCTGGATAAACCCGAACAGGATCGACACGATCCACACGATCCACGCCGGTTTGCCCACCGTGGCGGCAATCGCACCAATGGAGAACAGCACCAGCGCGGGCACGCCACTGGCGACCCAGAATGCTCCGCGCCAATCGATCTTGCGGTGCAGGCTGCCCACCGAGCCGGCAGCCTGCGGTACAGCCTCGAACGTCGTCGCTTCCATCTTCGTATTCCCATGTCTGAATAGCGGTTAGGTTGGGGCAGTCAAAATGGGGTGGCACACACGTTTCGGGACGATCAGCTACGCACCCGGCTTTTGTCCGGGTCGTAGAAAATCGCTGCGCTGACCGTGGCGCTGATGCGCTTCTGCAGGCCATCGACTTTGCCGATCTCAAGTTCAGTGCCGGGCTCGGCGCAGCTCACGTCGACCCGGCACAGCGCGATATTGCTGGCCAGCAGCGGTGAGCGGCAGGCACTGGTGATCACCCCGACCTGGGCCCGGCCCTGGTACACCGGGTCGCCGTGGTGGGCGGCCTCGTTGCCGCTCAGGTGCAGGCCGACCAGCTTGTGGCTGGGGTGGGCGCTGCGCCGCAGCAGGGCGTCGCGACCGATAAAGTCATCGGTCTTGCTCTTGAGCGGCACGCTGAAACCGATACCGGCCTCGAATGGATCGGTCTGGTCGCTGAACTCGTAGCCGGCGAAAATCAGCCCGGCTTCGATGCGCAGCAGGTCCAGGGCTTCCAGGCCCAGGGGCACCAGGCCCAAGGGTTGGCCGAGTTGCCAGATGCGGTCCCAGACCCGTTCGGCGTCTTCGGGCTGGCACCACACCTCAAAGCCCAGTTCGCCGGTGTAGCCGGTGCGCGAAATCATCAACGGGCAGCCGTCGAAGCCGTCCAGCCGGCCGACCAGGAAGCGAAACCAGCCGAGGGTTTCCACACTCGGTTGCGTGGGCGGGGTCCAGACCATCTGCTTGAGCAACTCGCGACTGCGCGGCCCTTGCACCGCCAGGTTGTGAATCTGTTCGCTGGCGGACTTGACCCACACCTTCATGCCCAGTTTCTGTGCCTGTTCGCGCAACCACACGCCGGCGTAGTCTTCGCCGCAGATCCAGCGGAAGTTGTCCGGGCCCAGGCGCAGCAAGGTGCCGTCGTCGAGCATGCCGCCGTGGGCGTGGCACATCGCCGAATAGACCACTTGGCCCACCGCCAGGCGCCGTACATCACGGGTCAGGCAGTACTGCAACAGGGCTTCGGCGTCGGGGCCGATGATTTCGAATTTGCGCAGGGCGGTCAGGTCCATCACCGCCACCCGTTCGCGGCAACCGAGGTATTCCTCGGTGGCGCCGTAACCGTCGTAGCGCAGCGGCAGCCACCAGTTGCGGTAGTCGGTGAAGCTGCCGGTGAGGGCGCGGGTACGTGAGTGAAACGCGGACTCACGGGTGAGGATCGGGTCGGCATCCGCCGTGGTTCGAGTGCTCATGGCGATGGAAAAACGCTCCTTTTCGCTGTAGATGCGGACATGGATGTCGGTCGGGTTCCAGCCATTGGCCGGGTCAATGTCATCCGGGCACGAGGTACTGCCGCACAGCAGGTCGGTCATGGCCCGCAGCAGCACATAATCGCCGGGCCGAGACCAGGGTTCATCGAGGGTCATCTGCTGGTGCGCATCGATACCGGTGTTAAAGAAAAAATTGATCGCCGGCCAGCCGTTGCGCGCCTGCACGCCATGGGGCGCAAGGACGCGGCTGAGGTTGTCGCTGCAGTTGTCGTGCCCGAAATAGCCATGGGTTTCGTAGTAGCGCGCCGCGCAGGCCAGGGCGAATGAATCGTGGCGCCCGACCGTGTCTTGCACCACCTCCAGCATCGGTTGCATCTGGCGGTCGAAAAACTTCGAGAACAGCCCCGGTGCCGGGTAGGCGCTGCCGTTCAGCGTGCGCGTGACGGTCTGGTCCAAGTCCAGCTCGACGCCGCGATCCAGGGCACGCCGGTCGAGGGCGACGAAGTCCGAACACTGGCGGCCCGCCACGTCCAGCACCTGGATGTACTGCCCCTTGGCGACGGTGTAGCCGTGGGCCGTGCCCGCGCGCAGGGTGAATTCGTCGAGTACATCGCCCAACGGCTCGGGCAGGGCCGGCAGTAGCAGCGGCGACGGATTGGCCCGCGTCACTATCAGACGCAGTTCGCTGGGCCGGTATTGCCGGTCGACGGCGGTGGCCTCGGCGGGTGCGGCGACAATCACCAGCAGCGCGTCCTCGGCGACAAACTGCCGGCTGTGGCCGGGCGGGCTGTCGGCGTCCCACAGCGAGGCAGCCAGCGGCAATGCCTGTGCGTCGATGCCGCGCCGCTGCAGTGCCTGGCCGATACGCCCAGGCACGCTGCAAACCGTTGACCCGCTCAGCCCCCAGCTCGCCAACGCGCTGCGACCGCCGGCGTCGAGGGCCAGCAGTGCGCAGGTTTGCCGGCCTTCGACGTCGATCACTTGCAGGCCGTCGCCGGGCTGCAAGTCGACCAGGGTCACACCGCCGGCGGCCACGCGGTAGCGTTCCAGGTTCGGCGCGCGGGCAAACAGCCCGGGCTCTCGGGGATGGGAAACACGCGGTGCATTCATCATCAGCCGACCGACTTGATGGGTGTCGTGGGCTCACCCAGGTACGCCGCCATCGAGTCATCCAGGGCCTGCAACCACGGCGTGTGGTGCGGCGGCGACTGGGTGCCGGTCATCAGCGAGCGATAGGACTTGTCGCGATAGCCCATGATGTTTTCCGCCTTGTCGTGCTTCCAGTGCAGAAAGGTTTCGTTGACGGCGGCGATGTCGAAATTCGGGTAGTCGGTGGCGTCCACCAGTTGCTGGATATAGGCGCCCTGGTACTCGAACATCTGCTGGTTGGTTTCCAGGGTCTGTTCCCGTGCGTGCCACGCTTGGCTGTCGGCGACCATCTCGGCGTGGCCGGGCAGCTGAATGCGCCCGAGGATCACATCGCGGGCATACCAGGCCTGGGCGTCGAACATGTTGAAGGAGTACCACTGGTCCTGCATGCCGAGGTAGATCAGGCGCGGGTTGGGTTCCCAGAACACGCCCTTGTAGAGGTTCATCGGCCACAGGCGGTTGTCGGTCTTGAGGCTCAGTTCATCGGGCAGGAACGGGAAGTGGTGCTTGTAGCCGGTGCACAGGATCACCGCGTCGATGTGCTTGCTGCTGCCATCGATAAAGTACGCGCGGTTGTTTTCCAGGCGCTGGAGCAGCGGTTTTTCTTCCCAGTTATCCGGCCAGGCATAGCCCATGGGCGCGCTGCGGTAGCAACTGGTGATGCTGCGCGCGCCGTATTTGTAGCATTGCGAGCCGATGTCCTCGGCCGAATAGCTGCTGCCGACGATCAGCAGGTCCTTGTCCTTGAACTCCAGCGCCTCGCGAAAATCGTGGGCATGCAGGATACGCCCGGCGAACTGTTCGAAGCCTTCGAAGTACGGCACCTTGGGCGTAGAGAAGTGGCCGCAGGCGTTGATCACGTAGTCGAATTCTTCGCAGGTCAAGGTGTCGCTGGTGTAGTCGTGGGCGTAGAGGGTGAAGCGCTGGCTCTGTTCATCGAAGGTGACTTGGCGCACCACATTGTTGAAGCGGATGTAGTCGCGCACGCCGGCCTTTTCCACGCGGCCCTTGATGTAGTCCCACAGCACTTCACGCGGCGGGTAGGAGGCGATGGGTCGGCCGAAATGCTCTTCGAAGGTGTAGTCGGCGAACTCCAGGCATTCCTTGGGGCCGTTGGACCACAGGTAGCGGTACATGCTGCCGTGCACCGGCTCGCCGTTCTCGTCGAGGCCGGTGCGCCAGGTGTAGTTCCACATGCCGCCCCAGTCCTGCTGTTTTTCGAAACACACCAGCTCAGGGATGGCGGCGCCTTTGTCGCGGGCCGACTGGAACGCGCGAAGTTGCGCCAGGCCGCATGGGCCGGCACCGATGATTGCAACACGTAGGGTCATGAGCGTGCCTCCTGAAGGTTTCAGCGAAAGATCACTGTCTTGTCCTGGTTGATGAACACCCGGTGTTCCAGGTGGTATTTCAGGGCTTTGGAAAGGGCCACGGTTTCGGTGTCACGGCCGATGGCGACCAACGAGTCGGGCAAGTGGGTATGGTCGACGCGCTGGATTTCCTGCTCGATGATCGGGCCCTCGTCGAGGTCGCTGGTGACGTAGTGGGCGGTGGCGCCGATCAGCTTGACGCCGCGGTCATAGGCCTGGTGATAGGGTTTGGCGCCCTTGAAACCGGGCAGGAACGAGTGATGGATATTGATTGCGCGCCCCGACAGTTGCTGGCACAGACCGTCCGACAAAATTTGCATGTAGCGCGCCAGCACCACCAGGTCGGTCTGGGTGTCTTCGACGATGCGCATCAGCTCGGCTTCCTGGCTGGCCTTGGTGTCCTTGGTGATCGGCAGGTAGATGAAGCGGATGCCTTCGCGCTCGGCCATTGCCCGCAGGTCCAGGTGGTTGGAGACCACGGCGGTGATGTGCATGTCCATCTCGCCCTTGCGGTGGCGGTAGAGCAGGTCGGTAAGGCAGTGGTCGAACTTGCTGACCATCAGCAGCACGCGGGTCGGTTGGCGCGAGCTGAACAATTGCCAGTGCATGTCGAAGCCACCGGCGAGGTCGCCGAGGCCCTTGCGCAGGGCGCCGATGTCGCCGCTCACGCCGGTGTTGAAACGGAACACCGCACGCATGAAAAACTGCCCGGTGAACTCATCGTCGAACTGCGCCAGCTCGCTGATGTAGCACTGTTGTTGGGCCAGGCACGCGCTGATCGCGGCGACAATCCCGGACGCCGCCGGGCAGGTGATCTTGAGGATGTAATGTTCGCTGGAGGCGTCCATCGAAGGCTCCTGAATTGCGTGAAGGAAGGCTCAGCCCTTGGCCGTGCGCTTGGTTTTTTGCGGGTCGTCGAAGGGCAGGGCGTGGGTGCTGGCGCTGGCCTCAAGGCTGCCGCGCACCTGCAAGGCGATGCCGGGTTCGGAGCAGGCGACGCTCATGCGTGCGATGGCCATCGAGCGTTTGCTCAGGCGTGAATACATGCCGCAGGTGATCACGCCGACTTGTTGGTTGCCTTGCCACACAGTGTCGCCGGCCTCGGCGGCGCGGACGCCCTCAAGCAGCACGCCGGTGATCTTGAAGCGCTCCTGGCCGCGCAGGCGCAGGTGTTCTTCGGCGCCACGGAAGGCGTTCTTGCCAGGTGAAACAGTGAAATCCAGGCCCATTTCCCAGAGGGTGTCGCCGGCCTTCTGGTCGGCGAAGGGGTACATCTGCGAGTTGTCGTAGGGGAAAAACATCAGCGAGCTTTCTACCCGCAACCAGTCCAGGGCGGTGAAGGCGCAGGGGATGATCCCCAGGCTCGCGCCTTGTTCGAGGATGCTGTCCCACAGGAACGGCGCATCGGCGGCCTTGCAGAAAATCTCGTAGCCACGTTCGCCGGTGTAGCCGGTGCGCGAGATCATCACCGGGCGGTCGAACAGGCGGGTTTGCAGGTGGTGGAAGTACGCCAGTTGGCGGATGCCGGGCATGTGTTCGGCGAGAAAATCCACCGCCAGCGGGCCTTGCAGCGACAGGTCGTGCAGGTCGTCATCGAACAGCACCGCCACTTGCCGGCCCTGGGCCGAGCGCACGAGCATTTCATGCCCGGTGCCGGCGCCATGCACCACCATGAACGCGTTGGGGCCGGTGCGGTAGACGATGC
Source organism: Pseudomonas grimontii (assembly GCF_007858185.1). Classification (GTDB taxonomy): domain Bacteria; phylum Pseudomonadota; class Gammaproteobacteria; order Pseudomonadales; family Pseudomonadaceae; genus Aquipseudomonas; species Aquipseudomonas grimontii. The sequence goes on from NZ_VFES01000004.1 coordinate 33,632, forward strand.
AGTCATCGACGAATTTGCCATCCTCATCGAGCATCGAGGCATACACCGATTTGCCGGGGTAGAGCTTGGCGATGTCGCGGGTGGTGGCCCACTGCAACAGGCTCTCGGCGTGGGGGCCCACGTAGTGGACTTTTTTCAGGCCGGACACGTCCATCAGGCCGGCGCAGGTGCGGATCGCCTGGTGGTGGTCGGCGAGGTCACTGCTGTAGGTCCAGGCAGTGCCCATGCCGTTCCAGTCTTCGAGGTTCGAGCCGAGGGCGCGGTGCCGTTCGGCCAATGCAGAAATACGCCATGAGTGGGTCATGTGAGGTTCCTTGTCGTAGAAGAAGGGGCGTCAGGCCTGTGGGTCGAACTGGCTCAGCCACTCGACCAGCGTGTGGCGGTAGCGGGTCATGCCCTTGTAGTCGGCGATGGGGTCGGGCAGGTCGCGCAGCACACGGTGCAGGCGACAGCCCCAGCCGGGTTGCGTGACCAGTTCGTCCAGGCTGATCAGGTAAGTGCGGATGCTGAACATCACCGCGTGGCTGCGCGGCAGGCGCGCCATCACTTGCAGCTCGACCCGCAGGTGCACTTGTCGGCCGACGTTCTGCGCGGTGATCTGGCCGCGATCGGCGCCCCATTCATGGAAGGTTTCCGGCGACGAATCCAGGCGCGGGTTGATGGTCAGGGTCCAGTTCAAGCGCCGTACCGGCTGGCCGACCTGCAGGTTGAGCAGGTACTTCAGCGCCCGTTCGAACACGCCCATCTGATGGGCCATGGGCACCGGTGCGTGCCACTGCTTGAAACTCATGCCAGCGTCGAACGCCAGCGACCAGTCGGCCGGGCTGGTGACCAGGCCGGCGTCCATGTACAGGTCGCCGTCGCGCTGGTCGAGCAGGGCGAAATCCCCCTGCACCTGGCGGCCGATGTACTCCAGCGGCGCGCAGGGCAGGCTGCTGGCATCGCCGAAGATGAAGGACTGGTCGATGTCCAGCAGGTGGTTGCGCCACTGCCAGCGCTCGCCGTTTTGCGTCAGGCTGAACGACTGCGGGTAGTCGGCGGCCAGGTGTTCCATGATCATCTGCAGCGCATCCCAGGCTGCCACTTGCATGTGCGGCATCACCAGGTAGCGGCGCGGGTCCTTGTCCAGCACCAGGGCGCGCTCGGCCATTTCCGAGCGGTAGTGCTCGTCGATGTCGAAGGCGTGTTCATAGATCGAGCCGGGGTCGCGGGAGATGGCCGGTTCGATGTTCACCGAGTACAGGTAGCTGTCTTCGATAAAGGGAAAGGGAAAACGCCGGATCGCTGCCGGGCTGTTGCGAAAACTGAAATCGTCGCGATAGCTCAGCACGGGGCTCGTTTGCAGGGGCATGGCACTCACTCCTATAGGTCCAGCGAAACGCAGGGGCCGCTGCCGCGCGAGACGCAGGGCATCAGAAAGTCGGCCTGCTCGGCCGGGCTGAGGAAGCTGTCGCGGTGTTCGATGGCGCCGCCCTGGTGGCGCGTGATGCACTGGCCGCAGACCCCGCCACGGCATAGGTTGGGCACCTGTAATCCTGCGTGTTCCAGGGCTTCGAGCAGGCTTTGTTCGGCCTCGACCCGCAGGCGCCGGCCACTGCGCAGCAGGTGCAGGTCGAATGGCTGGCCGGGTTGTGCGCCCTTGAAGGCTTCCGAATGCACACGCCTGCTCGGCCAACCGAGGCGTGAAGCGTGTTGCTCAACCGCCTCGAGCAAGGGCTGCGGACCGCAGGTGTAGACGTGGCTGCCCAGCGGCCGGTTGGCGAGGATCTGGTTCAGGTCCGGGCGGCGGTCGTAGGTGTGCAGGCGCGGGCCGAGGCGCTGTTGCAGCTCGTCGAGATAGGCGTCGCTGAGGCCCCGGCGGAACAGGTAATGCAGTTCGAAGTCGGCCTGCTGCTGTTCCATCGCGGCGATATAGGCCATGAACGGCGTGATCCCGATCCCGGCGGCGATGAGGATATGCAGGCGCGCGGTGCCATGGGGCGCGAACAGATTGGCCGGCGGGGAAATCTGCAAGGTGTCGCCGACCTGCACCTGCCTGTGCAGGTACTGCGAGCCACCGCGCGAGGCGTCTTGCAGGCGCACGGCAATGCGATAGTGCTGGGGGTGCGCCGGGTCGCTGGTGAGTGAATAGGCGTTGCGCACCGTGCCTTCGGCCAGCGGCAGGTGCACCTGCACATGGCTGCCGGGCGAGAAGCCGGGCAGGCTGCCCGTGGCGGGCGTCAGGGTGAATTCGCGCACCTCCGGCGTGAGCATGCGTGCCGCACTGACCTGAACGTTGAGGGCCGCGCTCATGGCTGGAACCCCGCGTAGGGTTGGTCGGGGTTGATGCATACGCCGAGATACGCCCCCAGGCGCCGGGAAAAATGCGTGCGGACCTCCAGCCCGACGTGGCAGCCGATGCAGTTCAACAGCGGCTCCGGCCCCGCCGCCTGGGTCAGGCCGCAGTGCGCGCAATACACCTGGCGCAGGCCCGGCGTGGTGCAGGTCATGTCGATCTCGTCGTCTTCCAGGCCGGCGGCGCGGGCCTCGCCGTGCACACGCCAGATAAAGGCTTCGTCGCCCAGCAGGTAGAGCCGGCAGCCCACGGTGGCGCTGGCCAGCGCCTGTTGCAGGCGCCGCGTAAAGTCGGGGTGTTCGCCGTTCAACAGCACGGGCATGTGCAGTTCGCTGATGAACGCTGCGCTGGCGGCGGCTGATTGCATTACCACGATGGGGCGGCTGCGGGTAGGCGTCATGCGGGCTCTCCACGGTGTGTTTTGTTTCCTGTTGGGAGAGATACTTTCCTATGGGGAAAATCTTCTCAATCTGGAAAAAGGGCTATGCCTTTGGAGATAAGCCTTGCGTGCCGGCCATTCGGGGCATGGAAGTTGCTGGTCCTTTGGACCACGCAGAGCAACCGGACGGGGAGTTATCAAAGAGTGCTGACACGACCAAAAGGCTGGCCGCTCTGGTTGGGGCCTGTACGCCCCGAACAGGCGCGCAGCGTGCGCAGGTTGTTGGCCGGGTTGCCCCTGCACGCTGACGGTGCCCTGTCGGGTTTCCTGGACCGTTTCGACGCACTGCTGCCGCCTGCCAGGCTTAACCTGATCCTCGGCGGTGAAGACCTGGGCCCGACGCGGCGAGGGTGGCTCGACGGCTGCCAGGAGGTCGCGCGTTGCCCCTGGCGCGACGCCAGCGTGACGGACGCTCCCCAAGCCTGCGGACCTTGCCGGCAACGGGGCGTGCACCGTCTGGTGTGCGCCTTGCCCGAGGGTGAGAAGGGCGCATTGCTGCTCGACACCCCCCGGCGGGCCGGTGCCAGTTGGCGCCAGTTGCTCGAAGAGGCGGCGCAGGCGGTGGGCGTGAGCGTGCGCCTGCGCAGCCACCACCGTGAGCAGCAGCGCAAACAGGCGACCTCCCGCCACGGCGCCCTGGCCCGTGAGCTGCACGATTCGGTGGCGCAGCAGTTAGGCTACCTGTCGTTCCAGGCCCATGGCTTGCAGTCGCAACTGGGCGAGCCGGCGCTGCAGGACCTGTGCAGCGGCCTGAGCCAACTGCAACGCCAGGTGCGCGAGCTGATCACCAGTGCGCGCCTGACCATGGACGGGCGCTCGCTGCGCCAGGCCCTGGCCGATTCGGTCGCGGAGTTCTCGCGGCGCTGCATCATTGTCTTCGAACTCGACAACCGCCTGGCCGACGACGCCCTGAGCCCGGAAACCGAATTGCAGATCCTGCAGATCATTCGCGAGGCCCTGGCCAATGCGGTGCGGCATTCCCACGCGCGCCACGTGCGCATCGAACTGCGCCAGACCCAGGATGGCGACGCCTCGGTGTCGGTGGAAGACGATGGCATCGGCTTGATCCCGGCCTGCGACGAGCACAACCATTTCGGCCTGGCGATTATCCGCGAGCGCGCCGCCAGCATCGGCGCACGGTTGAGCATTGAAGCGATCCGCCCGCACGGGGTGCGTGTGCACCTTGGCCTGCGCCGCCACCACGATCTGCCACAGGGGAGTCTCGATGGACTGCACGACCTTATTACTGATCGATGATCACCCGTTGTTTCGCAAGGGCCTGGCGCAGTTGTTCGATGCCAGCGGCGACTTCGAAGTGGTGGGGCAGGCGGCCAGCGGCCGCGAGGGCATCAACCTGGCCGTGAGCCTGACGCCGCAACAGGTGCTGCTGGATTTGCACATGCCCGGACTCAGCGGATTACAAGTGCTGGATGAACTGCGCCAGTTGCGTCTGGATTGCCAGGTGGTGGTGCTCACCGCCTCCATGGACCGCGCCGAGTTGCTCACGGCCTTGCGCCTGGGCGCCAGCGGTTATGTACTCAAGGAAACCGAGCCGGACGCGTTGCTGGCGTATATGCGCAACTGTCACAAGGGCGCGATCGTGCTGGACTCGAGCCTGATTGCCTTGCTCGCCGACCAGGCCGAGCCGTCGCCGTCGTGCGACCCCATCGACAGCGGCAACCTCACCGAGCGTGAAGGCCAGACCCTGGCGCTGATCGCCGCCGGCATGAGCAATAAGCAAATCGGCCGGGAACTGGGGATCAGCGACGGCACGGTGAAAATCTACGTGCGCAGCCTGTTGCAGAAGCTCGGCCTGCATTCGCGCCTGGAACTGGCGGCCTGGGTGCACAGCGGCGCCTTGATGAAACACGAGGAGCGCCACTAGATGAGGGACAGCCCCGAAGCGTTTGCGCCGCCGCCAATGGACTTGATGGATTGCTTTCCCGCCGCCTTATTGCAACTGCGCGACAACGGCCAGATCGCCCACTTCAACCTGGCCTGGGCCGAGTTGATGGGCCCGCCGGGCGCGGAGCGCAACCTGATGGACTACGTGCACCAGGAAGACCGCCCGCTATGGCGCCAGGCCCTGAACGAACTGCGCCGCCGCCCCGACACCTCATTCAATCAGCGCCTGCGCTTTGTGCACCCCAGCGGCGAGTTACGCTGGTTCGAGATCAGCCTCAAGCGCGGCCCCCAAGGCTTCTACCTGGTGGCCGGCGATGTCACCGCCCACAAGCGTCGCGAAATCGCCTGGCAGGCCAGCCAGCGCAGCAGCATGAGCTTGCTCGACAGCATGCCGGGCCTGATCTATCGCGGCCGCAACAACCGCGACTGGACCATGGAATTCGTCAGCGCCGGTTGCCTGCAACTCACCGGCTACCCCGCCGAACGCCTGGTGGACAACCATGAGTTCACCTACAACAGCCTGATCCTGGCGCAGGACGCTGACTACGTATGGCGCGAGGTGCAATATGCGTTGTCACGGCAGGAGCCGTTCGAGCTCAATTACCGGATTCGCTGCGCCGACCGGTCGATCAAGCATGTGTGGGAGAAGGGCGTGGGGATTTATGCGGATACCCGTGAAGTGTTGGGGATCGAGGGGGCGATTTTCGAGCGCAAGCTTTAACGGGTAAACGCAGCTCAAATGTGGGAGGGGCGGTGCGACGATTCGACTTGCCCCCGATGAGCATGGGTATCTACACACGTTGTATTAGCCAACGCTAACCACGATGCGAAGCGAGCCGCCCTTGATCTTGCTTTAGATCTTGATCTTGATCTCAGGCGCCCCGTTAAACCACGCTGGCCGGAATTCGATAGTGATTTGGGGGGTAAACCGGCAGGGATGCCGGTTTAGCCGCCCCGCGCCATGGATGGCGCGTGGCGGCGGCCCCCCAAATCACTGTCGGATTACGGGCACACCGAGCCTGGGCGAGGTGCCGAGTGTTGGGGCGAAGGCCTTTTGCTTTACTTTTGGGCCTTTCCAAAAGTGAGCCGCTGTAAGAGCGGAACCCTAAGTGGCCGTTACCGCAGCAACGGATATGTACTCGATCTGATCCAACATCCTGGTCGGCTGTCAGGCCGCCATCGGGGGCAAGCCCCCTCCCACATGTTGAATGTATTTCAGGTTGAAATTGAGTTGGACCGACTGATTGTGTTCCAGCAGTTTCAGGCCCGGCCGTCCCGCCAGGTGATGAGCATTCACCGGATGACTCACCGGCTCGATGCAAAAGAACCCCAGCCCCGGCGGGCAGTACAGCAGGAAGTAATCGGCCCCGCTGGCCTGGCATTCCAGCGCATAGCCCAGGTCCGGCTGTTCGATCCGGCAATACCCGTCCCACTGGCAAAACCCGTTGTCCACCAAGCCTTCGGGCAGGGTCTTCAATCCCCGGAAATCCCACTCCCCCGGCACCGGCGCCAACCCTGTCGGCAGCTTGGAGGCGTCACTCATCCACACCTGCGCGGCCTTGGCCTGCAACCGGGTACCCGGTCGGCGCGGGAAGTAGGGATGCAGCCCCAGCCCATGCCACGCTGCTTTCTCACTCAGGTGGGTGACGCGCAACTCGATACTCAGCATCCCTTCGCCCAAGCGAATACGCTGCTCGGCGCGATAGGCAAACGGCGCGTCACACAGCACCTCCAGCAGTACCTCATCCGACGTCTGGCTGACCACCTGCCACGCCTGTTGCCAGGCCGAACCATGAATCGGCAGCGGATCGGTCAGGCTGTTGGGCGTGAGTGCCAGCCAACCCTCGGGGTTGTCGAAACCGCCACGGGCAATGCGGTTGGACCAGGGCACCAACGGATAGCACCCCAGCTTGCCGGGCAAACCGGTATGGATCGCCTGCTCATCGTTATGGCGCAGCAACGGCTGCCCGGTGGCGCGCACCGTCCAGTTGACGATGCTGCCGCCCACGGCCGGATTCACGGTGAGGTGAGTCAGGTGGTCTTCAAGTTCAATCATCATCACAACACCACGCTGGGCAGCCACAACGACAGCGCCGGAATGTAAGTCACTGCGATCAGCACGAGGAACAGCACCGCATAGAACGGCAGCAGCGCCTTCACGGTCTTCTCGATACTCACCTTGCCCACCGCCGCGCCCACAAACAGCACCGCACCCACCGGCGGCGTAATCAAGCCAATGCCGAGGTTGACCAGCATGATCATGCCGAAGTGCACCGGGTCGACGCCGATACCGAGCACCACCGGCAGCAAAATCGGCGTGAGGATCAGGATCAGCGGCGCCATGTCCATCACCGTGCCGAGCAACAGCAGCATGACGTTGATGCACATCAGGATCACGTAGCGGTTGTCCGACAGGGTCAGGAACAGCGTGGTGATCTTCGCCGGGATCTGCATCAGGGTCATGATGTAGCCGAAGCTGGCGGCGAAGGCGATCAGGATCATCACGATGGAAATGGTGCGCACCGTGCGGTGCATCAGCTTGGGCAGCTCGTTCCATTTGTAGTCGCGGTAGATGAACATGGTCACGAAGAACGCCCACAGCACGGCAATCGCGGCGGACTCGGTGGCAGTGAAGATGCCCGAGAGAATGCCGCCGAGAATGATCACCATGGCCATCAGGCCCCACAACGCGTCGGCGCAGATTTTCAGGGCCTGTTTCAAGGGGATGACTTCGCCCTTGGGGTAGTTGCGCTTTTTCGCGAAGATCAGGCACAGCACCATCAGGCACGCGCTCATCAACAACCCAGGCACCACGCCGGCCATGAACAGCGAGGCGATGGACACCGTGCCGCCCGCCGCCAGGGAGTAGAGCACCGAGTTATGGCTGGGCGGGGTCAACAGTGCCTGCACCGAACCGCTGACGGTGACTGCGGTGGCAAATTCCCGTGGGTAGCCACGGCGCTCCATTTCCGGGATCAGCACCGAGCCGACCGAGGCGGTGTCGGCCACCGACGAGCCGGAGATGGCGCCGAAAAACGTCGAGGCCATGATGTTCACCAGCGACAGGCCGCCGCGCACAAAGCCCACCAGCACTCCGGCAAATGCCACCAAGCGCCGCGACATGCCGCCCTCGGCCATGATCGCCCCCGCCAGCACGAAGAACGGAATCGCCATCAGCGAAAACTTGTTCACCCCGCCCGCGACCTGAATCATCAGGGCCTGGAACGGGATATCGATCCACCACGCGCCAATCAGCGCCGACAAACCCAGGGCGTAGGCCACCGGCATGCCGATCAGGATCAGGGCGATAAAGCTGCCCAGCAGAATCAATGCGTCCATATCAGGCAGCCCCTTCGCTTTCTTCCACCAGGTCAAAGCGCACCACGCGCCGGTTGCTCTGGTCACCGAGCAGGAGTTTTTCCACCACGAAGATCAGGGTCAGCAGCCCGCCAATCGGGATCGGCATATAGGTGATGCCCACGCGCAGGGTCGGGATGGCGCTCATGAACTGGTTCCAGGTGGACAGGCACAGCTTGGTGCCCCAGATGGCCATGAACAGGCAGATGGTGCCCATCAGCAGTTGCGAAAGGATGCCGACGATGCGGCGCTGGGCGGGCGGCAGGCGGTCCGTGACCATGGCCACCGACATATGCGCACCGGCGCGGTAGCTGGCGGCGGCGCCGATAAAGGTGAACACCAGCATCAGCAGGATGGCGGTGGGTTCCGGCCAACTGGAGCCGGTGCCGAGGATATAGCGGGCGAAGATGCCCCAGGGGATGATCAGTGCGACGCCGAGAACCGAGAGGCCGGCGACCCAGATGCAGGTCATGTAGATGCGGTCGTTGATGCGCAGCAGTAGATTCTTCATGGCGTTCACCGTAACCGGGCGCGTCGGTGCAGACCGCGCCGGGCCTTTTTGCGAGAGGCAGGAGAGGTTATTGAACGGCGTCGATCCGCGTGATGATGTCGGCGTAAGGCGCGCCGTACTTGGCGCGAACCGCTGCGGTGGCGTCATAGAAGGGTTTTTTGTCGACGGTGATGAACTCGACACCGGCCTTTTTGAGTTTTTCCTCACTGCTGGCGGACTTGGCATCCCACAGCGCGCGCTCATCGGCCTGGGCGGCCTTGGCGGCGTTTTTGACCATGACCTGTTGCGCCGGGGTGAGCTTGTTCCAGGTGATTTTCGACATCACGATGGGCTCGGGCAGGATCAGGTGCTCGGTGAGGGTGTAGTACTTGGCGTTCTGGAAATGGTTGTGTTCCAGCATCGTTGGCGGGTTGTTTTCCGCGCCGTCGATCACGCCGGTCTGCAGGGCGCTGAAGATCTCGCCGGTGTCCATGGCAATCCCGTTGGCGCCCATCGCGTTGAAGGCATCGATGAACAGCGGGTTGCCTTGCACACGGATCTTCATGCCCTTGAGGTCTTCGATCTTGCGCACGGGTTTCTTGGTGTAGAGGTTGCGCGTGCCGCCGTCCATCCAGGCCAAGGCCACCAGGCCGAACTCGGAGTCGGTGATCTTGGCGAGGATCTCATCGCCGATCTCGCCATCGATGACCTTGCGCATATGCGCCTGGTCGCGGAACACGAACGGCAGGTTGAACACGTTCACGTCCGGCACCACCGGCCCGACGATGCCGAGGCTGACACGGGTCATCTGCACGGCGCCGACCTGGGCCTGTTCGACCACTTCCTTCTCGGAGCCCAATACGCCGCCCGGGAAGTACTTGAAGGTCAGTTCGCCGTTGCTTTCCTTGGTCAGGGCCTTGCCCATGTTTTCTTCGGCGACGACGGTGGGGTAGCCGGCAGGGTGAATGTCGGCGAATTTGATTTCCAGCGCGTGGGCGGCGCTGCTGAGGGTAAAGACTGCGGCGGCGAGCAAGGTGCGTTTGAAGTCCATGGGAGGTCACTCCTGTGTTGTTATTGTTGTATTCAAGGCACAGCGATGCAGCTAGAGGGTAAACGTCGGTTCAGGCAGTCCTTGGACGCCGGGGTTGAGGGCGAACACGCCGCCGGAGACTGACTGGTCACTCTGGTCGTCGCGGATCGAAGTGACGAACAGGGTGTCCAGGCGGCTGCCGCCGAAGGCGCACATGGTGGGTTTTTTCACCGGCACGGTGAGGGAGCGGTCCAGGCGCCCCTCGGGGGTGAAGCGGTGGATCAGGCCGGCGTCGTTGGCGCAGATCCAGTAACAGCCATCGGCGTCCACGGCGGCGCCGTCGGGGCGGCCAAGGTAGTGGTGCATATCGACGAACACGCGACGGTTGGACGGTGTACCGGTGTCGATGTCGTAGTCGAAGGCCCAGATTTGCTGCACCAGCGGGTGCGAATCCGAGGCGTACATCGTGCGGCCATCGGGGCTGAAGGCCAGGCCGTTCAGAGTGATAAAACCATCCAGCTGGGCATGGGGCGCTGAACCCGAGGCATAGCGATAGAGGATGCCCTCGGCCGCATTCGCGCCCATGTTCAGCACCATGCTGCCGGCCCAGAAACGCCCCTGGCGGTCGCAGCGGCCGTCGTTCATGCGCATGTCCGGGCGTGGGTGCTCGACGCTGGCCAACGGCGTGGTGTCGAGGCTGCCATCGTTGTGCGGCGTGAGTTGGAAGAAACCGGTTTCCATCCCGGCGACCCAGTTGCCCGTCGTTGTGCGGGCAATGCAGGCAAGCATCTGCGGGGCTTTCCAGGCGGTTACGTGGCCACGGGCGGCGCTCCAGCGTTGCAGGCCGCCGTTGGGGATGTCCACCCAGTACAGGGCGTTTTCCTCGGGCACCCACACCGGGCATTCGCCCACGGCATTGCGGGCGTCGACGATCAATTCAGCAGTCATGGCAACTCATTCCCTTGGGTGGGTGTGAACTCAGTCACCGAACGGCCCCGCGGCGCAGAACGCACCACCCTGATAGACCTTGGCCGGGTCATCGGCGGCCACCGGTGGCTGGGTTTCGACCTGGGCACGGAAGACTTCGGAGCTGTCTTTCGGGGCGTAGCCCAGGTGCGCGGCGTAGCGGTTGTCCCACCAGGTGTCGAGGTTATCCGACATGCCGTAGACCAAGGTGTGGCCGACATTCGGCGTATACAGCGCGCGTTCGAGCAGTTGGGTCAGGTCGTCGAAGCTCAGCCAGGTGTGCATCATCCGGCGGTTCTGCGGTTCGGGGAACGAGGAGCCGATACGGATGCTCACGGTCTCGATGCCGTAGCGGTCGAAATAGAAGCTCGCCATGTCTTCGCCGTAGGACTTGGACAGCCCGTAGTAGCTGTCGGGACGGCGTGGAGAGTGGGCGTCGAGTTTTTCGCCCTGCTTGTGGAAGCCGATCACATGGTTTGAGCTGGCGAAGATCACGCGCTTTACCCCATGGCGGCGCGCGGCTTCGTAGATATGGAAGGTGCCGCTGATATTGGCGCCGAGGATTTCTTCAAACGGACGCTCCACCGATACGCCGCCGAAGTGCAGGATCGCGTCGACGCCTTCCACCAGGTGATGCACCGCTTGTTTGTCGGCAAGGTCGCAGGGCTGGACTTCTTCCGAGGCATCGACCGGCGGGGCCATGCTGGCGATGTCCGACAGGCGTAGCACCTGGGTGTACGGACGCAGGCGTTCGCGCAGGACTTTGCCGAGGCCGCCGGCGGCACCGGTGAGCAGCAGGCGGTTGAAGGGAGTGGGGGTGGTCGTGGTCATGGGGAATTCCAATTTTTTTGTTGTAGGTTGTCGTATGACTATGTCGAAGTATTGCTAGGGATCCCCCAGGTTGTCAACGTTCTTCCAGACGAGTGAGATTCAAATGTGGGAGGGGGCTTGCCCTCGATGAGGGCGTGCCAGTGAATGCATCTGTTACTGACCCACCGCCATCGGGAGCAAGCCCCCTCCCACAGGGGATTTTCTGGGGCTGGGAGACTAGGTTCTACAGTAGGGAGATTGGATAGCTGATAAAGATGCGGTTTTCATCGAACTCGTTGGTGCTGAAATCCCGTCGCAGGGTCGAGTTGCGCCACTTCACGTTGAGGTTCTTCAATGCACCGCTTTGCACGGTGTAGGCCAGCTCCGATTCACGTCCCCATTCCTTGCCATCGGTGATCGCCCCGGTGTGCACGTTACTGCCGCTGATATAGCGATTCATCAGGGTCAGCCCCGGCACGCCGAGCACCACGAAGTTGAAGTCATGCCGCACCTGCCAGGATTTTTCCTTGGCGTTGTCATAACTGGAGTTGTAGCTGTCGTTGGCCAGGGTGCCGCCGCTGGTGCCGTTGACGCGCATCCACACGCTGTCGCCGGTGAGTTTCTGCAGGCCGACGTAGAAGGTGTTGCCGCCGTATTTAGCCGAGAGCAGGGCGAAGGTGGTCTTGTTGTCGAGGTCGCCGGCCAGGGCGCTGCCGTCTTCCTTGCCGTTGAAGAACCCGAGATTGGCGCCCAGGGTCCAGTCGCCCACCGGTTGGCTGTGGGTCAGGTTGACGTACTGTTGCTGGTAGATGTCGGTGAGCTCGGAGTACCACAGGCCAACTTGCGTGCGCTTGTCGTTGAAGCTGTATTCGCCGCCGCCGAAGTTGAAGCGGTCGGAGGTGAACGCGGCTTTGCCGTTCATGAACATGTCTTCCATGCTCGCGTCGTTGCGCGGGCTGTTGCCGCGAAACTGGCCGCCGTAGAGGGTCAGGCCGGCGATTTCATTGGACGTCACCTGGCCGCCGCGAAAGGTCTGGGGCAGCGAGCGACCATCGTCGGAGCGCAGGATCGGCAGCACCGGCATCCATTCGCCGACCTTCAATTCGGTCTTCGACAGCCTGGTTTTCAGCGCCACGCCCAGGCGCCCGAAATTGTCGGCGGGGCGGCCGTCATCGTGGATCGGCAGCAACTGGGTACCGCCGGTGCCTTTGCCGCCATCGAGCTTCTGCGAATACAGCCCCAGCACATCAATGCCGAAACCCACGGTGCCCTGGGTGAAGCCGGATTTGGCGTCGAGAATAAAACTCTGCGTCCACTCTTCGGCCTTGCCCTGAGGGTTGCTCGGGTTGGTGAAGTTACGGTTGAAGTAGGCGTTGCGCAGGTTGAGCGTGGCTTTGGCGTCGTCGACGAAGCCTTCGGCGTGGGCGACGAGGGGCAGGGCGAAGGCCAGGCTGCCGAGACCGATAAGGCCGATACACGACGAGGAATTACGGGCGAATTGACTCACAGTGACGCTCCCTTTCATTTGTTGTTTTTATTATTTGTTATACGTCGTCGTACAACATTGGAGGGATATTTGCGGGGTTTTCGTGAGGTGTCAAGCAGAAGTTATACGATGACTAGGTGGGGGTTGATCTAAAGCGGGCACAGTCAATGTGAGAGGGGCAAGCCTCTCACACATTCAGCCAGCCAGGACCATTGGAGGCAGGGTGCCAAGCAGGGATACGGCAGCGACTGCTGAAACACCGAGCAGCCACTCCAGCATCACACTGGCCTTCAAGCTGCCCAGCCGTTGTTCGCCGCTATCAAGGCGCAACCGGTTCAGCAGCGCCAGCGCCAACATGCCCAGCACCAGCATCACCTTGATCAACAGAATCAGCGCGAAACCACTGAACAACGGCGTGGGCCACAGCTGCCCGGTGAGTACGCGCACATTGATCAGGCCGGTCACCAGCAACCCCGCGACCAGGCCATAACCCACGCCGCTGAAACGACGCAGGACCGGCGCCAGCTCAAAACCGTTTGGCGGCTTGAGGATCAATACCAGCAGCAATAACCCACCCAACCATGCGCCGACGCACATCAGGTGCACCACCTGGTTGAGTATCAACAACTGCCCCCTCAGCCCATCAAGCATGGCGCCATGGCCGACCGGGGCCAGGGTCATCAGCAACAGCGTGATCAACGGCAGGCGCGCGGCCTTCCAGGCGGTCATCAGGGCGATGACCAACAACCCATTCAACATCAGATGCCAGGTCCACACCTGGCCAAAAAAGGTCTTGCCCAGCACCCGTTGCACGGTCGACAGTTCCAGCGCCGCCGGCCATGAACCGGCCATGCTGGCGGTAATCAACAGTAACCAGATCACCGCCGACGCGAGGGCCGTCCATGCCAGCCCACGGGTGATGCGCAACAATTGCCGGTCCAGCACCGGCTGCGGTTCAGCGCCGAGGAGCCAGGGCCTGAATACACAGGCCCCGAACATCAACAGCACGACGATGAAATGCACGAACCGGCACAGCACCAGCAGCGTTGCCATGGGTTATTGGCCGACCTTGAAGCTGTATTCACCGTTGCTCTTGTGGGTGTCGACGGACACCGCATTCCACACCACCTTGTAGTTGCCGGCCGCGAGCGGTGCGGCAGGGGTGACCACCAGGGTTTTCTTGTCGGCGTCCGGGGTTTCCAGGCCTTTGATGGCGATTTCGGTGCCGTCCTTGCTCAGGGACACCTTGGTGAAGGTGGCTTCGACGCCTTCGCTGAAGGTCAGGCGCAGATCTTTGGGGGCCGTGACGCTGCTGTCTGCCGCAGGCGTGGCGCTTTTGAGATGAGCATGGGCAAACGCTGCGCAGGGACCCAGCAGGGAGGCGAGCAGGGCGACAGTGGTCAGGGTTTTCTTGATCAACATTGTGCAATACCCAGCAATGGTTAGGAGCGGGCAGTGTACGAAGTTTCGACTGCGCCTGTCGCCCCGATCTAGAGCGGTGGTAGTCTTTGGGTCATGTCTTTGTCAGGGAGCCCTTATGGGCAATCACAAGAGCGGAATTCGCCGGGTCAACGTCGAAAAAATCCTGCTGGCGGCGGAGAAAATCTTCGCCGAGAAGGGCTACGGCAGTACCGCCATGGCCGATATTGCTGAAGAAGTGCAACTGCCGCGCTCCAACCTGCATTACTACTTCACCACCAAGAGCGAGCTGTACAGCGCGGTGCTGTTTGACCTGCTGGAAGTGTGGAAGCAGGACGCCCTCAGCTTCGAGACCTTCGATGACCCCCGCGTGGTGCTCAGCAGTTACATCCGCGCCAAGATGCAGCGCTCGCGCACGCGGCCGTATGGCTCCAAGGTCTGGGCCAACGAGATCATCCACGGCGCGCCGACACTCGGTGAGGCGCTGGATGAGAGCCTGTACGACTGGGCCAAGATGAAGGAGGCGAAAATTCGCCAGTGGGTGGAAGACAAACGCATCCTGCCGGTGGAACCGTCGAGCCTGCTGTACATGATCTGGGCGTCGACCCAGCACTATGCCGACTTTGATCACCAGGTGAAGATTCTGAATGATCACCAGCCGTTGTCGGATATGCAGTTCGAGAAGGCGATCCAGACGGTGACCAGTGTGATTTTGCGCGGGATTGGGTTGGAGCCTTGAGTGGGAGGGTGGGGCTTAGGGCCTCATCGGGGGCAAGCCCCCTCCCACATTTGATGTGTGGTGTG
Organism: Pseudomonas grimontii; assembly: GCF_007858185.1. Taxonomy (GTDB): domain Bacteria; phylum Pseudomonadota; class Gammaproteobacteria; order Pseudomonadales; family Pseudomonadaceae; genus Aquipseudomonas; species Aquipseudomonas grimontii. Next base: position 48,673 of record NZ_VFES01000004.1, read on the forward strand.
GGAGGGGGCCCCCGATAGCGGCCTGAAGGACTACACCGCCTCCCGATAGGGATTCCTCGGATCCTGCGTCCAATTCAAAAACGGCTTGCCCGTGTCGATAGGCACCATCTCGATGCAATCCGCCACCGGACAGGTGATCTGGCACAAGTTGCAGCCCACGCACTCATCATCGATCACTTCGTATTTATGCGTGCCGTCCGCCTGCTTCAAGCTGGCGATGGCCTGGTGCGAGGTGTCCTCACAGGCAATGTGGCAACGCCCGCAGCCAATGCACGCCGCTTGGTCGATCTTGGCGATCACCTGGTAGTTGATGTCCAGGTACTTCCAATCCGTGGTATTGCCCACTGCGCGCCCGGAAAATTCCTGCAAGCTCTGGTAACCCTGGCTGTCCATCCACCGCGACAGCCCGTCCTTCATCTCTTCAACGATGCGAAAACCATGCAGCATCGCCGCCGTGCACACCTGCACCGCGCCGCAACCGAGGGCGACGAATTCCGCAGCGTCGCGCCAGTTACCGATGCCGCCGATCCCGCAGATCGGCAGGCCCTGGGTCTGCGGGTCGCGGGCGATTTCGGCGACCATGTTCAGGGCAATCGGCTTGACCGCCGAACCGCAGTAACCGCCGTGGGTGCTCTGGGTGCCGACCATTGGCAGGGCGACCATGCGTTCCAGGTCCACGCTGGTGATGGAGTTGATGGTGTTGATCAGCGACACCGCGTCCGCACCGCCGCGATACGCCGCCCGCGCCGCCACACGGATGTCGGTGATATTCGGCGTGAGCTTGACGATCACCGGCAGCGAGCAATAGGTCTTGCACCAGCGCGTCACCTGTTCCACGTACTCCGGCACCTGGCCCACCGCCGCGCCCATGCCGCGCTCGGGCATGCCGTGGGGGCAGCCGAAGTTCAGCTCAATGCCGTCGCAGCCGGTGGCTTCCACCAGGGGCAGGATGTTTTTCCAGGATTGCTCAACGCACGGCACCATCAGCGACACGATCAGCGCGCGATCAGGCCAATCCTTTTTCACCTGGGTAATTTCCCGCAGGTTGATCTCCAGGGAGCGGTCGGTGATCAGCTCGATATTGTTGATGCCCAGCACTTCACGGTTGGCGCCGTAGTGCGCCGAGTACCGCGATGACACGTTGACCGCTGCCGGGTCTTCACCCAGGGTCTTCCACATCACGCCACCCCAGCCCGCTTCAAACGCACGCACCACGTTGTAGGCCTTATCGGTGGGCGGCGCGGAGGCCAGCCAGAATGGGTTGGGGGCCTTGATACCGGCGAACACAATCGAGAGATCGGCCATTACGCAGCCTCCACATTCAGCATGAGTTGGGCGTGCATGGCTTCGGCGGCCAGCTTGCCGTGTTGCACCGCCTGCACGGTGAGGTCCTGGCCGAGGCTGACGCAGTCGCCGCCGGCGTAGACCCCAGGGATGCTGGTGCGCAGCTGTTCGTCGACGAAGATCCGCTCGCCGACGCGGTGCAGCTGTTGCGCCATGGGATCATGCAAGGCCTCGCCGTCAAAACCCTGCCCGATGGCCTTGAAGATGGCATCGGCGGCCAGTTCGAAGGTCTCTCCAGTGGGATGCAGGCGGCCGTTTTCCAGGCGGGTGCGGGCGAAGCGCATGCCGCGTACACGGCCCTGTTCATCGAGCAGCACTTCTTCGGGCTGGGCCCAGGTCAGCAGGCGCACCTGATTGGCCTTGGCGATGTCCTGCTCATGGTGGGTGGCGCCCATATCGGCGAGGCCACGGCGGTAGACGAGGTTCACATCACGGGCACCGAGCCTGGCCATTTGCACGGCCATGTCGATGGCGGTATTGCCGGCGCCGAGCACGATGCAGCGGTCGGCCAGGGGCAGTTGGGTCAGGTCATCGGCCTGGCGCAGCTCGCGGATATAGTCGGTGGCGGCAAGCAGGCCGGGTGCGTCCTCATGGGGCAAGCCGAGTTGTTTGCTGGCCGCCAGGCCCAGGCCGAGGAACACCGAGTCGAATTGCTGGTGCAGTTCGCTGAGGGTGAGGTTCTCGCCGAGGCGCTGGCCGTGGCGGATTTCGATGCCGCCGATCTGCAGGAGGAAATCCAGTTCCTTCTGGGCGAAGTCATCCACCAGCTTGTACTTGGCGATCCCGTATTCGTTCAGACCGCCGGCTTTTTCCCGCGCTTCGAAGATCACCACGTCATGCCCGTGCAGGGCGGCGCGATGGGCGCAGGCCAGCCCAGCGGGACCTGCACCGACCACGGCGATGCGTTTTCCGGTAGAGGCGGCACGCTGGAACGGGTGTTCGCTGAAGTGGGCGTTATCCACCGCGTAGCGTTGCAACAGGCCGATCAGCACCGGCGCGCATTCTTCGGCGTTGTTACGCACGCACGCTTGCTGGCAGAGGATTTCTGTCGGGCAGACCCGTGCGCAACTGCCGCCGAGGATGTTGGCCGAGAGGATTTTCTGTGCTGCGCCCTGGACGTTGTCGGTGTGGATATTGCGGATGAACGAGGGAATGTCGATTTCGCTGGGGCACGCGTTCACGCACGGGGCGTCGTAGCAGTACAGGCAGCGCGAGGCTTCCAGTTGGGCCTGGCGGGCGTTGAGGGGCGGCGCCAGGTCGGTGAAATGGCTGGCGAGGGTGGCCCCGTCTTCATGGGGATGGGGGAGGTGGGTCAGGGTCTGGATCACGGTGTTGGCCTCACGGTTTTTTGGATTGCCTCTAAGTGGGCATTTTTGTTGCCTGTACTGGCCTCATCGAGGGCAAGCCCCCTCCCACATTCGACCGAGTGGTATCTGAATGAATGCGGTCAAGTGTGGGAGGGGGCTTGCCCCCGATGGCGGTCTCAGCGCTTCACAGCCACGGGCCTGGAATGCTCCGCCCGCTTGCTCAACTGCTCAAACACCGACGGATACGCCGGCCGCTCCACATAGCGCCCGGCCCCGTGTTCGGCGCGCAGGTCGCCATCGGCCCAGACCAGCTTGCCCTGGCTGATGGTGTGGCTCGGCACGCCGCGCACGGTCTTGCCTTCGAAGATGTTGAAGTCGACCTTCTGATGGTGGGTCTTGGCGGAAATGGTCCGCGTGCCTTCGGGGTCCCACAGCACCAGGTCGGCATCCGCACCTACGCGGATCGCGCCTTTGCGTGGGTAGAGGTTGAAGATCTTCGCGGTGTTGGTGGAGGTCAGCGCGACGAACTCCTGCATCGACAGGCGCCCGGTGTTGACCCCTTCGTGCCACAGCAGCGCCATGCGGTCTTCGATACCGGCGGTGCCGTTGGGGATCTTGCTGAAATCGTCACGCCCGGCGGCTTTTTGTTCGGCGCAGAAGCAGCAGTGGTCGGTAGCGGTGGTGTGCAGGTTGCCCGATTGCAGGCCATGCCACAGCGCTTCCTGATGCCCGCGCGGACGGAATGGCGGGCTCATCACATAGCCGGCGGCGGTTTGCCAGTCGGGGTGCTGGTAGACGCTGTCGTCCAGCAGCAGGTGGCCGGCGAGCACCTCACCGTAGACCGCCTGGCCCTTGCCTCGGGCGTAGGTGATTTCATCCAGCGCCTCCTGGGTAGACACGTGCACAAGGTACAGCGGCGTGCCGATGGTCTCGGCGATACGGATCGCGCGGCTGGCCGCTTCACCTTCCACCTGGGACGGGCGTGACAGCGGGTGCGCTTCCGGCCCGGTGATGCCCTGGGCCATCAGCTTGCGTTGCAGGTGGTACACCAGCTCGCCGTTTTCCGCATGCACGGTGGGCACGGCGCCGAGTTCCAGGCAGCGTTCGAAGCTGGCCACCAGGGTGTCGTCGGCCGCCATGATTGCGTTCTTGTAGGCCATGAAATGCTTGAAGCTGTTGATGCCGTGGTGGCTGACCAGCTCGGCCATTTCCTCGCGCACCTGTTCGCTCCACCAGGTGATCGCCACATGAAAGCCGTAGTCGGACGCAGACTTTTCTGCCCAGCCCCGCCACTGGTGGAACGCTTCCATCAACGATTGCTGCGGGTTGGGAATCACGAAGTCGATGATCGAGGTGGTGCCCCCGGCCAAACCCGCCGCCGTGCCGCTGAAAAAATCTTCACTGGCCACGGTGCCCATGAAGGGCAGTTGCATATGGGTATGGGGGTCGATGCCGCCCGGCATCAAATATTGTCCGCTGCCGTCGAGTTGTTCAGTGCCGGCGGGAATATCCAGGTCCGTGCCAATGGCGCGAATCAGACCGCCTGCGCATAACACATCGGCGCGGTAACTTTCATCATGGGTAATAACGGTGGCGCCACGGATCAACAGCGACATGTCGAGTTCCTCACAGGCTTGACCGGCTTGTGCCAGTTCTAAGTGTTGTATTGCTACGCGCCGATGTTCGGTTAATTCCTGTCATCGGTGACAGGAATAGAAACTAGCCCGAGTTTTTCGATTGAGCAAGAAGATTTTTTATAAGCTTATATAGTATTTAATCTATTGATTTATAAGGATAAAAATACAAAATCACCAAAATGTAGCGGTCTCTCACCATTTTGACGCACTTGACAGGTTCCCAATATGAGCAACATTTCTTATTGCAAATCAGATGCTTGAGACATGCCTCTTGACGGGGTCGGTAAATAAAAATAATTGTGGTGCACCAGATTGACTCCTGACGGTTCGGATAACTGGCGCGTTATTTAGCCTGAGTAACGCGGCAAGTACCGCAGGCGCAATCGGAAAGCTGATTAACATCAGCAAGTTATATAAGCGGTGCGGGTTCAAGGGCAGTTGTCGGCACGGTTATTGAGTGCAGTGGCGGCTGGCCGGACCCGTGATGTCATGTTGTTTACGAGGTACTCCGGCCACCCAGCGTTCAGCGCGGGGTGAGCAACAATAATTCGAAAAAACCGTGGAGCGGCCATGCAACAGAACAGATCGCAAGTCATTGAGCGCAACGGCCTGTACGAACTCGACGCCGGCCCCGACGTCCTCGACAGCCCTCGCTACAACCACGACATGGCACCGACCAAGGTGCACGAACGCACCTGGAACAAGTGGCACATCACCGCGCTGTGGGTCGGCATGTCGATCTGCGTGCCCACCTACACCCTGGGCGGTGTGCTCACCGCATATTTCGGGTTGTCGGTGGGGGAGGCGCTGATGGCGATATTGCTCGCCAATATCGTGGTGCTGATCCCGCTGACCCTTAACGCCTTCCCCGGTACCAAGTACGGCATTCCGTTTCCGGTGTTGCTGCGTTCGTCCTTCGGCATCCTCGGTTCCAACGTGCCGTGCCTGATCCGCGCGCTGGTGGCGTGTGGCTGGTTTGGTATCCAGACCATGTTTGGCGGGCTGGCGATTCACCTGTTCCTGGGCTCGATTTTCGAGGGGTGGAAGTCCCTCGGCGGCACCGGTGAGGTGATCGGCTTCATGATGTTCTGGTGCCTGAATTTGTGGGTGGTGCTGCGCGGCGCCGAGTCGATCAAGCGCCTGGAAACCCTGTCGGCGCCGTTGCTGGTGGCGGTGGGCATTGGCCTGCTGGTGTGGGCGATGCCGAATGTGTCTCTCAGCGAACTGATGGCGATCCCGCCCAAGCGTCCAGAGGGCGCGAGCCTTACCGGGTACTTCATGGCCGGCCTGACTGCGATGGTGGGCTTCTGGGCCACCTTGTCGCTGAATATTCCCGACTTCAGCCGCTATGCCAAAAGCCAGAAGGACCAGATCCTCGGGCAGATTTTCGGCCTGCCGCTGACCATGTTCCTGTTCGCCGCCCTCGGCGTGATCATGACCGCCGCCTCGGTGAAACTGGTGGGCGTCAGCGTGTCCGATCCCGTGACCCTGATCGGTCATATCCAGAGCCCGGTGTGGGTGGCCGTGGCCATGGCGCTGATCATCGTCGCCACCTTGTCCACCAACACCGCCGCGAACATCGTTTCGCCCACCAACGACTTCCAGAACATCGCGCCCAAGCTGATCAACCGCACCACGGCGGTGATCCTCACCGGCCTGGTCGGGCTGGTGCTGATGGGCCATGAACTGCTGAAAAAACTCGGCTTGATCGTCTCGGATGTGAGCCTGGAAACCGTGTATTCCAACTGGTTGCTGGGCTACTCAAGCCTGCTGGGGCCGATCGCCGGGATCATGGTGGTGGACTACTTCATCACCCGCAAACAGCAACTGGACCTGGCCGGTCTGTACCGCGACGACGTGTACCCGGCGTGGAACTGGAGCGGCTTTATCGCCTTTGGCGTGCCGGTGGTGTTGACGTTGCTGTCGTTGGGCAGCGATGCGTTCAGCTGGTTCTACAGCTACGGCTGGTTTACCGGTTCGGCGTTGGGCGGGTTGCTGTATTACGGCCTGAATGCCAGGCGTGGAATCAGTCCGATGCCAGCCAAATCCCCGCTGTAACGGAAGTGGAATGCAATCTAAATGTGGGAGGGGGCTTGCTCCCGATAGCGGTCATTCAGCCAATGCATGGGTGACTGATCCACCGCAATCGGGAGCAAGCCCCCTCCCACATTGGACCGCGTTCCCCCTGCTCCTATCATAAGAAGCTCAGCCTGAGGAGATCCCCATGAATGCTGCCCTTGACGTTCTGCAATCGACCCACCAGCACATCAACCGCGACCGCTTGTGGCAGTCGCTGATGGATCTGGCCAAACTCGGTGCCACCCCCAAGGGGGGCGTGTGCCGCCTGGCCCTCACCGACCTTGACCGCAAGGCCCGCGACCTGTTTGTGCAGTGGTGCGAAGACGCCGGTTGCACCGTGACCGTCGATGGCATCGGCAATATCTTCGCGCGCCGTCCCGGTCGTAATCCCAACCTGCCGCCGGTGATGACCGGCAGCCATATCGACACTCAGCCTACGGGCGGCAAGTTCGATGGTTGCTTCGGTGTGCTGGCGGGTGTGGAAGTGCTGCGTACGCTGAACGACCTCAAGATCGAAACCGAGGCGCCCTTGGAAGTGGTGGTGTGGACCAACGAGGAAGGCTCGCGCTTCCCGCCGTGCATGATGGGCTCGGGGGTATTTGCCGAGAAGTTTACCCTGGCGGAGACCTTGGCCAAGGTCGATGCGGACGGGGTCAGCGTGGGTGATGCGCTGAACGCGATTGGCTACGCAGGAACCCGTCCTGAGCGTGGGCATAAGGTCGGTGCGTATTTCGAGGCACATATCGAACAAGGGCCGATTCTGGAAGATGAGAAGAAGACCATCGGCGTGGTGCTCGGCGCCCTCGGGCAAAAGTGGTTCGACCTGAAGCTGCGCGGCGTTGAAGCGCATGCGGGGCCGACGCCGATGCACCTGCGCAAGGACGCCTTGGTAGGCGCGGCGGCGGTGGTGGCGGCGGTCAATGCGGCGGCGCTGGGGCATCAGCCGCATGCTTGCGGGACTGTCGGTTGCCTGCAGGCGTATCCCGGCTCACGCAACGTGATTCCCGGCGAAGTGCGCATGACCCTGGACTTCCGGCACTTGGAACCGGCGCGATTGGATTCGATGATCACCGAAGTGCGTAAGGTGATTGACGAGACCTGTGCCAAGCACGGGTTGAGTTTTGAAATGGAACCCACGGCCGACTTCCCGCCGCTGTACTTCGACAAAGGCTGCGTCGACGCCGTGCGCGATGCGGCGAATGGGTTGGGCCTGTCGAACATGGACATCGTCAGCGGGGCAGGGCACGACGCGATCTTCGTCGCCGAGTTGGGCCCGGCGGGGATGATCTTTGTGCCGTGTGAAGGTGGTATCAGCCATAACGAAATCGAAAACGCCGCACCGGATGACCTGGCCGCGGGATGTGCGGTGCTGTTGCGCGCCATGGTGGCCGCTTCGGCAGCCATCGCCAGCGGCAAACTCGCCGCCTGAAATGCGGGAGGGGGCTTGCTCCCGATAGCGGTGTATCAGTTACAGATAAGCTGACTGACCTACCGCAATCGGGAGCAAGCCCCCTCCCACATTTGAACTGTGTTTGACGTTAAACCCAGATGGCATCCCACAGTGGGTAGTCGCCAATCCGCTTGACCAGACCCGCTCGCAATGGATTAGCCACCACATACCGGGCTATTTTCACCAAGTCATCTTCCTTGCGCAGTGCGCGGTCATGAAAGCTTTCTTGCCAAAGCCGTCCCTTGCGACCACTCACGGCATTGACGGTCCTGGTGCTCTTTGACTTCACCTGGCACATCAAGTCCGCCAGCGAGCCTTTTTTCAGTTCAAGCAGCCAATGGAAATGGTCCGGCATGATGACCCAGGCCAGGGAATTGGCCAGCCCTTGGTACTGGGCCAACCGAAATTGCCAGACCACCAAGCGAGCGAGATGGAAATTGTCGAATATCGGTATGCGTTCGTGGGTGTTGGTGGTGATGAGGTAGATGCGGCTTGGTTCGCTGAAGCGGCCGATGCGCAGGCGGTGTGAAGCGGGTAAATCTGCCATTCCCTGGCCCTCTCTAGATGTGCTTAGAGAGGCTAGATTGGAGAGCAAGAGGTTGATGGGCGGGCTTTTGGCAGGATGTGTCTGGAAGGACGCTATCGGGGGCAAGCCCCCTCCCACATGGGGTCCGCAGTGCTTATACATTATGTGTCTGACGCAGAATCAGTGTGGGAGGGGGCTTGCCCCGATGAGGTCGGAACTGACGCTGCCGAAACCTCATTGCACTTGGAAATGTCTTGCTTTGAGGCTGTGGTGTAAGGCATGTCTTACTCCTTCGTACGAAGTCTCTTTTGTTCTTCTCCTCGCTCATCATCTTGGCCATCTGGTGTTAGGTTCTGCCGCGCAAAAACCTAATGCAGAGGAAGCATGTAATGGCGAACCCTATGCCCGCGCCTGATGAATCAGCTATGCCAGGTTCAGGAACTACTAGAAAGTCGCTTTACTCAAGGGTTACAACGATTTTGCTGGCGCTTTGCTTGGTGTATATCGCTGGTGATTGGCTGCTTTCGCCGGGCCGCCCGCAATTGACGGAGGTTGTACTCCGCGTGCCGATCAGTGATGACGCTTCGATCTATGGCGTCAAGGATGATCGCGGAGGGGCCACTGTGCCGTTCAGTTACCGATATTACGTTTACCGCACCTTGGGAACCGATAGTGAAATATTGGCTGTATTGAGAGATGCCAATCCGTTTCTGGTTACGCGTGACGGGGCGGTAAAAGTTGATGTCGAGAGCCGTTCGATTACGGTTTCGGTGTCGGGGGATGTATCCGACTATCACAGCAGTACCTTGTATCGGCATGCCAATGGTAGTGATTACACAGTGGTGAGTGTTTTTCTTAATAGTCGGCCAGAGGGCTGAGATGTGCGGTGGATCAGTCAGTGATGATTGACTGAACCACCGCAATCGGGGGCAAGCACCCTCCCACATTGGCTCAGTGGTGTTCATACATTGTGTGTCTGACGCAGGATCAGTGTGGGAGGGGGCTTGCTCCCGATGGCGGTGGCTCAGCTACGGATAAACTGGCTGTTCCACCGCCATCACTGTGCCTGGGGTGATGTCAGGCGCCAGGTTGCCAGCCGCCGCCGAGTGCGGTCATGAGTCCTACACTGGCCTGCAACTGCCGCGTCTGCACCGCCTGCAATGTCCGCTGCGCCTGCAACGCTGCGGTCTGCGCGGTCACCACATCCAGGTAACTCACCGCCCCCGCCTGATAGCTGTTCATCGCCAATGATTGCGTATGCTGCGCCGCATCCGCCGCCGCTTGTTCGTCCTGCGCCTCCTGCTGCAAATCCCTTAACTGCGCGAGGTTATCTTCCACCTCCCGTACAGCCTTCAACACCTGGCTGCGATACTGCGCCGACGCCTCTTCAAACTCGGCCTTGGCCTGGCGTTCATTGGCGCTCAGGCGCCCACCGTCAAAGATCGGCACATTCACCAACGGCCCCAGCGCCCAATACCGATTACCTGCCGAGAGTAGATTGCCCACGCCTTGCGTCTGCCCGCCGATCAGCCCGGTCAAGCTGAAGTCCGGATACCACGCCGCCTTGGCCACGCCGATATTCGCGTTGGCCGCAAACACCCGTCGCTCTGCCGCCACAATATCCGGGCGACGTTGCAGCAGGTGGCTTGGCAGCTGCGAAGGAATCCCCGGCAGGGCGATCAGTTGCTGACCGGGCGGCAAGGTAAAGTCGCTGGCTGCCACACCCACCAACTCACCGATGGCGTGCTCGGTGAGGTTGCGTTGCCCGCGTACCTCATCCAATTGGGCCTTGGCCTGCGCCAGTTGGTTTTGCGCCCGTGTCAGGTCCAGTTCCGAGGCAATCTGGCCCTCGTACCGGCTGCGGGTCAGTTGCAGTGCCTGGCTGAAATCCTCCAGCGAGCCAGTGAGAATCCGACTCTGCGCATCCAGCCCATTGAGCTGCACGTACAAGGTCGCCAACTGACGCTGCAAACTCAGGCGCGCCACCGCCAGGTCATCTCCTGACGCTTGCGCCTGGGCGTCGCCGGCTGCGACCTGGTTGCGGATTTTGCCCCACAAGTCCAGGTCGTAACTCAACGAAAAACCGGCGGTGTTGCCGTTGTACACCGACGGCTGCGTCTCTCCCCGCAACGGCCGCGAGTCAGATTGGCGCTGGCGCAACGGCTGTGCGCTGGCGGTGATCTGCGGGAACAGCCCGGCATGTAGCTGACTGGCATAGGCCTGGGACGCATCGAAGTGCGCCAGCGCCGCCGCCAAGTCCGGGTTGGCCTTGAGCAGTTGCTGCTGCAGGTCATTCAGGCGCGAATCGTTGTAGAGCTTCCACCATTCGGGGGCCAGTTGGTCGGACGGCTGCGCGCTGTGCCAGGGGCCGTCGCTGGTCTGTTCGCGGTAGTTGGCCGGCAGGTCAATCGCCGGCACCTTGTAGGTCGGCGCCATCGAGCAGCCTTGCAAGACCAGCAGCATCAATGCCGCGAGCGGTTTAAGCCCTGCGCGCATGTGCACCTCCGGCGTCGGCCAGTTGCACCGGGTCGCCTTCGCGCAAGGCATCGGGCGGGTTGTCGACGATGCGGTCGGCGGGTTTCAAGCCTTGATCGATCACCAGGCGTTCGCCCAGGTCGAGGCCGATGTGGATGGCTTGCAGGTGCACATGGTTCTGCCCATCCAGCACCGCCACCTGGGTGCCCTGGGCGCGGAAGATCAACGCGCTGGCCGGGATGCTCACACCATGGGTATCGGCCGGAATCGGCAGAGTGGCTTCGGCGTAGTCACCGGGCAGTAATTCGCCGTTCGGGTTGTCGGCGACGAATTGGGCGAGCAGGGTGCCGGAGCGGCGGTCGATGGCGGTGGAATCACCGATCAGGCGCGCCTTGAAGTGCTTGCCGGGATGCTCGGGCACGGTCAGCTCGGCTTCAAGGCCGGGATGGATGACCGCCGCGTAGTTTTGCGGCACCGGCACATAGAGGCGCAATTGGTGGGTGTCGGCGATGTTGAAGAGTTCCGGATCGCTGTCGGTGTCGGCCTTGATCAACTGGCCGATATCGGTGTTGCGCGCGGTGATGGTGCCGGTGAACGGGGCGCGAAGGGTCTTGTAGCTTTCCAGCGCCGACAGCCGTGCATAGTCGGCAGCGGCCGCCTCGGCGTTGGCCTTTGCGGCAGCGGCGTTGGAGGTTTTTTCATCGGCCTCCTGGCGCGAGACCGAATGGCTGGCCAGCAGGTTTTGCCAACGTGTGGCGGTGGTTTCGGCCAAGCGTGCGTTGGCCTGCTCCTGCACCAGGCGTGCATGGGTTTGCGCCAGTTGCTGGTCGAGGTCGGGGCTGTCGATTTCGGCGAGGACTTGCCCGGCCTTGACCTGGCTGCCGATGTCGACTTTCCAGTCCTTCAAATAGCCGCTGACCCGGGCGTGGATCGGCGCCTTGCTCCAGGCCTCCAGGTGCGCCGGCAGGCGCAAGGTATCGCCGGCCACATTCTGCTTGGGCTGGAACACCATCACTTGCGGGATGGCCGCGGTCTCGGTCCAGGCGGTGACCGATTGTTCGTGCAGCGTGCGGGCATGCAGGCCGTTGGCGACCAACAGGGCGGCCAGGGTCAGGCCGCCGACACCCATGAGCATCAGACGCTTGCGCGAGGGTTTGTGATCAGACGACATGTGGGGTTTCTCCTGCAACTGCGCGAGTAGGGTGACGACCGTGGACCAGGCTGAAGACCACGGGAACAAACAACAACGTGGCGAGGGTGGCGAAGATCAAGCCGCCGATAACGGCGCGCCCGAGCGGGGCGTTCTGCTCTTCGGAAATCGCCAGGGGCAACATGCCGATGATCATCGCCAGGGCAGTCATGCACACCGGGCGGAAGCGCGTGTAACCGGCCTCCATGGCGGCCTTCAACGCATCACCATGTTCGGCCAGGCGCTCGCGGCAGAAGCTCACCACCAAGATCGAGTTGGCCGTGGCGACGCCCATGCACAAGATCGCTCCAGTGAGCGCCGGCACCGACAATGAAGTGCCGCTGAGGAATAGCATCCACACGATCCCCGCAAGTGCTGCCGGCAAGGCCGTAATGATCACAAACGGGTCGGCCCACGACTGGAAGTTGACCACGATCAGCAGGTAGATCAGCACCACCGCACCCAGCAGGCCAAAGCTCAAGCCGCTGAAGGCTTCATGCAACGCATCGATCTGCCCATGCAGGCTGATCACCGCGCCTTTGGGACGCAGGGACGCGGTGTCATCCAGCACTTTTTGCACGTCGCGGGCCACGCCGCCGAGGTCGCGGCCCTGTACGTTGGCGTACAGGTCCAGGGTCGGTTCGATGTTGTAGTGGGTCACCACCGCCGGGCTTTGCACGCGAGAAATGGTTGCCACGCCGCCGAGGATCTGCGACTGCCCGTCGGCACCGGTCACTGGCAGCGCTTCCAGTGACGGCAGGCTGTCGAGGCGGTATTGCGGGGTGGCGGCGACGATGGAATAGGACACGCCGTTGGCCGGGTTGAGCCAGAAGGTCGGCGCGGTTTGCGAACTGCCGGCGAGGGAGGCAACCATGCTGTTGGTCACGTCCCGCTCGGTAATGCCCAGTCCGTTGGCGCGCATGCGGTCGACATTCACCTGCAGCGACGGGTAGCCGGTGGACTGCTGGATGCGCAGGTCGGCGATACCGGGCACATGTTGCAGGCGACGTTCCAACTCGACGGCGTAGGCGCGGTTTTCTGCATCGCTGCGCCCGGAGATTTTCACGTCCAGCGGCGCCGGCGCGCCGAAGTTGAGGATCTGGCTGCTGATGTCCGCCGGCAGGAACGCGAAGTGGCTGCCAGGAAAACTTTGCGGCAGCGCCTCACGCAGTTTTTTCACGTAGTCGGCGGTGGGCGCATGGTCTTTTTTCAGGCTGACCTGAATGTCGCCGTCCTGCGGGCCGATGGTGCCACTGCTGCTGTAGGCCATGTCGATGCCGCTGAGCGGGATGCCAATGTTATCGACGATGGTGTCCAGCTCAGCGGCGGGAATCACTTCACGGATCCGCGCTTCGATGCGGTCGAAGGCGGCGGCGCTTTCTTCGATACGCGTGCCCAGCGGCAGGCGCACATGCAGGGCCAACGCACCGGCATCCGTCGCCGGGAAAAAGTCCTGGCCCAGGCTGGGCAATAGCAGGAATGAGGCGAGCACACAGGCCAGAAAGCCCACGACAAAACGCTTGCGATGACCCAGGGCCAACGTCAGCAAGCCATGGTAAGTGTCGCGGATATTCGAGAAGTGGCGCTCGAAACCTTGCTGGAAATTCAGCACGGCTTGCAGCGCGGCATTGCGCGGTTGCTTGTGCTGCTCGCCTTCATGGTGGTTGATGAATGCATCTTCGGGATGATGTCCCACGCCCTGCTCCGGCGTGTGCGGCTTGAGCAGGAACATCGCCAGCGTCGGCACCAGGGTACGCGAGAGAATGAATGAGCTGGCCATGGCAAAGATCACCGCCAGCGCCATCGGCCGGAACAGATAACCGGCGATGCCTTGCAGCAGGAACATCGGCACAAACACGATGCAGATGCACAGCAGCGAGACGAACGCCGGGCCGACAATTTGCGCGGCGCCGTCGAGGATCGCGGTCTTCACCGCCTTGCCTTGTTCCAGGTGCCAGTTGATGTTTTCGATGGTCACCGTGGCGTCGTCCACCAGGATCCCCACCGCCAACGCCAGCCCGCCAAGGGTCATGACGTTGAGGGTTTGCCCGCTGACGGCCAGCAGCGCGATGGCCGACAGCACCGCCAGGGGGATCGACGCCGCAATAATGATCGTGGAGCGCCAACTGCCGAGGAACAGCAGGATCATCGCGCTGGTCAGCAGCGCGGCGATGATGCCTTCCTGGGCCACGCTGCCCACCGATTGCTTGACGAACACCGACGCGTCGCCCAGCAACGAGGTCTTCAGTGACGGTGGCAGGGTTTCGTTGATGCGCGGCAGCATCTGGCGGATACCGTCGATGATCGACAGGGTGGAAATGCTGCCGTTTTTCAACGCCGGCATCAGCACCGCCCGATGGCCGTCGACGCGCACGATGTTGGTCTGTGGCGGCGAGCCATCGCGCACGTGGGCGACCTGGCCGATGGTGATCAACGCGCCGTCGACGGTCTTGATCGGCAGGTCGTTGAGCTCATCGATGGCCTTGGGGCTGTTGTTGAGCAGGATCGTGTATTCGTTGGGGCCGAGTTTGGCGGTGCCCACCGGGATGATCTGGTTCTGCAGCGCCAGGGCATTGCCCACATCCTGGGCCGACAAGCCCTTGGCAGCCAGTGCCTGGGGGTCGAGGTCGAGGGTGATCTGCCGCTGTTTGCCGCCCATTGGCGTGGGCATTGCCAGGCCGGGCAGGGCGCTGAGAGGCAGGCGGATATTGTTCTGCACCAGGTCGCGGATCCTGGCTTCCGACAGCGTCGGGCTGGAGAACGCCATTTGCAGGATCGGCACCGTGGAGGCGCTGTAGTTGAGGATCAGCGGCGGCGTGATACCCGGTGGCATCTGCTTGAGTACGGTTTGTGACACAGCGGTCACTTGGGCATTGGCGGTGCGGATGTCGACGCCGGGCTGGAAGAAAATTTTCACGATGCCCATGCCGGGCAGCGATTGCGATTCGATATGTTCGATGTCGTTGACGGTGGTGCTCAGGGAGCGTTCGTAGGTGTAGATCACCCGACCGGCCATGGCGTCCGGCGACAGGCCGTTGTACTGCCAGACCACGGCGACTACGGGGATACCGATGTCGGGGAACACGTCGGTGGGGGTTCGCAGGGCCGCCATCGGCCCGATGATGCAGATGAATATGGCCAACACGATAAACGTGTACGGCTTTTGCAGTGCGGTCTTTACCAGCCCGAGCATGCGTGAACCTCCGAGGGAGCAGGATTGCAAACCCCGGCAGTCTTGCCCGACCCACCTAACACGCGCCTTTCAGCCAGGTGAAGGAACATTTAGGTAAGGGCTGAAGATCGTTTCATACGTATTCATTTGTTCTACAAAGCCTGGCTGCCCAAGCTTGCACCCCATCGGACGACTTGTCTTTTTACTGATGTTCTTTGGAGCCCTGCCATGTCACTCAAACCTTTATTGCTGATCCCCGCCCTGAGTGCTGTTTTGTTGTTGTCGGCCTGCGCCGGCCCGATCCCCAAGGCGGACCCCAGCGAAGCCTGGATTGGCTTGAAAGAAGATGCGCCCAACGACCTGATGGCTGAACGGGTGGACGGCAAGCGTGTAGATGACGGGCGCTTTTTCGAAGTGACACCCGGGGATCACCGCTTGGACGTGACGTTATTCGAGGAAGAGCCGGGCGACGACAACCAGCAGGACTGCCAGGGCCGAGTCGAGTACAAGGATTTCAAGGCGGGTGAGCATTACACCCTGGTGGAGTCGAGCCTGGGCACCACCGTGCGTGCATCCCTGAGGGATGGGCACGGTTAGGAAGTCGCAGCAACTCAGGATTTCAATTGCATGCCTGGCTAGGCGTGGTGCACTGCCGCCTTGTGGGGCTTGGCAGGTGCAGCGGGTTTGACGTGGGGGTGATGGTGCCGGCGGGTAATGCGCAACACCCCCCACAACATGGCGCTGGCTACCGCCAGCCAACCGCAGATCAACAGGAAAATCGTTGTTGCAAGGCTCATTTGGGCCTCCTTTCGCCCCGCAGGGGGCACACACAGTCTTCTCAATGGACAGTCTAGCTACCCGGCGGTTGCCTGCTATTGACCAATGGTCGTGTTCGTCCAACTTGTTTGCTCTATCCGCGACGCTTTACTGAGCCTATGGGCTATACCCGCGTGGCAGAGCGTCCTATGATCAGGGCCCTCACCGGCAGTTGATCAAGAGAGTAAAAAATTGCGGTTACGGTCGAACCTTAAAACATCCTTGTTGCTGGCCTGTGCCATAGGGCTCGCGGCCTGTTCCGGGCACCCGTCGAAACTTCCAGGCCTGCCGGAACGTGTCGAACTCAATGGTGTGCCGACCTTTCGCGGTGAGGCTTATCAGAGTGGTCCTACAGCGTTAGCCAGCATGCTGTCGCAACAAGGCATTGTGATGACACCGGGATTGCTGGATAAGCCGTTGCATTTGCCGGGCGGTGAAGCGGACCTGGAGCGCAATATGCAGGTGCTGGCCCGTGAGTACGGGCTGATGGTGTACCCGCTGGATGCCAAGCTGACCGCGGTACTGGCGCAGGTGGCGGCGGGTTACCCGGTGATGGCGCGGATTGGCGGCGGCCTGTTGTCTGACGCGCACTACGTGGTCGTGGTGGGTTTCAACCAGCAGAAAAGCACGGTGCTGTTGCGCTCAGGCATGGATCGACGCCTGCTGATGAGCTTCAGCGACTTTGAGTCGAAGTGGAATAGCGCCGGGCACTGGGCAATCCTCACCCAGCGCCCGAGCCAATTACCGGCCAATGTGGATGCGCAGCGCTGGCGGGATTCGGCTAACGCGACGGCCCAGGCCGGGCAGGAGCGGGCGGCGGCGCAGGCGCTCAAAGTGTTGGCCGAAAGAAAGTAAAACCAACTGCGCCCACCCCATGGGCGCGCGGGTTTTACACTAGACCACCGCACCGAACAACGCTCCGACGGTGGCCGTAATGCCCATGGCCAGCACCCCCCACAGGGTCACGCGCCAAGCGCCGACGAGGACTTTCGCCCCTCCGGCCCTGGCTGCCACGGCGCCAAGGCTGGCAAGAAACAGCAGGGACATGCCGGACACCCACGGCACAACGCTGTGCGCCGGGGCGACGACCGTCACCGCCAGCGGCAACGCGGCACCCACCACGAAACTGGCAGCCGAGGCCAACGCCGCTTGCAGCGGTTTGGCGGTGAGGGTTTCGCTGATTCCCAGTTCGTCCCGCGCATGGGCACCCAATGCGTCGTGTGCCATCAATTGATCGGCGACCTGATGGGCCAGTTCGGGTGATACGCCACGCTGCATATAAATGTGGGCAAGCTCGCTGTGCTCGGCTTTCGGGTTGCTGGCCAGCTCCGCCCGTTCCCGGGCCAGGTCGGCGCGTTCGGTATCGGCCTGGGAATGCACGGAAACGTATTCACCGGCGGCCATGGACATTGCCCCCGCCACCAGCCCGGCCATGCCGGTGACGATCAGCGAGGTATGGCTGGCGTTGGCGGCGGCTACGCCGATCAGCAGGCTGGCGGTTGAAACGATACCGTCATTGGCCCCCAGGACTGCCGCGCGCAGCCAGCCGATACGGTCACTGCGGTGGGATTCGGTGTGCCGGTGCATGAATTTCATAGCGTTGCGGGACTCACGGTCGTGGGTAGGCTTGGGGCGGACGGCTTTCAATCTGCGCCTGCAGAATGCCGCCGACAATGGATATTTCTTTGAGCTGGTCACCCTCGCGCAGCACAAATAGTGCGTCCAGCCCGCGTGCCTGGGCCAGGCGGGGGCCTTCGATCTCGCCCAGCACCATCAACGCCGTGGCCCAGGCATCGGCGAGCATGCACGAGGTTGCCACCACCGTGACGGCCGCGACTGTATTGCACAACGGTGCGCCGGTGGCCGGGTTCATGGTGTGGGCATAATGTTGTCCATTGACGTCAATCCAGTGCCGGTAGTCGCCGGAAGTGGCGATGGCCGCATCGCTGAGTTCCATGACCCCCATCACGTCACGCTGGCCCCGGCACGGTTTTTCAACGGCCACGACCCAGGGTTGAGCGTCCGGCTTGACGCCGCGCGCGCGCATCTCGCCATCGATGCCGACCAGGTAACGGGTCAGCCCGAAGCCGTCCAGGCAGCGTGCCAGTTCGTCCACGCCAAAGCCTTTGGCGATACCGTTGAGGTTGAGCTTGAGCGGTGCGCGTTTACGCACCCGGTGGCGTTGCGTGTCCACCGTCAACGCCGCATTGCTCGACAGACCGTAGCGTGGCGGCGGAGCGTCGATGGTCTGCTTGGTGACTGATGGTGCGCCGGGCCCGAAGCCCCAGGCGTCCACCAGATCACCGACGGCAATGTCGAAAGCCCCGCCGGATTGCGCGCTGATCCGCAGCGCGGCGGCCAGCACCGTGACCAGCTCTTTGGGCACCGGTACCCATGCCTGCTCGGAAGCGGCGTTGAGGCGATTGAGGTCGGAGTCGGGTTTCCAGATGGACATCTGCTGGTCCACCCGACTCACGGCCTGGGCCAGGCTGCGGTTGATCGCGTCGGTGTCGATGCCGGGTTCGGCATAGAACACGGCGGTGTAGCGGCTGCCCATGGTCTCGCCGTTCAGGCTGTAGCGTTGGGGCTCAGTACACATCTTCACGGTAGCGTCCTTGTGCCTTTAGGGCTTGCACACTCAGGTTAAGCGGCATGAGCACTTCATCCAGGGCGTGCATCACGCCTTTGGCCATGTCGCGGCTGCCACACACCAGCACCTGGGCGCCTTTTTCAATTAATCGGCGCAACGCCAGGGCATCGCTGATCAATCGGTCTTGCACATAGCTGCTGTCTTGCACTTGGGAAAACGCGGCACGCAACGTGGTCAGGCGACGGTCGGCCAGGTAGCGCTTGAGTTCCGGTTCATAGAGGAAATCCGAAGCCGGATTACGCCCGCCCCAATACAGGTGCATCGGGTGTCGGGCTTTGTTGTTGCGAATAAAACCGGCCAGGGGGCCAATGCCGGTGCCCGCACCAATCAGGATCACCGGGTGCGCGCCCGATGCCGGACGAAATTGCGGGTTGGGCTGGATAAAGGCATCGATCGGCGCGCCGATCGCCAAGTCATGCAGGAAGCCCGAGCACAGGCCGTCCTCGTGTTTGCGCACGCAAATCTCCAATACCCCGTCGTCGCTGCTGCTGGCCAGCGAGTAAAAGCGTGGCAGCGGACTCCCCGGCGGGTAGATGCCGACCAGGTCGCCGGCCTGGAAGCGCGGCAGTTTGCCGCGCGCCTTGAACCGCAGGACGTGGGTCGGGGCCTGCACTTGTTCGCCGTAGACGGTGCGCTCCGCCAGCACCAGTTGATGGGTGTGCGGCCGCTCGGGACTGTGGACCAGTTTCAACGGCTGCCCCAGGACTTCGCCCAGGTCCACGCCCCAGCGCGCGAACGCTTGAGAAGACTGGCGGTTGATGGTTTCCAGCGGCAACAACGCCACGCCACCGGCCTGCTCCATGGCGGCCTGCACCGTTTGGGCGTACTGACAGAATTGCGTGAACTGTCGATCGCCAAAACCCAAGACGGCAAAGGGCAGGCCGGGTTTGATCCCGCAGTGCGCCAGCCGCTTCAGGAACTGTGCGGCTGAGGCCGGCGCGTCGCCGTCGCCGTGGGTTGCCGTGAGGATGACAACCCGCTGCGCGCTGCGGTAATCCCCCTGCCATTCATTCATCGCTGCGCTGTGCACCTGATGACCGGCCTGGTGCAGCGCGTCATGCAAGGTACTGGCAAAGCCCCAGGTGGAGTTGTTTTCACTGCCCACCAGAATCACGCTGTCGGCGCAGTGGGCGGGGCTGTTATGGCGAAGGTGCGGACCGGCCTTGCGGCGATGCCACCACAGCAGAACACCGGTCACGCTCATCAACGGTACGCTCAGGGCGCTGAGTCCAAGGAGCAAACCCAGCCACCATAGGCCTTCGCCGGTGTGCAACTGATAGATCAATTGATAAAGGTTGTGCAGCGGGTCGTGGGCTTGATACGACAACAGCGCGCCGCTGACCGGGTCCACGTAGCCGTCGCCCTGGGCCGTGCGCAGGGAAAACACATCCTGGGGGTTGCCGGGGCTCGGGTACACCAGCTCGCGCAAGTCATTCAGGTCGGTGGCCTGCAATGCTTGCAGATTGGCCACTGGCTGTGCCGTGCCGGCGCTGATGCCGGCCGGGAAGGCCGGTTCAGTCTGACTGCCGTCGGCGATCAAACCAAAGGTCGTGGCCGACATGTAGAGCCCACTCAAGGCCGAGAGCAACAGCCCGAGCAAGGCCAGGCGCCCGATTTCGGCATGCCAGCGCTGGCTGAATGTGCCTCGCAGCGGTCGTGACAGGTTGCGCAGGCCGCCCAGGCGGCGCGCCAGCAACAGTGCGCCGGACACTGAAAGTATCAACATGAAGAGTGCGCCGACACCGGTGACCCCATGACCTGCGGTGCCCATGAACAGCGAACGGTGCAGGTCTTTTACCCAGCGCGAAAAGGCGGATGGCTCATAGGGGCCGAGCCCTTGCCCGGTGAGTGGGTCGACTGTCTGCGCACCGGCCTGGCCTTCCTGGTTGTAGTAGATGATCAGCGTCCCGGAGGGGCTGCGCTGGATCTGCTCCACCCCCGGGAAGTGCGTGGCAATGCGTCCTGCCAACTGCCCGACATTGAGCTGCCCGGTCGCGGTCGATGTGTTGTGCAGGCGTTCCAAAGCCGGGTTGACGGACAAAACCGCACCGCTGATGGCCAATATCATGACCAGCAGGGCGGCGATCAGACCGGGCAGTGAATGGAACTGGCGAAGCATGTTCAGCCTCCAGAAAGCACAATGGCTACAGGTCGTAGGTAAAGGACTCGACATAGATGTTGCCGCTGACCGGTTTGCCCGAGCCGCTCGATGTCAGGGGAACACTGACGTCGGCGCGGCTATCGCGCTTGTCTTCCACGGCGCTGTCGATACGGATCTGATACCCGGCATCGATCAAGGTGTCGGCCAGTTCCACGCTGACGTTGAGGGTGCGGCCACTGCCCACACTGGCGCCGCTGAGCCCGTCGAACTCACTCGGGTTCAGGCCACTGCCGCGCGCCCAGTCGCTCAGGTGCCGGTAGTACTTGGCCTTCTTGCCGGCGACCCACAGGGTTTTCTGGTATTGGCCGTTGGCGTCGGTGACATAAATCGCCAGGTATGCACCGTTGCCGCTGTAGTCCTTGAGCTGGGTGGTCAGGGTCACTTCGCGGGCCTGGGCCAACCCCGGTAGGGCTATGGCGCCGGCGAGGCAGGTTGCGACGATAAGCTTTTTCATAAGAGTCTCCTGATTGAGCGGTGTGGAGAGAGCCTGGACCTGCTGGCTGACAGCAACCTGAAGGCCTCGGGACAAGGTGATGAATCAGTGCGCTTCAGGGCGGTTGAGGTAGTCCTGGGGGTTGCCCTTGTCGCCAAAACGGATTTCCAGTTTGCGCAGGCGAAGGGAAGCCGGTGTGTAGCTGGCTTTGATGGCATTGCCCTTGCGGTCGCTGCCCTTGAGCTCGTAACAGCCGTCGTCGACCTTGATGCGCTGCACGCTCCAGCCATATTGCTGCTCCACTTGCTGGCGCAGGTTTTCGCGCGGTTGCCAGTCGCTGACCGGCTCGCTGCAATCATCATCGGCCAAGGCGTATCCACCGAGCAGGACGCTCAACAATGCAGTGCTGGCAATAAAAGCTGATTTCATGATCTGTCTCCGACCGAGTTGGCATGTACGGCATACGCTAAGGCGCATTCCTGACAACCAGCTGAATCTTCAGATTCACGTCAGGTAAGGCCGTTAGGGTGCTGCACGACAACCATCAGAGGAGGTGACAGATGCGGGTTTTATTGGTGGAGGACGCGCCAGGATTGGGGGAGGCGGTGCGCGAACAGATTGCCGATGACGGCCACGCGGTCGACTGGGTGCAGCGACTGGACCATGCCAGAGCCAGCGTGCGCACCACGCCGTATGACCTGATCCTGCTGGACCTGATGCTGCCCGACGGTCGCGGGCTGGACTTTTTGCGCGAACAGCGTTCGGCCGGCAATGTGACCCCGGTGATCATCCTCACCGCCCAGGACCAGATATCCGATCGCATTGCCGGCCTCAATGTCGGTGCCGACGATTACCTGGTCAAACCATTCGACCTGTTTGAACTCTCGGCCCGGGTGGCCGCCGTGGCCCGACGTTACAGCGGCAACCCTAACCCGCAGATCAAGCTCGGAGAGCTGCAGATTGATCTGGGCGCGCGCACCGTACAGCGCGCCGGCGTGACCATCGACCTGACGGCGCGCGAGTGGGCGCTGTTCGAGGCGTTTGTGCAACGCCCTACGGCGTTGCTGTCGAAGGCCCAGCTCGAAGATCGCTTGTATGCCTTTGGCGCGGAAATCGAGAGTAATACCATTGAGGTCTATATCAGTCGCCTGCGCAAAAAGCTGGGACGCGAACTGGTGGAAACCGTGCGTGGCATGGGGTATCGGTTGATGGCCGTATGAAGTCGTCGGTCAGTCTGCAAAAGCGTCTTGGCCTGGGATTGACCCTGGGTATGACCGTGCTCTGGCTGGGGGCGACCGCCGTGGCTTGGCAGGTGGTGCAACATGAGCTCAACGAGACGTTCGACAGCGCCCTGGAAGAGACTGCGCAACGGATCCTGCCCTTGGCCGTGCTGGAAATCAGCAATCGTGAAGAGCCCCGCACCGCGCAGCATGTCGCCACCCTGAAAATGCACAAGGAATACCTGACGTACGTGGTGCGTGACGCCCAGGGCCAGATTCTGATGCAATCCCATGACGCCAACCCGAAGATCTTCAACGAACACCCGCGCGAGGGGTTCTCCACAACGCGAAAATACCGGCTGTATGGCGCGAGTGCACAGCGCAGTAGCCTGTTCATCGAAATCGCCGAGCCGCTGAAACATCGTCGTGAGGCCGCGCGGGAAGCCTTGTTGGCGTTGTTGGTGCCGTTACTGGCGCTGATCCCCATCAGCCTGCTGGGCACTTGGTTGTTTGTACGCCTCAGCCTGCGCAGCGTATTGGCCTATCGCCGTGCCGTAGAAGCTCGTGGTGCGGGGGATTTGTCGCCGATCCGCGTGGCGCGCCTGCCCGCTGAAATCGACCCGTTGGCCGATGCGGTCAACCGCCTGCTGGAGCGCTTGCGCAAGGCGTTGGAGGCCGAGCGCAGTTTTACCGCCAACAGCGCCCACGAGTTGCGCACGCCGCTGGCGGCGACATTGGCGCAGATTCAGCGCTTGCGCCAGGAGGCGCCGGAAGGCCCTTTGCGGGGGCGAGCGGTAAAGATAGAACACTCCCTGCGCGAGCTGGCGCGGCTATCGGAGAAGCTTATGCAGTTGGCCAAGGCTGAGGGCGGCGGGCTGCTGTCCGAGGCGCCCCAGGATCTGATTCCCTTACTGGCCCATGGCGTCGATGAGTGGAATCGCAGCAGCGGGCAGCGCATTCGCTTGCACCTGCCCACTGAGTGCAGCGTTTATTGTGCTATCGACCCGGACGCGTTCGGGATCCTGTTGCGCAACTTGATCGAGAATGCGTTGAAGTACGGCACTACTGACCAACCCGTCGAAGTCAGCCTCACGGACCAAGCGTTGTTGCGTGTGGTCAATGGCGGACCGGCCATCCCGGAAGCGGTGTTGCAGCGTCTGACCGAACGCTTTGTGCGCGGCAGCAGCGAAGCCAGAGGTACAGGGCTGGGTTTGGCGATTGCCCAGGCGATCGTGCAAGGGGTCAAGGCGCGTATGACCCTGGCGTCGCCGGCGACAGACCGGGAGGACGGATTTGAGGTGAGTATTCAGTTTGTGCGCCTGCCCACTGGTGAATGAAGTGCGGTGACGCTCCTGAGAGGAGATCGAACGGGAGGGAGAGTCGCCTGCAGCGGTTATCCAGGGTGTCAATTGAGGGGCAAAACCTGCGTTTGGTGGTGCGTATCCATAAAAATGCCCCGGGCAAATCGAGGCCGGGGCATTTTAGGCGGACGTGTTTAACGACGTACTTCTGCGGCGTTCGGACGGTTCTTCAGGTTCTTGTCAGCCTTGTAGCGCAATGCGACGTCCGGCACCGAGCCGCCCTTGCCGGTCTCGACCCAGCTACGGATACGGCTGGCATCGGCGAAGTGGGTGAACTTGCCGAAAGCATCCAGGATCACCAGCGACACCGGACGGTTGCCCATGCTGGTGACCAGCACCAGGCAATGACCGGCCTGATTAGTGAAGCCGGTCTTGGTCAGCTTGATATCCCAGTTGGCGCGGTTGATCAGGTGGTCGGTGTTGGAGAAACCCAAGGTGTAGTTGGGCTTGCGGAACGCCACGGTCTTTTCCTTGGTGGTGCTCAACTGGCTCAGCATCGGAAATTTGTGCGCGTAGGCCAGCAGTTTGCTCAAGTCGCGGGCGGTGGACACGTTGTGGATCGACAGGCCGGTAGGTTCGACGTAGTGGGTGCTGGTCATGCCCAGGGCCTTGGCCTTGGCGTTCATCGCGGCAATAAAGGCCGCGTAGCCGCCCGGATAGTGGTGCGCCAGGCTCGCCGCGGCGCGGTTTTCCGAGGACATCAGGGCGATCAGCAACATCTCCTTGCGCGGCATCTGGCTGCCGATCTTCACGCGCGAGAACACGCCTTTCATCTCCGGCGTGTCGGTGATGTTGATGTCGATGTACTCGTCCATGTTCTGCTTGGCTTCAAGCACGATCAGGCCGGTCATCAGCTTGCTCACCGAAGCGATAGGGACCACCACGTCGGGGTTGCTGGCGTAGATGACCTTGTTGGTTTGCAGGTCCACCAGCATGGCGCTGCCGGAAGCGATCTGCAGTTTGGACGGATCGCGCGGCGCCAGGGTGGATTCGGCGGCGTGCGCAAAGGTGCCCGTGAAAGCAAAAAATAGGCTGACAATGGAAAGACGAATTTTCACGCGGATGAACTCGCTAAAAAAGTAAGAAATACCGTTGGGAAACGGGTTTTGTGACAAATGGCGTTACATTTTAGGAGTATGGACGAGAGACTGTCGAATGTTCTTCTAAAACCAGACGAAAGTGCTTAAAAACTAAGAAAAAACAGGCTTTCTTCCGGGCAATAAAAAGCCCTGCGATAAGGCAGGGCTTTTTCAGTACGGTTGGTTATTAACCGTGCAGGGTTTCTGCGGCGTACAGGGTGTTTTCCAGCAGGCAGGCACGGGTCATCGGGCCAACGCCACCCGGCACCGGGGTGATCCAGCCGGCGCGGGGCAGGGCGGTTTCATACACTACGTCGCCGACCAGCTTGCCGTCTTCCTGGCGGTTGATGCCCACGTCGATAACGATGGCGCCTTCCTTGATCCATTCACCCTTGACCAGGCCCGGCTTGCCGGCGGCCACGACGACCAGGTCGGCACGGCCAACGTGGCCTGCGAGGTCCTTGGTGAAGCGGTGGGTCACGGTGACGGTGCAACCGGCCAGCAGCAACTCCATGGCCATGGGGCGGCCAACGATGTTGGACGCGCCGACGATGACGGCATCGAGGCCGTACAGGTCGACACCGGTGCTTTCCAGCAGGGTCATGATGCCTTTGGGCGTGCACGGGCGCAGCAGCGGGATACGCTGGGCCAGGCGGCCGACGTTATAAGGATGGAAACCGTCGACATCCTTGTCCGGGCGGATGCGCTCCAGCAACTTGGATGCGTCCAGGTGCGCGGGCAATGGCAATTGCAGGAGGATGCCGTCCATCGCCGGGTCGTCGTTGAGGCTGTCGATCAGGTCGGTCAGGGCTTGCTGGGTGGTGTCGGCAGGCAGGTCGTAGGCCTTGGAAATAAAGCCGACCTCTTCACAGTCTTTACGCTTGTGCGAGACATAAACCTGAGAGGCAGGATCGCTGCCGACCAGGATCACCGCGAGGCCAGGCGTGCGCAGGCCTTGCTGGCTGCGCTCGGTGACTCGTTTGGCGATCTGCTGGCGCAGGCTGGCGGCGATTGATTTGCCGTCGATAAGTTGTGCAGTCATTACGCGTGATTAACCATCGAGAGGGGGAGGAAAAGTGCGCGCATTCTCGCACGCCACGGCGTGAGGGCAAAGGCGCTTGGTCTGCAAATTGGCCTAACCCCTTAAATAAAATGAATTTTTTTCAAAAAAGATTTGACGGGTTTCCAGGCCCTCTATACTATTCGTCGCACTTGTCGGGCACAGCCTAGCACTGGTTAAGAAGGTCGAGCAGAATCGTTGTTCTGTAAGGCTGGAAGCACTTAGTTTGTAATCCTCCAAGAGTACAGATTAATAAGGCGCCCGTAGCTCAGCTGGATAGAGCATCCGCCTTCTAAGCGGATGGTCGCAGGTTCGAGTCCTGCCGGGTGCGCCATTAGGCAGCTTTGGCACAAGTAGCGCTATATGGTGGGCGTAGCTCAGTTGGTAGAGCACGGGATTGTGACTCCCGTTGTCGAGGGTTCGATCCCCTTCGTCCACCCCATATTTTGAAAAGGCGCCAGATTAATCGTCTGGCGCCTTTGCTTTAAGAGCTTCAAGCGCGGATGTGGTGGAATTGGTAGACACACTGGATTTAGGTTCCAGCGCCGCGAGGCGTAAGAGTTCGAGTCTCTTCATCCGCACCAAATAAAGCTTTACTCGGTCTACATGCAGGGTAGGGTTCGACAAAGAAGTAGTTTGGTTTCTTTGTTAACGCAATATGGTGGGCGTAGCTCAGTTGGTAGAGCACGGGATTGTGACTCCCGTTGTCGAGGGTTCGATCCCCTTCGTCCACCCCATATTCGAAAGGCGCCAGATTTAACAGTCTGGCGCCTTTTTTGGTTTTGGCGGTTCGGATTTTCGCGGCTGCAAGTTCTGGGTCGCGTTGGCGGTGCGTTTCATCGTATTTATGTGTCTCGATGATGCTGCGTTGTCTATCTGCCCTCTTTGCAGGGTGGGACGTCAGGGAGATGAGTGACGACCCCTTCTATATATAGAAGGGGCGGCGCAGAGCCTTGGCGTGATTGGCTTTATTTGTCACCGGGGCGGGGCGCGACAGTGCCTTCGTACCGATAAATTGCCGGCTGTTTACGGGCGTATTTCCAGTAGGGTGACTTCTTGAGTTTGACCCACTAGAATGCATGCCCTTGATTGGGGTCGGAAATGGCCGGCTAACGTCTGTGCAACGAGGAATATCCATGCAAGTTTCTGTTGAAAATACTACTGCTCTCGAGCGCCGCATGAGCATCACCGTGCCGGCTGAGCGCATCGAGACTGCGGTCAACAAGCGTCTGCAGCAGACTGCCCAAAAGGCCAAGATCGCTGGTTTCCGTCCAGGCAAAGTGCCAATGAGCGAAATCAAGCGCCGTTTTGGTGCTGATGCGCGCAATGAAGCCGTAGGTGACGTGATCCAGGCTTCTTTCTACGAAGCAGTGGTTGAGCAAAAGCTGAACCCGGCTGGTTCGCCTTCGATCGAGCCTAAGTCCCTGGAAGCGGGCAAGGACCTGGAATACGTTGCCGTATTCGAAGTGTTCCCTGAATTCGAAGTGGCCGGATTCGACGGTATCGCTATCGAGCGCCTGAGCGCCGAAGTGGCTGATTCGGACCTGGACAACATGCTGGAAATCCTGCGCAAGCAGAACACCCGTTTCGAAGTGGCCGACCGTGCTGCCCAGAACGAAGACCAGCTGAACATCGATTTCGTTGGCAAGGTTGACGGCGAAGTATTCGCTGGCGGTTCCGCCAAGGGTACTCAGTTGGTGCTGGGCTCCAACCGCATGATCCCTGGTTTCGAAGACGGCCTGGTCGGCGCCAAGGCTGGCGAAGAGCGCGTCCTGAACCTGACTTTCCCTGCTGACTACCAGAACCTGGACCTGGCCGGCAAAGCCGCCGAGTTCACCGTGACGGTCAACAGCGTTTCCGAGCCTAAGCTGCCGGAGCTGAACGAAGAATTCTTCAATCAGTTCGGCATCAAGGAAACCGGTATCGAAGGCTTCCGCACCGAAGTTCGCAAGAACATGGAGCGCGAGCTGCGCCAGGCCATCAAATCCAAGGTCAAGAACCAGGTCATGGACGGTCTGCTGGCCGCCAACCCGATCGAAGTGCCTAAGGCCCTGCTTTCCAACGAAGTGGATCGCCTGCGCGTACAAGCTGTTCAGCAGTTCGGCGGCAACATCAAGCCAGACCAACTGCCGGCCGAGCTGTTCGAAGAGCAAGCCAAGCGTCGCGTTGTGCTGGGCCTGGTCGTGGCTGAAGTGGTCAAGCAGTTCGACCTCAAGCCTGACGAAGACCGCGTTCGCGAAATGATCCAGGAAATGGCTTCGGCCTACCAGGAGCCTGAGCAGGTCGTGGCTTGGTACTACAAGAACGACCAGCAGCTGAACGAGGTACGTTCGGTTGTGCTGGAAGAACAAGTTGTGGATACTGTTCTGCAGAAGGCTAAGGTGACCGATAAAGCGGTCTCTTACGAAGAAGCAGTCAAGCCGGCGGAAGCAGCACAAGCCGACTGATTGTCCAACTCGTTGGAAATTCAACCATAAGCCAGCCTCGCGCTGGCTTATGCGTTTTCAAGACATGACTATTTGGGAGTAACTGCAGAGCATGTTCCGTAATTCCTATATTCAGCAGAACTCTGATATCCAGGCCGCAGGCGGCCTGGTCCCGATGGTTGTCGAGCAGTCCGCTCGTGGCGAACGCGCCTACGACATCTACTCGCGCCTGCTCAAGGAGCGAGTGATCTTTCTGGTGGGCCCGGTAGAGGACTACATGGCCAACCTGATCTGTGCGCAACTGCTGTTCCTTGAAGCGGAAAACCCGGACAAGGACATCCATCTCTACATCAACTCGCCGGGCGGTTCGGTGACAGCGGGCATGTCGATCTACGACACCATGCAGTTCATCAAGCCGAACGTATCGACTACCTGCATTGGCCAGGCCTGCAGCATGGGCGCGTTCCTGCTGACCGCGGGTGCCGAGGGCAAGCGTTACTGCCTGCCTAACTCGCGCGTGATGATTCACCAGCCACTGGGCGGTTTCCAGGGCCAGGCGTCGGACATCGAAATCCACGCCAAGGAAATCCTCTTCATCCGCGAACGTCTCAACACGCTGATGGCCAAGCACAGCGGGCACACCCTGGAAGAAATCGAGCGCGACACCAACCGCGATAACTTCATGAGCGCCGAAGCCGCACGTGAATACGGGTTGATCGACGCAGTGATCGAAAAGCGCCCCGCTTAATATAAGCCGCTCAAAATAGGGCTGGTCGGGTTTTCCGATCACCTGCGGGCTTGAAAAAGCCCGCATAAGCCTTCATCTTGTGTTGCAAGCCTATCGGATTTGGATCGAACGAATGACTGACACCCGCAACGGCGAGGACAACGGCAAGCTGCTCTATTGCTCCTTCTGTGGCAAAAGCCAGCATGAAGTGCGCAAATTGATTGCCGGCCCCTCGGTCTTTATCTGCGACGAGTGCGTCGACCTGTGCAATGACATCATCCGTGAGGAGGTGCAGGAAGCCCAGGCCGAAAGCAGCGCGCATAAATTGCCTTCGCCTAAAGAAATCAGCGGCATCCTTGATCAGTATGTGATTGGTCAAGAGCGTGCAAAGAAGGTTCTGGCCGTAGCGGTATACAACCACTACAAGCGTCTGAACCAGCGTGACAAGAAAGGCGACGAAGTCGAACTCGGCAAGAGCAACATCCTGCTGATCGGTCCTACAGGCTCGGGTAAGACCCTGCTTGCAGAAACCCTCGCTCGCCTGCTGAACGTTCCGTTTACCATCGCCGACGCCACCACCCTCACCGAGGCTGGCTACGTGGGTGAGGACGTCGAGAACATCATTCAGAAACTGCTGCAGAAGTGTGACTACGACGTAGAGAAGGCCCAGATGGGTATTGTCTACATCGACGAAATCGACAAGATTTCGCGCAAGTCCGACAACCCGTCGATCACCCGGGACGTTTCCGGTGAAGGCGTGCAGCAAGCCCTGTTGAAACTGATCGAAGGCACGGTTGCTTCCGTACCGCCACAAGGCGGCCGCAAGCACCCGCAGCAGGAATTCCTTCAGGTTGATACGCGCAACATCCTGTTTATTTGTGGCGGTGCATTCTCCGGCCTGGAGAAGGTTATTCAGCAACGGTCTACCCGTGGCGGCATCGGTTTCAGTGCAGAAGTGCGCAGCAAGGAAGAAGGCAAGAAGGTGGGCGAGTCCCTGCGTGAAGTCGAGCCTGACGATCTGGTCAAGTTCGGTCTGATCCCTGAGTTCGTTGGCCGTCTGCCGGTCCTGGCGACGTTGGACGAGTTGGATGAGGCGGCTCTGATTCAGATCCTCACCGAACCGAAAAACGCCCTGACCAAGCAATATGCCAAGCTGTTTGAGATGGAAGGTGTGGACCTTGAGTTCCGTACTGACGCACTCAAGTCGGTAGCCAAGCGGGCATTGGAGCGCAAGACCGGTGCACGTGGCCTGCGTTCTATCCTCGAAGGCGTGTTGCTCGACACCATGTATGAAATCCCCTCGCAGTCCGAGGTGAGTAAAGTGGTGATCGACGAAAGCGTTATAGAAGGCAAGTCCAAGCCCCTGTATATCTACGAAAACAGTGAGCCGACTGCCAAGGCTGCGCCAGACGCGTAAGCGTTTCGCAGTTTCGGTACAAATGAAGGGGCCTCTAGGGGCCCCTTTGTTTTTCATAAGGATTTTTACTGCGTGTAACTGCCAGCATTGAGCTTGTTTTTTTTACACGCAGCCCCCATCTTGGTTTCAAGCTTATTTTTCAACTGTCATAGAGGCGAAATCATGAAGACAACCATCGAATTGCCTCTCCTGCCGTTGCGTGATGTCGTCGTCTATCCGCACATGGTTATCCCGCTGTTCGTGGGGCGCGAGAAGTCTATCGAAGCCCTTGAGGCTGCGATGACGGGCGACAAGCAGATACTGCTATTGGCCCAGAGAAATCCTGCCGATGATGATCCAGGCGAAGACGCCCTGTATCGCGTCGGCACCATTGCCACTGTCCTGCAACTGCTCAAGCTGCCCGATGGCACCGTCAAGGTGTTGGTGGAAGGCGAGCAGCGCGGTTCGGTAGAGCGTTTCATGGAGGTGGACGGCCACCTACGCGCTGAAGTGGTGCTGATCGACGAAGTCGAGGCCCCTGAGCGCGAGTCCGAAGTCTTTGTGCGCAGCCTGCTCTCGCAGTTTGAGCAGTATGTGCAGTTGGGCAAGAAGGTCCCGGCTGAAGTCCTGTCTTCCCTCAATAGCATCGATGAGCCAAGCCGCCTGGTCGACACCATGGCCGCGCATATGGCGCTGAAGATCGAGCAGAAGCAAGACATCCTCGAAATCATTGACCTGTCGGCCCGTGTCGAACACGTGCTGGCATTGCTGGATGCCGAAATCGATCTGCTCCAGGTCGAGAAGCGCATCCGGGGTCGCGTCAAAAAGCAAATGGAGCGCAGCCAGCGCGAGTACTACCTGAATGAGCAGATGAAGGCCATTCAAAAGGAACTCGGCGACAGCGAGGAAGGCCACAATGAAATCGAAGAGCTGAAAAAGCGCATCGATGCTGCAGGCCTGCCGAAAGACGCCCTGACCAAAGCCACCGCCGAGTTGAACAAGCTCAAGCAGATGTCGCCGATGTCCGCCGAGGCCACCGTGGTGCGCTCGTACATCGACTGGCTGGTGCAGGTGCCGTGGAAGGCTCAGACCAAGGTACGCCTGGACCTGGCCCGCGCTGAAGACATTCTCGATGCCGACCACTATGGCCTTGAAGAAGTCAAAGAACGCATCCTCGAATACCTCGCCGTGCAAAAGCGCGTGAAGAAGATTCGTGGCCCGGTGTTGTGCCTGGTTGGCCCGCCTGGCGTGGGTAAAACCTCCCTGGCCGAGTCCATCGCCAATGCCACCAACCGTAAATTCGTGCGCATGGCCCTCGGTGGTGTGCGAGATGAAGCGGAAATTCGTGGTCATCGGCGGACTTACATCGGTTCGATGCCAGGAAGATTGATTCAAAAAATGACAAAGGTGGGTGTGCGCAACCCGCTGTTCCTGCTCGATGAAATCGACAAAATGGGCAGCGACATGCGTGGCGATCCGGCGTCGGCCTTGCTGGAAGTGCTCGACCCTGAGCAGAACCACAATTTCAACGACCATTACCTGGAGGTCGACTACGACCTGTCCGACGTAATGTTCCTGTGCACCTCCAACTCCATGAACATTCCGCCAGCGTTGCTGGACCGGATGGAAGTGATTCGCCTGCCGGGTTACACCGAAGACGAGAAGATCAACATCGCCGTCAAATACCTCGCGCCCAAGCAGATTTCGGCCAATGGCCTGAAGAAGGGTGAGATCGAATTTGACGTCGAGTCGATTCGCGACATCGTGCGCTACTACACTCGCGAGGCCGGTGTACGGGGCCTTGAGCGCCAGATCGCGAAGATTTGCCGCAAGGCGGTTAAGGAGCACGCGCTGGAAAAACGCTTCTCGGTGAAGGTCACTGCCGACGCTCTTGAGCACTTCCTGGGCGTGCGTAAATTCCGTTACGGCCTGGCTGAGCAACAGGATCAGGTAGGGCAGGTGACTGGCCTGGCGTGGACCCAGGTGGGCGGCGAATTGCTGACCATCGAAGCGGCGGTGATTCCCGGCAAGGGCCAGTTGATCAAGACCGGCTCCCTCGGTGACGTGATGGTCGAATCCATTACCGCCGCGCAGACCGTGGTGCGCAGCCGCGCCCGGAGCCTGGGGATCCCCCTGGACTTCCACGAGAAGCACGACACCCACATCCACATGCCGGAAGGGGCTACACCGAAGGATGGCCCTAGCGCCGGCGTAGGTATGTGCACGGCCCTGGTATCGGCATTGACCGGCATACCGGTGCGCGCCGACGTGGCCATGACCGGGGAAATCACCCTGCGTGGCCAGGTATTGGCCATCGGTGGTCTGAAAGAGAAATTGCTCGCTGCACACCGGGGTGGTATCAAGACCGTGATCATTCCTGAAGAGAATGTTCGCGACTTGAAGGAAATTCCTGACAATATCAAGCAAGATCTTCAGATTAAACCGGTTAAATGGATTGACGAGGTCCTGCAAATTGCGCTGCAATACGCGCCGGAGCCCTTGCCGGATGTGGCTCCGGAGATAGTTGCAAAGGATGAAAAGCGAGAGTCTGATTCCAAGGAAAGAATTAGCACGCATTAATGTGAATAAGCCTGGAGGCTTCCTTGACAGCTTTTTAGAGCCCTTGTTATAAAGCGGCTCTTAAGTGTCTGTAGGCCATTCAGCACTGGTTTTTGCTGTTTACCAAAAAACTTAGAATCATACTCAATAGATATGTAAGGGGACTTAGAGTGAACAAGTCGGAACTGATTGATGCTATCGCTGCATCCGCTGATATCCCGAAAGCTGCTGCTGGCCGTGCGCTGGATGCAGTAATCGAATCCGTCACTGGCGCTCTGAAGGCCGGCGACTCCGTGGTACTGGTAGGCTTCGGTACTTTCTCTGTGACTAACCGCCCAGCTCGCGTTGGCCGTAACCCACAGAATGGCGAAGCGCTGCAAATCGCGGCTGCCAAGAAACCAGGTTTCAAAGCCGGTAAAGCCCTGAAAGAAGCCGTTAACTAAGTTTCGATCAAGCCTTTACCTACTACCCGGGTCGGACGCTGGTCTGGCCTGGCAGTGGAGCGGTAGCTGACCCACGTATCCATCGGGTCGCCACGCCGGGGTGTCGGTTCAAACCTCCGCCCGCTCCGCCAGTTACGAGAAGGCGCATCCTCGGATGCGCCTTTCTTCTATCCGGACTCTACCCACGCTCCACGGTTGCCAATTTTTGAAGTTCAACCGTTTCTGGGGGACGCATGCTGCAAAATATCAGGGACAATTCACAAGGCTGGATTGCCAAGACCATTATCGGGATCATCGTCGCATTGATGGCGTTCACCGGTATCGAGGCCATTTTCCAGGCCTCGACCAACACCAAGCAGGACGTGGCCAAGGTCAACGGTGAAGAAATCACCCAGACTGAACTCAGTCAGGCCGTCGACATGCAACGTCGCCAGCTGATGCAACAGCTGGGTAAGGATTTCGATGCGTCGCTGCTGGACGAAAAACTGCTGCGCGATGCGGCGCTCAAGGGCCTGATCGATCGTAAGCTGCTGCTGCAAGGCGCCGCCGACTCCAAGTTTGGCTTCTCTGAAGCGGCACTGGACCAGGTAATCCTGCAGACGCCGGAATTCCAGGTGGACGGCAAGTTCAACGCCGAACGCTTTGACCAGGTGATCCGTCAACTGGGCTACAGCCGTATGCAGTTCCGTCAGATGCTGACTCAGGAAATGCTGATCGGCCAGGTTCGCGCAGGCATCGCCGGCAGCGGTTTCGTAACCGACGCCGAGGTGCTGGCATTCGCCCGTCTGGAAAAACAGACCCGCGATTTCGCTACCGTCAATATCAAGGCCAACCCCGCGGCGGTGAAACTCACCGACGACGAGGTCAAGGCTTACTATGACCAGCACGCCAAGGAGTTCATGACTCCGGACCAGGTGGTCATCGACTACCTGGAACTGAAGAAGTCTTCCTTCTTCGACCAGGTCAGCGTGAAGGACGATGAACTGCAGGCTGCCTATCAGAAAGAAACCGCCAACCTCGCTGAACAGCGTCGCGCGGCGCACATCCTGATTGAAGTCAACGATAAGGTCACCGACGCGCAAGCGAAGGCCAAGATCGAAGAAATCCAGGCACGCCTGGCCAAGGGCGAGAAGTTCGAAACCCTGGCCAAGGAGTTCTCCCAAGATCCAGGTTCGGCCAACAGTGGCGGCGACCTCGGCTTTGCCGGCCCGGGCGTCTACGACCCGGACTTCGAAGCAGCCTTGTACGCATTGAACAAAGACCAGGTCTCGGCGCCGGTTCGCAGCACCTTCGGTTGGCACTTGATCAAGCTGTTGGGCGTTGAGGCACCGCAAGTGCCGACGTTTGCCAGCCTGAAAGACAAGCTGACCCGCGAGCTCAAGACCCAACAGGTCGAGCAGCGTTTTGTCGAAGCGACCAAGCAATTGGAAGATGCGGCATTCGAAGCCTCCGATCTGGCCCAACCGGCGTCTGACCTGAAGCTGACCGTACACACCTCCGCGCCGTTTGGCCGTGAAGGTGGTGACGGTGTTGCGGCCAACCGTGCCGTGGTCACCGCTGCGTTCAGCCCGGAAGTGCTGGATGAGGGTGCCAACAGCAGCGCCATTGAACTGGACCCGGAAACCATCATCGTGCTGCGTGCCAAAGAGCACCGCAAACCTGCGCAACTGCCGCTGGAAAGCGTTGCTGCGGCGATCCGCACACAGATGGCCAAGGAGCGCGCCAGCGCGGCTGCCAAGACTCACGCTGATGAGCTGATCGCCAGCCTGCGTGATGGCAAGACCCCGCTGAACCAGCCGGTCGACGGCCAGGCCTGGAAAGTCACTGAAGCGGCTACCCGTAGCCAGGAAGCGATTGACCCGGCCGTGCTGCAAGCCCTGTTCCGCATGCCCAAGCCTGCGGCCAAGGACAAACCGACCTTTACCACCGTTACCCTGGCTGATGGCAGCCTGGTGATCGTGCGCTTGAACGGTGTCAACGAAGCGGCTGCCCCAACGGACGAAGAAAAGGCGCAATACCGCCGCTTCCTCGCTTCCCGTGTTGGCCAGCAGGACTTCGCGGCATACCGCAAGCAGTTGGAAACCAAGGCTGATATCAAGAAGTACTGATGTTGGTTTGAACAAGAAGCCCCCGGCCTGAAAAGACCGGGGGCTTTTTTATGTGCGCTAGACTGGGTACTCGGTATCGTCGACCCAGGAGTTTCAGCGTGTTGATTCAAGGAATGGATGGCTGGGTGATCCGCCGCGCCAAGGTGGCGGATGTTCCTGCCGTGCTGCAGGTGTTCGACGAGGTGATCGCCTGGTTCGTTGGCATGGGCAATAACGATCAATGGGGCACTGAGCCCTGGTCGGCGTCGCCCCGGCGAGTAGTGCAAGTGACTGAAGCCTGCGCGTTGCCCGGGGCCTGGGTTGTCGAGGACCCCGAAGGGCATCTTCGGGGAGCGCTGGTGTTGGGCGATCCCATGCCTTATGTGCCGTCGGAGGCAGAGCCACAGGTGTATGTGCGCCTGTTGATTGCCGCGCGTGATCCGCGAGTTCGCGGCCTTGGGCGGCGCATGATGGCCTTTGCCGATGACCAGGCCCGCGCAGCAGGAGTGACACGCTTGCGTGTGGACTGCTACGGCGGCGGCACAGGGGATCTGGTGCGTTTTTATGAGTCCTGTGGCTACGAACGCATTTCAACGTTCGACTTGGCGGGGTGGCCGGGCCAACTGTTGGGGCGCCGTCTGTGATGCGCCGGCCCAGGCCAGTAGCATCAGTAGTATAACGGCCCATGGAAAGCCCGAGACGCCCCAGCCCTGAAGTAACACGCCACCCGCCAACCCGCCACCGGCGATCCCCAGGTTCCACACGGTCACCAGCATTGATTGCGCTGCATCCGCCGACTTGCCCGCCGATTGGGCCAGTGCGGTTTGCAGCAATGCCGGCAAGCCGCCGAACGCCAGGCCCCATAACGCCACGGCGGTATAGATGACTGCTGGCACATTGATCCAGAACGCCAGTGCCAGGGCGATCAGGCCAAACAGCGCACAGCTGATCAACAGCAAGGCGCGCAGCCAATGGTCAATCAACAGACCTGCCAGCCAGATGCTCAGTACCGCCGCGACGCCAAACACCAGCAGCACTCGGTCAACGTCCGCCTCAATACCCGCTGGCACCAGCAACGGGGCGATGTAGGTGTACAGAATGTTGTGGGCCAGCACATAGGTAAACGTCACCCACAGCACCGGACGAATGCCTGGCAGGTTCAGCACCTGGCGCAGCTCCAAGCGTTTATCCGCCCGTTCGCCGGCAAAATCCGGCAGTTGCCAGCGCGCCCAGACCAGTAGCACCAAGGTCAGCCCGGTCATGATCGCAAAGCTCAGGCGCCAGCCAACGGCGGTGCCGAGGAAGGTGCCTGCGGGCACACCCAGTGACAGCGCCAACGGTGCACCCAGCATCGCTACGGCAATTGCGCGACCTTGCAGGTGCGGCGCTACCATTCGGCTCGCATAACCCGCCAGCAACGCCCAGAGCAGACCGGCGAAGACCCCGGCAAAAAAGCGCGCCACCAGGGTCAGCTCGTAGTGGCTGGACAGTGCGGTCACGCTGTTGACCAAGGCAAAGCCGCCAATGGCCAGCAGCAGCAACGGCCGCCTGCGCCAGCCGCGGGTCAGCAGCGTCAGGGGGATGGCGGCCAGCAACGAGCCAAGGGCGTAGAGGGTGACCAATTGACCGACCAAGGCGGGCGACACGCCCAGGCCTTCGCCCATCTGCGGCAGAAGCCCGGCAGGCATGGCTTCGGTGAGGATGGTGATAAAGCCGGCGCTGGCCAAGGCCAGTAGACCGCCCAGCGGTAATGAATCCCGCTGGGCTGATGCGGTGAACGAAGGGCTGCTGCTCATGAGGTTTTATCCGGGTGAAAGGGCGAGCGGGCAGAGTAGGGGGCTGTGGCTGGCGGAAAAACAGGCTAAAGTTCCGAACTTATCGGACACTGGTGTCCGTAATCGCTAACGGCGGGATCATGGACAGCTTGGGCAGCCTTTCGGTATTTGTGCAGGTGGCGCAGACGCTCAGCTTCACCGCCGCCGGCCGCATGCTGGGGGTGTCGTCGTCGGCCGTGGGCAAAAGCATTGCGCGGATGGAAGAGCGCCTGGGCGTGCGGCTGTTCCACCGCAGCACGCGCAGTATCACCTTGACCAGTGAAGGCTCGCTGTTCCTTGAACGGTCGCGGCGGATTCTCGCTGAAGTGGAAGCGGCAGAGCAGGAGCTGACAGACGCCGGTGCAATGCCACGGGGCAAGTTGCGCATCAGTGTGCCGCAGGTGCGGGGCTTATTGATGCCGGTACTCAGCGACTTTATGCGCGCCTACCCGGAGATCGAGTTGGATGTGGATTTTTCCGACCGAATGGTGGACGTGATCGAAGAAGGTTTCGATGCAGTGATTCGCACCGGCAAGCCGGAAGATTCGCGGTTGATGGCGCGCCACTTGGGCCACTACCAGTTGGTTCTCGTCGCCACACCGGGCTACTTCGCCCAACACGGCACCCCGCAGCAGCCGCAGGATCTGAATGGTCATGCCTGTCTGCGCCACAAGTTCTGCGCCACGGGCAAGCTCGAGCCCTGGCCGTTGCGTCTTGCCCCAGGCGCAGCCGAACCGCTGTTGCGCACGCCGTTGGTCAGCACCACCATCGAGTCCCTCAACCATGTGGTGCTCGAGGGATTGGGCATTGCCTGCCTGCCGGACTACATGGTCCACCAGGCCGTGGGCGAGCGGCGCTTGCAACGGGTGCTGGATGACTACCTGGAACACCGGGGCAGTTTCTGGATGTTGTGGCCCGGCCGCCATACCTCGGCCAGGTTACGCGTGTTTATTGACCATATGTGCGCCGGGCTTTTTCCCGCAGGCCCCGGCGCGTAGGTCTGTGACGTTTTACCGACAGGAATGCGCGCGCCAAGACCTCGTTCTGTTGCACAATACCGCCCAGACCGTTTTCCTCAGGATTTTCAATGTCGACATCATTCCACTTGCGTAGCCTCGGGCTGGCGCTGGTGCTGGCGGGCGCCGCGGGCTGCTCGTCACCCAAGACCGCTATTTATGAACATGAGAACTTCGACGACTCCGGTACATTTTCCCGGGATTACCCGGTTAGTGATGTAGCGGCGTGCGAGGCCGCGCGGCGCGCCTTGCTGAGCCAGGGCTACATCATTACCAGCAGCGACCCGAAACTGGTCGTGGGTAACAAGAGCTTCCAGCAGACCGGCGAAACTCACCTGCAGATCAGCTTCAACGTGGTGTGTGCCGATGATGGCAAAGGCAAAAAACACTCGACGATGTTTGCCAACGCCCTTCAGGATCGCTATGCGCTGAAGAAGGTCAACAACTCCGCGAGCCTGGGTGTAGGCGTGCTGGGGTCGGTGTCGATGCCGATCGGCTCCACCGATGACTCGATGGTGAAGGTGGCCAGTGAGACGGTGTCCGCGCCGAAGTTCTACGAGCGCTACTTTGCGTTGGTGGACGTCTTCCTGCCCCAGGAAGTGAAGAAGGCTGAGCATATCCCCGAGCAGCCAAAGGCCGACCTCGGTGTACCGGAGCCGAAGGCCGCACCGGCTGCGGAGAAAGTCGAGGCGCCGAAGGAAGAGCCTGCCGCACCCGCTGCCTCGGAGACGGTTGTGCCCGCGCCTGAGGCTGCACCGATTGCGCCGCAGGCCGAGCCCGCCACGACCACGCCGGACCTGCCGGCCCCGACCGAAGCCATTCCACCCCTGCCGACGCCTGCGCAGTAAATCAGACCGCTACGGGGTCGGCCTTGTCGACGTTGATCCCGTAGCGTTTGATTGCTTCACTGACCTTGTCGCGACCGATCAGTGGTCATCGGCCAATGCCTTCAAGGTTTCGTTGAGCAGGGTGATGTAGTAGTAAATGTTATCTTGCTCGACGTACATACCCCGCATGCCCTCTCGGATAATCACCGCCAGTTCGTAGGCAAAGGTTGGGTCATAGGAGATGCAGCACGGAATCACCGACGAGAGGATATGGCTATGGCCATCGTCATGCTGCAAGCCTTCGCCCATCAGCGTGGTGCGCCCGGCGGCGGCATAGGCGTTGTAGACCTTGTCCGCGTCATGGCCACCCCGTTCATTTCAGTGCGTACCTGATTGCAATCGCGCCTCAGAACCCCAGTGCTAAATCCATGTAACGCTGCTACGTTTAATCCTGGAGTGCAGGAACGTCATGACGTCGACATTTTTTCGTCATCACGGCACTTTAGGCTGGCTGTGCAGGTCATTTATCTGCAGCCGCTTTTAATTCAAAAACAAGGAGCCCACCATGGACGAATATCAGGAAGAACTGCTGGAGTACCAGGCCTTTGAACTGGATCCTCTGGATCCGGCCGATGACGCCACCGAGCTGTAAGACCGACTTCAGGCGGAATGCCGCTGACTGCGGCGAAATTCCCCTGGGGTCTGGTTGTTCCACCGCCTGAATGCCCGTTGAAACGCTTGGGCCGAGGCAAAACCGAGCAAGTAGGCGATTTCGCCGAACGCCAGTTCCGTATCGCGAATGTAGGTCATGGCCAGGTCGCGGCGGGTATCGTTGAGAATCGCGCGAAACTGAGTGCCTTCTTCGGCCAGTTTGCGGCGCAGTGTCCAGGTCGGCAGCTTCAAGCGTGCCGCCACTTCTTCCAGGTCGGGTTCCCGGCCGCCATTGAGCATCGGCCCGAGCAAGCGGGTAATGCGCTCGCGGAGACTGCGGGTGCGGGTCAACTGCTCCAACTCATGTTCACAGAGCTTCAACAACAGCTGCCAGGTACTCGGGCAATGCTGCGGGTTGCGCATGGCCAGGGTTTGCTGGCTCAGGCGTAGTTGATTGACCTCGGCGCCGAACTGGATCGGGCCATCGCCCAGCAGCGCGTACTGTTCGCTGTAGTCCGGCGTTTCAAATTCGATTTCAATCCGCTGCGCCTGCACCGTTTGCTGGGCCAGGCTCGACAGTTGCTGCAGCCAGCCGGCGATGATCGAGTCCACCACAAAACGGTTGTAGGCGTTATAGGGGCTGATGGAATAGAACCGCAGCCAGGCGCCTTCGGCGTCCTCGTGAAAACTCGATTGCCCACGATAGTTGGAGCCGTATAGCGCTTCGAAGCGGGTCAGTGTGCGCGCCGCCTCGCGCACGTTGGGCGCCTGGGCGGCGGTGACTCCAGCCAGCCCGGCCTGGCTCAGGCGGCTGAGCTGGCCCATGCGCAGGCCCAGGCCGGGGTCGCCGGTGAGTTGGATGGCCGCATGGCCCAGGCGCATATAACGCGGGATCGACAAACGTGCGCCAGCCTCGGCGAGGCGCGCCGGGTCCAGGCCGTATTGCAGCAGCAGCGGTTGCGGGTCCAGGCCGTGGCTGTGGATCGCGTCGGCCAGGGTATGCACGAAGCCCACCGACAGCTCCCCCAGGCGCACCGGCTTCATCGTGTTACAGCCAGATATTCAGTAGGCGCGCACCACGGGCGTCGCCGTCGGCGTTGATCTGCCCGTTGTGGCTCAGGAAGCTCTGCCCGGCGGTGCCCAGGTCCCAGAACTGCCCACGCAGGAATACGCTCATGCCGGCGCTGGCCTGGCTGATCGGTGTCTGGCTGATCAAGGTCAGGCGACGCCACGCTTCGCCCTCGCTGAGTTCTTCTGGCTTGAGGCTGATTTCCTGCGGCGTGGAGACGCTTTTGAAACCGCGCCATGGCTGCTCCCAGGTACCGCGGCCGAGCACAAACGCCGGCACTGCGATCAACTGTGCACCTTGTTCATTGAGTTTGCGGTAGTTGTCCGGGTACCAGCTGTCACTGCCCACCAGTACGCCCAGGCGCCCGGCCGGGGTGTCGACCACGCTGACGACATTCTCGTCACCGGGTTCGATAAAACCGCGTTCATCGTAGATCGGATAGAGCTGGCGCTGTGGATCGCCGATGGGCAGGCCGTC
Organism: Pseudomonas grimontii; assembly: GCF_007858185.1. Classification (GTDB taxonomy): domain Bacteria; phylum Pseudomonadota; class Gammaproteobacteria; order Pseudomonadales; family Pseudomonadaceae; genus Aquipseudomonas; species Aquipseudomonas grimontii. Next base: position 90,124 of record NZ_VFES01000004.1, read on the forward strand.
TGCGGCGAACACTACGCTGGCGTTGTACAGGGCACCATGGCCGACCTGCAGTTGGCCCTGGCTGACACTGGGGTTTGGCAGGGCGATGGAACCGGCCACCAGCGTGACGCCAAACTCCTTGGCCAAGCCGCCGAACAGCACCTGATAGTCCCGCGCCATGCCGGAGGCTTTCATACGCAGGTAGGCGTCATCGGTGCGGTTATCGCCGGTGGCGCTGATCCAGGCACGGGCAAAGAGCAGCGGGTTGCTGACCGATAGCCAGTTCATCGCATCCTTGACGTGCAGCGCCTGGTACACCTCATTTTTTTCACCGGTCAGCATCAGCCAGGTACCGATGTGTTCGGGCAGCACCACAATGGTCTTGTCGTTGATCAGGCCCTGGTCCCGGGCCTTTTGCAGATAGGCCGAGAGCTTCAGGTGCAGGCGTTCCAGGCTCTGGTAATCAGCCGGAAACAGCTCTGGCTGGATGCCCAGCAGGTTGCCTCGATCAGCGGGCAGGCCTTCATTCACGGCCAGGGTGATACGCAGGTCCGACAGGTAATGCGCCACGGGGCGCTCCTGGGTCCAGACCAGATACGCGGCGACGGCGGCAACCAGGGCCATGGAGACGGTAAAAGCTAGAAGTTTACGCATGGGGCAACAGACAACAGACCGTGTGCAGGGTTCGCGACTAGGGTAGGGCCCATGCAGCCGCTTGCCAAGGGGCGCTGTACATTTGGATCAATAACTTGTCAGTTTCAGTCATTGAGCCGTGGTCCACCGCCTCTTAGTCTGTGGGACATAAACCGATGGGGTGCCATTCGAGCCCCCCACGTCCCGTGATGATCCGTTGTGGAGCTGTACCATGACCGCTGCTACCTACCCGCACCTGCTGGCCCCGTTGGACCTGGGTTTTACCACCTTGCGCAACCGCACCCTGATGGGCTCGATGCACACGGGCCTGGAAGAAAAGCCCGGTGGTTTCGAGCGCATGGCGGCCTACTTTGCCGAGCGTGCCCGTGGCGGCGTGGGGCTGATGGTCACCGGCGGCATAGGGCCGAATGATGAAGGCGGGGTGTACTCTGGCGCGGCCAAGCTCACCACCGAAGAAGAAGCGCAGAAGCACAAGATCGTCACGAAGGCCGTGCATGAGGCGGGCGGCAAGATCTGCATGCAGATCCTCCACGCCGGGCGTTATGCCTACAGTCCGAAACAGGTCGCGCCGAGTGCGATCCAGGCGCCGATCAACCCGTTCAAGCCCAAGGAACTGGACGAGGAAGGCATCGAGAAGCAGATCCAGGATTTCGTCACCTGTTCGCTGCTGGCCCAGCTCGCCGAGTACGACGGCGTGGAAATCATGGGGTCCGAAGGCTACTTCATTAATCAGTTCCTCGCCGCCCACACCAACCACCGTACCGACCGTTGGGGCGGCAGCTACGAAAACCGCATGCGCCTGGCGGTGGAGATCGTGCGCCGCGTGCGTGAAGCGGTGGGCCCGAACTTCATCATTATCTTCCGCCTGTCGATGCTCGACCTGGTGGACGGCGGCAGCGTCTGGGAAGAAATCGTGCAACTGGCCAAGGCCATCGAGCAGGCGGGCGCGACCCTTATCAACACCGGCATCGGCTGGCACGAAGCCCGTATCCCGACCATCGCCACCAAAGTACCGCGTGGCGCGTTCAGCAAAGTCACCGCTAAATTGCGCGGTGCGGTGCAAATCCCGCTGATCACCACCAACCGCATCAACACACCGGAAATTGCCGAGCAAATCCTCGCCGAAGGCGATGCCGATATGGTCTCGATGGCGCGGCCGTTCCTCGCCGACCCTGAGTTCGTCAACAAGGCCGCCGCCGGCCGTGCCGATGAAATCAACACCTGCATCGGCTGCAACCAGGCCTGCCTGGACCACACCTTCGGCGGCAAGTTGACCACCTGCCTGGTCAACCCGCGCGCGTGCTACGAAACCGAACTCAACTACCTGCCGGTCAAGCAGATCAAGAAAATCGCCGTGGTCGGTGCCGGCCCCGCAGGCCTGGCCGCCGCGACCGTGGCGGCTGAGCGTGGCCACCAGGTGACCTTGTTCGATTCGGCCAGTGAGATCGGCGGCCAATTCAATATCGCCAAGCGCGTACCGGGCAAAGAAGAGTTTTTCGAGACCCTGCGCTACTTCAATCGCAAGTTGCAGACCACCCACGTCGAGCTGTGCCTCAACACCCGTGTCGACACCGCACAACTGGTGGCGGGCGGTTACGACGAGATCATCCTGGCCACCGGCATTGCACCGCGTACGCCGGCGATTCCGGGGGTTGAAAACGCCAAGGTGCTGAGCTACCTGGACGTGATCCTTGAGCGCAAGCCGGTGGGCAAGCGTGTGGCGGTGATTGGCGCCGGGGGTATCGGTTTTGACGTGTCTGAATTCCTCGTGCATGCAGGCGTGTCCACCAGCCTCGACCGTGAAGCGTTCTGGAAGGAATGGGGCATCGATACCCAGTTGCAAGCCCGTGGCGGCGTGGCCGGGATCAAGCCTCAACCCCATGCCCCGGCCCGTGAAGTGTTCCTGTTACAACGCAAGACCTCCAAGGTCGGCGACGGCCTGGGCAAGACCACCGGCTGGATCCACCGTACCGGTTTGAAGAACAAGCGCGTGCAGATGCTTAACAGCGTCGAGTACCTGAAGATCGACGATGACGGCCTGCATATCCGCATCGGCGCCGAGGGGGAGCCGCAGCTGCTGGCCGTGGACAATATCGTCATCTGCGCCGGGCAAGACCCGCTGCGCGAGTTGCAGGACGGCCTGGTTGCAGCGGGGCAGAACGTGCACCTGATCGGCGGCGCCGATGTGGCGGCCGAGCTGGATGCCAAGCGCGCCATCAACCAAGGCTCGCGCCTCGCCGCCGAGCTGTAAGACGACGCAAGGGGCGGTGTTAGACTACCGCCCCTTTTTTCAGGCAGATGCCGCCCGATGGGTCCTTTCGATTGGCTTCCCCATGCTCCGCTTGCACCGTTAGCGCTGGAGTGGCTCAACGGCGTCGAGCTGGCCGTGCTGCGCCTGGATCGCATCGACCCGCTGATCAGCGGTAACAAGTGGTTCAAGCTCACCGAACATCTGGCCCAGGCACGACAAGCCGGTGCCAGCGGCATCATCAGCCTCGGCGGGGCTTACTCCAACCATCTGCACGCGCTGGCAGCGGCGGGCAAACGCTTTGGTTTCCCTACCGTCGGCCTGCTGCGTGGCCATCCCCAAGACACCCCCACCGTCCTCGACCTGAAAACCTTTGGCATGCACCTGCATTGGTTGGGGTATGGCGGCTATCGCGCGCGCCACGCGCCGGACTTCTGGTTGCCGTGGCGTGAGCAATACCCGCACTTGTATCCCGTGCCCGAAGGCGGCGGCGGGATGGCCGGGGCGCGGGGATGCGGGGTCTTGGTCGAACAGGCACGCGGGCAATTGAACAACCTGGGTTGGGCCGATTACGACGCCTGGTGGTTGGCGGCAGGGACCGGTACGACCCTGGCGGGTTTGGTCCTGGCAGAGGCGGGCGCGCATCCGGTGTACGGTGCAATGGCGGTACCGGATGATCATGGTGTGGCGCAGAACGTGAGCGCCCTTGTGCAGCACGGTTATGAATTGCTGGACGCCAGTCGGGGTGGCTTCGCCAAGGTCGATCCGCTGTTGCTCGAATTTATCGACGCCACCGAACAGGCCTGCGGTATACCGCTTGAGCCGATCTATACCGGCAAGGCGTTGCTGGCGTTGAAGCAGCAGGTCGAAACCGGGCGTTTCGCGCCCGGCACTCGCCTGGTCTTCGTGCATACCGGTGGTTTGCAAGGCAGCCGAGGGGCGCCGTCTGGCACCGTTCCAATGCGTGAGGGATTAATCATGTGTGATCAATCAGATCCTCGCGAAATCGACCCTGCCAGTTAAAAACTGGGTGAGTCATGCCCTTGTAGAGGCTTTCGGAAATGATCACCGTGCCGCCTCTTCGCATGCGTGCCACCAGCGATGCCAGGGTCTCCTCCAGCACTTGTGGCGTGAAATGGATGAGGCTGCCGCGAAAAATCGCAAGATCATAGGGCGTATCCAGATCGGGTAGTCTGCCGATGTCCTTGGCGTTGCACAGGTAAAGGTTGATCCTCTCGGACAAACCTTCCTGCGCGATCATTCGGCGGGCCTCTTCCATCTGTGACTGGCTCACATTGACGCCGTCGATGCAGTTGCAGGCAGGGAAACGCTCGGCAATGAATTAAAGTACCGGCCCCCAGCCGCAGCCGATGTCTATCGCGCGGTTAACGGCGTTACTTGACAGGTGAGCGCCGGCACGCTTGGCTAACTCGAATTGCAGCTCCATGTGCCGGCGACCAGAGGCATCCAGCGGTGAATAGCGCACATCCATCTTCTCCTCAAAGACGCCGTATTGGTACCAGAGGTCTTTGCCGATTACCTCGCGCCATTCATCGGGCAGGCCGGAATAGATCTGTTCGATCTTGTTCTTATAGTAGTCAACCTCGCTTGCGTGGATTTCCACGATTGGAAGGGTATCTAGATGCGCCTGTGCCATTGCTCTTCTTCCAAAACCTTCGAAATCTCTGCCCCGAGGTCAACGCAGCGTGTTTGCACGCTCTCCAACGCGCCACCACCAAGCGATTGAGGGGATCGGGCTTGGCTCAGAGATTGACGATCCTTCCCATTGATCGGTAAATCCTGGCGGTGGACGCGTCAGTTGGCTGTCAGTTGTGTCATCGATAAGCCGTCGATAACGCATTGTTTCTTGGCACCATCGCTGTGCGCCGACGAAATACCCTTCAAGCGCTTGAAAATAGAGTTCGGCTCCAGGGCTATGTTTGGTTCGGAGGACTTCGTCACGCAGCTCGACAAAACGCTTCAACATGTTGGCCAGCATATCGAATGCAAGTTTGAAGGCTTGTTCGGTGCTGCAATCATATTCATCGATGAGTACATCAATGATGTTGTAGCCATCAGCTGTCCGCACGACCTCCTTCGCGTAACCATAACAATCGCCGCCGATGTTGGTCGCTAACGCTACGATCTCCATCAAAACGAAGATGCGTCGGTCGCTAAGCAGGTCTGGTCCGAGGTCTAATCCATTGACGATTTCTACATTGAGCATGAATGTTGGAGTTGCTCCTGAGTGCAAACGCGTCACAAGATAATCATTAAGTTTCGGACGGACACCCCGCGCGACATTGGCTGCCTTCTGGATTTCCGTGAAATACCATTGGCGCATGGTATTTACCCATCGTGTAGTTTGATGGGCTGGGCAGAGATGTTTGATTCGCTGGAGAATATCGTGCCCTGCCATCGCATATCGATTGCTTTCATCGATGACAACATCGTGAGCTTCAAAGCAGCGCATCGTTCGAAATGCCGCATCGGCAAGCTCCAAAGGCTTGTCACGAGTTGGTCCCTCGTCACAAAACTCATCATCCCAAGTAAAAGTAAATATCGCGAAGTCGGCACCGATCTGCAAATGCTCTCTGTCGGGGGCCATTTGATAAATGTAGCCTGCTATACCACCGCAATCCTGCCCGTAGAGACGCTTGCGCTGCGACTCTTGCCAGTACAGGCGGTACTGTTCCATGAATTGCAGCGCTCCTTTCTCAACTTCATCTTTGAGCGCATGTGTTGGTTTTATTCCGCGAAATGGATTGAAACAGGGGGATAGTTTCATCGCGAATAATTCATCAAATTTTTGCTTCTGATATTGGCTCATTGTAGTGCTCCTATGCGAAGAGGAGAGTGTCCATCAAGATCGCGCGTCATTTGGAGATCGTTACGCACCCGGCAGTGTGGGGACGATGATGGGGCTCCTACTGCGCGCTCCCCGCGTCTGACCACCACCAAGCGATGGAAACGATGGACGGTGCTTGGAGCGAAGAATTCATCTGCGAAGTTAAGTCTTGCGCCGAGACCGAAGTCGGTAAGTCAGCATAGTCGTAGCGTTGCGAAGCATTGCACCAATCAAAAGAGGCGCGGATATAGTGCCCCAAGGTTTGCAAGTAACGGCGCAGTTCCGCAGGCGCGTCCAGCGTTAGGCGCTCACGCAAACGCATGAAGAGCTCCATCATCTGGCCACACAAGTTGGTCGCTTGATCTGTCGCCCATTCCGGCGAACGTCCATGTTCATGCTGTATGACGCTAATCAGGTTGTGCCCGCCATGCTCGCGCGCGACCTCTTTCCCATAGGAAGCGATATCAGCCATCCACGCCACGAGCGAGGCCGCAATCTCGGTGAGCGCTTTGACTCTTCGGTCTTCGAGACAATCGAGCGGTACGGCATAGTTCTCGGCGATGGTGATGAGCACCGGAAACACCATGGCACCTCCGCTGTATAGCCGTAGTGTCGCGTATTCGTCGAGAGTCGGTATCCGCCCCCCCGCAACATTTCCGGCCTTCCAGGTTTCGGTAAGAAACCATCCCCGCATCGCCGTCAGCCATTGGTACATTTGGACGGGAGCGGCAAACGCATCAAGGCGTCGCCTGATGTCCAGCATTGCACGAGCATAGCGATCGCCGCCGTGCAATTCGCTTTCGGGCACCTCGATAGCCCGATGAATAAGCGAAACCGTTCTCGCCAGTTCCCCTGGTTGTTGGCTCAGGGGTCCTTCGTCGCAATACTCATCATCAAACGAGACATTCCAGATGAAGAAGTCCGATACGACCTGCAGTGTCTGTCGCGTGGCATTTGGTGCGATCCGGGCTGCTAGCTGTCCACAGTGGGACTTGCTGAGCCTATTGCGCTCAATCTCATTCGCGCAAAGGCTGAAGCGCCTCATCCAGGCAGCCGATTGTGCGTCGACGCTGTTCGCCTCCGGATGGATCGCACTTGGAATTGGGCATTTTAGACTGTTCATCATAATAAGCCTCTTGGGATGCAGTCAGAGAGTGCGCTGGGCGATGACGCTGTAGGTCGAGAACTGGTCCTTAATCCACGCTACCGAAACATTCACCGCCATCACGCGCAACTCTTCGAGCGGCGGCGGAATGGTATCTACCGTGAAGTGCTTTTCGATGTTTTTATTGACGTCTATCCCGACTCATCCAGTGAGATCAGTGGTTGCGAACGAGGGTCGTCGTATACGCCGAACTGAAACATCAGGCGATCTCCAATCGCCTTACGCCAATCCTCAGGGTCGTCTTGGTAGGTGTAGATGACCTTACTTTCGTAACGACTGACCTTAGGACCCTGAATGATATGGTAAGGCACTGCTCTTCCACGACGGTCAGTCACAGGCTTGAGTGGATGTTTATGAGAGTGGTATTTGCCAAAGGCGCGCTGTTGCAACGGTAAACGGTCTGCACTATCGAAAATGAAGATCGAAAACGCGCGATGTAACTGGCCTTTTTGATGGGCTTCTAATTTGGATGCACTGCCTTTTCTACGATCATGTCGATCGACCAGCATAAGTAACTCTTTCATAGTAAAGACTCCATCCATTGTGTCTTCGCTACTCGGTTGCTGCTGGGTGAGGTAGGGAAAAGCAGACATGTACGACGTAGAGCGAGAACTTAGTGGGCGGGCGTGTGCTTTTCAAGTTTTCGGATAGACTGAATTTGATATTTTTTCTGTTTTTAATTTCGAGTAGCTATATGGGGGATGAATGTCCGGTGATGACCCATTTATGATTATTTAAAAGCGCCTGTATAGCTGAATTTCATAGAGAGTACCTTGTAAAGTAAAATGGGCTTGCTATCGTCAAGTTGGTTTTGAATGCGTGGGAGGGTGACTGTTGTGTCGCAGCGCCTATGTATTCTCGGTTCGGCCGGGTCCTTTGGCGACAGTGTTTTAGATGTGGTCGCGTGTAATTCGGATATGTTTTCTGTGCGCGGTTCAGTGCGCATCACAATATAAAGAAGTTATTCAAGCAGTGTTTGAAGTATGAGCCAGCAGTTGCGGTGGTCAGCGAGCCTCATCAAGCGATTGAGCGTCAGGCTCATCTTCAAACCGGACATCTATCCACCGAAGTCTATTGTGGTGTGGAAGCTCCGTGTGCAGCCGCTCGCTCTGATGATTGCGAAACAGGTGTCGCCGCCATTGTTGGAGCGGCAGGGCTTTTACCCTCGTTGAGCGCTGTCAGGGCCGGAAAAAATACTGTTGGCTAATAAAGAGGCGCTGGTTATGTCCGGTGCCCTATTCATGGAGATAACCCGAAAGCCTCGTTTTACCGACATTGAGAGGATTGTTGAGCGCACGTTGCAGCGTGTTGCAGTTACGACGCTCAACTCACTGGACGACGTTTTGGATAGAGACGAGCAGGCTCGCGCCGTCAGTCGTGAGTCAGTTGCATTGCTCTAGGCCGAGACGGATTACAGCCCGCACGGATGATGCTGCGGGCTATAGCTTTTTGCGTAAGGTATCAGTCGGTCGATTGGATTGCTGATTTAGCGCGCTTACCCGGCATCATCCGCAACGCCGTATTATCACGCATCACATAATGATGAAAGATCCCCGCCAACGCATGCAGGCCGATCAGCCAGTAGCCGATCTGGCCGAACAGCACGTGCCAGCCTTCAATCTCTTTGGCCAGTGCCTTGTTTTCAGCGATCAGCGGCGGCAACTCGATCCCATAGAACATCACCGAATGCCCCTCGGCACTGACGATCAGCCAACCGGCAATCGGCATGCCGATCATCAAGGCGTACAGCGCGAAGTGCATCAGCGTGGCGAGCAGGCTTTGCCATTGCGGCGGGGTGGGGACGATCTTCGGTGCAACCCCCAGGCTGCGCGCGAACAGGCGCAGCCACACCAGCACAAACACGGTGAGGCCGAACATGAAGTGCATCTCGACGATCAACGTGCGTGCGCCGCTGCCTTTGGGAAACTGTCCGCGTAACTCAATGCAGGCGTAGACCACCGCCAGTAGCACCACCATCAACCAGTGCAGCGCAATCGACATGGTGCTGTAGCGCGTATCGGAATTTTTCCACGGCATCGCTGGGTTCCTCACTCATCAGGGCAAATCTCCGTTCTTTGGCGACGAAGTCCTTTTACTGTAAGCCTGTTTTGCACGGTTTGCCCGACGCGATGCCGTTGTCTTGACCTCTATCAGTAGCTTTGCGGCATTTCACCGCGGGCCAGGCGCTGGTTGATGTCGGTGATGATGGCCGGCAGGTCGGTAATGGTGTCGATCAGGTAGTGGGGGCGCGAGCCTTCGAACATCGCTTCGATACGCGTGCGTTCGCTGGCCAACGTGGCGCTGTCCAGGGCGCGGAACTGCGCGTAGGTCAGGCCCAGCGCGTTGCCGGAGCAGGTCAGGGCCACGGTCCACATCCCGGCGCGACGGCCTTCGAGGATGCCCGGCACGGTGTCATCGACCTTGACGCACGCCGCCACATCGTCAATGCCCAACGCGATCACGTTGGCGAGGGCCTGGGCCGGCCATGGGCGGCCATTGGGCACTTCGTCGGTGGCGACCACGTGGTCGGCGACGTAGCCGTTGGTGGTGGCCAGCGCGACGACCTTGTCCATGACTTGCTTGGGGTAGCCGGAGCAAGAGCCGATCTTGATGCCTTGCACACGCAGCCGGGCGATGGTGTCGAGGGCGCCGGGGATCAGCGCCGAGTGTTCGGCGATCTTCTCGATCTGCAAGGGCATGAAACGCTGGTAGATGGCCGTCACGTCGTCATCGGTAGGCGTGCGCCCGAATGCCTGGCGATAGCGCTCGGCGACTTGCGGCTGATCGCACAGGGTACGGATATGGTCCCACTTGCCCATGCCCATCGGGCCACGGGCTTCTTCGATGGAAACCTGCACGCCGAACTCGGCGAAGGCCTCGACAAAAATCTGCGTGGGGGCGAAGGAGCCGAAGTCGACCACGGTGCCGGCCCAGTCGAGGATAACGGCCTGGAGGGTGTTGGGGTTTTGATAGTTCATGGTTCAGATCCTGTGGGTTAGGGGCAATCAGATGTCCGACACTTCCATTTCTTGCAGCACCTCGGCGATCGCCTTGACCGCAGCGCGCATGCCGGCTGCGTCGACATGGCCGATGCAGCCCACGCGGAACGTCTCCACCTGGGTCAATTTGCCGGGGTACAGAATGAAACCCTTGGCCTTGACCCGTTCGTAGAAATCCTTGAACTGGTAGCGCGGGTTTGTCGGTGCATGAAAGGTCACGATGATCGGTGCCTGGATCGCCGCCGGCAGGAAGCTGCGCAGGCCCAGGGCGGCCATGCCGTCGAGCAATGCCTGGCAGTTGTCGGCATAGCGTCGGTGGCGCGCGGGCAGGCCGCCTTCTTCCTGGTATTGCAGCAACGCTTCGTGCAGGGCAGCGACCACATGGGTCGGCGGGGTAAAGCGCCATTGGCCGGTCTTGGCCATGTAGTTGTGCTGGTCGAACAGGTCCATCGCCAGGGAATGGCAGTTGCCCTGGGCAGCGGCCAGCGCCTGTTTGTTCACGAAGACGAAGCCCATGCCCGGCACGCCTTCCAGGCACTTGCCCGACGCGGCGATCAGCGCGTCGAAGGGCACCTCGCGGGCATCGATCGGCAGCGCGCCGAAGGCGCTCATGGCGTCGATGATCAGGCGCTTGCCGTGGTGTTTGACGACCTGTGCGATCTGCGGCAGCGGGTTGAGAATGCCGGTGCTGGTTTCGCAGTGGATCAACGCAACGTGGGTGATGGCGCTGTCTGCCGCCAGCAGGCGCTCCACATCGGCGGCGGTGGTGGGCTCGTCCTCGGCGGTTTCAAAGATGCTGAAATCACGGCCGAGCACTTCGCAGATCTTGGCCAGGCGCTTGCCGTAGGCGCCGTTGATCAGCACCAGTACCTTGCCGTTACGCGGGACCAGGGTGCCGATGGCGGCTTCGACCGCAAAGGTGCCGCTGCCTTGCAACGGTACGCAATAGTGGCTGCCTTCGCCGTGGAGGATCGCCAGCAATTGCTCGCAGACGCTGGCGGTGAGCTGGTTGAAGCGGTCATCCCATGAACCCCAGTCCACCATCATGGCCCGGCGGGTGCGGTTGGATGTGGTCAGGGGGCCAGGGGTCAGCAGGATCGGCGCGGCAGTGGTCATCTCAAGTCCTTGCAAGGCATCGGGGTTGAAGCTACGGCGCCTAAATTGCAGTTTGGCTTGCCATCAATCAAATTGTTTGTTGTTATGCGAGCTATCAGTGAGGCCGATAGCTATGAACCTGTTCCAACTGCGCGCATTCGATGCCGTGGCCCGCGAGGGCAGTTTTACCCGGGCTGCCGCGCGGCTGTTTATCAGCCAGCCGGCGGTGACCGGGCATATCAAGGCCCTGGAGGAGCACTACCAGATCCCGTTGCTGCGCCGCACCGCCCGACGCGTGGAGTTGACCGAAGAGGGCGCGCGGCTGGCGGCGATCACACGGGCGATCTTTGGCCTGGTGGACGAAGCCCAGACGATGCTGGAGGCCAACCGCCAACTGCTGACCGGGCGCCTGGAAGTCGCGGCGGACGGCCCGCACCTGGTGATGCCGATGATTGCCAGCCTGCGCGCGCGCTACCCCGGGATTACCGTCAACCTGCGCCTGGGCAATGCCCAGGAAACCCTCGCCGCGCTGCTGTCCGAACATGCGGATGTGGCGGTGCTCACCGAAGTGGAGCCGCGCAATGGCCTGCACCTGCAACCGTTGAATGAGTCGCGGATTTGCGCACTAGTGCCGGCCAGCCATCCGTGGGCGCAGCAACCCGAGGGTATCCGCCTTGAGCAACTCAACGACGTGATCATGGTGCTGCGCGAGCCCAGCTCCATCACCCGGCGTACCTTCGATGACGCCTGCATGGCCGCGAATGTGCAGCCCAAGGTGCTGCTGGAACTGGACAGCCGCGAGGCGGTGACCGAAGCCGTCGCCGCTGAGTTGGGGGTGGGCGTGGTCTCGTCCATGGAAGTCAGCCCGGACCCGCGGGTGCGGGCCGTGGCGGTCCAAGGCGATGGGCTGGTCAACCGGCATACGCTCGGTTGCATGGAGCGGCGCCGCTCGTTGCGCCTGATTCAGGCGTTTTTCGAGTTGGCGCCCTGAGGGTTTTTTGGTGGAACGATGCGTTCTCGCGCTATAAACTCTGCCCCCAAAGCGCCGGCCAGTAGACGTTTCGGCGCGATGGACGAAAAGAGAGTGAGTCATGGGCGCACAGTGGAAAGTCAAACATAAAGAAGCGGCATCCAATGCCAAGGGCAAGATTTTTGGCAAGCTGGTGAAAGAAATCACCATCGCCGCCCGCAACGGGGCCGACACCGCGACCAACGCCCACCTGCGTCTGGTCGTGGAACAGGCCAAAAAGGCCTCGATGCCCAAGGAAACCCTGGAACGCGCGATCAAGAAGGGTGCCGGTCTGCTCGGTGAAACCGTGCAATACCACCGCGTGACCTACGAAGGGTTCGCCCCGCACCAGGTGCCGTTGATCGTCGAGTGCGTGACCGACAACATCAACCGCACCGTGGCGGAAATCCGCGTGGCGTTCCGCAAGGGTCAGCTGGGTGCTTCCGGCTCCGTGGCCTGGGACTTCAACCATGTCGGCCTGATCGAAGCCTCGCCGGACACCCCGGACGCAGATCCGGAAATGGCAGCCATCGAAGCCGGTGCGCAGGACTTTGAAGACGGCGAAGAAGAGGGCACCACCCTGTTCATCACCGAGACCACTGACCTGGACGCCGTGCAAAAAGCCCTGCCGGAACAGGGTTTCACCGTGCTGTCGGCCAAGCTGGGCTACATCTCGAAAAACCCGGTAAGCGGCCTGACCGATGAGCAGATGGCTGAAGTCGAAGCCTTCCTCGAAGGCTTGGACAACCACGACGACGTGCAGGATATGTTCGTGGGCCTGGCGGGCTGATTTATCAACTGAAGAAACGCGATCCACATGTGGGAGGGGCGGTGCGACGATTCGACTTGCCCCCTCCCACAGTTGTTTAGCGGTGTTGGATGGATTGCAGCAAGGCGTTGATTTCTTCGAAGCTCGGCCGTGCCAACACATCGGGCTGGCAGCAGCTTTTCTGCAACTCTACCAGCGCCTCGTCAAGCGACCCCGCCTCAACCCGCTCCAGCAATTCCCCCAGCAACACCCCGAACGCGCGCACTTCAATGCGTTGCAATGCCCGCGTTTCCAAGGTGTCTGCCTTGGCATGAAACGACGCCGCGCCAAAGTCTCCGAGCAAACACTCTCCCGCTTCATTCCACAGGATATTGTGGCCGTACAGGTCGCCATGGGTGATACCGTGCCGGTGCAAATGCGCGGCCACGGAGGCGATGCCTCGGGCCATGCGCAAAGCTACGTCGACGCTGAAGCGGGTGGCGGGGTCGTAGACGTCGCGGGTGCACGAGGCCAGGCTCGGCAGGGCGGCGAGGTTGCGGTAGCTCGGGTCGATCAGGTCCATGACCAACGCGGCCTGGTGCTCAGGGGCACCCACCACGCGGCCTTGCACCTTGATCAGGTTGGGGTGCAAGCCGGCGGCGATGCAGGCTTGCATTTCGTGCAGCGGCGAGCCGTCGCTGGTGATCGTGCCTTTGTACAGCTTGACGGCGACGGGCTTGGCCGTGGGGGTCCACAGGGCCTTGCGAATGACCCCCGAGGCACCTTCGCCCAGCACGTCGGCCAGTTCCAGTTCCGTCCAGGGAATATCCGGTGTCGCGTCGTCAGCCGCCATGTCCACGGCCATTTCCACCGGGTTGCCCGCATAGGCCAGCCACGTCAGGCTCGGCAGTGCCAACAGCCACTCGGGCAGGCGCGTGAGGCGGTTGGAGGCGATGCGGATCAGCTCCAGGTTGCTGCAGTTGGCTAGGCTCTCAGGCAACTGCGTCAGTTGGTTACCGGCGAGCATCAGTTTTTGCAGCAGCGGCCGCTCGCCCAACTCGCTGGGTAACTGGCTGATGCGGTTGTCGGTGAGGATCAGCCAGCGCAGCAACGGTGGCAGCGCGGCGGCGGGCACGTGGCTGATCTGGTTGGCCTTGAAGCCGATCATGCTCAATTTGGCGCACTGGCCGAGGCTCGCGGGCAGCTCGGTAAAGGCGTTGTCCGAGCAGAACAGCACGCGCAGGTGCGGCAGGCGGTGCAGGTCGTCGGGCAGGCGGCTCAGGGCGTTGCCGCTGAGGTTAAGGATTTCCAGGGAGTCGGCCAGCCCGAAGATTTCCTCCGGGAATTCGGTGAGCCCGCAGGACAGGTCCAGGCGCGTAATGCCGGCCAAGTGGCCGGCCTTGAGTTGGGCGAGGGTATTCATGAACGGCGCGGTCACTCGGCAAGGGGGGCGTAAATGGCGCTCATGATACCGGGTCGCGTACCGGTTGCGGGGTGGCCTGTTGCAATTGGTTCAGGCGGCTGGCGGTGCGCGCCAGGTCGATGGCCTGGCCGCTCATGGCCTGTGCCAGCGGTTGTTCGCCGATCAGGATCAGGTGCTTGTCCTTGTCGTAAAGCACGTCCACCAAGTTGATAAAACGCTGCTGCACGGCGATCGGGCACTCTGCCAGGTGGGGCAGGCCGTCGATGACCCAGTGATCGAATGCCTCGCACAGCAACAGGTAGTCCATCACCGCCGTCAGTTGTTCGCACAGGTCGTTGAAGGTGAATACGATGGTGCGGGCTTGATGCTGGCGACAGATCAACGTCCGGTTGCCCACCGTCAGCGTCTGCGTCGGGCCGCCGCTGGCAGGCAGGTCGAGCGCCGCACGCTGGGCCTGCGTGCCCGGCCACAGGTAATAGCCGGTGGTAAAGCGCTGTACGGCATGGGCCTGGGGCAGGCTGCGAAAGTCTTCGGGCGAACTGACTTCCAGCACGTCCATACGCGCGGCAATCAAGTCGATCACCGGCTTGAAACGCTCGTGGTACAGCGGGTTGGGCAGCAGCCCTTCGGGTGGATAGTTGGAGGTGACCAGCACCCACACGCCACGCTGGAACAGGGCCTTGAACAGCCGGGTAATCAGCATGGCATCGCCGATGTCGTGCACGTGGAACTCGTCGAAACACAACACGCGGCAGCCGTCGAGCAGCTCGTCCAGGGCGATGGCCAATGCATCGTCCGTCGCCTGGTGCGTGAACATACCGCGGTGCAGTTGGGCGAAAAACTCATGGAAATGCACGCGTTGCTTTTCGGCGATGGGCAGTGCCTGGAAGAAACCGTCCAGCAGCCAGCTTTTGCCGCGTCCCACCGGGCCGTGCAGGTACAGGCTGCGGGTGGGCTGGCCGGCGAGCAGGTACTGGGTCTGGCGCGCCATCGCGGCGATGGCCTGGGCTTGGCCACCACTGAGGGTGTAACCCAGTTGCCGGGCTTTGTCCTGAAAGAACGTCTGGATGGGCGTGTCGTCCAGTGTGTCGGTTTTTTTACCGAACAAACGACGGATAAGGGGGAGCACGGCCAATGCGAGTCACTCTGTAGTGCGGTGGTCGCTTACTTTAGGGCGCCGGTGGCGATTTGACCAATCTAGAACGGCGGTAGGGGTGGCGTCGGCTGGTCCGTCGGGCTGACCACCGCATAGTTGTAGCCGCCGCCGGACCAGTATTGCGCTTGCAACCCATCCGCCGTGCGCTCGCCACGCGGCAGGAAACCGTTGTCCGGGCCAGGTGGGCGGATGTAGAAGCTGATGCGCCGACCTTGTGCGTCCTGGTACAGCACCATGGCGGCGGCGCCTTGATCGGTGGTGAGCAGTCGCCCGCTGACGGGCGTGAAGCCTGCTTGGCTCAAGTCCGGCAGGCGATGGGCTTGATTGAAGTAGCGGTCGAGCCACGCCTGCATCGTGCCGCGGTCCTGGCCGTTGTAGTCGGCGGGCATGATGCCCTCCTGGGCAAACAGGCGGAACGCTTGCATCGCATCGGCCATCGGTAACAGCGGCGGTTGCGTGGCTTCACGGGCATGCCAACCGCCGAGGCCGCCGAGGCTGACGGCAATCAGCAACACCGCCGCCGTGGCAAAGTGGCGGCGCGATTGATGCTTGATGCGTTGGCGAATCAGCGCCGGGTCCAGCGCCGGGTTGGCCGGCTGTTGCAGGACGCCGCTCAATGACGCACGCAGCCATTGTGCGTCCTGCTGCCAGGCCTGCACTTGGGCCGCGAGCTCTGGGTGGGCGGCCAAATAGGTTTCGAGCACACGGCGATCACTGTCCAGGAGTTGGTGATCGACGTAGGCATGCAGGTCGCGTTCGCTGGGGGGCAGGCTGATCATTTGAGTATCCGCAGGGAAGGGCTGGCAATGTCGCCATCGCTGAGTTGACGCAGTGCTTGGCGCGCACGGGACAGGCGCGACATCACGGTGCCGATCGGCACCTCGAGTATTTGCGCGACTTCCTTGTAGCTCAAGCCCTCCACCGACACCCACAACAGCAGCGCGCGTTGTTCGGTGTTGAGTTGATCGAAGGCTTGCAGGGTCGCTTGGGCGATGACGGTGCGCTCCACCGACGGCTGCGCATCATCGCGGCCGGTAAAGAATTCCAGCATGCGTGCATAGCGCCGGGTGCGGCGGTGGGCATCGAGGAACTGCCGGTAGAGGATCGAGAACAGCCAGGCGCGCAGATCGCCTTCGATGCGTTTGTCGGCCCAACGGGTGATCGCCCGCTCCAGGGTCGTCTGCACCAGGTCGTCGGCACTGCTGGCGTTACGGGTCAGGGACACAGCGAAACGCCGCAGCCTGGGGATGAGTTCACGTAACGGTTCGTCGAGTTCATGCATGGGTGTCTGGCTGGTCACTTCGCTGGGACTAGAGAGACGTCCGGCGTGAACGGTTATTCCCGACCGTGGAAAATAAATCCAGGGCCTGGGAATAGAGCGGATCGGCGTTCGTCTTAATGCTCCGACCTTATGTTTACCCCCAAAGGCCTTCAGGCCCTGGAGTTTGTTCATGGTAGATCACTCATCACCGCCACGTCCCCCGTTAAGCACGGCGAGCCTGATCGCACGACTCGCGGGAATTGGTGCCGTGGTTGCGGTTATGGCCGGGGCATTTGCCTACGTCAATGGCAGCCTCGACCCACAACGCCTGCGCCCGAAAACCCTGGTCAATGCCCTGGAAACCAACAACGGCGTACACCCTGGATTCCGGCGTAACCACGCCAAGGGCGTGTGCGTGGCCGGGTACTTCGAAAGCAGTGCCGAGGCCCGTGCCTACTCCAGCGCCCAAGTGTTCAGTGAGGCCAGGACCCGGTTGATCGGCCGCTTCGCCTTGCCCAGCGGCAACCCCTATGCGCCGGACAGCAGTGTGCCGATCCGCAGCTTTGCCGTGCAGTTCAGCCTGGCCAACGGCCAGCAATGGCGTACCGGCATGAACAGCATGCCGGTGTTCCCGGTGGGCACGCCCGAGGCGTTCTACCAGATGCTCAAGGCCGGTGCGCCGGACCCGGCCACCGGCAAGCCGAACCCGGCGAATATGCCGGCGTTTTTTGCCGCACACCCTGAGGCGGCGCCATTCCTGGCGTGGGTCAAGACGGCCAAACCATCGGCCAGTTATGCGACCGAAACCTATAACGGCATTAACGCGTTTTACTTGGTGAGTGCCGAGGGCAAGCGCCAGGCCGTGCGCTGGGGCGTAGTGCCCGAGCGTCAGGATGCGGCGGGGGAGACCGCACCGGCCGGGGGCGATTTTCTTGAGAAAGACCTGGTGCAACGCCTGGCCTCAGGGCCTTTGCGTTGGCAGTTGAACATGACCCTGTCCAACCCCGGCGACCCGCTGGAGGACGCGAGCAAACCCTGGACCGGTGAGCACAAGGTGTTGAATGCCGGCACCCTGGTGCTGCAAAGCAGCCAACCCCAGGCCGACGGTGATTGTCGCGACATTAATTTCGATCCATTGATTTTGCCCAGCGGCATCGAAGCCTCCAATGACCCGCTGCTGGCTGCACGTTCGGCGGCGTATGCCAGTTCGTACCTGCGCCGTGCCGGTGAAGTCAGCCCCTTGCACAGTGCCCCTGCGGAGTCGAAGCCATGAACGCCCAACCCCGGTTTTTTGCGCCCCTGGCGCGCCTGCTGCACTGGTTGATGGCGCTGATGGTCATCGCCATGTTGTTTATCGGCGCAGGTCTGGCGGCGTCGGTGTCAGAGCGGCATGAGTGGTTGATCCACCTGCACAAGCCGCTGGGGATCGCGATCCTGGTGCTGGTGATCGTGCGTTTGGCGGTGCGCTTCTCCACCCGCCAGCCGCCGTTGCCGTCTGACTTGCCGCTGTGGCAAGTGCTGGCGGCCAAGGCGTCCCATCTGGTCTTGTATGGGTTGATGCTGGTGTTGCCGCTGCTGGGCTGGGCGATGATCTCGGCGGCGGGTGATCCGGTGATGCTCAGCAGTTCAGTGCAGTTGCCGGCACTGGTCGGGGCGAATGCGCCGTTGTTTGCGGTGCTGCGCAAGGCCCATGGGTATCTGGCCTACCTGCTGTTCCTGACGGTGCTGTTACACCTGGCGGCGGCGTTGTTCCATGGCTTGATTCGGCGCGATGGCGTGTTGCAGAGCATGACCGGCACCAAGGACTGACGACGGGGGGAGTGGGCAGGGGTTAGCGCAGTGCCGTGACGAGATCGGCCACGGTACTTAACACAGTCTTGCCCAGTTGCCTTGAGCGCTCACCTGACCAACCGGTCTTCGGGTTGGGGGCGTCATCGTTGTCCTTGAACGGCATTTCCAGGGTCAGGGACAGGCAGTCGTATTTCTCGCCAACGGCATTGCAGGCCAGGGTCATATTGGCTTCGCCCGGCAAGTCGCGGGTGTAGCCGTGAGTGGTTTGGAAGTCACGGGTCAGCGAACTCAAATGGCTGCGGAAGCGTTTTTCCAGCGCTTTGATACGCGGGGTGTAGCCGGGGTTGCCTTCGCAGGCAGCGGTGAACACGTAGGGGATTTCTTCGTCGCCGTGGATGTCGAGGAACAGATCGACACCGTACTGTTCCATTTGCTGTTGCACGAACAGCACTTCCGGGCTGATCTCCTGGCTGGCGCTTTGCCAGGCACGATTGAGGTCCTGGCCCATGGCGTTGGTGCGCAGGTGACCGTGGAAGGCGCCGTCGGGGTTCATGTTTGGCACCAGGTACAGGTCGGCAACGGCCAGGAGTTTTTTCATCTCGGCATCGCCATCCTGTTGCAGGCGTTCGATGATGCCCTCCATGAACCATTCGGCCATGTGCTCGCCGGGGTGCTGCTGGGCGATGATCCAGATATGGCGCCGGCCTTCGCCGCCTTTGCCACGCCGCAATAGTTGAATGTCGCGGCCCTCGACACTTTTGCCGGTGGCCAGCAGTTTGGTGCCGGCGTACTTCAGGGCCTGGTCAATCAGCCAGTCGTGGCGTTCGCGGCTGTAGGGCTCGAAGTAGGCCAGCCAGGCATGTTTCTCACGGGTTTCGAGGCTGATGTGCAGGATCTCGCCGTCAAAGCGCGTAGGGACTCGGAACCAGTTGACGTGATCATAAGACGCGACAGCGTTGTAGCCGCTCCAAGCGTGCCTATACGAAGAGCCACCGGCGTTGCTCAGGCGAAAATTATGGGTGTGGCCCACGTGCATGCCTTCGGCTTTGAAGTGAAACCATTGGTAATGGTGGCTGCGGGTATCGGGTTGGATGGCCAGCAACAACTGGTAGGCATCGCTGGCGTCGAGCACTTGGATATTGCCACTGTCGAAGTCGGTACTGATCTTGATGGAGGTCAAGGCCACGGTCATAGTCTGGTTGCCTGAATATGAGTGTTGTGGCGGCTATATTACACAGGAGTCTGGTAAAGCCTGGATGCAAAATTGTTGCAGGGAGGGGGGGCGTCGTCCATGACGCCGCCGCAGCTTAGAATCTATGAGATTGATTCTCAAGCGCTATTTCGCAGAGATGTGCGCCAGAGCGCTCGACCGGCTTTCTTTGGGCGATGGTCTTTTGCTACTATGCGCGCCATCAAGCAATACACAGTCTTCATTAGCCTGAAGCCATGCCAGGGAAACTGGCAAAAAAAAAGACCCGGCCAAAGAGCCGGGTCAAAAACCGTGATTAGCCTGATGAGGAGATATTCCAAGAGTCCGACCTAAGGTCCCTTGGTCTATCGACTGATCTCGCGATCAGCTGAGTCCAATAATAATCATTATCATTTGCAAGTCAAATGTTTTTATCCGTGGGATAGAAATATTTTTCCTTCGCGCCTGTTATCCGTTCGCCCGAACCTCCGGTGCCTGCAACGACTGCTCTACCATCGCCTTCGCCATATCAATCAAATACACCACCGAAAATGCCAGGTCGCGCTGACTGCCCTGATGGCTGCTCGCTGATTCGTAGGCCGTTGCGGCGGCACTGCGCAACAGGTCCGAGGCGTGCACCAGGGCTTCCTCCTGGCTGATGCCAGGCTTGATGGTGAACAAGCCCATATCCGGGATGGGTGCTGACATATTCTCTTTCAAGTAAAAGTCCAGCGCACGCTGGGCAGCACCGCTGCTGCGCAGGCCTAGCATGTCATCGCTTTGAGGGGGTTCAGGCAGGAGATACGGGCTCGTCGTCATAAGGGGCGGTACTCTGGGTGGGTGTCGAAAACCTTATGTTCGATGATAGTACGTATCGTATTTATGTCGTTTTATGGATTACTACAAACTGTTTATTGCCCTGGAAAATACCTGACGTATTGTCGGCCCCCATGGATAAATGGATAGCGTTGGTCAAGGCCAATATGAAAGACCGCAAGGTCACCCAGGGTGAGTTGGCTGAACGCTTGGGCATGTCCCAGGGCGGCGTCGGCCATTGGCTCAACAAGCGCCGCGTGCCGAGCCTGGCGGATATGAACCGGGTGCTGGCAGAGCTGGGGCTGGGCTACCTGGAAGTGGTGCAGGAGCTGCGTGAGAAGGCCGACGAGGTTCGTGGCCCGACAAAACAGTACACGTCGTATTTTCGCTACCCGGTCAGCGAGTGGAAAGGCCTGTGCGAAATCCGCGAAGAGCGCCCGGCCTATGGCGCTGCGCGCTTCGAACTGACGGACTACCACGCCCAGGGAGACGCCTTCTGGCTGCCGGTGACAGGTGACGCCATGACTGCGCTCAGCGGCCCGAGCATCGCTGCGGGGATGATGATCCTGGTGGATCCGGCCATCGCCGTCGAACCCGGCAAACTGGTAGTCGCCCAACGGGCCGACAGTCCCCAGGCGACCTTCCGCCAGTTGCTGGAGGAAAGCGGCCAGCTCTACCTGGTGCCGCTCAACCCCACCTACCCGAAACTGCTGTTCACCGTTGATTGTCGGATCCTCGGCGTCGTCGTGCAGGCTACGGCGAAGTTCTAGTCCGCCGTTTCGAGCTCCACCAGCGCGCACCCTTCGGCAACCATTTCGCCTTCCAGGCAGAACAGCGCCTTGACCACCCCGGCCTGTGGCGCGCGGATGCTGTGCTCCATCTTCATTGCTTCAAGCACCACCAGTTGCGCGCCGGCCTCGACCGTTTGGCCGACGTCCACCAGCACCCGCACGATGCTACCGTTCATCGGTGCCGTCAGGCCGCCCTGGTGAGACTGGTTGGCTTCGACGGCCGCAATTGGATCGAACAGGCAGACGCCATGCATCTCGCCGTCCCAACGCAGGAAAACCGTGTGCTCGTTGCGCACTGCCAGATGTGAACGACGGACGCCCTGATATTCGATCACTAACTGCTCGCCCTGCAGTTTCGCGGCGTCTGCGACCAGTGTCACCAGGCGGTCCTGGCCATTGCAGCTCAAATGCAGCGAGACCTCAGCGGGCAATCCAGCACGGAATCCACCGGTGTCCGCCCATGGCCCGTCACCCGCAGGCAAGCTCTGCATGAAGGCCGAACCGGCCGCCTGCCAGAACGCGTCGCTCAACGTTTCGGCCACCGGCAGCAGCTCGTCCTGATAGCGCGGAATGAACCCGGTGTCCAACTCAGCTGCGGCAAATGCCGGATGGCCAATGATGCGCCGCAGGAAGCCCAGGTTGGTCTTCAGCCCACCCACGGCAAACTCATCGAGCATGCTCAGCAACCGCAGGCGCGCCTGTTCACGGTCGTCGCCCCAGGCAATCAGCTTGCCGAGCATCGGGTCGTAGAACGGCGATACGGTGTCTCCTTGCTCAACGCCACTGTCCACGCGGCGCCCCGGGCCCGGCGCGGACTCGCGATACAACGCCAGGTGCCCGGTGGCGGGCAGGAAGTCGTTGGCGGGGTCTTCGGCGTACAAACGCACTTCAATTGCATGGCCGATCAGCGGCACCTGCTCCTGGGTGATCGGAAGCGCCTCGCCCTGGGCGACGCGAATCTGCCAGGCCACCAGGTCCAGGCCGGTAATCGCTTCGGTGACCGGGTGTTCAACCTGCAGCCGCGTGTTCATCTCCATAAAGAAAAACTCGCCGCGCGCATCCAGCAAGAACTCGACCGTGCCCGCACCCACATAACCAATAGCCTGGGCCGCACGCACCGCCGCTTCGCCCATGGCCTTGCGCTGTTCAACGCTCAGCCCCGGTGCCGGCGCTTCCTCGACGACCTTTTGGTGGCGACGTTGGATCGAGCAATCCCGCTCATTGAGGTACAGGCAATGCCCATGTTGATCGGCAAACACCTGAATCTCTACGTGGCGTGGCTTGAGCAGGTATTTCTCCACCAGCATCTGCCCGTTGCCGAAGGACGACAGCGCCTCACGCTGGGCGGAGGCCAGGGCTTCGGCGAGTTGGCTGACGTCCTCCACCACTTTCATACCCTTGCCGCCACCACCGGCGGTGGCCTTGAGCAGCACCGGATAGCCGATGCGCGCGCAGGCGGCGCGGAAGGTTTCCAGGTCCTGGTCTGTGCCGTGATAACCCGGCACCAGAGGCACGCCGGCGGTTTCCATCAGGGCCTTGGCGGCGGACTTACTGCCCATCGCGTCGATGGCCGAGGCGGGCGGCCCCAGGAAAATCAGGCCTGCCGCTTCAATCGCACGGGCAAACCCGGCGTTTTCCGACAGGAAACCGTAGCCTGGATGAATGGCCTGGGCGCCGCTGGCCTGGGCGGCGGCGATCAGTTTGTCGATTTGCAGGTAGCTCTCGGAGGCCTTGCTGCCCCCCAGGTCGACACGAATATCCGCCTCGCGGCTGTGTCGCGCATCACGGTCGACGGCGCTGTGTACCGCCACGGTGGTCAGGCCCATGGCCTTGGCGG
The DNA here is from genome assembly GCF_007858185.1 of Pseudomonas grimontii. Lineage (GTDB taxonomy): Bacteria > Pseudomonadota > Gammaproteobacteria > Pseudomonadales > Pseudomonadaceae > Aquipseudomonas > Aquipseudomonas grimontii. Next base: position 113,133 of record NZ_VFES01000004.1, read on the forward strand.
TACGCATCACCCGGCAGGCAATCTCGCCGCGGTTGGCCACCAGTACGGTGGTCAATGTGCTCATGAACGTGGCTCCTGGGACTGCCAACTCGGTGGGCGTTTTTGCAGGAACGCGCGCAAACCTTCCTGGCCCTCGGCGCTGACACGGATGCGCGCAATGGCATTTTCGCAATAGCGGCGCAGGGCAGGGGTGAGCGTGCCGTTACCGACTTCGCGCAACAGGTCCTTGCTGGTGCGCATCGCCGCCGGGCTGTTTTGCAGCAGATTGGTGATCCACTGTTCCACCTGCTGGTCCAGTTCGCCAATCGGGTAGCTTTCCGCCAACAGGCCGATCTCCCGTGCACGCTGGCCGCCAAAACGCTCGGCGGTCAGGGCATAGCGCCGCGCCGCACGTTCGCCGATGGCCTGTACCACGAACGGGCTGATCACCGCCGGGGCCAGGCCGATGCGCACTTCCGACAGGCAGAACTGCGCATCATCGACGCCGATGGCCATGTCGCAGCAACTGATCAGGCCCAGCGCGCCACCGTAGGCAGCGCCTTGCACCACCGCCAGGGTCGGGATTTTCAGCTTGGCCAGGTTGTACATCAGCTCCGCCAGTTCGCGGGCGTCGTCCAGGTTGGTGTGGTAATCCAGCTCGGCCGACTGCTGCATCCAGGCCAGGTCGGCACCGGCGCTGAAATGCCTGCCGCGCCCACGCAGGACCAGGAAACGCAGGGACGCATCACTCTGCACATGGTCGAGGGCGATGATCAGTTCGCGGATCATCTCGGCGTTGAACGCGTTGTTCTTGGCTTCACGACTGAGCCACAGCGTGGCAAAGCCACGGCTGTCGGTGATCAGTTCGAGGGTGTTGAAATCGCTCATGGGGGACAGCTCCATTTACATGCGGAACACGCCGAAGCGGCTCGGCTCGATGGGGGCATTCAGCGCGGCGGACAAGGCCAGGGCCAGCACGTCGCGGGTCTGCAACGGGTCGATGACGCCGTCGTCCCACAGGCGTGCGCTGGAGTAATAAGGGTGACCCTGGGTTTCATACTGGTCGAGGATCGGTTGCTTGATCGCCGCTTCCTCTTGCGCGCTGAACCCGACGCCTGCGCGTTCGGCCTGCTCACGCTTGACCTGCACCAGCACGCCCGCCGCCTGTTCGGCGCCCATCACGCCAATCCGCGCGTTGGGCCACATCCACAAAAAGCGCGGGTCATAGGCGCGCCCGCACATGCCGTAATTGCCGGCGCCGAAGCTGCCGCCGATGATCACCGTGAATTTCGGCACTTTGGCGCACGCCACCGCCGTTACCAGCTTGGCGCCGTGCTTGGCGATGCCACCGGCTTCGTACTTCTGGCCGACCATAAACCCGGTGATGTTCTGCAGGAACAGCAGGGGTATCCCGCGTTGGCAGGCCAGTTCGATAAAGTGCGCGCCTTTTTGCGCGGCCTCGGCAAACAGAATCCCGTTGTTCGCCAGGATCGCAATCGGGTAGCCGTGCAGGTGCGCGAAGCCGCACACCAGGGTGGTGCCGAACAGCGCCTTGAACTCATCGAACACCGAGCCATCGACCAGCCGTGCGATGACTTCGCGCACATCGAAGGGCTGCTTGGCATCGGCCGGGATCACGCCATAAAGCTCTTCGCTGCTGTACAGCGGCGCCACTGGCGTGCGTTGCAGCAGTTGGCCCTGCTTGCGCCAGTTGAGGTTGGCCACGCTGCGTCGGGCCAGGGCCAGGGCGTGTTCGTCACTGTCGGCATAATGGTCGGCCACGCCGGAGATCTTGCAGTGCACATCGGCACCGCCGAGGTCTTCGGCGCTCACCACTTCACCGGTAGCCGCCTTGACCAGCGGCGGGCCGGCCAGGAAGATCGTCGCTTGGTTGCGCACCATGATCGCTTCGTCGGCCATGGCCGGCACGTAGGCGCCGCCAGCGGTGCACGAGCCCATCACCACGGCGATCTGCGGGATGCCCTGGGCGCTCATGTTGGCCTGGTTGAAGAAGATCCGCCCGAAGTGCTCGCGGTCCGGAAATACTTCGTCCTGGCGCGGCAGGTTGGCGCCGCCGGAATCCACCAGGTAGATGCACGGCAGGCGGTTTTGCTCGGCGATGGTCTGGGCGCGCAGGTGTTTTTTCACCGTGAGCGGGTAGTAGGAGCCGCCTTTCACCGTGGCGTCGTTGGCGACGATCATGCATTCCACGCCTTCCACGCGGCCGATCCCGGCAATCACCCCGGCGGCCGGCACGTCTTCGCCGTACACCTGATGGGCGGCCAGTTGGCTGAGTTCAAGGAACGGCGAGCCCGGGTCCAGCAGGCGGTTGATACGCTCACGGGGCAGCAATTTGCCGCGCGAGGTGTGGCGCTCCTGGGCCTTGGCGCCGCCGCCTTGCTGCACGTGGGCGAGCAGGGTGTGCAGGGCGTCGACCTGTTGGCGCATCGCCGCGCTGTTGGCGGAAAATTCCGCCGACCGTGGGTTGAGCTGGGTGTGTAGAAGCATGGGCTACTCCGTAGCAGCTTTGAGTTTCGAGCGACAAGCTACAAGTTAGAAGCAAGAGCACCGTCCTCTTGCCGCTTGAAGCTTGTCACTTGCCGCTGACGAAATTCATTTTGTCTCGTTAAAGAGTTCGCGACCGATCAGCATCCGCCGAATCTCACTGGTACCGGCGCCGATTTCATACAGCTTGGCGTCACGCAGCAGGCGCCCGGCGGGGAATTCATTGATATAGCCATTGCCGCCGAGAATCTGGATCGCGTCGAGGGCCATTTGCGTGGCGCGTTCGGCGCTGTAGAGGATCACCCCGGCCGCGTCCTTGCGCGTGGTCTCGCCACGCTCGCAGGCCTGGGCCACCGCGTAGAGGTAGGCGCGGCTGGCGTTGAGTTGGGTGTACATGTCGGCGACCTTGCCCTGGATCAGCTGGAATTCGCCGATGCTTTGGCCGAACTGCTTGCGGTCGTGGATGTACGGCACGATCAGGTCCATGCACGCCTGCATGATCCCGGTGGGGCCGCCGGACAGCACCACACGCTCGTAATCGAGGCCGCTCATCAGTACTTTCACACCGCCGTTGAGCACGCCGAGGATGTTTTCCTCCGGTACTTGCACGTCATCGAAGAACAGCTCGCAAGTGTTGGAGCCGCGCATGCCCAGCTTGTCGAACTTGTTGCTGCGGCTGAAGCCTTTCCAGTCGCGCTCGACGATAAATGCGGTGATGCCGTGGGCGCCTTTCTCAAGGTCGGTCTTGGCGTAGATCACATAGGTGCTGGCGTCGGGACCGTTGGTGATCCAGGTCTTGCTGCCGTTGAGCACGTAGTGGTCGCCGTGTTTGTCGGCGCGCAGTTTCATCGAGACCACATCGGAACCGGCGTTGGGTTCGCTCATGGCCAGGGCGCCGACGTGTTCGCCGCTGATCAGTTTGGGCAGGTACTTGAGCTTCTGCTCGTGGCTGCCGTTGCGGTTGATCTGGTTCACACACAGGTTGGAATGGGCGCCGTAGGACAGCGCCACCGAAGCCGAGCCACGGCTGATTTCTTCCATGCTCACCACGTGGGCCAGGTAACCGAGGCCGGCGCCGCCGTATTCTTCCGGCACGGTGATGCCCAGCAGGCCCATGTCCCCGAACTTGCGCCACAGGTCGGCGGGGAACAGGTTGTCGATGTCGATCTGTGCCGCGCGGGGCGCGATTTCCTTGGCCACGAAGGACTGCACCTGGTCGCGCAGCATGTCGATGGTTTCACCGAGGGCGAAGTTCAGGGACGGGTAACTCATGGACAGGCACCTTAATGTGGACTTTGTTGTTGTGTGGAAGGTGTGCCAGGGAGGGGCGCTCACCTTTACGTTAACGTAAGCTTGCGTTACGGCGCTGTCAATCGTAGTTTACGTATACGTCAACCTACAAAAAAGACAACAGGGGTCGTTATGGATCAACCGCATCCGAGCTACAGCCGTGGCTCCCAGGACAAGAGCTTGCTGGCCATGACCATTGGCCAGGCCTTCGATCACACCGTGGCGCAATACCCCGATGGCGAAGCCCTTGTGGTGCGCCATCAGCAACGTCGCTACACCTGGCGGCAGCTGGCCGAGGCCGTCGATGTGCACGCCCGTGCATTCATGGCGCTGGGCATGCAAACCGGTGATCGCCTGGGCATCTGGGCGCCCAATTGCGCCGAGTGGTGCATCAGCCAAATCGCCAGCGCCAAGATCGGCGTGATCCTGGTCAACATCAACCCGGCTTACCGCAGCAGTGAACTGGACTACGTGCTCAAGCAGTCCGGGTGCGAGTGGTTGGTGTGCGCCGGGGCGTTCAAGACCTCCGACTATCACACGATGCTGCAGGAGCTGCAGCCTGAGCTGCGCGGCATGATCAGCCTCGACCCCAACCCGCCCCCGGGATTCCTGCCCTGGTCGCAGCTGGCGGCCCTCGGTGCAGCCCTCCCACCCGAGCAGTTGCACAGCCGCCAGGCCAGCCTGCACTTCGACCAAGCCGTCAATATCCAGTACACCTCCGGCACCACCGGTTTCCCCAAGGGTGCCACCCTCAGTCACCACAACATCCTCAATAACGGCTACATGGTCGGCGAAAGCCTGGGCCTGACCGCGCAGGACCGCCTGGTGATCCCGGTGCCGCTGTACCATTGCTTCGCCATGGTGATGGGCAACCTGGGCTGCATCACCCACGGCACCACCATGATCTATCCGAATGACGGCTTCGACCCGCTGCTCACCCTCACCGCCGTCGCTGAAGAGCGCGCCACCGGCCTGTACGGCGTGCCCACCATGTTCATCGCCCTGCTCGATCACCCTCGCCGGGGTGAGTTCGAGCTGTCCACCCTGCGCACCGGCATCATGGCCGGCGCCACCTGCCCGATCGAAGTGATGCGCCGGGTCATTGGCGAATTGCACATGGGCGAGGTGCAGATTGCCTACGGCATGACCGAGACCAGCCCAGTGTCGTTGCAGACCGGCGCCAACGATGACCTGGAGCGCCGTGTGACCACCGTCGGCCGTACCCAGCCGCAGTTGGAAAACAAGATCATCGACGCCGACGGCAATACAGTTGTGCGCGGTGAGATCGGCGAGTTATGCACGCGTGGCTACAGCGTGATGCTCGGCTACTGGAACAACCCCGAAGGCACCCGCGAGGCCATCGACGACGCCGGCTGGATGCACACCGGTGACCTGGCCAGCATGGATGAGCACGGCTATGTGTGCATCGCCGGGCGCAACAAGGACATGATCATTCGCGGTGGCGAGAACGTGTACCCACGCGAGGTGGAAGAGTTTTTCTTCACCCACCCGGCGGTGGCTGACGTGCAGATCATCGGCATTCCCGATGAGCGCTATGGCGAAGAGATTGTCGCCTGGATCAAATTCCACCCCGGTCATGTCGCCACTGCGCTGGAGCTGCAAAGCTGGTGCAAGGGTCGCATCGCGCATTTCAAGACGCCCCGGTACTTCAAGTTTGTGGAGGAGTTCCCGATGACGGTGACCGGCAAGATCCAGAAGTTCTGCATGCGCGAGATCAGTATCGAAGAGCTGCACCACGCGAGCTGAAACGCGGTGCATGGCTACCGCCGCGGGCGGGACCGCGTTGCCTAGAGTGGCGGGATATTTCGCCATTGAAGGCCATGCGCATGACAGTCCCGATTATAGACCCACCCGCACCTGACACTGATGAAGAGCAAAGCCCTCATGTCACGGTGATCCGAGACAACACGCCGACGTGGTACACCGCCGCCGCAGACGTGCGTAAAACCGAGTTGGCCGCGCTGAGCCTGCGTATACCGGATTGGTTCAAGCAGGCTTCAGCGTCATCCAAGGCCACGCTCAAGGAGGTTCACGACCGCAGCCGGCGCGCCTTGAATAACTTGGACCAGTTGCTCAGCCAATTGCAAAGCCCGGTTGACTACGCCGAACCGTTGCTGGTGGCCGCCATCGAACAAACCTTTGGCCAGCGCCTGGATGTGCGCACCGTGTTCTATGCACGCAAGATGGAGGAAAACGAATGCAACCCCGGCCCCGTTGAGGTGGACGCCAGCAGCGCTCATGCATTGGCGCCCCGGTACTATTTCTACAAAGGCCTGAGCCTGCTTGAGGCGGCGCTGAATAATTTCACTGCCGATGAGGCCGAAAAACCGGTATGCGGCGATTGCCACCTGATCACGCGGTACAACTTTCACCACTACCGTGCCGACAGGAAGCATTCCGTGACGAGTGTCCAGGCACAGACGCTGGACATCGATGCCCACGCGTTTGCCGGCCTGTGCCGGGAGCTGGATCTGGGCAAGTCGTATTTCGAACACGCGCGCGCCGCGCTCAATGCGCATATCAGCTCAACGCCAGGCGCGCCCCCCGGCAAGCTCTATGGCACGCTGATCACCAGTCATCGAAATCAATTGGCACTGGCTGCTGAAATCGCCTTGATGAAGGGCGATATTCAACCGCCGCAGCACGCCTTGATCAACGCGATCCTGCTCAATCAAACCAAACACAAATGGGCCGGGGATGACGTCGCGTTCTGCCCGTACCGCCTGTTGAACGTGCAATTGGAGGGCATCCTGATCATCGGGCCGCGAGTCTGGCAGGAGTACCTTGTCAACGCCGAGATCCTGCCGCGCCCGTGCATGGTGTACATCCCCGGCGACCCCCTTTACCCGCTCAAGACTTACGACACCCTCGTCGCGTTTACCGAGCACTTGACCACGCGCCTGTGCAGCGTCGAGTACCGCACGTTCTTCAGTCAATGTGTGCCGCTGTCCGAGCAGGATGGTTTTTTTTCCAGGCTCAAGATGTTGCTTGATCCAAAGGCTGTGTACACGTTCGACCAGGATTTCGATGCGTCCAACAAACGCTCGATCAACCGTCAGGGCCATTACGGCACGGCCTGGGACGACGTGTGGATGGACTACGCGCAGCAGCGCGTGCAGGCAATCATGCACAACGCCAGCGCCAGTGCGGTGGCCACGGCGGATATCACCCAGCGTGCCTATAACGCCTGGCTGTGGTCGTGGGGCAGCAAGGCCTTGAACATTCTTAACCTGGCGGCGTTCGTGGTACCGGGCCTCGGCGAAGTGATGCTGGTGGTCGGCGCGGTACAAATGGCCTATGAAGTGTGCGAGGGGATCGAGTCGTGGTCCAACGGCGATGTGCGCGAAAGCTGGGCACATTTCTCGGGCGTGGCGCTCAACTTGGCGGGCCTGGCGGTGCCCAAGGCACTGATGGTGTTCAAGGACACGGCATTGGTCAGACGGCTGGTGCATGTGCAGTTCGGCGGGCGCCCGCGCCTGTATGACTTCACCCCAGGCGCCTACCGGCATCAGGTCGCATTGCCGGCCGATCTTGTCGCGCAGGCCGACGGCCTCTATGCCCATCAGGGCCGACTGTACCTGCCGGCCGAAGAGGGCGGGCATTATCAGGTGCAGGCCACGCCAACCCGCAATCACTTCAAGCTGGTGCACCCCGAGGGCGAGGCGCGCTATGCGCCGAGTATTCGTCATAACGGCGAAGGCGCGTGGGTGCATGAGTTCGAACAACCGCTGAAGTGGGATCGCAGAACCCTGCTGCGGCGTATCGGCCCGCATGTCGAGCGTTTCAGCGATGACCAACTGGAGCAGATCCGGCGGATCAGCGGGGTGTCCGATGATGCATTGCGGCGCATCTATGTTGACCAGCAACTGCCCCCGCCGTTATTCCAGGAAACCCTCAGGCGCTTTGAGTGTGGAGCCAGGCACCAGGCGTTTATCGATCAGTTGAGCAACGCCGACCCGCAGGTCTTCGGTCGGGTCGATGCGTCATTGCAACTGAAGCTACTGCTGGACAACGGCCTGTGGCCCAAGTCCCGGGTACTGGTGATGTTTGATGCGCAAGGCAATCTGGTCTGGCGTTCTGCTGAGGTCCGGGCACTCAGCCAGGTGGTCAAGGTTGAGGCCGAGCAGGCTGAAAGCGGTCTGCTGCTACCGGCGTTTCTCGAGCAACTGAGTGAGCCTGAAATCCGCCAGTTGCTGGATGAGGACAGCCTGTTGCGCGATGTCCGGTTTCGCCTGATTCTGGGCGGGGAAGTGGACGCAGAGGGCAACTCTATCCCCAGGGCGGCGGATGACGAGGCGCTCAATGCCCAGGCGCAACAGATGATGCAGTCGCTGCGTACGCCGCAGGCGAGGGCGCTCCGGTACCGTGATCGGTTGCTCGAAGTGGCCACGAAGACCCAGGGCAAGCTCTACAGGGGCGAGGTCCTGGCCGGGGATGTCTCCAGCGATACCCACGCGCAACTGATCCAGCGTACATTCCCCGGCTTGCCCAAGCTCGCCGCCGAGGAACTGGCAAGCCATGCCAGCTCTCAGGAAGTGGCGCAAATGGACACCACCTCACGGCTACCCCTGCGGATGGCCGAAGAAGCCCGTTATTACCTGCAAAAAGCGCGGATCATGCGCGCGCATACCGCGCTGCTGTTCGACAGTGAACTGACGATGGACGGCGTACACCTGGCGCTGCACAAGCTCGCAGCGATAGCCGGTCGCCTCGAGGGTATCGGGATCGAGTTGCGGGCGGACAGCTACGATGGCGCGGTGTTGGATCGTATTGGTGCCATGGATGCCCCTCGGCAGATTCGCCTGGTACGGGTCAGCATGAAAGAGTGGGCGGTTTACAGCGAGTCGCACAGGCTGACGTACCGGCGGGCAGACAAAGATGCGTTCTATAGCGCGCTCCTGGTGGCCACTGAAGATCAATTCCTCGACATGCCGCGAATCCGTGCATCGACCCCGGGCTTGAAGGCGCAGATTGTGCAGCAGGCCCTGAGTGAACAGACGAGCCGCAAGGCGCTGGGCCTGCAAGCGATCAAACCGGGGTTCAAGTCGCCCATGCGCTTGGCCGACGGGCGTGTCGGCTACCCGCTGAGTCCGGTGGGTGGCGCCACGCCGTGGCCCTCGGTGTGTGTCATGAAGGCGATGATGTTGTACCCGTCAAAATCCATTGACGCCGTTGTCGAGATGCTTGGGCTGCAAGGCCGCAGCAGTGCCACGCTGCTGGCAAGGCTGAACCAGCTTGAACAGGAATTCGCGCAGCTCGACCGCGACTTGGTCGCCTGGCAGCAGGCCGGCGAGTCGGGTTACCGGAGCGCAAGGCGTCGGGCCAGCGCGGACCTGCGAAACGCCTGGCAGCGCAAAACGGCCATAGCGTTCGCGGCGGATGGGACGCCTATTGGGCATGTCCTGGATCTTTCCGATGAGGTGATCCACGAGCTTCCTGCGCTCAGCGCCAATATGGACCACGTGGGCAGGCTGAATCTACGCCGCATGGGGTTGTCGGACAGTTCCTTGCCGTTTTTTCGGGCATTCGGCGGGTTGCGCTGGCTGGATCTGCGCGAGAATAACCTCACCCAACTGCCGGAATTTGCCAACGCGGGCGCCGGGCTGACCAAGCTCAACCTGAGCCGCAATGATATCCGCCTGAGCGAGCAAGGCCGGGTGCGCCTGGAAGGCATGCGGGCTCTGAAAATTCTCAACCTCTCCGATAATCCCCACCTCGGCTGGACCGCCGACGTGCGCGGCATGCGCAGCCTGAACCAGCTGTATCTGAGTAACACCGGCAGTACCCACTTCCCGACAGGCGTCGAGCAACTGACTCAGCTGGCGCGGATAGACCTGCACACCAACCGGCTCACCACGCTGCCGGAGTACGCGTTCGAGCATCTGGAACGCATCATTGTGCACGACAATCCGTTATCGGCAGACACCTTGGCGCGTCTTGCTGCTGAGTTGCCGGCGCATCAGGCGGTGTGGACGGACCATGTCGATACCGTCGATGCCCGGGATTTATGGCTGGTTGATACGCCGCAGGTGCAGCGCGCCCAGCGTAGCAACCTGTGGGATGACCTGCGTGCCAGTGCAGACTCGCAACAGTTCTTCACGGTGCTGGCCGACACCACCCGCGGTGCCGAATATGCTTCCGGTAACACCCGTGCGGCCCTGGCAGCACGGGTGTGGGACATGCTTGAAGCGGCGCAGCAAAGCCAGGACATCCGCGAGATCTTATTCAGCACGGCAGATGATCGAGTCACCTGTGGCGACGGGAGCACCGTGGAGTTCATGAACCTCGAAAGGGAGTTGATCGGCGCCAGAGCGTTGCTGCTGGCAGGGGATGTGCACGCCGAGAGCATGCTGATCAGTACCGCGAAAAAACTGTTTCGCCAGCATCTGGTGGATGTCATCGCGCAGCGCGACGTCGAGGCGCGGGGGCCTGGCTTCGCCGAGCAGGTCGAAGTCATCCTGGCCTATCGGATCGGTCTGGCGGACCGATTGGACCTGCCGGTGAAATCCCGAGGCATGCTGTTTCCCCAACAAGCGAATGTCAGCCAGGCAGCACTCGACCAGGCCTATACGCAGGTGCTTGCGGCTGAACAGGTCACCGCCGATGAAACGGCGTTTTTTGCCGAGCGGCGCTTCTGGCAACAGCACTTGCGCACCCAGTACCCGCAACAACTTGAAGCCTTGATGGGGCCCGGCGACGCGCTGAATCGAGCCAGGGGCGACGCGCTCGATGAGCTCGCGCAGTGGGAGGCGCAGGAGAATACTGCTGCGGATCAGGCGAGCAAAGATCAGTGGCAGGCACGGCACACTGAGCTGGTGGATAATCTGGTAAACATGCTGGGTAAGCCCAGGACAGAAATCCTGGTCGATGGCACGATGCAAAGCGCGTTCTATCTTGAGCAGTTGAACGTGCTGGGCGTGGTGCATTTGCAACAGGAAGAACAGGCCATGCGCACACTGACGCGGTCAGTGCTCAACAACGCCGCCGCCGAGCAGGGGACGCCGGTCTGAAAAGGCCAGGTGCAGACAGCACAAGGGGGACCCGAGGGTCCCCTTTAATTTGTCGTTGCGTGCTCTTTTTTTATTATTGAGGGGCGGCCTGTTGTTGTTTTTGGCAGCCGTGGCCCTTTACCGCTGTTTTGGCGACCCCCATTCGGGGTCAAGAGCAAACGTATTTTTTTGAGCGCTGATCTACTTCTTCGTTATCGATCCAACCAGTGGGTAGCTACCTGAGGTAGTTTTATTTTTCTCTAACCGGTTGCGGGTTTCGGCAAGCCGTACCCTGCGAAGCACATCTTCTCCAAAAAAATCTGTTAGCTGCGTCTCTGCCGTGTTGTTTTTGTTATGTCAGAGTCGTTTCGTCTTATTTTTATTAGGTTTGGCGCTTTTTATTCTTGTTATGCCATAGAGATAGCAGAAGGCGTGCCAACTTTTAAAATTGCTTTAAAATCAATAGGTTAATTTTTTGGTAGGATTTTTCCTGCGGCAAATGCGACTAAATATGTTCCCGTGTTACTCGATGTGTAGTCGTGCGGTAACACATTGTCACGGCTACGCTACTCAACTGGCGTTACGCGCCTTGGCCACGCGCGAACCCGTGGGGCGGCCCAGCACGTGGCTGATTTGCAGGCCCGCACGAATCAATGCGTCCAGGTCGATACCGGTGTCGATTCCCAGGCCATTGAGCAGGTACAGCACATCTTCGGTGGCGACGTTACCGCTGGCGCCCTTGGCATAAGGGCAGCCGCCGAGGCCCGCAATAGAGCTGTCGAATACCGTGATACCTTCCAGCAGGCTGGCATAGATATTGGCGATGGCCTGGCCATAGGTGTCGTGGAAGTGGCCCGCGAGTTTGTCCCGTGGTACCTGCGCACCGACCACGTCGAACAGCCGCCGCGTGGTACCCGCCGTGCCGGTGCCGATGGTGTCGCCCAGGGACACCTCGTAGCAGCCCATGGCATACAGCTCCCGCGCGACCGCCGCCACTTGCTCTGGCGCAATCTCACCTTCGTAAGGGCAACCCAACACACACGACACATAGCCGCGCACGCTGATGCCGTGCTGCCTGGCTGCGGCCATGATCGGCGCAAAGCGTTCCAGGCTGTCGCTGATGGAACAGTTGATATTGCGCTGGGAAAACGCTTCGGAGGCCGCTGCAAACACCGCCACTTCCTTTACGCCCGCCGCCAGCGCGTCCTCAAAACCACGCAGGTTTGGCGCCAGCGCGCCGTAGGTCACGCCGGGCTTGCGCTGGATCTGCGCAAACACTTCGGCGGAACCGGCCATTTGCGGCACCCACTTGGGCGAGACAAAACTGCCGACTTCGATATAGCTCAAGCCCGCCGCGCTGAGGGCGTCCACCAATTGGACCTTGTCGGCCACGCTGATGGGTTGGGCTTCGTTCTGCAAACCGTCGCGCGGGCCGACTTCCACCAGGCGTACATGAGAGGGGAGGGACATGGCAGCTACCTTCTGATCAATGGCCAACCTGGCCCATGGTGTGGGCCAGAGCCTGGGTGCAACGCTCTTCAGCGGTGTCCAGTTCCAGCTTCATTTGTTCGATATCCAACAGTTGCTGTTCCAACTGCTCACGACGCTCGGCGATCTTGGCCAGCATGCTGTTGAGTTGGATCTGGTTGCCGCCGGTGGGGTCGTAGAGTTCGATCAGCTCACGGCACTCGGCCAGGGAAAAACCGATGCGCTTGCCCCGCAGGATCAGCTTGAGGCTGACCTTGTCCCGTGCCGAATAAATGCGCTCCTGGCCCCGGCGTTCCGGAGCCAGCAGGCCTTGTTCTTCATAGAAGCGAATGGCGCGGGTGGTGATGTCGAGCTCGCGGGCTAGGTCGGAGATGCTGTAGGTCGTGCTCATGGGGGCGCTCAAGAAGGTCTTGGCGCTAAGCTAATGGCAGGTTGACGTGAACGTCAAGGTCCGCTGCGCAGCCCATCGCGGGCAAGCCCCCTCCCACAGGGGGCGTTCTTCAACCTCAGGCCTGTTGTTTATCCAGCTTCTTTTCGTGGGCGGTGACTTGCTGGCACAACTCGATCATCTGCTCGCGCATCCAGCGGTTGGCCGGGTCCTGGTCGGTGCTTTCGTGCCAGTACAGGTGGGTCTCCACCGGTGGCACGTCATTGACCGGCAGGTTGAACCAGTGCAGTTCATGGCGGCGGGCGAAGCGTTCCGGCACGGTCATGACCATGTCGGTCTGCTGCAACACTTGCGAGGCCATCAGGTAATGCTGGGAGCGCAGGGCGATCTTGCGCTGGATGCCCATCTTGCCCAACGCCAGGTCGACGTGGCCCAAACCGTTGCGGCGGCTGGAGATATGGATATGGGTCAGCGACAGGTAGTCATCCAGGGTGAATTTGTCCTTGCCCGCCATGGGATGACCCTTGCGCATGGCGCACACGTAGCGGTCTTCCATCAGCTTGACGTGGCGTACCTGCGGGTCGGTGTTGAGCGGCGCATCCACGGCAAAATCCAGGCGCCCGGCCGCCAGTTCCTTGGTGGTCTCGCGGCGTTTGGACAGGAAGCTCTCGATCACCACGGTGGGCGCCAGGCGGCGCAGGCGTTGGAACAGCAGCGGCAGAATCACCGCTTCGGTGAGGTCGGTCATGCTGATGCGGTAGGTCTTGGCCGCCTGCTGTGGGTTGAAGATGCGGCTTTCCTGCACCGACACGCGCAGCAACGACAACGCATTGCGCACCGGGCCGATGATGTTCTGCGCCATCGGCGTGGGCACCATGCCTTGGGCGGTGCGCACGAACAGCGGGTCGTTGAACGTCTCGCGCAGGCGGGCCAGAGCGTTGGACACCGCCGGCTGGGTGATGCCGACAATTTGCCCGGCGCGGGTCAGGTTGGCTTCGGTGTAGATCGCGTCGAAGACGATAAAGAGGTTGAGGTCGACCTTGCTCAGATTCATTGGGTTGCGCTCTTATTATTAGGTGGCGATTTGTTACGTGCTCATACGTCAATCATATATCGGTGATGAATGTTAATACACGCCGAGAATAGGCTAGGTAAATTATCAACGCTGTTCTAGCATCGATTGCATGACCTAAACAACCTCTCAAAGAAGGGAGCTGCTCATGGATTTCGCCTATTCGCCCAAGGTTCAGGAACTGCGTGAACGCGTCACCGCGTTCATGGACGCTTACGTTTACCCGGCCGAGCCGGTGTTCGAACGCCAGGTCAGCGAAGGCGACCGCTGGCAGCCCACCGCCATCATGGAAGAGCTGAAAGCCAAGGCTAAAGCCGAGGGCCTGTGGAACCTGTTCCTGCCCGAATCCGAACTGGGCGCCGGCCTGACCAACCTTGAATACGCGCCACTGGCCGAGATCATGGGCCGCTCGCTGCTGGGCCCGGAGCCGTTCAACTGCTCCGCCCCCGACACCGGCAACATGGAAGTGCTGGTGCGCTATGCCAACGAAGAGCAGAAACAACGCTGGCTCGAGCCGTTGCTACGCGGTGAGATCCGCTCAGCCTTCGCCATGACCGAGCCCGATGTGGCGTCCTCGGACGCCACCAACATGGCCGCCCGCGCCGAGCGACAGGGCGACGAGTGGGTGATCAACGGCAAGAAGTGGTGGACGTCCGGCGCCTGCGACCCGCGCTGCAAGATCCTGATCTTCATGGGCCTGAGCAACCCGGATGCACCGCGCCACCAGCAGCACTCGATGATCCTGGTGCCGGTGGATGCCCCCGGGGTGAAAATCGTACGCCCGCTGCCGGTGTTCGGCTACGACGACGCGCCCCACGGTCACGCCGAAGTGCTGTTCGACAATGTCCGTGTACCCTATGAAAACGTACTGCTCGGTGAAGGCCGTGGCTTCGAGATTGCCCAGGGTCGCCTCGGCCCAGGCCGTATCCACCACTGCATGCGCTCCATCGGCATGGCCGAGCGCGCACTGGAACTGATGTGCAAACGCTCGGTCAGCCGCACCGCATTCGGCAAGCCTTTGGCGCGCCTGGGCGGCAATATCGACAAAATCGCCGATTCGCGCATGGAAATCGACATGGCGCGCCTGCTGACGCTGAAAGCGGCATACATGATGGACACCGTGGGCAATAAAGTGGCGAAAAGTGAAATCGCCCAGATCAAGGTGGTGGCGCCGAACGTGGCGTTGAAGGTGATCGACCGCGCGATCCAGATCCACGGCGGCGCCGGCGTCTCCAACGATTTCCCGCTGGCCTACATGTACGCCATGCAACGCACCCTGCGCCTGGCCGACGGCCCGGACGAAGTGCACCGCGCGGCAATCGGCAAGTTCGAGATCGGCAAGTATGTGCCTAAAGAGTTGATGCGCAGCGGGCAGTAACACCGCGTCGCCTGCATCGGGGGCAAGCCCCCTCCCACACTTTGAATGTATTCCCAAATCAAAATGTGGGAGGGGGCTTGCCCCCGATGAGGCCGGATCAGGCCCTGAAGATCCAGCAGCCCTCAGTACACCCAAACCTCCACCCGCCGATTCTTGATCCGCCCCTCATCCGCCGTATTCGCCGCCACCGGCATCTGTGCGCCGAACCCGCGAATATCGCGCAATACCACGCCGTTCTTGACCAATTCCCGGCGCACCGCCATCGCCCGCAGCTTCGACAGCAGCGCGGCGCGTTGCGGGTCATTCTTGGCGTCGCCGAACCCGACCAGTGATACCTGCTTGTCGAGTTGGTTGTGGCTCTTTATATAGGCCACGACGCGCTGCACATCCTGGCGCGCCTTGTTGTCCAGGCTGGCGCTGCCTTCCGCGAAGCGAAAATTCACGGTCAAACGCTGGGCGTCACGGGCAATCGCTTGGTAGTCGTCAGGCATCGAGGGACGCGGTTGCACCGTCATCGCCTGCACCTGCTGCGCGATAAACCCGTTGGCCGCCACAATCGCCTGGCCTTTGCTGCTCTGGGTAAAGTCCACCAACGCCTTGGCCCGCGGGTTGCGGGAGGACGGCGGCAGGTAGAAGAACAGTCGGCGCGACAACGGGTAATCCTCGGTGGCAATCAGGCTGTTCAACGGCAACATTGGTTGCGAATCACCATCGACAATTGCCACCGCCTTGGCCTGGCGTACGTAAGGCAAGCCGATAAAACCGATGCCCTGGGGATCCTGGCTGACCGCATCGGACAACGCTTCGCTGGACTCGAAGCGCTTGGCGGAGGCGGCCAGGGGCTTGCCGCGCAGGCGCAGCACCAACTCCTTGAAGGTGTCATAGGTGCCGGATTGGTCATCCCGCGCGTACAAGTGAATGGCGCCGCCGACACCGCCCAATGCTTCCCAGGTGTTGATTTCGCCATTGAAGATCTGCGCCAGTTGCTCAGTGTTCAACGTATTCAGTGGGTTGTGCGGGTTGAGGATAATGGCCAGGCCGTCGATGGCGATCACCTGTTCGGCCTCGGGGCTTTTCAGGTCGCCCAGGGGTTCGAGGTCCACCCGTTCGCTGTCCTTGATCGGACGCGAAGACGCGGCGAGGTCGGCGCTGGTTTTTTTCAATGCGACAAACCCGGTGCTGGAACCATGGGCCGCGACTTCTATGGTCACCGTCTTGCCCTGGCGCGTCTTGCCGACCACGCGCTGTTCATTGGCGCCCTCGGCGGGTTCGCTGTGCACCGCCTGCAGGCCCTGATGCTCCATCAACCCCTTGACCAACGCCGGCCCCAACGCCGCGCCAATGGTGTTGGAACCTTGGATGCGCAAGGCAGGCCCTTGGTCGGGAACGGGTAGGGGAGCAGCCACAACGGGGAGGGAAAGCACGCAACACAACAGGAACAGAACGCGCAGCGTCATGCCGGCACCTTCTCAAGCCAAAGGGAGTGCCGCGAGATTAAGTCAGTTGGGTTTCAATAATGTGACCGACACTCAAGCGATTAAAACAGTGGGAGAGGGCAAGCCCCCTCCCACATTTGATCGTCAGCTCAGTTCAAGCCAGATCGGCGCATGGTCAGACGGCTTCTCCAAACCACGCAGGTCGTAATCCACACCCGCATCCTTGACCCGCGGCACCAGGCCGGTAGACGCCATGATCACGTCAATGCGCAGCCCACGCTTGGGCTCATCCTCGAACCCGCGGCTGCGGTAGTCGAACCAGCTGAAACGGTCGGCCACATCGGGGTTCAGGTGACGGAAGCTGTCCACCAGGCCCCAATTCTTCAGGCGCGCCATCCACTCGCGTTCTTCCGGCAGGAAGCTGCACTTGCCGGTTTTCAGCCAGCGTTTGGCGTTGTCGGCCCCGATGCCGATGTCGCAGTCTTCCGGGGAGATATTCACGTCGCCCATCACCACCAGGGCCTGGTCGTTGCTGAACTGGCTTTCCAGCAGTTGCTGCAAGTCTTCGTAGAAGCGCTGCTTGGCCGGGAACTTGGTCGGGTGGTCGCGGCTTTCACCTTGTGGGAAATAGCCGTTCATGATGGTAACCGGATGGCCGTTTTCATCGGCGAAGGTGCCCCAGATAAAGCGGCGCTGGGCATCCTCTTCATCACTGGCAAAGCCCTTGTGCACGCTCAACGCTTCTTTGCGCGAGAGCAGTGCCACGCCGTAGTGGCCTTTTTGGCCGTGGTAGTACACGTGATAGCCCAGTGCCTGCACTTCGGCCAGGGGGAACTGGTCGTCGTGGACCTTGGTTTCCTGCAGGCCGATGACATCGGGTTGGTGTTTTTCAATCAGTGCCGCCAGCTGATGAGGGCGGGCGCGCAGCCCGTTGATATTGAAGGAGACGATTTTCATGGTCGGCGGTCCAGTCTGGCAAAAGGGCGATGCTAGCGGACAAGTCGGATGGGGGCCAGCGTGGCGGTAGGACAGATGCACTGCTAATGTCTGGGAACGACTGGTGCTGCGTAGGTTCGTACCCATAAGAACGCCATCTATTGAGTGGCGCCCAGGGAGATTGACTGTATGACTGACACTGCCATTGGCGAAGTTCGCCTGCTCAACAGCGGCTATTCCCGCGAAGCTCGCTCCCTGCTGTACCAGGCCTATCGGCATGAGCCGACGTTTGCCTACATCTTTGAAGCTGAACGCGCAGGCTATGAACAGAGGGTACGCGCCACCGTGCGCGAACTGGTCAAGCAGCATTTCTTCCAGAAACTTCCCGCCATCGGTCTGTTCGTCAACGACCGCCTGATCGGCATCGCGCTGATCGCGCCACCCCAGCGGCGCCTGGGGATTACCGAAAGCTGGGCCTGGCAATTGCGCATGTGGCTGAGCACCGGCGTGCGTGGCACCCGTCGCTACCTGGACTACCACTATGCGGTGATGGCCTGCTTGCCCAACGAGTCGGTGCATGTGCTGCCGCTGATGGGCATTCACCCGCAATTCCAGGGCAAGCACTACGGTGAACAGCTGCTGGGAGCGGTGCACAACTGGTGCGCGGAAGACCCGCACTCATCCGGCGTGGTGTTGGACACGGGGAATTCGCGCTATCTGGAGTTCTACAAACGCCAGGGTTATGAGGAGATCGGCGAAGTCGCTGTAGGACCGATTCTGGAACACGTATTTTTCCACCCCAATCCGCAGGTGTTACATGCTGCAACGGCTTAGCGCAGAATTTTTCAGAATCGTCTGAGTTCTAAGTTTCTCCCCAGCTCGTGTAGCATCCGCGCCTATGAAGTTTCCAGGAAGATTTACCAGCGGCTTGGTTCTGCTGTTCACAAGCTGCGGCGCATTTGCGCAAAGCGAATTGGACGTGCGGATCAAGCCTTCAAACGACGCGTTGAAAGCCAACATCGAAGGCTATATCGGCGGGGTGGGCGAGCGTGATGAAGAGGCCTTGCTGCGGTTCAGCCGTGGTGCCGAAGAGCAGGCGCGCAAAGCTGCCCAGGCACTCGGTTTCTATCAGCCCCGGATCGAAAGCGATGTGAAGGGCGGCAAGAACCCGCGCCTGATCCTCACCATCGACCCCGGCGAACCGGTGCATTTGCGCAACGTGACCATTCGGGTCGACGGCCCTGCCGCGAACCTCAAGGCCTTTCGCGTGCCCGCCAGCGACGACCTCAAATCCGGCGCCGTGCTCAACCACGGCCACTACGAAGACGCCAAGCGTCTGATCCAGAACCAGGCCTCGCGCTACGGCTTTTTCAGCGGGCGCTTCACCCGCCAGAAACTCTCGGTAGACCCGCAGGCCGGCGTCGCCGATATTGAACTCATCTACGACAGCGGCCCGCGCTACACCTTGGGCAAGGTCAGCTTTGCCGGCGACACGCCGTTTGACGAGGAGCTGCTGCAACGCATGGTGCCGTTTAAAAGTGGCGCGCCCTACGATTCCGAACTGATCGCCGAACTCAACCAGAACCTGCAAGCCAGCGGCTTTTTCGAAGGCGTGCGGGTGGACGCGGCACCCGCGGCTTCGGCCAACGACGTGATCCCGGTCGCCGTCAATCTGGAAACCCGCAAGCCGCGTACCATGGGCCTGGGCCTGGGTTTCTCCACCGACGTCGGCCCGCGTGGCAGGGCCAACTGGACCCGCCACTGGGTCAATCCCCAAGGCCACAGCTATGGCTGGGAAACCGAGTTGTCGGCACCCCGGCAAAACGTTGGACTGTGGTACGACATCCCGCTCGACCCGCCGCTTACCGATAAGCTGCGTTTCGCCGGCGGTTACCAGAATGAAGAAATCGCCAACACCGACACCTTGAGCAAATTGCTCACCCTAGGCCCCGAATGGCACAGCAAGTTGCCCAGTGGCTGGACCCGGGTGGTCTCGCTCAAATACCAGCGCGAAGAATATCGCCTGGGCAATGACTCCGGCCTGAGTAACCTGCTGATGCCAGGTGTGAGCTATTCCTACCTGCGCAGCGATAACCGCATCGACCCCCACAATGGCTACCGCCTGCAATTCGACAGCAAGGTGGCCAAGGAGGGGTTGGGGTCCGACACCAACCTGCTTTATGGCACGGCGATGATCAAGGGCCTGACCACCCTGTGGGACAACCACCGCTTCCTGGCGCGGGCGCAGGTCGGCGGCAGCGCCACCAACGGCTACAAGTCGGTGCCACCGTCGCTGCGCTTCTTCGCCGGTGGCGACCAGAGCGTGCGCGGTTACGAATACCAGACGCTCTCACCGGAAAACGACCGGGGTGATCGTATCGGTGGCCGCTATATGGTGGCCCTGAGCGCCGAGTATCAATATTCCATCGCCGAAAAATGGCGGATCGCGACCTTTATCGACCAGGGCAACTCCTTCAATACCCTGGACTTGCCCAGCCTGAAAACCGGCGTCGGCGTCGGCATCCGCTGGGTCTCGCCGGTCGGGCCGATCCGCCTGGACCTGGCCCATGCCCTGGAAGACCCGGGCGGCGTTCGATTGCACTTTTCCATGGGGCCTGAGCTGTGATGCGTGGTGTGAAAATAGCGGGGCTGGCCGTGTTGGCCATCCTTGCGGTGCTGTTGCTGGCACTGTGGGCGGTACTCGGCACCCAGGCGGGCAGTCGCTGGGCGCTGGGGCGTGTACCGGGGTTGAGCGTGGAGCATTTCCAGGGCCGCCTGGGTGGCCAGTGGAGCGCCGATCATCTATTGTGGGCGCAAGACGGCAGTCGCGTGGAACTGGATGCGCCGGCGTTTGACTGGTCACCGGCATGCCTGCTGCGCATGACCCTGTGCATCAATCGCCTGGACGTGGAGCAAGTCCGCCTGGACGTTGCGCCGAGCACCGAAGAGAGCAGCGGGCCGATTCAATTGCCGGACCTGAAGCTGCCCGTTTCCATTCAGTTGGGCGACGTTCGTGTCGGCAGCCTGCTGTTTAACGGCAGCGAACAACTCAAGGGGCTGCAACTGGCGGCGCACTGGACCGCCGCCGGTATGCAGATTGACGCGGTGCACCTGCAACGGGACGGCCTGGTGCTGGACCTGAACGGCCTGTTGCAACCCAGCGGCGACTGGCCGCTGACCGCCAACGGCAACCTGAGCCTGCCCTATGCGCCGGGCGGTGCACCGTGGACGGTGGCGCTCAATGTCGAGGGCGATCTGCTCAAGACCCTCAAGCTCGACGCCGACAGCAGCGGCTACCTGCCCGCCAAGCTCATGGGTGAGCTGCAACCCCTGGCGGACGACCTGCCCGCACAGGTGCACATCACCGCCGATGGTTTCAAACCCAGCGCCGATCTGCCCGACACCCTGCAACTCAATCAACTGGACCTGACCGCCAAGGGCGATTTGCGCAGCGGCTACCAACTGCTGGGCAAGGCTGTGCTGCCGGCGGAGAAAGGCCCGGTGGACCTGTTGCTGCAAGGCAAGGTCGACGCCAAGGGCGCGCAGATCGCCGGCCTGGACCTGAACGCCGGCGAGCAGCAGAGCCTCAAACTCACGGCCCAGTTGGACTGGCAACAGGGCTTCAGCGCCGACGCCAAGATCGATTGGCTGGATTTTCCCTGGCACCGCCTCTATCCGCTGATCGACCAGCCGCAGGTGGTAGTGCGCACCTTCAACGGTGAGGTTTCCTACAAAGACGGCAACTACCTCGGCAACCTCAAGGCCGACCTCGACGGCCCGGCCGGCAAATTCAATGTGGTCACGCCGTTCAGTGGCGACCTCACGCAAATCTTCCTGCCGGAGCTGAAACTGACCGCCGGCCAAGGCAAGGCCGAAGGGCATTTGAACCTGAAATTCGCCGATGGCATTGCCTGGGATACCGCATTGGACCTGTCGGCGCTGAACCCGGCGTACTGGGTGGCGCAATTGCCGGGCACGTTGGCTGGCCCCTTGCGCAGCCAAGGTGAGTTTAAAAACGAACAGCTCAAACTCAACGCCGACCTCGACCTCAAGGGCCGCCTGCGTGGGCAAACCGCCGTGCTGGCGGCCAAGGCCGAAGGCGCGGGGGAGCAATGGACCCTGGCCAACCTGGATGTTCGCTTGGGCGACAACCGCATCAACGGCAGCGGCAGCCTGCAGCAACGCCTGGCCGGGCAGATCGACATCAAGCTGGCGCGCCTGGCCCAGCTGTGGCCACAGTTGCGTGGGCAGGTGAATGGCCGACTCGACGTGGCCGGCAGCCTCAAGGCGCCCCAAGGCAAACTCGAGCTCAAGGGCCAGCAACTGGCGTTCGCCGATAATCGCCTGCAAAGCCTGAGTTTGGACGCGAACCTGGACAGTGCCCAGCGCGCGAAAATCGACCTCAAGGGCAACGGCATTCAAAGCGGCGACACCCAGGTCGGCACGCTCACCGCCAGCGCCCAGGGCGACATCAGGAACCAGAAGGTCCAACTCGACCTGGCCGGCCCCTTGGTCAAACTCGCCCTGGCCCTCGACGGCAACCTCGACCAAGGCAACTGGCGCGGGCGCCTGGCCAGTGGTGATGTGCAGACGGGTGGCCAGGACTGGAGGCTGCAAGCACCGGCAAAAATCGAGCGCATGGCCGACGGCAAGCTGACCTTCGCGGCCCATTGCTGGGTCTCCGGCGCGGCCAGCCTATGCGGTGAAGACCAGCGCCTCATGCCCGAACCCAAATTGCGCTACCACCTCAAGCAATTCCCCATCGACAGCCTGGCGGCGTTTTTGCCCAAGGACTTCGCCTGGCAGGGCAATCTCAACGCCGACATACAACTCGACTTGCCCGCCAGCGGCCCCAAAGGCGTGGTCTCGGTGGATGCCAGCGGCGGCACCCTGCGGGTCAAGGACAAGGACCAGTGGCTGGATTTCCCCTACGACACCCTCAAGCTGGAAACCACCCTCAACCCCAATCGTATCGACACCCAGCTGAACTTCCGTGGCGGCCAGCTCGGCGAGTTGCTGTTGCAGGCGCAGATCAACCCGTTACCGAAAAACAAGCCGATCAGCGGCAATTTCAGCCTCACCGGACTCGATCTCGCCGTGGCGCGGCCGTTTGTGCCAATGGTCGAGAAACTCAATGGCAGGCTCAACGGCAGCGGCCGCATCTCCGGTGGCCTGCTGGCGCCGCAGGTCAACGGCAACGTCAACCTGGTGGGGGGTGAAGTGTCCGGACCGGAGCTGCCCATCAGCCTTGAAGGGCTGAACGTGCAGGCGTTGATTGCCGGTGAAAGCGTGCAGCTCAATGGCGCGTGGCGCAGCGGTAAGGCCGGGCAGGGCAGCCTCAAGGGCCGGATCGACTGGGGCCAGGCGCTGGCGGTGGACCTGAGCCTGCAAGGCTCGCAATTGCCGGTCACGGTGGAGCCCTACGCCGAGCTGGAAGTGGCGCCAGACCTGAAGATCAGCTTGAAGAATGACAAGCTCGCTATTGCCGGCAAGGTGCGGATCCCGCGCGGCGACATCACCGTGCGCGAACTGCCGCCCTCCACCGTCAAGGTCTCGGATGACACCGTGATCGTCGGCAGCCAGACCGAAGAAGGCAAGCCGCCGATGGCCATGGCCATGGATATCGACGTGGCGGTGGGCGAAGACCAGCTCAACTTCTCGGGCTTCGGCCTCACCGCCAAGGTGCAGGGCCATGTGCATATCGGCGACAACATGGACACCCGTGGCGAGTTGTGGCTCAACGACGGCCGCTACCGTGCGTACGGGCAGCGCCTTGATGTGCGTCGTGCGCGGCTGCTGTTCGCCGGGCCGCTCGACCAGCCCTATCTGGATATTGAAGCGATCCGCAAGACCGATGATGTGGTCGCCGGCATCCGCCTGAGCGGCAGCGCCGAGCAGCCCACCACGCAAATCTTCTCGGAACCGGCCATGAGCCAGGAACAGGCGCTGTCCTACCTGGTGCTGGGGCGCCCGTTGAGCTCCACCGGCGAAGACAACAACATGCTCGCCCAAGCGGCCCTGGGCCTGGGCCTGATGGGCAGTGCCGGGGTCACCTCGGATCTTGCCAACAAACTGGGTATCCAGGACTTCGACCTCGACACCCAGGGCAGCGGCACCACCACGGCGGTGGTGGCCAGCGGCAAGATCACCGAGAAACTCAGCCTGCGTTACGGGGTAGGGGTGTTCGAACCGGCCAGCACCATCGCCTTGCGCTACCTGCTGAGCAAGAAGGTGTACCTGGAGGTGGCGAGTGGCGTGGCCAGTTCCCTCGACATCTTCTACAAGCGCGATTTCTAGATCCTTTCGCGGTACAAAATGTGGCAGGGGGCTTGCGCCGATAGCAGTCGTTCAGTCAACACAGTGACTGACCCAACGCTCTCGGGGGTAAGCCCCCTGCCACATTAGCAAGCAAGCTAATTATTCCATTTGACTTTCGCTGCCTAGGCAGTAACATCTGGTCATACATTCACTGCCTAGGCAGTAATAAGGTGACTTCCGATGCCTCACTTCACCCCTGAAAACTTCCACAACTGCCACCTCGGGCTGTTGCTGGGCCGCGCGGCGCTCCTCAAGGACCGCATCATCGACACCCATATGGAACCCCACGGCGTTACGGCCGCGCAGTTCAAGGTGTTGATCATCATGGCGCAGTTCGGCGTCGACACCCCGGCGGAGTTGTGCCGCAACCTGTCCCTGGACAGCGGTTCGATGACCCGCATGCTCGACCGCCTCGAGCAGAAAGGCCTGCTGGATCGCAAGCGCTCCGAGCAGGACCGTCGCCAAGTGCGGTTGGTCCTAACCCCGGATGGCCAGCGCCTGGCGGACATGCTCCCGTACATCGGCGCGCAAGCCTTGAACCAGCTGGCCGGGGCGTTGGAGCCCGGCGAGTTGCAAACCCTGGAACGGATCCTCAAGAAAATTCTGATAGCTGCCGGTGACCCCATCACCCTGCAGCGGGTAGGTAAAGAATGAACACACGTGCCCTTTGCCTGGTGCTCGTGGCCATGAGTGTGGCCGGTTGCGCCAACTTCAGCGGCCTCGACACCCAGGGCAAGCGCCTCGACGCCAACACCTTGCAAACCGGCAAATCCCTCAGCGGGGTGACCCTGTCGAATGCCGCCTGGCCCAGCGCCGACTGGTGGAAAAGCCTCGGCGACCCGCAGCTCGACGGCCTGATCCAGGAAGCCCTGCAAAACAGTCCCGACATGCAAGTCGCCAGCGCCCGTGCCCATCAGGCCGAAGCCGCCGCCTATGCCGCGAATGCCGCGCGCATGCCGACCCTGGATGCCAGCGCCGGCGTGAGCCGTTCACGCCTGGCCAAGGACCAGGATCCGCGTGGCGAAGGAGACGCCTATTCGACCGTGCGTAATATCGGTGCCAGCTTCAACTACAACTTCGACCTCTGGGGTGGCCAGCGTGCCGCCTGGGAAGCCGCGTTGGGCCAGGCCCGCGCCGCCGAAGTCGACCAGCAGGCCGCGCGCCTGACCCTCGCCGCCGATGTGGCCAAGGCCTACAGCGACCTGGGCCAGGCGCATATCGTGCGCGACCTGGCCGGCGATGACCTCAAGCGCACCCGGCAAATGCTCGACCTGGGCAAACGCCGCCTGGCCGCGGGCATCGACAGCCAGTACCAGTACCAGCAAACCGAAAGCCTGGAAGCCAGTTCCCAGTCGCAATTGATCGATGCCGACAAACAACTGCAGAGCGCCAAGATCGCCCTCGCGGTATTGCTCGGCAAAGGTCCGGACCGAGGTAACGAACTGGCCCGCCCGAATGTGCTCAAACCCGCCGCTGTCGCCGTGCCTTCGGTGTTGCCCGCCGAGTTGCTGGGTCGGCGCCCGGACCTGATCGCCGCGCGCTGGAGAGTCGAGGCTGCCAGTAAGGACATCGCCGCCAGCAAGACGCGTTTCTACCCGAACCTCAACCTCAGCGCGAGCGCCGGGGCCGAGTCGTTGCTGGGCGATGCGATGTTCGGCTCGGCCAGCCGCTTCTTCAATATTGCGCCGACGATCTCACTGCCGATCTTCGATGGCGGCCGCCTGCGCGCCGACCTCGATGCGCGCGATGCCGACTACGACCTGGCGGTGGCCCAGTACAACAAAACCCTGGTGCAAGCCTTGGGCGATATCGGCAACACCCTTTCGCAACTGCGCGAAACCGGTCGGCAGATCCAGGCCCAGCAACACGCCACGGACATTGCCCAGCAGTCTTACGACACCGTGGTTCAGCGTTACGGATCAGGGGTCGGTAACTACCTGGACGTGCTCAGCATCGAGCAGCAATTGCTGCAGGCCCAGCGTCAGCTGGCGACCCTGAATGCCGGGCAAATCGATCTGTCGATTCAATTGATGCAGGCCCTGGGTGGCGGATACAACGCCGACAACGTGGCGTCGACCACCCCAGCCACACGCACGGAATAATTTGAGGTATTTGTCATGGCCACTGCCGAAAACACTAACGCTACAGAACAACCCAAAGACAACAACCCGCGCAAACGCAAACTCATGCTGATTGGCCTGGCGCTGATCGTCATCCTCTGCGTCGTGGGCGTATGGGCCTGGCACGAATTCTACGGGCGCTTCAACGAAAGCACCGATGACGCCTATGTGAACGGCAACGTGGTGGAAATCACTCCGTTGGTCACCGGCACCGTGGTCAGCATCGGCGCCGACGACGGCGACCTGGTCCACGAAGGCCAGGTGCTGATCAACTTCGACCCCAACGACGCCGCCGTCGGCCTGCAAAGTGCCCAGGCCAACCTGGCCCGCACCGTGCGCCAGGTGCGTGGCTTGTACAGCAACGTCGATGGCATGAAAGCCCAGGTCAACGCACAGAAAGCCGACGTGCAAACCGCCCAGGACAATTTCAATCGTCGTAAGACCCTGGCCCAGGGCGGCGCGATTTCCCAGGAAGAACTGTCCCACGCCCGTGACAGCCTGACCGCCGCCAAGAACGCCCTGACCAACCTTGAGCAACAACTCAAGACCAGCAACGCGCTGGTGGACGATACCGTGATCTCGTCGCACCCGGACGTGCAAGCGGCCGCTGCGCAACTGCGCCAGGCTTACCTGACCAACGCCCGCAGCACCTTGATCGCACCGGTCACCGGCTATGTGGCCAAGCGCACCGTGCAACTGGGCCAGCGTGTGCAGCCGGGCACTGCGTTGATGGCGGTGATCCCGCTGAACCAGCTGTGGATCGACGCCAACTTCAAGGAAACCCAACTGCGCGACATGCGTATTGGCCAGCCGGTGGACATCGAGTCGGACATCTATGGCAGCGATGTGAAATACAGCGGCACCGTGGATAGCCTCGGCGCCGGTACCGGCAGTGCGTTTGCCCTGCTGCCGGCGCAGAACGCCACCGGTAACTGGATCAAGATCGTGCAACGGGTGCCAGTACGCATCCACATCAATGCCGAAGAGCTGGCCAAGCACCCGCTGCGGGTCGGCTTGAGCACCGTCGTCAATGTCGACCTGCATGACCAGAGCGGCCCGGTGCTGGCGCAACAGGCGCCGCAGAAGGCTTCGTTCACCACCAACGTGTATGACCGACAATTGGCCGAGGCTGACGCCATGATCACCCAGTTGATCCATGACAACAGCATCGCCGCGCCCAAGGCTGTGCAACGCTGATGAGCAATAACGCCTCCTTCACGCCACCCAGCCTGTTGATGGCCACTATTGGCCTGTCGCTGGCGACCTTTATGCAGGTGCTCGACACCACCATCGCCAACGTGGCGTTGCCGACTATTTCCGGCAACCTCGGCGTGAGTTCGGAGCAGGGCACCTGGGTGATCACCTCGTTTGCGGTGAGCAACGCCATCGCCTTGCCGCTGACCGGCTGGCTGAGCCGGCGTTTTGGCGAAGTGAAGCTGTTCTTGTGGGCCACCATTCTGTTTGTGCTGGCGTCGTTCCTGTGTGGTATTTCCACCTCGATGCCCGAGTTGATCGGTTTCCGGGTGCTGCAAGGCCTGGTGGCCGGGCCGTTGTACCCGATGACCCAGACGTTGCTGATCGCGGTCTACCCCCCAGCGAGGCGTGGCATGGCCTTGGCGCTGCTGGCGATGGTCACGGTGGTGGCGCCGATTGCCGGGCCGATCCTCGGCGGTTGGATCACTGACAGTTACAGCTGGCCGTGGATATTCTTTATCAACGTCCCCATCGGCATCTTCGCGGTGATGGTGGTGCGTGCGCAGCTCAAGAAACGCCCGGTGGCGACCAGCTACCAACCGATGGATTACGTCGGGCTGCTCAGCCTGATCGTGGGCGTCGGCGCGTTGCAGATCATCCTCGACAAGGGCAACGACCTGGACTGGTTCGAATCCAACTTCATCATTGTGGGCGCGGCGATTTCGGTGATTGCCCTGGCGGTGTTCATCATCTGGGAAATGACCGATAAGCACCCGGTGGTCAACCTGCGGCTGTTTGCCTACCGTAACTTTCGCATCGGCACGATTGTGTTGATCCTGGGCTACGCGGGCTTCTTCGGTATCAACCTGATCCTGCCGCAATGGCTGCAAACCCAGATGGGCTATACCGCCACCTGGGCCGGCCTGGCGGTGGCGCCGATCGGCATCCTGCCGGTGCTGATGTCGCCGTTTGTGGGCAAGTACGCGCACAAGTTCGACCTGCGCCTGCTGGCAGGCCTGGCGTTCCTGGCAATTGGCTTGAGCTGCTTTATGCGCGCGGGTTTCACCAATGAGGTGGACTTCACCCACATCGCCCTGGTGCAGTTGTTCATGGGCATCGGCGTGGCGCTGTTCTTCATGCCGACCTTGAGCATCCTGATGTCCGACCTGCCACCGCACCAGATTGCCGACGGCGCCGGTCTTGCGACCTTTCTGCGGACCTTGGGCGGCAGTTTTGCGGCATCGTTGACCACCTGGATCTGGATCCGCCGGGCTGACCAGCACCATGCGTACATGAGCGAGAACATGACCACCTATGACGCGGCCACCCGCGACGCGCTGCAGGCGCTTGGTGGGGCAGGGCACAAGGCTTATGCGCAACTGGACCAGATCCTCACCAGCCAGGCGTACATGATGTCCACCGTGGATTACTTCACGTTGCTGGGGTGGATGTTCATGGGGTTGATGTTGCTGGTGTGGCTGGCGAAGCCGCCGTTTGGCGCCAAGGCCGGGCCGGAAGCAAGCGGCCACTGATCCGCACGGATTGGAATGCAATCAAATGTGGGAGGGGGCTTGCCCCCGATAGCGGTGTGTCAGCCAAAAATAGGCTGACTGATCCACAGCCATCGGGGCATAAGTATCTACACAACTTCAGTAGGATAACGCGTAGCAGCTGTCGAGCCTTGGCGAGGCTGCGTTTGCGGCGCGTCTGACACACCGCCGACGCAGCCTCGCCAAGGCTCGACGCTGCTACGCAGGGGGCTCGGCTCAAGATGTGTAGATACTTATGGCCATCGGGGGCAAGCCCCCTCCCACATTTTGATCTCTGTTCACATTGGATCAGTGGTGTTTGATATATCAGGCGCCAGGCAACGCCAGCTGCGGATTGACGAAGTCAAACGCCGCCAACTGAAACCCTTGCTCATCCGCCTGCAACGCCCAGCCCTGCTTGTCCCAATCCCCCAGCACAATGCGCTTGGCCGCCTGGTCACCAATCTGCAACTTATGGATCGCCGGGCGGTGCGTATGGCCGTGGACCAGGGTGCGTACGCCGAACTGCTGCATCACCCGCGGCACTTCCTCGGGCGTGACATCGACAATGTCGTTGGCCTTCATGCGCGTTTGCGCGCGGCTTTCACTGCGCAGCTTGCGCGCCAGCCGGTGGCGGGTGCGCAACGGCAAGTGACGCAGGATAAACAGCACAACCGGGTTACGCAGGATGCGCCGCAGCTTCATATAGCCAAGGTCGCGGGTGCAGAGGCTGTCGCCGTGCATCAACAGCACGGGTTCGCCTGCGAGCTGCACGACACTCGGATCCTTGAGCAAGGTGGCGCCTGCCGCTTTGCAGAACGCCTTGCCGAGCAGGAAGTCGCGGTTGCCGTGCATGATAAAAATCGGGGTGCCGCTGTCGCTCAGCTCGCGCAGAGCCTCGCAGATCGAACGCTGGAAGGGCGTCATCCCATCGTCGCCAATCCAGGCTTCAAAGAAGTCCCCCAGAATGTACAACGCCTGGGCGCCACGGGCGCGGCCGTGGAGCAGATCCAGAAACGCCCGGGTAATGTCCGGGCGCTCCTCTTCCAGATGCAGGTCTGAAATCAGCAATATCACCCAACGATCTCGGCTTTCTCGATGATCACGTCTTCTGCTGGAACGTCCTGGTGACCGGCCTTGGAGGTGGTCTGCACGCCTTTGATCTTGTCGACGACGTCAGTGCCTTCGGTGACTTTACCGAACACGGCGTAGCCCCAGCCCTGGGTGTTCTTGCCGCTGTGGTTCAGGAAGGTATTGTCGGCCACGTTGATGAAAAACTGCGCGGAGGCCGAATGCGGCTCCATGGTACGGGCCATCGCGACGGTGTACTTGTCGTTGGAAAGGCCGTTGTCCGCTTCGTTCTGGATGCTTGGGCGCTTGTCTTTCTTTTCTTTCATGCCAGGCTCGAAACCGCCGCCCTGGACCATGAAGTTGCCGATAACACGGTGGAAAACCGTGTTTTCGTAGTGGCCGGCGTTAACGTATTCGATGAAGTTGGCGACGGTGATCGGCGCTTTCTCGGCGTTCAGCTCGATGACGATGTCACCGTGGTTGGTGGTCAGTTTGACTTGAGTCATGTTCACTACTCTTTTCAGGGAATTCGTGGGTTTGGACGCCTGGGGCGCCTTACCGGGTTGGCGCAATGGCGACCAAGGCGCGCAGTTTAGCGTGCCCAGCAGGAATTTCGAGGTGGTTTTTTACCAGCGGTGCGTTAAATGCACCTCAACGCTGTCAGCGCCTTGACAGCATCAGCTATGATACGGCCTTTGTTTTATCTGGCCCCACCTGGCCACGAACCTGTCTGTTCAAGGATCCTATGAGCAAGCCCACTGTCGACCCTACCTCGAATTCCAAGGCCGGACCTGCCGTCCCGGTCAATTTCCTGCGCCCGATCATCCAGGCGGACCTGGATTCGGGCAAGCATACGCAGATCGTCACCCGCTTCCCGCCAGAGCCCAACGGCTACCTGCACATCGGTCACGCCAAGTCGATCTGTGTGAACTTCGGCCTGGCCCAGGAGTTCGGTGGCGTCACGCACCTGCGTTTCGACGACACCAACCCGGCCAAGGAAGACCAGGAATACATCGACGCCATCGAAAGCGACATCAAGTGGCTGGGCTTCGAATGGTCCGGTGAAGTGCGCTATGCCTCCAAATATTTCGACCAACTGTTCGATTGGGCCGTCGAGCTGATCAAGGCCGGCAAGGCCTACGTCGACGACCTGACCCCGGAGCAGGCCAAGGAATACCGTGGCACCCTGACCGAACCGGGCAAGAACAGCCCGTTCCGCGACCGTTCGGTAGAAGAGAACCTCGACTGGTTCGCCCGCATGCGTGCCGGTGAGTTCCCGGACGGCGCCCGCGTGCTGCGTGCCAAGATCGACATGGCCTCGCCGAACATGAACCTGCGCGACCCGATCATGTACCGCATCCGCCACGCCCACCACCACCAGACCGGCGACAAGTGGTGCATCTACCCGAACTACGACTTCACCCACGGTCAGTCGGACGCCATCGAAGGCATCACCCACTCCATCTGCACCCTGGAGTTCGAGAGCCATCGCCCGCTGTACGAATGGTTCCTCGACAGCCTGCCGGTACCGGCGCACCCGCGTCAGTACGAATTCAGCCGCCTGAACCTGAACTACACCATCACCAGCAAGCGCAAGCTCAAGCAGTTGGTGGATGAAAAGCATGTGCATGGCTGGGATGACCCGCGCATGTCGACGCTGTCGGGCTTCCGCCGTCGCGGCTACACCCCGGCGTCGATCCGCAACTTCTGCGAGATGGTCGGCACCAACCGTTCCGACGGTGTGGTCGACTACGGCATGCTCGAGTTCAGCATCCGCCAGGACCTCGACGCGAACGCGCCGCGCGCCATGTGCGTGCTGCGTCCGTTGAAAGTCGTGATCACCAACTACCCGGAAGACAAGGTCGACCACCTCGAGCTGCCGCGTCATCCGCAAAACGAAGCACTCGGCGTGCGCAAGCTGCCGTTTTCGCGTGAAATCTACATCGACCGCGATGACTTCATGGAAGAGCCGCCAAAAGGCTACAAGCGCCTGGAGCCGAACGGCGAAGTGCGCCTGCGCGGCAGCTACGTGATCCGTGCCGACGAAGCGATCAAGGACGCCGATGGCAACATCGTCGAACTGCGTTGTTCCTACGACCCGGAAACCCTGGGCAAGAACCCTGAAGGCCGCAAGGTCAAGGGCGTGGTCCACTGGGTGCCGGCCGCTGCCAGCATCGAATGCGAAGTGCGCCTGTACGATCGCCTGTTCCGTTCGCCGAATCCTGAAAAGGCCGAAGACAGCGCCAGCTTCCTCGACAACATCAACCCTGACTCCCTGCAAGTACTCACGGGTTGTCGTGCCGAACCCTCTTTGGGCGACGCACAGCCGGAAGACCGTTTCCAGTTCGAGCGCGAAGGTTACTTCTGCGCGGATATCAAGGACTCGAAACCCGGTCATCCGGTATTCAACCGTACCGTGACCTTGCGTGATTCGTGGGGCCAGTGAAGCCTTTGGCGGCTTTGCGTAGAAAGAAGGATTTGTCGTGCTAACGATCTACAACACACTCAGCAAGACCAAAGAAGTCTTCAAACCGCTGGATGGAAACAAGGTGCGCATGTACGTGTGCGGCATGACCGTGTACGACTACTGCCACATCGGCCACGGCCGCAGCATGGTTGCCTTCGACCTGGTGACCCGCTGGTTGCGTTTCAGCGGCTATGACTTGACCTATGTGCGCAACATCACCGATATCGACGACAAGATCATCAACCGCGCCAACGAGAACGGCGAGTCGTTCGACGCGCTGACCGAGCGCATGATCGCCGCCATGCACGAGGACGAGGCCCGCCTCAACATCCTCAAGCCGGATATGGAGCCGCGCGCCACGGACCACATCCCTGGCATGCACGCGATGATCCAGACCCTGATCGACAAGGGTTACGCCTACGCCCCGGGCAATGGCGACGTGTACTACCGCGTCGCCAAGTTCATGGGCTACGGCAAGTTGTCGCGCAAGAAAATCGAAGACCTGCGCATTGGTGCGCGCATCGAAGTCGACGAAGCCAAGCAGGACCCGCTCGACTTCGTGCTGTGGAAAGGCACCAAGCCCGGCGAGCCGAGCTGGGAATCGCCCTGGGGCGCCGGGCGTCCGGGCTGGCACATCGAATGCTCGGTGATGTCCACCTGCTGCCTGGGCGAGACCTTCGACATTCATGGCGGCGGCAGCGACCTTGAGTTCCCGCACCACGAAAACGAAATCGCCCAGAGCGAAGCCGCCACCGGCAAGACCTACGCCAACGCCTGGATGCACTGCGGCATGATCCGCATCAATGGCGAGAAGATGTCCAAGTCCTTGAACAACTTCTTCACCATCCGCGACGTGCTGGCAAAGTACCACCCGGAAGTGGTGCGTTACCTGCTGGTGTCCAGCCACTACCGCAGCGCCATCAACTACTCGGAAGACAACCTCAAGGACGCCAAGGGCGCCCTGGAGCGGTTCTACCACGCGTTGAAAGGTTTGCCCGCCGTTGCCCCGGCTGGCGGCGAAGCGTTCGTGGCACGGTTCACCGAAGTCATGAACGACGACTTCGGCACCCCCGAAGCCTGCGCCGTACTGTTCGAGATGGTGCGCGAGATCAACCGCCTGCGCGAGAGTGATCTCGACGCAGCGGCTGGCCTGGCTGCGCGCCTGAAGGAACTGGCCAGCGTGTTGGGCGTGTTGCAGATGGAAGCCGACGACTTCCTGCAAGCCGGCGCCGAAGGGCGTGTGGATGCGGCTGAGGTCGATGCGCTGATCCAGGCGCGCCTGGCGGCTCGTGCCAACAAGGACTGGGCGGAATCCGACCGTATCCGCGACCAACTGACCGCGATGGGCGTGGTGTTGGAAGACGGGAAGGGCGGGACGACGTGGCGGTTGGCTGATCAGGCTTGATGGGTAAACGCTGAATGAAAAACGCCCCGACTGGTTCGGGGCGTTTTTTTGCACACCGTTTTAGTGAGTGGCTCACCCGATCCAGTGTGGGAGGGGCGGTGCGACGATTCGACTTGCCCCCGATAGCCAAGGGTATCTACACAACTTTTCAGACCCTGACAAATCTCCCTGTGGCGAGCGGGCTTGTCCCGCGTTGGGCTGCGTAGCAGCCCCAGTAAAGAAGAACGCGGTGTATCGGACAGTCTGTAGAGGCTGGTTTTGGGGCTGCTACGCAGCCCAACGCGGGACAAGCCCGCTCGCCCAACAGCCCTATCTGCCGGGCGTTCAGCGTTGAGCATAGGACCAGTCAGCTCATCTGTAGCTGACCACCGCCATCGGGAGCAAGTCGAATCGTCGCACCGCCCCTCCCACATTTTTAACCGTGTTCGCCTCAGCGTTCAGCGGCGGCTGCTGACCTCGGCCGGTACATCATCACCAGCCATACGCTTGCGGAACAGCGCCGTACGGGCCAGCAGCAACGTGGTCACCGGCACGGTGATCGACAGCAAAATCGGAATCAACCAGCCGTGCAACACCGGCCCGGACTTGAGCACCGAAAAATAGATAATCGACGCCAACGCCACACTCCACGCGCCCAGCGTCGAGGCCAGTGCGGGCGGGTGCATGCGCTGGAAGAAGTCTTTCATGCGCAGCAAGCCAATCGCGCCGATCAGGGCGAAGACGCTGCTCAACACCAGTAGGACCGCGACGACGATTTCCATCCATAACGGCATCATTCAATCACCTCGCCACGCAGCAGGAATTTGGCCAGGGCAAACGAGCCCACGAAGCCGAACAGCGCGATCAGCAATGCCGCTTCAAAGTAGGTGTCACTGGCATAACGAATACCCAGCACCAGCATCATCAACATTGCCAGGATGTACAGGTAGTCCAGCGCCAATACGCGGTCCTGGGCCGACGGGCCTTTGAACAGGCGGATCAACGTCAGCACCATGGCCAGGGAGAACAGGAACAGGCTGAACAGGATCGCATTGGAGAGCAGGGCGCTCATTCGAAGATCTCCATCAGGGGCCGCTCGTAGGTGGTCTTGAAGTGCTCGATAAACGGCGCTTCATCCTCCAGGTCGAACACGTGCAGCAGCAGGATGCTGCGGTCCAGCGCCAGTTCCGACCAGATGGTGCCGGGGACCACGGTGGTGATCATCGACAGGGCGGCGAGGCCGTTGGGGTCGCGCAGGTCCAGGGGGATTTTGACGAAGCGCGAACGCGGTGGGCGCGAGCCGCATATCAGCACGCCCCAGGCCACTTGCAGGTTGGAGACGATCACGTCGCGACCGACCACGAAGAACAGGCGGATGATCACGCCGGGGCGGCGGATGCGGATCGGCAGCGGTCGCAGCGGCGCCATCAGCAGCGGTGCAAGGAAGCCCAGCAGCGCGCCCAGCAGCAAGTTGCCGGGGCTGACGGACAGGTTCAGCACCAGCCACAGCAACCACAACGCCAGGGACAGCCACGGGGCAGGCAACAAGCGCTTCATGGTTGCACCTCCAGCGCGGCGGTCTTGGCTTCGGGGCTTGGAACCGGGCGGGTCGCCATCACCGCCATGACGTAGTTCTCCGGATTGTTCAGGCTCTGGGCGGTGGCCTGGGTGTAGCGCATCAGCGGCTCGGCCTTGAAGGTCAGCAGGATGCTCAGGCCCAGCAGGAAGAAGATCGGCACGCACTCATAGCGGCGCAGCAAAGGCGATGGGCGTTCTTCCGGGGTCCAGAAGCGCTGGATGCCCAGGCGGGCGAAGGCGATCAACGAGGCCAGGCCGGACAGGATCAGCAACGCCATCAGGCCCCATGCCGCAGGGCGGATCGGGCCTTCCTGGCCACTGCCCAGGCCCAGGGGATTAACCAGTGCACTCAACAAACTGAGCTTGCCGATAAACCCGGACAGCGGCGGCATGCCGATAATCAGCAGGGCGCAGGCGACAAAGCTCAAGCCGAGGAAAGCCATGGTCCAGGGGATTACCTGGCCGACCACGGCTTTCTGCTCGTCATCCAGGTTGACGCCAGGACGCGGATGCAGCGACTCCATGGCCTTGGGCAGTGCGTCGATCTCTTCATCCAGCGGCAGGTCGTTGGCCGAGCGCGAACGCTCGATCAATTCGGCCAGCAGGAACAGCGCGCTCAGCGCCAGCGTGGAGCTGACCAGATAGAACAGCGCCCCGGCGGTCAGGCTTGGCTGGGCGAAGCCGATGGCCGACAGCAGGATCCCGGCCGAGACCAGGATGCTCAAGCTGGCCATGCGCTCCAGCCGCTGCGCCGCCAGCATTGCCAGCGCCGCGCAGATGATCGTAGCCATGCCGCCGTACACCAGCCAGTCGCCGCCAAACAACGCCGACGCGCCGGCCTGGCCGGAGAACAGCAGGGTCCACAAGCGCAGCACGGTGTACACGCCGACCTTGGTCATGATCGCAAACATCGCCGCCACCGGCGCACTGGCCGAGGAGTAGGCGGGGGCCAGCCAGAAGTTCAGCGGCCACATGCCGGCCTTGGCCAGGAACGCGGTGGCGAGGATCGCCGCACCCGCATGCAACAGGCCACGATCCGCCTCGGGCACCAGTGGGATTTTCAGTGCCAGGTCGGCGAAGTTCAGCGTGCCGGTCACGCCGTAGATCATCGCCGCGCCAATCAGGAACAGCGACGACGCCAGCAGGTTGATCGCGATGTAATGCAGGCCCGACGACACCCGCGCCCGGCCCGAGCCGTGCAGCATCAAGCCGTAGGACGCCGCCAGCAGCACCTCGAAGAATACGAACAGGTTGAACAGGTCCGCCGTGAGGAACGCGCCGTAGAGGCCCATCATCTGGATCTGGAACAGCGCATGGAAGCTGGTGCCGGCACGGTCCCAGCGGGCCATGGCGAACAGCAGCGCGCTCACGCCGATGATCCCGGTGAGCACCAGCATCAGTGCAGAGAGTTGGTCGACCACCAGCACAATCCCGAACGGCACCTGCCAGTTGCCCGGAAGGTATACGCCAATCGAGCCGGGGCCGCCTTTTTGCGTCCAGTACAACAGCAGGATCGCGATGCCCAGGCCGATGACGCTGGAGAACAGATTGATCTTGGCCTTCAGCGGGCGGCGTTTTTCGCCGAGCATCAGCATCAGGGCGGCGGTGAGCAACGGCAGCAGGATGGGGGCGACGATCAGTTGGTTGACCCAATTCATTCCTTGGGCTCCCGGCCGTCCACATGGTCAGTGCCGGTCAGTCCCCGTGACGCCAGCAGCACCACCAGGAACAGCGCAGTCATGGCGAAGCTGATCACGATCGCCGTGAGCACCAGGGCCTGGGGCAGGGGGTCGGTGTAGTTGAGCAGGTCTTGCGGCACGCCGTCCTTGATGATCGGCTCCTTGCCGATAAACAGGCTGCCCATGCTGAAAATGAACAGGTTGACCCCGTAGGACAACAGGCACAGGCCCATCACCACCTGGAACGTCCGCGGCCGCAGGATCAACCAGACGCCGGAGGCCGCCAGGACCCCAATGGCAATTGCGATGACTTCTTCCATCAGGCGGCTCCTTCGGTGGCGGCGACTACTTTGGCCTGGTTGCTCGGTTTATGCGCGCGCACCGACTGGTGCCCGAGGGCGGTGAGCATCAGCAGCGTCGAGCCGACGACCATGGCGTACACGCCGACGTCGAAGAACAAGGCGCTGGCGATATGAATATCGCCCAGCAGCGGCAGGCTGAAGTGCCAGGTATGGGTGGTGAGGAACGGGTAGCCGACAAACAACGCGCCGATCCCGGTCAGCGTCGCCGAGAACAGGCCGAAGCCCATCCAGCGCATCGGCCGCAGGCTCATCTGCGCCTCGACCCACTGGGTACCGGCGACCATGTATTGCAGGATAAACGCCACCGACATCACCAGGCCCGCGACAAACCCGCCGCCCGGTTGGTTGTGGCCGCGCATGAACAGGTAGAACGACACCACCACTGCAATCGGCAGCAGCAGGCGCACCAGCACCGCCGGCACCATCATGAAACCCAGGGCGGTGTCGCTGGCCTGGCGCGGGTTGACCAGGTCGGTGGCCACGTCCGGTGCCAGTTGGCGCTGTTGCGCGGGCAGTTGCATGCTTTCCTTGGACGGGCGGAAGCGCCGCAGCAGGGCGTACACGGTCAGCGCCACGGCGCCGAGCACGGTGATTTCGCCCAAGGTATCGAAGCCACGAAAGTCCACCAGCATCACGTTCACCACATTGCTGCCACCGCCCTCGGGCAGGGCGCGGCTCAAGTAGAACGAGGAAATATCGTTAGGCGTCTGGCGCGTCAGCATCGCGTAGGACAGCAGCGCCATGCCGCCGCCCACCACGGTGGAGAGCAGGAAGTCGCGCACCCGGCGAATCCGCGCCTTGCGCAAGGTATTGGGCAGTGGCCACACCTCTTCGATCCGTCGTGGCAACCAGCGCAGGCCGAGCAGGATCAGTACCGTGGTGACGACTTCCACCACCAATTGGGTCAGCGCCAGGTCGGGTGCCGAGAACCACACGAAGGTGACGCAGGTCATCAGGCCGCACACGCTGACCATGGTCAGGGCCGCGAGCCGGTGGTACT
Source organism: Pseudomonas grimontii (assembly GCF_007858185.1). GTDB lineage: Bacteria > Pseudomonadota > Gammaproteobacteria > Pseudomonadales > Pseudomonadaceae > Aquipseudomonas > Aquipseudomonas grimontii. Next base: position 151,317 of record NZ_VFES01000004.1, read on the forward strand.
TGGCTTGCCAGGCGGCGCCCAGGGCACAGGCAATCGCCAGCAACCACAGGGTGACGAACACGATGGAACCCGGGATCTTCGGCCGGTCGCCCCAGGTAAGGCCGCTGTTGAGCATCGGGATCATGGCGCCGATCACTGCGACGATCACCAGCAGGAACAATTGGGTTTGCAGGCGCTTGGTGCTGATGCGTTTCTCGATCTTGCGCACCCCGCGCATCATCACCACCAGGCTGCGCTCGAAGCCGCGCTTGCCGTTGAAGTAGCTGATGATCGGTGGGTACTTGAAGCGGCCACGCTTGAGTTGCTTGCGCAGCAGCAGGTACAGCACCACGCCACCGGACATGGCCACCAGGCTCATGATCATCGGCGCATTCCAGCCGTGCCAGATCGCCAGGCTGTACTCCGGCAGCACGCCACCGACCACCGGCAGCGCGGCGGCGGCGAGGATCGAACCGACCACCTGGGCCGGGAAGATCCCCACCAGCAGGCAGGTAAACACCAACAGCTCAACCGGCGCGCGCATCCAGCGCGGCGGCTCGTGGGGCGTATGGGGCAGGTCGGTGGTGGGCGGGCCGAAGAACACATCGACCGTAAACCGCAGGGCGTAGGCCACGCTGAACGTACCCGCGATGGTGGCGATCACCGGCAGGGCGATTTCCACCCATTTTGTCGCCGAGATAAACACCGTTTCGGCGAAGAACATCTCTTTGGACAGGAAACCATTGAGCAACGGCACACCGGCCATGGAGGCACTGGCAACCATGGCCAGGGTCGCGGTAAACGGGATCAAGCGCACCAGGCCGCTGAGTTTGCGGATGTCCCGCGTGCCGCTTTCGTGGTCGATGATGCCCGCCGCCATGAACAGCGAGGCCTTGAAGGTGGCGTGGTTGAGGATATGGAACACGGCTGCGACGGCGGCCAGGGGACTGTTGAGGCCCAGCAGCAGGGTGATCAGCCCGAGGTGGCTGATGGTGGAATAGGCTAAAAGGCCCTTGAGATCATTCTGGAACATGGCGCAGTAAGCGCCGAGGAGGAGGGTGAGGGCGCCGGCACCGCCGACGATCCAGAACCATTCTTCGCTGCCGGACAGCGACGGCCACAGGCGGGCCAGCAGGAACACGCCGGCCTTCACCATCGTCGCCGAATGCAGATACGCCGACACCGGCGTGGGGGCCGCCATGGCGTGGGGCAGCCAGAAGTGGAACGGGAACTGCGCGCTTTTGCTCAGGGCGCCGATCAGCACCAGCGCGAGCATCACCGGGTACAGCGAATGTGCGCGAATCTGGTCGCCGGCAGCCAGCACCAGGTCCAGGTCATAGCTGCCGACGATATGCCCCAGCAGCATCACCCCGGCCAGCAGGCACAGGCCGCCCGCGCCGGTGACCATCAGCGCCATATAGGCACCGCGTCGCGCATCGGCGCGGTGGTGCCAGTAGCCGATCAACAGGAACGAGAACAGGCTGGTCAGTTCCCAGAAGAACACGATCTGGATCAGGTTGCCGGAAATCACCAGCCCGAGCATGGCACCCATGAAGGCCAGGAAAAACGCGAAGAAACGCGGCACCGGATCGTCCGGTGACATGTAGTAGCGCGCATACAGCGACACCAGCGCGCCGATGCCGAGCACCAGCATCGAGAACAGCCAGGCAAACCCATCCATGCGCAAGACGAAATTCAGGCCGAGGCTGGGCAACCACATGAATTCTTCGCGGATCACGCCACCGTGGGCGATCAGGGGGTAGAGCAGGGCGACTTGAACGGTTCCGACCAGGGCCACGAGGCCAGCCAGCAGGGATTCGGTGTTACGTGCATTATGCGGCAGCAAGGCCGCCAGACAGCTGCCAATGAACGGCAGAAGCAGTAGAACTATCAGGGACATAGGCTTCTAATCTGCGGGAGTTTGGGATGCATCATACGTGCCGCTTTCACGATCACCAAACGGCAAGATGTGGCAGGATCCTACAGAGGCAGTGGAAGGCGGCTACAAGCGGCAAGCTGCAAGATAATAGCCGACCGCGTATTTCTTGCAGCTTGCAGCTTGCAGCTTAAAGCATCACCTGCGACTTTCCGGTTCAACTTCGGCCTCGGCATCGACAACTTTCGAGCTGCTCCTCTTCATCTCACTCACAATCACCGCCACCACAATCAACGCCGCACCCAGCATCGCAATCGGCGGGAACCGCTCGCCGGCGATCCGCCCGACTACCCCTGCCCACACCGGCTCACCGGCATAGATCAACGTGGCCCGTGTCGGCGAAACGCTCTGCTGCGCCCAGTTCATCGCGACCTGGATCACCGCACTGGTCAGGCCCAGGCCCACCGCGCTGAACAGCAGCAGCCACGAAAACCCTGGCAGCGCCTCCCCCATGGGCACCACCATCAGGAACGACAGCAGCGACGCGGTAGCCAGTTGCACCACCGTCACCCGGCGTACGTCCACCTGCCCGGCAAACGCACTGATCAAAATGATCTCGGCCGCAATCGCTATCGCGCCGATCAATGTGGCGATTTCACCGGGGCTGAAATTCAACGAGGCACCGGCAGGACCGGTCAACAACATCAACCCGGCAAACGCCAACATGATGCCGATGCTCGGCATCAACCCCGGACGACGGCCCAGCACCAGCCACTGTAATAAAGGTACGAACGGGACATAGAGCGCGGTGATGAACGCCGACTGGCTGCTCAAGATCGTCTGCAGGCCAATGGTCTGCAAGCCGTAGCCGAACATGATTGCCACGCCGATGAACACGCCGGCCTTCAGTTCGAACAACGTCAGGTCGCGCAAGGTACGCAAGGAAAAGAACCCCACCACAATCGCCGCCGCCGCAAAGCGCAGGCCCACGAAAAACATCGGCCCGCTGACGGTCATGGCATGCTGCACCAGCAAAAACGTGCCGCCCCAAATCATGGTGATAAACACCAGGATGCATTCGGCTTTGCTGAAGCGGTTGAAACGCGACGGGGAGTTCGGGGTAGTCATGGCGGCTCGGTCTTGCAAGGGAAAGGCACGGACCGCACAATGCGCCGCACGCTGGGCAGTATACTGCGCACACCCACCCATTGAGCAATATAGTGCACAAAGAAAATCCACAACGGGCCTCGGTCCTGCAGCACGTCAGCCAGAACGTTCGTCGCCTGCGCCACGCCGCCGACCTGAGCCAGACCGCGCTCTCGGAAAAGTCCGGGGTCAGCCGGCGCATGCTGGTGGCGATTGAGGCGGGGGAAAAGAACGTCAGCCTGTCCACCCTCGACCGCGTGGCCGAAGCGTTGGATGTGGCGTTCAGCGACCTGATCCAGGCGCCGGATGTGCGCGATCACAGCCGCATCAACGAACTGGCCTGGGCGGGTGAAATCGACGGCAGCAAGGCGGTGTTGCTGGCCAAGGCCACGGCGCGGCGTGAGGTCGAGTTATGGGAGTGGCGCCTTGAACCGGGCGATCGTTATTGCCCGGACCCCGACCTGGAGGGGTGGAGCGAGCAACTGTTCGTCTTCGAGGGCAGCCTGACGTTGGTGGTCGGCGATCAGGAAAACACCATCGGCACCGGCGAATTCTTCATGTTCGCCAGCCACCAGCCCCATGCCTATCGCAATGACGGCCAGGTCGCCGTGCGCTTTGTGCGCAATGTGGTGATCTAACTGTTTGCCAGCCAACAGTGGATGCACACTTTGCTGGTTTGAAACCGCGGTTGTACGCCTATTTACGCAGCAACCACCTGATTTTACTGACGATTAAATTCAGGCACGACTCCTGCAATCACTCCAGTATCCCATCGGAGCCTGGAGTCGGCCCATGTCTGCCCACCCTCAACAACCTGCCCATATCATCCGCTCGGACGCGGAGGCCATCGAGGTCGCCAAGCGCCTGGCCGAACGCTTTGCCGTCGACGCCAGCGAGCGTGACCGTGAGCGTCGCCTGCCTGTCGCCGAGCTTGACGAATTTTCCGCCAGCGGCCTGTGGGGCATCACCGTTCCCAAGGCCTATGGCGGCGCCGAGGTGTCCTATGTGACGGTGGCCGAGGTGATCAAGTTGATCTCCGCCGCCGACCCGTCTTTGGGACAAATTCCGCAGAACCATCTGGGCGTAGTGGACATCCTCGTGCAAACCGCCACCGAGGAACAAAAGCTCCACTACTTCGGAAAAGTCCTGGCGGGTTATCGCTTCGGTAACGCCTTCTCCGAGGCCAAGAGCAAAAACGCCGGTACCTTCGATACCCAGATCCGCTTTCACGGCGACACCGCGCAAATCAACGGCGAGAAGTTCTACTGCACCGGCGCGTTGTTCGCGCATATCGTGCCCACCGTGGGTAATAACGAAAAGGGTCAGGCGTTCATCGGCCTCGTCGAGCGCGATGCGCCAGGCCTTACCGTCATCGACAACTGGGACGGCTTCGGCCAGCGCACCACCGCCAGCGGTGGTGTGACCCTCGACGGCGTGACCGTGCCCTTGAGCGCGGTGATTCCCGCCCACCTGGCGTTTGACCAACCCACGGCCGATGGGCCGATTTCGCAAATCATCCAGGCCGCCGTTGACACCGGCATTGCCCTCGGCGCCCTTGAACAGGCAAAAATCTTCGCGCGCCAGGCCCGCCCGTGGATCGACAGCCAGCAGGATCACGGCTGGCAGGATCCATTCACCATCGCCGCCATCGGTGATCTGGAATGGCGTGTGCACGGCACCGAAGCCATCCTCGCCAAGGCCGGCCTGGCTGTCGACCGGGCCCTCGCCGAACCGAATGAAGACACGGTTGCCCAAGCCTCGCTGGTGGTCGCCCAGGCCAAGGTCCTGTCGGCCGAAACCGCGTTGCTCGCCAGCAGCAAACTCTTCGAACTGGCCGGGACCCGCTCGGTCACCGCCAAGCACAACCTCGACCGCTTCTGGCGCAACGCGCGCACCCACACCCTGCACGACCCGGCCCGCTGGAAATACCACCTGATCGGCAACTTCGTGCTCAACGGCGTGAAACCTGCGCGCCACGCCTGGAACTGAGGACCTGACCCATGACCGCACTGACGCTCGCACGCCAACTGCTGGACAGCACCCGTCGCCACGTCGAAAAAAGCGATGACCCCTACGTGATCAGCCGCTTCGGCGATTGGCAGATTCGCGTGGATGTAGCGGCCGCCTTGCTTGAGCGCGCCGAAATCGATCCAAGCCCGGTCGCCCTCACCGAAGCGCAGATCGCCGCCGCTGAAGCCTTGCTCTTCGCCAGCAACACCGAATTCGAACTCACCGGCCAACGCACCGCGCTGCCACCGACCCTGGATGATCCGTTGCGCTGGAAGTACCAGGTCGTCGGCAACTACCACCTCAACGGAGTGCTGTGATGTCCCGTGAAATCCGCTTGAACGCCTTCGACATGAACTGCGTCGGCCACCAATCGCCGGGCCTGTGGGCACATCCGCGTGACCGCTCGTGGCAGTACAAGGATCTTGAGTACTGGACCGACTTGGCGAAGATCCTCGAGCGCGGCAAGTTCGACGGCCTGTTTATCGCCGACGTACTGGGCATCTACGACGTGTACAACGGCAATGGCGACGCGGCGATTCGCCAGGCGACCCAGGTGCCGGTCAACGACCCGTTGTCGCTGATCGCACCGATGGCGCTGGTCACCGAGCACTTGGGTTTTGGCCTGACCGCGTCGCTGTCGTTCGAACATCCGTATCCGTTTGCGCGCAGGCTCTCGACCCTCGACCACCTGACCAAGGGCCGCATCGGCTGGAACATCGTCACGTCCTACCTGGAAAGCGGCGCCAAGAACCTTGGCCAGAAAGCCCAGACCGAACACGACGCGCGCTACGACTACGCCGAGGAATACCTGGAGGTCTGCTACAAACTCTGGGAAGGCAGTTGGGAAGAGGGCGCGGTACTGCGTGACCGTGAACGGCGGATTTTCAGCGATCCAAGCAAAATCCACGAGATCCGCCACGTCGGCAAACACTTCCAGGTGCCCGGCATCCACCTGTGCGAACCGTCGCCGCAGCGCACGCCGGTGCTGTACCAGGCCGGTGCCTCCAGCCGTGGCAAGCAGTTCGCCGCCGAGCAGGCCGAATGCGTGTTCGTTGCTGCGCCGTCCAAGGTACTGCTGAAAAAGACCGTCGCCGACATCCGCCGCCGTGCGGCCGAAGCCGGGCGCGACCCGAATAAAATCCTGATCTTCAACTTGCAGACGGTGATCGTCGACGAGACCGATGCCAAGGCCAAGGCCAAGTTTGACGAGTACAAATCCTACGTCAGCTATGAAGGTGCGATGGCGCTGATCTCCGGCTGGACCGGGATCGATTTCAGCCAGTTCAAGCCGGATGAACCGCTCAAGCACGTGCACACCAATGCGATTCAATCGGCGGTGGAAGCTTTCTCCACGGCGGATCCGAACAAGGTCTGGACCCCCAACGAACTGGCCGATTGGGTCGGTATCGGCGGCTTTGGCCCGCTGTTCGTCGGCGGCCCGCAGACCGTCGCCGACCTGTTGCAGGAGTGGGTCGAAGAGACCGACGTCGACGGCTTCAACCTCGCCTATGCGCTGACTCACGAAACCTTCGTCGACGCCGTCGAGTGGCTGGTGCCGGAGTTGCAGAAGCGCGGCGTGTACAAGACCGAATACGCCCAGGGCACCTTGCGCGAGAAGTTGTTTGGCGACGGTGCAAGGTTGGGCTCGAACCACCCAGGCGCCGGCTACCGTGATCTATCAGGCTCACATAAAACCAATGTGGGAGGGGGCTTGCCCTAATGCCAGTCAGTTAAGGAGGAACACTGTAACTGTGGCGAGCGGGCTTGTCGAGTCGTCGCACCGCCCGCGTTGGGCTGCGCAGCAGCCCCAATAAGAGCGCTGCAGTGTGCCAGGCAGGTCCGGGGCTGTGTTTTGGGGCTGCTTCGCAGCCCAACGCGGGGCAAGCCCGCTCGCCACAGGTTACTGTTTGCCCGTTCTAGCATTAGGGCTTGCCCCCTCCCACAGTTGTCCCGTGTCGATCCAAATAATCAAGCCAGCGGACCACCGCACGCACACCCCCCCAATAGGAGCAACCCCCTATGAGCGTGCACGAACCAACGGCCCTCCTGGAACACCTGCGCCACTGGGCGCAACTCACGCCGTTGCACATCGCCCTGCGCCACAAGCGCCAGGGCCAATGGTATGCCTGGCGCTGGATCGACACCTTGCGCGACGTCGAACGCCTGGCCGGCGGTTTGCGCCAGCACGGTTTAAGTGAACAGTCACGCGTGGTGCTCAGCGGCGCCTTTGAGCCGAACCTGCTGTTGCTGGCGTTGGCGGCCCAGTCCGTGGGCGCACAGGTGCTGACGCTGGCCGATAACCTCGAGCCGCAGGCTCTGGAGCAAAAGCTGTGGCGTATTCATCCCAGTCACGCCTACGTTCAAGGTCGCCAGCGCGATTGGACGTTCACCCAGCGGTTGGATTTCGCTCAACTGCTGGGCCCGGTCGAGCCGGCGCAATACCAGCAGCGCTGGTGGCAACCCACAGGCGAAACCGCGCTATGGAGCGAAGAAGGCACCCAGTGGCAAGGCGGCCTGGCCGTGGTGCTGGAGCAGTGGCTGAACAGCGGCCACGGCCTGGCCTTCCCGGAAAGCCTGGCCTCGGCGCGGCGTGATCGCAGTGAAGTGGCGCCCACCGGCCTGCTGCTGTCGCCCGCGCGCCTGCAGCACCTGGCTGACGACATCGAAAGCCGCCTGGCACCCCACGGCACCTGGCGTCGGCGCCTGTGCGACTGGGCCATTGCCCATCCGCAAAGTGGCCTGCGCCGCCTGCTGAAAAACCGCGTGCGCAAACTGCTGGGCTTCCAGCGGCTGGCTTATATCTGGCAGCCCCTCAAATCCAATGCTGAGCCGACGTGGCTTGCCGAATTCAAACGGGAACGTGCATGAGCCAAGCCATCCTCCAGGTGCGGGACATCTCGCTGTCGTTCAAGGGCGTCAAGGCGATCAATGCGTTGTCGTTTGAAGTGCAGCGCGGTGAAATCTGCGCGTTGATCGGGCCCAATGGCGCCGGCAAGAGTTCATTGCTCAACGTACTTAACGGCGTGTATCGCTTCGATGCCGGCGAGATCGTTTTCGAGGCGCAACACTTCCACCGCATCGACCCCTTGGGCGCCGCGCGCCGGGGCATTAGCCGTACATTCCAGAACAACGCCCTGTTCAAGAAAATGAGCGTGCTCGACAACCTCCTCACCGGCCTGTCGCGGCATATGCGCACCAGCTTTATCGAACAGGCCCTCGGCTTGCCGCGCGCACGGCGTGAAGCCGACGCCTTCCGCCTGCGTGCCCAGGGCCTCCTCGAATTCCTTGAACTGCAAGCCCACCGCGATGTGCTGGTGGGCAACCTGTCCTACGGCCTGCAAAAGCGCGTGGAACTCGGCCGCGCGTTGATCGCCGGGCCGAGCCTGTTGTTGCTGGACGAACCCATGGCCGGCATGAACGCCGAGGAAAAACAGGACATGGCGCGCTTTGTCGCCGACGTGAACCGCGACCTCGGCACCACCGTGGTGTTGATCGAACACGACATGGGCGTGGTCATGGGCCTGTCCGACCATGTGGTGGTGCTCGACTACGGGCGCAAGGTCGGCGATGGCACCCCGGCGCAGGTGCAGGCCAACCCCGAGGTGATCGCGGCCTACCTGGGAGTGGCGCACTGATGACGTTCTTCTTCGAAACCCTGTTCGGCGGCCTGCTCGCCGGTACCATGTACTCGCTGGTCGCCATCGGCTTCGTGCTGATCTACAAGGCCAGCGGCGTGTTCAATTTTGCCCAGGGCTCGATGCTGCTGTTTGCCGCGCTGACCTTCGTCAGCCTGCACGACCAGGGCGTGCCGTTTGCCCTGGCGTTGCTGTTGACGGTGATCGTGATGATCGTCGGCGCCTTGCTCATCGAGCGCCTGGTGCTGCGGCCGCTGGTGAACCGTTCGCAAATCACGCTGTTCATGGCGACGTTGGGCCTGTCATTCATTATCGAAGGCCTGGCCCAAGGTGTGATGGGCTCGCAAGTGCGCGCCCTGGACCTGGGCATCGACGATGTACCGCTGTTCGTCGGGCCGCTGATGCTCAGCCAGTTTGACCTGATCGCCGCGGCCGTGGCCGTGGTGCTGGTGACGGTACTGGCGCTGCTGTTCAACAAGACCCGCATCGGTGTGTCGCTGCGCGCGGTGGCGGATGACACCACGGCGGCGCTGTCCATCGGTATCAACCTCAACCGCATCTGGCAGATCGTCTGGGCGGTGGCCGGCATCGTCGGGCTGGTGGCGGGGTTGTTGTGGGGCGCGCGCCAGGGCGTGCAGTTTTCGCTGTCGCTGGTGGTGCTCAAGGCGTTGCCGGTGTTGATCATCGGCGGCTTCACCTCGATTGGCGGAGCGATTGTCGGCGGGCTGATTGTCGGCGCGGCGGAGAACCTCGCCGAGGTGTATATCGGCCCGCTGATCGGTGGCGGCATCACGCCGTGGTTCGCCTATGTCCTGGCGTTGTCCTTCCTGTATATCCGTCCCGCCGGCCTGTTCGGCGAGCGTGCCATCGAGCGAGTCTGAAAGCATGTCGATCCCTGTTGCTGAACACACCGCACCGTTGCTGCTGATCCAGCGGCGCGTGCCCTGGGGCCTGCTCGGCCTGCTGGCGTTGGCGTTTATCGTGGTGCCGCTGTGGGGCAATGACTATTGGCTCAATGCGATCCTCATCCCGTTCCTGGTGCTGTCACTGGCCGGGCTGGGCCTGAATTTACTCACCGGCTATACCGGGCAGACCTCGGTCGGTGCCGCCGGGTTCATGGCCGTCGGCGCCTTCGCCACCTATGGGTTTTTGCTGCGCCTGCCGGAGCTGGGCCTGCCGGTGGCGCTGCTCGGCGGCGGGATCATCAGCGCGTTGGTCGGGCTGCTGTTTGGCTTGCCCAGCTCGCGGATCAAAGGCTTCTACCTGATGGTCACCACCTTGGCCGCGCAGTTTTTCCTGGAGTGGCTGTTCGTCAAATTCCCCTGGTTCTACAACTACGGTTCGTCCGGGACCATCTCGGCGCCGAAGCTGGCGCTGTTCGGCCATGACCTCAACACGCCGCTGGGCCGCTACTGGCTGACCCTGGTCACGGTGCTGTTGTTGACCTGGGCCGCCGTCAACCTGGTGCGCAGCCAGGTGGGCCGCAACTGGATGGCGATCCGCGACATGGACACCGCCGCCGCCGTCGTCGGCATCCCGGTGGTGCGCTACAAGCGCCTGGCGTTTGCGGTCAGTTCGTTCTACCTCGGCATCGCCGGCGCGTTGTGGGCGTTTGCCTACCTGGGCACGGCCAGCGCCAGCAGCTTCGACATCAATCGCTCATTCCAGATCCTGTTCATCATCATTATCGGCGGCATGGGCAGCATCGCCGGCAACTTCGTCGGCGCGGCGTTTATCAGTTTGCTGCCGATTTTCCTCAGCCATGCCGGGCAGGCGTTGTTCGGTGGCTCGGTGGACGCGGGGCAGTTGCAGAACCTGCAGAAAATCATTTTTGGCGTGTTGATCATCGTGTTCCTGATCAAGGAGCCCGAGGGCTTGATTCGCCTGTTGCACAACCTTCGCGATCGGCTGCGTCAGTGGCCCCTACGTTTCTGACTTGAAGAAGAGAATCCCAATGCGTGCATCCTTGAAACGCTCCCTGGCCGGCGCCGCCTTCGCGCTGGCAGCCCTGGCCGGTGCCGTGCCACAGGCGATGGCTTCGGCCGACCAGCAGTTCTTTCCCCTGGCCACCTACCGGGTGGGTGCCTACGCGTCCAGCGGCGTGCAGGTGTGGGCCGGAATGATCGACTACCTGCGCTATATCAACGAGGTCGAAGGCGGCATCAATGGCGTCAAGCTGGTGTGGCAGGAATGCGAGACCGAGTGGACGGCGGAGAAGGGCATCGAGTGCTACGAGCGCTTCAAGAACGGCCTGGATGGCGCGCCGGTCGCGGTGTACCAGCCCAACGGTGCACCGGCGGCCTATGCGCTCAGTGAAAGGGCTGAGGTGGACAAGATCCCGCTGATCACCCTCGGCTACGGTCGCACCGAAGCCACCGACGGCACGGTGTTCCCGTACAACTTCCCGGTGATGCTGACGTTCTACAGCGAGGCGTCCACCCTGGTGAATTACATCGCCCAGCGCGAAGGCGGCTTCGACAAACTCAAGGGCAAGAAGATCGCCACGGTCTACCACGACTCGGCCTACGGCCGCGAAACCCTCGGCCCGCTGAAGTTGCTGGCGGAAAAATACGGCTTTGAAAATATCCAGATTCCGGTGGCCGACCCGGGTAACGAACAGTCCGCGCAATGGCGCCAGGTGCGCCAGGCCAACCCGGATTGGGTGTTCCTGCGTACCTGGGGCGTGTCTACCCCGGTGGCGGTGAAAACCGCCGCGCGCTTCGGCTTCCCGGTGGACCATATCATCGGCGATATATGGGCCAGTTCCAGCGAAGACGTATTGCCCGCAGGCGCCGCCGCCAAGGGCTACCTGGCGCTCACGCCTTACCCGGCAGGCGCGGATTTCGAGATCCACAAGCGCCTCAAGCAGTACATCCTCGACAAGGGCCACAGCGACCTCAAGGACCTGAAGAATTTCGGCAGCGTCTACTACAACTCCGGCCTGGTGAACGCCGCCGTCGCCGTGGAAGCGATCCGCACCGGCCAGGCCAAGTTCGGCAAGCGCCCGCTCAATGGCGAAGAAGGCCGCTGGGGCCTGGAACACCTGAATATCGATGACGCGCGCCTGAAGGACATGGGCTACCTGGGCCTGATGCAGAACCTCAAGCTGTCGTGCCGCGACCACGAAGGCGGCGGCTCGGCGCGCGTACAGCAATGGGACGGCGCCCACTGGACGCTGATCAGCGACTGGATCGCTGCCGACCGCGGCCTGTTACGCCCGCTGATCGATGAAAAATCCGCGGCCTTCGCCAAGGAAAAAGGCCTGACGCCACGCACCTGCACCGGGGATGAATAAATCATGAGCCAGCTCGCTACCGAAGCCACGCGCCCGTCGTTGTTGACGGTCAACGATATTGAAGTGATCTACGACGGCGCGATCCTCGCCGTGGCCGGCGTGTCGCTGAGCGTACCCAAGGGCGCCATCGTCGCCTTGCTCGGGGCCAATGGCGCCGGCAAGAGCACCACCCTCAAGGCGATCTCCGGGTTGGTGCGTGCCGAGCGCGCCGAAGTCAGCCGGGGCGTGATCGAATACGCCGGCGTCGACCTGGCCGGCGTCGACCCCAGCCAGCGCGTGCGCCAGGGCATGGTGCATGTGCTGGAAGGCCGCCATGTGTTCGGCCAGCTCACCGTGGAAGACAACCTGCGCAGCGGCGGCTTTGTGCGGCGCCTGAGCCGCAAGGCCATGGAACAAGACCTGGAGCGCATCTACGCCTGGTTCCCCCGGCTCAAGACCAAACGCCACACCCGCGCTGGCCTGACGTCCGGCGGCGAGCAGCAAATGGTCGCCATCGGCCGCGCGTTGATGACCCGTCCTACTTTGGTACTGCTCGACGAGCCGTCCATGGGTTTGGCGCCTATGATCGTGCAGGAGATCTTCGAGATCATCGCGCAGCTCAACCGCGAGCAGCAGGTGAGCTTCCTGATCGCCGAGCAGAACATCAACGTCGCGCTCAACTATGCGTCCCAGGGCTACGTGCTGGATACTGGGCGCGTGGCCTTGAGTGGCAGCGCCGCCGAGCTGTTGGCACGCGGCGATTTGCACGATATTTATCTGGGTAAACAGTAAAGGCGAATGTGCATGACTGAATCCCTCCGCAACGCTGATGTGCTGATCATCGGCGGCGGCCTGAGCGGTACGATGCTGGCCGTGCAACTGCTGCGCCGGCCTGGGCAGCGCCGGATCCTGGTGATCGAACCGCGCGCCGAACTCGGCCGTGGCGAGGCCTACAGCGCCGTCGAACTGGGCCACACCTTGAACGGCAACGCGGCGCGCATGAGCGTCGACCCGGACAACGCCGATGACCTGACCCAATGGCTCACCGCCTACATCGGTGCCGGCGGTTGGCCGGAGTCGGACCAGCAGCACGTGCCCATCAGCGAACTGTTCCCGCCACGCGGGATCTTTGGCCTGTATGCGCAGCAGCGGCTGGCTGAGGCCAAGGCGTTGTCGGCGTCCACCGTCGAGCATATCCGCGCCGAAGTCGTCGACCTGCAAGTCGGCGACGACTCAGTGTTGCTGACCCTCGACAATGGCCAGCAACTACGCGGCGCCCAGGCGGTGTTGGCCACCGGCATGTTCCCGGCGGCGCGCACGCCGCAGACCGACTCCAGCGGGTTGAACGCCGCCGCCGTGGACCCCTGGGACGTGCAGGCCATGACCCGGATCGACCCGCAGGCGCCCGTGCTGATCATCGGCTCCGGGTTGACCATGGTGGACGCCGTGGTGTCCCTGGAACAGGCCGGGCATCGTGGGCCCATCGAGGTGTTTTCACGCCACGGTTTGTTGCCCCATGTGCGCCGGCAACCACCGAGTTGGGAAGATTTCCTCGCCGCTGACCACGCCTTGCGCAGCCCTCGGCAACTGCTGCGCGAGGTGCGTCGCCAATGCCGCCTCGCACTGGCGCAGGGTATCGATTGGCAGGCGCCACTGGACACGGTGCGCGCCCATATCGGCCGGCTGTGGAGCCAGGCCAGCGAAGGCCAGAAACATCAGTTCGTACGGCATGTACGGCCCTGGTGGGAAAGCCATCACCACCGCTCGCCGCCGTTGAGTGCGCAGTTGGTGGCAAGTCTGCATAAAGAAGGGCGGTTGCGCATTCGTGCGGCGTCGTTCAAGGGGCTGGAGCCGGCGGGTGAGGGCGTGACCATTCGTTTGCGTTATCGGGGCGAACAGGCGATCACCTTGGTGTCGGGGGCGGCGTTGATCAACTCCAGCGGCATCGAATACGACTGGCGCCGCGTGGCCCGGCCGTTGCCCCGGCAGTTGCTTCAGCGCGGGCTGATCACGCCTGGGCCGTTGGCGTTGGGGATTGCGGCGGACACCTGCGGCGCAGTGCTGGATGCCCAGGGCGAGGTCAGTACGCGATTGTTCGCCATGGGCCCGCCGTTGAGGGGGATGTGGTGGGAGAGCACAGCAGTAACGGATGTGGCGCTTCAGGCTAAAGCCCTGGCATCGAAGTTGGCGCAACTCTAAATGTGGGAGGGGGGTTGCCCCCTCCCACAGGGGTTCTCCATTTATTTTGAGGTCTTTACGAAGCCGGGTGTTAGGCCGAACACCTCCACGCCCTGCGCCGTCGATTGCCCGGTGGTTACCTTCACCCGCTCCACCGGCTTATCCATCGCTTCTCGATACTCCACCGTCATATCCGCCTGGATCGCCTCGCTCGGAATCACCATCGCCTGCGCATTGTTGTAGGTGACGATGGTCAACCGCGCACTCATGCCCAGCCGCACCCGCTGCAACTGTTGCGGGGTCAGCTTGGGGATCGACAGGGTCACCGGAAACTGCGCGCTGCCCTGGCTGTCGCTGGCAATCGCCAAGCCGCTGACCACACTCACCGAGCCGCTCAGTCGTTCGCCGTCAAAGCCATCGCCCAGCACTTCCACCGCCTGGCCCTGGTGCAGTTGGTTGATGTCCAGCTCAGAGACCTTGGCGACGATTTTCAGCCGCTCGATATTGGCCAGGCCGAACAGCACCTGGCCCTGGCTGACCTTGCTGCCGGCCTGAATGGGTGCGTTCGTGCCGCCGCCTTGGGGCGTATTGTTGCCGGGCGCCGGCACGACGATGCCGGAGAACGGCGCCTTCACCTCCTTGCCTGCCAGCAGTGCGCGCAGGGTGTCGTATTTCACCGTGGCATTGGTCAGTTCCATGTCGGCGATCTGGCGGTATTCGCCCTTGCCCTGATCGAGTGCCTGTTGCAGTTCGCTGCGGGCGGAGGCGAGGTCCAGCTGTTGCTGCTGGGTCTGTTGCTTGAGATCGTCCAGCTCATTGCGCGGGATGATGCCGCGCTTGAACAGGTTTTCGCTTTCGGTGAGTTTGCGCTGGGTGTTGCCGGCGGTCATCTCGGCGGTACGCAGGCTGCGGCGCGCACGGCTGACGGTGGGGCCGCTGTCCCAGTCCTGCAGCTCTTGCACGGTGCGCCGGGCCTTGAGCTGGGCGGAGAGGGCGTCGCGCAATTGCACTTCAAGGGTGGCCGGGTCCATGCGCAGCAGTACCTGGCCGGCCTCGACCCGCTGGCCTTGCTCCACCAGATTGGCCTGCACATTGCCGTCGAACGGCGCGGTGAGGGTGAGGGTGGTGTCGGGCTCGATCTTGCCTACCAGGCCGATCTGGTGCACCAGCGGGTCGGGCTTGACGCCCAGCCACTGTTCGGTGGCGCCGGCCGGGCCTTCTGCGGGGCTGCGCAGGGCCAGCCCCGCGCCGGCCAGCAGCAGGATCAACGCGGCGCCCAGCAGGCGTTTTCGATTAGTAGTCATTGAGGGCGATTTCCCAACTTTCCAGCGTCATGCCCAGGGTCAAGTCGAGCTGAGTCTGGGCGTTCAAATAAGCGATCAGTGCGTTGAGCTGTGCATTTTCGGCATTGCGCAGGTCGGTCTCGAAACTCAGCACCTGGAAGTTGGTGGAGCGCCCGGCGCTGAGTTTCTCGCGTTCGATCTCGATCTTGCGCCGCGACAATTCCACCGCGCGCTGGGAGATTTCATATTGGCGCCAGCGGGTGCCGAGGTCGCGCACCACATCGTTGACGTTGCGTTCCAGTTCCTGGCGGGCGTCGGTGATGCGGATCTCCTGGTCCTCCACGTTGACCCGCGCGCGCACTTCGGCCTGGCGCGTGCTGATGTCGCCGATGGGGATCTGCACCTGCACCCCGGCGTAGCTGTCCCAGGTGCGGTTGTTGGTGCTGCCGGCGTCGTTATTGTAGGCGTCGCGTATCTGGTTCGCGCCGGCTACCAGGTCCACTTGCCAGCGCCCGGAGTCCTTGGCGATCACCAGGTTGAGGTCGGCCTGCTGGCTGCCGAGCAGGGCGGCGAGGTATTCCGGTTGCTGGGTCTGCGCGAGGTTGAAGGCTTGGCGTTTATCGATCTGCATGGGTTTGGCCTCCAGGGCTTCGCTGGCGCGAATCGGCGTGGACAGGTCCAGGGCCAGCAGGCGCAACAGCGCCAGGCGGCTGGTGTCGAGCTGGTTCTGCGCCTCTTCCACGCCCAGTTGCTGGGTGGCGATGTCGGCTTCGGTCTGCACGATTTCGAATTCGGCCATGCGCCCGGCACTGATCAGGGCCTTGTTCACTTCCAGCAAGGTGCCGGAGCGCTTGAGGGCGTCCTGCACGATGCTCAGTTGCTCCTGGGCGCGCAGCAGTTCGCGGTAGGTGGCGATGATCTGGCTGATGGTCTGCGCCACGGTCGCCTTGAGGTTCAGGCGGTTGGCCTGCTCCGACAGGCGTGACAGGCGCAACGGTGCGGTGGTGGCGTCCCAGCCGGCGCCGCGCAGCAGCGGCTGGATGATCGCCAGGTCGAGGCCGTCGCTGCGGTAGCGGCCGGCGCGGTCGGCGTTGTTCAACTGCTGGGTCCAGGCCATGCTCAGGCGGGTGCCGTACTCACTGAGCAAGCTGGTGGCCGGCGCCACGTTGGCATTGCGCGCACTGTCCTGGGAGCCGCGCGTGCTGCGGTAATAGCTGTTGAGCGTGAGCTTGGGGTTGAACACGTCTTCGGCGACGCGCAGGTCGAATTTCTGCGCGACCCGTTGCAGGTACGCGCTGCGGATCGCAGGGTTGTTGCGCAGGCCCAGGTACACCGCGTCACCCAGGGTCATGGTGGTGACCTGGGCATTCAAGGACACGCCCCGGTCGTAACCGCTGCGGGTGCTGCTGGGGGCTGACGGCTTGATGAGCACATCAGCGGCCATGCCGTGCAGGCTGATCAACACGAGCAACCCTAGCCATTTACTCATCGCGCAAGGCCTCCACCGGCTGCAACCGTGAGGCCGAGACCGCCGGGTAGATGCCAAAGAACAAGCCCACCAGCAACGTACTGCCCACCCCCAATGGCAGGGCGGCGACGGCCAGGTCGAAAATCCAGCCCGACAGCCAGGCGTAGAGCCAGGCGGCCGTCATCCCGAGCACCGCGCCGCACAGCGCGCCGACGGCGGTGAGGGTGACGGCTTCGAGCAGAAACAGGTTACGGATGTCGCGCTGGCGAGCGCCCAGGGCCATGCGAATGCCGATCTCGCGACGGCGTTCCGACACGTTCATCAGCATCACGTTCATCACCCCCACACCGCCGCCGACCAGGGAGATGGCGCCGAGGGCCAGCAGCAGGTAGGCGAAGGTGCGGCTTTGCCGGGTCATGCCGTCGATCATTTGCTGGGGCACCTGGATGTCGACAGTGTGGTCGGTGAGCTGGGTCTGCAAGGCGCTGGCGGCTTGCTTGGCAATGCGCTCCATGTCCTGGCCGGGCGCGGCGCGGATAATCACATTGCCGATCTGCGGCGTGGGGAAGATGCGGCGCATGCCTTCGGCGGGAATGAACAACGAATCGTTGGCCTGTACCGGCATCAGCATTGCCCGGGGTTGGTTATGCAGAATGCCCACCACCAGGAACAGGTAATCGTTGATGCGCACGCGGTCGCCCAGTTGCAGCGGATCGCCCGGCGTTCCAAGGGCCTGGGCCACCTGGTCGCCGATCACGCCATAGGTTTCGTTGGCATCGAAGCTCGACAGGAAGCGTCCCTGCTGTACCACCAGGCGCATGGCCGCCTGGATGTCCGGCGTACTGCCGACGAAGTTGGCGTTGGTGGTGCGGCCATGGAACACGATGGGCCCGCTGAACAAGCTGAGCGCGCCGATATGGGCGATGCCCGGCACGGCTTGGCGCACGGCCTCCAGGTCGAGCCTGGCGGGCGCCGGCACAGTGCTGCTGCCCTTGGGCGGGAACTGGGCGACCAGGGTGTCGGTGCCCATGTCCTTGAAAATCATCGCGGCATCCACCGCCGCGTTATGGCCGATATTGATCAACGCCACCACCGACGAACTGCCGATGACGATGCCCAGCAGCGCCAGGACCGAGCGCTTGCCCAGGGTGCGCAGGCTGACGAAGGCTTCGTGCAGTAGTTGGCTGAAGCTCTGTTCGACCCGCAGGCTCATAGGCGCCCGACCTCGTGCACCACGCCGTTGCGCACCAGGATCTTGCGCTCCAGGCGTTCGGCGATATGCGAATCGTGGGTAACGATGATCAGCGTGACCTGTTGCTCGCGGTTTAACGCCAGCAGCAGGTCCATGATGTCCTGGGCGGTGGTGCTGTCGAGGTTACCGGTGGGTTCGTCGGCCAGGATCACCGACGGTTTGCCCACCAATGCACGGGCAATCGCCACACGTTGGCGCTGGCCGCCGGAGAGGTCGGCGGGACGGTGGTGGGCGCGCTCCGCCAGCCCGACCTGTTCGAGCATACGCAGGGCCTGCTCCACCGATTCATGCCGTGACACACCGCGATAGCTCAGGGGCAGGGCGACGTTGTCCAGGGCGCTGAGACGCGGCAGCAGGTTGAAACTCTGGAACACAAAACCGATCTGCTGGTTACGGATTGCCGCCAGTTGATCCGCACTGGCGTTGAAAATATCGTGGCCGGCAAAGTGGTACTGGCCGCCATTGGGCAGGTCCAACAGGCCGAGGATATTAAGCAGGGTGCTTTTGCCGGAACCTGAGGCACCGAGGATGCCGCAGCTGTCACCACGGGCGATGGACAGGCACACATCATTGAGAATGGTCAGTTCTTGCCCGGCGAGCTGATAGCGCTTGCCGATGCCTTGCAGGGAAATCAAGCCTGGGTGCGCGGGGGTCTCTGTCATCATGACTACGCCTGCAGTCTCGACACCGCCGTCACGCCCCGTGTAAAGCCTTGTAACAAGTTCGGGAGCTGTCTGGTGCGCGTCACGGACTGGTTTTATTTCTTGTTTTTAAAATATTGTTTGAATACTAACCGTGTTCCCTGCCGTTCGCCAGCCATGGGTGTAGAGCGGTTTTACCCTTTGAAACGATTTCACCCGTTGGCGTGGTGGGCTGCCAAAATACCCCTGAACAGCCTCAAAATGCCCGCCGGCAAAGGCTTTGGATAGTATGGCGGTGTGTCACTACTTGCTTTCGACCGGCCGCCCCGGTATAAAAAATCAAATTATTTTTTAAAACAATATTTCCCCCGTGGAACTTTTATGGCCGCGAAGAAACTTAGCGCTCCAAACATTACCAAGACTCGATTGCTGGATGCGACAGAGGCTCTCTTCATCAAATACGGCTATGACGCCGTTCTGCTGCGGCAGATTACCGAGCGTGCGCAGGTGAACCTGGCCGCCGTGAACTACCACTTCGGGGACAAGGACTCCCTGATGAAGACCCTGCTGATGCAACGCCTGGAGCCGCTCAACGAGCAGCGCCTGGAGCTGCTGGCACGCTGTGAAGCGGAATCCGATGGCCCCCTCGATTGCGACACCTTGCTCGGCGTACTGTTTGCCCCGGCCATGGGCCTGGAGCGCAGCGACCCGGCCAGCGCCAGCGGGGAAGGGCGTTCCTTCATCCGCTTCCTTGGGCGGGTGTACAGCGACACCTCACCGTTTATCCAGGAATACCTCAAGGTGCATTACCAGCCGGTGTTCCAGCGTTTCTTCGAAGCCTTCGCCCTGGCCTTGCCGGATCTGCCGCGCAACGAACTGGGAGTGCGCCTGCAATTTGCCCTCAAGGCGATTTCCGGGGTGATGGCCGGCACCGAGCTGCGCCTGCTGATGAATTCCATGAGCCTGGGCCGCCCGGCGACGGATGCCGAAGTGATGGCCAAGCTGATCACCCTGGTATCGGCAGCGATTCGTGTGCCGCAGCAGAGCCCGGAAGCGGAAACCGCTTTGGCCAAGGTGCTGGATACCCAGCGGGCGATTCGCGAACAGGCGTCGGCATCGGTGAGTAAGGCTGCACGCTGAGCGCAACGCATGCCACCACAGGGGCGAACGTGCTCGCTCCTGTGAGGCTTTTTAGCTTGCTTTACACGGTCATTGGCCCGCACCGTCAAATCTCATACCGGGAGGTGCACAAGATTGGCAGGCTACAGCGACGCTACGCTGCAGCGCACCGATCCTGAAGGTTTATGGCTGTTTGAGTATCGGCGTTTTTGCTTCCCTGAACTCCGCTATCCAGGCGTCATCCAGCGGACTTTCAAAGGTCCCCGTGATACCGAAGCTGCGGGAAGTCCAAATCGTTTTTCCTTCGCGCTCCCATTGGGCCATTCGACGTTCAAACATCCGGGTGTAGTCTTTGGCTTTGCAGGTTATGCCTGCCCATGGGTCGACGATCCAGGCATCCTTCCATTCGGGCTCTGCGAAATCTACCGTAGCTCTTTCAACCGCAGAATCAGGGCCGCCAATCACGGTAAACACATGGCCCTCCTGGGCCGTACTCCATATTTTTGCCTCACCACCACTTTGCTTGATGATATAGGACGTGATTTGCGCCATTTCTCCGCAGTTACCCGCGCCGGTTGTCAATATCTGGTCCATTTTTATGGATTTATCCCAGTTCGGTTTGCTGCGTAGCCACGATACGACATCACTCGCAAGTGCTTGTCGCTCAAAGTCGGCTGGCGTAGGGGTGAGCTTGTTACCTGCTCCTAGACCCGTCGCGGCCATTTGTTCGTTGACGGCCTTTACCGAGCCTTTTGCATAAAATTCATTTTTTTCAAACGCTGATAAGCTGTCAAAGTTCGCAGGTTTTTCCAGGGGCAATGCTTGAATGGGCGCCAAGGCAACCTTGCCCTCTCTGCCATAGGCTTTGGTATAAACCTCATTGAGGAACTCGCGTTTTTGTATCGCACTCAATTGTGAGGTTTTAGCTTCCAGCGAATTCAACTGGGCTTCAGTCGTTCCGTTGTTTTTAAGTTTTTGTATAAGAGATCTGTAGGTTGGAAGCTGATACAGGTTTTGTTTTTTTGGCATACCTGCGCAGGCATAAAGGGCCTCTTTTTCACTGTTGTAAAGATCTACAAGCTGCCGGTTTGCCTTGGTGAATTTCCCGGACCCGTCCGCCAGTTTTCGAGCGTAAAAGACGCCTGTATCTGCTTCTGCTATTACATGTTTTTCGGGGTTAGACCCTACGCTTTCAACGATTAATCCCCTCATCATCCGTTGGTCTGAGATGCTTTTGCTTATCGGCCCAAACTGGATGACAACGGTGTTTTGCTCAATGTTGGTAATCGCCGTATCACCTGTAACGCCGAAGAGCGGATCCTTCTTGATCGTGCCGATTACATCATCTGCATAGATGATAGGTTTGTTCTTCGAGTGGGCAGGGACGAGTTCATCATCAACTACCGTGTAGATTCGGCGATCACGAATGATGGCGCTTGCTTCGCCATCAGTTGCGGATGACGGAAAAAAGCGCTGATGCTCAAGGGCTTGAATGATTTCTGCATTCCGTCCCAGGTCGTTACTGAGCACTTTTGTAAAACACATTGCGGATGTTTCGCGTCGGAGCCTATTTACGGAGGGCGCCGGGCAGAAGGCTTCGATATCGTCAGGTTTTTGATAGTGGTCGACGGATGACAGCTCAGACAATAGGTCAGGGTTTTCGGGGGAGTAGTGATAAACCTTGTCCCCATCCACCACATCAAATCCGGAGGGGCGCCGGATCGTATAGGCTTGCTCTGACAGCGGCTTCCTGGCAACCAATGCATGGGTACCGTCGGAAAAGGTTTCTTGAGCAAGAGGAATGGAGGCGTCAGAAATAAACCCCTGCACGGGCGGTCCGTAAGCGGTCATGGCATTCACGTCATAGGCATACCAGTTGCCGTTTTGAAACACGGCGGTCACTTTGCTGCGTGTGCTGTCTGTAAGCTTAAGGTCGCCATCGCCGATGTCAGGCCGGTTCTCCAGCACACGCGCTCCAGCGCCGAGGTCAGCACGTTGAAGTCGGCCTATGCGGGCCCTTTCTTTCGCGGCAGTCGCCGAACGTATATCGTGAAGTAATCCGCCGGGTTGCAGCACTTCCTCAGAGGCGCCATCAACTACGCCGTTTTTCAGGGGGCTGGCGGCAACCCGCTCGAAGGTTTCTCCGACGGCTGTGAAGACTTTCCCCATTCCGCTAGGGAGAACGAGGCTCATCGCATCGATAAAGAGGTCTTTGCCAGCCGCTACATACTTGCCCTCTACAATATCTTCAATACTGGTTACGCCCGGAACCATACGGGCGAGGAAGTTCAGCCGTTGCGGGAACGTCATGGGAGTCGTTTCAAACGCATTATGCCCCCGTTGGCAGGCTTCGAATTCTTCTTTGCGCAAGAAGTGCGAGTCAACGGCGATGTTGGCAATGAGTTGCAGAGACTCACTGAAATACGTCGGCGATATCGAACTGTCGCCACTGCCGAACGTTACCATGCCGTCAACCACCATCTCGCCGTTGATACGGGTCTTAGGCTCGATAGGGTCCACGATGACATTCGAGGTCACGCCGTCTCTGGGCGTCGCAGGAGAACTGAACGCGTTGAAGTCCAGTGGCAATGCATGACTGCCCTCATCTCTGCTGTCATAAATTTTGCCGTAACTTTTATTGGTGCCACCGATCGGCATCGGAACGGGCAAGTGAGGGATTTTTTTGATAATCGCGGCATCGGGGAATATGCCGTAGTCGTTAACGACCCCGTTGTGTGTTGCCCTGATCAATATTCCGTGGCTGCCCTTTTTTCCTGTTTTCGCTTGCAGGTTTTCCCAGAACGAAGTGTCTGATTCTCGTACGCTGTAATAACGGATGCTGCCATCGTTCAGGTGGTTTCTGTCCTCCAGCGGAAGTTTGGACAATAAATCCTTGATGACCGTTATTGAGTGATTTCGGCGTAGCGCGTAGTCATTGTTAATGATCGATTCGAACTGAGCAGTGACATTTGGCAAAGTCCCCGCTTGGGCTCTCAGCCGTTGGAGCGGGATATGAGTGTCGCTGGTCTCCCATGCGGGGTCGTCCAGTTGGTTGGCTTCATATAATTCCAGCACGCTTGCCCACCTGTCTTGCAGGGTGGAGTCATTGGCTTTGCGCAAGCGGCTCGCTTCATAGGGAATATCAGGGCCAAACGTGGCCCTCAGGTTTTCAAGCGCCAGGGCCCTGCGCGTCGGCGGCGTGGATTGGCCGAGGAATTTTACCGCCGCGTTGGTTTCCTTGATTTGTTGCTCAAGTCTGTCCTGGCACAGTTTTATATCTTCAAAGGTGTATTCGTCTTTATCATTTTTGTCGATGATGTCGTTGATAATCCCCCAGTCAATTAGCGGATTCATTTGCGCCCTTGCCAACTGCCGCTCTTCGGCCGTGGAAATGGGCGTTATTTTATGAAAGTCCATGACTTGTTGATAGGTCATGGTGCTGACGGCGCCGGGGGCGATCTGTTCAATACGGTTAACTGCTGTATTGAAGTCGGTCCAGGCGGGCGTGCCGTAGATCAACGTTGAAGGCAACGCGTTGACAAGAAATTGGGGCGCTTTGCCAGACAGAAGAACGTGGGCCGCCAAGGGCGCCACAGCGGCGTCGATTTTGTGAGTATCGATGAGGTGTTGGGTAAACTTGCCAAGCAATTGACTGGCAGAATGCCCCCAGTGGTGCGGCTGCATGAAGTCAAAACCGGCGATAACGTTACGTTTGCCATCTGCCGTGGGATCCATCTCAAGTATCAGTGCTGTCAGAATCCACTGGCTGATGCTGGTTGACGTCGGGAATCCCTTCATTTGAGTTTGCAAGGCCTGGCCCAATGCCTGTGCCTTGTCGCCGGCGAGCAGGTGGTCAAGGTTCTTTTGGCTATCTGTGTGGAGGTTCTCCGATGTCGGCGCGAGATAGTTGAATAGCCTGGTGCCTGTAGCCAATTGGGCCTTCACCACCCGTTCTACTTGCTCACGTTGAACCGTGCTCAGCGGCACCGGCGTCGACAGAAACCCCCATAGGTCTGCCAACGGACTGCTCTGCGGGACAGGCGTGCTGAGGGCCTTCAGCAGGTTTCGTATTTCCGCTGTGTTTTGCGGTACTTTCCAGCCGTTGTCGTTGATGAATGTATCTGCGCTCCTGACCCCCTTGGGGGAGTGGGAGGAGTTCGGGTCAGCCTTGAGGTGAATATCTTCCAAGCGAGTCCCGTTGAGCGCCCGCTTCAACCGATTGATAAGTGTGTAACGGTCGTTTTGGTTGCCGAGCGCCGTCTTCTGGTGCTCGAGTGCTTCGTCGCTATGCTCTGGCTGTCTGGAATGAGGGGTAAAGGCCTTTGCGCGCTTCATGTCGTGGGCCAGCCGGGTGAAGCTCGGGCTGCTCAGGTCGCTGGTGTTGCCACCGTAAAAATTGAATACAAGGCCAAACGGTGCCGCTGTTGCGCTGGAGGGCTTGGCAATCATGATCGGTTGACCATGGGCCACTAAGGCATTTGCCGCGTCGGCCAGCGGGACAAGGGCGTCAAACAGTGCTGGGAAATCACGGGCAAAGTCCTTGATAAAGAACACTTGGTCGATGCCGTTGGCTTTGGCCTTCAAGGCCTTGATGGCAGGGTCGAAGACCAAAGTCTCTGAGTCGATGTTATACATCGCTGCCCACTCGGTGAATGCCCGCCCGTTGAAGGCGCTGGTGAGGTGTTTCCACCACTGCCCAAACGTCGAATGCGCGGGAATGTTTTCAAGCATTCTTGATAAGTCGGACGAGCGCTCATTATTGAGGGCCAGCATCATGGCGCTGACGAGCAGCGCCAGCTCACTGTCACCGTCGACGCGGTTTTTGGCGAAGGAGGGTACGCTAGCGGTGGGTAGCGTACTGGCCAGCCTCTGCTTGAGCGCTTGCTGCTGCTCCCTGGCCGCGCGCTGCCGCTCCGGGTGGCCGTGTGTGGCGGGTGCGAAGGCGCTGAAGGACGTGTTATTCAGCTCCGCGCATTTTTTAAAAATCTGATCAAAAGCGCCGTCGGGAATGACCTCTCCGTAAAACCGTAATATCAAGCCCAAGGGGGCGGTTTCCAGATTGGAATAGCTGGCGCCGTCGGATTTTCCGCCGGTCAGGCGTGCTGCTGCCTCAACGATAGGCGCAGCGATATCCGGCCACTCGGACACATCATTCAAGGTGAATACGGTGTCTATGCCTTTGGCCTTACAGATCAAACTGCTGGTAACGGGATCGACACTGATACTGCTCAGATCAATGCCGTGCGTTTGGATAAACGCCTTGAATTCACGGGACGTCAATGAAGCCTTGAACGCTTTCTGTGCCTGACCGAATGTCGAGTACTCAGGTATAGGGTCGACAGTATCTTGAGCGTCATTGATGAACTTTGTTTTAAAGGCGCTATTGGCCACCGCTCGGCTGCAAAGTCGAGCGAGGCGTTGATCGTCCGCGTCAACCCGTTGCGCTGGCGTTAGCTTGACCTTTGCCTGAGAAAGTTCATCGCGCTGTGCTGGCGTCAATCCGTTTACGTAATGGATGGCCGCTTGTTGACGTTGCGAAAAGCCATGGGGCAACTCGGCCGTTCTGATGTCATGAAACGTTTTGAAGGTTGTCAGGTACTTAATTGCATAGAGCCTGGCATTAGGATTGTTGCTGAAACCGGCATTGTAAAAATTCCCGACAGTGCTGAGTGAGGCTTTATCACTGGACTGGAAGTCAACGTGCTTATCACTGCCAGGCGTCAGCCTTGCGGCCGCGGCTAAAACGGCCGACGACGCAGTTGACCAACCTGAATGGTCCTTTAGCGAGAAGGTGCGAGGCTGGTCATCGGCGATACAGCTCAGTTCTCCCGTGTGAGTGGAGATTCGAAGGGAGGACACTTCAATATTGTTGTTCCGGGCGAAAGTAGCGAACGGTTCGCTGCCCAGCGCTTGACTTAGCTTCGCCCACGCAATACCAAAGGTTGAAAATGGTGGAATGTTGTGGATGTTTTCCTCTGGGGGCTCTTCACCATTGATACGGCTGTAGGCATAACTGGCTGCGATCTCATCGGCACACAACTGGGCCATTTCGCTGTCGCCCTGGAGCAACCATGCGCCTGGCGAAAGTACCCCGTCGTTCTCGGCAGGGGGTAGGAGTTCACGCCTGGCTCTAGACGGTATTGTTGTTGTTTCCCCGCTATTGCTGATCAGCTGCGCATAGGTTTTTCGCGCATCTTGAGGACTGGGCTGATTCAGCAAGCAGGCAACTGCCCTGGCTATCTCAGCGTCTTCCATGGGGGTGTTTGAGGTAAACAGGAGATAGAGAATTTGATCGGCAAGACTGGGCTTGTCCGGTGCAGGGCGCTGTTCAAGTATCTCAAGGACACGTTGCTCAACCGTGAGTGGCGCCGCTGTTCGGAGCTCTGGCTTGCTTTCCCAGTGGGGTGAACCCGTGCTTGACGGGCGTTCAATCACAGCGTGCAGGCGGTTGCCCAATGCGCTCAATACGGTGGAAACTGTTGCGTTGTCCACGGGTGTATTGAGCTGGGGTGCAACGGAGTGCAGGGCTTGAACGCTGCGTTGGGCGTTGACCGTTCTCATAACTCACTTTCTCGCTGGGTTGAAGATCCCAGTGAGTGGTTGCAGAGGTGTTAGGGTTCCTGCACCCGGCGTGGTGGTTTTGTGAGTACCTGCTGGTTAGCCCGGTAGACATAACCATGGGCTCGTCGAAAAAGCCCTCATCCAAAAAGCATAAAAAAAGCCCGCTGGGGCGGCGGGCTTGATATGCAACGTTTGTAACGGATGAGGCTTCACCCTACGTCCTTGGATGTGAATAAATCGTGAAAAAAATGTAGGAAAAAGTTAGAGGCTTAAAAAGATCTACGCAGAGGCGATCACATGCCTTTCGTAGGCCGCTGTTAACTCTGACAGAAGGAGCGCCCTCAAACGGGTCTTGGGGCTGATTGGTCAAATCTTCCAGCGCCCGGCGCTCTTAGCCAGCCGCTGACGCATCCCATCCACGTTCGCCGCCAACTGCACGGTCAACAACCGGTAGCCATCCAATGCGCTATAGACCGGCGCATCCAGAGCTGCCTCGCTCACACCAGCAGGGCTGGGCCGCTCAAGCCGCTCGGTCACCCCCGACCTCAACGCCCGCGCCATCCCCACCAGTTGCACACGAATTTGCCGGTGCTCGGCCTTCAACATGACCTGCATCCGTGCAGTGGCCTGTTCATCGCGAGGGTCTGGACGGGTGTTGCCGAGAATCTCCAGGGTGCTGATGCACATGCGCAGGTGCCGCTGGATCGTGTCCAGTTCGGTCATGGAGATGCGCACTTCCTTGGACACCGACGGCATCAGCGAACGCAGTTGCACCATCGCCGCATTCAAGCGGTTCAGCAACTTGAGGTGCTCATCGTCGGTGACCGACTGGCCACTGATAATTCGGCTATAGATCGCGGCACAATCGCGCAACGCGCTGGCCAGGTTGTAGCGCCACGAGTACACCGCATACAGCGGCAGCGCGAAGGAGAACGCCAGGGCCAGCACGATACCGATCAGGATGTCGACCGTGCGCCACAAGCCATCCGAGATCGGATTGTCACCGTGCCCGGCAACGATAAACACCGTGATCGCCGACAGCAGCGCGATGTAGCCGCCCTTGCCGATGGCGTGATAGGAGAAGAAGCCGCACACCACCGACATCAACAGGTACGTCAGCAGCGGCTGGCCGAAGTAGGCCTGTTGCACCACCAGCAACAAGCCGACGCTGGCGCCGATCAAGGTACCGTAGGCGCGCTCCATGGCTTTCTTGCCGATATTGCCGTGGTGCTGCAAGCCGCCGATCACAATCAGCATGGTCACCGACGCCCACTCACCGTGGGGCAGGTTGATGCCAGTGGTCAGCAGGATCGTCGCCAGCAAGCCGATGGACACGCGCACGGCGTGGATCAGTTTGGCATGGCGATAGCGGCGGTACGGGTCGAGCAAGGGGCGCACCAGGCGCCGGGCGAGGAGTGGCAGGTTCATCGGTACTAAAGTGGCCTCGGTTCTGGAGATGTACACAATCCAAATGTGCTTAGAAAATGTAGTCAGTGGTCAGGAAGCTCGAATCACGGTTGCGCAGGATGTCGCTGACCAGCGCCTTGTTGCTCTCCTGGAACTTGGTGGCAACCAGGGTGCGGATCGAAAACACCCGCAGCGCGTCATGTACCGACAGCGTACCCTCGGCCGAGTTCTTGCGTCCGTTGAACGGGAAGGTGTCTGGCCCGCGCTGGCACTGGGCATTGATATTGATGCGGCCGACCTGATTGGCAAAGGTGTCCACCAGGCGCCCGACTTCCACCGGGTTGCTGCCGAAGAGACTCAACTGCTGGCCGAAGTCCGAGTCGAGTACGTACTCGATCACCGTGTCCAGATCACGGTAGGGCACGATGGGCACCACCGGGCCGAACTGTTCCTCGTGGTACACGCGCATCTGCGGGTACACCGGGTACAGCACCGCCGGGTAGAAGAACGAACCACGGCTGCTACCGCCATTGGCATTCACCACCTGGGCGCCGTGTTGTTGCGCATCGGCCACCAGCTCGTTGAGGTAATCCACCTTGCCGACTTCCGGCAGCGGTGTCAGTGAAACGCCGTCTTCCCAGGGCATGCCGGGCTTGAGGGTTTCCAGTTTGCGGTTGAATTTCTCGATGAAACTGTCGACCACGTCTTCATGCACAAACAGGATTTTCAGCGCGGTGCAGCGCTGGCCGTTGAAGGACAACGAACCGGTGACGGCCTCGCTGACGGCATTGTCCAGGTCCACCTCGGGCAGCACGATGCCGGGGTTTTTCGCATCCAGGCCCAGGGCGGCTCGCAAGCGGTGCGGCTTGGGGTGCAGCTTTTTCAAGTCACTGGCGGCCTTGTTGGTGCCGATAAAGGCAAAGATGTCGATCTTGCCGCTGGCCATCAATGCACTGACGGTTTCGCGGCCGCTGCCATAGATCACATTGATCACGCCGGCCGGGAAACTGTCGCGAAACGCCTCCAGCAACGGGCGGATCAACAGCACGCCGAGCTTGGCCGGCTTGAACACCACGGTGTTGCCCATGATCAGCGCCGGGATCAGCGTGGTAAACGTCTCGTTGAGCGGATAGTTATAGGGGCCCATGCACAGCGCGACGCCCAGGGGCACGCGGCGGATTTGCCCGAGGGTGTCCTGTTCCAGCTCGAAGCGGCTGCTGCGGCGGTCGAGTTCCTTGAGGGCATTGATGGTGTCGGTGATGTAGTCGCAGGTGCGGTCGAACTCTTTCTGCGAGTCCTTGAGGTTCTTGCCGATCTCCCACATCAGCAGCGTGACCACTGCGTCGCGCTGTTCGCGCATACGCCGCAAAAACGCCTCGACGTGCCGGATACGGTCCACCACCCGCATCGTCGGCCATTCACCCTGGCCACGGTCATAAGCGCGCACGGCGGCGTCGAGGGCCGTGAGGGCGGTCTCGGCGTCCAGCAACGGCGTGCTGCCGATCACCACGCGGCGGTCGCCCAATTGCACCGGGCTCTGCACCTGGGCCAAGGGGCCGTTCCACACCTGCAACTGGCCGTCCACCAGGTAATCACGCTGTTCGATGGGCGCTGCCAGGCGGTATTGCTCGGGAATATCGGCGACGCTGGTGGGAAACAGCTGGGCGAGCAGGTTGCTGGTGGTCATGTCACTTCCCCTGGAATAGTTGCAAAACATGACTAGAGAGTCACCCAACAACGGGCTCTATGGCAAGGCTTGTGCGCTTTGCAGTACGCAGCGGGGCGTGTGGCCTGCTCTTCAAGATAGTAAACTGCGCGCCTTTCTTGAAGGAGTTCACATGAGCCAGTACCAGCCGGGCATTCTTGCCGCACCGGTGCCTTTGCAGGCACGCCATCTGTTTTTTGCCGTTGAAACCCTGGAAACCGTGCCTGGCGCGTTGGACGCGCTGTTGCAGCTTGTGGATTCGATGGCGGTGGTCGGCTTCGGTGAACCGCTGGTAAACGCGCTGGGCGCACGGATCGATGGCCTGCGCGCCTTCCCAGCGGTCAGCGGTCCGGGCGCGAATAACCCATCGACCCAGCAGGCGCTGTGGGTCTGGCTGCATGGTGTCGATCGCGGCGAGTTGTTGTTGCGCAGTCGCGCTTTCGAGAAGGCCCTGGCCCCGGCGTTTCGCCTGGTGCAGTCGACCGAAGGCTTCCGCTACAAGACCGGCTTCGACCTCACCGACTACGAAGACGGCACCGAAAACCCCCACGACGACGCTGCCGTTGAAGCCGCCCTGACCGACAGCGGCGCCAGCTTCGCCGCGATCCAGCAATGGCAGCACGACCTCGATGGTTTCGCCGCATTGCCCGCCCAGGAGCGCGACCACATCATTGGCCGCCGCCATGGCGACAACGAAGAGCTGGAAGACGCCCCCGAGTCCGCCCACACCAAACGCACCGCCCAGGAAAGCTTCACCCCGGAAGCCTTCGTGGTGCGCCGCTCGATGCCGTGGGCCGAGAACGGCCAGGCCGGGTTGATGTTCCTTGCATTCGGCCATTCCTTCGATGCGTTCGAAGCGCAACTGCGCCGCATGAGCGGGTTGGAAGACGGGATTGTCGATGGCCTGTACCGCATCAGCACGCCGTTGACCGGTGGTTACTACTGGTGCCCGCCGATCCTCGCTGGGCGGCTGGACCTGAGCGCTCTGGCCGGCTGATCGTCTCTGACTGGCAATCGTGGCTGAACATGAACATTCGGACAGCCACGCAATCCCCCACTGAAAAAATCCCCTTCTGCCCGTAATCTAGATGCCTCCGCCACCCTGTACGGATTGTTCATGTCTTCTGTTGCCGATGGGCTGCCCCTCAATAAACGCCTGCCTGCCGTGATCGCGATCTCCCTGGGGATCGGCATGGCGACCCTGGACACGGCCATCGTCAACACGGCGCTGCCGACCTTGGCCGAAGGGATTGGTACCGATTCCGCCTCGGTGATCTGGGTGGTCAATGCCTACCAGTTGGCGATTATCGCCACGGTGCTGCCGTTTGCGTCGCTCAGTGATGTGCTGGGGCACCGCCGGGTCTATCTCGGCGGATTGCTGCTGTTTATCGTCTCGTCGCTGTTTTGCGGGCTGGCCGGCTCGCTGGTGACCCTCACGGCAGCCCGTGTGGTGCAGGGGCTGGGGGCGGCGGCGATCATGAGCGTGAACACGGCGTTGCTGCGGCATATCTACCCGTCAAAAATGCTCGGGCGTGGCCTGGGTTATAACTCGTTGG
Organism: Pseudomonas grimontii; assembly: GCF_007858185.1. Lineage (GTDB taxonomy): Bacteria > Pseudomonadota > Gammaproteobacteria > Pseudomonadales > Pseudomonadaceae > Aquipseudomonas > Aquipseudomonas grimontii. Next base: position 182,407 of record NZ_VFES01000004.1, read on the forward strand.
TGGTGGGGCTGGCCTTCACCCTGGGGCCGACCGTCGCTTCGGCGATTCTGTCGGTGGCGACCTGGCACTGGCTGTACCTGATCAATGTGCCGTTGGGGCTGTTGGCGCTGGGATTGGGCCTGCGTTCATTGCCGACCCTGCCGATGACCGGGCATGCCTTTGACCGCCTCGCGGCCGCGCTGTGTGCCGGGTTGTTCGCCTTGCTGGTGTTGGGGCTGGGCACGGCGGTGCACGGTGCGCAGGGGGCGTTGACCCTTGGCTTGATTGCGGTGGCGCTGGTGTGTGGCGCCTTGCTGCTGCGCCGCCAGGCCGGTCACCCGGCACCGATGTTGGCCCTGGATCTGTTCAAACGCCCGGTGTTTGCCTTGTCTTCCCTCACGGCGATCTGCGCCTTCAGCGCCCAGGGCTTGGCCTTTGTGTCGCTGCCCTTTCTGTTGCAGGCGGTGCTGGGGCATAGCCAGGTGGCAACCGGGTTTCTGATGACGCCGTGGCCGGCGGTCGTGGCGGTGATGGCGCTGGTCGCTGGGCGCCTGGCTGACCGTGTGTCCCTGGGCCTGCTGTGCGGTATCGGGCTGTTGATGTTGAGCGTGGGGATGGCCGCGTTGGCGACCTTGGGCACCGGCGCAACGGCCTTCGATATTGGCTGGCGCATGGCATTGTGCGGTGCCGGGTTCGGCTTCTTCCAGTCGCCCAACCTCAAGGCCTTGATGACCAGTGCGCCGTTGGCGCGCAGCGGCGGGGCCAGCGGCATCGTGGCGATTTCGCGGTTGCTGGGGCAGACGCTGGGGGCGTCGTTGGTGGCGCTGTGCTTCCACGTGTCCCTCGGCAGTGGCCCGCTGTATGCGCTGTGGTTGGGGTGTGTATTTGCGCTGGTGGGCGCCGTGGCCAGCGGCCTGCGTTTGCTGCCCTACGGGAAAAAGCCGTTGTAAAACCAGCGGCGGGAGGGCTACCGTGGCGACCTGAATATTTCGGGATGTTTCAGATTTATGTCAAGCCTGGCCCTCCGCACTGCTGATACCCATTCCCGCCGCGCTGCGTTGACCCTGGCTTTATGCCTGCCCAGTGACGTGTTGCTCTATCTGCTGCTGCCCATGGAGTCCCAGGCCTTCGGCATCACGCTGGCCCAGGCCGGGGTGTTGCTGGCGGCCAACCGCCTGGTGCGGATTTTCGGTTACCGGCATGTGTTGAATTTCTATGCGCGCAACGGTGATCGCCTGACCTGCATGATCGCCGCCGGCGCCGCAACGCTGTGCGCCCTGGGCAATTGGGTGCTGTCGGGCTTTGCCGCACTGTTGGGACTGCGGCTGGTGTGGGGCCTGTGTTTCGCCGCGTTGAACCTGTCGACCCAAGTATTGGCCACCTCCGAGCCCGAGGGCGCCGCGCGCCGGGCCGGGCGTTCGCGGGCCTTGATCGCCTGGGGGCCGATGCTGGCGTTACCGTTCGGTGGCTGGCTGACGCTATGGGCCGGGCCACGTCCGATCTTTGTGATCCTCGCCGGCTGTTGCCTGCTGGGGCTGTGGATGGCGCGCAGCCTGCCCAGCGCCGGGCATGATTTGCACAGCACTCCCGGGCGCCGCTTCAAGTGGCCCGACAGCGTGGCGATGTGGTCGTTTATCGAAGGCGTGGCGCTGGACGGACTGTTTATTTTCGGCCTGTCGATCCAGGCGCAGAAGCTGCTCGGCGGCGATGCGGTGCTGATTGCTGGCGGCTTGATGGCGCTGCGTTATGTCTCGGAAATGCTCCTGAGTCCGTTGGGCGGCCGCGCGGCGCAACGCTTTGGCGCCACCTCGATGTTGTTGCTGTTTTCGTTCCTGAGTGCCTTGGCCTTGATGGCGTTCGGCAGTTACTGGGTGATTGTCGGCGCGGCAGCGGTGTTGGTGCTGCGTGCGTTGCAACTGCCGCTGGTGACCACTTTGGTCGCCGAGCGCAACCCCGGTTCGATGCGGGTGTCGGCCCTGGCCTCCAATGCGGTATGGCGTGACATCGGCGCAGGCCTCGGGCCGCTGCTGGCGGGCCTGCTGTTGCCGGTGGCCTCGGCACCCCTGGTGTTTGGCGTGGCAGGCGCGGCGATTGCGCTGAGTGCGTTGTTTTGCTGGCGCACACGCGTGGCAGCAGACTGACTTACGCGCTTTTCAAACCTTCCAGCCAGGTGGGATCAAAGCGGGTTTGCTCGGTGTCGATCCCCAGTGCCTGCATCGTGTTCTTATGCGCGTCCATTTCGCCGACCAACTGCGCCTGGGCGCTGGAATTGGCGTCCAGGGCGTGCATCTGCGTCAGCCCCAGGTGATAGAAGCGCAGCACCTTCATGGCCGTCGGATCATTCGCCTGCACACGCTCGGTGACGGTGTGCATCACATTGGTCACGCGCATCAGGTTGCGCTTGAGCTGCCAGCCATACACGGCCGACGCCAGCCACGGTTGGGTCCAGAACGGGCCGCGCACCAGGGCGACGGTAATCAACACGCCGGCGAATACGCCGCCGACATTGAAGCGCAAGTTGTCGCCGCCGGGTTCGCCGAACAGCATCACCGCCAGGCTCGACAGCAGCATGGCCAAGGCCATGAACAGCACGGCCACGATCAGCGTGCTGCGGCGGGTCTGTTGGCGGTAGGTGACGGGGTCGCAGGGTTTGAGTTCGAACATCCGGTCCAGGTCTCCAGGGCGGGTAGGGGGGGCATCTTCTCATGGTCAGCGGTCAGGGGTGGGGCAATCAAGTTGAACCATGATCTGGAGCAGTTTCTCTAAACCGATGAAGTCCCTTTGAGGTGAACCACCATGCCCGAATACAAGCAACCACCGCCCGGTACACCCGACCCTGATCGCACACCCGGTGAAGAGGAGCGCGACAACGATGCCCTGCGCCCCAATGACCCGAAAGAACGTGACGAACAGGATGATGTTGAGCGCGTCGAAGAAGACCTGGAAAACCTTCACGACAAAGCTCGCCCGCTCTAACAGGAGACCATGATGAACAAGCGCTCGGATGGGCCCCCCTCCAATGAACACGCCAGCGGCAAGGATGAGCTGGGATTTGATCCGGACTCGCCCGATGTGGCTGATCCCCAGGTTGATCCGGTAGGTCCGGCCATCGCCCCATTGGATAAAAAGGACAAGGACGAAGCGAAAAAAAAGCCGCCCTACGATCCGTTGGGCGACTTGAAAAAATAAGCTGAGCCCCGCCGTTGTGCGGGGCTTTTGTTTATTTGGGCGGTGCCCAGGTGACTTCGGTAATGCCGTACTTCTCGGCCCATGGGCGGGTGGTTTTTTTCACCTGCTCATGGCCAACCCGGCCGATACGACTGACATGCGCAATGTCAGCGTCAACGGCCGCCCAGTGCCAGGCCTCGGCGTTGTTCATCACTTCGGCACGCACCACGAAGGACTTCGGTTGGCCGTGCAGTTGGTAGTGGATGGTGTAGATTTTTGCGGTACTCATGTTGCCTCCCTGTCTTGTTATAGATGGATAGGGAACGGTTTAAAAAGGTTCATTCAAAATGACAATCTGCATGCTTGCGCGGCATAGTGACGCATTCCTCCCGCGCTCAAGGATCGCGCCATGACCCTCCTGAACCACAGCCGTCTGTACCTGCAACGCCTGGGTTACGAGTCGCCGCCACCGCCCACCCTGCAAACCCTGCGGGATTTGCAACTGCGTCATGTATGCACCTTCGCCTTTGAAAGCCTGTCGACCCTGCTGCGCCTGCCGGTGCCGATCGACTTGCCCAGTGTCGAGCAGAAAGTCTTGCTCGATGGGCGCGGTGGGTATTGCTATGAGTTGAACCAGATGTTCCTGGCGCTGTTGCAGGAATTGGGCTTCGAGGCGCGCGGCATTACCGGGCGGGTGGTGATGGGCGGCCCGCCGGACGCACGTACGGCACGCACCCACCGCCTGAGCCTGGTGACCCTGGACGGCGTGCGCTATATCACCGACGTTGGCTTTGGCGGCATGGTACCCAGCAGTCCGTTGCAGTTGGACACGCAGGCCGTGCAGGCCACGGCCCATGAGCCGTATCGCCTGACACTCAATGAGCAGGAAGGCAGCTACACCTTGTGGGCCGAGGTTTCGGGGGAGTGGCGTGGCTTGTATGTGTTCGACCTGCAAGTGCAGGCGGCCATCGATTACGAAATCGGCAACTGGTACGTCTCGACCCACCCGGCTTCGCCGTTCCTGGGGCAATTGAAAGTCGCGCTGTTGGCGCCCGGTAAACGCCATACCTTGAACAACGCCCATTACGCGATCCACGCCCTGGATCAGCCCAGCGAAAAGCGCGTGCTGAACAACGTGCAAGAACTGAGGGCATTGCTGCGGGACACCTTCGGTATCCGCGTGCCGGTGCACCCGTCGCTGGATGAGGTATTTGCCGGCGGGTAACTGACACAAGGGCACGCGTCGGCGTGTTTGAATAGGCGCCTTCAACCCACCCACGCTGCATTCGCAGCTTATTCCTACGCCCTGCCATGACACTGCCTGCATTCGCATGTAGGCGTATCGCTATATAAATCCGCCCACGCTGAACATTTTCGGCAGTAGGCATAGCGATAGGCTTCAACCGCCTCAGTTTTTCTGAGCCGTTGGATTCGACCTCCCGACGCATTGCTCTACCGCCCGAGCAATTTGCACGAGGGACACATGATGGGGTTGCCCGCCGACGTTCAATCACTGGATTTCACCCGACTGTCCTTGCCACTGGGCGAGGCCGAGGGCGGTGGCCAGAACTTCGAATATTCGGCGCAATTCTTCGAACTTGAAGAAGAGGGCCAGGGTAAACCCGAGGTGCAGTACGGCGACACGCTCACCCAGGCCATCGAACCGAACTGGAAGCGGGTCATGGCCCTTGCACTGCCAATGATGGAGCACAGCCGCGATCTGCGCCTGGCCATCTGGGCCACTCGTGCCCAACTCAATGTGCACGCCTTCGCTGGCCTGGCCAGTGGCCTGGGACTGGTAGAGGGACTGTTGAAAAACTGCTGGGACGGCCTGTACCCAAGACTCGACCCGGATGACGGCTACGACCCGTTGCTGCGGATCAATATCCTCGCGTTTCTGTGCGCGCCCGACGGCCTGGTGCACGACGTGTTGGATGCGCCGTTGATCAGCGCCCGTGGTATCGGCGCGGTCAGCTTGAGGCTGATCGACCTGGTCATGTCCGATCCTGGCGGCGAGGGCGGTCAGCCGAGTCTGGCGATGATCGAAGGGGCTTTTACCGATACCGATGTGCAGCAGTTGCGGGCCGTTCACAGTGCACTGACCCAGGCGTTGGCGCACAGCGTGCAGATTGAGCAGTGGCTGACGGAAAAAGTCGGCGTAGGGCGCGCCATCGACCTCAGTGGCTTGGCTGCACCACTGCGCCGAGCTGCGGAAATAGTCAGCCGGTTCCTGCTCGATCCAGCGCCATACGAGGCCGCTGCGGCCACTGTCGCAACCTCAGCCGTGGTCGCACCGAAGCTACCGTACGCGGAGGTCCGCAGCCGCGAAGAGGCGCGCCAGGTCATCGACCGACTGTGCAGCTATTTTCAGACCCACGAACCCGCAAGCCCGGTGCCGTACCTGCTGCAACGGGCAAAGACCCTCATCGACAAGAACTTCATCGAGTTGTTGCAAGACCTCGCACCCGATGGTCTCGCGCAACTGGCGCAGGTCAGCGGCGTCCATACCCGCGACAACTGAACCTTTATCTCTCAACTCCACTCACCGGAGCCAGTTCCGTGGCCAAAGAAAGCAGCCAGAAGTTCATCGCCCGCAATCGTGCGCCCCGCGTCCAGATCGAATACGACGTGGAGATCTACGGCGCGGAAAAAACCGTGCAATTGCCTTTTGTGATGGGGGTGTTTTCAGACCTCTCCGGTAAACCGGCCGAGCCGTTGCCGCCGGTGGCCGAGCGCAAGTTCCTGGAGGTCGATGTCGACAACTTTGACGAACGCCTCAAGTCCATGAAGCCCCGGGTCGCCTTCCAGGTGCCCAATACCCTGACGGGTGACGGCAACCTGCCGGTGGAAATCACCTTTGAGAGCATGGACGACTTCACCCCAGGCGCCATCGCCAGCAAGGTGCCGAGCCTCAACCAGTTGCTGACCGCGCGCCGTCAGCTATCGAACCTGTTGACCTATATGGACGGCAAGGTGGGAGCCGAGGAATTGCTGGCCAACGTGCTCAGCGATCCCGGCTTGATGCAAGCCCTGTGCGCGGCCCCCCAGCAACCCGAATAACTGACTGACCGTTGACTCTGCCGGAGCCCCGTATGCCCCGGTATGGGGACGCTGTTGCCCACTTTTCAAGGATACCGTCATGTCCACTCCGCAATCGGAACAGCCAGCCCAGGAAACCGTGGCCACGGCATTCGACGCCGGCGACTTCGCCAGCCTGCTGCAAAAAGAATTCAAGCCCAAGACCGACAGGGCCAGGGATGCCGTGGAAACCGCCGTGCGCACCCTGGCTGAACAGGCGCTGCAGGGCACGCAACTGATGTCCCATGACGTGCTGGGCACCATTGAAGGCCTGATCGCCAGCCTCGACCAGAAGCTCACCGAGCAGGTCAACCATATCCTCCACCATGAGGAATTCCAGGCCGTGGAAAGTGCCTGGCGCGGCTTGCACTACCTGGTCAGTAACACCGAGACCGACGAGTCCCTGAAGATTCGGGTGATGAACATTTCCAAGGCCGAGGTGCACAAGACCCTGCGCAAGTTCAAAGGGGTGGCCTGGGACCAGAGCCCGATTTTCAAGAAGCTGTATGAGGAGGAATACGGTCAGTTCGGCGGCGAGCCCTACGGTGCCTTTGTCGCCGATTACTACTTCAACAACAGTGCGCCGGACGTCGAGCTGTTGACCCAGATTGCCCGCGTCAGCGCCGCCGCGCACTGCCCATTGATCTCCGCCGCCGACCCCAGTGTGATGCTCATGGAGTCCTGGCAGGAACTGGCCAACCCGCGCGACCTGACCAAGATCTTCCAGACCCCGGAACATGCGGCGTGGCGCAGCTTGCGCGGCAGTGAAGACTCGCGCTACGTGGGCCTGGCCATGCCGCGTTTCCTGGCGCGCGCCCCGTACGGGGCCAGGACCAACCCGGTGGAAGACTTCGATTTTGAAGAAACCACCGATGCCGCCGACGCCAAGGATTTCACCTGGGCCAACGCTGCCTACGCCATGGCCGTGAACATCAACCGTTCGTTCAAGCACTACGGCTGGTGTTCGCAGATTCGCGGCATCGAATCCGGTGGTGTCGTGGAGGGCTTGCCGGTGCACACCTTCCCGACCGACGACGGTGGTGTGGACATGACTTGCCCGACCGAGATCGCCATCAGCGACCGGCGCGAAGCGGAGCTGGCCAAAAACGGCTTCATGCCGCTGGTGCACAAGAAAAACAGCGACCTGGCCGCCTTTATCGGCGCGCAGTCGCTGCATAAACCGGCGGAGTACGACGACCCGGATGCCACCGCCAACGCCAACCTGGCCGCGCGCCTGCCGTACCTGTTTGCCACCTGCCGTTTCGCTCACTACTTGAAGTGCATCGTGCGCGACAAGGTCGGTTCGTTCAAAGAGCGCAACGACATGCAGACCTGGCTCAACAACTGGGTCGGCCGTTACGTGGAACACAACCCGGCGACCGCCACCGATGTCGACAAAGCGCGCAAGCCGTTGGCCGGTGCCGAGGTCGTGGTGGAAGAAGTGGCAGGTAACCCCGGCTTTTACAGCGCCAAATTCTTCCTGCGACCGCACTACCAGCTTGAAGGGTTGACCGTGTCCTTGCGGTTGGTCTCCAGGCTGCCCTCCACCAAAGCGTCATAACCCCGCTGTTCAACCCTGAAAGGTACTCATCATGATCCTGCTGAACTTCAAAGGCACAAAAATCAAAGGCACTGCTACCGTTGACGGTCACAAGGACTGGATCACCGTCGACGCCCTCCAGATGGCCGTCTATCGGGGAATTAGCAGTAGCGGCGGCGGAGACCGTGACCCCAGCACCCCGAATTTCACGGAATTGTCCTTGAGCAGGGCCACCGACCCGGCTTCGCCCGACCTGTTTATGCAAGCCGTGTGCGGCATAAGCATGGGCGATGCCGAGATTGACTTTATCCAGACGGGCGGCTCGGACAAAAAACAACAGGTGTACCTCAAGCTCGTCCTGGGCGGCGCGATCATCAATTCCTACTCGGTCAGCAGTAACGGCGAGCGCCCGGTCGAAAACCTCACGATCAACTTCACCACCATCAATTACACGTTCAGCGCCTTCAGCGGTGACGCCGTGACTTCCAATACGAAGAGGGGCTGGAATTTGCAAGATGGTCAGTCACTCTGATTCGGATGCCAGCGGACGGACGGGTTCGCCCGTCCGCCGCACCGTCGATAGAGGTCTCACGCCATGGCTGAACTGACCAGTCTCGAACGCTTGCAGCCGTCCTTGCTCGATCGCTTGAGCGACGACGACACCGAGCAGGCCATAGAGCCTCGCGACCAGCGCATTTTATCCATGCGCGGCTTGCGCAAGGCGGTACTGCGCGACTTGGGATGGCTGCTCAACAGCATCAGCCTCGGCAGCTTTCGCGACCTGAGTGAGTCGCCATTGGTGGAGCAATCGGTGGTCAATTTCGGCCTGCCCGACCTTGCTGGAAAAACCGCAGCCGGCCTGGACCGTGAAGCATTGGGGCGGCGCATTCGCCAGGCGATCTGGCGTTTCGAACCGCGAATTTTACGCGACAGCCTGCGTGTGGTGCCGGTTGCACCCTCGGGCACACCCTGCAGTCCGAACCAGATGGCTTTTGAAATTCATGGCGAACTCTGGGGCCAACCGTTGCCCGAACGCCTGTACCTGAAGACCGAACTTGACCTGGAAGCGGGTGAAGCGCGGATCTTTGATATTGAGACAAGGGACGTGCGGTGAACGCCAAACTGTTGCGCTATTACGAACGTGAACTGGCCCACCTGCGCGAAGTCGGCGGTGAGTTCGCCCGCGACTATCCCAAGGTGGCCGGGCGCCTGGGGCTGGAAACCTATGCCTGTGCCGACCCTTATGTGGAACGGCTGTTGGAGGGTTTCAGCTTTCTCGCCGCACGGGTGCAACTGAAGATCGATGCCGAATTCCCACGCTTTACCCAGCACCTGCTGGAACTGGTCTACCCACACTACCTGGCACCGACGCCATCGATGGCGGTCGTGCAATTGCAGCCGGACATGGGCGAAGGCAGCCTGGTCTCAGGCTTCAAGGTGCCGCGCAACACGGCACTGCACAGCCAATTGGGCAAGGATGACCAGACCGCCTGCGAGTTTCGCACGGCGCACGAGGTGACCCTGTGGCCGGTGGAGTTGGTCGAGGCACGTTACTTTGCCTGCGGCACGCACGTGGCCGGGGTCGACCTGTCGCGCCTCGGCGGGGTCAAGGCCGCCTTGCGCCTGCGTCTGAGCGTGGGGGCTGGGCTGGCGTTCAGCGATCTGGCCCTCGACACGCTGGCGCTGCACATCCGTGGTGGCGACGCCTTGCCTTCGCGTGTCCTGGAGCAATTGCTGGCCCAGGCGGCCGGTGTGGTGGTGATGCCGGTGCAAGCGTCTGCGGACTGGCACCAGATCCTGCCCAAAAATGCGATCCGCGGTGTGGGTTATAGCGACGGCGAAGCCTTGCTGCCTCCCGGGCCACGAGCGTTCCAGGGCTATCGGTTGTTGCAGGAATACTTCGCCCTGCCGCAACGCTTCATGTTCATCGATGTGGTGGGGTTGGCTGCCAGTGTCAGCCGCTGCACCGCCGGGCAACTGGATGTGATTGTGTTGTTCAAGCAGGTGGACCCGCTGCTGGAGCAGAACCTCAGTGCGGCCAATTTTGCGCTGCATTGCACGCCGGTGATCAACCTGTTCCCGATGCGCACCGAGCGTGTGCATCTGGTGCAGCAACGCTCCGAGTACCATGTGAGTCCGGACCGCATGCGGCCAATGGATTACGAGATTTACCAGATTGAAGCCGTGACCGGCTATGGCAGCGGCGCCGAAGCCAGCCAGGCGTTCGAACCCTTCTACCGTGCCAACGACCTGCATGGGCGCAAGCCGCCGCGCGCGTATTACCAGGTGCGGCGCGACGCACGGGTATTGTCCGAGCCGCAGCGCAGTCGCGGCCCGCGTTCCAGCTACGTGGGCAGCGAGTTGTTTCTATCGCTGGTGGACGGCGAGCAAGCCCCGCATCGCAGCGACCTGCGTCAATTGGGCATCGACGCCCTGTGCAGTAACCGCGACCTGGTGCTGAGCATGCCGGTGGGCAGTGGTCGCACTGACTTCAGTTGCGAATCCGCCGCGCCGCTGCAGTCGGTGCGATGTGTGGCGGGGCCGACGCTGCCGGCGCCATCGTTTGCCGAAGGTGAAACCGCGTGGCGCCTGGTCAGCCATTTGTCCCTCAACTACCTGTCGCTGCTGGACCAGGACACCGAGCAGGGCGCCGTCGCCTTGCGTGACCTGTTGCGCCTGTATTGCCGCGTCGACGACGCCGTCGCGCACAAACAGATCGAAGGCCTGCGCTCCGTGACCGCTGTGAGCATCGTGCGGCGCCTGCCGTTGCCGGGGCCTGTCACCTACGGGCGGGGCTTGCAGATCAGCGTGAGCGTGGACGAGTCGGCCTTCGAGGGCACGGGCGCCTATGTGCTGGGCTCGGTACTGGAACAGTTTTTCGCCAAGTACGTATCGCTCAACTCATTCACCGAGACGCGCATCATGAGCACGGCACGTGGCGTGATCATGCAGTGGCCGGCGCGGGTGGGCAGATGCGAGATCCTTTGACCCTGCTCGGTGCCCTTGAAGCGCACCCGAGGCTTTTTGATTTCTACGCGGCTTTGCGCCAATTGGAGTGCGCCTTTGCGCACCTGCCGCGCATCGGCCAGGCCACGCGCCCGGCGGATGAGGCCGTGCGTTTCGGCCAGCATCCCTCGCTGGCGTTCGAGCCGGCAATGATTGCGGGGCTCATACCCGGTGCCACGCCCAAGCTGCTGCTCAACTTCTTCGGCCTGATGGGCGCCAATGGCCCGTTGCCGATTCACCTCACCGAATACATCCGCGATCGTCAACGCAACCTCAACGACCCCACGCTGGCGGCGTTTTGCGATGTGTTCCATCACCGCATGATCAGCCTGTTCTACCGCGCCTGGGCGAGTGCCCAACCGACGGTGAGCCTGGACCGGCCGGGGGCGGATCGCTTTGCCGGCTATTTGGGCGCATTGATCGGTATCGGCATGCCCTCGCTGCAGGCGCGCGACAGCGTGGCGGACGTCGCCAAGCTGCATTTTGCCGGACGCCTGGGGCCGCAGACGCGCAATGCCGAGGGCCTGGCGGCATTGCTGGGCGACTACCTCGGCGTGCCTGTGCAGGTCGAGCAATTTGTCGGCCACTGGATGAGCTTGCCCAGCGACGGCCTGTGCGCCTTGCGCAGCGGCCCCGATGCGGCCGTGCTTGGCCAAGCCACGGTGCTGGGCAGGAAGGTCTGGAATGCCCAGCACAAGTTTCGCCTGCTGATCGGCCCCCTGGACCTGGCGCAAACCCGCCGCCTGCTGCCCGGTGGTGACAGCCTGCAACGCGTGCAGGACTGGGTGCGCCAGTACGTCGGCCTGGCGATGGATTGGGACATCAACCTGATCGTCAAGAAACACCACCGGCCTCGCTTTCGCCTGGGGGTCACGCCATTGGGCTGGACCAGTTGGCTGAGCAGCAAGGTGCCCGAGCAGGATGATCGGCAGTTGCTGATCAATCCTCGAACTTCATCGTCTTCTCAAGGACCTGCCCATGGCTGATATCAGTCGCGTCGCGCTTTTCGGCAAGCTCAACCGCCTGTGCTACCGGGCGATTGAAAGCAGCACCGTATTCTGCAAGCTGCGGGGCAATCCCTATGTGGAGCTGGTGCACTGGTTGCAACAGCTGCTGCAATTGAGCGACTCGGACCTGCTGCGCCTGATCCGCCATTACGGCATCGATGCGGCGGTGCTGGAGCGTGATCTCACCGCCGCCCTCGACCGTTTGCCACGCGGTTCGACGTCGGTCACGGACCTGTCTTCCCAGGTCGAGGAAACCGTCGAGCGTGCCTGGGTCTACGCCACCTTGATGCTGGGCGAGTCCCAGGTGCGTTCTGGGCACTTGCTGCTGGCGCTGCTGAAAACCCCGGCGTTGCGCAACGGTTTGTATGGTGTGTCCCGTGAGTTCAGCAAGGTCAGTGGCGAAGACCTCAGCGTGCAGTTTGGCGCACTGCTCCAGGGCTCGCCTGAGGCGCAGATGACGGCCAGCGACGGCTATCAGGTACCGGGCGAGGAGGTTGGCGCACTGGCACCCGGCCGGTTGCACGCCTTGCAGTGCTTCACCGTCGACCTGACCGAGCAGGCGCGCCAGAACACCCTGGACCCCATCGTCGGGCGCGATGAGGAGATCCGGCAGGTCATCGACATCTTGCTGCGGCGTCGCCAGAACAACCCGTTGCTGGTGGGCGAGGCGGGCGTGGGCAAAACCGCCGTGGCGGAAGGGTTCGCCCAGCGCATTGCCCGCGGCGATGTGCCGCCGAGCCTCAAGGACGTGCAATTGCTTGCCCTCGATGTTGGCTTGTTGCAGGCCGGCGCGAGCATGAAAGGTGAGTTTGAACAGCGCCTGCGCTCGGTCATCGAAGAGGTTCAGGCCAGCGAACAACCGGTGGTGCTGTTCATCGATGAAACCCACACCCTGGTCGGTGCGGGTGGCGCCGCCGGGACTGGCGACGCCGCCAATCTGCTCAAGCCGGCGCTGGCCCGTGGCAGCTTGCGTACCCTGGGCGCAACCACCTTCAGCGAGTACAAAAAACACATCGAAAAAGACCCGGCGCTGAGTCGGCGCTTCCAGACTGTGCAGGTCGATGAACCGGATGAAAGCCGCGCGCTGCTGATGTTGCGTGGCCTGGCCGACAGCCTGCAGGCGCACCATCAGGTGCATATCCTCGATTCGGCGCTGGAAGCGGCGGTGCGCCTGTCCAACCGGTATATCCCGGCGCGCCAGCTGCCCGACAAGGCGGTCAGCCTGATCGACACCGCCTGCGCCCGCGTCGCCGTCAGCCTGCACGCCACCCCGGCTGAAGTGGATGACAGTCGCCGGCGTATCGAATCCCTGGAAACCGAACTCGGGATCATCGGGCGTGAAACCGCTATTGGCGTGGACACCGCCAGCCGTCCAGCGTCGGTCCAGGCGTTGCTGGCGACCGAGCGCGAGCGCCTGGATACGGTGCAAGGGCGTTGGGCCAACGAGCTGGCCTTGGTGGAGCAGATCCAGCGCCTGCGCAGCCAACTTGCCGAGTCAGCCGACCGCGCAGCCGGCCTGGTGGAGCTGCGCCAATTGCAGCAGCAACTGGCGGCTTTGCAAGGCGAGCACCCGCTGGTGCTGATCAACGTCGACGAACACACGGTGGCCGCCGTGGTGCAGGACTGGACCGGCATTCCTGTGGGGCGCATGGTCAAGGACGAAATCGCAACCGTGCTGTGCCTGGCAGAACGCCTGGGCCAGCGCATCGTCGGCCAGGACCATGGGCTGGAGATGATCGCGCGGCGCATCCAGACGTCGCGCGCCGGCCTCGACAACCCTGGCAAACCGGTCGGTGTGTTCATGCTCGCCGGTACCTCCGGGGTCGGCAAGACCGAGACGGCCCTGGCTCTTGCGGAGGCGTTGTATGGCGGCGAGCAGAACGTCATCACCCTCAATATGAGCGAGTACCAGGAAGCCCATAGCGTCTCCACCCTCAAGGGTGCACCGCCCGGTTACGTGGGGTACGGCGAAGGTGGCGTGCTCACCGAGGCCGTGCGGCGCAAACCCTACAGCGTGGTGCTGCTGGACGAAGTGGAGAAGGCCCACCCGGATGTGCACGAGGTGTTTTTCCAGGTGTTCGACAAGGGCTGGATGGAGGACGGCGAAGGTCGAATCATCGACTTCAAGAACACCCTGATCCTGCTCACCACCAACACCGGCACCGACCTGATCAGCCACCTGTGCCGTGATCCGCACACCCTGCCTGCGCCGGACGCGATAGCCAAGGCTCTGCGCAAGCCGCTGCTGGAGGTGTTCCCGCCGGCCCTGCTCGGGCGCCTGGTCGTGGTCCCGTATTACCCCCTGAGCGACGCCATGCTCGCTCGCATTATTCGGCTGCAACTGGGCCGCATCGCGAAGCGCATTGCCGAAGGCCACAAGATCCCATTCACCTACAGCGATGACGTGGTGCAGTTGATCGCCAGCCGCTGCACCGAGCTGGAGAGCGGTGGGCGGATGATCGACGCAATCCTGACTCATTCGATGTTGCCAGCGATCAGTCGTGAGTTTCTCAACCGCTTGTTGCTGGGTTCCCCCGCGAGTCAGGTGCAGGTGCGTGTTGAGGACAGCGAATTTATTTATGTGTTTACGGAGCAGGAGTAAAAATGCCTTATATCGCTTGGAAGACGCCCCTCACAATGAAGTGGCACCGCGTCGCGAAGTTCAAGCAGCGTGCGCAATTGGAAAAAAATCCCCGCCTGAGGGCCATCCCCAGCCTGGCCGGCGGAGCCTGCGTCGGACTGAGCTTCGTCTGGTTGAGCCGGCATCTTCAGTTTCCCGCAGAGTCTGCGACCGGGCGATGCGCTTTTTTGAGCCGGGGCGATACCTGGTTGCTTATCGAACGCCATTGCAGCGCCTTCAACACGACCTTGACCCTGGATAACACACGCCGCATTCAGATCAACTTGCCGAACATCTGCGGCCGATCGAGCACGTCGTCGATAGAAGCCCGGGGACGTGAAGGGTTGAAGACGCTCGTGCAGCATGTAAAGAACACGCAGCCCGGCTACTACATATGGCTAATGGACTTCGAGTGCGGAGGGTCGGGCCACATGTGCGCGTTCCACGCTGACAGTAAACACTTGCGCTTCTTTGATGCCAATTCAGGTGAGTACCTAATCCACGCTGATCGCGCGTCGGATTTTTTCAAACAGCTCTACACGCATTACCTCAATTACCTGTCGGGAGCGGGTGTGAGGAAGGAACTCAAGTTTGATGAGCATTGCCTGGTGCAGATGGGGACATAAAACCGGCGGTCGCTAATCAACGCCTCATCTGCCATCGCTGTGCCCTGTGAGTGGAGCCAATCCGTTCGCCTGGCGGTCCTGGGCAGCTTTTTTCCAATTGCTTTGTAGGTAGAACGACTATGGCGACGACTCAACGCCACCGCGAAATCCAGCTCACCAGCGTATTGCCTGCCGATGTGCTGCTGGTTCGGCGCATGCAGGCGTTCGAAGGGCTGTCCCAACTCAGCGAGTACACGCTTGAGCTGTACAGTGAACGCGTCGACGTGAACATCGATGACTTGCTGGCGACCCCGATGACCGTGGCGGTGAACCTGCCCAAGGGTGGCAGCCGCTACTTCAGCGGGCACGTCAGCCACTTTTGGTTGACCGGTCGCCAAGGCCGCTATGCCACCTACAAGGCGGTATTGCGCCCTTGGTTGTGGTTCCTGACGTTGGCCAGCGACTGTCGGATATTCCAGGCGCTGAGCGTGCCGGAGATCCTCAAGCAGGTGTTCGCACCCTATAGCATCGCCGACGTCGACACTTCGGGCCTGAGCGGCAGCTACCCAGCGCTGAACTACTGCGTGCAGTACCGCGAGAGCGATTTCAACTTCGTCAGCCGGCTGATGGAACAGGAGGGCATCTACTACTTCTTCAAAAGTACGGCCGGGCGTCACACCTTGGTGCTGGCCGATTCCTATGGGGCGCACGCGCCGGCGCCGGGGTACGCGCAGGTGCGCTTCATGCCGACCGACGACCCTGCCATCCGCGACAGCGAGGTGATTTATGCCTGGCGCGTGGGCGGCCAGGTGCAGCCAGGTGGCTACACGCTGCAGGATTTCGACTTTGAGAGGCCTGCTGCCAACCTGCTTGCCAAGTCGGCCCTGGCCGGCGGTTATCCGCAGTCGCACCATGAGCATTATGACTATCCGGGCAAGTACACCGAGCGCAAGCACGGCGAAACCTATGCACGCACCCTGCTCGAATCCCAGCAGGTAGGTACCTGGCGCGTCACCGCTGCCACCCATGCGCGCGGCCTGTTTCCGGGGGCGTTGATGACTCTGGCGGAGCACCCGCGCAGCGAGCAGAACGCGCAGTTTCTGTTGCTGGAGGCGCGCTATAGCTTGTCATCAGACACCTATGAACCGACACCCGCGGAGCATCCCGCACCGGTATTGACCTGTGAGTTCGTTGCGCTGTCGTGCCAACAACAATTCCGCGCGCCGTGCCTGGCGCGCAAGCCGCTGATGCACGGCCCGCAGACGGCCATTGTGGTGGGTAAACAGGGCGAGGAGATCTGGACCGACAAGTACGGGCGCATCAAGGTGCAATTCCACTGGGACCGCGAGGGCCAGCGCGACGAAAACAGTTCGTGCTGGATTCGCGTGGCCCAGGGCTGGGCCGGCAAGCGCTGGGGCAGCCTGTATCTCCCGCGAATCGGCCAGGAGGTGGTGGTCAGCTTCCTGGAAGGCGACCCCGACCGGCCGCTGGTCACCGGCAGCGTCTATAACACCGACACCCTGCCGCCGTATGCCTTGCCGGAGCATGCCACGCGCTCGACGATCATGAGTCATTCGTCCAAGGGCGGCGGTGGCTACAACGAGCTGCGTTTCGACGACAAGAAAGGTGCGGAACAGGTGTTCCTGCACGCGCAGAAGAACCTCGATCAGCGTGTGCTCGAGGATTCCCTGGAGTGGGTGGGCGGCGACCGTCATACCAAGGTCGACAAGGACCTGTGCGAGAAGGTCGGCGGTGACCGGCACTCCTCGGTCGGCGGTGATCGCAACGAAAACACCGAGGGCGCGCTGTCGATGAGCGCCGGCACCGAGCTGATCCTCGCGGGCACGTTGAAGACAGGTGTCAGTGCCGGGACCGATGTGCATATCAACGGCGGCATGAACGTGGTGATCGAGGCTGGCGCGGGCATCACCCTGAAAGTCGGCTCGACCTGCCTCAACATCACCCCGGGCGCGATCCTCGCCTCGGTCGCCCCCGTGCCCTCGCCAGCGGCTGCTATTGCCGGCACGGCGGCGGCGCAGTCGGCGGCCACCGGACCTGCCGGCGTACCGCAACTGCCCAAGGAAGCCGATGATGGCAAGTAACGTCCTGCCGCTGGCACGTCTGCACAAGTGGGAATCTTATGGCTTGGAATAACAAAGTAATCTGGTCTGAAGGCATGCTGTTACAACCCCAGCATCTGCAACAACACGACCGTTTTCTGCAGGCCCAACTGGAAGCACGGGTCAGTCGATTGCGCGCTTATGCGTGGGGCTTTTCCACACTTGAAATTGACCGGCAGCAACTGGCCTTGGGCAAACTGGCCTTGCTGTCCTGTGACGGTGTATTCCCGGACGGCACGCCCATGGGCCTGCCGTTTACCGATGAGATGCCGCTGCCCCTGGACATCCCTGCAGACGCCCGTGACTTGAATGTGGTGCTGGCTCTGCCCAGCTGGCGTCCCGGCAGGGTGGAAGTGGACGATGATCCCGGTTGGGAAAATTTCGCCCGCCATCGCAGCGTTGAATACGAAGTGTGGGACAGCAACGGCCTCGACACCAGTGCGCTGATGAGCATCGGTAAACTGCGATTGCGCCTGGCATTTGCAGGTGATGTGGCCGACGCCCATACCACCCTGGGCATCGCTCGAGTGGTGGAGAAACGCGCGGATAACAGTGTGCTGCTTGACCGCGATTACTGCCCGCCGTGCCTGGATATTCGCGCCGCCGAGCCTCTGGGAAGGTGCGTTGATGAGCTGTTGGGGCTGTTGCAGCAACGGGTCGATGCCCTGGCCATGCGCCTGATTGGCGCCGATGGCAGTGGGGAGAAGCACATCGCCGATTTCCTGTTGCTACAGGTCCTTAATCGCAGCGTGCCGTTGGTGCGCCACTTGTCGCTTATGACTGGCCTGCACCCCGAGCAGCTATACCGCGACCTCGCAAGCCTGGCCGGGGAGTTGGCAACGTTTACCGGCGCCGATAAACGCGCGGCAACGTACCCGGTCTATCGTCATACCGCGCTTGCTGAAACCTTTGCCCCAGTGATGGACGACCTGCGCCGTACGCTGTCGATCATCATGGATGTGCGTGCCATTGCCATCCCATTGGAAGAACGTCAGTTCGGGATACGCGTGGCGGCATTACCGGACAAGGCGCTGCTGAGTTCGGCCACCTTCATCCTGGCGGTGCAGGCGCAGGTGCCTGCCGAAAGCCTGCGCGACAGCTTTCCACGTCGGGTCAAGATCGGCTCGGTGGAGAAGATCCGTGACCTGGTCAACCTGCAGCTGCCGGGGATCGGTTTGCTCGCGCTGACGGCCGCACCACGGCAATTGCCGTTCCACGCAGGCGTCACTTATTTCGAACTGGATCGCGCCAGCGAGTATTGGCAGTTGCTCAGCCAGTCGGCCGGCTTTGCCCTGCATGTGCCGGGGGCATTCCCGGGGTTGGTCATACAGTTCTGGGCTATTCGCGACTGACGGTGGGGGCTGCTCTGGAAATGCAAAACGGCGCCCGAAGGCGCCGTTTTGTTTACCGCATCGACTAAGCGATCAAACGCCCAGCACCGCGTGCTGCACCAGGGTGAGCAACGGTTGTGGGTACACGCCCAGGAAGAAGGCGAGCAGGGCGATGGCCAGCAGCATCACGCCACCGGCTTTCTGTTCCCAGTGCAGCTCGGCATCCACACGGCGCAGGTTTGGCTCGATCAGGTACAGGGTGACCATCACGCGCAGGTAGTAGAACACCCCGATGGCACTGCCCAGCACCAGGGACGCAACCAGCCACCACTCGTGGGCTTCGACACCGGTAGCGACGATGTAGAACTTGCCGATGAAGCCTGCGGTGAGCGGGATACCAGCCAGGGACAGCATCATCACGGTGAGTACGGCGGTCAGGTACGGACGGCGCCAGAACAGGCCGCGATACTCGTACAGGGCGTCGGCGTCACGGCCTTTGTAAGGCGAGGACATCAAGGTGATCACGCCGAACGCGCCGAGGCTGGTGATCACGTAGGTGACCAGGTACACGCCGATGGCTTCCACGGCCAGGCCTTTGCTCGCCACCAGGGCGATCAGCAGGTAGCCGAAGTGAGCGATGGACGAGTAACCCAGCAGACGCTTGAGGTTGTTCTGGGTCAGCGCCAGCAGGTTACCGAACAGGATCGACGCGATGGCGATCACGGTCAGCACGTTGCTCAGCACGCCGGTGTTGGCGGCAGGCGAGATCTGGAACAGACGCACCATCACCGCAAACACCGCAACCTTGGACGCGGTCGCCAGGAACGCCGCCACCGGCGCCGGGGCGCCTTCGTACACGTCCGGGGTCCACAGGTGGAACGGCACCAGCGACAGCTTGAACGCCAGGCCGATCAGCATCATCGCCAGGCCCAGCTGGGCAATCGGCGCGGGGCTGTTGGTGGCGGCCAGGGCGTGGCCGATACCGGTGAAGCTCAGGCTGCCGGCTTCGGCATAGAGCAGGGCCATGCCGAACAACAGGAACGCGGAACCGGCGGCCGACAGCACCATGTACTTGATGCCGGCTTCCAGGGAGCGCTTGTTGAAGAAGGCATAGGCCACCAGGCCGTAGGTCGGGATCGACAGCAGTTCCAGGCCGATGAACAAGCCGGCCAGGTGCTGCGCGCTGACCAGCACGATACCGCCGGCCGCAGCCAGCAGGATCAGCAGGTACAGCTCTTCGCGGTTGCCTGGGTAGCCGGTGCCGCCTTCGCCGAGGTAGGCGTGGGCGAGGGTGACGCAGGCGAGGGTGGCGACGAGGATCAGCGCGATATACAGCAGCGCAAAGTCATCGACCATCATCAGCGGGGTCACCGCCAGTGGCGCGACCTTGAGTGCCGGGATAATCGACAGCAAGGCCAGGTTCAGACCGGCGCAGGACAGCAGGAACGTTTGTGAGTGATTGCGGCGCCAGGCGATCGCCAGCATCACCACCACGATGGTGAGGCTGGTGATCAGCAGCGGCGCAAGCGCGATAAAGTGTTGGATCGTGAATTCCATAGCGCTCTTACCGGGCCGAAGCGAGTTGAGAGAAGGCGGTGCCGAACCACTGCTGCACGCCATGCATCGTCGCGGCAGAAGTGTCCAGGAACGGTTGCGGGTACACGCCGATGTAGATCAGCAATACCGCAAGGCCGAGCACCATGATCAGTTCACGAGCATCCATCCCTTTCAGGACGGCGTCGGACTTGGCCGGGCCGAAGTAGGCGCGGTGGATCATGATCAGCGAGTAGACCGAACCGAATACCAGGCCGGACGTAGCAATGGCGCTGATCCACGGCGTTTGCACGAAGGTACCCATCAGGATCAGGAACTCGCCGATGAAGTTACCGGTACCCGGCAAGCCCAGGGAAGCGGCGGCGAAGAACAGGCTGATCGCCGGCAGGTACGCGATGCGCGACCACACGCCGCCCATCTCACGCATGTCACGGGTGTGCAGGCGCTCGTACAACTGGCCACTCAGGATAAAGAGTGCGGCGGCCGAGACACCGTGGGCCAACATCTGGATCACTGCGCCTTGCAACGCCAGCTGGCTGCCGGAGTAGATGCCGATCAGTACGAAGCCCATGTGGGAAACGGACGAGAAAGCGATCAGGCGTTTGATGTCGGTTTGCGCGAACGCCAGGAAGGCACCGTAGAAGATCCCGATCAGACCGAGGGTCATGGCAATCGGCGCGAACTCGGCCGAGGCGTTCGGGAACAGCGGCAGGGCGAAACGCAGCAGGCCGTAGGCCGCCGTCTTCAGCAGGATACCGGCCAGGTCCACCGAACCGGCGGTCGGCGCCTGGGCGTGCGCGTCAGGCAGCCAGGAGTGGAACGGCACCACCGGCAGCTTCACCGCGAAGGCGATGAAGAAGCCCAGCATCAGGATGTACTCGGTGGTCAGGGACATCTTGGTTTTCAACAGGTCGGCGTAGTTGAAGGTAATCACGCCCGTGCTGTTGAAGTTGACCAGTACCAGGCCCAGGATCGCCACCAACATGATCAGGCCGGAAGCCTGGGTGAAGATGAAGAACTTGGTCGCCGCGTAGATCCGGGTTTTCTTGCCGTCCGAAGAACTGTGACCCCAGAGCGCGATGAGGAAGTACATCGGCACCAGCATCATTTCCCAGAAGAAGAAGAACATGAACAGGTCGAGGGCGAGGAACACGCCGACAACGCCGCCCAGGATCCACATCAGGTTCAGGTGGAAGAAGCCCACGTGACGCTGGATCTCTTTCCAGGAGCAGAGTACCGAGAGGATACCCAGCAGGCCGGTCAGCAGGATCATCAACAGCGACAGGCCATCGAGGGCCAGGTGCACGTTGATGCCGAAGCGCTGGATCCACACGTGCTTGAATTCAAGCGCGAACGTCGGATCGACACCCGGTGCCGGAGCAAATGAATAGTCGCCATGGGCCCACAGCCAGAGGCCGAGCGCGAGTTCCAGGGACATGGTCAGCAACGCAATCCAGCGGGGGAGGGTGGCGCCGAAGCGTTCACCCATCCAGCAGAGCAGGCCGCCGATAAAGGGGATCAGGATTAGCCAGGGCAGAATCATGACGGGCTCGTTTCCTTTCGCAAGTTCGCAAAGTACGCAGTGCACTTAAACATAGTCAGACCGCTACCACGACGATGGCGCCGATCACCAGCACGGCACCAGCAGCCATGGAAGCTGCATACCAACGCAATTGACCAGTCTCGGTACGGCTCAGGGCAGTGTGACCGCCTTTGGCAGCGCGCGGGATCAAACCGATGGTCTGGTCGAGCGGGTCTTTACGCAGTACATGACTGATGGCCAGGTATGGCTTGACGAACAGTTTGTCGTAGATCCAGTCGAAGCCCCAGGCAGCGAACCACCAGGCCGAGAGGAAACGGCCAACGCCACTGTTGGCCACGGCGGTCACGAAGCGACGCTTGCCGAGGAACAGCATGGCCGCCAGCAGGATACCGGCGATGGCAATGGCGCCCGAGGCGATTTCCAGGCTGTGCTTGGCGGCGCCGCCGGCATGGCCGGCGCTTTCCGGCAGTACACCGGCCAGTGGCGGGGTGATCAGGGCGCCGATGAAGGTCGACAGGATGATCAGCACCGACAGGGGCAACCAGTGGGAAATGCCATGGCCTGCGTGGGCTTCGGTCTTGGCTTCACCGTGGAAGGTGATGAAGATCAGGCGGAAGGTGTACAGCGAGGTCATGAACGCACCCACCAGGCCTGCGTACAGCAGGTTCTGGTTACCGCTGGCAAAGGCTTCCCAGAGGATTTCGTCTTTGGAGTAGAAACCGGCGGTCACCAACGGCAAGGCGGCCAGGGCGGCACCACCGACGATGAAGCTGGCGTAGGCCAGTGGCAGTTTCTTCCACAGGCCACCCATCTTGAAGATGTTCTGCTCGTGGTGGCAGGCAACGATCACCGCGCCGGAGGCCAGGAACAGCAGGGCCTTGAAGAACGCGTGGGTCATCAGGTGGAAGATCGCCGCGTCCCAGGCGCCGACGCCCAGGGCCAGGAACATATAGCCGATCTGGCTCATGGTCGAGTAAGCAAGGATACGCTTGATGTCGGTCTGCACCAGCGCGGCGAAGCCGGCCAGTACCAGGGTCACGCCGCCGACCACGCCCACCAGGTGCAGGATGTCCGGCGCCAGGGTGAACAGGCCGTGGGTACGGGCGATCAGGTAGACACCGGCGGTGACCATGGTGGCGGCGTGGATCAGTGCCGACACCGGGGTAGGACCGGCCATCGCATCCGCCAGCCAGGTTTGCAGCGGCAGTTGCGCGGACTTACCCACGGCGCCGCCCAGCAGCATCAGGGTCGCCAGGGTGATCCAGAAGTCGCCGACCTGGAATTTCTGCGGTGCCAGCACCAGCAGTTCCTGGATGTTCAGCGTGCCCACCTGTTGGAACAGGATGAACAGGCCGATGGCCATGAACACGTCGCCGATCCGGGTGACGATAAACGCCTTGAGTGCCGCGTTACCGTTGTTGCGGTTGCTGTAGTAGAAACCGATCAACAGGTACGAGCACAGGCCCACGCCTTCCCAACCGAAGTACAGGAACAACAGGTTATCGCCGAGCACCAGGAACAGCATGCTGGCGATAAACAGGTTGGTGTACGAGAAGAAGCGCGAGTAGCCCGCTTCACCGCGCATGTACCAGGACGCGAACAGGTGGATCAGGAAGCCCACGCCCACCACCACACCGAGCATGGTGATCGACAGGCCGTCGACGTAGAGGGCGAAGTTAGGCTTGAAGCCTTCCACCGACATCCACTGCCACAGCACCAGGGTGTAGTGACCACCTTCCGGCGGCGCCACGTTGAATTGCCAGATGACGTAGGCGGCGACAATGGCCGACAGGCCAATGGAGCCCACACCGATCAGGGCAGAAAGGTTTTCCGACCAGCGTCCGCGAGAGAACGACAGCAGCAGGAAACCGATCAGGGGAAATACGAAAGTCAGAAAGATCATGTTCATCCGCGCATCTCACTGGCAGCGTCGATATCAAGCGTGTGGAAGCGACGATACAGTTGCAGCAGGATCGCCAGGCCGATACTGGCCTCGGCGGCTGCCAGGCTGATCACCAGGATGAACATGACTTGTCCATCCGGCTGGCCCCAACGTGCACCCGCAACGATGAACGCCAGTGCCGCAGCGTTCATCATGATTTCCAGGCTCATCAACACGAACAGAATGTTACGGCGAACCATCAGGCCGACCAGGCCAAGGCAGAACAGGATGCCGGCGACCGCCAGACCATGCTCCAAAGGGATAGCAGGCATCGTCATTGCTCCTTGGCTTCGTTGCGGCCCAAGTGGAAGGCGGTGATGGCTGCGGCGAGCAGCAGCATCGAAGCCAGTTCGACCACCAGCAGGTACGGACCGAACAGGCTGATGCCCACGGCTTTCGCGTCCACGGTGGTGTGGCCGATGGCCTGGCCGCTCTGGTGAGCGAACAGCACATACAGCAGTTCACCCAGCAGCAGCGCTGCGAGGACAACCGGGCCGAGCCAGATGCCGGGCTTGAGCCAGACGCGTTCCTGGGCGACCGAGGCCGGCCCGAGGTTGAGCATCATCACCACAAACACGAACAGCACCATGATGGCGCCGGCGTAGGCGATCACTTCGAGCACACCGGCGAACGGCGCGCCGAGGCTGAAGAAGGTCATGGCCACGGCGATCAGCGAAATGATCAGGTAGAGCAGGGCGTGCACGGGGTTGGTGTTGGTGATCACGCGAAGCGTGGACACCACTGCAATACCCGATGCGAAATAGAAAGCGAATTCCATCTTTCTTCCTTAAGGCAGCAAGCTCTTCACGTTGATCGGCTCGGCTTCGTTTTGTGCGGCGCCTTTCGGCTTACCGGCAACGGCCATACCTGCAACACGATAGAAGTTGTAATCAGGGTTTTTACCGGGACCAGAGATCAGCAGATCTTCTTTCTCGTACACCAGGTCCTGACGTTTGAACTCGGCCATCTCGAAATCCGGTGTGAGCTGGATCGCGGTGGTCGGGCAAGCTTCCTCGCAGAGGCCGCAGAAAATGCAGCGCGAGAAGTTGATGCGGAAGAAGTCCGGGTACCAGCGACCGTCTTCGGTTTCAGCTTTCTGCAGGGAGATGCAACCCACCGGGCACGCCACGGCGCACAGGTTGCAGGCTACGCAACGCTCTTCGCCATCGGGGTCGCGGGTCAGCACGATGCGGCCGCGATAGCGCGGCGGCAGGTACACCGCTTCTTCCGGGTATTGCAGGGTGTCGCGTTTGCGGAAGCCATGGCCGAAAACCATCACCAGGCTTCGCAACTGGGTACCGGTACCCTTAACGATGTCGCCAATATATTTGAACATGGGTCAAATCCTCACTGAACCGCGCCCGCTGGCGTGTTCAACAACACAACGGCAGCAGTCACCAGCAAATTGATCAGGGTCAGCGGCAGGCAGAAACGCCAGCTGAAATCCATCACCTGGTCATACCGTGGACGCGGAATGGAAGCGCGCAGCAGGATAAACAGCATGATGAAGAACGCGGTCTTCAGGAAGAACCAGAAGAACGCCAGCTGCGGCAGGATGCCGAATGGACCGTGCCAGCCGCCGAAGAACAGCGTGACCAGCAGGGCCGAGATCAAGATGATGCCGATGTACTCACCGACGAAGAACATGCCCCATTTCATGCCGGCGTATTCAATGTGGTAACCGTCGGCCAGTTCCTGTTCCGCTTCCGGCTGGTCGAACGGGTGACGGTGAGTCACGGCGACGCCGGCGATGAAGAAGGTACAGAAGCCGAAGAACTGCGGAATGATGAACCACAGGTTCTGCGCCTGGTACTCGACGATGTCGCGCATGTTGAACGAGCCGACCTGCACCACGATGCCCATCAGCGCGAGGCCCATGAACACTTCGTAGGACACGGTCTGGGCCGAGGCCCGCAAGCTGCCCAGCAGGGCGAACTTGTTGTTGCTCGACCAACCGGCGAACAGCACCGCATAGACCGACAAACCGGCCATGGCGAAGAAGAACAGCAAGCCGATGTTCAGGTCCGCCACGCCCCAGGTCGGGGTGATCGGGATGACCGCGAAGGCGATCAGCAAGGCGCTCATGGCCACGACGGGTGCCAGGGTGAAGATCACCTTGTCGGCAAACGGCGGGGTCCAGTCTTCCTTGAAGAACATCTTCAGCATGTCGGCAGCGATCTGGAACATACCGAACGGGCCAACGCGGTTCGGACCGTAACGGTCCTGCCACCAGCCCAGCAGGCGACGTTCGACGAAGCTGAGCAGGGCGCCCGCGACGACCACGGCCAACAGGATCACGATGGCCTTGACGACCGAGATGATCACGTCGATCACTTCAGGGGTGAACCAGGTCATTGCGCTGCCTCCTGCAGACCGTCAACGGTTTTGCCAAAGATCGCAGGTGGGATACCGGCGAGGCCTTTAGGCAGTGCAACCAGGCCGGCACCCAACGCTTCGTTGATGCGCAGCGGCAGACGCAGGGTCTGGCCGCCCACGCTCACGCTGAGCAGGGCACCGTCGTTGACGCCCAGGCGGTCGGCTTCGGACTTGGCCAAGGACACGTAGGCTTCGGGAATGCGCTCTTGTACCGGTGCGGCCTTGGAAGAGGTCTCTTCGCTGCCGAACAGGTGGAAGAGCGGCACAACCTGCCAGGTGCCCTGGGCCGGGTTGAACGGACGCGGGACCGCCGCGAACCAGTTCAGCGAGTCGCCCTGGGTTTCGATCAGGCGGGTGCCCGGGTCGCCAGCGCGGATATGCCCACCGACTTCGTCCTGGAACTTGTTCCAGGCCTGTGGCGAGTTCCAGCCCGGCGACCAGGCAAACGGCACCTGCTGACGGGGCTCGACCGAACCCGAGTAACCTTCCATGGAGAAGGCGAACGCGGTGTCGTTGTCTTGTGGAGTGCGCGGTTCGTGCACGCTGATGTCGGCGCGCATGGCGGTACGACCGGAGTAACGCAGCGGCTCACGGGCGAGTTTCATGCCCTTGATGCGGAACGCGGCGGACGGTGCGGCGTCGACGATACGCGCCAGCTGCGGCGCGCTCGCGGCGGCGGCGGCGGTCACGTGGTCCAGCTGGGTCCAGTCGATCGGCTGGTTCAGCAAGGTGGCGCGCAGGGCATGCAGCCAGCGCCAGCCTTCGTGAACCAGGATGCTGGCGTCCATGTACTTCGGATCGAACACCTGGAAGAAGCGCTGGGCACGGCCTTCCTGGCTGACCAGGGTACCGTCGCCTTCGGCGAAGGTGGCGGCTGGCAGTACCAGGTGGGCGCGATCGCTGGTGGCGGTCTTCTGGTGGTCGGCGACGATCAGGACCTTGGCGGCGTTCAGCGCAGCGTCAACCTTGGCGGCGTCGGTGCGGGTGTACAGGTCGTTTTCCAGCACCACGATCGCATCGGCGGTGCCGTCGATAACGGTTTGCAGGGCGGCGTCCAGGGACTCGCCACCGAGCATGGCCAGGCCGAGGCTGTTGGCTTCCGGCACGACCAGGCTGATGGAACCGTTCTTGTCGCGCAGCTTCAAGGCCTTGGCGATGTTGGCGGCGGCTTCGATCAATGCCTTGGAACCCAGCGAGGTACCGGCAATGATCAATGGACGCTTGGCTGCCAGCAGGGCGTCGGCAATGCGTTGGGCCAGTTCGACGGCTTCAGTGTCCAGGCCTTCGACCGCCGGTGCGCTGGCGTCGAGGGCGTGGGCCACGGCGAAACCGATGCGCGCCAGGTCATCCGGCGCAGCGTGCACGCATTCTTCGGCGATGTCGTCGAGCTTGGTTTCCGCCAGGCTGGCGATAAACAGCGGGTTCAGCGCGTGCTGGCCGATGTTTTTCACCGCGGCGTCGAGCCAAGGCTGTACGCGCATGGCGTCGGCCATGTCTTCGGCCTTGCCTTTGACCGATTGACGCAGGGACAACGCGATACGCGCGGCGGTCTGGGTCAGGTCTTCACCGAGCACGAAGATGGCGTCGTGGTCTTCGATGTCGCGCATGTTCGGCACCGGCAGCGGGCTGTCGTTCAGCACTTGCAGGACCAGGCGGATGCGCTCCAGCTCACCGGCTTCGATACCGCAGTAGAAGTGCTCGGCACCCACCAGTTCGCGCAACGCGTAGTTGCTTTCGAGGCTGGCGCGGGGCGAACCGATACCGACGATGTTACGGCCGCGCAGCAGGTCGGCGGCTTTATCCAGCGCTGCGTCGAGGCTCAGCTTGGCGCCATCGGCCAGCAGCGGCTGGCGTGGGCGGTCTTCGCGGTTGACGTAGCCATAGCCGAAACGGCCACGGTCGCACAGGAAGTACTGGTTGACCGAACCGTTGAAGCGGTTTTCGATGCGACGCAGTTCGCCGTAGCGCTCGCCCGGGGAGATGTTGCAACCGCTCGAGCAGCCATGGCAGATGCTCGGCGAGAACTGCATGTCCCACTTACGGTTGTAGCGCTCGGAGTGAGTTTTGTCGGTGAACACACCGGTCGGGCAGACCTCGGTGAGGTTGCCGGAGAACTCGCTTTCGAGCACACCGTCTTCAACGCGACCGAAGTACACGTTGTCGTGGGCGCCGAATACGCCGAGGTCGGTGCCGCCGGCGTAGTCTTTATAGAAGCGTACGCAGCGGTAGCAGGCGATGCAGCGGTTCATTTCGTGGGAAATGAACGGGCCCAGCTGCTGGTTCTGGTGGGTACGCTTGGTGAAGCGATAACGGCGCTCGTTGTGGCCGGTCATCACCGTCATGTCTTGCAGGTGGCAGTGACCGCCTTCCTCACAGACCGGGCAGTCGTGGGGGTGGTTGGTCATCAGCCATTCGACAACGCTGGCGCGGAACGCCTTGGATTCATCATCGTCGATGGAGATCCAGGTGTTGTCGGTGGCTGGCGTCATGCAGGACATGACGATACGACCACGGGTGTCGTTTTCGTCGGTGTACTGCTTGACCGCACACTGGCGACAGGCACCGACGCTACCAAGCGCGGGGTGCCAGCAGAAATAAGGGATGTCGAGGCCTAGTGACAGACACGCCTGTAACAGGTTGTCCGCCCCATCGACTTCGAGCGCTTTGCCGTCTACGTGGATAGTGGCCATGGTTCAAAGTTCTTCGTTGGCCCGTTGTCAGCGGGCGTGGCTAATGGAATCTTGTTGTTCATGGGCATCAACACAGCCTTTACGGCGTCAGCCCATGAGAAAGCGAAGGGTACGGACCCTTCGCTTTTTAAGCGTTACGCGCCGACTACGATCGGCCTTGCCAGAGGCGGGACGGCGGCGCTGACAGGCGCGATGCCGGCTTCGAACTCCGAGCGGAAGTATTTGATTGCGCTGCCCAATGGCTCCACGGCGCCCGGTGCGTGAGCACAGAAGGTCTTGCCTGGGCCGAGGAAACCGACCAGCCCCAGCAGGGTCTCGATGTCACCCTCGCGGCCTTCGCCGTTTTCCAGGGCCATCAGCAGCTTGACGCTCCACGGCAAGCCGTCGCGGCATGGGGTGCAGAAGCCGCACGATTCACGGGCAAAGAACTGCTCCATGTTGCGCAGCAGCGAGACCATGTTCACGGTGTTGTCCACCGCCATCGCCAGGCCGGTACCCATCCGGGTGCCCACCTTGCCGATGCCGCCGGCATACATCTGTGCGTCGAGGTGCTCGGGGAGCAGGAAGCCGGTGCCGGCGCCGCCTGGCTGCCAGGCCTTGAGGGTGTAGCCGTCGCGCATGCCGCCGGCGTAGTCCTCGAACAGCTCGCGTGCGGTCACGCCGAACGGCAGTTCCCACAGGCCAGGGTTCTTGACCTTGCCGGAGAAGCCCATGAGCTTGGTGCCCATGTCTTCGCTGCCTTCGCGGGCCAACGATTTGTACCAGTCCACGCCGTCGGCGATGATCGCCGGCACGTTGCACAGGGTCTCGACGTTGTTCACGCAGGTCGGCTTGCCCCACACGCCCACGGCGGCAGGGAAGGGCGGCTTGGAGCGCGGGTTGGCGCGGCGGCCTTCGAGGGAGTTGATCAGTGCGGTTTCTTCACCGCAGATGTAACGCCCGGCGCCGGTGTGCACGAACAGTTCGAAGTCAAAACCCGAACCGAGGATGTTCTTGCCCAACAGGCCTGCTGCCTTGGCTTCTTGCACGGCACGGTTGAGGTGCTTGGCGGCGGTGGTGTACTCGCCGCGCAGGAAGATGTAGCCACGGTAGGTTTTCAGCGCGCGGGCGCTGATCAGCATGCCTTCGATCAGCAGATGGGGCAGTTGCTCCATCAGCATGCGGTCTTTCCAGGTGTTGGGCTCCATTTCATCCGCGTTGCACAGCAGGTAGCGGATGTTGATGGATTCGTCTTTGGGCATCAGGCCCCACTTCACGCCCGTGGGGAAGCCTGCGCCGCCGCGCCCCTTGAGGCCGGCGTCCTTCACGGTCTGGACGATGTCGTCCTGGGCCATGTCGGCAAAGGCTTTGCGCGCGGCCGCGTAACCGTTCTTGGCCTGGTACTCGTCAAGCCAGACCGGCTCGCCGTCGTCACGCAGGCGCCAGGTCAGCGGGTGGGTTTCGGCCGAACGCTTGATCAGGTTGGCCGGGCCGAAGGAAGTCAGGGTCATGGGTAGCCCTCGAGCAATTGGGTCACGCCAGCTGGCTGCACGTCACCGAATGTGTCGTCGTCGATCATCAACGCCGGCGCTTTGTCGCAGTTGCCCAGGCAGCACACCGGCAGCAGCGTGAAGCGGCCGTCCGGGGTGGTTTGGCCAAGGCCGATGCCCAGCGTGCTCTGGATCTCGCTGACCACCGACTCGTGGCCACCGATGTAGCAAACCATGCTGTCGCACACGCGAATGATGTGGCGGCCGACCGGCTGGCGGAAGATCTGGCTGTAGAACGTGGCCACGCCTTCAACGTCGCTGGCGGGGATGCCGAGGATCTCGCCGATGGCGTAGAGGGCGCCGTCTGGCACCCAGCCACGTTCCTTCTGGACGATCTTCAAGGCTTCGATCGACGCCGCGCGCGGGTCTTCGTAGTGATGCAGCTCGTGCTCGATGGCCGAGCGCTCGGTTTCACTCAGGGTGAAACGGTCTGTCTGGATAAGCTTGCTGTTCATGCTTAGCGGTCCACGTCGGCCATAACGAAATCGATACTACCCAGGTACGCAATCAAGTCCGCGACCATCTCACCTTTGATCACCGAAGGGATCTGCTGCAAGTGGGCGAAGCTTGGGGTACGAATCCGGGTGCGGTAGCTCATGGTGCCGCCATCGCTCGTCAGGTAATAACTGTTGATACCCTTGGTCGCTTCGATCATCTGGAAGGATTCGTTGGCCGGCATCACCGGGCCCCACGAAACCTGCAGGAAGTGCGTGATCAGGGTTTCGATGTGCTGCAGCGTGCGCTCTTTCGGCGGCGGCGTCGTCAGCGGGTGATCCGCCTTGTACGGGCCGGCCGGCATGTTGCGCATGCACTGCTCGATGATCTTCAGGCTCTGGCGCATTTCTTCGACGCGCACGATGCAACGGTCGTAGGCATCGCCATTGGCCGCCAGCGGCACTTCGAACTCGAAGTTCTCGTAGCCGGAATAGGGGCGCGCTTTACGCAGGTCGAAGTCGCAACCGGTCGAACGCAAGCCTGCACCGGTGACGCCCCATTCCAGGGCCTCTTTGGTGTTGTAGGCGGCAACGCCGATGGTCCGACCCTTGAGGATGCTGTTGTCCAGGGCGGCTTTCTGGTACTCGTCCAGACGCTTGGGCATCCAGTCGATGAATTCCTTGACCAGGCGTTCCCAGCCATTCGGCAGGTCGTGGGCGACGCCGCCGATGCGGTACCAGGCCGGGTGCAGGCGGAAACCGGTGATGGCTTCGATGACCTTGTAGGCGCGCTGACGGTCGGTGAAGGTGAAGAACACCGGGGTCATGGCGCCGACGTCCTGGATATAGGTACCCAAGAACAGCAGGTGGCTGGTGATCCGGAAGAACTCGGCCATCATGATGCGGATGGTGTCGACGCGGTCCGGGACCTTGATGCCGGCCAGCTTCTCGACCGAGAGCACGTACGGCAGGTTGTTCATCACGCCGCCGAGGTAATCGATACGGTCGGTATAGGGGATGAAGCTGTGCCACGACTGACGCTCGGCCATCTTCTCGGCACCACGGTGGTGGTAGCCGATGTCCGGCACGCAGTCGACGATTTCTTCGCCGTCCAGTTGCAGGATGATGCGGAAGGCACCGTGGGCCGAAGGGTGGTTCGGGCCCAGGTTGAGGAACATGTAGTCCTCGTTGGTGCCGGAACGCTTCATGCCCCAGTCTTCCGGACGGAAGCGCGCGGCCTCTTCTTCAAGCTGCTGCTTGGCGAGGTTGAGGCTGAACGGGTCGAACTCGGTGGCGCGGGCAGGGAAGTCCTTGCGCAGCGGGTGACCTTCCCAGGTCGGCGGCATCATGATGCGCGTCAGGTGCGGGTGGCCCGGGAAGTCGATACCGAACATGTCCCAGACTTCGCGTTCGTACCAACTGGCATTCGGCCAGATACCGGTCACGGTCGGGATGCTCAGGTCGCTTTCGGACAGCGCGACCTTGATCATCACGTCGCTGTTACGTTCCAGCGACATCAGGTGATAGAACACGGTGAAATCGGCGCCGCTCGGCAGCCCCTGGCGCTTGGTACGCAGACGCTCGTCCACGCCATGCAGGTCATAGAGCATGACGTACGGCTTGGGCAGGTTGCGCAGGAAGGTCAGGACTTCGACGAGCTTGGCGCGCGCCACCCACAGCACTGGCATACCGGTGCGTGTGGCCTGGGCGGTGAAGGCGTCAGGGCCAAAACGGTTGTTGAGTTCGACGACCACATCCTGGTCGTCTGCCTTATAAGGCGGGATGTACAGAGCACTGCCTGTAGTCATGGTTTTTTATCGCTTTCGGTCAACGTAAAGAATGAAGCCAGGTTTTCGTTCTATAAAAGAAGCGGTGCTGGATCAGACTTCGTCGGGGCTGCGCAGGTTGGTGACTGCGATTCGCTGTTCGCGGCGCTGTTCCTTTTGCGACGGCATCTCGGCGCGGTACACGCCTTGATCACCGACGACCCAGGAAAGCGGGCGACGCTCCTTGCCAATCGATTCCTGCAACAGCATCAAGCCTTGCAGGAATGCTTCGGGGCGGGGCGGGCAGCCAGGCACGTAGACGTCCACGGGCAGGAACTTGTCCACCCCCTGAACCACGGAGTAGATGTCGTACATGCCACCGGAGTTGGCGCACGAACCCATGGAGATAACCCACTTCGGTTCGAGCATTTGCTCGTAGAGACGCTGAATGATCGGCGCCATCTTGATAAAGCAGGTACCGGCGATAACCATGAAATCCGCCTGGCGCGGTGAGGCCCGGATAACTTCGGCGCCAAAGCGCGCGATGTCGTGGGGCGCCGTGAAGGCGGTGGTCATTTCCACGTAGCAACACGAAAGACCGAAGTTGTACGGCCACAGGGAGTTCTTACGTCCCCAGTTGACCGCGCCACTCAGCACGTCTTCCAGCTTGCCCATGTAGATGTTTTTGTGGACTTGGTCTTCTAACGGGTCGGAAACGGTTTCCCGTTCGCCGATGGGGTACTGCTCGTTAGGAGCATCCGGGTCGATCCTGGTGAGATTGTATTGCATCGCCAAAGCCTCATTGTTTCAGCTTCGCTTGCCGCTTACGACGAGCTTCCGGAGCCCAGTCAAGGGCGCCCACTCGAAATAGGTAGACAAGGCCTGCCAACAGAATTGCTATGAAAACGAGGGCTTCGACGAATCCGGTCCAGCCGCTTTCGCGGACGGACACAGACCAGGCAAAGAGAAAGAGGGCTTCGATGTCGAAGATCACGAAGAGCATCGCGACCAGATAGAATTTGGCTGAGAGCCGCAAGCGGGCGCCACCTGTAGGCAGCATGCCGGATTCGAACGGTTCATTCTTGCTGCGGCCCCAGGCTTTTGACCCGAGGAGGCTGGAAACACCGAGCATGAAGGCGCAAAGGCCGACAACACCGAGGAGGAAAATGGCAAAGCCCCAGTTGTGGGCCATGAGTCCTGTCGCTTCGGTCATGCTGGAAATCCTTAACAGAGAGCAAAGGTCTCTGAGCTCGAAAAAGTAACGATGCAGTGACGATATGTCGCACTGCAATCAATCGCGGTGATTTTATGGCTAAACACCGGGCAAGTAAAATTCCTATAGCGAAATTATTCGATGGAATAAGCACATAGTGCACCTTCTTGGGGCTGTAGCCCTTGCGGGGCGGGCATTAGCGGGCATTTGATCAATTATGTTTTGTTTAATCTGCAACGAAGTTTTCATGTTCCAAATGATAATGAATATTGTTTGCGTGGGGTTTAAGCGATTGTTTCTCATGCCGCGGGGTAAGTTGCCGTTACTTGCTTGATTAGCGCTAGTTGCCGGAGCGGATCTTTTAACCGATTTATCTGCAGCGAATACCGCTCTGGATCAAGGTTTTGTACAAAATCTTCAGGTTGCATGGGTTGCCCTTGTAGGAGGGGGCTTGCTCCCGATTGCTGAGTGTCAGTCAATAACGCTGTTGCTGGTCCACCGCTATCGGGGGCAAGCCCCCTCCCACATTTGGACTCTCATTGGCCCGGGGCAGATATCTCAGGCAAAAAAACGCCCCGAACCAGTCGGGGCGTCAGATCGTGCGGCACTGCGGTTAGCTCTTTAACGGGTCCGCAGTGGCCGTGTGCTCACATCGATCAGTGGAACTGCTCTTCTTCGGTCGAACCGGTCAGCGCGGTCACGGACGAGGTGCCGCCCTGGATCACGGTGGTCATGTCGTCGAAGTAGCCGGTGCCCACTTCCTGCTGGTGAGCCACGAAGGTGTAGCCCTTGGCGGCGTCAGCGAATTCCTGTTCCTGCAGCTTCACGTAGGCGGTCATGTCGTTGCGGGCGTAGTCGTGCGCCAGGTTGAACATGCTGTGCCACATGTTGTGAATGCCGGCCAGGGTGATGAACTGGTGCTTGTAGCCCATGGCGGACAGTTCGCGCTGGAACTTGGCGATGGTCGCGTCGTCCAGGTTCTTCTTCCAGTTGAAAGAAGGCGAGCAGTTGTAGGACAGCAGTTGGTCCGGGTATTCCTTCTTGATCGCTTCGGCAAAGCGGCGGGCTTCGTCCAGGTCCGGCTTGGCGGTTTCGCACCAGATCAGGTCGGCGTACGGCGCGTAGGCCAGGCCGCGGGCGATGGCCTGGTCGAGACCGGCGCGCACTTTGTAGAAACCTTCCTGGGTGCGTTCGCCGGTCACGAACGGCTGGTCGTACGGGTCGCAGTCCGAGGTCAGCAGGTCCGCAGCGTTGGCGTCGGTACGGGCCAGGATGATGGTCGGCGTGCCGGCAACGTCAGCCGCCAGGCGCGCAGCAGTCAGCTTCTGTACGGCTTCCTGGGTCGGTACCAATACCTTGCCGCCCATGTGGCCGCATTTTTTCACCGAAGCCAGTTGGTCTTCGAAGTGCACGCCGGCAGCGCCAGCTTCAATCATGCTCTTCATCAGCTCGTAGGCGTTCAGTACACCGCCGAAACCGGCTTCGGCGTCAGCCACGATTGGCGCGAAGTAGTCGATGTAGCCTTCGTCGCCCGGGCCTTTGCCGGCTTTCCACTGGATCTGGTCGGCACGACGGAACGAGTTGTTGATGCGCTTGACCACGGTCGGCACGGAGTCCACCGGGTACAGCGATTGGTCGGGGTACATGGATTCAGCGGAGTTGTTGTCCGCTGCCACTTGCCAGCCGGACAGGTAGATCGCCTGGATACCGGCTTTCACCTGTTGGACCGCCTGGCCGCCAGTGAGGGCGCCCATGCAGTTGACGAAATCTTTCTCGGGGCGGAAGGACGGCTTGGCACCTTGGGTGACCAGCTTCCACAGCTTCTCGGCGCCGAGTTTTGCAAAGGTGTGCTCAGGTTGAACCGAGCCACGCAGGCGGACGACGTCAGCAGCGGAATAAGCGCGGGTTACGCCTTTCCAGCGTGGGTTTTCAGCCCAGTCTTTCTCGAGGGCTGCAATTTGCTGTTCGCGTGTCAGTGCCATGGGGGAAAACCTCGTCGCATAGGTCTAGGTGGAAAATTCCATTTGCCAGCCACGTAGTGAATGCGTGGTTGTGGCCGCTCGCTGACCAGAAGCTTAGGTGTTCAAGTCAAGTTCGGCGGGGTAGGCGACGGGATGAACGATGGCTCAAGGGCGGGAGTTGAGCAGGTAAGGGCGAACTGCGAACGGTCTTCGGGCATCGTGGGCCTTTGTACGATCCATCAGTGTGTAGCCGGGTTACCTGGTTAGCTTCCGTCCCTCGGGACAACTTCGTTCCAGTCGCAACCTCGTCAAACACACCTTGTGGGCGGTACAGACACGAATCGGCTCGGGTGGGTAGCTTTGAGCGTCGATTCGAAGGCCCTTGCCAGGGCCCCTGATTAGCGGGAGCGAGGCCATCATGCCCATGCTTTTTTGGATCGTCAAATGTTTTGTAGTGCTTTTTTTATGGCACTACATCTTTAGTCTAATACGACTCATCAGTCAGTTTTTGGTGCTTCAGTTCAGGGTGTCGACTTTAACCCGCAACGTCAGGTCATCACGGCCCTGAGTAGAATAGCTGCGGGTTGTAGAGGATTTATCGGCCTGGGTCTCACGGTTGATGCCGGCCAGGGGGATCCATTCGCCGAGACGCCCGCTGACGGTTGTGTCGGTACTTTGCACATTCACTACATCGGGACGCTCCTGGCTCATGCGGTCACGGTTGGTACTGATCGCCAGATGCACGGTCTCGCCGGTGACGCTGGCGGTGACGTAGAAGCCCTGGGTGACGTTGCGGTACTGGGTCTGGTTCTGCGGGCGACCGTAAGCATCCGGTTGGGTTGTGGTCAGTGGCACGCTCTGCCCGACCTGGATCAGCGCGGGCACGCCTTCGCTGGCCTGGATCTGCTGGATGCCGCCGTCGCGGCTGGCGGTGCCGTAGCTGATGATGCGGGTCTGGCTGTCGCCGCTGTTCTGCTGGTTGTTTTCATTGGTGTCGACGGTGATCAGCAGGCGCCTGGCCGGTGTGTCCAGTTGGGCAAGCAGCGCGCGCAGGTCCTGGATCTTGCCGGGGGCGGCGTTGACAATAAGCTGGTTGCCGTAGGCGCTGACGGTGCCGTCCTTGCCGATGAAGTTCTGCGCCACGGGCAGCAGGTCGGTGCTGGTGCGGTTGCTCAGGTTGACGACTTCGGTGTCGGCCATTGCTGAGCAACTGGCGGTCAGGAGGAGGGCGGTGAGCAGGGTGCGTAGGGACATGTCCGTTATCTCTGCGAGTCATTTAGGCTTGATAGTGCCAGTTTGTCGGCCTGGTGGGTCGCAAGTTGAATCGTAGACGGCAAAATGCCCTGGCATGGCAGGGCATTTGGGGTGTTGCTGAAGCAGCTATCGGGGGCAAGCCCCCTCCCACATTTTGACCGAGTACATCCTTTGGAATGTGGTCACGTGTGGGAGGGGGCTTGCCCCCGATGGCGGCGACACGGCCTCGGATCAGCCCCCGCGCACCATATCAACATGGGGAATCCCGACTTCCAGGAATTCCTCGCTGACGATCTTGAAGCCCAGCCGCTCATAGAATGGTGCCGCATAGACCTGCGCACTCAGGAACTGCTTGGCCTGGCCGCGCTTCTCGGCCACGCCAATCACCGCCTCCATCAGCTTGTCGCCGACCTTCAGCCCGCGCCAGTCCTTGAGGACCGACACACGGCCGATCTCGCCGCTGGGCAGCAGGCGCGCGGTACCAATCGGAAAGTCGCCTTCGAATGCAAGGAAATGCACCGCGTCTGCGTCGTCCGCGTCCCACTCCAGTTCGGGTGGGACCGATTGTTCCGCGATAAATACCGTTTCACGAATGCGCCGAATCTCGGCGATATCCTTATGCCAGTCCGCGACACTTACGTGAATCTTATTCATCGGCAAACCCCAGGCTTCCTTGCTTGACCAGCTCGCACAGCAGGTCGCGGGCGTCTTCGTCCAGCAGCCATTCGCCGAGGTTTTCGGCGTGCAGTGCATCGGCGGCGCAGACCAGTTTCAGCAGCTCGCGCAGTTTGCCCGGCAGGTAACGGCTCTGGCCGCTGGCGAACAGCAATACGTCGTCGTCTACTTCCGACCAGGCCATGCGCGCGCTTGGGTTGCGCACCAGGATCGCGCCGTCTTGCAGGCTGCTGATGAAGTCGTCTTCGCCCAGTTCTTCGCCCGCCACCATTTCCGGGTAGCGCGGCTCGGTCATGAATTGGCCGAACCAGGTCAGCAGCATGCGCTCGTCGCTCATGTGCTCGGCCAGCAGGCTCTTGAGGCGGTCGAGGGCGTCGCTCTGGATCTGGTGCGGGTCGCTGACCGGCTGCGCGTCGGCGTCGGTGTAGCGCTCTTCGTCGGTCAGGTACTGGGCGAGGAAGTCGGTGAAGTGGGTCAGTACTTCAGCGGCGCTTGGTGCGCGAAAGCCTACCGAGTACGTCATGCAGTCATCTTCGGCGATGCCGAAATGCGCCAGGCGCGGCGGCAGGTAGAGCATGTCGCCCGGCTCCAGCACCCATTCGGCGCTTTCTTCGAATTCGGCGAGGATGCGCAGGTCGGCGTGCTGCAGCAGCGGGCTTTCGGAGCTGCACATCTGACCGATTTTCCAGTTGCGCTTGCCCTGGGCTTGCAGCAGGAATACGTCGTAGTTGTCGAAGTGCGGGCCTACGCTGCCGCCGGGTGCGGCAAAGCTGATCATTACGTCGTCGATACGCCAGCTTGGCAGGAAGCGGAACTGCTCCAGCAGTTCGGCCACTTCCGGCACGAACTGGTCGACCGCCTGTACCAGCAGGGTCCACTCACGCTCAGGCAGGGTGCTGAAGGCGTCTTCGGCGAACGGGCCGCGGCGCAGTTCCCACGGGCGCTCGCCGTGTTCGATCACCAGGCGCGATTCGACTTCTTCTTCCAGGGCCAGGCCGGCGAGTTCGTCGGCGTCGATCGGGCTTTCGAAGTCAGGGATCGCCTGGCGGATCAGCAGTGGTTTTTTCTGCCAGTAGTCGCGCAGGAATTCCCGTGCCGTGATGCCGCCCAGAAGTTGAAGAGGGATATCAGGATTCATGTGTAACCTATTGAAAAAAAGCACTTTTCAGACTGGAATAAAAACGCCCGGCGCGGCCGGGCGTCTCAAGGGGGCTTGCGCGAATCAGATGCGCTTGGCTTGCTCTACAGCGTTGCCGATGTAGTTGGCCGGGGTGAGCAGTTTCAGCTCGGCCTTGGCCGCGGCTGGCATGTCCAGGCCGTCGATGAAAGTTTGCAGTGCTTCAGGGCTGATGCCCTTGCCACGGGTCAACTCTTTCAGCTTCTCGTAAGGGTTTTCGATGTTGTAGCGGCGCATCACGGTCTGGATCGGCTCGGCCAGCACTTCCCAGCACGCGTCCAGGTCAGCGGCGATTTTCTGCGCGTTGAGCTCCAGTTTGCTGATGCCTTTGAGGCTGGCTTCGTACGCGATCACGCTGTGGGCAAAGCCCACGCCGAGGTTGCGCAGCACGGTGGAGTCGGTCAGGTCGCGCTGCCAGCGGGAGATCGGCAACTTGCTGGCCAGGTGCTGGAACAGGGCGTTGGCGATGCCGAGGTTGCCTTCGGAGTTTTCGAAGTCGATCGGGTTGACCTTGTGCGGCATGGTCGACGAACCGATTTCACCGGCAATGGTGCGCTGCTTGAAGTAGCCCAGGGAGATGTAGCCCCAGATATCGCGATCGAAGTCGATCAGGATGGTGTTGAAGCGCGCAATGGCGTCGAACAGCTCGGCGATGTAGTCGTGCGGTTCGATCTGCGTGGTGTACGGGTTGAAGCCCAGGCCCAGCTCGTCTTCGATGAAGGCGCGGGCGTTGGCTTCCCAGTCGATCTCTGGGTAGGCCGACAGGTGGGCGTTGTAGTTGCCGACGGCGCCGTTGATCTTGCCCAGCAGTGGGACTGCGGCCACTTGGGCGATCTGACGCTCCAGGCGGTACACCACGTTGGCGAGTTCTTTGCCCAGGGTGGTCGGGGAGGCTGGCTGGCCGTGGGTGCGCGACAGCATCGGCACGTCGGCGAAGCGGATGGCCAGCTCGCGGATGGCTTCGGCGGTCTGGCGCATCAGCGGCAGCATTACGTCATCACGGCCTTCGCGCAGCATCAGGGCGTGGGACAGGTTGTTGATGTCCTCGCTGGTGCAGGCAAAGTGGATGAATTCGCTGACCTGGGCCAGTTCCGGCAGCTTGGCCGCCTGTTCCTTGAGCAGGTATTCGATGGCTTTGACGTCGTGGTTGGTGGTGCGCTCGATCTCTTTCACACGCTCGGCGTGCTCCAGGGAAAAGTTTTCCGCCAGGGTGTTGAGCACAGCATTGGCTTCGGCGGAGAACGCCGGCACTTCGCTGATGGCGGGGTGAGCGGCCAGGCGCTGGAGCCAGCGCACTTCAACCAGGACACGAGCACGGATCAGACCGTATTCGCTGAAAATAGGGCGCAGGGCCTGGGTTTTGCCGGCGTAGCGGCCGTCAACAGGGGAAACCGCAGTGAGCGAAGAGAGCTGCATGGGGTGTTCTCGGACAGTCGGGCAACGAAATGGGGCGCGTATCATACATGAAAAAATCCGCCGGTCCGTTGCCAACTGACCGGCGTATTACGCGTAACGGCTTGAAAATAGCCTGTTGATGCGACTTATTCGTTGCGCATCAACGGGTAAAGCTCTTTGAGCAATTTGCGTCGGCTGATCACCAGCTGCCAACGATGACCGCCCAATTGCCGCCACAACCGCGCCGAACGAATACCGGCCAGCAGCAGGGCACGGATTTTCGAGGCGTTGTTCGGTTGCTGCAGGTTGCGCATGTCGCCGTGCACCTGGATGCGCTGGCGCAAGGTGCTCAAGGTGTCCTGGTACAGCGCACCGCAGGCGGCGATCACGTTTTCGTGGGCCGGACCGAAGTGTTCTACCTGTGACTGGATCTGTGGCAGGCGTTTGCCGATGGTTTCCAGCATGTCTTCGCGCTTGGCCAGTTGGCGCTCGAGGCCGAGCATCGACAGGGCGTAGCGCAGCGGCTCGCGCTGCAAGGTGCTGGGGTCGCGCTCCAGGGCGCCGACCAGGGCGCGATAACCTTCACGCAGTGCCAGGTCGTCGCCGCCGTAGACTTCCAGGGTGTCCTTGGGGTCGCGGATCAGCAGGCTGCCGAGCATGCAGGTCAGGCCGGCTTCGGTGACCTGGCCGGTCTTGGCGATCTTGTCCACCAGCACGGCGGAGAGAAATACCCCGCCGAGTGCCGTCAATTGCTCCTGGGTCGGGCTCATGCCGGGTTGCTCCAGGCTTCGGCGACTTCAATCACGCCGCCGCCCAGGCAAATCTCACCGTCATAGAACACCACCGACTGGCCAGGGGTGACCGCGCGTTGCGGGTCATCAAAGGTGGCGCGGTAGCCCGTCGCGGTTTTTTCCAGGGTGCAGGGCTGGTCGCTTTGGCGATAGCGCACCTTGGCAGTCAGGCGGCGCGGGGTGCTCAAGTCGATCGGGTTGACCCAATAGATCTCCGAGGCCAGCAGCGCGCCCGAGAACAGCAGCGGGTGCTCATTGCCCTGGCCGACGATCAGCACGTTGTGCTCCAGATCCTTGACCAGCACGTACCACGGCTCTTCGCCGGCGTCTTTCAAGCCGCCGATGCCCAGGCCCTGGCGCTGGCCGATGGTGTGGTACATCAGGCCGTGGTGACGGCCGATCACTTCACCCGCGGTGGTCTTGATCTCGCCCGGTTGTGCCGGCAGGTATTGCTTGAGGAAGTCGCTGAAGCGACGCTCGCCGATAAAGCAGATCCCGGTGGAATCCTTCTTCTTGGCGGTCGCCAGGCCATGTTGCTCGGCGATCCTGCGCACTTCGGGTTTTTCCAGCTCACCCACCGGGAACAGGGTCTTGGCGATCTGTTCACCGCCGACGGCGTGCAGGAAGTAGCTTTGGTCCTTGTTCGGGTCCAGGCCCTTGAGCAGTTCGGTGCGGCCATCGATGTCGCGGCGGCGCACGTAGTGGCCAGTGGCAATCAGGTCGGCGCCGAGGATCATGGCGTAGTCGAGGAACGCCTTGAACTTGATTTCGCGGTTGCACAGGATGTCCGGGTTCGGCGTGCGACCGGCTTTGTATTCGGCCAGGAAGTGCTCGAACACGTTGTCCCAGTACTCGGCGGCGAAGTTGGCGGTGTGCAGCTTGATACCGATCTTGTCGCACACGGCCTGGGCGTCCGCCAGGTCGTCCATGGCGGTGCAATATTCCGTTCCATCGTCTTCTTCCCAGTTCTTCATGAACAGGCCTTCCACCTCATAACCCTGCTCCATGAGCAGAACGGCGGAAACGGAAGAATCCACGCCGCCGGACATGCCGACGATGACGCGCTTCTTTTGTGTGTCAGAAGGGGCTGGATCACGCATAGGGTTTCAACGGGTGTCTTGAAAAAGGACGCGATTCTAGCAGGCCTGGGCCCGCAAGGCTAAAGAGAAGGGCGGATCAATTCCAGACTGTGACGCTGGCCGCTCAGATAATCATCGATACAGCGGATGATCAGCTCGCTGCGCCAGTCGTCGCGCACGGCCATCAGCTCGTCGCGGGTCAGCCAGCGGGCGCGCACGATACCTTCGTCGAGCGGATAGTCCGGGTGGTGTTTCAAGGCCTTGGCGGTGAAGCACACCCGTTGGTAAGTCACGCCATTGCTGGGTGCGGTGTACAGGTAGATGCCGACGATGCCCGTGGCTTCCACGTCCCAGCCGGTTTCCTCGAGGGTTTCGCGCACGGCGGCCTCGGTCAGGGTTTCATGCGGGTCGAGGTGGCCGGCGGGCTGGTTGAGCACGGCGCGGCCGCCCTTGAGTTCTTCGACCATCAGGAACTTGCCGTTGTCTTCGACGATGGTGGCGACAGTGATGTGGGGTTGCCAGGTCATTGGAGGCCTCGATTCAAGATATGACGCGGTGTTTGGGCGCAATTGCGGTCAGTGTGGGAGGGAGCTTGCCCCCGATGACGGTGTGTCAGTTACCAATAGCTTGACTGATCCATCGCTATCGGGGGCAAGCCCCCTCGCACATTTGATCCGGTTTCTTCCGTTGAACAGTAGAAACAGAAACCCCGGCACAGGGCCGGGGCTTCTTTGCAACCTTACAACCTTACTTCAACTTGGCAATTGCCGCGTTGAGGGTGTTGCTTGGGCGCATGGCCTTGCTGGTCAGCTCCGGGTTCGGCGCGTAGTAGCCGCCGATGTCCACTGGCTTGCCCTGTACGGCATTGAGCTCGGCAACGATGGTTGCTTCGTTCGCGGCCAGGGTCTTGGCCAGTTCGCCGAATTGACCTTGCAGTGCAGTGTCTTCGGTCTGGGCGGCCAGGGCTTGGGCCCAGTACAGCGCCAGGTAGAAGTGGCTGCCGCGGTTGTCGATGTTGCCGACTTTGCGCGATGGCGACTTGTTGTTGTCCAGGAACTGGCCGGTGGCCTGGTCCAGGGTCTTGGACAGCACCAGGGCTTTCGGGTTGTTGTACGTTACACCCAAATGTTCGAGGGAAGCGGCCAGGGCCAGGAACTCGCCCAGGGAATCCCAGCGCAGGAAGTTCTCTTCCAGCAGCTGTTGCACGTGCTTCGGTGCCGAACCGCCGGCGCCGGTTTCGAACAGGCCACCGCCATTCATCAGCGGCACGATCGACAGCATCTTGGCGCTGGTGCCCAGTTCCATGATCGGGAACAGGTCGGTCAGGTAGTCGCGCAGTACGTTACCGGTTACCGAGATGGTGTCCAGGCCCTTGCGGGTACGTTCCAGGGTGAACTTCATCGCGTCGACCGGCGACATGATGCGGATGTCCAGGCCTTCGGTGTTGTGGTCTTTCAGGTAGGCCTGGACTTTCTCGATCACTGCGCCATCGTGGGCGCGCTGCGGGTCCAGCCAGAAGATGGCCGGGGTGTTGCTGGCGCGAGCGCGGTTGACGGCGAGTTTGACCCAGTCCTGGATCGGCGCGTCTTTGGCCTGGCACATGCGGAAGATGTCACCGGTTTCGACTTTCTGCTCCATCAGCAGGTTGCCCTTGCTGTCGGTGACGCGGACGACGCCGTCGGCCTTGATCTGGAAGGTCTTGTCGTGGGAGCCGTATTCTTCGGCTTTCTGTGCCATCAGGCCAACGTTCGGCACGCTGCCCATGGTGGTCGGATCAAACGCGCCATTGGCCTTGCAGTCTTCGATGACGGCTTGGTAGATGGTGGCGTAGCAGCGATCCGGGATCACGGCCTTGGTGTCGTGCAGCTGGCCGTCGGTGCCCCACATTTTGCCGGAGTCACGGATCATGGCCGGCATCGAGGCGTCGACGATCACGTCGCTCGGCACGTGCAGGTTGGTGATGCCTTTGTCGGAGTTGACCATCGCCAGGGAAGGGCGAGCGGCGTAGACCGCCTGGATGTCAGCTTCGATCTGCGCCTGTTGCTCGGCCGGCAGGGCCTTGATGCGGGCGTACAGGTCGCCGATGCCGTTGTTCAGGTTGAAGCCGATCTGTGCCAGCACGTCTGCGTGCTTGGCCAGGGCGTCTTTATAGAACTCGGCAACGATCTGGCCGAACATGATCGGGTCGGAGACCTTCATCATGGTGGCTTTCAGGTGGACCGACAGCAGCACGCCTTGTTTCTTGGCGTCTTCGATTTCAGCGGCGATGAAGCTGCGCAGGGCATTCTTGCTCAGTACGGCGCTGTCGATGATTTCGCCGGCCTTCACGGTGGTCTTTTCTTTCAGGACGGTGGTGGTGCCGTCTTGGGCGACCAGCTCGATTTTGACCGCGTCAGCGGCTTCGATCTGCACGGCTTTTTCGCTGCCGTAGAAGTCGCCGTTGCTCATGTGGGCAACGTGGGACTTGGAGTCGGCAGCCCAGGCGCCCATCTTGTGCGGGTGCTTGCGCGCGTAGTTCTTGACCGACAGCGGTGCGCGGCGGTCGGAGTTGCCTTCGCGCAGTACCGGGTTCACGGCGCTGCCCTTGACCTTGTCGTAACGTGCACGGGTTTCTTTTTCCGCGTCGGTGGTTACGGTTTCCGGGTAGTCCGGCAGGGCGTAGCCCTGGGCCTGCAGTTCCTTGATCGCGGCTTGCAGCTGCGGGGTCGAGGCACTGATGTTAGG
The DNA here is from genome assembly GCF_007858185.1 of Pseudomonas grimontii. GTDB lineage: Bacteria > Pseudomonadota > Gammaproteobacteria > Pseudomonadales > Pseudomonadaceae > Aquipseudomonas > Aquipseudomonas grimontii. The sequence goes on from NZ_VFES01000004.1 coordinate 226,964, forward strand.
CAGCTTGATGATGTTGGCTTCAGGCGTAACGGCCAGGTCGCCCAGTTCGGCGAGGTGGTCCTGGATAGCCTTGTCGCCCAGTTGCTCGGGGAAGCTTGCGAGGATGCGCCCTGCGAGGGAGATGTCGCGGGTTTCCACGGCAATATCAGCGGAAGCGGTGAAGGCCTCTACGATAGGCAGCAGTGAATAGGTGGCGAGGGCTGGGGCTTCGTCGGTGAAGGTGTAGATGATCTTCGAGCGGGTGGGCATATTCGGATTAACTCTCTTCTTTGCTGAAAGCGTGCGCAGAAACTCGAGATGCGCCGGGTGGAGCGCGTTCGTTCAAAGTCATCCATGAGCGAAAGGTCGAGGTTTCTTCGCGGTGATGTAGGGTTGCATCAGTCGAGCGTCAAGCGGGTGGACTATTGTATTAGTCCTGCTTTGTAGCGGAGGGCCCTGTTCCAGAGCGGTCTGCCATCGTGACTCTTTGGTCAGCGGCGGCATTATACATAGGTCGCTATGCTTACGCCGAGCCTTCATACAAAAGGTGTGTCGTCCATTGGTCTAAAGGTCGCAGGTACCGGGTTACGCCTAAAGTCGCACGATGTGCTCAAGATTGGCGCTTTTCCCTTTGCTTTCAGGCTTGTAGGCGACAATTTATGCTGTTTTCGAAGCAAATGAGCATGGCGCGAGGTTTCAGTCGCCATTTATCTGGAGTAGGCTCGAACGCAGCCAGATGTTCAATCCATAGATGGAGTTCAGCATGGGATACAAGAAGATTCAGGTTCCGGCAGTCGGCGACAAAATCACCGTCAATGCAGACCATTCTCTCAATGTTCCTGACCAACCGATCATCCCTTATATCGAAGGTGACGGTATTGGCGTCGACATCAGCCCGGTGATGATCAAGGTGGTCGACGCAGCTGTTGAAAAGGCCTACGGCGGCAAGCGTAAAATCTCGTGGATGGAGGTGTACGCCGGCGAGAAGGCGACCCAAGTCTACGACCAGGACACCTGGCTGCCCCAGGAAACCCTGGATGCGGTCAAGGATTACGTGGTGTCCATCAAGGGCCCGCTGACTACCCCGGTCGGCGGTGGCATTCGTTCGTTGAACGTGGCCCTGCGTCAGCAACTCGACCTGTACGTGTGCCTGCGCCCGGTGCGCTGGTTCGAAGGCGTGCCCAGCCCGGTCAAGAAACCAGGCGACGTGGACATGACCATCTTCCGCGAAAACTCCGAAGATATTTACGCCGGGATCGAATGGAAGGCCGGCTCGCCGGAAGCGACAAAGATCATCAAGTTCCTCAAGGAGGAAATGGGCGTCACCAAGATTCGTTTCGACCAGGATTGCGGCATTGGTATCAAGCCGGTATCGCTGGAAGGCACCAAGCGCCTGGCGCGCAAGGCCCTGCAATATGTAGTGGATAATGATCGCGATTCGCTGACCATCGTGCACAAAGGCAACATCATGAAGTTCACTGAAGGGGCCTTCAAGGAATGGGCTTACGAAGTGGCGGCCGAAGAGTTCGGTGCGACCCTGCTGGATGGCGGTCCGTGGATGCAGTTCAAGAACCCGAAGACAGGCAAGAATGTAGTGGTCAAGGACGCCATCGCCGATGCCATGCTCCAGCAGATCCTGCTGCGTCCGGCTGAGTATGACGTGATCGCGACCCTTAACCTGAACGGCGACTACCTGTCCGACGCCCTGGCGGCGGAAGTGGGCGGTATCGGGATTGCGCCGGGTGCCAACCTGTCCGACACCGTGGCCATGTTCGAGGCGACCCACGGTACTGCGCCCAAATATGCGGGCAAGGACCAGGTCAACCCGGGCTCATTGATCCTGTCGGCGGAAATGATGCTGCGTCATATGGGTTGGACCGAGGCGGCAGACCTGATCATCAAGGGTACCAACGGCGCTATCTCGGCCAAGACCGTGACCTACGACTTCGAGCGCCTGATGGATGGCGCGAAGCTGGTGTCGTCGTCGGGCTTTGGTGATGCGCTGATTTCGCATATGTAAAAGAGAGCAAATAAAAACGGCCACCTCAACTTGATTGGGGTGGCCGTTTTTTTTATCGCAAGCTACACACCCTGTGGCCGATCAGGCCAATTGCTTCTTCTTATGAGTGGGCAGTGGTGCGGTGTTTTCCAATGTTTCAGTTTTCACTACATCAATGTTCACTGCATGCAGCCCTTTGGGTCCTTGAATGATTTCAAAGGTTACCGCTTGGCCCGCTTTCAGCGTTTTGTACCCGTCCATGGTGATCGCTGAATAATGAGCAAAAAGGTCCTCGCTTTTACCTTCTTGAAGAACAAAGCCATATCCCTTGGTATTGTTGAACCACTTGACCTTGCCGCTGATCTTGACGCCAGACATACCCATTTCCCTCTGCACCAGACTCCATCACTGGAGTATCATCCAGTTTATCCGTCCTAACCCGAATAAATAAGGTTGACTGCGCGGACCTTTTTTACCCACTGTGGGTTCTATTGGTTGTAACACCGATTTGCCGATAGTCAAGGCGACCGGGTGGTCAGGAGTTGAAATTCTGACAGGTCGCCCCCACCACTGTATTTGAACCACTGACGAACCTTTCTTTCCATGCATGCAATCAGCCAGATTCGACTAACATTCAATCAGGATCGACCGGATCACGAACACGATGACGACGGTTCTGCAGGCATTGCTGTTCAGGAGGCCAAGCCTGCTTTACAGGCGCCGCCGATGTACAAGGTGGTTTTGTTCAACGATGACTACACACCGATGGATTTCGTGGTCGAAGTGCTCGAGGTGTTTTTTAACCTGAACCGCGAGTTGGCGACCAAGGTAATGCTGGCCGTTCACACAGAAGGACGGGCAGTATGTGGAGTGTTTACCCGTGACATCGCCGAGACAAAGGCCATGCAGGTCAACCAGTACGCCAGGGAAAGCCAGCATCCGCTACTCTGTGAAATCGAGAAGGACGGTTAACGCCGACCACTTGGGTATGAGGTGAAGCTATGTTAAACCGCGAGCTCGAAGTCACCCTCAATCTTGCCTTCAAGGAGGCTCGTTCGAAGCGTCATGAATTCATGACCGTCGAACACCTGCTGCTGGCACTTTTGGATAATGAAGCTGCCGCCACGGTTTTGCGTGCGTGCGGCGCCAATCTCGACAAGCTCAAGCATGACCTGCAGGAGTTTATCGACTCCACCACGCCACTGATCCCCGTGCATGACGAGGACCGCGAGACCCAGCCAACCCTGGGCTTTCAGCGGGTATTGCAGCGTGCTGTTTTCCACGTACAGAGCTCCGGTAAGCGTGAAGTCACAGGCGCCAATGTGCTTGTGGCGATTTTCAGCGAACAGGAAAGCCAGGCAGTGTTCCTGCTCAAGCAGCAGAGCGTTGCCCGTATTGATGTCGTCAACTACATCGCCCATGGTATCTCCAAGGTGCCTGGGCACGGCGATCATTCCGAGGGTGAGCAGGATATGCAGGACGACGAGGGCGGTGAGTCTTCTTCTTCAAGCAACCCGCTGGATGCCTATGCCAGCAACCTCAACGAACTGGCGCGCCAGGGGCGGATCGATCCGTTGGTGGGGCGTGAGCTGGAGGTCGAGCGTGTAGCGCAGATCCTCGCGCGTCGTCGCAAGAACAATCCGTTGCTGGTGGGTGAGGCGGGCGTGGGCAAGACCGCGATTGCCGAAGGCCTGGCCAAGCGCATCGTCGACAACCAGGTGCCGGACCTGCTGGCCAACAGTGTCGTCTACTCCCTTGACCTGGGCGCGTTGCTCGCCGGGACCAAGTACCGTGGCGATTTCGAGAAGCGCTTCAAGGCGCTGCTCGGCGAGCTGAAAAAACGCCCGCAGGCGATCCTGTTCATCGACGAAATCCATACCATCATTGGTGCCGGTGCGGCATCCGGTGGGGTGATGGACGCCTCCAACCTGCTCAAGCCGCTGCTGTCGTCGGGTGATATCCGCTGCATCGGTTCGACCACTTTCCAGGAATTCCGCGGCATCTTCGAAAAAGACCGTGCCCTGGCGCGTCGCTTCCAGAAAGTCGACGTGTCCGAGCCGTCAGTTGAAGACACCATCGGCATTCTGCGCGGGCTCAAGGGGCGGTTTGAAGCGCACCACGGCATTGAGTACACCGATGAGGCGCTGCGTGCGGCTGCTGAGCTGGCATCGCGCTACATCAATGACCGGCACATGCCGGACAAGGCCATCGACGTGATCGACGAGGCGGGGGCCTACCAGCGCCTGCAGCCGGTCGAGAAGCGTGTGAAGCGCATCGACGTGCCTCAGGTCGAGGACATTGTCGCGAAGATCGCGCGGATTCCGCCAAAACACGTCAACAGTTCCGACAAGGAGCTGCTGCGTAACCTGGAACGCGACCTCAAGCTCACCGTGTTCGGCCAGGATGCCGCGATCGACGCGCTGTCCACCGCGATCAAACTGTCGCGTGCGGGCCTCAAGTCGCCGGACAAGCCTGTCGGCTCGTTCCTGTTCGCCGGTCCTACCGGTGTCGGCAAGACCGAGGCGGCACGGCAATTGGCCAAGGCCATGGGGATCGAGCTGGTGCGCTTCGACATGTCCGAATACATGGAGCGTCACACCGTGTCGCGCCTGATCGGTGCGCCTCCGGGCTATGTCGGTTTCGATCAGGGCGGTCTGTTGACCGAAGCGATCACCAAGCAGCCGCATTGCGTACTGCTGCTCGATGAAATCGAGAAGGCCCACCCGGAAGTCTTCAACCTGCTGCTGCAGGTGATGGACCACGGGACCCTGACCGACAACAACGGGCGCAAGGCGGACTTCCGCAATGTCATCGTGATCATGACCACCAACGCCGGTGCCGAGACGGCTGCGCGGGCTTCGATCGGCTTTACCCATCAGGACCACTCGTCTGATGCGATGGAAGTGATCAAGAAGAGCTTCACGCCGGAGTTCCGCAACCGCCTGGACACCATTATCCAGTTTGGTCGCCTCAGCCATGAGGTTATCAAGAGCGTGGTGGACAAGTTCCTCACCGAGCTCCAGGCGCAGTTGGAAGACAAGCGCGTGCAGCTGGATGTCACGGAGGCGGCGCGCAGCTGGATCGCCGAAGGTGGCTACGATGCGGCAATGGGCGCTCGTCCGATGGCGCGTCTGATCCAGGACAAGATCAAGCGGCCGTTGGCCGAAGAGATCCTGTTTGGCGAGCTTTCCGACCATGGTGGCGTGGTGCACATCGACCTGAAGGATGGCGAGCTGACCTTCGAGTTCGAAACCACGGCTGAAATGGCCTGATCGTTCTGCAATAACGCAAAAGGCGCCGAAAGGCGCCTTTTTGCTGTCTGAAATGCAATTCTTAGGACAATGGATATCCAATGTGGAAGGGGCAAGCCCCCTCCCACAGGATCCCTCGGTGTTGGAGAAATCCCATGCACACAAAAACGCCCGGCATAACCGGGCGTTTTGTATTGACTTGCTTAGCGAGCGCGGTAAGTGATGCGCCCTTTGCTCAAGTCATAGGGCGTCAGCTCGACGCGCACTTTGTCACCGGTAAGAATACGAATGTAGTTCTTGCGCATCTTGCCGGAGATATGCGCGGTTACGACGTGCCCATTTTCCAACTCCACACGAAACATGGTGTTGGGCAGGGTGTCGACGACAGTGCCTTCCATTTCGAAGCTGTCTTCTTTCGACATGCAGTAAAGCCCTCGGTATCCAGTGAATGGCCCGGTGCAACTGCGCCAGGCAAAAGCGGCGTGCATTGTGCCCGAAAAAGGGTGTTTAAGCCAAGGGGTTCTAGTTAAGCGTGACCCATCTTTGATTAATTAGCAGTTCTATGGGGCGATATTGGGTCTTGTAGTTCATCTTTTTGCAGTTCTTGATCCAGTATCCGAGGTACACCGCCTCCAGTTCCAGGCGCAGCGCCTCACCGATTTGCCAGAGGATCGCGAAGCGCCCGAGGCTGCGGCGCTCTTCGGCCGGCTCGTAGAAGGTGTAGACCGCTGACAGGCCGTTAGGCAGCAAATCGGTCACGGCGACGGCCACCAGGCGGCCGTCCGCGCGGAATTCGTAGAAGCGCGAGAACGGCAGGTCGCGCACCAGGAAAGTGGAAAACTGGTCGCGGCTGGGTGGGAACATATCGCCGTCGGCGTGGCGTTGCTCGATATAGCGCTGGTACAGGTCGAAGTACTCTTCGGTGAATCGTGGTTTTGCCGCCGTCACCGTCAGGTCGGCGTTGCGCTTGAGAATGCGCTTCTGATTGCGGTCCGGGAGAAACTGCGCCACGGGAATGCGTGCCGGCACGCAGGCATTGCAGTTCTGGCAGTGAGGCCGGTACAGATGATCGCCGCTGCGCCGGAAACCCATTTCCGAGAGATCGGCATACACGTGCACATCCATTGGCTGGCTGGGGTCGAGGAACAGTGTGGTGGCCTGCTCGTCGGGCAGATAGCTGCAAGAGTGGGGTTGAGTGGCATAGAACTTCAAACGCGCCAACTCGGTCATGATCAACCCTCGGATAAGCTTTGAAATAAGTGTAAGCCAGGAGCGCGCAAGTCGCCTAAGAAACCCACGGTCCTGCGTTGGGTTGGTCCAGATGGTCACGCAGGAAACCTGCGAAGTCGCTGCGGGATATGGCACGGGCGCCCAGGCTGTGCAGGTGATCGTTGGGCATCTGGCAGTCGATCAGTACAAAGCCCCATGCCTGCAATTGCCGGGTCAATGTGGCAAAGCCGAATTTCGAGGCGTTGTCGGCGCGGCTGAACATGGACTCGCCGAAGAACAACTGTCCCATCGCCAGGCCGTACAGGCCGCCCACCAGCTCGCCGTCGTCCCATACCTCTACCGAATGGGCGTAACCGCGCTGGTGCAGCGTCAGGTAGGCGCTCTGTATGCCCTTGGTGATCCAGGTGCCATCGGCATACGTGCGCGGCGCGGCGCACGCCTGGATGACGGCGGCAAAGTCCTGGTCGAAGGTCACGGTATAGCGCTGCTGGCGCAATAGTTTGCCCAGGCTGCGGGAGATATGCAGTTCGTCGGGGAATATCACAGTGCGCGGGTCGGGCGACCACCAGAGGATCGGCTGGCCGTCCGAGAACCAGGGAAAGCAACCATGGCGATAGGCTTGCACCAGTCGCTCGGCCGACAGGTCGCCACCGGCGGCGAGCAGGCCATTGGGTTCGCGCATGGCCTTGGCCAGCGGGGGGAATGTCAGTGAGTCGCGTTGTAACCAGGTCAGCATGGCATCCAGGCTTACGGAAGGGGAGGGGAGTGGCAGGCAACTCGCCTGCGCCAAGGGTGTGATTATTGTCGACGCAGCGCTGTGGGGCCAGCCCGAATCGGCCATTGGCGCGCATTAGCGTGAGCGGGTGTTTCTGCAACTCTCTGCGTGAGGCGTGGTCGTAATCGGGTCTGGCCGATGCAGGCCATTTGCCAAGCTTGCCTGGATTGGTAAAAACAGCTCATAAGCCTTTGTCAGCAAAGACAATGCATGCTCAAATTGAACATGTTGTGACACACAATTGGCTATCCTGCTTGAAGAAAGCCAAGTGGCGTGGCAACAGGAACACAAACCCGTACAATGCGGCCATTGTGGCGTTATCGCCATTTCATCCAGCAATCGCCCAGTGTTAAAAGTAGATTCCACGACGTTCGTTCATTTTTCAGCTGCTCGGATTGGGCAGTATTTGCAGTTATTCAACAGATGGACGCGCTAACAGGCGCAGGAAAAGACCCGTTTTGAAGAAATCCGCCGCAACACCTAAAGCAGCAGTCGTGCCGGCCTGGCGCCAGCACCTGCATTATCGACTCAAGGAAGGCGCGCTGATCGCTATCGGCGCGCTGTGCCTGTTCCTGATGATGGCCTTGCTTACCTATGGCAAGGACGATCCGGGCTGGAGCCACAACAGCAAGATCGAAGACGTGCAGAACTTCGGTGGGCCTGCCGGTTCCTACAGCGCCGATATTCTGTTCATGGTGCTGGGTTACTTCGCTTACATTTTCCCCTTGCTGCTGGCGATCAAGACCTGGCAGATCTTCCGCCAGCGTCATGAGCCGTGGCAGTGGAGCGGCTGGCTGTTTTCGTGGCGTCTGATCGGCCTGGTATTCCTGGTGTTGTCCGGCGCCGCCCTCGCGCATATTCATTTCCATGCCCCCACCGGCCTGCCGGCGGGCGCGGGTGGGGCGCTGGGCGAGAGCCTCGGCGACCTGGCGCGCAAGACCCTGAATATCCAGGGCAGCACTCTGATGTTTATCGCGCTGTTCCTGTTCGGCCTCACCGTGTTCACCGACCTCTCGTGGTTCAAGGTGATGGACGTGACCGGCAAGATCACCCTCGACCTGCTGGAGCTGTTTCAGGGCGCAGCCAACCGCTGGTGGGCCGCCCGGGTTGATCGCAAGCGCATGGTGGCCCAGCTGCGGGAGGTGGACACCCGCGTCAACGAAGTGGTGGCCCCAAGCACGCCGGACCGCCGCGAGCAGGCCAAGGTCAAGGAGCGCCTGATCGAACGCGAGCAGGCCCTGAGCAAGCACATGTCGGACCGCGAGAAGCAGGTGCCGCCGGTGATCGCCCCGGCGCCACCCAAGGCCGCCGAGCCAAGCCACCGCGTGCAGAAAGAGAAACAGGCGCCGTTGTTTGTCGACAGCGCCGTGGAGGGCACCTTGCCGCCGATCTCGATCCTCGACCCGGCCGAAAAGAAACAACTCAACTATTCCCCTGAGTCCCTGGCGGCCGTCGGCCATTTGCTGGAAATCAAACTCAAGGAGTTCGGCGTCGAAGTGTCGGTAGACTCCATCCACCCCGGCCCGGTGATTACCCGTTACGAAATCCAGCCGGCTGCCGGCGTCAAGGTCAGCCGCATTTCCAACCTGGCCAAGGACCTGGCGCGCTCCCTGGCCGTGACCAGCGTGCGCGTGGTGGAAGTGATCCCCGGCAAGACCACCGTGGGTATCGAGATTCCCAACGAAGACCGCCAGATCGTGCGCTTCTCCGAAGTACTGTCGACCCCTGAGTACGACAACTTCAAGTCGCCGGTCACCCTGGCCCTGGGCCACGACATCGGCGGCAAGCCGGTGATCACCGACCTCGCAAAAATGCCTCACCTGCTCGTGGCCGGTACCACCGGTTCGGGTAAGTCGGTGGGCGTGAACGCGATGATCCTGTCGATCCTGTTCAAGTCCGGCCCGGAAGACGCCAAGCTGATCATGATCGACCCGAAGATGCTCGAGCTGTCGATCTACGAAGGCATTCCGCACCTGCTGTGCCCGGTGGTCACCGACATGAAGGACGCCGCCAACGCCCTGCGCTGGAGTGTTGCCGAGATGGAGCGCCGCTACAAGCTGATGGCGAAGATGGGCGTGCGTAACCTGTCGGGCTTCAACGCCAAGGTCAAGGAAGCCCAGGACGCCGGCACGCCGCTGACCGACCCGCTGTACAAGCGCGAAAGTATCCACGACGAAGCACCGCTGTTGAGCAAGCTGCCAACCATCGTGGTGGTGGTCGATGAGTTTGCCGACATGATGATGATCGTCGGCAAGAAGGTCGAAGAGCTGATCGCGCGTATCGCCCAGAAGGCGCGGGCGGCTGGTATTCACTTGATCCTCGCCACCCAGCGTCCGTCGGTGGACGTGATCACCGGCCTGATCAAGGCCAACATCCCGACCCGCATGGCGTTCCAGGTGTCGAGCAAGATCGACTCACGGACCATCATCGACCAGGGCGGCGCCGAGCAACTGCTGGGCCACGGCGACATGCTCTATATGCCGCCCGGCACCAGCCTGCCGATCCGGGTTCACGGCGCCTTCGTGTCCGACGATGAAGTGCACCGCGTGGTGGAAGCCTGGAAGCTGCGTGGCGCGCCCGAATACAACGACGACATCCTCGCGGGCGTTGAAGAGGCCGGCAGCGGCTTCGACGGCGGCAGCAGCGGTGGCGACGACGATGCCGAAACCGACGCGCTGTATGACGAAGCCGTGGCGTTCGTGCTGGAAAGCCGCCGCGCCTCGATTTCTGCGGTGCAGCGCAAGCTGAAGATCGGCTACAACCGTGCCGCTCGTATGATCGAAGCCATGGAAAACGCTGGCGTCGTCACTGCAATGAACACCAACGGCTCGCGTGAAGTCCTTGCTCCTGGGCAGGCGCGCGACTGATTCCGTGCCGCGTGGCTGCACGCGGCACGCCCTTACGACTCAATGAGGACTCCCATGCGTCTTATCCGCATGCTGTTGTTGCCGGCACTGGCCCTGACCGCTGTTTCGGCCCACGCTGACCCGGCCTCCGTTGCCAGCCTGAAGAACCTGTTGGACAAATCCCAAACCCTGACCGCGCGCTTTTCCCAGCTCACGCTGGATGCCGGCGGCACCCAGTTGCAGGAAACCGCTGGCGAGATGGCCGTGCAGCGCCCAGGGCTGTTCTACTGGCACACGGAAGGCAAGGCCGAGCAGACCATCGTCTCGGACGGCCAGAAAGTCACGCTGTGGGACCCGGACCTGGAGCAGGCGACCATCAAGAAGCTCGACCCGCGCCTGAACCAGACTCCGGCGCTGCTGCTGTCGGGCGACGTGTCGAAAATCAACGACAGCTTCGACATCACCTCCAAGCAGACCAGCAACGTGATCGAGTTCACCCTCAAGCCGAAATCCAAGGACACGCTGTTTGACACGTTGTCCCTGTCGTTCGGCAACGGCGTGATCAATAACATGCGCCTGGTAGACAGCGTCGGCCAGCGCACCGATATTCTGTTCTCCGGGGTCAAGGCCAACCAGCCGGTACCGGCGTCCAAGTTCAAGTTCGACATCCCCAAGGGTGCCGACGTGATCCAGGAATAAACTGCCCAGAGGTTTCAAACGCTGCCCATGGATCTGTTTCGAAGTGACCCGATTGCCCAGCCTTTGGCCGCGCGCTTGCGCTCGACCAACCTGGATGAGTACGTCGGTCAGGAACACCTGCTCGCTCGCGGCAAGCCTTTGCGCGAAGCCCTGGAGCAGGGTGCACTGCACTCGATGATTTTCTGGGGGCCGCCGGGCGTGGGTAAGACCACCCTGGCGCGGCTGCTGGCAAAAGTCTCGGATGCGCACTTCGAAACGGTCTCGGCCGTACTGGCCGGGGTCAAGGAGATCCGCCAGGCTGTCGAGGTGGCCAAGCAGCAGGCTGGGCAGTACGGCAAGCGCACCATCCTGTTTGTCGATGAAGTGCATCGCTTCAATAAGTCGCAGCAGGATGCGTTTTTGCCGTATGTCGAGGACGGCACGCTGATTTTTATCGGTGCTACCACCGAGAACCCTTCCTTCGAATTGAATAACGCCTTGCTCTCGCGTGCGCGGGTCTACGTGCTTAAAAGCCTGGACGAAGCCGCGATGCAAAAGCTGTTGCACCGCGCCTTGAGCGAAGACAAGGGCCTGGGCAAGCGCCAGCTGAGTCTCAGCGACGAAGGCTTCAAGATCCTGCTCACCGCCGCAGACGGCGACGGTCGCCGCTTTCTCAACCTGCTGGAGAACGCCTCCGACCTGGCCGAAGACGGCAGCGAGATTGGCGTCGAGCTGCTGCAAAGCCTGCTCGGCGATACGCGTCGGCGTTTCGACAAGGGCGGCGAAGCCTTCTACGACCAGATTTCGGCGCTGCACAAATCCGTGCGCGGCTCCAACCCGGACGGCGCGCTGTATTGGTTTGCGCGCATGATCGACGGCGGCTGCGACCCGCTGTACCTCGCCCGTCGCGTGGTGCGCATGGCCAGCGAAGACATCGGTAACGCCGACCCACGCGCCCTGAGCCTGTGCCTGGCCGCCTGGGAGGTGCAGGAGCGCCTCGGCAGCCCGGAAGGCGAGCTGGCGGTGGCCCAGGCCATCACGTACCTGGCCTGCGCGCCGAAAAGCAACGCGGTGTACATGGGCTTCAAGTCCGCCCTGCGTGCGGCCGCCGAACACGGCTCCCTCGAAGTGCCGCTGCACCTGCGTAATGCGCCGACCAAGTTGATGAAACAACTGGGCTACGGTGATGAATACCGCTATGCCCATGATGAGCCGGACGCCTATGCCGCCGGCGAAGACTATTTCCCCGACGAGCTTGAGCCGCAGCCGTTCTATCAGCCGGTGCCTCGTGGCCTGGAGCTGAAGATCGGTGAAAAGCTCAATCACCTCGCCCAACTCGACCGCCTCAGCCCCAAACAGCGGAGAAAGTAGTGTTCAAGACGATTCTTGCCGTGTCCGCAGCCGGCATCGCTGGTACATTATTGCGTTTCGCCACCGGTACGTGGGTGAGCGCCAATTGGCCGAAGCATTTTTATGCAGCGACCCTGGCGGTCAACCTGGTGGGTTGCCTGATCATCGGCTTGTTGTACGGCTGGTTCCTGTTGCGCCCGGAAGTACCGATTGAAATTCGCGCCGGCTTGATTGTCGGCTTTGTAGGCGGTCTGACGACCTTTTCATCCTTTTCACTGGATACGCTGCGCCTGCTGGAAAGCGGGCAGGCCCTGGTCGCCTTCGGGTACCTGGGCATCAGCGTGTTCGGCGGGCTGCTCGCCACCTGGGCCGGCCTGTCCTTGACCAAACTTTGATAAACGAGAGACCGACATGCTCGATTCCAAACTGTTACGTAGCAACCTTCAGGACGTAGCGGACCGCCTGGCATCCCGTGGCTTTGCCTTGGATGTTGCGCGCATCGAAGCGCTGGAAGAACAGCGCAAGACCGTCCAGACCCGCACCGAAGCACTGCAGGCTGAGCGGAATGCGCGTTCCAAATCCATCGGTCAGGCCAAGCAACGCGGCGAAGACATTGCGCCGTTGATGGCGGACGTCGAGCGCATGGGCACCGAGCTGTCCGACGGCAAGGTCGAGCTGGAAGGCATTCAATCCGAGCTGGATTCGATCCTGCTGGGCATCCCCAACCTGCCGCACGAGTCCGTGCCGATTGGCGAAGACGAAGACGGCAACGTCGAAGTGCGCCGCTGGGGCACGCCAACGGCGTTTGATTTCGAGATCAAGGACCACGTCGCCCTGGGCGAATTGACTGGTGGCCTGGATTTCGAAACCGCCGCCAAGATGTCCGGTGCGCGTTTTGCCTTGCTGCGCGGCCCGATTGCGCGGATGCACCGTGCCCTGGCGCAGTTCATGATCAACCTGCACACCGGCGAACACGGTTACGAAGAGGCTTACACCCCGTACCTGGTGCAGGCGCCGGCGCTGATGGGCACCAGCCAGCTGCCGAAGTTCGAGGAAGACCTGTTCAAGATCAGCCGCGATGGCGAAGCCGATCTGTACCTGATCCCGACCGCCGAAGTGTCGCTGACCAATATCGTTGCCGGCGAGATCCTCGACGCCAAGCAACTGCCGCTCAAGTTCGTCGCCCACAGCCCGTGCTTCCGCAGTGAAGCCGGTGCGTCGGGTCGTGACACCCGCGGGATGATCCGCCAGCACCAGTTCGACAAGGTCGAGATGGTGCAAGTGGTTGAGCCGTCGACCTCCATGGACGCCCTGGAAGGCCTGACCGCCAACGCCGAACGCGTCCTGCAGTTGCTGGAGCTGCCGTACCGCGTCCTGGCGCTGTGCACCGGCGACATGGGTTTCAGCGCCGTGAAGACCTACGACCTCGAGGTGTGGGTACCCAGCCAGGACAAATACCGCGAGATTTCGTCGTGCTCCAACTGCGGTGATTTCCAGGCCCGGCGCATGCAGGCGCGTTTCCGTAACCCGGAAACCGGCAAGCCGGAGCTGGTGCACACCCTCAACGGTTCGGGCCTGGCTGTAGGCCGTACCCTGGTGGCGGTGCTGGAAAATTACCAGCAGGCTGACGGTTCGATCCGTGTACCTGAAGTACTCAAGCCGTACATGGCGGGCGTTGAGGTCATCCGCTAAATGGAATTTCTGCCGCTGTTTCATAACCTGCGCGGCAGTCGTGTGCTGGTCGTCGGTGGGGGGGAGATTGCCTTGCGCAAATCCCGCCTGCTGGCTGACGCCGGCGCAGTGCTGCGGGTGGTTGCTCCCCAGATCGAAGACCAGTTGCGTGAGTTGGTGCAGGGCAGTGGCGGGGAACTGATTTTGCGCGGTTATCAGCAGGCCGACCTTGAAGGCTGCACCTTGATTATCGCGGCGACCGACGACGAGCCACTGAACGCGCAAGTGTCCAGCGATGCCAAGCGTCGTTGCGTACCGGTCAACGTGGTGGACGCGCCGGCCTTGTGCAGCGTGATCTTCCCGGCGATTGTCGACCGTTCGCCTTTGGTGATCGCGGTGTCCAGCGGCGGTGATGCACCGGTGCTGGCGCGCTTGATCCGCGCCAAGCTGGAAACCTGGATTCCCTCCACCTACGGCCAGTTGGCCGGGCTGGCGGCGCGGTTTCGTGCGCAGGTCAAAGGTTTGTATCCGGACGTGCAGCAGCGTCGGGCGTTCTGGGAAGAAGTGTTCCAGGGCCCGATTGCCGACCGTCAGCTGGCCGGGCAGGGCGATGAGGCCGAGCGTCTGTTGATCGAAAAGGTCAACGGCGCGCCACCTTATGCGCCGGGCGAGGTGTATCTGGTCGGTGCCGGCCCGGGTGACCCGGACCTGCTGACCTTCCGGGCCCTGCGCCTGATGCAGCAAGCCGATGTGGTGCTGTACGACCGCTTGGTGGCTCCGGCGATTCTGGAGCTGTGCCGTCGTGATGCCGAGCGCATCTACGTCGGTAAACGCCGCGCCGACCACGCCGTGCCGCAAGACCAGATCAACCAGCAACTGGTGAACCTGGCCAAGCAAGGCAAGCGTGTGCTGCGTCTCAAGGGTGGCGATCCGTTCATCTTTGGCCGTGGCGGTGAAGAAATCGAAGAACTGGCGGCCCATGGCATCCCGTTCCAGGTGGTACCGGGGATCACCGCAGCCAGTGGTTGCGCGGCCTATGCCGGGATTCCGCTGACCCATCGCGACTATGCACAGTCGGTACGCTTTATCACCGGGCACTTGAAGAATGGGACGTCGGACCTGCCTTGGAGTGACCTGGTAGGGCCGTCGCAGACCTTGGTGTTCTACATGGGCTTGATTGGCTTGCCGATCATCTGTGAGCAACTGATCAAGCACGGTCGCGCCGCGGATACCCCGGCGGCGTTGATCCAGCAGGGCACCACGTCCAACCAGCGCGTGTTTACCGGCACTCTGGCGGACCTGCCGCGCATGGTGGCGGAGCATGAAGTGCATGCGCCGACGCTGGTGATCGTCGGTGAGGTGGTGGTGTTGCGCGAGAAGCTGAAGTGGTTTGAAGGTGCCCAGTCACAAGTCTGAGCACCTGCACACACACTTCAATTGTAGGAGCGAGCTTGCTCGCGAAAATCGTCAACGATAACGCGCCCACCCTGAATGCACGCGGTGTTTTTGAGTTCTTCGCGAGCAAGCTCGCTCCTACGGGTTTTGTATCAGCTCCAAACGCCTTTGCTGGTTAGCTTCACTCGATCATGCCCGGCATCAAACGCCTGCAACGGCCCCTTCGGTACAATCCCCGTCGGGTTGATCGTGCGGTGGCTCGCATAGTAATGCCCCTTGATGTGCTCGAAATCCACCGTCTCGGCCACGCCCGGCCACTGATGCATCTCCCTCAACCAGTTCGACAGGTTCGGGTAATCGGCAATCCGCCGCACATTGCATTTGAAGTGGCTGTAATACACCGCATCAAAACGAATCAGCGTGGTAAACAACCGCACATCCGCTTCGGTCAGGTACTCGCCAGCCAGGTAGCGATGGTCGCCCAAGTGCTGCTCCAGGTGATCGAGTTCGGCAAACACATCATCAAACGCGCTTTCATACGCGTGTTGTGAGGTGGCAAAGCCTGCGCGGTACACGCCATTGTTCACGGCCGGGTAGATCCGCTCGTTCAGCGCATCGATGGTCGGGCGCAGTGCCTCGGGGTAGAAGTCCAGGGTGTTGCCGGTCAGCCCGTTGAACGCGCTGTTGAACATGCGGATGATCTCCGCCGATTCATTGCTGACGATGCGGTTGAGCTTCTTGTCCCACAGCACCGGCACGGTGACGCGACCGGTGTAGTCGGCGGTGTCGGCGGTATAGCGCTGGTGCATGAATTCGAAACCATCGAGCTTATCGCCGGTGGAGCCTTGGGCCTTGTCGAAGGTCCAGCCGTTTTCCAGCATCAGCCAGCTGACCACGGACACGTCGATCAAGCTTTCCAGGCCCTTGAGCTTGCGCAGGATCAGGGTGCGGTGGGCCCATGGACAGGCCAGGGACACGTAGAGGTGATAACGACCGGCCTCGGCCTTGAAGCCGCCTTCGCCGCTGGGTCCAGGCTGGCCATCGGCGGTCACCCAGTGGCGGCGCTGTGCCTGTTCCCGCTGGAAAGCGCCATCTGCGCTACTTTCGTACCACTGGTCTTTCCAGTGTCCTTCGATCAGCAAACCCATGACTGGCTCCTTGGCTAATAAGCGTTGGAGCCCAGTCTAAAGGGATGAGTTCGAACTAAAAGCGCAAAGACCGGGCGTGAATGATCGATTAAATCGATTTGTCCCGAGCGTCCCAATATTGCCGGGCTAATTCGAACGCCTGTTCCCGTGAGTGACCGAGGCCGCGCAGAGCCAGGGCCATGGTGGCGATCAGCGCCAGTTGTGGGTAGCTGTCCTCTACGTCGCCGCGCCACACGGCCTTCAAGTGCTCCGGCTCCAGGGTTGCCGGCTTGACGTGGCGCTGGTCGGAGAGGGCGGGCCATTCTTCATCCCAGCTTTCGCCACCGGTGGTGCCGTAGAGGTGGCTGATCGTGTCGGGGTTGATCTCGACTTCGCCGCCGTCGCCCTTCACCACAATCACATGGTCGCCGAGCAGGCCGCTGGCATCGCGGTGCACGCCCTGGTAACCGGGGTGGAAAATGCTTTGCAGGCCGCAGCGCGCATTCAGCGGGTTGAGCAGGCGCGCCAGGGAGTGGATCGGCGAGCGTAGGCCGAGGGTGTTGCGCAGGTCGATCATGCGTTGCAGTTGCGGCGCCCAATCGCCCAGCGGGATAAACGCCAGGTTGCCTTGTTCAAACGCGGTCCCGACCTGCTGCCAGTTGCGGCATAACGGAATTTGCAGGGTTTGCAGCAATTGTTCGGTGTACAGCCGGCCCGCCGTGTGTGCGCCGCCGCCGTGCATGAGGATGCGCACGCCATTTTGCGCCAGGCACTTGGCCGCCAGCAGGAACCAGGGCAGGTGGCGTTTCTTGCCGGCGTAGGTCGGCCAGTCGACATCCACATTCAGTGCCGGGGCGTTCAGGCGTTCGCGCACGGCTTCGGTAAAACCGGCGAGTTCTTCCGGGCTTTCTTCCTTGTGGCGCAGCAGCATCAGGAAGGCGCCGAGCTGGGTGTCTTCGACTTTTTCGTCGAGCAGCATGCCCATGGCTTCGCGGGCCTCGTCGCGGGTGAGGTTGCGCGCGCCGCGCTTGCCTTTGCCCAGGATGCGCACGAACTGCGCAAACGGATGCTCGGCAGGGGTTTCAAGGGTCAGTGGGGCAAAGTCGGTCATAAGCAATTCGTCGGCCGGGGCAGGCCCGCCAGCTTGGCGGCGAGTTTGGCGGGAGTGCCGTTGAACAGTGTGTTGAGGTGCAGGCTGTTGCCCTTTTGCGGGCCCAATTTCAAGGCGGTGTACTTGATCAGCGGGCGCGTGGCGGGGGACAGCTGGAATTCGGCATAGAACTGGCGCAGCAATTCGAGGATCTGCCAATGCTCCGGGGTCAATTCCAGGCCTTCGGCGGCGGCCAGGGCGTTGGCCACCTCAGGGGACCATTCGTTCAGGTCGACGAGGTAACCGTCCTTGTCCAGATCCAGGGTGCGCGCGCCTACGGTCAGGGTGTTCATAGCCAGGTGTTGACCTTGCTGTAGTCGAGCGACAGCTGCACGAAACCCGGGTAGTCCACGCTGTCGGCCCAGTCGGGCAGCGGCAGATTGCGCGCCAGCATGTCTTCGGCCAACACAAAGACCTTCACGCCCTTGGTGTGCAGGGCTGGGTTGTGCAGCCCGTAGGCGCCATCGCCGCAAAGCAGGATCGCATCCTCGGCGCCACAGATACGCAGGCAACTGGCGAGGCGGCTATCGGTAAAAGGAGAGTGAGATACCACATGTAAAGTCGACATCAGAGGGTTATCACCTGGTCGTAACGGTCAATCAGCCTGGAGATCGCCTCGCTGTCCAGCGACTGGGCATTGGCCGGCTGTGTCAGCCCGCGCTCACCCAGGCTGTGGCTGCAGGCGAACACGTCATCGATGCCGAACAGGCCCAATGCCTGCAGGTTAGCGCCGAGGTCCTTTTGCTGCACGGCCTTGGCGTCCTGGTGCGGCGCCAGTTGGAACACGCCGTCATCCATGAACAGCACGCCGATCGGCAGATCAAACGCGCCCCCGGCCAGCACGATATCCAGCGCTTCGCGCGCGCTCGGCCCGGCCCATGGCGCCTGGCGGCTGATCACTAACAAGGATTTGGACATGTCACGGCCCTCCAAAACAGATCAGGCGGTCGGCGGCCTGGGCGGCGTCGTGCAATTGTCCCAGGCCTGACAGCGCCCAGGGCGCACCCAGGTTGGCCGCGCTGCGTTGATAGCGGGTGGCTTCCTCGGCGTTAAGCACGCCACGACGCAAGGCGGCGGCGATGCACACCACGCCGTCGAGCTGATGCGTGCTGACCAACTCGCGCCATTGGCGGGCGATGTCCTGCTCATCCTGGGGCGCAACGATGGTGTTGGCGGCGCTGTAGACGCCATCCTGATAGAAGAACAGCCGCACAATCTCATGCCCGCCGGCAAGCACCGCCTGGGCGAACAGCAAGGCGCGGCGCGAGGAGGGCGCGTGGGCGGCGGAAAACACTGCAATCGCAAACTTCATGGAACACTCTGCAAGCAAACGTGGGCCAATGATAAAGCCGCCGCCGCGAAAAAGCCCGCCGTGATCAAAACGGTCACCCTCGATGATCGTTCTGACGATTGCCGGTATGCGCCAGGCTGCCTAGTCTGTGTGAATTCGAAACCCAAATGGAGTCCCCATGTCAGGTCCCTTGGCGTCCCTTAAAGTGTTGGATTTTTCCACCTTGCTGCCCGGCCCTTTTGCCTCCTTGATGCTGGCGGACATGGGCGCCGAGGTACTGCGTATCGAATCGCCCACGCGCGTGGACCTGCTGCGGGTGCTGCCGCCCCATGACCAGGGAACTTCGGCCAGTCATGCCTACCTCAATCGCAACAAGCGCAGCCTGGCGCTGGATTTGAAGCAGGCCGAAGCGTTGGAGATCGTGCGCGCACTGGTCAAGGACTACGACATTGTCCTCGAACAATTTCGTCCCGGAGTGATGGAGCGCCTGGGCCTGGGTTACGAGGCGCTGAAGGCGATCAACCCGCGGCTGATTTACGTATCGATCACTGGTTACGGCCAGACCGGCCCTTACAAGGACCGCGCCGGGCACGACATCAACTACCTGGCGCTGGCCGGGGTCGCCAGTTACACCGGCCGCCAGGAC
This sequence comes from Pseudomonas grimontii, assembly GCF_007858185.1. Classification (GTDB taxonomy): domain Bacteria; phylum Pseudomonadota; class Gammaproteobacteria; order Pseudomonadales; family Pseudomonadaceae; genus Aquipseudomonas; species Aquipseudomonas grimontii. The sequence goes on from NZ_VFES01000004.1 coordinate 246,352, forward strand.
AGCGGGCCATTGCCACTGGGCGTGCAATTGGCGGACGTGGGCGGCGGTTCGCTGCATGCGGTGGTGGGGCTTCTCGCTGCCGTCATTTCCCGGCAGCAGAGCGGTGTCGGCCAATACCTGGATGTCAGCATGACCGATTGCTCCTTCAGCCTGAACGCCATGGCCGGAGCGGGTTACCTGGCCTGCGGGGTCGAGCCGGAATGGGAGAGCCATGTACTCAATGGTGGCAGTTTCTACGACTACTACCGCTCTCGGGACGGACGCTGGATGTCAGTGGGCAGCCTGGAACCGGCCTTCATGCAGCAATTGTGTGAAGCGTTGGGGCGCCCGGAACTTGCCGCGCAGGGTTTGAAGCCAGAGCAGCAGCCGGCGCTTAAGCAGGCCTTGCAGGTGGAATTCGAGAAGCGCAGTTTCGAGCAATTGTGCGAGTTGTTTGCCGGGGTGGATGCCTGCGTGGAACCTGTGCTGACGCTGAGTGAGGCCGTGGCCCATCCGCAGTTAACGGCGCGGGCGCTGGTCAGCCAGGTGCCCAGGGGCGATGGCTCGAGCCAGGCGCAGATAGCCTGCCCGTTGAAATTCTCCGAGGGTTTGCCAGCGCCCCGGCACATTGGCGCCGCCGTGGGCGCGCACAGTGATGACGTATTGGCGGAGCTGGGCTTGAGCCCACAGCGCATCAGCGAGCTGCGCAGCTCCAAGGTGATTATGTAGTGGCTGGGCGGACGCTATCGGGAGCAAGCCCCCTCCCACATTTTGATCGTATTCACAGGCCTGAATGTGGGAGGGGGCTTGCTCCCGATGAGGCCTTTATTCCACCCTGGTTTCGCCGGTAAACACCAATGTCTGCCGACAGCGCCGACACAGGTACCGCCGCCCCTGAGCCACCATGCCATGGCGTTGCGACGAAAACGGAAAGTCACTGTCCGCACACGGGCAACGGTAGATATAGCGGGTCACCTGGCGACGCTTCACGGCATAGGTGTGGCAGCGGTCCGGCGGTAGTTCATAGACCCCACGCATGATCAGTTGCCATTCCTCGCCATGGGGCTGGATGCGTTCGCCGAACAATTGGTGGGCAATCAGGTGCGCCACCTCATGGGCCACGGTCTGTTTCAGGAAGTGTTGGCTGTTTTCTCGGTACAACTGTGGGTTGAAGCGCAGCAGGTTCTCGTGCAAATGCGCGACACCGGCCTTCTGGCCCCGCAGCTTGAGGCTGACCTGGGGGCGTTTGAAGCTTCGTTTGAAAAAGGATTCGGCTTGCAGGAAACAATCTTCGACGCGGGTATTGAGTTGCTCGGGCATGCTGTACATATCTCCAGAGACATGCAGTATGCCGCAAAGCTGGGTGTTTCCGAATCTGTCAGGCGCCGAATGGTCATTCATCACGCACAAAGCCACCTTGCGGTGGCCTTGCCTTCACGGTTGGACGCGTCAGTTAGTGTAGATCGGGCCTACGCCCAGGCCCCAGACAATCACGGTAAACGCCATGATCGCTACCAGCACCACCAGGCCCACGGCCAGTACCGAGCTGGAAAACAGGAAGCCTTCGTCGGGATCGATGCTCATGAAGGTCGGCAGCCCCACGTACAACAGGTAGACCGTGTAGCAAATCGCTGCCGTGCCCACCACCATGCCCAGCCACATATGCGGATAGAGCGCCGCCAGCCCGCCGATGAACAGCGGTGTCGCGGTGTAGGTGGCAAAGGCCACGCAACGCGCCATGCTGGGGCTGGCGTCGTAGGTACGGGCCATCCAGTGAATGAACGCGCCCATTACCGCCACGCCGCCGAGCATGGCCGCGTACGACATGAGGGTCATCCACAGCGCACTTTCCTGGGTCAACATGACCGGCGCGCGGTTGCCGATGACCCAGCCGACCTGGGTGGTACCGATAAACGCTGATACGGCGGGGATCGCCGCGAGAATCAGGGTGTGAGTGAGGTACATGTGGCCGATGCTTTCTTCTTTATCGCCACGAATTTCCCGCCATTCCTGGTCGGGATGGGTAAACAGCCCCACGACGTGATGGATCATGCCAGTCACTCCTGTCGTTATTACCATCGCCCCCCATCGGAGCGCCCACGGGCCAAATGGCCACAAAGGTCTGGATATATGTGTGCGACCTCAAGTCGCAGTATAGGAAGGGATGACCGGAATAACTGTAGGGCCTTTAGAGCAAATTGCGCTGTAAACAGGGGTCCTAATCGCGGCGGGGTCTTTTACTGTTAGCCCTTTAGCTGTTTTTTTTGCGTAAAATACCCGGCTTTTCGTCACACACCTCCTGCGGATCCAAGCGCCATGGGCACTCTTACGGTCAACCAGAACAAACTGCAAAAACGCCTGCGCCGCCTGGCCGGTGAGGCGGTCGCCGATTTCAACATGATCGAGGACGGCGACAAGGTCATGGTCTGCCTCTCCGGCGGCAAAGACAGCTACACCATGCTCGACGTGCTGTTGCACCTGCAAAAGGTCGCGCCGATCAAGTTCGAGATCGTTGCCGTCAACATGGACCAGAAACAACCGGGCTTCCCCGAGCACGTGCTGCCTGCGTACTTGAAGGCGCTGGGCGTTGAGTACCACATCGTCGAAAAAGACACCTACTCGGTGGTCAAGGAACTGGTTCCTGAAGGCAAGACCACCTGCTCGTTATGCTCGCGCCTGCGCCGTGGCACGCTCTACACCTTTGCCGATGAGATCGGTGCAACCAAGATGGCCCTGGGTCACCACCGCGACGATATTGTCGAGACCTTCTTCCTCAATATGTTCTTCAACGGCTCGCTCAAGGCCATGCCGCCCAAGCTGCGTGCCGATGACGGGCGCAACGTGGTGATCCGCCCGCTGGCGTATTGCAACGAGAAGGACATCCAGGCCTACTCCGACCTCAAGCAATTCCCGATCATCCCGTGCAACCTGTGCGGCTCCCAGGAAAACCTGCAGCGCCAGGTGGTCAAGGAAATGCTGGTGGATTGGGAGCGCAAGACCCCCGGGCGTACCGAAAGTATCTTCCGCAGCCTGCAGAACGTGCAGCCGTCGCAATTGGCCGACCGCAACCTGTTCGACTTCACCAGCCTGAAAATTGATGAGACTGCCGCGTCGCGCTTCGTCAATGTTGTGAACCTCTGAGCTCATTCAACGCTCTGACACACGGCGCTTGCGGGCGCCGTTTTCAATTCAATTGCCAGCATTCAACAGCAGGAGAGGGCATGCGTGATTACAAGTGGCTGCACGAATACTGTCTGAACCGCTTCGGTTCAGCGGCCGAGCTGGACGCCCACCTGCCGGTGCCCAAGACTCCGGCGCAGTTACGCAAGATCAGTGATGATCGCTACCTGTCGACCTTGGCGCTGCGCGTGTTTCGCGCGGGCTTGAAACACAGCGTGGTGGATGCCAAGTGGCCGGCGTTCGAGCAAGTGTTCTTCGGCTTCGACCCGGAAAAAGTCGTGCTGATGGGCGCTGAGCATCTTGAGCGCCTGATGCAGGACACGCGCATCATCCGTCACCTGGGCAAGCTCAAGAGCGTGCCGCGCAATGCGCAGATGATCCTGGATATCGAGCAGGAAAAAGGCAGCTTCGGCGCATTTATCGCTGACTGGCCGGTGACCGATATCGTTGGGTTATGGAAATACCTGAGCAAGCACGGTCATCAGCTGGGCGGGCTGTCGGCACCGCGCTTCTTGCGGATGGTGGGCAAGGATACCTTTGTGCCGAGCTACGACGTGGTCGCGGCATTGAATGCGCAGAAGATTGTCGACAAGGCGCCAACCAGCCTGCGCGACCTGGCGACGGTGCAGGCCGCGTTCAACCAGTGGCATGCCGAAAGTGGACGGCCGATGTGCCAGCTGTCGATGATGCTGGCGTACACCGTCAACCATTGACCGGGGTCTATTGTGTGGCGAGCAGGCTCGCCACACAGTTACTCGGCCAACCGGCGGTTCAGTTGGTGCCGCCAGCGCACATACAGCAGCGCCGTACAAAACACCGCCAGGCTCGCCAGCATCTCCAGCACCCCGAACCACTGCCGGTTCGGGTCATACGCCGCCAGCGCGCCCTTGATGAAGTACAGGTTCACCACAAAGCACATCCACGAATGCCCGCGCGCACTGCCGACGATCATCCCCGGTGCCAGCACCAGCAGCGGTACCAGTTCGATCAGCAGGATCACCCACGGACGCGCGCCGTGCAGGTCGGCGACGAACAGGTAGTACCCGCACAGCAAACCCACCAGGGCGAAAAACGCCAGCAAGCTTAACGCGCGTGCAGCCTTGACCCGTGGCTCCAGCCACGCTTGCGGCGGTAGAACCTTAGGCTTCCTGGCCACGGCCGTTCTCCAGCAGCGTGGCGGTCTTGGCCAGGCGCAGGCCCAGGGCCCGGCACAGGGTGATTTCATGCGGGTCGAGCAGGCGTTTACCATCCGGTCCGGCATGGTGGCTGGCGCCATACGGCGTGCCGCCGCCCTGGGTGTCGAGCAGCGCCTGTTCGCTGTAGGGCAGGCCTGTGATCAGCATGCCGTGGTGCAACAGCGGCAGCAGCATCGACATCAGCGTGGTTTCCTGGCCGCCATGCAGGCTGGCGGTGGAGGTGAACACCCCGGCCGGTTTGCCGACGAGCGCGCCGGTGAGCCACAGGTTGCTGGTGCCATCGAGGAAGTACTTGAGCGGCGCGGCCATGTTGCCGAAGCGCGTCGGGCTGCCCAGGGCCAGGCCCGAGCAGTTTTTCAAGTCATCGAGGCTGGCGTACAGCGCGCCTTCGTCCGGGATGCTCGGCGCCACGGCTTCGCATTCGGTGGAGATCGCCGGCACGGTGCGCAGCCGCGCTTCCATCCCGCCTTGCTCGATGCCCCGGGCAATCTGCCGAGCCATTTCGCTCACCGAGCCATTGCGGCTGTAATACAACACCAGCACATACGGCGTAGTCACGACAGGATCTCCAGCACGTTCTCTGGCGGGCGGCCAATGATGGCTTTATCGGCGGTTTCCAGGATCGGGCGTTCCATCAGCTTGGGGTGTTCGGCGATGGCGGCAAGCAGTTGCGCTTCGCTGAGGCTGGCATCGGCCAGGTTGAGGGCCTTGTATTCGTCTTCGCCGGTGCGCAGCAGTTGGCGTGCGCTGATACCCAGCTTGGTCAGCAGCGCCTTCAATTGCGCGGCATTCAGCGGGGTTTCCAGGTAACGCACCACGGTTGGGGCGAGGCCTCGGGCTTCCAGCAGTTCAAGCGCACCGCGGGATTTCGAGCAGCGCGGGTTGTGATAAAGCGTCAGATCGGTCATGTGCGGGTCGCATCTTGCGTAAGGTGGCGGGTATTCTACCCGCGCGGCGTCCTGTCCTTAAACCGTAAGAGGCGATAGGTCGCAGCCAACGTTCATTTTTGCGAAGGATTACCCCATGACAAGGCGACTGATCGGTGCATTGGCGATCATCACAACCCTGCTGCTCAGCGGCTGCGGCAATGACTACGGCGTTGACCAGTACGGCCAGAAGGTCGCGGCCGAGCGCCTGGACAAACAGTGGCTGGTGGTTAACTACTGGGCGGAATGGTGTGGCCCGTGCCGCACGGAAATCCCTGAACTCAACGCCCTGGCGGAACAGTTGAAGGGGCAGGGTGTGGGGGTGTTCGGGGTTAACTTCGACAATGTGCAGGGTGCAGAGCTGAAAGAAGCCAGCGACAAGCTGGGGATCAAGTTCACCGTGCTGGCACAGAACCCGGATGGGATCTTCGACATTCCGCGCAGCGAAGCATTGCCGGTGACCTACATCATCGATGACAAGGGTAAGGTGCGCGAGCAGTTGATGGGTGAGCAGACGGCGGAAGGGGTGCTGGCCAAACTCAAGGCCTTGCGCGGCTAGAGTTGTCCCCTCCCACATTCGGGTCCCATCAATCCACAGATTGGGGAATCAGCCTTCTTCAAGCCACAGGCGAATCGGCTTGCCCTCGGCCGGCCAGAAGCGGGTCTGCTCGATCGGCGAGATGTCCCAGCGCTGTACGCCTTGCAGGGCCTGGAAGAAGCGCTGTTCCTGCTCCATCAAGGCCTCGGCGCAGAGCTTGCGGGTGCTGCCGAGCTTGCCGAAGCTGAGCTTTTCACCCTCGACGGTGTACGGCGCGAACCAGTGGTTGCAACCGCCATTGCCGTAGGCACGCCCATCGGCGCCGAGGGTGACGGTCAGGTGTGCGTAATCCATCAGCGGCCGCTCACCAATCCATTCCACCACGTAACTGTGATCCTGCTTGAGCTTGACCGCATCACCGGCGCAGCCACTCAGGGCCGCACCGACGGCGGCGAGCAGAAGCAGGCCTTTCATTGCCCGGCCTTCTGGCATTTCGGGCAGCGGTGCTTGTCGCCTTCGCTGGCCCAGCCCAGCTCGGCAATGCGCGCGTTGGCGGCCGGTTGCAGCGGCTCCTTGGTCAACTTGGTTTCCACCGCGAATTCAAACTCCAGCACAGTGTCGCAGCTGTCGCAGTTGACCTTCCAGGTGTGAATCTCCAGCTCGCCGAACTTCGGCCCGCGGGCCATGGCGACCCACTGGCCTGCAGGGCGGATGGAATAGCGTGCGTCACCTTCGACGGTAAGGCGCATGGACAAGGTTTTACTGCCGCGCAGGGTGACGATCAGCACGTCGTCATGCTTGATCGAACCACCGTTGCCGGTGACCTGGTAACGGCCCGGCACCAGGGCGCGGCATTCGATCAGGGTGTGTTGCGGGCTCAGCAAGCTGAAGCGGAAATCGTGTTCGGCCATGGATCCTCCAAATAGGCGCGGCATCCTATCACGGGTGCCCGCTGATCATGAGCCTGGTATGTGACCGCTGATCATCCTTCGACGAGGTTCTGCGCCCGGCCATCGGCCCACGCCGCAATATTGGTCAGAGTGGTGCCGGCAATCGCCGCGAGGGCCTCGCGGGTGAGGAACGCCTGGTGCGCGGTGATGATCACGTTGGGGAAGGTCAGCAGGCGCGCAAGTACGTCGTCCTGCAGGGGCAGGTCGGAGCGGTCCTCGAAAAACAGCTGGGCTTCTTCCTCATACACATCCAGCCCCAGGTAGCCGAGTTGGCCGTCCTTGAGCGCTTCGATCAGCGCCGGCGTGTCCACCAGGCCACCGCGACCGGTGTTGATCAGCATGGCGCCGGGCTGCATCTGCGCCAGGGAACGTGCGTTGATCAAGTGCTTGCTGTCGGCGGTCAGCGGGCAGTGCAGGCTGATGATCTGCGCCTGGGCCAAGAGCTCTGGCAGGCTCACATAGTCAGCGCCGAGGGCCTGGACCTGCGGGTTGGGGAACGGGTCGTAGGCGAGCAGCCGGCAACCGAAGCCCGTCATGATCCTGGCGAACGTGGCGCCGATCTGGCCGGTGCCGACCACGCCGACGGTCTTGCCCACCAGGTCAAAACCGGTGAGGCCATGCAGGCTGAAATCGCCGTCGCGGGTGCGGTTGTAGGCGCGGTGCAGGCGGCGGTTGAGGGCAAGGATCAGGGCCACCGCATGTTCGGCGACCGCGTGGGGCGAATAGGCCGGGACACGTACGATGGTCAGGCCCAGGCGTTTGGCGGCAGGCAGGTCCACATGGTTGTAACCGGCCGAACGCAGCGCGATCAACCGCGTGCCGCCCTTGGCCAGGTGTTCCAGCACCGGGGCACTGAGGTCATCGTTGATAAAGGCGCAGACCACCTCGTGGTGTTCGGCCAGGGCGACGGTGTCGAGGTTGAGCCGGGCGGGTTGGAATTGCAGTTCCAGGCCGCGCGGCAAGGGTTCGCCGAGGAAACTGTCGCGGTCGTAGGCCTGGCTGCTGAAAATAATCACGCGCATCAAAAAGCTCCCTGCAATTTACGAGTAACAAACATGCGCCTCCCTCCTATCAAATCAGGCTCAGACGCTGACCCGCGCTTCACTGGCCAGCCGTGCGATGGCCATGTCCAGCTCGTCCAGCGCGGTCATGGCCCTGGCGTCGTCCTGCTTGAGCAGGGTTTCGGCGCGTTGGCAGGCGGCGCGCAGTTGCGGCACGCCACAGTAGCGGGTGGCGCCGTGCAGGCGGTGGACGCGTTCGATCAGGGCCAGGTTGTCTTTGGCGTCGCGGGCGACGTGAATGGCCTGACGGTCGGCTTCCAGGGAGGCCAGCAGCATGGCCAGCATGTCGGCCGCCAGGTCGGTCTTGCCGGCGGCCAGGCGCAGGCCTTCCTCGTGGTCCAGCACCGGCAATTGCACGCCTGGGCCCAGGCCTTCGACGGCGCGCTCCGGCACCTGGTTGCGCAGGGCCAGGCCGGTCCATTTCAGCACCACTTGGGCCAGTTGCCGTTCGCTGATGGGTTTGGTCAGGTAATCATCCATACCGCTTTGCAGCAAGGCGCGCTTTTCGTTGGCCATGGCATGGGCGGTGAGGGCGACCACCGGCAACGGCGTGCCATGGCGCTCGCTTTCCCACTGGCGGATCGCCTCGGTGCTCTGGCGCCCGTCCATGCCGGGCATTTGCACGTCCATCAGCACCAGGTCGAAGGTGTCCTGTTTCACCGCGTCGACCGCTGCGTAACCGCTTTCCACTGCTCGTACCTGCGCGCCCATGTCTTCCAGCAGGGTCTGCACCAACAACAGGTTTGCCGGGTTGTCGTCGACACACAGCACACGCGGAGCACGGCTGGACAATGGCTCGCCCGGTTCACTGCGTGACGGCCGCGGGCTGATCAGGTCGGACAGGGCACGGCGCAGCTTACGGGTACACGCCGGCTTGGCCTGCAACTGGCTGTTGGGGTTGGGCACCGACTCGTTGAACAGCATCTGTTCGGTGGTGGGGCACAACACCAGCACTTTGCAACCCAGGTGTTCGAGGTCCCACAGGTGCTGGTTGAGGCGCTCGGGCGGAATATCGTTGGCGGTGACGCCGAGTACCGCCAGGTCGATAGCCTGCTCGGTCTGGTGAGCGCTGGTGATACCGTTGGTCAGGCTTTCCAGGGTATTGAACGGCGTCACTTCCAGGCCACAATCTTCCAATTGGTGTTGCAGGGCCTGGCGCGCCAGTTCGTGGTTTTCCAGCACCGCCACGCGATGGCCCAGCAGCGGCGCGCAGGGCAGGTCTTCGACGTCGTCGCGGGTCTTGGGCAGGTTCAGGCTGATCCAGAATTCAGAGCCTTCGCCCGGCGTGCTGTCGACGCCGATTTCACCGCCCATCTGTTCGATCAAGCGCTTGGAAATCACCAGGCCCAGCCCCGTGCCGCCGGGTTGGCGCGACAGTGAGTTATCGGCTTGGCTGAACGCCTGGAACAACGCGCGCACATCCTGGCTGGACAGGCCGATGCCGGTGTCCTGCACGCTGATGCGCAGTTGCACGCTGTCTTCCTGTTCGTCCTCGACCATCGCCCGGGCGACGATGGTGCCTTCGCGGGTGAACTTGATCGCGTTGCTGATCAGGTTGGTCAGGATCTGCTTGAGCCGCAGCGGGTCGCCCACCAGCGCCAGCGGCGTGTCGCGGTAGACCAGGCTCACCAGTTCCAGCTGCTTGGCATGGGCGGCGGGGGCGAGGATGGTGAGGGTGTCTTGCAGCAAATCCCGCAGGTTGAAGGGGATGCTGTCGAGTACCAGCTTGCCGGCCTCGATCTTCGAGAAGTCGAGGATCTCGTTGATGATGCCGAGCAGATTGTCGGCGGATTTTTCGATGGTGCCCAGGTAATCCAGTTGGCGCGGGGTCAACTCGCTTTTTTGCAGCAGGTGGGTAAAGCCGAGTATGCCGTTGAGCGGGGTGCGGATTTCATGGCTCATGTTCGCCAGGAACTCGGACTTGATTCGACTGGCCTCCAGGGCCTCCTTGCGCGCCAGGTCCAGTTCGATGTTCTGGATTTCGATGGTTTCCAGGTTCTGGCGCACGTCTTCGGTGGCCTGGTCGATGCTGTGCTGCAATTCTTCCTGGGCGTTTTGCAGGGTTTCGGCCATGCGGTTGATGCCCGAGGCGAGCTGATCCAGCTCCTGGCTGCCCAAGGGTGGCAAGCGGGTTTCCAGGTTGCCGTCCTTGAGCTGGGCCACCGCTTGTTTGATCAGGCCAATCGGCGCGTTGATCGTACGGCTGATGCGCAGGGCCAGGGCTGCGGTGCAGATCAGCCCGATGGCAATCAACAACAGGCTGGCGAACAGGCTGCGATAGCCGCGCAGCAACATGCCGTTGTGGGACAACTCCACCTCGACCCAACCGAGCAGGCGATCGGCTTCATCGGGGATCAAATCGCCCGCCAGGTTGCGATGGCGACCAAACACCGGCAGCAGGTAGCGCGTGGCGTCGTTGCCGGTGCGCTGCAACAAGTGGGAACTGTTGCCGACCGGCGGCTGGTTGAGCATGGTCGGACCCGCGTGGGCGAGGGGCGCGCGGTCCGGCGCGAGGAACGCCACGGTACGCACGTCCGTCTGTTCCAGGGATTGGGTGGCGATACGCTCCAACAGATCGGTGTTCCTGCTGCTCATGGCGGGAGCCACCAGAGGCGCCAGTTGCTCGGCGATCATTTCGCCGCGTTGCAGCAGTTGGGCCTGCAACTCCGAGAGCTGCATCCAGGTGAAGTACCCCCCCAACAACAAGGCCATCAGGCTGGTTGGTAATAAGGTCAGCAACAGTACGCGGCCTTTTATCCCCATTCTTCTAAGCACGCCACTCTCCTGCTACCACACTGATATCAATCTTCCACGCGGGCATCCGGCCCGCGCCACCTGCGCAGTGTAGCCATTTGCGCGGTCTGGAATCTTGCAAATTCATCACAGGGGGCAGTCTTCGGACCATTTGATGCCAGGTAGCGACGGCCTGTGGCGGGGTTATCTTGAATAATCACTCATGGAGAAAACGTGCTTTGAAAAGGGTTGGCCAGTGTGTATCTGTCCTGGCGGGCGTGTTGAACTTCAACCGCGCCGCTGTTTGCGCTTTTTCCACTGGTGCGCGACCCACCAGCGCCAGTAACCCATGGTCAGGCAATAGGCCAATGCGCCCAACACGAGCCCCAACACCACCGAGCCCAGCAGGAAGGGCTGCCACAGCGTGCTCAGCTGGCCGCTGATCCACTCCCAGGTCAGGTCGTCGGGCAGGCTGCGCGGCGGCACATTCATCAGCCAGGCGCCGGTCATATAGGTGCAGATGAACACCACCGGCATGGTGATTGGGTTGGTCAGCCATACCAGACTGATGGCGATGGGCATGTTGCCGCGCACGGTGATCGCCAGCACTGCCGCCAGGAGCATCTGCAACGGGATCGGGATAAAAGCCGCGAACAAACCCACCGCCATGGCGCGTGCCACGGAGTGCCGATTCAGGTGCCAGAGGTTTGGGTCGTGCAGCAACGTGCCAAGAAACTGTAATGACTTGTGTTCCCTGATACTGGTTGGGTCGGGCATGTACCGTTTGAATAAGCGCCGGGGCATAAGGGGTCCAGGTCAGTTCGAGGGGCAAGTATGCCCGCATTCTATAAACAGAAAATTCAGACTTTGTGACAAAACATCATAGGACGCGCTGGGCACCCGTCTAAGACTGAGTGGATCACTTGAAAAGGAGGGTTCATGAAGACAGGGATGTTCGCGCTCGCGCTGGGGTTGCTGGCCCTGCGTTTTCTACCGGCGTTGCCGCCGACAGGGTGGCTGATAGCCATGCTGGTGCTGGCATTGATGCTATTGCCCTTTCGCACGTCGCCCCTGGCATTTTTCCTACTGGGCTTGAGCTGGGCGTGCATCAGTGCGCAGTGGGCGCTGGATGATCGACTGCGCCCGGCGCTGGATGGCCAGACGCGATGGCTGGAGGGCCGTGTAACCGGGTTGCCGCAGCAGACGGGGACGGGCGTGCGTTTTGAGTTGGCCGACAGCCAGGCGCGCAACGCGCGGCTGCCCAAGCGCATCCGTGTGTCCTGGCACGGCGGGCCGCCGGTACGCAGTGGCGAGCGCTGGCGTCTGGCCGTTACGCTCAAGCGGCCTTCCGGGCTGCTCAATTTTCACGGTTTTGATCAGGAGGCGTGGCTGCTGGCCCAGCGCGTTGGCGCCACCGGCTCGGTGAAGGATGGCGAGCGCCTTGCGCCGGCTCGTCATGCCTGGCGTGACACTGTCCGCCAACGCCTTATGGCGGTGGACGCCCAAGGCCGCGAGGCGGGCCTGGCGGCCTTGGTGTTGGGGGATGGCTCCGGACTGGCGGCCGAAGACTGGCAGGTGTTGCAGGACACCGGCACGGTGCACCTGCTGGTGATTTCAGGCCAGCACATTGGTTTGCTGGCAGGCCTGATCTACGGGTTGGTCGCGCTGCTTGCACGCTACGGTTGCTGGCCCCGCACCTGGCCGTGGCTGCCTTGGGCGTGCGGCCTGGCCTTTGCCGCCGCGCTGGGGTATGGCCTGTTGGCAGGGTTTGGCGTGCCCGTGCAACGGGCCTGCGTCATGGTGGGGCTGGTGCTGTTGTGGCGCTTGCGCTTTCGTCACCTGGGGTTCTGGTGGCCATTGTTGCTGGCACTTAATGGGGTGCTGATCCTGGAGCCATTAGCCAGCCTGCAGCCCGGGTTCTGGCTGTCCTTTACGGCTGTCGCTGTGCTGGTCCTGGGATTTGGTGGGCGGTTGGGGCCGTGGAGTGTCTGGCAGGCATGGACACGTCCCCAGTGCTTGATTGCCGTTGGTCTGTTTCCTGTGCTGCTGGTGCTCGGTTTGCCCGTCAGCGTGAGTGCGCCTCTGGCCAACCTGATTGCCGTGCCGTGGATCAGCCTCGTGGTGTTGCCACTGGCGTTGCTGGGGAGCGCATTGTTGCCGCTGCCGCATGTGGGGGAGGGCTTGTTGTGGCTGGCGGGTGGGGCGCTTGACGTGTTGTTCCGGGGCCTGGCATGGCTCGCTGGGCAAATGCCTGCCTGGATACCGGCCGAGGTGCCCCTGGGTTACTGGCTGATCAGCCTGTTCGGCGCGGTGCTGTTATTGCTGCCCAGAGGCGTGCCGTTTCGGCCACTGGGCTGGCCGCTGCTGTTGTTGGCGGTATTTCCACCCCGCGAGCCGGTGCCCCATGGGCGGGTGGAGGTGGTGCAGTTGGATGTCGGGCAGGGTCAGGCATTGATCCTGCGTACTCGCCATCACACGTTGCTCTACGATGCCGGCCCGCGTTCGGGGGCGGTTGACCTCGGTGCCCGCGTGGTCGTGCCCGCGTTGAAAAAGCTCGGCGTAGGGACGCTGGATATGATGCTGCTGAGCCATGCCGACGCCGATCATGCCGGCGGGGCGTCGGCTGTTGCCCGAGGGTTGCCGATCAGACGTGTCGTGGGCGGTGAAACCGAGGGCTTGCCCGCGTTTCTCGCAACCCAGCCCTGTGTCAGCGGTGAACAGTGGATCTGGGACGGTGTGTCATTCGAGCTGTGGCAGTGGCCTGATGCGATTAAAGGCAACCCCAAGTCCTGTGTTCTGCAGGTCCAGGCCAATGGTGAGCGAATGCTACTCACCGGGGATATTGATCGGGCAGCCGAGCGAGCATTTCTCGCCTCATCGTTGGCCGTGCGCACCGATTGGTTGCAATCCCCGCACCATGGCAGTCGCAGTTCGTCGTCATGGCCTTTTCTACAGCGGCTGGCACCCACGTCGGTGCTGATTTCCCGCGGGCGTGGCAATGCGTTCGGCCATCCTCACCCACAGGTGGTTGAGCGCTACCGGGCACTGGGCAGCCAGCTGTATGACAGTGCCGAGCAGGGCGCGGTGCGTGTGCAACTAGGGGCTTTCGAGCCACCGACTGTTGCGCGTAGTCAACGCCGTTTTTGGCGCGAAACGTTACCGTAACCCAGCCTTACTAAAGACCGGCGACTGGGACAGACGGGTCCACGGCCGCCGAACCCCGCCGCCGAACCTATATGGTAAAGTGGCGCACTTTTTCGAGGGGACATTCACTGTGTGGGAATTGGTCAAATCTGGCGGCTGGATGATGTTGCCAATCATCTTGAGTTCCATCGCCGCACTCGGCATCGTTGCCGAACGTTTGTGGACCCTGCGCGCCAGTCGCGTTACCCCCGAGCATCTGCTGGGGCAGGTCTGGGGCTGGATCAAGAACAAGCAACTGGACAAGGAAAAACTCAAGGAACTGCGCGCCGACTCGCCGCTGGGTGAAATCCTCGCCGCTGGCCTGGCCAACTCCAAGCATGGTCGCGAGATCATGAAAGAGTGCATCGAAGAGGCCGCCGCCCGTGTCATCCATGAGCTGGAGCGCTATATCAACGCCCTCGGCACCATCGCGGCCATGGCGCCGTTGCTCGGTTTGCTGGGGACGGTGCTGGGCATGATCGATATTTTCAGCTCGTTCATGGGCTCGGGCATGTCCACCAACGCGGCCGTATTGGCCGGGGGCATCTCCAAGGCCCTGATTACTACGGCGGCGGGCCTGATGGTCGGCATTCCCTCGGTGTTCTTCCACCGTTTCCTGCAGCGGCGCATCGATGAACTGGTGGTCGGTATGGAGCAGGAAGCCATCAAGCTGGTGGAAGTGGTGCAGGGCGACCGTGATGTGGACCTGATTGGGGGCAAAGCGTGAAATTTCGCCGCAAGCAACGGGAAAATGTTGATATCAACCTCGCGTCGTTGATCGACGTGGTGTTTATCCTGCTGCTGTTTTTTGTCGTCACCACCACTTTCACCCGGCAGACCGAACTGCGCGTCGACCTGCCGGAAGCCGTGAGTGGTTCGCCGGCCGAAGACCAGGAAGTCAAGCAACTGGACATCGCCATCAGCGCCGACGGGGCGTTTTCGGTGAATAACCAGTTGCTGGAGAAAAACGACCTCGCCAGCCTGATCGCTGCCCTGGAGAAAGAGTCCGGTGGTGATACCAAAATGCCGTTGTCCATCAGTGCCGATGGCAAGACCCAGCACCAGGCCGTGATCACCGCGATGGACGCCGCCGGCAAGCTCGGTTTCAGCCATCTGCGCATGAGCACTGTCGAGGCGGCGAGCCAACCCTGATGGCCATGTCCGATCGTTTGCTCAAGGCCTGGTACGAGGGCCATCCGGCGCTCGCGTTGTTGCGTCCGCTGGAGTCGTTGTATCGCCGGGTGGTGCAGCGTAAGCGCGCGCGGTTCCTGGCGGGAGAGGGCGAGATCTATCAATCGCCGGTGCCAGTGGTGGTGGTCGGTAATATCACCGTGGGCGGCACCGGCAAGACGCCGTTGATCCTGTGGTTGATCGAACACTGTCGGCGCAGTGGCCTGCGGGTAGGGGTGGTCAGTCGCGGGTATGGCGCCAAGCCGCCGCAGTTGCCATGGCGCGTCGAGGCCGGCCACAGCGCCACAGTGTCGGGTGATGAGCCTTTGTTGATCGTGCAGCGCTGCGGCGTGCCCCTGATGATCGATCCCGACCGCAGCCGTGCGGTGAAGGCCTTGCTTGCCAGCGAAACCCTCGATTTGATCCTTTCCGACGACGGCCTGCAACACTACCGCCTGGCCCGTGACCTGGAATTGGTGCTGATCGACGCCGCCCGTGGCCTCGGCAACCGCCGTTGCCTGCCGGCCGGGCCATTGCGCGAACCGGTTGAGCGTTTGCACAGTGTTGATGCGCTGCTCTACAACGGTGCCGGCTCGGATCGCGACGATGGCTTTGCGTTTCGCCTGCAGCCCACCGCACTGGTCAACCTGCACAGCGGCGAACGCACGTCGGTGGCGTACTTTCCTGAGGGGCAGCAGATACATGCGGTCGCCGGTATCGGCAACCCACAACGTTTCTTCAACACCCTCGAAACGCTACACTGGCAGCCGATTCCCCATGCTTTTGCCGACCACGCGCCCTACAGCGCCGAGGTCTTGAATTTTACGCCGTCATTGCCACTGGTCATGACCGAGAAGGACGCGGTGAAGTGCCGCGCCTTTGCCCAGCCCGACTGGTGGTACCTTGCGGTAGATGCGGTGCCGTCGCCGGCGTTCGTCGCCTGGTTCGACACGCAGCTGATGCGCCTGCTGCCCGCCCGTCTTTTGCCTTAAACGCTTCTTTCCAGGAAACACTCATGGACACCAAACTGCTCGACATCCTCGCTTGCCCGATCTGCAAAGGCCCGCTCAAGCTCAGCGCCGATAAAACCGAGCTGATCAGTAAGGGCGCCGGCCTGGCTTACCCGATCCGTGATGGCATCCCGGTGATGCTGGAAAGCGAAGCCCGCACCCTGACCACCGACGAGCGCCTGGATAAATGACCACAGCCTTTACCGTTGTCATTCCTTCCCGCTACGCCTCGACGCGCCTGCCGGGCAAGCCGCTGCAACTGATCGGCAGCAAGCCGATGATCCAGCTGGTGTGGGAACAGGCCTGCAAAAGCAGCGCTCAGCGCGTCGTGGTGGCCACTGATGACCCGCGCATCATCGAAGCCTGCAAAGGGTTCGGCGCCGAAGCGGTACTGACCCGTGAAGATCACAACTCCGGCACCGACCGCCTGGCCGAAGTGGCCACGCAGCTTGGCCTGGCGCCAGACGCCATCGTGGTTAACGTGCAAGGCGACGAGCCGTTGATCCCGCCTGGCGTGATCGACCAGGTGGCCGCCAACCTGGCCGCCCACGGTGAAGCGCGTATGGCTACCCTGGCCGAACCGATTGAAGACATCGACACCCTGTTCAACCCCAACGTGGTGAAGGTGGTCAGTGATGTCAATGGCCTGGCGCTGACCTTCAGCCGTTCGACCTTGCCCTGGGCGCGCGACGCCTTCGCCAAGAACCCTGACGTGCTGCCGGAAGGCGTGCCGTACCGCCGCCATATCGGTATCTACGCCTATCGTGCGGGTTTTCTGCATGACTTCGTCAGATGGGGCCCGTGCTGGTTGGAAAATACCGAATCCCTGGAGCAACTCCGAGCCCTTTGGCACGGCGTACGTATCCACGTGGGGGACGCCCTGGAAGCACCGCCTGCGGGTGTCGATACCCCGGAAGACCTTGAACGCGTCCGTCGCCTGTTGGGGGCCTGATGGAGGTTCTGTTTGTCTGCCTGGGCAATATCTGCCGCTCGCCCACCGCTGAGGGCGTACTGCGCCATAAATTGCGCGAAGCCGGGTTGGCGGGGCTGGTCGAGGTGGCGTCCGCCGGTACTGGCGAATGGCATATCGGCAATCCGCCGGACCAGCGCAGCCAACGTGCGGCGCTGGTGCGCGGCTACGATCTGTCGGCCCAGCGTGCCCAGCAGGTCTCCCGCGCCGACTTTGCGCGCTACGACCTGATCCTGGCCATGGACAACAGCAACCTGCGCAATCTCAAGGCCATGCAGCCCACTCAGGGCAAGGCGGAATTGGACCTGTTCCTGCGCCGCTATGACGCGGAAGTGGACGAGGTGCCGGATCCCTACTACGAAGGCGAACAAGGCTTCGAACGGGTCCTGGACCTGATCGAGCGGGCGTGTGATTTATTGGTGATCGAATTGAAGGGACGGTTATGACCTTGCAAGTACTGGCGCAGGTGTCGCTTAAGCCATTCAACAGCTTTGGCATTGATGTGCGTGCCCAACTGTTTGCCGAAGCCCACAGTGATGCCGATGTACGCGAGGCACTGGCCTATGCGGCGACCCAGGCGTTGCCCTTGCTGGTGATCGGTGGTGGCAGCAACTTGCTGCTGACCCAGGACATTCCTGCCTTGGTGTTGCGCATGGCCACCCAGGGCATTCGGGTGCTGCAGGATGATGGCGTGCAGGTGGTGATCGAAGCCGAAGCCGGCGAAGCCTGGCACCCGTTTGTACTGTGGACCCTTGAACAGGGCTTCTGCGGCCTGGAAAACCTCAGCCTGATCCCCGGTACCGTGGGCGCTGCCCCCATGCAGAACATCGGTGCCTACGGTGTGGAGATCAAGGATGTCTTTGCCGGCTTGACCGCCTTGGACCGCCAGACGGGCGAGCTGCGCGACTTCAGCCTGGAAGAATGCAACTTTGCCTACCGTGACAGCCTGTTCAAGCACGAAACCGGGCGCTGGCTGATCCTGCGGGTACGCTTCGTCTTGAGTCGCGCCAGCCACCTCAAGCTCGACTACGGCCCAGTGCAACAGCGCCTGGCAGGGCAGGGGATCACCGAGGTCACGCCGAGCGATGTCAGTCGCGCGATTTGCAGCATCCGTAGCGAAAAATTGCCCGACCCGGCAGTGCTTGGCAATGCCGGCAGCTTCTTCAAGAACCCGCTGGTATCGAAGGGCCAGGCTGAAGAGTTACAGGCGCTGTATCCGGACCTGGTGGCCTACCGGCAGGCGGATGGGCAGATGAAACTGGCCGCTGGCTGGCTGATCGACAAGGCCGGCTGGAAGGGCTTTCGTGACGGCGATGCCGGCGTGCATACGCTGCAGGCGCTGGTGTTGGTCAACTATGGCGGCGCCACAGGGCACGATATAGCCAACCTGGCCCAGCGTATCCAACGGGACATCGCCGAGCGTTTCAAGGTCGAGCTGGAAATGGAACCCAACCAGTACTAATACCGTGAAAACAAAAATGCCCCGCATCTTTCGATACGGGGCATTTTTTATGCAGCGAGTAAATCAGTCGTCGCGGCTCATGATGCCGAAGATCTGCAACAGGCTGATAAACAGGTTGTAGATCGACACATACAGGCTGACGGTTGCCATGATGTAGTTGCGTTCACCGCCGTGGATGATGGCGCTGGTCTGGAACAGGATGCACACGGAGGAGAACAGCACAAAACCCGCGCTGATCGCCAGTTGCAGGCCGCTGATCTGGAAGAACATGCCTGCAACCACCGCCGCCAGCAACACGAAGAAGCCTGCGGTGATGAAGCCACCCAGGAAGCTCATGTCCTTGCGGGTGATTAGCACGTAGGCCGACAGACCACCAAACACCAGGGCCGTCATGGCAAACGCCGAGCTGACCACTTCCGCACCGCCGGCCATGCCGAGGTAGCGGTTGAGGATCGGGCCGAGGATAAAGCCCATGAAACCGGTCAACGCAAACGCAGACACCAGGCCCCAGGCCGAGTCACGCAGCTTGTTGGTCAGGAAGAACAGGCCATAGAAGCCGATCAGTACGACAAAGATATTCGGATAGCCGACCCGCATCTGCTGGGCCACGAACGCCATCACGCCGCTGAATGCGAGGGTAAGGGCGAGCAAGCCATAGGTGTTGCGCAACACGCGGCTGACTTCAAGCTGCTCAGCCTGCGCGTTGCCATTCACTGCGTAATTCTGTTCGCGCATGGCGACACTCCTTCGGTTTTGAAACGTTCAGTCGCAAAGATCATAACAGACGCTCTGTAACAAGCTATGGCGAGAGTTTGACAGTGTGTTTCATTCGGGTATTATGGCGCCCGCTGAGACAGGATGGGCTACTCTAATCCTGTGACGCACAAGGGAAATTGGCAGAGTGGTTGAATGCACCGGTCTTGAAAACCGGCGAACGTTAATAGCGTTCCCAGGGTTCGAATCCCTGGTTTCCCGCCAAGATTCAAACGAAAGCCCCGCAATGCGGGGCTTTTGTGTTTCTGGGGTTTGGCGACCTCGGGCTTTGGGGGCGGGCGATGACCATTGTTCTTCGCGCAAAAAACCAACCCGGTGTCGAGAACTGTGTGAACCCATCCGCATTAACCCGTATGCACAAGGAACGATGCTAATTAGCCATGCTCCAACCATCCGTGCCAAGCCTGCCCAGTGGGGGCATGGCTCAATCGGCTCCGCGTAAACGGCGGCGTGCGCTACCCCATTACAAGGACGCAAGCTTTATGCAGTCATCCCCCTCCCAAGCGCCTTCCGCCACCGGCGAACTGATCGCCAGTTTCCGTCACGGCAAGGGTTTTCTGATTTTCAGTTTGATATTTGGCCTTGTGTTGTTAGGTCTCGCCGGGTTTGTGTTGTATCTGGGCACGATCCTGCCACCGGGCAATGAGGGGCCGGTCAGTCTCCAACCGTCCCGTGGCATGGCCTTCAGTTTCAGTAACCCACATACCTTGATTTACGCCACCAGCGCTTTGCTGGCCGTTCTCGGGCTTGGTGTATTTGCCGCTTACGCCTGGCACAGGAAACTGCGCGCGCCGCGTTACACAGTGTATGAGCACGGCATCGAGCGCATCATCGACGATCAGCGGGAATACACCGCCTTTGCCGAGATTGACGACCTGTATCTGTTTGGCTCCGGGCAAACCGTGCTGACCGGCATGATCACCAACGTGGCCTACCGTCGTAATGCCACCGAGCCGTTTCATCGGGTGATCGAGAGCCTCAAGGGCTTTCACGACTTCCAGCAGTTGGTCCGTGAGCTGCACGTACGCGCACGTCTGCCGGGGGTAGTGGCGACGCTGGAGTCGGGCGGGGCGGTCAGGTTCAATTGCATCAGCTCCGGGCAGGTCTGGGGCAAGCGTGTCACCGGCAACTTCCTCAAAATCACCACGACGCCGATTGTGGTGAGCCAGGATTTTCTCGAATACCAGGGGCGCATAGTGCCGATGTCGTCGCTGCGTAGGGTCGACCTCAACGCCTGGACCGAAAAGGTGGTGATCAAGGACGAGAGCGGCAAACCCGTGTTGTCGACCATCGCCACCGGCATTCTGAGCCACGATCTGTTCCTCAATACCCTCGATGCCGTGTTTGCGGCTGAAGAACAAAAACGTGAGCCGGCAGCGTCAAGGATGAGTACTAAACGATGATCTATCGCGGCGCAGGCTGGCTGACGCTGTTCACACCGGTGGCCATGGTGTTGTTGCTGATGGGGTTGTGGCCCGACCCCAGCGTCAAACCCGGCAATACCTCATCGATGCAACTGCTGATGGGGGCGGGGATTGGCTCGGGTATCAACACCGTGCTGGGCTTTGTACTGAATCGGCAGGTGCATGAAGATGGCGTGCGCCATCACTTCTTTTTCATGCCCATGCAGTGGCCGGCGCTGGCGATCATGATTGTCTGCGCGGTGATTGCCCTGCTCAAGTAAGGCTGCCGACCGCTTCGGCAGGGGCGGCGGCTTCTTGCCCAGCCTGGCCTTCATCACCACGTCGCGACTGTCGTAGTGATACCGTCTACCCAGCCATCCCCGGAGCCTGCTGGATGAATCGCCAACGCCCACCCCGCCTCGTCGTAACGGCTCCAGCAGTGCCAGGCACTGAATACCCTGCCGGGCACCCACCTGTCTGGCATTACGGCCCGGATGTACCGATCGTTGGCAGCAGTGGTCGGGGTATTTTAGGTTTCTGCATTGGGCTGTTTATGCTTTTGCCGGGCTATGTGCTGGCGATGTTGCTCTTTGTCGGGCTCGGAGCGCTACAAAGTGCGCCGTCCAGCGATGGGGCGAGCTTCACAACGTCCTCGCTCCTCCTGTGCATGCTTGGCACTGCAGTGCTCATCGGTGCGATGTTTGCGTGGATGGCCTCTGCGCCTCATGTGCAGGCCTTTACGTTCGATGAACGCCAGCAACTGCTTACACTCATCGTCATCCGTCGTGGTCGCAGACCCACCGAAGTGCGTGTGCCATTTAGCGACATCATCTACGTCTGCCCCTACGTGCTCGCCCGGTTTGATCGCGATGGGCATTTGCGCGTCGTGTGTCAGGGGCCGAAGGACAAGCTGTTCGAATATCAATTGGGAGAGAGTATCTCTCTGGACGAAATGGCGTTTCATGCTGAGTGGTTGCGGGGAATGATAGGGGAGCGGATGCACGAACCATTGAACTTGGACAAGTGACGCACGTATGTGAATAGCGTCTTGAAGCGACTCCCATGACTTTCGATGTTGAATTTTCCGGGTTAATCCCCACAAGGACGGTGAAATGACCCGCTATTTCAAAAGCCCAGACAGTGACCAGGTTGAAGAGGTCGATGCGTTTCAAGTTCTGGCGATATTGTTTCTGGGGGCGATCTATCTTCTCTTCGCCGGCCTTTGGCGGCACTTGCTGATTTGGGGCCTGGCGATAGGGGTGGGTCTGCTCGCAGGCCCACCTTGGGCGGCTATACCGATTGCGGTATTACCCATCATCTACTGTTTTCTGATACGCAAAATCGTAGCGGACGAGTACTTGAAGAAGGGCTGGGCTGAGGTGCCAGATCCAAAGCTTGCGCTCAAGGAAGCAACGCCACGACCACCAACTGCTCTTTGAACTTGGTGTACAACGTGAGCGTGTGATTCAGGTAGATTTTCGATCCGCTTGCTCGTTTTTCCGGCGAGCCACTGCTCCACACGCCAAATACGATGACTTCTGTGCCTTTGCCCAGTGTCTGCAACCACTCGCTGTCTTTATCTCCAACACTGACCTTGAAGACGCTTGTCACATTTTCTGCGTCGGGCCGTTCGTATTTAGCCGTGAGATTCAGATAGCTCATGACCCGGCCGCTGCCTTCATCTGGCACGTAAACCCGGTCGACCGTGCCCACCACTGCGAAGGGGTGGCACTCGCTCCCCAGGCGTTGCAGCATTCGCCATGCATCTTCGTAGCGGTTTTTTTCAAAGAAAAAGTCTGACCAGCGAATTTTCTTAGTGCCAAAGCGCAGCACCAGATGTTGAGCCAGTTCATCATCCGCTTCGCACCGCTCACGCAGCTTAAGCAGATCAGCCGTAGTGCGCAGGTAGCTGGCCAGTTTTTTGCCGCTTGGCTGATATAGCTTGGGCTGTCTCTGCGTGGCAGAGCCATCCGTTGCTGAGGTCGTAAACTGAGCACCAGAGAGTGATTTGCCACCCAGATTATTGTGCAGCAGTAACAGGCGCAGTTCGGAAGCGCCGGCGTTGAGCGTTCCGATAAAGTCGGGATCGGACTCGGCGGCGACGATAGTTTTCAACTGGCCGAGGGCGTCGTATTTGCACCCGGGTTTGTGGTCGGAGTCACGACCGGCAGTCAGCCCGATGTAGGCGGCGCGGTCGAAAGGTTCCTTTCCCGATCGGTTGACGAGTCCGCGCGGTACAAAGCGCACCGGTGCACGGCAGTTGCCGCCGTCACACACCAGCGATGGAATTGTGCGGTTATGATCGCTGAGCGTTTGAAGTGCCTCGATAGTGTGCGGATGGCCCAGCGCATCCAATGCCGACGACATTTTTATTCCTTTGCCCACGCATAGCTCCTGATTGAAACGGCAGTTGAGTGGGGCTCATCCTATCAAGCGAAATCCCTGTCTGCGACCCGTAGTGCCGGGTCGTCCGCGCTTGAAACCCGCGCCAACTCTACGGCCGCAGTAATCGCTGCGCGTGCTTGAGGGCTATTCTTCCAGCACGTCGAACCAAGTGCCGCGGATGCTTGAGCCAGGATGTCGCTCACCTCTGACTGCGCGAGGTTGGCCAGCGATTCGATACCCATCTGCTCCAGCCGAGCAATGACGGTAGGACCTACGCCTTTGAGTGCGAGCAAGGCCGCTCTTTCTTCCCATGAGAATGGCATCTGCAAATTCCTTTTTTCAATGAGCCTTCAGGGGGGCGTTGCAGCTGTAATTTAAGTTGATGGGCCCCAAATACAGGGCGAGACCTCCCTCAGCCACACCCGCAGCCGATTTCGAAGGCAGTGACGCATGGCTCAGCAGAAAAGCTGAGCCACCGAAAGCAGGCAAATCACCTGGACAAAAATCTGAGCTCGAATGGGATGTTTCATCTGCGTTACCCTCCTGTACAGCTGCGGGTGAGAGTGTCGTGCACGATGTGAATCTTATCTGGATCGCCAACAACACTCGCAACTGTTCTACCGAGTATAGATCCTGAAACGAATCTTTCACGATGGGGCCGATTCAGGGCCCGGCAGGCGCTGTTTACAACTATCTGCCCAGCCCATCGCACTTTTTTTCATTTCTCCAATCTATCTTTGTCCAAGCCCCGCCGATTTCCCGCGAGGGCAAAAGAACCAGATCGGGTGCCGATGGATCGCACGTTACCTTTATTCAAGACTCGACGGATGCACCGGCCACTGTTGCTGGCCGTGGTGTTAATGCTCTGCGCCAATGGGTGCACCCAGCAGCAGGGGCGGGACATAGCCAAGCAGTTCAGCAATGGCAAACCCGATGAATTCTTCCAGACCAGTGTCGATCGCATGGCGACACTGGGCATGCGCGACAACTTGCAAAGCCTGTATTTGCTCATGAACAAGCTCTATCTGCGTAACCCCAACCAGTGGCGTCAATCGGGTTATCCGGATGCGGTGAGCGCTGCGCGGGAGATCCGCCTGGCCATTGAACAGCGCCGCTCATTGCCCGCCCTCGGTGAGCGTCGCGACCTGGCGGCCCTGAGTTACTCCTTGAGCCCTGAATTTCAGGGCGACCGGGTCGGCGCGTTTATCTATGCAATCGGCAGCATGCTCGTGACTGCCCATGGAGGCCGCACTGAGTTCTACATGACCGATTCGATCAACCCGCAGTTCGTCAGCAACGCCGCGCGTAACATCGAAAAGGCCACCTGGTTGCTCAGCAAGCGTCAGGATGCAAATGGCGTCCTGCTCCTGTTTTCCAACGAAATATCGGAGGAGGGCAGTAACCTGAGTTTCGCCGTCGAGTTCGGCAAGATTGTGGCGCGTCTGGACCTGTTGACCCAGATGCTCGATGAGCGCTACCGCCGTATTGGGCTTAACTATGCACAAAGCCTGTTACTGATGAATTTCCTGCCGGTGCAGTAATGCAGTTCGTCGCCAGGCACTTAAGCCCCAAAGCCGGTTGCCGATGCAGATTTTATCCCGTTGTGCTCTGTTATTTCAGAAGAGCGTTATCAAGCATCTGACAGTTGAAGAGTTGGGCGCGATGACGGAGATGTATGCTGTTTCTGTTTTGAATGTAGGAAGCGGCCTATCTTGCATTCCGATGCTTGAAACACCTCTCTATGCGCAATAGCCTCGGATTTTTTTGAAAGAACGAGGCCCTACCTTGGGTAAGCGAAAAACGGTCTGGCCGACGGACCGCGAAATACGCCTGCGCTTTATCCTCTTCGCTGTGATCGACGCCGCGAGTGTTCAGGGCGTTCCCTCCGAGTTGTTGCTGCCGGCACATAAACTGCTGCGTGACTCGCCGACAGAGGCGCAGTTGCTCGCCGCTCTGGGTGAAATTCTTGCCGCTGATGAAATGCATGGGTTCAGGTTGCCACCGGGGTCGGAGGCCGATGAATTGATGCAGTCCCTGGAGAAGCCCGACGGCTAGCGTCATCCGTTAGATCGTTTATTTCCTTAAGATTGGACGAGATTCCTCAATCGAATATCCATGACGTCCATT
The DNA here is from genome assembly GCF_007858185.1 of Pseudomonas grimontii. Taxonomy (GTDB): domain Bacteria; phylum Pseudomonadota; class Gammaproteobacteria; order Pseudomonadales; family Pseudomonadaceae; genus Aquipseudomonas; species Aquipseudomonas grimontii. The sequence continues at coordinate 271,399 of NZ_VFES01000004.1, forward strand.
CATGCGGGCTAGCGGATGTAAGTAACGCAATAGCGCCTGAATCATCGTTATCACGCCAAATGCAGCTGTTTTGTTCAACTAAGCGTCCCTGAGAACATCCATTCCTGCTGCTGCGCCGTCGTCTTGCACAGCCCTCCGGCATCTCTAGAATCGGCGCCAGAACTTAGCCATTTCCTGTCGATTACGGAGTTTCGAACATGATGAATGCAATGCAGATGCCGATGAACACCTCCATGCCAATGATGCCGATGATGGGCATGCCGATGATGATGGCGACCATGAAATGCGAAATGGCCGCTGACGCCATGATGTGCACCATGAAGCCGGCGGCAGGCATGGACATGGCGCAGTTCAAGACCAACGCCGAAATGATGGCGATGATGATGAACTGCGGCATGCCGATGATGATGCAGTGCGCCAATATGTCGATGATGTGCATGTCGGCCGACGCCATGGCCATGATGACCGGCATGAACATGATGCCGATGATGGGCATGCCGATGCCCATGATGAAGTGCGTCATGGAGTGCACCATGATGGCCGATGGCATGATGTGCAAAATGATGCCGATGCCGGGCATGAGCATGGACATGATGAACAACTGCTGCATGCTCATGAACAAAATGATGAACGACTGTGCCATGCCCATGATGATGAGCTGCAACGGCATGCCGATGATGTGCTGCACCTGCTGACAGGTCCCGCGCCATAAAAAACGCCCCGATAAGTCGGGGCGTTTTTTTTGCCGGGATTAATCCAGCCGCTCGGGGTAGGTGATCACCAGGAACGCTACGGCTTCGCTGTCCGCCGGGTTGCGGTAGCGGTGGGGCTGGTCGGCGTAGAACAGGATCGAATCGCCGGTGGACAACAAGTAGCGCTCGTCATTGACGCTGACTTCCAGCACGCCTTGGGCCACCACCAGGTTTTCCTGGATGCCCGGCCCGTGGCCTTTAGAGACCTCCTCGCCAAGTGCACGCAGGCGAATCTCGTAGAACTCCGACTGGCGTGCCGTGTCGTAGGGAAACAATGCGCGGCTGATAAATGCGCCATCGGCACTCACCAGGCGTTTGCTCTGCTGCGCCGGCAACACTTCAACCCCTTCGAACGCGCGATCCTCCAGGAACGCCGCCACCGACACCTTCAGACCCTTGGCAATTTTGCACAGCACCTTGATCGACGGCACGCTGCGCCCGGACTCGATCTGCGCCAGCATCGCCCGGCTCACGCCGCAGGCGCGTGCCAGGGCGTCCAGTGACAGGTGCCGTTTGCTGCGCAGCCGTTGCAGGTTATGCGCCACGCACAGGCTGATCACATCGTCATCGGTGTTGGGTTTGGGCAGTGGTTCGGGAGGTTCGGGAATCACATGCAGGAAATTCATTGGCCTACGCCCTGCGTGTATCGCTGGGTGTTGTGGCGTGGGTGGTAAACACCGCCAACCCTGCGCGTGCCGCGTACATCGTCCACATCAACTCGGCCGCAGCACGTGCCTGGCGGCGTTTGCGGTGGAGGGTAAAGTCGATGACGGTGGCGGATGTGGGCATGGGGACGCTCTCGTAGGTAACTCAGTGGCTCCAGATTAATGCGTGCTGGTTATTTCTTTAAATACTGAGTTTGCATGTGTTAATTCGATTTTGGACTTAAAAAATAGAGCGCGTCCGACGCTGTTGTGGGAAGTGTCTGGTCCGTTATTAAGGCGTGACTTGGCGAGCATCGTTGCCTTCCCATCACTGTTCGCGTGATGGCCAAGCCTTTCACGCTCCCGCATTTCGAGGATCCGCCCATGCTGCTGCGCCCACCTCCGTTCCTGTTTGCCGCCCTGACCTTAAGCTCGCTGGTGCACGCCGAAGACCTGCAATTGGCGCCGGTCGAAGTTACCACGCCAGAGGCCAGTGCCGGCGAAGTCGCCCAGGCGCAGCTCAAGAGCGTGCCCGGCGCCACCAATTACATCGACATGAGCAGCGTGCAGCAGGGGCGGGTGAGCACTAACGAAGACGTGTTCAAGTACCAGCCGGGGGTGTACGCCAAGGCGGCGAATAATGAAGGGGTGAAGCTGTCCATTCGCGGTTCGGGCCTGAACCGTAGCCCGGGCGCCCATGCTTCGGGGCTGTACGAAATGTTCGATGGCTTGCCGCTGACCGGCCCCGGCGGCACCCCTTATGAACTCAAGGACCCGTTGTGGCAAAGCCGCGTCGAGGTGCTGCGCGGCGCCAATGGCTTTGATCAGGGCGCGTTGGCGCTGGGCGGCGCGGTCAACTACGTGACCCATACCGGCTACGACGCGCCCAAATTGCAAGTGCGCTATGAAGCCGGCAGCCGTGGCTATGCCCAGCGCGAGATCAGTTCGGGCCAAGTGCTGGGGGATGCCGACTACTACATCAGCCTGACCGACTCGGAATCCGACGGCTACCAGCGCCAGAGCGCGGCCACCGGCAAAGGCATGGCCGCCAACTTCGGTTACCGCTTCAACCCGGACCTGGAAACCCGCTTCTACTTCCGCTACCGCGAAACCACCAACGACACCCCCGGCAAACTCACCCGCGCCCAGATCAGCCACGACCCGCGCGCCGCCAACAGCCTCAACGCCGCCCGTGATTCCAAGCGCCTGCAACCGGGTTCCACCTGGATTGCCAACAAGACCACCCTGCAGCTGGATGACAGCTCGCGCCTGGAAGTCGGGCTGGCGTACCACGATTACCCGATGGACCTGCGCGAAGGCACCAACCGCCTCAAGGTTGCCTACACCGATATCAGCAGCACCTTGAATTACATCCGCCAGGACACGTTATTCGGCCACGACAGCAAAACCACCCTCGGCCTGCGCACCACCCAGGCGATGCCCAACAACGGCACATCGGAATACGTGCGTACGCCAGCCGGCAACACCGCAACCTACGCCCCCGGCACCAAGACCCGCGACTACAGCTACCTGGGCTCCGACACCGTGCTGCATATCGGTAACGACCTGGAACTGGTCGAGGATTTGTGGCTGACCACCGGCCTGGCCGCGATCTACACCCGCCGTGAAACCCAGGTCACCTATCCCGACGGCCAGGCGCCGCTCAGCCAGCACGACTGGGACTACGCTCCGCGCATCGGCCTGCGGTATGACTTCAACCCGCAGTTGCAGGTCTACGGCAACCTGAGCCGCTCGGTCGAGCCGCCGCATGCGTGGTCGATGATCTGGGGCTCCAATAAATACTTTCCCGTGGGCAGCGGCCCGGCCACTGGATTACAACGCGAAGGCGTCAGCCTGAAAAACCAGACCGCCACCACCCTGGAAATCGGTGGTCGTGGCGAAGCATGGCTCGGCCAGTGGGATCTGGCGCTGTACCGCTCCGAAGTGCGTCACGAACTGCTCACCGTGGAAACCCAGGCCCAGACCTCGACCAGCAATGCCATCGTCGCCGAATCCAACGCCAGTCCCACCGTGCACCAGGGCGTGGAACTGGGCCTGCTCAGCCCGCTGTGGGACGGCGGCCGCAGCGGCAAGCTCGACGTGCGCCAGGCCTATACCTTCAGCGATTTCCACTACCGCGACGACGACCGTTTCGGTGGCAACCGCTTGCCGGGCATCCCCAAGCACTACTATCAGGCGCAACTGCGCTACAGCCACCCGACGGGTTTCTACACCAGCCTCAACACCGAGCATTCCTCACGGGTGGCGGTGGACTACGCCAATTCCTATTACGCCGCGTCCTACACGCTCCTCGGCGCCACCGTCGGCTACGACGCGCCCAAACAGGACTGGCAAGCCTGGGTCGACCTGCGCAACCTCACCAACCGCCGCTACGCCAACACCGTCACGCCGGGCTACGACGACAAGGGCCTGGATGTCGCACGCTCCACCCCGGCCGATGGACGCGGGATCTACACCGGCGTCTCATGGAGCTGGCGCTAAGAGGACACACAGGTACCTGCTGCATGGAGATCAAACTGTGGGAGGGGGCTTGCCCCCGATAGCCATATCTACACAATTTTCAGAGACTGGCGAGTTCCCCTGTGGCAGCGGGCTTGTCCCGCGTTGGGCCGCGTAGCGGCCCCAAAACAGCCGCTATGGAGTTTCTGATACACCGCATTCTGCTTTACTGGGGCTGCTACGCAGCCCAACGCGGGACAAGCCCGCTCGCCACAGGGAGATTTGTCAGGGGCTGAAAAGTTGTGTAGATACCCATGCCCCGATAGCGGTGTATCAGCGACAGATAAGCTGACTGACCCACCCTCTATCGCGAGCAAGCCCCCTCCCACAGTTGATTCGTGGTGCTTTCAGCGCTTGCGAGCCCCTTGCCCCACTATCGTTTTACTGGCATTGTTTGCGCAATTGGTAATTCTTCCCATTTGAGACTCTTTTGCGCATGCATGACATTTCGGCCGCGCTCGGCGATTCAGTGCGTCAGCAGACCCTTACGGCGATGTACAGCGAGCACCACGGCTGGTTGCATGGCTGGCTGCGCCGAAAACTGGGGTGTTCCCAGCACGCCGCCGACCTGGCCCACGATGCCTTCATCCGTGTGCTGATGCTCGCCGAGCCGCAAAATATCAAGGAACCCCGGGCCTTCCTGGCTACCACGGCGGGGCGCTTGTTGATCGATGGCGTCCGGCGCCGACGTATTGAAAAAGCCTACATGGAAGCGCTGGTAATCCAGAGTGAGGACGCCGGCATGCCCGACCCGGCCGCGATCCATGTCGCCCTGCAAGCCCTGGAACGCATCGCCGAAATGCTTGCCGGCTTGCCCGCCAAGGCCCGCGAAGCCTTCCTGTTGAGTCGCCTCGACGGGCTGACCTACAGCGAAATCGCCACGCGCCTGGACGTGTCTGCCAGTACCGTCAAAAACTACATCTCCAGTGCCCTGGTGCACTGCTACCACAGCCTGCACGCAGCAGACCCGCTGGCATGAGTTCTGAACAGATCATCCAGCAAGCGGCGAATTGGCTGACCCGCCTGCACGATGAAGAGGTCAGCGACGCCGAGCGCCAAGCCTTCAACGCCTGGTGCCAGGCAGACCCTCGCCACGCCGTCGCTATCGAACGCATGCGCTCGCTGTGGGGCAGCCTCGACACCTTGCCCGCACAACCTGCACGCCTTGCCCTGAACCGCGCGTTTGCGCCGCGACGCGCACGCGGTGCGCAGGTGATGGGTGTGCTCGGCATCGTGCTGTGCGGCTGGCTGGGCCTTGAGCACCTGCCGGTATGGATGGCCGACCAACGCACCGGCGTGGGCGAGCGCCGTCAGATCGCCCTCGAAGACGGCAGCCAGTTGCAGCTCAACAGCAACTCGGCGGTGGACGTGAAATTCGACGGTCACCAACGGGTGATCGAACTGCTGCAAGGCGAACTCTGGGTTGACGTGGCCAAGGACGCGCAACGGCCCTTCGTGGTGCGCACCGACCAAGGCACGGCGACCGCCCTGGGCACGCGTTACCTGGTCAAGCGTGCGCCAGACGGCACGACGGTGGTGACGGTGATCGAGTCCACCGTGGCGGTCGAAGGTGATGCCCGCGAAGGCGTCAAGGTCAGCGCCGGCCAGCGGTCGATCCTCGACCATGGCCGCGCCCAGCCACCCGAGGCCATCGGCAACGCCGACCCGGACGCCTGGACCCGTGGCCTGCTCAAGGTCAACGACCAACCGCTGAGCGAGGTGTTGCAAACCCTGGCCAGCTACCGCCACGGCCTGCTGCGCTTCGACCCCCAGGCCCTGCAGAACCTGCGGGTGACGGGGGTGTTCAAGCTGGATGACACGGCGGCGGCGCTGTCGACCCTGGCGGATAACCTGCCGATCCAGGTGGAGTACTTCACCGACCTGCTGGTGGTGGTCAAGCCGCGCTGAGGCCTCTCCCCGCATATCCACCATCACACAAATCCGTAGCAGCTGCCGAGCGCAAGCGAGGCTGCGTTGGCGGTGTGTCAGGCATAACGCAAACGCAGCCTCGCTTGCGCTCGGCAGCTGCTACGGGGGGCGCGATGGGTGGCTACGTGCGTTCAGTCATTGCCTTGGCGCAGGCGCTTGTACAGGGTGTTGCGGCTCACCCCCAGCTCCCGCGCCAGGTGGGAAATGTTCCCACCGGCCGCCTTCAATCGCTGGCTCAGGTCGATGCTGTCATCCGGGTACTCATTGGCGGGCAGCGGTGCCGTCACTTTCAAATCGACAAAAAAATCATCCGGCAGATGCTCCGGGCGAATCGGCTGTTCCTCGGCCATCGCCAGCGCCACCTGCAGCACGCTGCTCACCTGGCGCAGGTTGCCCGGCCATGGGTGCTGTTCGAACAGCGCCAGCACCTCGGCACTGAGCCCGGCCCATTGGCTTGGCTCACGGTGTTGCTGCCACAACTGCTGGAACAGCGCCCGCTTGTCGCTGCGTTCGCGTAATGGCGGCAATTCAAGGGTCAGGCCGCCGATGCGGTAGTACAAATCCTCGCGAAAACGCCCGGCCTGGACCCGCTCGCGCAAGGCTCGGTTAGTGGCCGAGATGATGCGCAAATCAACCGGGAACAACTCGCTGCTGCCCACCGGCTGCACGCAACGCTCCTGCAATACCCGTAGTAGGCGCGCTTGCGTCGGCAGCGGCATATCGCCGATTTCATCGAGGAACAGCGTGCCCTTGTCGGCCTTGCGGATCAGGCCGATGCTGCCTTTCTGGTTGGCGCCGGTAAACGCGCCTTTTTCGTAGCCGAACAGTTCCGATTCCACCAGCTCCGCGGGAATCGCCGCACAGTTCACCGCGATAAAGGCCTGCTGGCTGCGGGAACTGGCCTGGTGCAGGGCCTTGACGAAGACTTCCTTGCCCACGCCGGTTTCACCGTGGATCAGCAGCGGGATGTCCTTTTCCAACAAACGCTCGGCCTGGCGCACGGCTTTTTCCACGCGCACATCGCCAAAGTGCAAGGTCTTCAAGCCAATCGCAGCGGGCTTTGGCGCAACGGGCTCACTGAACACCCGCGCCTGCACCGGCATCTGCTTTGGCCGTTTCAGCAGGCACTGGAAGCGATTGCGCCCCGCCGCCTGCAACGAAAAGGGCAGGCCCTCCGGCTGATTGAGCAACTCCAGCAGCGACACCTTGAACAAACTGTCGATCATCACCCGCGACAGACTGATGCCCAGCAAATTGTCGGCACGACGGTTGGCCGAGAGCACCTGGCCGCTCTCGTCAAAGATCAGCAGCCCGGCCCATTGGCTGTCGAGGTTGCTCAGGCCGGTGTTGAACGTCAGTTGGAAGTGCTCACCGCGAAACAGGTTGAGGATCAGCCGGTTTTCCACGGTCTGGCTCATCATCTTGACCATGCCCAAGGTGTGGGAGGGCGGCAGGTAGCTGTCGCTGGACACATCCAGTACCGCGATGATTTCGCGCTGGGCATCGAAGATCGGCGCCGCCGAGCCGGTCATGAAGCGGTTGGCCTTGAGGAAGTGTTCGTCATGCTCGATATGCACCGCCTGGGCGCAGGCCAGTGCGGTGCCGATGGCGTTGGTGCCGCTGGAGCGTTCCATCCAACTGGCGCCGGCGCTGAAGCCACGGGCCAGCTTGGGCTCGATAAAGCGCTGGGTGCCCCAACTGGTCAACACCTGGCCCTGATTGTCGGCGAGCATGATCAGGCAGTTGGAATTGCTCAGGATGTTTTCGTAATAGGGCAGGACTTCCTGGTGCGTGGTCTGCACCAGGGAATGCTGGCTTTCCAGCAATTGGCTGATGCCCTCGGCGGGCAGTTGATCGAAGTTGGGCGTGCTCTGGTGGTCCAGGCCGAAGGCGCGGCAACGGCGCCAGGATTCCTGGATAAGGGTGTCGTGAGCCAGGGGTTCGGCCATGGGGCGACCTTCTTTTTATTGTTTTGGGGTCTTGCACAATCCAGCGGATGTAACCAGATCAATCGGGTTCAAAGAGTGTTGTTCAGAACTGTTCATTGTCAACCCCCGGATTGTTCAGTTGTTCAGCCCGACCTGTTCATTTCTGTTCGCTCCTGAACATCCCGTTCAGCTCATTGCCTTATGGATCAAGCACCTGCCATTTTTGGCACGAAACTCGCTCTGACGACTGGCCAGATTCATTCCAATAATAAAAAGGTCGTGTCATGTCATTGACCCTGGAACATGTCTCCCGCGTCGTCGAAGGCCAAACCTGGATCGACGATGCCAACCTGCGCTTCGAAGCCGGTTCCTTCAACGTCTTGCTTGGCCGCACCCTGTCCGGCAAGACCAGCCTGATGCGCCTGATGGCTGGCCTGGACAAGCCCGACAGCGGCCGCATCCTGATGAACGGCGTGGACGTCACGCAAAAGCCGGTGCGCCTGCGCAACGTGTCGATGGTGTATCAGCAGTTCATCAACTACCCGACCATGACCGTGTTCGAAAACATCGCCTCGCCGTTGCGCCAGGCCGGTGTATCCAACGAGCTGATCCAGAGCAAAGTACTGGAAACCGCAAAGATGCTGCGCATCGAGAAATTCCTGCAGCGCCACCCGTTGGAATTGTCCGGTGGCCAGCAGCAACGCACGGCCATGGCCCGGGCCTTGGTCAAAGACGCCGAACTGATCCTGTTCGACGAGCCGCTGGTGAACCTGGACTACAAACTGCGCGAAGAGCTGTGTCAGGAAATGCGCGAGCTGTTCAAGGCGCGGCATACCATTGCCATCTACGCCACCACCGAGCCCAACGAGGCCCTGGCCCTGGGCGGCACCACTACCATTCTTCATGAAGGCCGGGTGATCCAGAGCGGCAAGGCTGCCGAGGTCTATCACCAGCCACAAACCGTGTTGGCCGCCGAGCTGTTTTCCGAGCCGCCGATCAACTTGATGCCGGGGCGTATCAGCGGTAACGAGGTGAGCTTCGCCAATTTCGTGCACTTCCCGCTGAACGTCGACCTGCGCCCCATCGGCGAAGGCGAGTTCCGCTTCGGCGTGCGCCCCAGCCATATCAGCCTGGTGCCGAGCAACGATGACGACCTGGAACTGGCCGTGACCGTGGAAGTCGCCGAGATCAGCGGCTCGGAAACCTTCCTGCATGTGCGCAGCGAACATTTCCTGCTGGTGCTGCACCTGCCGGGGGTACATGAGTACGACGTCGACGCGCCGATCCGAGTGTATATCCCCACCCATAAACTGTTTGTGTTCGATGGCCAGGGCCGTTTGGTCCAGGCCCCCGGGCGCCGCGTCGCGAGGGTTGCCTGATGGCCGAGATCCATTTGCAGAACCTGGCGCACAGCTACAGCCCTACACCGAACGGGCCTGAGGACTACGCGATCCGGGAAATGAACCACATCTGGGAGCAGGGCGGTGCCTACGCCTTGCTCGGGCCGTCGGGCTGCGGCAAGTCGACCCTGCTCAATATTATCTCCGGCCTGCTGAGCCCGTCCGAAGGCCAGGTGCTGTTCGACACCCAGGTGGTCAATGACCTCACCCCGGAAAAACGCAACATCGCCCAGGTGTTCCAGTTCCCGGTGGTGTACGACACCATGACCGTGTTCGATAACCTGGCCTTTCCCCTGCGGAACCAGGGCATGGCCGAGGCGAAAATTCACAGCAAGGTGCAGGAAATTGCCGAAGTCCTCGACCTGCAAACCCTGCTGAGCAAAAAGGCGCGCAACCTTACCGCCGACGAAAAACAGAAAGTCTCCATGGGCCGTGGCCTGGTGCGTGACGATGTGTCGGCAATCCTTTTCGACGAACCGCTGACGGTGATCGACCCGCACCTGAAATGGAAGCTGCGGCGCAAGCTCAAGCAGATTCACGAGCAGTTCAATATCACCATGGTCTACGTCACCCATGACCAGCTTGAGGCCTCGACCTTCGCCGACAAGATCGCGGTGATGTATGGCGGGCAGATCGTGCAGTTCGGCACGCCCCGTGAGTTGTTCGAACGGCCAAGCCACACCTTTGTCGGCTATTTCATCGGCAGCCCTGGGATGAATCTGATCGAAGTGCAGGCCGAGGCCGGCGGTGTGCGGTTTGCCGGTACTCACCTGCCGTTGTCCGAGACTATGCAGCAACGCATTGCCGGCACCGACTACAAGAAGCTGCAGGTGGGCATCCGCCCGGAATTTATCCACGTCTGGGACGAGTACAACCCTGACGCCCTGCAGGCCGATGTCACTCACCTCGAAGACCTCGGCACCTACAAGATCATGACCCTCAACCTCGACGGCGCCACGCTGAAGATACGCCTGGCCGAAGACAAACCGGTGCCGGAGGGCAAGGCCTGTATCAGCTTCCCCGCGCAGTGGCTGATGGTGTATGCCGACGACTACCTGCTGGAGGTGCTGCCATGAACAAGGTGCAGAACAACAAAGCCTGGTGGCTGGTGCTGCCGGTGTTCCTGCTGGTGGCGTTCAGCGCGGTGATCCCGATGATGACCGTGGTCAACTATTCGGTGCAGGACATCTTCGACCAGTCCAGCCGCTACTTCGTCGGCGCCGACTGGTACAAACAGGTGCTGCTCGACCCGCGCCTGCATGACTCGCTGCTGCGCCAGTTCATCTATTCGGCCTGCGTGCTGCTGATCGAAATCCCCCTGGGCATCGCTATCGCCCTGACCATGCCGACCAAGGGCCGCTGGTCGTCGCTGGTGCTGATCATCCTCGCCATTCCGCTGCTGATTCCGTGGAACGTGGTGGGCACCATCTGGCAGATCTTCGGCCGCGCCGATATCGGCCTGCTGGGCTACAGCCTCAACGCCCTGGGCATCAGCTACAACTACGCGGCCAACACCATGGACGCCTGGGTCACAGTGCTGGTGATGGATGTGTGGCACTGGACCTCGCTGGTGGCGCTGCTGTGCTACTCCGGGCTGCGGGCCATCCCGGATGTGTACTACCAGGCGGCGCGTATCGATCGGGCTTCGGCGTGGGCGGTGTTCCGACATATCCAGTTGCCGAAGATGAAAAGCGTGCTGCTGATTGCGGTGATGCTGCGCTTCATGGACAGCTTCATGATCTACACCGAACCCTTCGTCCTCACGGGCGGGGGGCCGGGTAATGCCACCACCTTCCTCAGTCAGACGCTGACCCAGATGGCCGTAGGCCAATTCGACCTGGGCCCGGCGGCGGCGTTTTCCCTGGTGTATTTCCTGATCATCCTGTTGGTGTCCTGGCTGTTCTACACCGCCATGACCCACTCCGACGCCAACCGCTGAGGCCGCCAACATGAGCAAGCGCAAGGTTATTCCGCTGCTGATCTACATCCTGTTCCTGCTGGTGCCGATCTACTGGCTGCTGAACATGTCCTTCAAGAGCAACACCGAAATCCTCGGCGGGCTGACCCTGTTTCCGCAGGATTTCACCCTGGCCAACTACAAGGTGATCTTCACCGACCCGAGCTGGTACACCGGTTACCTCAACTCGCTGTACTACGTGAGCCTGAACACGGTGATTTCCCTGAGCGTGGCGTTGCCGGCAGCCTATGCCTTCTCGCGCTACCGCTTCCTGGGTGACAAGCACCTGTTTTTCTGGCTGCTGACCAACCGCATGGCGCCACCCGCAGTGTTCCTGCTGCCGTTTTTCCAGCTGTATTCGTCCATCGGCCTGTTCGATACGCACATCGCCGTGGCCCTGGCCCACTGCCTGTTCAACGTACCGCTGGCGGTGTGGATCCTGGAGGGCTTCATGTCCGGGGTGCCCAAGGAAATCGACGAAACTGCCTACATCGACGGCTACAGTTTTCCCAAGTTCTTCGTGAAGATTTTTATCCCATTGATCGGCTCCGGCATCGGTGTGACGGCGTTTTTCTGCTTCATGTTTTCCTGGGTCGAGTTGCTGCTGGCGCGTACCCTGACCTCGGTCAACGCCAAGCCCATCGCGGCGGTGATGACCCGCACGGTGTCGGCGTCGGGGATCGATTGGGGCGTGCTGGCAGCGGCGGGGGTGTTGACCATCCTGCCCGGCATGCTGGTGATCTGGTTTGTTCGCAACCACGTGGCCAAGGGCTTTGCCCTGGGCCGGGTCTGAGGAGTCGATGATGGAATGGATGGCCTGGACCACCCCCACTGCACTGTTCTTTGGCGGCATTGCCCTGATTCTGGCGGGCATGACCACCTGGGAGCTGCGCTCGCCGAGCATCCCTCGGCGCGGCTTGCTACCGATCAGCACCACCCGTGGTGATCGCTTGTTTATCGGTCTTCTCGGCAGCGCCTACCTGCATTTGCTGGTGATCGGCGTTACCGACTGGAGCATCTGGGTAGCGTCCGCGCTCTCCCTGGTATGGCTGTTGAGTGTGATGCGTTGGGGCTAGTGCCCTTATGAATAAACAACCAGGAGGTCTCTATGTTGAATAAAAACAATAAGCTGCGACATAGCATTTCATTGGCCGCCGTACTGGCCCTCAGCGGTTTGAGCGCCACGGCCTGGGCCGATGCGTACGAAGATGCCGCGAAAAAATGGATCGGCAGCGAGTTCAAACCGTCCACGCTCACCGAAGCCCAGCAGCTCGAAGAGTTGAAGTGGTTTATCAAGGCGGCGGAACCGTTTCGTGGGATGAAGATCAACGTGGTGTCGGAAACCCTCACCACCCACGAGTACGAATCCAAGGTGCTGGCCAAGGCCTTCAGTGAAATCACCGGCATCAAGCTGACCCACGACCTGCTGCAGGAAGGCGACGTGGTGGAGAAGCTGCAGACCCAGATGCAGTCCGACAAGAATATCTATGACGGATGGGTCAACGATTCCGACTTGATCGGTACGCACTTTCGCTATGGCAAGACCGAATCCATCACCGACCTGATGGCCAACGAAGGCAAGGCCTTCACCTCGCCCACCCTGGATATCAAGGACTTTATCGGCATCTCCTTCACCACCGCGCCGGACGGCAAGATCTACCAACTGCCCGACCAGCAATTCGCCAACCTCTATTGGTTCCGCGCCGACTGGTTCGAGCGTCCGGAGCTGAAAGCCAAGTTCAAGGAAAAATACGGCTATGAGCTGGGCGTGCCGGTGAACTGGTCGGCCTACGAAGACATCGCCAAATTCTTCAGTGAAGACGTCAAGGAAATCGACGGCAAGCGCATCTATGGGCACATGGACTACGGCAAGAAAGACCCGTCCCTGGGCTGGCGTTTCACCGATGCCTGGTTCTCCATGGCCGGTGGCGGCGACAAGGGCCTGCCCAACGGTTTGCCGGTGGACGAGTGGGGCATTCGCGTGGAGGACTGCCACCCGGTGGGCTCCAGCGTGACCCGTGGCGGTGACACCAACGGCCCTGCCGCGGTGTTCGCCACGCAGAAATACGTGGACTGGATGAAAGCCTACGCGCCACCGGAAGCGGCGGGCATGACCTTCTCCGAATCCGGCCCGGTGCCGTCCCAGGGCAACATCGCCCAGCAGATCTTCTGGTACACCGCGTTTACCGCCGATATGACCAAGCCGGGCCTGCCGGTGGTGAACGCCGACGGCACGCCGAAGTGGCGCATGGCGCCGTCGCCGGTCGGGCCGTATTGGGAAAAGGGCATGAAGAAGGGGTATCAGGACGTGGGTTCCTGGACGTTCCTCAAGTCGACGCCGGAGAAGCAGAAACTCGCGGCCTGGCTTTATGCGCAGTTCGTGACCTCGAAAACCGTGTCGCTGAAGAAAACCATCGTCGGCCTGACGCCGATTCGTGAGTCTGACATCAACTCACAGGCCATGACCGACATGGCGCCGAAACTCGGTGGCTTGGTGGAGTTCTACCGCAGCCCGGCGCGGGTCGAGTGGACCCCGACCGGCACCAACGTGCCGGACTACCCGCGCCTGGCGCAACTGTGGTGGAGCAACATCGCCGCCGCCGCCAGCGGCGAGAAAACCCCGCAACAGGCCCTCGACAACCTGGCCAAGGAGCAGGACGCGATCATGACGCGCCTGGAACGCTCCAAGGTGCAGCCGGTTTGCGGCCCGAAAATGAACCCCGAGCGTGACGCGCAATACTGGTTCGACCAGCCGGGCGCGCCGAAACCGAAACTGGCCAACGAGAAACCAAAAGGCGAAACCGTGGCCTACGGCGACCTGCTCAAGCAGTGGGAGGCAGCGCGTAAGTAAACGTCCCCGGGCATGAAACACAAAACGGCACCCAGGTGCCGTTTTGCTTTGGCGCAAACATAAAGGCGCAGCTCTGTGACCGATGACGCGCATTGGTCAGGCGATCCTGAGTATGGGCAGCTTAGTCTCGTGGCGACCTTCGGGCCGACCATGTCGTTGGGTTTTATCGAGTACATATCCGTTGCTGCGGTCATGGCTGCTATGGGTTCCGCCCTTACGGCGGCTCACTTTTGGAAAGGCCCAAAAGTAAGCAAAAGGCCTTCGCCCCAACACTCGGTGCCTCGCCTAGGCTCGGCATGCCCTCACTCCGGCTTTGGAGCGTGGGCCGCCGCGATGGGCCATCCTTGGCCCAGCGCGGCTAACCCGGCGTCCTGCCGGGTTACCCACGCTCCAAAGCCTGCGTTCGGCCAGCGTGTTTGACGGGGCGATTTGAGATCAAGAGCCAAAGCGCGGCGGCCTTAGAGCCGACCGGAGTTGGGTCTGGTGTACTGGGTTAAAAATGTGGGAGGGGGCTTGCCCCCGATTGCAGTGGGTCAGTACCAAATCCATCAACTGACCCACCCTCATCGGGGGCAAGTCGAATCGTCGCACCGCCCCTCCCACATTTGGATCTCCATCCAGCAGGCAGACCTCAGCCTGCTTTTGCTCTGCTTTTGCTCTGCTTTTGCTCTGGCTTTTGATCCTAGGCGCCCCGTTAACCACGCTGGCCGAACGCAGGCTTGAATCCGTGGGTAACCCGGCAGGACGCCGGGTTAGCCGTCCTGGGCCAAGGATGGCCCATGACGGCGGCCCACGGATTCAAGCCTTCGTTCGGGCATACCGAGCCTAGGCGAGGTACCGAGTGGTGGGGCAAGAGCCCTTTGGTTACTTTGGGGCTTTTCCAAAGTGACCCGCCGTAAGGGCGGAACCCATAGCCGCCGTTACCGCAGCAACGGATATGTACCCGGTCAAATCCAAAAAAATGGTCGGCCCAGAGGCCGCCACGGAACCAAGCCCCCTCACCACAAAGAGATTTTTCAGCCTGAAAGACAGACTCGCTAGCCAGCGCTGCAACAACCCCCTGTTCCGTAAACCACCGCTGATCCTTCAGCAACAAGGCTCCAGGACTGCCAGGCCTGTCACCCACCGGTCATAAACCAGACGGAAGGCACCTAAGTCGCCTCAAGTTGCGAGTTACAGCGCAGATAACAACTAAGTCACCTACATCCGCAACAACGTTCAAGGATCGAACTCATGCCCCAGCGCCATTCCAGCAGCATGCCTCTTCCCGTTTATCCACGTTTTCGCTGGTTCGCTTTGATCCCGGTCGTGCCTGCCGTTTTGTGGATACTCGTGCAATCAACCTCGCCGGCCAATCTGTTGGCCTGCACAGTACTGGTGCTGATCGGCATCGGTGCCTGTGCCTGGAGCGCGGGTTCGCAGCGCAACGCCATGCTGCGAGCGATTGCGCGGGCGCAGGCGGATCAGTCAGAGGTGGACGCGGCGCACAACGGCATGGCCTCTCGTGCACAGCTCGATGAGGTATTGCTGGGCGCCATGCCGATCTGGGCCAAGCAGGTGGAAAGCTCGCGGCATCAGACCGAAGAAGCGATTGTGAGCCTGGCCAACCGTTTCACCGGGATCGCCGCACGATTGCAGGAAACGGTACAAGCCTCGCAGCACGCGGCCGGCGAACTGGATGGGCAGGCCGCCGACGGCGCGCTCGAGGTGCTGGCCCGCAGTGACAGCGAGCTGAGCCAGGTGATCAATTCGCTCAAGGCCACTCAAACCAGCCGTGACCAGACCCTGGCCCAGGTCCGCAGCCTTACCGCCTACACCGGCGAACTGCGCACCATGGCCGCCGATGTGGCGGCGATTGCCGCACAAACCAACCTGCTGGCCCTCAACGCAGCCATCGAGGCGGCGCGGGCCGGTGAGGCCGGGCGCGGCTTCGCGGTGGTGGCCGATGCGGTGCGCAGCCTGTCGAGCAAATCCAGTGAAACCGGCCAGCAGATGTCGGCCAAGGTCGACATCATCAATAACGCCATTACGCAATTGGTGCAGGCCGCGTCCAGCAATGCCGACCAGGACAGTCATTCAGTGGCCGAGTCCGAAAACAGTATTCAAGTGGTGCTCGAACGCTTCCAGAACATCACCGGGCGTTTGGCCGAATCCGCTGACCTGCTCAAGCAGGAAAGCTACGGCATCCGGGATGAGATGACTGAGGTGTTGGTCAACCTGCAGTTCCAGGACCGGGTCAGCCAGATCCTCAGCCACGTGCGAGACAACATGCACGCCCTGCATGACCACCTCCTGCAGGCCAGCCAGGCCCCGGACCAGGCGGTGGCCGTCGACGCCCGCCAATGGCTGGCGCGCATGGAAGCCACCTATGCCACCGACGAGCAACGGCGCCTCCATCATGGCGAGGCGGCCGTGCAGCAGAATTCTCAAGACATTACTTTCTTTTAGGAGCACATCATGGCGAAGAATGTATTAGTGGTCGACGACTCCAGCAGCGTGCGGCAGGTGGTCGGCATTGCCTTGAAAAGCGCCGGTTACGACGTTATCGAGGCCAGCGACGGCAAGGATGCCTTGGGTAAGCTGACCGGGCAGAAAGTGCACCTGATCATCAGCGACGTGAACATGCCCAACATGGACGGCATCACCTTCGTCAAGGAGGTCAAGAAGCTGGCCAACTACAAGTTCACCCCGATCATCATGCTGACCACCGAATCCCAGGCGTCGAAGAAGGCCGAGGGCCAGGCCGCCGGCGCCAAGGCGTGGGTGGTCAAGCCGTTCCAGCCGGCGCAGATGTTGGCAGCGGTGTCTAAACTGATCCTGCCCTGATCCCCGGCGCCAGGGAGGCTCCCATGCCGATAAGCACTGAAACAGTCGACGACACTGCCCGCGTGTGCATTGACGGCGAGCTTACGATCTACACCGTAGCGGAACTGGCGGGTGCGTTGCTGCCGCAGATAGGCGCGGCACCCCGCCTGGAGTTGGACCTGTCGCAGGTCACGGAAATGGATGGCGCCGGCCTGCAGTTGCTCGCGGTCATCGGGCGTGAAGCCGGCATCGCCGGTACAGCCTTGAGCGTGACCGGCCAGAGCCAGGTGGTTATGCAGGCGCTCCAACTGTGTCGCAGCGCGGCTTCATAGTCAGCGCTTCCCACGTTTTTTGATCGACAAGGAAAGTCCCGGTGAGCATCAATCTCGATCAGGCACAGCAGACATTCATCGTAGAGGCGCGCGAGCTGTTGCAGGCCATGGAGCAATCCCTGCTGCAACTGGAAAGCGAGCCCGGCGACCAGGATGCCATCGGCGCGATTTTCCGCGCCGCGCACACCATCAAGGGTTCGGCGGGCCTTTTCGGTCTGGCGTCGATCGTGGGGTTCACGCATATCGTCGAAGACGTGCTTGACCGCCTGCGCGAAGGCAATGTGGCGGTGGACGCCGCATTGATCGCGCTGCTGCTCAAGTGCGGCGACCACATGCTCGAACTGGTCGAAGTGGTCGCCAACCGCGGTGAGGTGCCGACGCCTGCCGCGCTGGAGCGCGGTGAGGCATTGCGCGAGGCACTGAGTGCCTATCAGCCGATGCGAACCGTCACTGCCAGCGTCGAAACCGTCGAGGTGGCCGACGACGCGGCGGTCGAAGTGCTCTGGCACATCTCCCTGCGCTTCGGCGTGGACGTGTTCCGTAATGGCATGGACCCACTGTCATTCCTGCGCTACCTCGAGACCTTGGGGCAGGTGATGCAGGTCCTCACCCTGACCGATAGCATCCCGCCAATCGACAGCTGGGACCCGGAAAGCTGCTACCTGGGGTTCGAGATCGAGCTGCGCTCCACGGCCAGCCACGCCACCCTCAACGAAGTGTTCGACTTCGTGCGTGACGACTGTGAAGTGCACATCAGTGCTGTCGACGAAACGCCCGACAACACGGCGGCCATGGCTGACGACCGGGGCACGCAGGCAGAGCCCGGCCTTGTGAGCGCCGCACCGCAGCGTCCGGCAGCCAGCGAGGCGAAAAACCGCGACGGCAATTACGTGCGCGTCAACGCCGACAAGCTCGACGAGTTGATCAACCTGGTCGGCGAGCTGGTCATCGCCAGCGCCGGCGCGAACCTGCTGGCCCGTTCCTGTAACAACGACCCCTTGCAAGAGGCCGCCTCGACGGTATCGGGGCTGGTCGAAGAGATCCTCGATGGCGCCCTGCATTTGCGCATGATCCCCATCGGCGACACGTTCAACCGCTTCCGCCGTGTGGTGCGCGATATCAGTCAGGAGCTGGGCAAGGACATCGAACTGATCATCAGCGGCGCGGAAACCGAACTGGACAAGACCGTGGTCGAGAAGATCGGCGATCCGCTGATGCACCTGCTGCGCAACGCCATGGACCACGGTATCGAAAGCGCCGATGCGCGGCGTGCGGCCGGCAAGTCGGCCAAGGGCCATCTGAGTCTCAATGCCTACCATGACTCGGGGAGTATCGTCATCGAGATCGCCGACGACGGCGCCGGGCTCAACCGCGAACGCATCCTGCAAAAGGCCCAGGAACGCGGGCTGGTGGCCAGCGGCGCGGTGCTCACCGACCAGGAGATCTACAACCTGATCTTCGAGGCGGGTTTCTCCACCGCCGAAGCGGTGACCAACCTGTCCGGGCGCGGCGTCGGCATGGACGTGGTCAAGCGCAATATCACCTTGTTGCGCGGCACCGTCGACCTCGACAGCCGCCCCGGCCAGGGCACCGTGGTGCGCATTCGCCTGCCGCTGACCCTGGCGATCATCAATGGGTTCCTGGTCGGCATCGACCAATCCACCTACGTGATTCCGCTGGACATGGTCCAGGAATGTATCGAGCTGGATCAACACCAGCGCCAGTCCAGCCGCGACACGGGCTATCTGGACCTGCGTGGCGAGGTGTTGCCGTTGGTGCACCTGCGTGACCACTTCAGCCATGAGGGCCCCGTGGCCCGACGCCAGAATGTGGTGGTGGTGCGCTACGCCGAGCATAAGGCCGGGCTGGTGGTGGATGACCTGCTCGGTGAGTTCCAGACCGTGATCAAACCCCTGGGCAAGTTGTTTGGCGCACTGCGTGGCATCAGCGGCTCGACCATATTGGGCAGCGGCGCGGTGGCCCTGATCCTGGATGTACCGGCACTGCTCAACCAAATCGTACAACTGGAAGCCCGCACGCCCCAGGCGCCTCAATCGCCGTCGGTCGTCGCTCGCTGACGTCTTTGCAATTCCATGGAGGTTCCCCGATGAAATGGTTCTACGATCTAAAAATTTCCACCAAGTTGATCTGCTCATTCCTGGTGGTTTTGGCGCTCACTGCGGGCATGGGCGGCTTCGCCATCCTTCAGCTTGGTGCCGTGAACCAGGCCGCCCAGGACATCAAGGGCAACTGGATGCCCTCCATGCGCGCAGCAGCCGGTATGCGTTTTTTTGCCGCCAGCTATCGCTTGAAAGAAAACCGCCACATCGGTACCGATATTGCCGAGGAAAAGGCCCAGGCCGAACGCGAAGCCGCCGAAGTGCGCCAACAGTTCGAAACCCGCATGGGTACCTACGAGCAATTGCTGTCGAACGATGAAGATCGGCAGCTCCTGACCAGCGTCAAAAGCGCTTGGGATGCCTACCTTGCAAGCAGCAAGCAGGTGCTTGAGTTTTCCCGGCAGAACCAGGAAGACCAGGCGCGCGGTTTGCTCAGGGGAGAGTCCAAGGGGCATTTCGATGAGATGACCGCCCGCCTGCAGAAAATGGTCGAGCTCAATGACGCCGGTGCGACTGCCGCGGGTGACAAGGGCTCGGCGCTGTATGAAAGCGCCCGCCTGTCGATCATCGCGGTACTGGTCGCGGCCCTGTTGATCGGCCTGGGCCTGGCGATATTCATCGCACGGATCATTTCCCGTCCGTTGCGCCAGGCCGCGAGCGCCGCCGAGCAATTGGCCGAAGGCAACCTTAACGCGCACATCGAGCCCGGAGGGAAAGATGAAACCGGCATGGTGCTCAACGCCATGCGCAACATGGTCGGCAAGCTGGCACATATCATCGGTGAAGTGCGCAATGCCGCCGATAACCTGGCCAGTGCCTCCGAGGAGGTCAGCGCCACCGCGCAATCGATGAGCCAGGCCACCAGTGAACAGGCCGCTAGCGTCGAGGAAACCAGTGCGTCGGTCGAGCAGATGAGCGCCAGCATCAACCAGAACACCGAAAACGCCAAGGTCACCGATGGCATGGCCAGCAAGGCCGCCAAGGAAGCCACCGAGGGCGGCGAATCGGTCCAGCAGACGGTGGTGGCGATGAAGAAAATCGCCCAGCGCATCAGCATCATCGATGACATCGCCTACCAGACCAATCTGCTCGCGCTCAATGCCGCCATCGAGGCCGCTCGGGCCGGCGAGCACGGCAAGGGGTTCGCCGTGGTAGCCGCCGAAGTGCGCAAGCTGGCCGAACGCAGCCAGGTAGCCGCCCAGGAAATCGGTGAACTGTCCTCCAGCAGCGTGGACATGGCCGAGAAAGCCGGCAAGTTGCTCGACGAAATGGTGCCTTCCATCAACAAAACGTCCGACCTTGTGCAGGAAATCAGCGCCGCGTCCGAGGAACAGGCCGCCGGTGTCGCGCAGATCAACACGGCGATGACCCAGCTCAACCAGGTGACCCAGCAAAATGCCTCGAGCAGCGAGGAACTGGCGGCCACGGCCGAAGAAATGAGTAGCCAGGCCGAGCAACTGCAACAGGCCATGAGCTTCTTCGTGCTGGATTCAGCGCCCAAGGCCGCGGTTCAAAACAGCAGCGTGGACAGCCCTGGCAGCAAGCCCAACCGTCAGGTGCCACGTCCAAAACCACCGGCGCAGCGCAAGGCGTTCGCCTACACCATGGCCAGTGCCCCGGACGAAGCGGATTTCACCCGCTTCTGATCGCACGATCAATACGGCCTACTAGGGAGAGTGACATGGGCGCAGTAATGACGACTCGGCAGACCGCGGTGGCGGTAGATGAGGATGCGCAGTACCTGACCTTCATGCTCGGCGGCGAAATGTTCGCCATCGGCATTCTGGGGATCAAGGAAATTATCGAATACGGCAGCCTGACCGTGGTGCCGATGATGCCCGCTTTCGTGCGCGGGGTGATCAACCTGCGCGGCGCGGTGGTGCCGGTGGTGGACCTGTCGGCACGCTTTGGGCGGGCCAACTCGGCGATCACTCGGCGCTCCTGCGTGGTCATCATCGAAGCGCGTAGCGAAAATGGCCAGCCCCAGGACATCGGGCTGCTGGTCGATACGGTGTCTGCCGTGCAAGAAATCCCGGCCACGCAAATCGAGCCGCCGCCCAGTTTCGGCGCGCGCATTCGCGCTGATTTCATCAGCGGCATGGCCAAGGTCGACGGCAAGTTCGTGATCGTGCTGGAGGTGGACAAGGTGCTGTCCATCGATGAGATGTCCAGCCTCGCCGAGGGTGGCCAGGCGCCGGCCCTCGACCTCGACCCGCGTTGAGGCCCGATCATGCCAGACACCGCCTCCATCGATGATCGTGAATTCGGTCAGTTCCAGACCTGGCTGTACCGCGCGGCCGGTATCAACCTGTCGCCGGCCAAGAAAGCCCTGGTGGCCGGGCGCCTGTTCAAGCGCCTCAAGCACTATGAGCTGCAGAGCTATGGTGAGTATTTCAAGCTGATCATGAATGGTGAGCGCAAGGGCGAACTGCAGGTTGCACTGGATTTGCTGACCACCAACGAAACCTATTTTTTTCGCGAGCCCAAGCACTTCGAGTTCCTGCGTCAGCAGGTGCTGCCCCATGCCGCGCCGGGCAAGGTGTTTCGCGTGTGGAGCGCGGCCAGTTCCTCGGGCGAAGAGCCCTACAGCCTGGCGATGACGCTGGCCGAAAGCCTTGGCAGCACGCCCTGGGAAGTGACCGGCTCGGACATCAGCACCCAAGTGCTGGCCAAAGCGCGCACTGGCCATTACTCCATGGAACGCACCGAGACATTGCCCCAGCCGCTGCTGACCAAATACTGCCTCAAGGGCGTTGGCCGCCAGGAGGGCACCTTCCTGATCGACAAGGCCTTGCGTAACCGCGTCAAATTTGTCCAGGTCAACCTCAACGAAGCGCTGCCCGCCCTGGGGGAATTCGAGGTGATCTTCCTGCGCAACGTGATGATTTATTTCGATCAGCAAACCAAGAGCCAGGTGGTCGCGCGCCTGCTGCCGCTGCTCAAGCCCGGCGGCTACTTGATCATCAGTCACTCGGAAAGCCTCCACGGCGTCAATGACACCTTGAAGCTGGTGGCGCCGTCGATTTATCGCAAGCCATGAAAAAGCCTGTCGGTACGGCCGAAGTGGTCTTGGCACCTGGGCAGGTCAGCTTTGCGACGCGGTCGACGCGCCTGCGCACCTTGCTCGGTTCCTGCGTGGCGATCACGTTTTGGCACCCGCAACGGCTGATCGGCGGCATGTGTCACTTCATGCTGCCGGGGCGCCTGCGCGACCATCAGCCCCTGGATGGCCGATATGCCGACGAAGCCCTGGAACTGCTGCTGCGCCACGCCGAGGTCAATGACACGCATGCACGGGATTACCAGGTCAAGTTGTTCGGCGGCGGCAAGATGTTTCCCGAGCAGCAGCGCCGCCTGCCAACGCAGGATGTGGCCAGCCTGAATATTCGCGCGGCGCTGGACCTGGCTGAGCACTATCACCTGCACCTGACGGCCCAGGACATGGGCAGTACCGGTTACCGCACGATCATGTTCGACCTGTGGAACGGCAACGTCTGGGTCCGGCACCAACCAATGGGAATACTTCAACAAGATGCCTACCAAAAAAATCAGTGTGCTGCTCGTCGATGATTCGGCCGTGGTGCGCCAGGTACTGCTGGCGATTCTCAGCGATACGCCGGATATCCACGTCATGGGCGCCGCCTCCGACCCGATTTTCGCCATGGACAAGCTCGCCCGGGAATGGCCGGATGTGATCGTGCTGGACGTAGAAATGCCGCGCATGGACGGCATCACCTTTCTCAAGAAAATCATGAGCGAGCGGCCGACGCCGGTGGTGATCTGTTCCTCGCTGACCCAGAAAGGCGCGGAAACCTCCCTGCAGGCGCTGTCGGCGGGCGCTGTGGAAATCATCACCAAGCCCTCCACCGGGTTGAAGAGTTTCCTGATCGAGTCGGCGGCCGAGTTGGTGGCAGCGATCCGCGCCGCAGCGAACTCCAACGTCAGGAACCTGGGCAAGCGCAGCGCCAGCCCGGCGCCGTCACTGGCACCGGCCAGCAAGCTCACCGCCGATGCGATCCTGCCCGCCGCCAATGGCCATGCCATGGCGCAGACCACCGAACGTATCGTCGCCATCGGCACGTCTACCGGCGGTACGCAAGCGTTGGAGGCAGTACTGACGGCATTGCCGAGGGTGTGCCCAGGCATGGTGATCGTGCAGCACATGCCAGAAAAATTCACCGCCTCGTTTGCCGAGCGCCTCAACAGCGTGTGCGAGATCGAGGTGCGCGAAGCGCGCAACAACGACCGCATCCTGCCAGGCCTGGCGCTGATCGCCCCAGGCGGTAAGCACCTGATGGTCACCCGCAGCGGCGCCTATTATCACGCCCAGGTCATTGATGGACCGTTGGTCAACCGGCACCGGCCATCAGTGGATGTGCTGTTTCGCTCGGTGGCCAAGTTCGCCGGCAGGAACGCCACCGGCATTATCATGACCGGCATGGGCGACGACGGCGCGCGCGGACTCAAGGAGATGCTCGAGGCCGGAGCCGCCACGGTGGCCCAGGACGAGGCCAGTTGCGTGGTGTTCGGCATGCCCAAGGAAGCCATCAAGCTCAACGCGGCCCAGCGCATCATGGCGCTGGGGGATATCCATCAGGCGATCTTGTATAAGTGAAGTTGAGCGCTGGCCGGTGTTCACTGTCCTTTGCTCTGTGCCAGGATCCGCGCCGTGTCCCGCGCCGGTGGCAGCCCGAACACGCGCGCATAATCACGGCTGAACTGGGTCGCGCTTTCATACCCCACTTCAAACGCCGCCTTGGTCACGCTGCTTGCGCTGGCCAACATCAACATGCGCGCGTTTAACAGGCGCACGCGTTTCTGGTACTGCAACGGGCTCAAGTTGGTCACCGCCTTGAAGTGCCGGTGAAAGGCCGAAACACTCATCACCGCCTTCTGTGCCAAGGCCTCCACCCGGATCGGTTCGGCATAGTCCCGGCGTATCCACTGGATCGCCTGGCTGACCCGCGCCAGGGCGGTATCCGGCGCGGCGATTTCCCGCAGCATCCAGCCATGGGGACCTTGCAGCACGTGGTAGAGAATTTCCCGCTCATACACCGGCGCCAAGGCCGCGATGGCCACCGGGTCGCCCATCAGGCGCAGCATGCGCACCCAGGCGTCCATCAACGCAGGCGTCACCGTCGCCACTGAAAACCCCGCGTCCTGTTTTCCGCGACCGCTTGGCGCGGGCAGGTCATTGAGCAAGGTGGTGAGCACCGCCGGGTCCAGGGTCAGGCTGACCGCCAGGTAGGGTTCGCCCGTACTCGTCGGGTTGACCACGCCCACGGCGGGCAACTCGATGGACATCACAAAATACGTCGCCGGGTCGTAATGGAGCGTGCGGTCACCCACCGTCAGGGATTTGCTGCCCTGCAGGATCAGGTTGATCATCGGGTCATACACCGCCGCGAGCATATGCTCAGGAATCTCGCCCTGAACCATCGCCACCCGCGGGATACCGGTCTCGGTGCGGCGGTTTTCGGCCTTGGCGGCCAGGGTGCGCAGTTCGATCAATTGAGTATTCATGCTGGCCATGCTGTGCCTTCCTGCAGACCTTGCGCAAGCAAAAAGCAGAAACAGGCAGGATTGGAGTAGGAACGGCTGCGTCACAGGGGAGGGCGGTGGCTATTGTGGTCACTCGACTTTTCGACAGTGGAGCAAGCCATGAGCGTTATCGTGATTACCGGAGGCAGCCGTGGTATCGGCGCCAGCACCGCCGAACTGTGTGCCCGCCAAGGTCACGGCGTGATCCTCACTTACAACCGCAACCCCGAGGCGGCACGTGCGGTGGTCAGGCGCATCGAGTCGGCCGGCGGCAAAGCGGCGGCGCTGCAACTGGACGTCAGCGCTACCGGCACATTCGCAGCGTTCCGTGACGCCGTGGTGCAGACCCTGCGTACCACCTGGGGCGCGAACACCCTGGGCGGGCTGGTCAACAATGCCGGCTATGGCCTGTTCAACCCGCTTGAAAGCGTGACCGAAGCGCAATTCGACGGCCTGTTCAACGTCCATCTCAAGGGCCCGTTCTTCCTCACCCAGACCCTGCTGCCGCTGCTGGAAGAACACGCCAGCATCGTCAACCTCACCAGCGCCACCACCCGCGTTGCTACCGCCGGCGTGGCGCCGTATGCCGCGTTCAAGGGTGGCCTTGACGTGCTCACCCGCTACATGGCCAAGGAATTCGGCGAACGCCGTATCCGTGCCAACGCGGTGTCACCCGGCGCCATCCGCACCGAACTGGGCGGTGGCTTGAACGATGAGTTCGAAGCGCTGCTGGCCGGGCAAACCGCCCTCGGCCGTGTAGGCGAACCGGAAGACGTGGCACGGGTTATCGCCATGCTGCTGTCGGAAGAAGGCCGCTGGATCAATGCCCAGACAATTGAGGTCGCGGGCGGCTACATCATTTGAATCGCGAGGCTACAGCATGCTTGATCATCTCTTTCTTTCAGTCAGCGACATCCCGCGTTCCGTGGGTTTCTACACCGCCGCGCTGACGCCCCTGGGCATCACCGCTCGTCATGACTTCGATGGCAAGGACGGGCCTGCCGGTCACCCGGATCTCAAAGGGTTCGGAGCCCATGGCCGCATGTTTTTCTGGCTGCGCGAGGGTGTCGTTGAAGGCCGTTCGGTGCATGTGGGGTTCGTCGCCAGCAGCCGTGCCGAGGTCGACGCCGCCTATGCCGCCGCCCTGGCCCATGGCGCCCGCGATAACGGCGCGCCCGGCGCACGCTTGCACTACGACCCCAATTACTACGCCGCCAACGTACTGGACCCGGACGGGTACAGCCTCGAATTCGTCTACAAGAACTGGCAGCACACCCTATGAAGACCTTGATGATCTACGGCGCCACCGGCTATACCGGGCGCATGGCCGCCGAACACGCCAAAAAACTGGGCCTGGACCTGGTGATCGCCGGGCGCAATGCGGAAAGACTGGCGCCACTCGCGGCCCAACTCGACGTGCAATACCGCGTCTTCACCGCGCAGGCACCTACCGCTGAGGCCCTGGACGGTATCGATGTGCTGCTCAATGTCGCCGGGCCCTTCGCGCACACGGCGGGCACATTGATGCAGGCCTGTATCAAGGCCGGGGTCGATTACCTGGATATCACCGCCGAGATCAACGTCTATCGCTTGGCCGAACAACTCGGCACCGACGCCGCCGCAGCCGGCGTCATGTTGCTGCCCGGTGTTGGCTGGGACGTCGTGCCCACCGACTGCCTGGCCATGCACGTCGCCCAGCGCGTGCGGCAGCCCCAATCGCTGCGCATCGCCCTGCAAGTGCCGGGCTCGATGTCTCGAGGCTCGGCGCTGAGCGTTGGCGAAATCATCGGCGCGGGCGTTATGGCAAGGGTCGACGGCCAACTGATCGCGACCCCGGACGCCCAGCCCCAGCTATTGGACTTTGGCGATGGCCCGGTGCTGTGCGCGCCGCTGTCCTTCGGCGACCTGGTGACCGCCTGGCATTCCACCGCGATCCCGGATATTGCGATGTTCGTGCACATCAGTGGCGACGCCTTCCCCGAGGGTGACCTGTCGCAACTGCCCGACGGCCCCACGCAGGGCGAGCGTGACGCCCATCGCGCCCGCGCCATCGCCGAAGTGACCGGCGCGGATGGCAGCGTGGCGCGCTCGGTGATCGAGACCGTCAATGGCTACAGCTACACGCCCCTCGCCGCAGTAGAAGCCGCGCGACGGGTGCTTGGCGGCGAGCGCCGTAGCGGCTTTGAAAGCCCCGCACACCTGTTTGGCGTGGGCTTTGCCCAGACGATTGCAGGCACCCGCATCCTCGATTTCTAACCTCCAGGCAGTGCCGGTGGGCGTCTAGACCTTGAACCTTGGGTTATCCGTGCCTCGGGTGGCGTGGGCTACCAGCGACCACTGATCCGCACCCGCACAACCCCGATTGAATTTTCCGCATGCCCGCAGGTTCTGCATTTTAGACGCGTGTGGTGTTGAGCGCGCTTGCGGGGCCTCCATGTCGGGAGGCCTGGTTGTATCGGACTTTGCGGAAACTGCCATCATGACGCTTCTTACAGCGCTGTCGGGCCAACCGGCCTCCATCACACAACCGGGTCAGTACCAGCGGTTGTACCAACAACTGTATGGCGAAACCGCCGGCGCTGAAGAGGCTGCGCGGGCATTTGTTCGCGCGCAATTGGCGCACGTGCGCGCCGCACCCAGTGAGCTGCCCCCGATACCTGAACAACTGCCTGCCTGGATCGAACAGCGCTGCGCCGACGTTGCCCAGGCCTATGCCGATTACCTTGAGCAACGCCAGCAGGGCCGGCCGCGTCGCTACTTCCAGAATAAAGCCCATGCGTTGTATTTCCTGCAGCGTGTGGCGCCGACCAAACAGGTCGACGGTGCCTGGCTCAATGGCCTGCTGCGCTATTGGCACGACCCACGCTTCGACGGCTTGCTCACCACCTATCTCGAGGAGTTGGGCGATGGTGAAGCGGCGCAAAACCATGTGGTGATCTACCGCAAATTACTCAGCGAGCATGATGCCGACAGCGACGCCGGCCTTGAGGACGACCATTACCTGCAAGGTGCCCTGCAACTGGCGCTGGGCCTGTGCGCCGACGACTTCCTGCCGGAGGTCATCGGCTACAACCTGGGCTATGAGCAGCTGCCGTTGCACCTGCTCATCACCGCGTATGAGTTGAGCGAGCTGGGCATCGACCCGTATTACTTCACCCTCCACGTCACCATCGACAACGCCAGCAGCGGCCACGCCTGCAAGGCCGCGCAATCGGTGTTGAACCTGCTGCCATTGGGCGAGGGCAGGGAAGACTTCTACCGCCGGGTGGCCGAGGGTTATCGCCTGAATGACCTCGGCCCGGGGACCAACGCCGTTATCCACCCCTTCAACCTGCAGGACGAAGTGGTTGCCATGCTTGAGCGCAAGCGCACCTTCGGCCAGCACATGCATTCGGACTACTGCCGCTTTGAAGGCAAGACCGTCAACCAATGGCTGGCCCAGCCAGGGCAGATCGGCGCGTTTCTCCAGGCCCTGGAAGACAAGGGCTGGATCAAGCGCAACCAGGATCCGGCCGAGAGTCGCTTCTGGCAATTGATCGAAGGCGCGGGCGCGGCGATGTTCGGCGTGTTCAGCGGTTATGAGAAACAGCTGCTGCGCGATTGGATCGCGGGCGAGTGGATCAGCGCTCAACGCGTGGCGCCAGTAAGGCCTGGGCGCGGCAGCCGCTTCTCCCGCGAGCAGCACCGCCCGGTCGACCCGGACACCCAGGCGTTGGTGGATTCGCTGTGGAACCTGCCCGATGAGCAGCAGCTCAATGGGCTGATCCCGTGGCTGTCGGCGCGACGTCACTGTACGCCCGCCGGGCTGTATGCCACTCGCCGCTTTATCCAACTGCGTGCGCGCCTGCGCTAAGGAATTCGCCCATGTCTGCACAACAACTCGCCGACCGCGCCCTGCTGAACCTGGGGCGAGGCTTGAAGGAAAGTCGCTACCGGTTCATTACGCCAACGCCCTTGACCCATGAACGGTTTTTTCAGCGTATGGGGACGCCGTTGGCGAGGGACCTGCGCGATGTATTCGGCTGGTCGTTGCCGTTTGACGGCGAGCTGTTGCCCGAGGCGTTTCGTGAGGAGCTGCAGCAGGCCGATGTGGTCGAAAAACACGCTGCGCTGTGGCGCAGTGCGGTGCGTTGGTCAAGCCTGGACGACCTGCTGTTTGCCCACTCGGCGTACCCCACCACCCAAGCGGATGCGGTGTTTTTCGGGCCTGACAGCTATCGGTTTGCGCACCTGATCGAAGCTCATTTGCAACAGCGCTTCGAGCCGATCAAGCGCGCCGTCGACATCGGCTGCGGCGCCGGTGTAGGCGCGTTGGTGGTCGCCCGGGCGCGGCCTGACGCCGAGGTGCTGGCGGTGGACATCAACCCGCGCGCCCTGCGCCTGACGGCGGTGAATGCAGAGCTGGCCGGACTGGCGAACGTCACCGCGTACCACAGCGATGTGCTGGGCAGCGTTGAAGGGACGTTCGACCTGATCGTCGCCAACCCTCCTTATATGAATGACGATCGCCAGCGTGCCTACCGGCATGGCGGCGGGGCCCTGGGCGAGCAACTGTCGGTGCGCATCACCGCCGAATCCCTTGGGCGCCTGGCCCTGGGCGGCAGCCTGGTGCTCTACACCGGCGTGGCGATTGTCGCCGGGGAAGACCCGTTCCTGGCCGCCGTCAAGCCGTTGCTGGGCAGCGATGCGTTTGGTTGGACCTACCGCGAGCTGGACCCCGATGTGTTCGGCGAAGAACTGGCCAAGCCCGGCTATGAGCGTGTGGAGCGGATCGCAGTGGTGGCACTCACCGTCACCCGTTTGCGCTGACGCTCATCTATCCCCCGTAGCAGCTGCCGAGCGCAAGCGAGGCTGCGTCAGGCGCGCTGCCGATTCAAGCTCGAGCCGCGGCCAACGCTGCCTCGCCGGGGCTCGGCAGCTGCTACGAATGCCAACCCCCCGTAGCAGCTGCCGAGCGCAAGCGAGGCTGCGTCAGGCGCGCTGCCGATTCAAGCTCGAGTCGCGGCCGACGCAGCCTCGCCGGGGCTCGGCAGCTGATACGGGGTTTTACGCGGTGCTGGATAAGACGGTATCTACGCGACGATTTGATTCAGGGAGAAGGCGTCAGGCCGTGGCTTGTGGCTGCAGGTGCAACTCGCCGTCCACGTCCTTGGCCAAACCACTGGCCAGAAACAGAGGCGCCAGGCGCTTGTGCAATTGCGGTTCGACAAACTCCTTCACCGTCTCCAGCGCCAGCGCGCCACTCGAAGGCAGCTCGGCCTTGGTGTACGACAACCAGGCCTTTTTCAGTGCCATCAACACATCACTGCCCGCCGTGGAGGCAAAGCGGCGCTGGGTCGGTTTGCCGTCGAAGCTGAACGTGTGCTGGAACGCGTAACCGGCTTCATCACCGCCACTGGCGACGCAACGTATGCAGGTGCACGCGCCATCGCCGAAGGCGCTGCGCAGGTAGCTGTTGAAGTCCACCACGGGCTTGAGTGACAGGCGCTTATCCACCTCGAACAGGTCCCCGGTCATTTTTTCGTCAGTGTTCAACGTGCATTTCCTCGCAGTGTGCGGCTGTTTTTTCAAAGCGCGGCACAATACCAGCCGCGCGCCGTTTTGGGGGTATTTGCATAACAATAGACCCCGATATTCTTTTGCTGTCTAAAAAACCGCAGCTACGCTCCATCACCTTCTCGAAAACGCGGCAGATTCCCCATGACTTTCAAGCGTTCCTCCCTGACTCTTTTGGTCGCCGCCAGCGCGTTGCTCAGCCACGGTGCCCAGGCCGAGGGCAAGATCAGCATCGCCCAGCAATTCGGTATCGGCTACCTGATCCTCGATGTGGTGCGTGACCAGCACCTGATCGAAAAACACGGCAAGGCCCAGGGCCTGGACATCCAGGTCGAATGGAACAGCATTTCCGGCGCCACCGCCATGAATGAATCGCTGCTGGCCGGTGCCCTGGATGTGGTGTCCGCCGGTGTGCCGCCGATGCTCACCCTGTGGGACCGTACCAAGGGCAAGCAGAACGTCAAGGCCATCGCCTCGTTAGGCTCGATGCCCAACTACCTGCTGACCAACAACCCCAAGGTGAAGACCCTCAAGGACTTCAGCGAGAAAGACCGCATCGCCGTGCCCGCCGCTGGCGTGGGTTTCCAGTCGCGGACCTTGCAGATCGAAACCGCCAAGCAGTTCGGCGATGCCAACTACAAGAAATTCGATGACATCTCCATCAGCCTGGCGCACCCCGACGCCACCGCCGCGTTGATTGCCGGTGGTTCGGAGATCAACGCGCACTTCTCCAGCCCGCCGTTCCAGTACCAGGAACTGTTGAACCCCAACGTGCACAAGGTGCTCAGTTCCTACGACATCCTCGGCGGCCCGGCGACGTTCAACGTGCTGTACACCACGCAGAAATTCCACGACGAAAACCCCAAGACCTACCAGGCGTTCTACGCCGCGTTGGCCGAAGCCGAGCAGATCATCAAGGCCGACAAGCCCGCAGCGGCCAAGGCGTACATCCGCGTAGAACAGTCGAAGCTGCCATTGGACCTGGTGGAAAAAATCGTCCAGGACCCGGAAATCGACTTCACCATCGTGCCGCAGCGTACCTATATCTATGCCGAGAAATTGCAGGAATTGGGCGTACTGAAAAACAAGGCGGCGAGCTGGAAGGACTACTTTTTTGAAGAGGCTCATGGCGGTAACGGCAGCTGAACGTCGATCCCCATTGGAAATACGCTCAACTTTGTGGGAGGGGGCTTGCCCTAATACCGGTCAGTTAAGGAGGAACACTGTAACTGTGGCGCGTTCAGCGTTTGAAGTGTCAGCGGAAGAACTCACCCGGCGTGGCATCGAACTGCTGCCGAAACGCGTTGATAAACGCCGAGGTGGACTCATAGCCACAGTTCAACGCCACATCCGTCACCCGCTCGCCTTGCTCCAGGGCGGGCAGGGCGCTCAGTAACCTTAAACGCTGGCGCCAGGCCCGAAACGTCAGGCCGGTGTCACGCAAGAACAACCGGCTCAGCGTCTTCTCACTCACCCCTAGCTTCTGGCTCCAGTGCCCCAGGGTGGTCTGCTGTTCCGGGTGCAGGTTCAGGCTGCGATAGATTTGCCGCAGGCGCGGGTCCAGCGGCAAGGGCAGCATCAGGTCCACCTGGGGCGCTGCCGCTAACTGGTCCAGCACCACCTGGGCCAAGCGCCCATCCGGGCCATCCTCGGCATATTCCACCGGCAGCTCGCTGAAACTGCGGATCAACTCGCGCAGCAGGCTGCTTACCTCCAGCACCTGGCAGCGCTCTGCGGCCCAGGCGGTGACGCTGCAATCAAGGTACAGGCTGCGCATCTCGGTATGGGGCGAGCTGTACACCCGATGCGGCATGCCCGCCGGGATCCACACTGCACGCTGGGGCGGCGCAACGAAGCGGCCGGCGCTGGTCTGGATCTCCAGCACCCCGGAAATCGCGTAGGACAATTGCACCCACGGGTGGCTGTGCCGCCGGGTCAGCGCGCGGTTGGGCAGCGATTCAGTGCGCCCATACACCGGCCGTGGCAGGCTGGAAAGCCCAGGCACACTGCGGCGCACGGTATTGGCATGTCCTTTAGGCGGCATTTACTGGCTCATTGGCGTTAGTCGGTAACAAGCCGTTACGTTAGAGTCGCGATGACGCTCTTGGCAACCCCGGAAGATTCGCTTATGACTCGCCCCCGTTTTCTGCCCGACAACTTCACCCTGACCCTGATCGCCACGGTGATCCTCGCCTCCCTGCTGCCCGCCAGCGGCCAGACCGCCGTGGCCTTCGGCTGGGTCACCAACCTGGCCATCGCGCTGCTGTTTTTCCTGCACGGCGCCAAGCTGTCGCGCCAGGCCATCGTCGCCGGTGCCGGCCACTGGCGCCTGCACCTGCTGGTGTTCAGCCTGACCTTTGTGCTGTTCCCACTACTGGGCCTGGCGCTCAAACCGCTGTTGTCGCCGCTGATCGGTAAAGACCTGTACATGGGCATGCTCTACCTCTGCGCCTTGCCGGCCACGGTGCAATCGGCAATTGCCTTCACCTCGCTGGCGCGCGGCAACATCCCGGCGGCGATCTGCAGCGCGGCGGCCTCCAGCCTGTTCGGCATCTTCCTGACGCCGTTGCTGGTGACGCTGTTGCTCAATGTGCACGGAGAAGGCAGCTCCACGGTCGATGCGATCCTGAAAATCAGCGTGCAACTGCTGCTGCCGTTCATTGCCGGGCAGATCGCCCGCCGCTGGATCGGTGCGTGGGTGGGGCGCAATAAAGCCTGGCTGAAGTTCGTCGACCAGGGCTCGATCCTGCTGGTGGTGTACGGCGCGTTCAGCGAAGCGGTCAACGAAGGCATCTGGCACCAGATCCCGCTGTGGGAACTGGGCGGTCTGGTGGTGGCCTGCTGCGTGTTGCTGGCGCTGGTGTTGGTGGCGTCCACCGTGCTGGGCAAGGCCTTTGGTTTTAACCAGGAAGACCGCATCACCATCCTGTTCTGCGGTTCGAAGAAAAGCCTGGCCACTGGCGTGCCGATGGCCCAGGTGCTGTTCGCCGGGGCGAGCCTGGGCGTACTGATTCTGCCGTTGATGCTGTTTCACCAGATCCAGTTGATGGTCTGTGCGGCCTTGGCGCAGCGTTATGCCAAGCGGCCGGAAAGCATTCCGCAACTGATGGGGCAGGTGGATCCGTGATCCGTTGAATCCGGGGGTGCGACAAATGCGCGCAGTGTCCCGGTGATGGACGTCAAGGGGTGTGCCGACACCGGCCAGCGGTATGTGCCGGTGGGCTGCGCAGGCCAGCCGATTCTGCCGGGGAAGTACGTGGTTACCGTGACCACGCCGTGACAAAACCGAGGGTATTTTGAGGGGGATGAGCGTCAACAGACGGCCGAGAAACCTATAGAATGCCAGGCGGCGGCGCTTGTCCTGGGTGGCCGCCTGATCATCGCCAGAGTACCTCGCCCTTCAATGAGCCATTCAGCCGCAACCCCCCAAGCCAACTGGCAACCGGTCATCGCTCTGGCGCTGGCCGCGTTTGTGTTCAACACCACCGAATTCGTCCCCGTCGGCCTGCTCAGCGCGATTGGCGCCAGCTTCGACATGCCCGTGTCCAGCGTCGGCCTGATGCTCACCATCTACGCCTGGATCGTGTCCCTGACCTCGCTGCCGGTGATGCTGCTGACCCGCAACATCGAGCGGCGCAAGCTGCTGATCGTGCTGTTCTGCATGTTTATCGCCAGCCACATCTTGTCCAGCGTCGCCACCAGCTTCGGCCTGTTGATGGTCAGTCGCGTCGGCATTGCCTTGTCCCATGCACTGTTCTGGTCGATCACCGCCTCCCTGGCGGTGCGCCTGGCGCCGGAAGGCAAGCAGGTGCAAGCCCTCGGACTGCTCGCCACCGGCACGTCCCTGGCGATGGTGCTGGGCATTCCCCTGGGCCGCCTGCTCGGCGAAGCCATGGGCTGGCGCACCACGTTCCTGGTGATCGGTGCTTTCGCCGCCGCCCTGGTGTTCTGGCTGGCGCGCACCTTGCCGTTGCTGCCGAGCCAGAACTCCGGCTCCCTGCGCAGCCTGCCGCTGCTGTTCAAGCGCCCGGCGCTGGTGGCGCTGTACGTGCTCACCGCGATGACCGTGACCGCGCAATTCACCGCCTACAGCTACATCGAACCCTTCGTCGAAGGCGTGGCCGGCATGAGCGGCAGCGCGGTGACCCTGATCCTGCTGGTGTTCGGCGGCGCAGGCATCATCGGCTCGCTGCTGTTCAGCCTGGTGCACCGCTTCAATCCCCACCTGTTCGTGGTCGGCGCCGTGTTTATCCTGGCCGCGTGCCTGGCGCTGATGCTGCCGTTGAGCGGTGCGGAGTCGTACCTGGTGACCCTGAGCATTTTCTGGGGCATGGCGATCATGGGTTTCGGCCTCGCCATGCAATCGAAGGTGCTGGTGCTGGCCCCGGACGCCACCGACGTGGCCATGGCGATGTTCTCCGGCATCTACAACATCGGCATCGGCGGCGGCGCCCTGATGGGCAGCTGGGTCGGCAGCCAGTTCGGCTATGCCTGGGTCGGCGCGGCGGGCGGGTTGCTGGCGGTGCTGGCGTTGGTGGGGTATTGCCTGGCGATTCGGCGGTTTGGGACGGGTGAGGCCCAGAGCTGACATAGAGGGCGGCCATAAGGTCGCCCGTTTTCATTTACCCCATGCTCCCCTGCAACCTGCGTCCAATCACATCGAGTAAATCGCAGCCGGTGTCTACTACCGTTACCGCTACCTCGACGGCGCGGTCAAATCGGTGCCGATGCCGATTGAAAACATGGCAGCGCAATCCGTTGCCCCAATGCGGGAATAACGCCGCGCCGCCAAACCTCAGATGGACGGGGACGAATCAATTTAACCGTCTGGAATAGACCGGTCCCCTTGAAGAAATGTTCGCGCACTACTTGTTGGGGGCCTTTACGGTCACTGTGCCCCAATGGTGTTTTTCGACAGGGTAGGTGCTCTCTCTCGCATAACGACCATACACCTCATATTCGCCTGGCTTGGTCGTAGGGTGAACGTTAATGAAAAGCGCATCCTCTACAAAGCGCTCCACGCCGAACTGCGAGGATGGGGTGCCTTGGAACGTCACACCGAAAACTCCGGTCAAGGAATGAGTGCCCTCGGTGTTGAGATGAATGGATTGGCCAGGCTCTACATCTGGCGGGAGAGCCTTGACTGCTTTTGTCATGTTGGGAACTGATTCTTTCATGTCGCACCTCGTCAAGTTTCAGATTGCCATCAGTGCCAGTCTCGGACACTGCCGACAATCTGAAACTAAGAGAGGGGGGCCACAGGGTCTACTGTCATAATTGACAGTGCCGACCAGCGGTTGCAGCGGCGCCCTTTGGCGCTCAGACGTTACCCAGAAGTTGTTCCAGCTTTTCTTGATCCCGCGCAAACTGCCGAATCCCTTCCGCCAACTTCTCAGTGGCCATCGCATCTTCATTCGAGGCCCAGCGGAACTGCGCTTCGTTCATTGGCTGACGCGCTTCGCCTTCGGTCACCGGCACCAATTTGCGCTCCAGCTTGCCCTGGTCTTCGTCGAGCTTCTGCAGCAGCTCCGGGCTGATGGTCAGGCGATCACAACCCGCCAGCTGTTCGATCTGGCTGAGGGTGCGGAAGCTCGCGCCCATCACCACGGTGTTGATCTGGTTGGCCTTGTAGTAGTTGTAGATGCGCGTCACCGATTGCACGCCTGGGTCATCAACGCCGGTGTAGTCCAGGCCGGTGTTCTTGCGGTACCAGTCGTAGATGCGGCCCACGAATGGCGAGATCAGGAACACCCCTGCATCGGCGCACGCGGCGGCCTGGGCGAAGGAGAACAGCAGGGTGAGGTTGGTCTGGATGCCGGCTTTTTCCAGGCGCTCGGCGGTGCGGATGCCTTCCCAGGTGGAAGCCAGTTTGATCAGCACGCGGTCGCGGCTGATACCGGCCTGGTCGTACAGGGCGATCAGCTGGTTGGCCTTGGCCCACAGCGCGTCTTCATCGAAGGACAGGCGCGCGTCGACTTCGGTGGAAATACGCCCGGGGATGACCTTCAAAATGCCGGCACCGACGGACACCGCGAAGTGGTCGCAGGCCAGGCCGACGTCGCCTTTGGCTATGTTGACGGCATTGCGCAGCAGCTCGGCGTATTCCGGGATGGCGGCGGCCTTGAGCAGCAGCGACGGGTTGGTGGTGGCGTCCACCGGGCGCAGGCGGCTGATGGCTTCGAGGTCGCCGGTGTCGCAGACCACGGTGGTGAATTGCTTGAGTTGTTCGAGCTTGGACGTCATGAGCGGCAGTCTCCAGAAATAGGGTTAGTGGTTCAGGGCCTGTGCGGTGTCCAGGTCGGTGATCAGGATGTCCAGGTAACCGCCCTTGAGCGCGCCACGAATGGCCTGGACCTTGTTCAGCCCGCCGGCCAGGCCGAGCACGCGGTGGATACCGCGC
This sequence comes from Pseudomonas grimontii, assembly GCF_007858185.1. GTDB lineage: Bacteria > Pseudomonadota > Gammaproteobacteria > Pseudomonadales > Pseudomonadaceae > Aquipseudomonas > Aquipseudomonas grimontii. Next base: position 308,134 of record NZ_VFES01000004.1, read on the forward strand.
AGCTTGGGCAGCGCCACCGAGACCACGAATTCTTCATCTTCTTCCAGCACCGGCTTGCCCTGGGCATCGAAGTAGCGCAGGCAGATGTCGCCCACCGCGCCACGCTCGGCCAGCAGGCGCAGCATGTCCTCGGTGTAGTAGTTGCCGCTGTTGCGCAGCAGCTGCGAGGGTTCCAGGTCGCCGATGCCGACGATCGCCAGGGTGATGCTGTCAAAGCGTTGCAGCACCTCCTTGACCTCTTCCATCTGCACGATGCGTTGCTTGCTCTGCACCGATTGCTCGATGCTTTGCGACGGCAGCAAATACGCCGGGCAGTTGAGCAGGGTGGCCAGGCGTTGGGTGAGGAGGGTGGCTTCAAACGCGCCTTTGTTGCCGACGCCGCCCAACAGTTGTACCACTTCCTGGGCACCTTGTTTGCCCGGTTGGGCATGCAAGTGGCCGACCATGGCGCGAATGGTGCTGCTCCACGACGAAATGCCGATATGGTCCTGGGGCGACAGGCTGGTCTCCAGGTAATGCGCAGCTGCCGAGCCGATGGCTTGCTTGATGCTTTCATCGTTGCCGGGCTCGGTGGCTTCCACCACGATCACCTGGCGCACGTCGTAGCGGCGTTGCAATTGGTTTTCCAGCTCCAGGTGCAGGCCTTGCAGGCGCATCACGCTGATCTTCACCACGCCTTCCTGCAGTGCCCGGCGCAGGGCGCGGCTGATAAAGGATTGGGACAGGTCCAGCTGGGCGGAAATCTCGGACTGCTTGAGCCCTTCTTCGTAATAGAGGCTCGCGATCTTGGTGATCAGGCGCTGTTCTTCGATCTGGCTCATGAAAGCCTCGGTTGTTGACACAATGGCCGTGAGGATACCAAACCCTTACGACATGATCAGGCCGCCGTCGATATTGATCGCCTGGCCGGTCAGGTAGGCCGCGTCATCCGAGGCCAGGAACGCCACCAAACCGGCGACATCCGAGGGCTTGCCGGCCCGGCGCAGGGGGATGTTCTTGACCCATTCGGCCATCAATTCACCCTTGCCGTAGCGTTTTTCGTCGGTGCTGAGGATCTCGCCCCACACGCGGTCGTTGTAGTCCCACATCTCGCTTTCGATGATGCCGGGGCAGAATGCGTTGACGGTGATGTTATGCCGCGCCAGTTCCAGCGCCAGGCTCTGGGTAATGCCGATCACGCCCATTTTGCTCGCGGCGTAGTGCGGGGTGTAGATAAACCCCTGGCGGCCCTGGCCGGACGAGGTGTTGATCAAGCGCCCACTGCCTTGTTTGACCATGTACTTGGCCGCTTCCCGGCAGCCCAGCCACACGCCGGTGGTGTTGACCTGCAGCACCTTGTCGAAGTCGGCGCGGGGCATTTTGTCGTAGTGGTCGATGGTGATGATGCCGGCATTCTGCACCGACACGTCGATGCTGCCGAAGCGCGCGTGGCCTTCGCGGTAGAGCGTTTCGATGTCGTCTTCGCTTGTCACGTCGATGCCCAGGGCCAGGGTGTCGACGTTGTATTCCCGGGCCAATTGGTCGGCGGTGAACGTCACACGCTCCAGGTCGTTGGAGGCCAGCACCAGGTTGGCGCCTTCCTGGGCGAAGCGCTCGGCAATGCCGGCACCAATGCCACGGCAGGCGCCGGTAATCACGATGGTTTTACCGCTGAAACGTTGCGACATGACAAAACTCCTTACCAGCAGACAAAACCACCATCGACCAACAGGTCGACACCGGTGCAGAAAGACGACGCCTGGCTGACCAGGAAAATCGCCGGGCCGACCATTTCTTCCACGCTGGCCATGCGGCCCATGGGCGTGGTCTGTTCAAAGATCTTCACCTGGTCGGCGACTTCCGGGCGGGAGTTCATCGGCGTGGCGGTGTAGCCGGGGCTGATGCAGTTGACGCGCAGGCCCTTGTCGGCCCATTCCATCGCCAGGCTTTTGCTCAGGTGGATCACCCCGGCCTTGGAGGTGTTGTAGTGCGCCTGCAACAGCCCGCGGTTAACGATGCTGCCGGACATGGAGGCGATATTGACGATGGCGCCCTTGCCACGCGGCAACATCACCGCGGCCTGGGCCTGGCAACTGAGGAAGATACCGGTGAGGTTGATGTCCAGAGTGGTTTGCCAGCGTTGCAGCTCCAGGTCTTCGGCGGCCTGGGCATTGGCGATGCCGGCGCAGTTGACGGCGACACTGAGTGGGCCGAGGTCTTGTTCGGTTTGCGCGACGGCTGCATCCAGGGCGGCGCGCTCGGTGACGGTACCGCTCAACGCCAAGGCGCGACGGCCCAGGGCCTGGATGCGTTCTACCGTGCTGGCAATGCCGGGGCTGCCCGGAAGATCAAAGCAGGCTACATCCGCGCCCGCTTCGGCGAGCCCGACGGCGATAGCCTGGCCAATCCCGCTGCCGGCGCCGGTGACAAAGGCCACTTGGCCCTGAAGACTAAAAAGTTGCATGAATAACTCCGTTATTTGAAATCACAGTGGACCCCGTGGGAGGGGCGGTGCGACGACTCGACTTGCTCCCGATGGCAGTGATTCAGTTACAGATGCATCTACTGACACTCCCTCATCGTGGGCAAGCCCCCTCCCACATTTGGATCTTTGTAGGTCTTTGCTTATGCGGTGGCCATCACCGCAACCGGGATGGCCTCGCCGCGATCCAGAATCCCCGTCTAAAAAGTTGCCTGGATAACTCCAATCTTGAAGTCACAGTGATCTCCTGTGGGAGGGGCGGTGCGACGATTCGACTTGCTCCCGATAGCAGTGGTTCAGTGACAGATGCATCTACTGACACTCCCTCATCGGGGGCAAGCCCCCTCCCACAGTTGGATCTTTGTAGGTCTTTGCTTATGCGGTGGCCATTTCCATCACCGACACCGGCGTCGCCTCGCCACGCTCCAGAATCCCCATCTGCCGCCCTCGGCTCATCACCATCACCCGATGGGACAACCCCAGCACTTCATCCAGGTCGGAACTGACCACAATCACCGCCATGCCCTTGGCCGCCAGATCCGCGATTACTTCATAAATCGCCGCCCGGGCGCCCACGTCGATGCCGCGTGTCGGCTCATCGAGGATGAACACCTTGGGATTGCGCGCCAGCCACTTGGCAATGATCACCTTCTGCTGGTTACCGCCAGACAGGCTGGAAATCCGCGACTGCGGTGCACCTTTCACCCCCAGCCGCGCCACCGCCGTGCGTGCAAATTCGCGCAGTGGGGCAGGGAACACCCAACCGCGCTTATCGAGCAAATCGGTGTTGCCATAAATCAGGTTGTCTTCGATGCGATGTTCCACCACCACGCCTTGCTGCTTGCGGTCTTCCGGCACCAGCACCACGCCGGCCTGGATCGCCTCGAAGGGCGAGCGCAACTGGCGGACCTCGCCATCCAACACCATATGGCCGCGAATATCCTGGGCCGCACCGGCAATGGTGCGCACCAGCTCGGTTCGCCCGGCGCCGACCACCCCGGCAATGCCGAATACCTCGCCGGCGCGCACGTTGAAGTCGATGCCATGCAGGGCAAATTCGCGACAACTCAAGTCTTTGACCTGCAACATCACGTGGTCCTGCGGCGCTTGCAACGCCGGGAAGATCCGCTCCAGGCTGCGCCCGACCATCTGCTCCACCAACTCACGCACCGGCACCTGGGCTGTGGCGTGCAGGGCGATCTGGCGACCGTCGCGCAGCACCAGCACGCGGTCGGCGATGCGTGCGATTTCTTCCAGGCGGTGGCTGATATAGATAAACGACACGCCCTCGGCTTTCAGCCGTTCCACCTGCTTGAACAGCAGTTCGGTTTCCTCGCCACCCAATGCGGCGGTGGGTTCATCGAGGATCAACAGGCTGGCCTTCAGCGTCAGCGCCTTGGCGATCTCCACCAGTTGCTGGGCCGCCACGCTCAGGCCTTCGACCTTGCGCGAGGCCGGCACCCTGAGCCCCAGGCGTTCAAGTTGGATCTGCGCCTGGGCCTCCATGTACTCGCGGTCCACCCGCCCACGACGCATGGGCAGACGGCCGACGAAGATATTCTCGGCGATCGACAATTGCGGCAGCAGGCGGATTTCCTGGTGGATCAGGCCGATCCCGGCCCCCAGCGCGGCCCCCGGTGAAGCGGGTGCGTAGGGCGCGCCGAGCCAGGTCATGCTGCCCCCGGCTTCCGGTTGCACCAGCCCGGCGATGATCGACGACAAGGTCGACTTGCCCGCGCCGTTTTCACCGAGCAAGGCCAGTACTTCACCGGGGCGAATGTCCACGTTGACCTGCGACAACACCTGCACCGGCCCGTAGGCCTTGCTGATATTGCGCAGGCACAGCACCGCGTCAGATTGAGCGGTGTCCACAGCGGCTGCTTGCATGACGACCTCCAAGGCTTACGGGTGCTGTTGCAGGAACGGCGCGACGTTTTCTTTGGTGGTCAGCACGGTGGGCAACAACTGCTCCTTGGGCAAGGTCTTGCCGGCTTTGAGGTCGATGGCCGAGGCCACGGCCAGGCGCCCCATTTTCTGCGTCTGCTGGGTCATGGTTGCGTCCAGCACACCGCTTTGCACGGCCTTGAGCCCGGCCACATCACCGTCGAAACCGACCACGACCACCTTGTGATCGAGGTTGCCGACTTTCACCGCCTGGGCAGCGCCCAAGGCCATGGCGTCCGCACGGCCGAAGAACACGGTGATGTTCGGGTCACGCTGGAGCAGGTCCTGGGCCACCGCGAAGCCTTTGTCCTGGGCCCATTCGGCCGGTTGCTGGGCGACGACCTTGAGGTCCGGGAAGGCTTTCAGGCCCTCCTCAAACCCCTTGGCGCGATCATTCTCCGGCGTGGTACCGATCTGGCCTTGCAGGATCGCAATGCGGCCTTTGCCGTCGGTGATCTTGCCCACGTACTCGGCCAGGGTCTTGGCGCCAGCCACGCTGTCGCTGGCGATAAAGGTGTCGCCCGGTGCGTCGGGGGCGTTGCGGTCCACGGCGATCACCGGGATACCCGCAGCCTTGGCGGCTTTCACCGGCACACCGGCGGCGGTGGCACCGGCCGGGATGTAGATCAGCACATCGATCTGGCGGGTGATCAGGTCTTCAATCTGGCTGACCTGGGTGGACGAGTTGCCCTGGGCGTCCACGGTGATCACCTTGACCCCCTTGGCCTTGCCCTCGGCTTCCACCGATTGCTTGATCTGGTTGAAGAAGTCGGCCTGCAGGTTGGCCACGGCCAGGCCGATGGTCAAATCCTTGGCCCAGGTGGTGCCGGCAGCGGTGAGGGTGGCGGCGGCGAGAGCGGTGGCCAACAGCAATTTCTTGGGGCTGAACATGTCGGTGACTCCTGGTTTTATTGTTGGAGGGTGTCAACTGTCGAACAGGTTTAACGGGCAGTGCTGGAGCGGCGTCGCAGGGTGTCGATGGTGACGGCGAGGGCGATGACCACACCGATTACCACTTGTTGAATAAAGGGCGAAACTCCCAGCAGGTTGAGGCCATTGCGCAATACGCCAATGATCAGCACGCCCACCAGGGTGCCGCCGATGCTGCCGACGCCACCACTGAGGCTGGCGCCGCCAATCACCACGGCGGCGATGGCGTCCAGCTCCAGGCTCAGCCCGGCGCTCGGTTGCGAGGAGTCCAGGCGCGCGGCCAGGGTCACGGCGGCGATGCCGGCCAGCGCACCGCTGATGGCGTACACCCACAAGGTAATCGCACGCACCTTGATGCCCGACAACCGCGCCACTTCCGGGCTGCCGCCCATGGCGTAGAGGTTGCGGCCACCGGCACGAAAGCGCAGGAACACCCAGGCCACCACCAGCATCACCAGGAACAGGCCCACGGTGGCCGAGAGGAAACCAAAGTGGCGCACCGTGGCCAGGCTGGTGAACCAGTCCGGGTAGCCGACGATCTGCCGGCCTTCGGTAAGGATATTCGCCAGGCCACGGGCCACCGACATCATGGTCAGCGTGGCAATAAAGGGTGGCAGCTTGGCGTAGGTGATCAACGCGCCGGAGACCAGCCCGGCGAGCATGCCGCTGGCAATCGAGATCGGAATCGCAAAGCCCAGTGGCACCGCCTGATCCTGATACAGCCAGCCGAGCATCATCATCGAGAAGGCCAGCACCGAACCAACCGACAGGTCGATGCCGCCGATCACGATCACCGCTGTCATGCCGATCGCCAGGATGCCCAGCACCGTGACCTGATCAAGGATGTTCAGGCCATTGCGCAATGAGAAGAAGAATTCGGAACTGAAGGAGAAGACCAGCACCAGCAGCACCAGCCCGATCAACGGGCCGCCAATGTTGCTGGGCAGCAGTTTCACAATACGTGGGCGGGGTGGCGGCTTGAGTTCGGCCGGGTGCTGGACAATAGCTTTGGCGTCCACAGTGTTCTCCTGAGTTATTTTTTTTGGAGTGCTTTCAGGCGTCTTGAATATTTATGCGTGCCTGACTGTTAATTCAGATTCCAGTGACACCGTGTCAAAGTCAAGCGCTTAATTTTTCTTGTGTGCCTCTTATCCGATGTTTTTGCACGGCGCAAAGCCACGGGCTAGATAAGCCGGCGTAGGATTTTGGCCGTTTGTCCGAGGGGTTTTTCCGGGGTTTATTTGATTTTTCGGCGGTTCGCTCACTTGACCTGCTGGAGGATCGGCGTCTAAATAGAAATATATTGTCACTGCTGAATAAATATTCAAAGACAGCCTTGGACACTTTTACCCCGCGTGGTCAGCCTCAAAGGAGCCGCTGCATGAATGCCTTCCAGTACGACGCCCACCAGATCAAGGAACAGGCCCGCCTGATCCGTCGCCATGTGATCCGCCTGAACGCCGACTCACCGGCCGGCGGCCACACCGGGGCGGATCTTTCCGAAACCGACATCCTCGCCACTCTGTATTTCCGCATCCTCAACACCGGCCCGGAACGCACCGAAGACCCCGAGCGCGATATTTATATCCAGAGCAAGGGCCACGGCGTCGGCGGTTTGTACTGCTGCCTGGCGCAGGCGGGCTACATCCCCACCGAGTGGCTGCCCACCTACCAGCACTTCAACTCGCATTTGCCCGGCCACCCGGTACGCCAGAAAACCCCAGGCATCGAACTGAACACCGGCGCCCTCGGCCACGGTTTGCCGGTGGCGGTCGGGCTGGCCTTGGCGGCGAAGATGTCCGGCAGCAAAAAATGCATCTACGTGCTGACCGGCGACGGCGAACTGGCCGAAGGCTCCAATTGGGAGGCGGCGATGGCGGCGGCCAAGTACGGCCTGGATAACCTGTTTGTGATCGTCGACAAGAACAAGCTGCAACTGGCGGGGTTGACCGCCGACATCATGCCGCTGGACCCGCTGGACGTGAAATGGGCGGCCTTCGGCTTCCGCGTCAGCGAGTGCGACGGTAACGATGTCGGCCAATTGATCGAGGCCCTGGAAACCATGCAGACCAAGACCGGCGCGCCCCAGGTGCTGATCGCCCACACCATCAAAGGCAAGGGCGTGTCGTTTATCGAAGCCCGCCCCGAATGGCACCACCGCGTGCCCAAGGGTGATGAAATCAACGCAGCACTGGAGGAGTTGAACCATGGCGAGTGAACATTTGGCGAGCGTCATGGTGCAAGCGTTTATCGCTGCCGTCGATGCCGGGCTGGACGTGGTGCCGGTGGTCAGCGACTCCACCTCCACGGCCAAGATCGGCCCGTTTGCCCAGCGTTTCCCCGAACGCTTGATCAACGTCGGCATTGCCGAGCAATCCTTGGTCAGCGTCGCGGCGGGCCTGGCCCTGGGCGGCAAGATCGCCGCCACCTGCAACGCGGCGCCGTTCCTGATCTCGCGGGCCAATGAGCAGATCAAGGTGGACGTCTGCTACAACCAGGCCAACGTGAAGATGTTCGGCCTGAATGCCGGCACCAGTTATGGCCCGCTCGCCAGCACCCACCACAGCCTCGACGATATTTCGGTGATGCGCGGATTTGGCAATGTGCAGATCTTCGCCCCGGCCGATGCCGTCGAGTGCCGGCAGATCGTCGATTACGCGCTGCGCTACCACGGCCCGGTGTATATCCGCCTCGACGGCAAAGCCTTGCCCGATGTGCACGGCGCCGACTATCAATTTGTGCCCGGTCAGGTCGACATCCTGCGCCAGGGCGCCGATGTGAGCATCGTGGCCCTGGGCTCGGTGGTGCATGAGGCGGTGGATGCGGCGGCGTTGCTGGCGGAGCAGGGCATCCAGGCGCAGGTGATCAACCTGTCGTCGATCCGGCCCTTGCAGCGTGATGTGTTGCTCAGCGCCTTGAGCGGCACGCGCGCGGTTATCAGCGTGGAAGAACACAACATCAATGGCGGCGTCGGCAGCCTGGTCGCCGAAGTGCTGGCCGAAGCCGGGTTGGGCATTGCCCTGATCCGCCTGGGTATCGGCGATGGCGAGTACGCCGCCGCCGGGGCCCGCGAACCGACCCGCGCCTTGCATAACATCGACGCGGCTGGGATCGTGGCGGCTGCCACTCGGTTGCGGTGAACTCAATGAATAACAACACCCCGCTGATCCTGGCGATAGATGAAGGCACCAGCAACGCCAAGGCGGTGCTGGTCAACGAACTTGGCCAGGTGATTGCGCGCGGTTCGCGGCCCTTGAGCATCAGCCATCCCCAGGCCGGGTTTTCCGAGCAGGACCCGCTGCTGATCTGGCAAAACACGTTGGCGGCGATTGAAGAATGCCTGGCCCAGGTGGATCGTCCGATCACGGCACTCGCGATCAGCAACCAGCGTGAATCGGTGGTGGCCTGGGACCGTCGCAGCGGCGCGCCGCTGTCGCCGTGCATCAGTTGGCAATGCCGTCGTTCCAGTGCGTTGTGCACCCAGTTGCATGCGCAGGGCCATGAAGCGCTGATCCTGGAAAAGACCGGGCTGGCGTTGGACCCGATGTTCTCGGCGGGCAAGTTCCGCTGGATTCTCGATCACCTTGAGGATGGCCATGCCCGCGCCGCTGCCGGGGAGATCTGCCTGGGCACGGTTGATAGCTGGCTGTTGTGGCAACTCAGCGGCGGCCAGGTGTTCGCCACCGACTATTCCAACGCCGCGCGCACCCAACTGTTCAACCTGCACACCTGCGCCTGGGATCCTGAGCTTTTGGCGCTGTTCGGCATTCCTGCTGCGGCCCTGGCGCCGATCCAGCCGAGCGCCGGTTTCTTCGCCGAAACCGTCGCGTTGGGCGGCTTGCCCGCCGGTATCCCGGTGATGTCGATGATCGGCGACTCCCATGCGGCGCTGTACGGGCAGGGCGGTTTTGCTCCGGGGCTGGTCAAGGCCACCCTCGGCACCGGTTCGTCCTTGATGACGCCCATGAGCGGGCCGATTGCCTCCACCCATGGCCTGTCGACCACCCTGGCCTGGCACGACGGCAGCCAACCTACTTTCGGCATGGAAGGCAATATCGTCCATACCGGCGCTGCCGTGCAGTGGGCGTCGAAGCTGGTGGCGGGAGAAACCCTGGATACGCTGACCGAACAGGCCGCGCAACTGCCGGATAACGGCGGCGTGTATTTTGTCCCGGCGCTGTCCGGCCTCGGCGCACCGCACTGGAAGGCCGACGCCCGTGGGCTGATCTGCGGGTTGACCGAAGCCACGTCCGGCGCGCACATCCTGCGCGCGTCGCTGGAGTCCATCGGCTATCAGATTCGCGATGTGTTCGAGGCCATGCAGCAAGACATCGGCAGCCCGCTCAAGGAACTGTGGGTGGATGGCGGCGCCACGCGCAACCGCTGGCTGATGCAGTTTCTGGCCAACCTGCTGCAACGCCCGGTGGTGCGCAGCCTGTCGCCGGAGGTATCGGCATTGGGCGCGGCTCATTTGGCGGGCAGGGCGCTGGGCGTGTGGGCGAGTGATACGGCGCTGGGGCAGTTGGAGCGCCAGCGCGAGCGGTTTGAGCCGCAGGAGGATCCGGCGATGGCAGGGCGTTACGCAGAGTGGAAAAAGGCTTTAGCCCGCACACTCCTCTAACGGCATATGCAAATTAACTGTGGGAGGGGCGATGCGACGATTCGACTTGCCCTCGATGAACATGAGTGTCTACACAACTTCAATAGAATAGTGCGTAGCAGCTGTCGAGCCTTGGCGAGGCTGCGTCAGGCGCGCTGCCGATTCAGGCTCGAGGCGCGGCCGACGCAGCCTCGCTTGC
>NZ_VFES01000049.1 GCF_007858185.1 Pseudomonas grimontii
CCCCATATGCGCTAACCAAATCTCCCACTCCATAGCTCATCTTGCTGGTATCCCCGTTTTCGCGGGGATTCACGCAGTTTCCGACTTATCGTTCCCCACTCTTCAAGGCAAGTAAATAACGACAAGCGCGGATTGATGACACAACAAAGTAACCAATGGACAAAAGTCATTTCACGCCAACGGCAACGCTGGCGTATCACTTGCTCTTTGTGATCCTTGACCCTCGATAGGGGAAAAATGCTCGCCTGTTGCGATTAACCGCTCGATCAAGCAAGCCACCAATAATTTCCCTTGCAGCCAAGCTTTTGCGCCTTCCGGATTTTTCTTTCTAAGGTGCGATAACCCTAATAAAGATTTCATCCGCTTGAACGCCAACTCCACCTGCCAACGATGCCGGTAGAGGGCCAAAATTCCTTGGGCATCCAGGCAGTCCAGGGTTGTGACCACCACCACATAACCTGCTGCTTCCACCGTCTGAGGTTGCACTTTTTTCTGTTTTTTCTGTCCGGTTCTCTTCAGCTTGCGCTCACCTTCCAGCCTTTGTTCTTCTGTCTTACGGTACGCACATACGCGAACCGCAACATTCCCGTTTGAGCCCTGCATCACCGCTGGCCACTCTCCGCTTTGCCCTGGCTGCAAGGTGCGCAATTGCGCCAGTTGCTCAAAGGGTAATCCTTGCTCATCCTTCAGCGGCAGACTGCTCAGGTTCATCCGTACCAGAACGTCGCCACCGCCATTGAGTACATGATTGATCCCGCGTCGATTGGCAAACCCTCGATCAGCCAGGAATACATCACCGGGCTGCACCGTAAATTGCGCCAGTGATTCGCCCACTTTGGTCGAGGTCACTTGTACTTCGCAGCAACGTAATGTGCTGATCTGCATCGTGTAATGCAGTCGCCATGTCGAGGTGACCGCGCCAGGCTCCGTAACGACGCTGCCATCGACAGCCAGTAGTCGTCGACCTTGTAGCGCCGGGCAGTCCACCTCTACGATCGGTGATTGTTGGATCAACTGCTCAGTGATCCAACCCAGCCATGGCCCCGATTTGTTGACTCGTTTGAGCAAGCCAACGTCCGATAGCTCCAGCCAGTCACCGGCGCGCGCTCTTTGCACCGTTTCGATCATCGAGCAGTCAGCACTTAGATACATCAGTAAGGTGCGCAATAAGCTCTCAGGGCCGCTGAATCGGCGACCAAACTTCAAGGCCCCCAGTTCTTTTGCCTTGGCTTCCCATCCTGCTGGCAACAGCGCCAGGAGTTTTGGCCAGTCTTCATTCAGTTTTTGCGTGGCGTCTGTCACTGCTAGTCACTTCCTATAGCGAGGCAGTTTTTACTATAGCTTTTGAGATATGGTTAGCGCATATGGGG
>NZ_VFES01000050.1 GCF_007858185.1 Pseudomonas grimontii
TGTAGTGGTCTAATGAAACCGGACACCCATTTAGGCGAGAATGCTCGCCAGAACGAGGTGTCAGATGACCAAACAACGCCGTACCTTTTCCCCTGAATTCAAACGCGAGGCTGCCGACCTCGTTCTCAAGCAGGATTACAGCTTCATTGAGGCCAGCCGCTCGCTTAGTGTCGGGGAGTCGGCTTTGCGCCGATGGGTCGACCAGGTGCAACAAGAACGCACGGGCGTCACCCCGCAGAGCAAAGCGCTGACCCCGGAGCAGCAGAAAATCCAAGAGCTGGAAGCCCGAATTGCTCGCCTTGAGCGGGAAAAATCGATCTTAAAAAAGGCTACCGCGCTCTTGATGTCGGAAGATCTCGAGCGTTCGCGCTGATTGACCAGTTGAGCATCCACGAGCCGGTTGATTGGCTGTGCAAGGTGTTTGAAGTGACCCGCTCGTGCTACTACGCTCGGCGTCTCAGGCGCCGCACACCGGAAGTAGAACGCCTTCGATTGCGCAGTCGGGTGAACGAGTTGTTCACCCAAGGCCGCAGTGCTCCCGGTAGCCGTAGCATCATGGCCATGATGCAGGACGACGGCGAGCAGATCGGGCGATTCAAAGTGCGCAGCCTGATGCGCGAGCTGAAGTTGGTCAGCAAACAACCGGGATCGCATGCTTACAAAAAGGCGACGGTCGAGCGGCCCGACATTCCTAATATTTTGAACCGGGAGTTTGATGTGCCCACTCCTGACCACGTCTGGTGTGGCGATATCACTTACATCTGGGCTCAAGGGAAATGGCAGTATCTGGCGGTTGTCCTAGATCTTTTTGCCCGCCGTGTTGTGGGCTGGGCGTTGTCGGGAAAGCCGGATGCGGACTTGGTCATCAAGGCCTTGGACATGGCTTACGAGCAGCGAGGGAAGCCTCAAGGTCTGCTGTTCCACTCCGACCAGGGCTCGCAATATGGAAGCCGGAGTTTTCGTCAGCGCCTTTGGCGATATCGCATGCGTCAGAGCATGAGCCGGCGAGGAAATTGTTGGGATAACGCGCCGATGGAGCGGGTGTTCAGGAGCCTGAAAACCGAGTGGATACCGACCATGGGCTACACGACGGCCCAACAAGCTCAGCGGGATATCAGCCATTTTTTGATGCACCGGTACAACTGGATTCGACCGCACCAATTTAATGGTGGGCTGCCACCGGCTCAGGCCGAGAAAAAAC
>NZ_VFES01000051.1 GCF_007858185.1 Pseudomonas grimontii
GGAAACTCTGAAAAAGACTTTCTGATTTGGCAAAATACCGCGACCCCACCCACCGAGTTTCCCGATGAAGCAGATGACCTTCGCCGACGCCGAGTACGCTGGCAAGCGCAAGCAAACCCGCAAGGAGTTGTTCCTGATCGAGATGGATCGGGTGGTGCCGTGGAAGGGCTTGATTGCTTTGATCGAGCCACATTATCCGAAAGGTGAAGGTGGCCGTCCGGCCTACCCGTTGATGGCGATGCTGCGTGTGCATCTGCTGCAGAACTGGTTCGGCTACAGCGATCCAGCGATGGAGGAAGCGCTGTACGAAACCACGATCCTGCGCCAGTTTGCCGGGCTGAACCTGGAGCGCATCCCCGACGAAACCACCATTCTCAACTTCCGCCGCTTGCTGGAGAAACACGAGCTGGCGGCCGGCATCCTCGCTGTCATCAATGGCTATCTGGGCGACCGCGGCCTGTCGCTGCGCCAGGGCACCATCGTCGATGCAACGCTGATCAATGCGCCCAGTTCGACCAAGAACAAGGACGGCAAGCGCGACCCGGAAATGCACCAGACCAAGAAGGGAAACCAGTATTATTTTGGCATGAAGGCCCACATCGGCGCCGATGACGAATCGGGTCTGGTGCACAGCGTAGTGGGCACGGCGGCCAATGTGGCGGATGTCACCCAGGTGGACAAATTGCTGCATGGCGACGAAAACGTGGTCTGCGCCGATGCAGGCTACACCGGTGTCGAAAAGCGGCCCGAGCATGAAGGACGTGAAGTTATCTGGCAGGTGGCGGCACGCCGCAGCACCTACAAAAAACTCGATAAGCGCAGCGTGCTGTACAAAGCCAAGCGCAAGATTGAAAAGGCCAAGGCTCAGGTGCGCGCCAAGGTCGAGCATCCGTTCCGGGTAATCAAGCGCCAGTTCGGTTACACCAAGGTGCGCTTTCGCGGCTTGGCCAAAAACACGGCGCAACTGGTGACACTGTTCGCTCTGTCGAACCTGTGGATGGCGCGCCGACATTTACTGACGAATGCAGGAGAGGTGCGCCTGTAATGCGGGAAATGGCCACCGGAGTGGGGTCCGGGTGGCGAAAACGTAAGAAATACTCGTCGAATTGATTGTTTTTTGATCATTTGGCGAGTTTAAAAGTTGCGCTAGGTGGTATGCCGGGGAAATACATGGCTACTTCAGACCATCC
>NZ_VFES01000052.1 GCF_007858185.1 Pseudomonas grimontii
CTAGTGGACTGAGCGGTTAATTCATTTATCTAATGGTAACGATATACTGTGCGTCCAATGTCATGGATTGGTTATGCGCATGGCCCGACCGACTTCCCCCTTCGCTTTAATGCCTTCCGATCTCATCGCCCTGCAAGGTTGGTTGCGTATGAGTACGCTGGAACAGAGCCTCGCCCAGCGAGCGCGCATCCTGCTTCTACTGGCTGACGGATTGACGCCCAAGGCCGTCAGCGAGCAGTTGCAGGTCACGCCGCCGACGGTATTCAAGTGGCGAAAACGTTATCTGGAGGCGGGAATCGAAGGGTTGAGCGATCTGCCGCGCAGCGGCCAGCCACTCAAACTTGGGCCCGATAAAATCAACGAAATCCTGACACTGACCACCCGGCGTGTACCCCAGGAAGCCACTCACTGGAGCGTCCGTTTGATGGCCAAGTATGCGCGGGTCACCACGTGGCAGGTTCGGCAGGTCTGGGCCGCTTCCGACCTCAAACCCCATCGTCTGAAGACCTTCAAAATCAGCAACGACCCTCATTTCGCCGACAAGGTAGTCGACGTGGTCGGGCTCTATCTGAACCCACCGGATAATGCCCTGGTGTTGTCGGTTGACGAGAAAACCCAGATCCAGGCGTTGGATCGCACCCAACCGATGCTCCCGCTACGCCCAGGTCAAGTTGAACGCCGGACGCATGATTACAAGCGCCATGGTACGGCGAGTCTGTACGCGGCTTTCGACATCCTAACCGGCCAAGTAATCGGACGGATTACCCAGCGCCATCGAGCCAAGGAGTTTCTGGCTTTTCTGCAACAGATTGAACGCAGCACGCCAGCCGGACTGGATCTGCATGTGATTCTAGATAACAGTTCGACCCACAAAACGGCTGCAATCAAGCAGTGGCTGGAAAAGCATCCGCGTTTCAAATTGCACTTCACACCGACCAGCGCGTCTTGGCTGAACGCCGTGGAAGGCTGGTTTGCACAACTGGAAAGACGAGCGCTATACCGGGGTGCCTTCACCAGCGTCGCCGACCTAAAAGTCGCTATCCGCCAATTTATCGAGGCTCACAATGAGCATTCAGCCAAGCCGTTCAAGTGGAATAAAACGGCTGAGGCCATCATTAGCTCGGTACATAAAGCGAAGCTGAGTGTGATAAAAAATAAATTAATGGATTAACCGCTCAAGCCACTAG
>NZ_VFES01000053.1 GCF_007858185.1 Pseudomonas grimontii
GGACCGGTATCCATGAATTGTTTTGCGTCGACGACGAGGTGCGTAGCTTGATCCACCAGGGTGCCGGCGAGCAGGATCTGCGCGTGGCCGCGCGCCGTGCGGGGATGTTCAGCATGCGTGAGGACGGCGAGCGCTGGGTGCGCAGTGGCGCCACCGCGCCGGAAGAAATCCTGCGCGTAACACGGGACGCCTGATGAATCGCTATCGCTATGAAGCCGCCGACGCCAACGGCAAAGTCGAGGCCGGGCACCTGGAAGCCGACAGCCAGAGCGGGGCGTTTGCGGTGCTGCGCAGCCGTGGCCTGACCGCGCTGCTGGTGCAGGTCGAAGGCGGTCAACAAAGCGCCGGCGGCGGCAGCCTGTTCAGCGCCAAGCTGTCGGACAACGACCTGGCCTGGGCCACGCGGCAACTGGCGAGCCTGCTCGGCGCCAGCCTGCCCTTGGAGGCGGCATTAAGCGCCACGGTGGAGCAGGCGGAGAAAAAACACATCGCCCAGACCCTCGCCGCTGTGCGTGCCGATGTACGCGGCGGCATGCGTCTGGCGGATGCCTTGGCCGCACGGCCACGGGACTTTCCGTCGATTTACCGCGCGTTGATCGCGGCGGGGGAGGAGTCCGGTGATCTCGCCCAGGTGATGGAACGTCTGGCCGACTACATCGAGGAACGTAACAACCTGCGCGGCAAAATCCTCACCGCGTTTATCTACCCCGGTGTGGTCGGGCTGGTGTCGATCGGTATCGTGATTTTCCTGCTCAGCTACGTGGTGCCCCAGGTGGTCAGCGCGTTCTCCCAGGCGCGCCAGGACCTACCGGGGCTGACCCTGGCGATGCTCAACGCCAGCGACTTTATCCGCGCCTGGGGCTGGTTGTGTTTCGGCGGGATTGTCGGTGGGTTTTGGGGTTGGCGCCTGTACCTGCGCAACCCCGTGGCGCGCCTGAACTGGCACAGCCGCGTGCTGCGCTTGCCGCTGATCGGGCGCTTTGTGCTGGGCCTGAATACCGCGCGCTTTGCGTCGACCCTGGCGATTCTCGGCGGTGCCGGCGTGCCGTTGCTGCGCGCGCTGGAAGCGGCGCGGCAAACCCTGTCCAACGACCGCCTGAGCCAGTGCGTCAACGATGCCACGGCCAAGGTGCGCGAAGGCGTCAACCTGGCCCCGGCACTGGCGGTGGAAAA
>NZ_VFES01000054.1 GCF_007858185.1 Pseudomonas grimontii
TGCCCGGTGGGCACCGTCGAGACACGAATGTCGATGGGTCGCCCGGCCACGCGCAGGGCGATACGCCCGTCCTGGGGCAGGCGTTTTTCGGCGATGTCGAGCTGGGCCATGATCTTGATCCGCGACACCAGCGCGCCATGCAACGCCTTGCGCGGCGACACCACATCGCGCAGGGTGCCGTCGACGCGGTAGCGCACCACCGAATGGGTTTCATACGGCTCGATGTGAATATCACTGGCCTCGTCCCGCGCGGCCTGAGTGAGCAAGGCGTTGATCATGCGGATCACCGGCGCGCCGTCCTGGGTGTCGAGCAGGTCGGTGATTTCGGGCATGTCCTGCATCAGGCGGTCGAGGTCGACCTCGTTTTCCGCCGCGCCGACCACGGCGGCGGCGCTGCCGGTGTCGGCATAGGCGCTGGCCAGGAGGCCGTCGAGTTCGTCATCGCGTATCTGCTCAACCCGCGACTGGCCGAACTGGCGCCGCACTTCGCTGATCGACCAGCCGGGGGTTGAGGGGCAGACGGTCAGCAGCAGACCGTCCTCGCCGGGGCGCAGGAGAATGCGTTGGGATTTGGCCCAGGCGTAGGGCAGCAGGCTCATACCCCTCTCCCACAGGAATACACAGTGCAAATGTGGGAGGGGGCTTGCCCCCGATGAGGGTGTGTCAGCCACAGGTGTACAAACTGACCCACCGCTATCGGGGGCAAACCCCCTCCCACATTTGGCCCAGCGAACAGCAGGCTCATGGCCGTGCGCCTACCGGTACGGCGCGGATGACCGCCCTCGGCCCCTGCTGCTGCCCGCCCGGAATCGCCTTCTCCACCGATGGCAATTGCGGCGCCTGCACATCCGGCATCGCCCAACTGTGATCCGGCTGCAAGCCGCTCTGCGCCCGACGCATAAACTCATAGCGGTTCAAGGTGATGCTACGCCCCGCCCCACTGTCGCGAATGATGTAGGGCCGTAAAAACACCATCAGGTTGGTCTTG
>NZ_VFES01000055.1 GCF_007858185.1 Pseudomonas grimontii
TGTCGCGGATCAAGATCATGGCCCAGCTCGACATCGCCGAAAAACGCCTGCCCCAGGACGGGCGTATCGCCCTGCGCGTGGCCGGGCGACCCATCGACATTCGTGTCTCGACGGTGCCCACCGGGCACGGCGAGCGCGTGGTGATGCGCCTGCTCGACAAGCAGGCCGGGCGCCTGCAACTGGAGACCCTGGGCATGGAGCCGCAGTTGCTCGCCCGCCTCGACACCCTGATTCGCCAGCCCCACGGCATCGTGCTGGTCACCGGGCCCACGGGCAGCGGCAAGACCACCAGCCTCTATGCGGCGCTGGCACGGCTGGATGCGAGCACCAGCAATATCCTCACCGTGGAAGACCCGGTGGAATACGACCTGCCGGGCATCAGCCAGATCCAGGTCAACGCCAAGATCGACATGACCTTCGGCCTGGCGCTGCGGGCGATCCTGCGCCAGGACCCGGACATCATCATGATCGGTGAAATCCGTGACCTGGAGACCGCACAAATCGCGGTACAGGCCTCGCTCACCGGGCATTTGGTACTCGCTACATTGCACACCAACGATGCGGTGTCAGCGGTCAACCGCCTGATCGATATGGGCGTCGAGCCGTTCCTGCTGGCCTCGTCACTGCTGGGCGTCCTGGCGCAACGCCTGGTCCGCCGCCTGTGCCCGCATTGCAAACAGGAAGACCCCGCCGCGCCTGGCACCTGGCGCCCGGTGGGCTGCGCGCAGTGCAATCAGATTGGCTACAGCGGGCGGACCGGTATCCATGAATTGTTTTGCGTCGACGACGAGGTGCGTAGCTTGATCCACCAGGGCGCCGGCGAGCAGGATCTGCGCGTGGCCGCGCGCCGTGCGGGGATGTTCAGCATGCGTGAGGACGG
>NZ_VFES01000056.1 GCF_007858185.1 Pseudomonas grimontii
CCGTCCTCACGCATGCTGAACATCCCCGCACGGCGCGCGGCCACGCGCAGATCCTGCTCGCCGGCACCCTGGTGGATCAAGCTACGCACCTCGTCGTCGACGCAAAACAATTCATGGATACCGGTCCTCCCGCTGTAACCGATCTGATTGCACTGCGCGCAGCCCACCGGGCGCCAGGTGCCAGGTGCGGCGGGGTCTTCCTGCTTGCAATGCGGGCACAGGCGGCGGACCAGGCGTTGCGCCAGGACGCCCAGCAGTGACGAGGCCAACAGGAATGGCTCGACGCCCATATCGATCAGGCGGTTGACCGCCGACACCGCATCGTTGGTGTGCAGGGTCGCCAGCACCAGGTGCCCGGTGAGCGAGGCCTGCACCGCGATTTGCGCGGTCTCCAGGTCGCGGATTTCACCGATCATGATGATGTCCGGGTCCTGGCGCAGGATCGCCCGCAGCGCCAGGCCGAAGGTCATGTCGATCTTGGCGTTGACCTGAATCTGGCTGATGCCCGGCAGGTCGTATTCCACCGGGTCTTCCACGGTGAGGATATTGCTGGTGCTCGCATCCAGCCGCGCCAGCGCGGCGTACAGGCTGGTGGTCTTGCCGCTGCCCGTAGGCCCGGTGACCAGCACGATGCCGTGGGGCTGGCGAATCAGGGTGTCGAGGCGGGCGAGCAACTGCGGCTCCATGCCCAGGGTCTCCAGTTGCAAGCGCCCGGCCTGTTTGTCGAGCAGGCGCATCACCACGCGCTCGCCATGCCCGGTGGGCACCGTCGAGACACGAATGTCGATGGGTCGCCCGGCCACGCGCAGGGCGATACGCCCGTCCTGGGGCAGGCGTTTTTCGGCGATGTCGAGCTGGGCCATGATCTTGATCCGCGACA
>NZ_VFES01000057.1 GCF_007858185.1 Pseudomonas grimontii
ATCGTGCGCGCCAAGGCTGCCCTCGACAAACTCGACGTCGCCGAAGGCCTCGCCGAACTCGAAGGCGCCTCCGCCCGCGTCGCCGTTGACGAAAAGCGCATGATCAACTGCCGCGCCGACCTCAACCAACTCGTGCCTTTCAAGTACGACTGGGCCTGGCAGAAGTACCTCGACGGCTGCGCCAACCACTGGATGCCGCAAGAGGTCAACATGACCGCCGACATCGCCCTGTGGAAAAACCCCGAAGGCCTGACCGACGACGAGCGCCGCATCGTCATGCGCAACCTCGGCTTCTTCTCCACTGCAGATTCGTTGGTCGCCAACAACCTGGTGCTGGCCGTCTACCGCCTGATCACCAACCCGGAGTGCCGCCAGTACATCCTGCGCCAGGCCTTCGAAGAAGCGATCCACACCCACGCCTACCAGTACTGCATCGAATCGTTGGCCATGGACGAAGGCGAGATCTTCAACATGTACCACGAGATCCCATCGGTGGCCAAAAAAGCCGCCTGGGGCCTGAAATACACCCGCTCGATCTCCGATCCGAAGTTCGAAACCGGCACCGTCGACACCGACAAGGAACTGCTGCGCAACCTGGTCGCCTACTACTGCGTGCTGGAAGGCATCTTCTTCTACTGCGGCTTCACCCAGATCCTGTCCATGGGCCGCCGCAACAAAATGACCGGCGTGGCCGAGCAGTTCCAGTACATCCTGCGCGATGAATCGATGCACCTGAACTTCGGTATCGA
>NZ_VFES01000005.1 GCF_007858185.1 Pseudomonas grimontii
ACTCGCGGCGATTCATCGTGATGCAAGGTTTTTGTGTGGACCTCACGCAGCCTCGCCAGGGCTCGGCAGCTGCTACGCGCCATCTCACCCGTAGCAGCTGCCGAGCGCAAGCGAGGCTGCGTTGGGCACACCGCCGATATCACTGACCATCCACGTTCTCGCGGCGATTCATCGTGATGCTGGGTGTTTGTGAGGGCCTCACGCAGCCTCGCCAAGGCTCGACAGCTACGCGCCATCTCACGCTCCCGTAGCAGCTGCCGAGCGCAAGCGAGGCTGCGTTGGGCACACCGCCGATGTCACTGACCATCCACATTCTCGCGGCGATTCATCGTGATGCTGGGTGTTTGTGAGGGCCTCACGCAGCCTCGCCAGGGCTCGACAGCTGCTACGCGCCATCTCACCCGTAGCAGCTGCCGAGCGCAAGCGAGGCTGCGTTGGGCACACCGCCGATGTCACTGACCATCCACGTTCTCGTGGCGATTCATCGTGATGCTGGGTGTTTGTGAGGGCCTCACGCAGCCTCGCCAGGGCTCGACAGCGCCATCTCACGCTCCCGTAGCAGCTGCCGAGCGCAAGCGAGGCTGCGTTGGGCGCACCGCCGATGTCAGGGGTTTTCCAGGTCATGCCCCAACGACTGGATAAACAACGAAAACAGTTCCGGCTGTGACGAGATGTCCAGCTTCGCGTACAGATGCCGACGGTGCACCTTCACCGTGTCCGGCGAGATATGCAGGCGCTCGGCCATGGCTTTGGAAGAGAACCCGCGCAGCACCAGGCGGGCGATTTCCAGTTCGCGCTCCGAGAGTACGCCGCAACCGAATTGGCTCAACGCATCCCGGATCTGGCTGTCCATGGCCGGCGCGCGCTGGGTGCTTTGTTGCCAATGCTGCTGCATCAACGGCAGCACCCAGGCCGCCAGGGTCGTCATCATTCCGGTCTCCTCAACGCTGAAACGCCGCTGCATGCCCAGTGACAGCGACAACGTCCCCGCGCCCGGCAATTGCAGGATCAACTGCAGCTCGTCTTCCAGCACGTTGTCGTGGAAGTAGCTGAGGAAATACTCGCTCTGGCGAAAATGGTCCGGCGCCACTTCCTCGAGCCGGTACACGCCACTGGCATAACCTTCGCGACAGGCCTGGAAGAACGGATCGAGCAAATACAGGCCATTGAGGTAGGCCAGCATCGACGCCGGTTTACTGCTCGGCTGGGCGTCGTACTCTTCCAGGGCCTGGGGCGGGCCCTCCACGGGATAGAAGATCGCCAGCGCGTTATCGAAGGGCAGGCACTGGTGCAACAACAGCACCAATTGCTTCCAGAATCGCTCGGTGCCGATTTGTGACAGGGTTCGCCCCAACCCGGCATGCATGCCGATTTCCCTGAACAGGCTCATGTCACTGGCTCCCACCCTCAAAAGATTGGCCAAGGGTTCGGTTTTTGCTGAGTGGCGTCAAGGGGAGTACGCCAATAGGGGAATTGGCTGACAGGCGTCAGGTCGATAACGTCGTCACTATTCAACGGGAAACATATCCCGAAAAAACATCATTTTTCGTTTCTGCCTCACACCAAGAACAACGACAGAGGATAACGATATGAGCACTTCCCCCACGCCCGACGGCGTGCTGAAACCCACCCTGAGCGTCTTCGATGTAGTGGCCATCACCGTTTCAGCGGTGACCCCCGCCAGTTCCGTCTTCGTGATCGCACCCTTTGCCATCCAACAGGCCGGCAGCGGCGTGTTCCTGGCGTTCGTGATGGCAGGGCTGCTCGCGCTGATGTTCGCGTTTTGCTACGCCGAACTGGGCCGCGCCCATAACAGCGCCGGTGGCGAGTATGTGTATGCCAAACGGGTGTTCGGCGGCATGGCTGGCTACGCGACGTTCCTGACCGTGCTGGTGATGCTGCTGTTTATCCCGCCGGTCTTGGCCACGGGGGCCGCCACCTATCTCAACAACGCCTTGGGGACGACATTCGATTCGCAAACCGTCGCCCTGGTGATCGTGGTGTGCAGCTACGCCTTGGGCATCCTCAATATCAAGCTCAACGCCTGGATCACCGGGACCTGCCTGCTGCTGGAAGTCGCGGCGCTGCTGGTGATCGTGTGTCTCGGCTTCGGTAACCCGGTGCAGCCGGCCAGCGTGCTGTTTCAACCCCAGATCGTCGAAAACGGTATGTTGCACCTGGCGCCCTGGGCCCTGGTGATCGGCGCGGTGGGCATTGGCCTGTTTTCCTACAACGGTTACGGCCCAGCCGTGTTGCTGGCCGAAGACATGAAATGCGCTGGCAAGGGCGTGCACAAGGCGGTGCTGTGGTCCCTGGGCCTGGTGGTGGTGATCGAGTTGGTGCCGATCACAGCGTTGCTGATCGGCGCGCCGTCACTGAGTGCGATGATCAGCAGCCCGGACCCCATCGGCTACCTGCTCACCAGCCATGGTAATGAAACCCTGTCGCGCCTGGTCAGTGCCGGGATCTTCCTGTCGGTATTCAATGCGATTGTCGCCATCGTGATCCAGATCGGCCGCGTGGTGTTCAGCAGCGGGCGCGATGCGCTGTGGACGCCGACCATCAACAAACTGTTCACCCGCATCCACCCGCGCTGGGACTCGCCATGGCTGGCCACGCTGTTCCTGGCGATTCCGTCGGCGGCGCTGAGCTTCAGCTCCAACCTGGCCGACCTCACCTCGTTCAGCGTATTGCTGATCATATTGGTGTACCTGGTGGTGGCGTTGAGCGCATTGATGAGCCGCGTGCTGCTGCGCGACCGCGAGCATCCCTATCGCATGCCGCTGTGGCCGTTACCGGCGCTGCTGGCGGTACTGGGCGCGGGTTACTTGCTGGTGACGTTGCTCTACGCGGCGTCAGTGCGCGACATCATGATCATCATCGGCCTGCTGGCGCTGTCGGTGATTCTGTATTGCATCAGCGGCCGGTCGAGTCCGGTTTTTCAGAAATTGTAAGGAGTGGTTATGCGTGCACGTCAATTGGGCATCACGTTGGGGTTGGGCACACCCGGCGAGTTGAATGCCATCACCGACGTTCCGGGGGTTCGGGTCGGTCACAGTACGCTCAAGACGCGTATCGATGACAAGCAGGTGCGCACCGGTGTCAGCGTGGTCCAGCCGCGTGCCGGGGA
This sequence comes from Pseudomonas grimontii, assembly GCF_007858185.1. Taxonomy (GTDB): domain Bacteria; phylum Pseudomonadota; class Gammaproteobacteria; order Pseudomonadales; family Pseudomonadaceae; genus Aquipseudomonas; species Aquipseudomonas grimontii. The sequence goes on from NZ_VFES01000005.1 coordinate 3,131, forward strand.
GGCGCGGCAGCAGCCGTGCTTTGCCGGGTATCACGTGCTTAACGGCAACGGCGACGCCACCGGCCTGGAATGGATCAGCGAGGCGGGCCTGTTGACTACGCCGCTGGCCATCACCAACACCCACAGCATCGGCATCGTGCGCGACACCCTGATCGCCCTGGAGCGCGAGCGTCTGGCGGACCCGGCGGTGTACTGGTGCATGCCGGTGGTGATGGAAACCTACGACGGCCTGCTAAACGACATCTGGGGCCAGCACGTCAAGCCTGAGCATGTGCGCCAAGCGCTGGAAAGCGCTGAAAGCGGCCCCGTGCAAGAAGGCGCCGTGGGCGGTGGTACGGGAATGATCTGCCATGAATTCAAGGGCGGTATCGGCAGCGCCTCGCGCCGTTTGCCGGCCGAGCAGGGCGGTTGGACCGTCGGCGTGCTGGTGCAGGCCAACCATGGCAAGCGCCAGGAACTGCGCGTCGACGGTTACCCGGTGGGCCGTCGCTTGATGGACATCCCATCGCCCTTTGCCGAACGGGGCACGCCGGGCATGGGTTCGATCGTGGTGATCATCGCCACTGATGCGCCTTTGCTGCCACACCAATGCCAGCGCCTGGCACAGCGCGCGTCTATCGGTATCGCACGCACTGGCGGCGGCACCGAAGACTCCAGTGGCGACCTGTTCCTGGCCTTCGCCACCGGCAACCAGGATCTGCCCCCAGCAGACTACGCGCGCAAAGGCCTGCCGTTGAGCAGCACCTTGCAGATGGTGAATAACGATCATATTTCCCCGCTGTTCAGCGCTGCAGCGGAGGCGGTGGAGGAGGCGATCATCAACGCGATCCTGGCAGGCGAAGACATGCTGACCGACGACGGCGTACAGGTGCCGGGCTTGAAAGGCGAAACGTTGTTACAGGCATTGCACAACACAGGTTGGCGCGTGTCCCGATAATAGGGGGCAGCGCCGATATATTCATATAAATAGTGGCTGTTTAATGTTGCGAATGACACCATGACAATATTGTGGATCCAATTATCAAGTGTGTCGCTCAACTTGAGCGGCATTAACGCTATTTAATATTTAAATAAGTGGCCAGTGTCTTTTGTCGGACAAAGGCAACGCCACCCAACAAATACGGAGCCAAACTTGTGAGCGCTGTTTATTGGTCAGTTCTCATGCTGGAAAAGATGTAGACGAAAGATTTCAAGTTGTGTCAGTTTCGTGACGCCTTCAAAAGAGGCGAGTGATAGGACGATCTCGCCCACGGGATTCCTATCGACCCAAGACTGATGCATTTGCAAACAAGGAAGTACGTTTATGTCAAAAGTAAAAGACCAGGCTATCGTGTCGGCGGCGCAAGCCAGCACCGCTTACTCGCAAATCGATAGCTTCAGCCATCTGTATGACCGTGGCGGCAACCTCACGATCAATGGCAAACCCTCCTACACCGTTGACCAGGCAGCCACCCAGCTGCTGCGCGACGGCGCCGCGTACCGGGACTTTGACGGCAACGGCAAGATCGACCTGACCTACACCTTCCTGACCTCGGCCTCCTCGAGCACCATGAACAAACATGGCATCTCGGGCTTCAGCCAGTTCAACGCCCAGCAGAAAGCACAGGCCGCCCTGGCCATGCAATCCTGGTCGGACGTGGCCAATGTCACCTTCACCGAGAAAGCCACCGGCGGTGACGGCCACATGACATTCGGCAACTACAGCAGCGGCCAGGACGGCGCGGCTGCCTTCGCCTACCTGCCCGGCACCGGTGCAGGCTACGATGGCACCTCGTGGTACCTGACCAACAACAGCTACACGCCGAACAAGACCCCGGACCTGAACAACTACGGCCGGCAGACCCTGACCCACGAAATCGGCCACACCCTGGGCCTCGCCCACCCTGGCGACTACAACGCTGGCGAAGGCGCCCCGACCTACAACGACGCGACCTATGGACAGGACACGCGCGGCTACAGCCTCATGAGCTACTGGAGCGAGAGCAACACCCACCAGAACTTCAGTAAAGGCGGGGTCGAAGCCTACGCGTCCGGCCCGCTGATCGACGACATCGCCGCGATCCAGAAGCTCTACGGCGCCAACTACAACACCCGTGCCGGCGATACCACCTACGGGTTCAACTCCAATACCGGGCGTGATTTCCTCAGCGCCACGTCCAACGCCGACAAACTGGTGTTCTCGGTCTGGGACGGTGGCGGCAATGACACCCTGGACTTCTCCGGTTTTACCCAGAACCAGAAAATTAACCTCAATGAGGCCTCGTTCTCCGACGTTGGCGGCCTGGTGGGCAACGTCTCCATCGCCAAGGGCGTGACCGTAGAGAACGCGTTCGGCGGTGCGGGCAACGACCTGATCATCGGCAACAACGCAGCCAACGTCATCAAGGGCGGGGCCGGCAACGACCTCATCTACGGCGCTGGCGGCGCGGACCAACTGTGGGGTGGCGCGGGCAACGACACGTTTGTGTTCGGTGCCAGTTCCGACTCCAAGCCAGGGGTGGCGGACAAGATCTTTGACTTCACCTCGGGCTCCGACAAGATCGACCTCAGCGGCATCACCAAAGGTGCCGGGCTGACCTTCGTCAATGCCTTCACCGGGCATGCCGGCGATGCGGTGTTGTCCTACGCGGCAGGTACCAACCTGGGCACCCTGGCAGTCGACTTTTCCGGGCACGGCGTGGCGGATTTCCTCGTCACCACCGTAGGCCAGGCAGCGGCCAGCGACATCGTGGCATGATGCACGGGCGCGGCGCTTTGGCGCCGCGCCTCCAGGATGGGGCGTACAGATGCAGCGTTTTTACAATGTGATCGCCTGCGTGTTGCAGGTGATGTTCGTGTCGGCAGGAGCCCACGCAATGGCGAGCAGTCTTGTTTTACCCACCAGCGCCCAATTGGCCGGGCATTGGCAGTTGCACCAGCAGGATCAGGTGTGTGCACTGGACCTGCTCGAGCAGGCCAATGCCCTGGGCGGCGATGTGACCTGTGTGGCGCAATGGCTGGGGGACAAGCCCCTGACGTGGTCGCCAACCCCGGACGGTATCTGGCTGTTCAATGCCGAAGGCAGCGGGATCACCCATTTGAATCGTCAGAAAGAAGGTGAATACCAAGGCCGTACACCGTCGGGTGCGGTAGTGGTATTGCAACGAGCACCTTAGTTGTCCGTTATAAGGCGATAACTCGATTTTATTAGTTGGCCGCCCCTGATCAGGGGGCAGGGGCAACTATTGCGCGTAGTTGGGTTCAAGGAAGAGCAAAAGATATGGTCAAACCCCATACCGTGGCGCCTTTATTCAAGGCGCTGGGTGAGTACAAGAGCATCTTGATCAGCGTGGGTTGTTTTACCGCCTTGATCAACCTGTTGATGCTGGTGCCGTCGATTTACATGCTGCAAGTGTATGACCGCGTGCTCTCCTCGCAGAATGAAACCACCCTGGTGATGTTGACCCTGATGGTCGTGGGCTTCTTTGCGTTTATTGGCCTGCTGGAAGTCATCCGCAGTTTTATCGTGATCCGCATCGGCAGCCAGTTGGAGCGGCGTTTCAACTTGCGCGTGTACAAGGCCGCGTTCGAACGCAACCTGCAACGCGGCCAGGGGCATGCCGGGCAATCCCTGGGTGACTTGACCCATATCCGCCAATTCATCACCGGGCCGGCGCTGTTCGCGTTCTTCGATGCGCCGTGGTTTCCCATCTACCTGTTTGTGATTTTTCTCTTCAACGTCTGGCTCGGGGTGTTGGCCACCGCCGGCGCGCTGCTGTTGATCGGCCTTGCGTGCCTCAACGAATACCTGACGAAGAAGCCATTGGGCGAGGCCAGTGGTTTCTCGCAGCAATCGACGCAGCTGGCCACCAGCCATTTGCACAACGCCGAAACCATCCAGGCCATGGGCATGCTTGGCGCGCTACGCAAACGCTGGTTTGCCGTGCATTCGCAGTTCCTGGGTTTGCAGAACAAAGCCAGCGATACCGGCTCGGTGATCACCTCCCTGAGCAAATCCTTGCGCCTGTGCCTGCAATCCCTAGTGCTGGGCCTGGGTGCGTTGTTGGTGATCAAGGGCGATATGACCGCCGGGATGATGATCGCGGGCTCGATCCTGATGGGCCGCGTACTCAGCCCCATCGACCAGTTGATTGCGGTCTGGAAGCAATGGAGTTCGGCCAAGCTGGCCTATCAGCGGCTGGACGAATTGCTGCGCGAGTTCCCCCCGGAAGTCGAGCAGATGAAATTGCCGGCACCCAAGGGCGAGGTCAGCTTCGAACAGGTCAGTGCCGGCCCGCCCGGGCGGCGCCTGCCTACCCTGCATCAGGTCAGCTTCAACCTCGGCGCCGGCGAAGTGCTGGGCGTGCTCGGGGCCTCGGGCTCCGGCAAATCCACCCTGGCCCGTGTGTTGGTGGGCGTATGGCCGACCCTGGCCGGCACCGTGCGCCTGGATGGCGCGGACATCCATCGTTGGGACCGCGACGACCTCGGTCCGCACATCGGCTATCTGCCCCAGGACATCGAACTGTTCAGCGGCAGCATCGCCGACAACATCGCGCGCTTTCGCGAGGCCGACCCCGAGCGTGTGGTGCAGGCTGCGCAACAAGCCGGCGTGCATGAACTGATCCTGCGTTTGCCCCACGGTTATGACACGGTCCTGGGCGACAACGGTGGCGGCCTGTCCGGTGGCCAGAAACAACGGGTGGCCCTGGCGCGTGCGCTGTACGGCGGGCCGCGGTTGATCGTACTGGACGAGCCCAACTCCAACCTCGACACCGTCGGCGAGGCCGCGCTGGCCAGCGCCATTGTGCAGATGAAAGCGCAGGGCAGCAGTGTGGTGCTGGTGACCCATCGTTCTTCGGCCTTGGCCCAGGCCGATAAGTTGCTGGTGCTCAACGAAGGGCGTTTGCAGGCATTCGGGCCAAGCCAGGACGTGCTGCGGGCGTTGTCCGGCCAGCAGGAAGCACCGAAGGATAAACCCGGTGTGAGTTTCAGCCGTCAGTATCAAGCCGGAAGGAATCCAGGCGCATGAGCAGTATCACTGTTGAACCACGCTTCAAAGAGCGCGACGCCCGGTTCTTCGCGCGCATGGGCTGGCTGCTGACCGTGGTCGGTGCCGGTGGCTTTTTCCTCTGGGCCAGCCTGGCGCCCCTGGACCAAGGCATTCCGGTGCAGGGCACGGTGGTGGTGTCGGGCAAACGCAAGGCGGTGCAAACCTTCAGCCCCGGCGTGGTCAGTCGGATTCTGGTGAAGGAGGGTGAGCTGGTGAAGCAAGGCCAGCCGCTGTTCCGTCTCGACCAGACCCAGCACCAGGCGGACGTGCAGTCCCTGCAAGCCCAGTACCGCATGGCCTGGGCCAGCGTCGCGCGTTGGCAGAGCGAGCGCGACAATCAATCCGCCATCACCTTTCCCGCCGAGCTGAGCAGCAGCCCCGAGCCGGCATCGGCGTTGGTCCTGGAAGGCCAGCGCCAATTGTTCAGCAGCCGTCGCGAAGCCTTTGCCCGTGAGCAGGCAGGCATCCGCGCGAATATCGAGGGCGCGACCGCGCAGCTCAACGGCATGCGCCGCGCCCGCAGCGACCTGACCGCCCAGGCCCAGTCCCTGCGCGACCAACTGAACAACCTGCAACCCCTGGCCGACAACGGTTATATCCCGCGCAACCGGCTGATGGAGTACCAACGCCAGCTGTCCCAGGTGCAACAGGATCTGGCGCAGAACACCGGCGAAAGCGGCCGGGTGGAGCAGGGCATCCTCGAATCGCGCCTGAAATTGCAGCAGCACAGCGAGGAATATCAGAAGGAAGTACGCAGCCAATTGGCCGACGCGCAATTGCGCAGCCTGACCCTGGAACAGCAACTCACATCGGCTGGCTTTGACTTGCAACACAGCGAGATCAACGCGCCGGCCGAGGGCATTGCGGTCAACCTAAGCGTGCACACCGAGGGCGCCGTGGTGCGTGCCGGTGAAACCCTGCTGGAAATCGTGCCCCAGGGCACGCGCCTGGAAGTCGAGGGGCATTTGCCGGTGCACCTGGTGGACAAGGTCGGCACGCACCTGCCGGTCGATATTCTGTTCACCGCCTTCAACCAGAGCCGCACCCCGCGCGTGCCGGGGGAGGTCAGTCTGATTTCCGCCGACCAGATGCTCGATGAAAAAACCGGCGCGCCGTATTACGTGCTGCGCACCACCGTCAGCGAGGCGGCGCTGGAGAAACTCCACGGCCTGGTGATCAAGCCGGGCATGCCCGCCGAGATGTTCGTGCGCACCGGCGAGCGTTCGTTGCTCAATTACCTGTTCAAGCCGCTGCTCGACCGCGCCGGCTCCGCGTTGACCGAGGAATGAGCATGAAAGCGGTGTTCATCGCCTTGCTGTTTACCTGCGTCAATGCCCAGGCCGCCATGGGCCCGTTCGATGTGTACGAGCAGGCCCTGCGCAACGATCCGGTGTTTCTCGGCGCGATCAAGGAGCGCGACGCCGGCCTGGAAAACCGCACCATCGGCCGCGCGGGCCTGCTGCCCAAGCTGTCGTACAACTACAACAAGGGCCGCAACAACTCCCAGGCCACCTTGCCCGACGGGCGTGGCGGCAATTATCACGACGACCGCAACTACAACAGCTACGGCTCGACCTTCAGCCTGCAACAGCCCTTGTTTGACTACGAGGCTTACGCCAACTACCGCAAAGGTGTGGCTCAGGCGCTGTTCGCCGATGAAAGCTTTCGCGACAAGAGCCAGGCCCTGCTGGTGCGGGTGCTGAGCTACTACACCCAGGCGCTGTTTGCCCAGGACCAGATCGACATCGCCCGCGCCAAGAAGAAGGCCTTCGAGCAGCAATTCCAGCAGAACCGGCACTTGTTCCAGCAAGGCGAGGGCACCCGCACCGATATTCTCGAGGCTGAGTCGCGCTATGAGCTGGCCACCGCCGAAGAGATCGAGGCACTGGACGAACAGGACGCCTCGTTACGGGAACTGGGCGCGTTGATCGGTGTGCAAAGCGTCAACATCCACGACCTGGCGCCGCTCAACCAGGGCTTTGCCGCATTTACCCTGACCCCGGCCAACTACGACACCTGGCATACACTCGCGATCAGCAACAACCCTACGCTCGCGTCCCAGCGCCAGGCCCTGGAAGTGGCGCGTTATGAAGTGGAGCGCAACCGCGCCGGGCATCTGCCCAAGGTCACCGCGTATGCCAGCTCGCGCCAGCAGGAATCCGACAGCGGCAACACCTACAACCAGCGCTACGACACCAACACCATCGGCGTGGAAGTGAGCCTGCCGCTGTATGCCGGTGGCGGCATCTCCGCGTCCACCCGCCAGGCCAGCCGTGCCATGGAACAGGCGGAATACGAACTGGAAGGCAAGACCCGCGAGACCCTGATCGAACTGCGTCGGCAGTTCAGTGCCTGCCTGTCCGGCGTGAGCAAACTGCGCGCCTATCAAAAGGCGCTGGCCTCGGCGGAGGCGCTGGTGGTGTCGACCAAACAAAGCATCCTCGGTGGCGAGCGGGTCAACCTCGATGCGTTGAACGCCGAGCAACAGCTCTACAGCACGCGGCGCGACCTGGCTCAGGCGCGTTACGACTACCTGATGGCCTGGACCAAATTGCATTACTACGCCGGCAACCTGCGCGACACCGACCTGGCCAAGGTGGATGAGGCGTTCGGGCCAGCACCGCATTAATTGGCTTTCTCGACAATTCCAACAATAGAGAGGCAAGACCATGGGTGTGTTTGACTATAAAAACCTCGGAGCCGAGGGCTCCAAAGCGTTGTTCGCCGATGCCATGGCGATCACGTTGTATACCTACCATAACCTGGATAACGGCTTTGCCGTGGGCTACCAGCACAACGGCCTGGGGCTCGGCTTACCGGCCACGCTGGTCGGTGCGCTGCTGGGCAGTACGGATTCCCAGGGCGTGATTCCTGGCATTCCCTGGAACCCGGATTCGGAGAAAGCCGCCCTTGAGGCCGTGCAACAGGCGGGTTGGACGCCCATCAGCGCGAGCACCCTGGGCTATGCCGGCAAGGTCGACGCCCGAGGTACGTTCTTCGGCGAAAAGGCCGGCTACACCACGGCCCAGGTTGAGGTGCTGGGCAAGTACGATGACGCCGGCCAGTTGCTGGAAATCGGTATCGGTTTTCGCGGCACTTCAGGCCCTCGGGACACGCTGATCAGCGATTCCATTGGCGACCTGGTCAGCGATCTGCTCGCGGCGCTGGGCCCCAAGGATTACGCGAAGAACTACGCCGGCGAAGCCTTTGGCGGCCTGCTCAAGAACGTCGCCGACTACGCCAGCGCCCACGGCCTCAGCGGCCACGATGTGGTGGTCAGCGGCCACAGCCTGGGCGGCCTGGCGGTCAACAGCATGGCCGACTTGAGCAGTGGCAAATGGGCAGGTTTCTACCAGGACGCCAACTACGTGGCCTACGCCTCTCCGACCCAGAGCGCCGGCGACAAGGTGCTCAATATCGGTTATGAAAACGACCCGGTATTTCGTGCCCTGGACGGCTCGTCCTTCACTTGGTCGTCGTTGGGCGCGCATGACAAACCCCATGAATCGACCACCGACAATATCGTCAGCTTCAACGACCACTACGCCTCGACGCTGTGGAATGTGCTGCCGTTTTCCATCACCAACCTGCCGACCTGGATCTCGCATTTGCCCACCGGTTATGGCGACGGGATGACGCGCATCCTCGAGTCCGGTTTCTATGAGCAAATGAGTCGCGACTCGACGATTATCGTCGCCAACCTGTCCGACCCGGCCCGGGCCACCACCTGGGTACAAGACCTCAACCGCAATGCCGAACCTCACAAGGGCGATACCTTCATCATTGGCAGCGATGGCGATGACCTGATCCAGGGCGGCAAGGGCGTGGACTTTATCGAGGGAGGCAAGGGCAATGACACGATCCGCGACAGCAGCGGGCATAACACCTTTATGTTCAGCGGGCAGTTTGGCCAGGACCGGATTATCGGCTATCAAGCGACGGACACGCTGGTGTTCAGGGATGTAGAGGGGAGTGCGGATTATCGTGATCACGCCAAGGTGGTAGGCGCGGATACGGTGATCAGTTTTGGCGGGGATACGGTGACGTTGGTCGGGGTGGTTGGATGGTCGGGGGAGGGGATTGTTATCGGTTAAACCTGTGGGAGGAGCAAGCCCCCTCCCACATTTGAACAGTGCTGGCCGCTGGAAATCAGTCTTCTGTGCGCACCGTCGACGCGGATAGGGTGACGCTCGGTGGCGTTGGAATGCGCTCAAAACTGTGGGAGGGGGCTTGCTCCCGATAGCGGTGGTTCAGTCAATGAGATGTCGACTGGAATACCGCCATCGGGGGCAAGCCCCCTCCCACATTTGATCAGTGCTGGCCGCTGGAAATCAGTCTTCTGTGCGCACCGTCGACTCGGATAGGGTGACGCTCGGTGGCGTTGAAATGCGCTCAAAACTGTGGGAAGGGGCTTGCTCCCGATAGCGGTGGTTCAGTCAATGAGATGTCGACTGGAATACCGCCATCGGGAGCAAGCCCCCTCCCACATTTGAACAGTGCTGGCCGCTGGAAATCAGTCTTCTGTGCGCACCGTCGGCGCGGATAGGGTGACGCTCGGTGGCGTTGGAATGCGCTCAAAACTGTGGGAGGGGGCTTGCCCCCGATAGCGGTGGTTCAGTCAATGAGATGTCGACTGGAATACCGCCATCGGGGGCAAGCCCCCTCCCACATTTGAACAGTGTTGGCGGCTGGAAATCAGTCTTCTGTGCGCACCGTCGGCGCGGATAGGGTGACGCTCGGTGGCGTTGGAATGCGCTCAAAACTGTGGGAGGGGGCTTGCTCCCGATAGCGGTGGTTCAGTCAATGAGATGTTGACTGGAATACCGCTATCGGTAGCAACCCTCCCACATTTGGATCAGTGCCAGCCGCTGGAAATCAGTCTTCTTTGCGCACTGTGGCTACATCGTCGGCTTTGACTCGGATGCGCTTGCCGGCGATATCGGTGAACTCATAAAACCCGTCGGCGGTTTTGGTTTTTGGGGAGTCCTTGGTCAGATACTGCGTGCCATTTTGCAGCGTCACCACGGTTTGCGTCGCGCAACCGGCCAATACCAGAAAAGTGAGTGCAACCAGCGGCAGACCCAAATTCTTCATGTTCATAACCCTTACCTTTAACCCTGAAAAGTCCCGCGCCAAGGCTGCGGGCCATAAATTTTACGCCATCGACTCACCCATCTGATCACTTTTATACAAAAAGTTGCGTGCGCCATTTATCTATTACCGATTGCAACACAGCATGGGTGACGGCACTCTGTATGCATAACCAGTATTTGACTGACGCGCGCCATGCCCAACCCCCTCGACGATCCCCTCTATTACCTGCATAACTTCCGTCAAGTCCTGCATTGGCTGGGGCAACGCTATGGGGATCTGCTTGACCCTGACGAACAGCATTTCATTCAGCAATTCGACAGCTTGCCACAGGCGTCCCAGGCCTTATTGGTGCGGATGGTGATGCGCAAGGGCGTGCATTTTCGTGCGGGCAAACTCAGCTACCCGGAGATCGGTTCTACCCGGGGGGCTATCGGGCCGCTACGGGAATTGGGCTGGGTCGATGATCAACACCCATTGGCCTTTGACGCGTTGTTCGCCCTGCTGCAAAAAGGCGAACTCCTCAGTGCCTTCAAGCCCTGGATCGACCAGCCCAAAGCCAGGAAGGTCGACTGGCTCGAGGGCTTGGCGGCGCAGTTCACAGAAACCCGCAGCTTTGCCCAATGGTGCCCCGAGCTTGCCGAGCCGCTGTACAGCCTCACGGTAATGGACCTGTGTGAGCGTTTGCGCCTGATGTTCTTCGGCAACCTGCACCAGGACTGGTCGGAGTTCGTGCTGGCGGACCTCGGCATCTACACCTACGAAAAAGTTCAGTTCTGCGCCGAATCCCGGGGCTTGCGCAGCCGTGACGACGTGCACGGCGTGCTGTTCCTGCACCAATGCCAGCAAGCCTTTGAAAGCGGTGAAGCGCTGCAGGACGTACTGGCGAAAGTCGCCATGCTGACCACCGACAACCCTTGGCTGGAAAAGCGCCGGGCCAAGCTGTTGTTCCAGCTCGGTCAATATTGCGAGCGCAGTGCCGAATTGGCCTTGGCGGAGCAGATCTACCGCACCTGCGCCTACCCCGGCGCCCGCGCGCGACTGATTCGTGTGCTGGAACGCCAGGAGGACTACGTCCAGGCCATGGCGCTGGCAAGCGCCGCGCAACAGGCACCGGAAAGCGCCGCCGAACAGCAACACCTGTTGCGCGTCATGCCACGCCTGCGACGCAAGCTGGGTGAACCCCGGCTACCCACGCTCAAACCCCGTGAAGTCACGCGCCTGGACCTGGAACTTGCCCTGCCGGAACCGTTGATGTCGGTGGAGTACTGCGTCCAGGCCCACCTGAGCGAACCGGATGCCCCGGTGCACTACGTCGAAAACGGCCTGATCAATTCGCTGTTTGGCCTGCTGTGCTGGGACGTGATCTTCGCGCCACTGCCAGGGGCGTTTTTCCACCCGTTCCAGCGCGGGCCGGCGGACCTGCACAGCGAAGACTTCCACCAACGCCGCGCGCCGCTGTTCGCCGCGTGCCTGGAGCAACTGCAGGATGAGCGCTACAAGGCCACGATCCGCCAGCGCTACGTGGAAAAATGGGGGATCCAATCGCCCTTCGTCTTCTGGAACCTGCTCAGCGAAGAACTGCTCGAACAAGCGTTGCACTGCCTGCCCGCCGAACACCTGCGCTACTGGTTCGAACGCCTGCTGCTGGACATCCGCGCCAACCGCGCCGGCATGCCGGACCTGATCCAGTTCTGGCCCGCCGAAAAAACCTACCGCATGATCGAAGTCAAAGGCCCCGGCGACCGCTTGCAAGACAACCAACTGCGCTGGCTGGCGTTCTGTGGCGAGTACCAGATGCCGGTTACCGTCTGTTACGTGCGCTGGGCGGAGCAGCCCGCTTGAGCTACAGCGTAGCCGTGCGGGCGCTGTGCGAGTTCACGGCCAAGGTCGGTGACCTGGACCTGCGCTTCACCCCGTCTCCCAGTGCCCAGGAAGGCATCATCGGCCACCGCACCGTGGCCTCGCGACGCAGCGCCCGTTACCAGAACGAAGTAGCCCTGGAGGGCGAATACCAACAACTCAAGGTACGGGGCAGGGCAGACGGTTACGACCCGGACACCAATCGCCTGGAAGAAGTGAAGACCTATCGCGGCGACCTAGATGCCCAGCCCGCCAACCACCGACAACTGCATTGGGCCCAGGTCAAGGTTTACGGCTGGCTGATGTGCCAGAAACTCGGGCTGACGGAAATTGACTTGGCGCTGGTGTATTTCGACATCGTCGGCGAGGGCGAGATCCTGCTCAATCAGCGCTTCCAGGCGGCCGAGCTGGAAGGGTTCTTCAACCAGCAATGCGCGCTGTTCCTCGGTTGGGCCCGGCAGGAAATGCAACACCGCGAAGCGCGCAACACGGCGGCGCAAACCCTGGTGTTCCCCCATGCCGACTTCCGCCCTGGCCAACGCGCGTTGGCCGAGTCGGTGTACAAGGCCGTCAGCACCGGCCGTTGCCTGATGGCCCAGGCACCCACCGGCATCGGCAAGACCATCGGCACGATCTTCCCGCTGCTCAAGGCCCTGGCGCCCCAGCAATTGGACAAGGTGTTTTTCCTCACCGCCAAGACCCCAGGCCGCAAACTCGCCCTTGATGCGGCCCACGTGCTGCACGCCAGCAGCGATCTGCCCCTGCGCGTACTCGAACTGGTCGCGCGCGACAAAGCCTGCGAACACCTGGACAAAGCCTGCCACGGCGACTCCTGCCCGTTGGCCAAGGGCTTCTATGACCGTTTGCCCGCCGCACGCATTGCCGCGTCCAAGGTGCGCCTGCTCGACCAGCGCAACCTGCGCGATGTCGCCCTCGCTCACGGGGTATGCCCCTATTACCTGAGCCAGGAAATGGCGCGCTGGGCCGACCTGGTGGTCGCCGACTACAACTACTATTTCGATTTCGGCGCCATGCTCTTCGGCCTGGCTCAGCTCAACCAATGGCGCACCGCCGCGCTGGTGGATGAAGCCCACAACCTGGTCGAACGCGCTCGCTCGATGTACAGCGCCAGCCTCGACCAGTACAGCCTCAAGACCCTGCGCGACACCGCGCCCGAGCCGCTGAAAAAACCCTTGCAGCGCCTCAACCGTGAGTGGAACGCCTTGCACAAGGACCAGATCGCGGCGTACCAGGCCTATGCCACGCGGCCGGACAAACTGCTCCAGGCCCTGAGTCTGTGCACCAGCGCCCTGGGCGATTACTTCAACGAGCATCCCGAAGCCCTCAGCGGCGACCTGCAAGCCTTCTACTTCGAAGCGCTGCAATTTGCCAAGGTCGCCGAGCTGTTCAACGAACACTTCATCTTCGACATCAGCAAACGCCAGCTCGGCGGTAAACGCAGCAGCTCAACCCTGTGCCTGCGTAACGTGGTGCCCGCCGAGTTCATTCGGCCCCGATTGACCGCCGCCCGCAGCAGCGTGTTGTTCTCCGCCACATTGAGCCCACGCCACTATTACGCCGACCTGCTCGGCCTGCCGACGGACACGGCCTGGGTCGATGTGGAATCGCCGTTCAGGGCCGAACAACTGCACGTGCGCATCGTCAATAAAATCTCCACACGCTTCGTGCATCGCCAAGCCTCGCTGGCGCCGATTGTCGAGCTGATCGCCCGCCAGTTCGCGCAACAGCCGGGCAACTACCTGGCGTTTTTCTCAAGCTTTGATTACCTGCAACAAGTGGCGCAACTGCTGGCCGAGACCCATCCCAGGATCCTGCTGTGGCAGCAATCGCGCGGCATGGCCGAGGCCGAACGCCAGGGATTTCTCGACCAATTCACCGAAGACAGCCAAGGCATCGGCTTTGCCGTACTGGGCGGCGCGTTTGGTGAAGGCATCGACCTGCCCGGCGCACGCTTGATCGGCGCGTTTATCGCCACCTTGGGATTGCCGCAACTCAACCCGGTCAACGAGCAGATAAAACTGCGCATGGCAGCGATTTTTGGCGCGGGGTACGACTACACGTACCTGTACCCCGGCATTCAGAAGGTCGTGCAGGCGGCGGGGAGGGTGATTCGCAGCGAGCACGACCGGGGGGTGGTGATGTTGATGGATGATCGGTTTGGGGAGGCGCGCGTACAACATCTGTTGCCGCGCTGGTGGGTCGTTGATTGAGTTATTCGTGCCATCAATGATTGGCGACCACGATCCTGTGGGGGTGTTTGAAACTCACACGCTCTAGCACATGCCCGAGTGGGTGCCTGACCTTGAGCAGCATTTCCTGGCTAACTGTGGCCATTGGATCCAGAACGAGCAGGCGCAGCACTTCGCGCTGTCGTCATTCGCCCATTACCCACACAAGCAGCTTCGAGTAACGGGTGGGTTGACCCTGTCGTATAAGGCTGTAAAACACCCGTACGATCTCCCCCTCCTTAAGGTTACCCACGGCGATCGGAATGAACAGTTCCCGGCCGGCCGTTTCCGAATCGAGGGTGTTCGGCACTGTGGTTCTCGATTGGTCGCCAATCCAGCGTAATGTCACGGTGTCTCCGGGCTCAGTTTCGGTAAATGGCAGAATGGCCATCACCTGTTGCTCGGTATGAGTGCCTTCAACCCGCGCCTGGGGCAGTGCAGCGGCTGGCTTGCCTACCTGCAATTGCAAGCGCAGCGACTCACGGCTTGAGGGCCGATCCGCGCGTTCGTAATACAGCTCGGTGAGTAGGGTGTTGAAGCGCTTGATATGCTCGCCGTCGACCGTGAATACGAGGACGCGATCTGCCGGGATCGTTGCCAGCGTGTACTCCTGGGTGTAGATCACCGAGCCACCCACCCACACCAGGCGAATCTGGGTCGAAGCCCCCCATCCGTCGGGAGCAACTATGACCACTGTGGCCTTGGGAACAGCCGGATCCAGATAGCCAGCTGCGGACTCCTGGACCACGGGCGCGAGCCATGGACTGGCAGCTCCGCGTACACTCACCCGAGTCTGCATCGAAACAACCACGTCGTCGGTTTTTACCCGATGAAGGCTGCAAGACAGCATTGAGACCCCACCCCCCAGCGCCCTGACTCTTTCATTCGGAATATCGAATTCCATAAAGCTATTGGTGCGCTCGACGGTTTTCTCATCACTGTAGGGAGCTGGGAAATTCTCAGCGTCTCGACCGTCCCAGTCCAGGCGTACTCGATCGCCTTTATCGAACACCATTGGATCAAGAAACAGTTTGATCTTCTGCGGACCATCCCCGAGCTGTTTCAAGTCGATAACCTCTCCTGGTTGCTCAAGGAAAGGTGCCTCAAGCAGCCGGGTGCCGAGGTTTACATTGACCCAGTTTAACGGCGACCAATTTTCATCTGATTCAGGATCGAAAACCGGATAGTTGCCCACCGCGTCCATGACCTGCATTGCGATGGGCAGGAAAGGATTGCTGCCGGCAGCATGGATGACGTTCTCGGTAATCATCACTTCGAATCCTCTGCCGACCTCCCTGGGTGTCACCACATGGCTGATAAGCACTCTACCCCAGGCAAATATGACGGTGTCATATTCGGCCATGTTTTCGTAGGGCTGGACAACAAGAATGACCCCAAGCCTGGCCCTCTTAAGGTCAATCACTGCACCCGCTTCGAGGTCTTCAGGGATAAAAAACACCAGCCCTTGATGGCCCGGTGTTGCGTGGTCCGGGTCTTCTTTACCGGGGCGGTCCAGCTTGATCCGAAGCCTGATCCTGTTGGTGTCGACGGGGCCCTTGCCAGGTTCCTCAATGGTGCAGTACGCAGTAGCCCACTCCGGCAAAACGTTTTCTTTGCGCATGGTCAAGCTATACACCGGGTTATTCACATTGCCGTCGTCGATAATCAGGTAGTCCTCTGGTGTCGGGCTGTTCCAGTACAGGAATATCTCTGTCTCGAGTGCGAACTTCTGCTTAGGAAAAAGTAACGGCTTGAGATCATGCTCGACATGCCGCAGACCGATACACCTGTCAGGCTCGGTATCTTCCTTGATAGGCATGCCCAGATTCTGGAGATACAGCTCCGATTGTCTATCGTCGGCTGTATCTCCGAGTTTTGTCTTAGGCGCACGAGGCATCGTGAAACCTCCACAGTAAAGGGGTGAACATCAATCAGGCAGACCGGCGGTTGGCATAGAGATCATCTTTACCGCATGTCCTCGAACCCGAAAATTCCTCGGCGAGCAATCATCAGCGTCACCACGCCTGAATAGCGCTGTGGAACACCGTTATGGTTGACTTCCCAATAGACTTTTACGATGCGATTGAGGTTATCCAATACATATTTTCCCGGCACTTTGATTCGTGCGTCACCCGGCCTCGAAATATGCATCAGCATGACAATGCGGTTACCTGGGCCGAACCAATGCAAACGAACATGCTGACCAACCGGCGGGTTAGGGAGGGTGACCCAAACGCCATCCGGTACCAGGTCCGGATCAAGGTGATGGCCGACAACCTTGTCGACTACCGGAGCGACCATGGCCTCCCAAGGTTTCCCCAATAGCAGGCTTTTGCGCGCAGACTCACCTATCAGTCGCCCATCAGTACCGTTGACCTCGTAATAGAGTTGCGAAGGGCGGCCCTCAAATCGCTTGATTTGGGCCACTGGCAGTATGAACTCAATGACGTCGTGTTCCGGACGTTCACCTGCACTGCGGCTGAAGCGGTATTCCACGGTGCCGTCTGGGTCAGGCAAGAGCCAGACCAATGTGATCAGGTCCCTTGGTTGCCAGCTGGCCTGGTAAGGCACGTAGGCTTGTCCATCTTTTCGGACGGGGCGTATTTCCGCGAAGGGCATGGTGTCGATCACATAAGGCGCTGGCCACTGGACCGATGCCCCTTTGACACTCACATAAGCAGCCTGTGAATGCATTGTCGTGGAACCGACGTATTTGCGCAGCGTGTAATACAACTTGGCGTGTCCCTGGGCCAGCCCCGCCATAACTGCAGGAGGGATCGGGAAGTCATAGATCGCGTTAATCCTTTCCACTGTGCGTTGTTCGCGGTGCAGGACAATGTTTCCTTGAGCATCCGTAGCCTTGAAAAACAGCTCCAGAGTGTCTCTTGTCTCGAAGTAATCTGCTGAAGCAAACACCGATGCGATAACCGGCCTACCTGCCAACTTCTCCAGGTCAATGACGCCGGTTTGCGGGTCAACTTCTGCGCTGTAAGGCTCTCTGAGAATATCGCGTTGTGCATACACCAACACCTTGCTGGCTGCAGACCAGCGTTCAGCCGGGTCAGTAGAGTTCCCGGTATGCCCACGCACCTGCAGCCTCACATTCAGTTCTCTGCCGTCGCGGGCGGCCATGATTTTCGCGTAAGGCACCACAATTATGAGTTCCTGGTTAAGGTCTTCCTCGGTGAGTAAATGGGTTTCCTGCTCATCCCCCCAGCACAGCAGGACTCGGTCCCCTGGAGCCGCGTGGGAGTAGGGCATCAGCGTGATTTCGATATTCTCGCGAGCCCTGGCTTCACTGACGCCGTTAACCACCACATCGTCAGGTAGATAGATGACCAGCCCTTGGTGTCCCGGCCTGGAAGGGTCGGGGTCACGGCCACCCGGACGGTCAAGGTCAACTCGCAAGCGCAGGGGGAGGGTAGACGCGCCCGATCCATTAATCCGACACACCAGTGGGTCTAGCCATTGAGGCTTGATACTGGCGCCAGGAAGGAGAATTGGCAGCCATTCACACTGGGTATCCGCGGCCATGACAAAGGTGTGAGCGACCGGAAGAATAGGGTTGTTGCTGAACAGTTCGAGTAGTTGACCGGGTGACGTGTACGCGCTGGTCCTCACGTAGACGACCTGAGGCGTTTCGATATTTCTGAGACCCAGGTTGCCGTCTACACCGACATCATCAGCCGCCGCCGGGTGGAGCCTGGGGATGTAAAGGTCGCCCAACTCCGCTGGGGGTTGGTGGTTATTGGTAATGACTGCGGACATGGCAGCGACTCCTTTTTGTAAATCAACGGGGGAAGACAACGAAAGGCAAAGCTCGGGTTAGATACGCCTGAAGCGGATGTCGTCAATTTCGTAGTCGTTGCCAACAGGTGATGCTTGATGGCTGTTGATAAAAAGTTCAATTTGAGAGCTAGTGGCGGTCAATGTTCCTTTGAGTTCCCGCCAGGTCCCTAGGTTAGTAATTAAAGTTGGGTTGGTAAGTTGGCCGTAATTTGAACTGAGTGAAAGTGATGGTATTTCGCTTGTGCCCCAAAATCTTCTGGCTTTCAAGCTGAATTCGTACCGATGGCCCTGAATTATGTTGCTGAAGCGCTGACTGAACAGCACGCCGCTATTATTGCTGCTGGTGTTGGTCCAGTTATGGAATACAGTATTTCCGTTATAAATCCTGAACTGGATGTCACGGCCGTTATTGAGGGCGGGGCCTGACACCCAGCCATTCAAGTTGCTGTTGTCGAAGTTAGTAATATGGTCGCGTCCCGGGCGAATATATAATACAAAAAATGGTGAAAATCGTCTGGGCACGCCCGCCCTGGCCAAGCTGTACTTAATCCTGACCGACCCGTTCAGGTTTTCGCTGACGAAGCGACGTTCGATTGGTATGAGCAGGGCTTTTCCTTGTTGGGTGGGACTCACAGTGACCTGCACGCGCGTACTCACGTTATTGCCTTCCCAATCCAGTGTTATTACGTCATTTTGGAGGCTGTCAATAGGCGGGATAGTCACTGTTATGTGGGTGCCAATATCCTCCGGGATCAGATAGTTTCCCCAGCGCGCGTCAACCTCAACTGGAGGCAATGTTCTCGCATACTGGCCTACTATTAAAAATAGACGCTGTGACGAGCGATGAGGCAGGAGGTCGATACGTTCGTAATACACATCAACTGGTAGGGTATTAAAACGTCTTACTTGCGCACTCGGAACAGTAAATGAAAGTTCCTTATTGCCCGGGATAGGCCCCAGGAAAAACTCTTCAGTAAAATTGACCGAGTGGGCAGCCCACACAATTCGAATTTTTGTGGCCGAAGTCCAACCGTCCTGTGCACGATACTTCATTGTGGCATTTGAATTGGGATTCAATTCTCCGCCTGGAGCTTCTACGATGCTAGGCGCGGGCCACTCAATGACGTCACCATTAACCCTGATACGTACTTTTCTTGAGGGCAGCCATTTATTGTCTCTGGCCTTGAAGAGGTTGTAGTACATGATCGCAACACCACCGGCTATTGCTTTGACCATTTCGTTCGGTACATTGAAGTCTTCGATGAAGTTTGTAATATTGACATCTCTCTGCTCACTATGAAAGAAAGGCACGTTTTGAATATCTCGGCCCTCCCATTCAAAAGCAATTTTATCTTTGGGCTCGAAAAAGTCATTGTCGATAAATATCTGGACGATTTGTGCCGCATTCCCCAACTCGTCAAGTTCAACAGTTTCCCCGGCCTGCTTAAGGAACGGTGGTCGTGGCCGCAAGAGCCCGAGGTTGACTTCTACTCGCTGTATCTCCGACCAGTTCGATTTGGAATTGGGGTCGGCAGGATAGTTACCGGCGACATCCTTGATTTGCATGGCCACCGGCATGTTCACATAGTGGGGGTTCTGCTTGATGATCTCGGGGGGAATGAGCATTTCAAATGAACGTCGCACCTCACTGGCCTTCACAATGTGCTCGAGGATAGTCGCGCCCCAGTCGATGCGGCAGGTATCCCACTCGGCCATGTTTTCCCAAGGGTGGATTTCGAGCACTACACCCCGTTCCGCCCTGGCCATATCCACGTGGCTGCCCGCTTCCAGGTCGGGAGGTAAAAAAAATACCAGGCCTTGGTTACCCTCGGTGAACTCGTTCGGGTCAGGGTAACCGGGGCGATTACGTTTTACCCTGAGCTTCAACGGCTTGGTTTTAGACTGATTGCCGCTGGGGCGTTTGATGAGGCAATAGACTTCAGCCCACTCCGGCAGGATCTGCTCTTTGTCCACCATCAGACTGAAAAACCGGTTACCGAGGTTCTCTGGTTGAATGATGAAATAGTCCACAGGTGCTTCGGGATTGTTCCAAATCAGGTAGATCTCGGTGTCCAAAACAATCTCCGGGAACGTCAGGAGCAGCACCTCCAGGTTATGTTCGACATGCCGGGCGCCAAGTGCACCGTCAGACTCCGTATCCCCTTCAAGGGGGGGCTCGACACCGCTGATCAAGACCGGGCCCAGGTCGTAATCATTGAGGGGCGCGCGCGGTTTTTTTGGGGTTTTACGGGACATGGTCTGACCTCCAGGAGGGCGGTGTTGCTCATAAAAACCGCAGCAGGCTCATCACCTGCCGCCCGGTGCTCCAATCTGTACTTCCTGGCGTAACGATTCGTTGAGTGATGTGCTGCGCGCCAGAATATTTTCGGGTTCATACACGTAATAGAGTTCAGGGGTGGTGCGGTTGAACCTCAAGAGCGCTGCATGTGGAATCAGACGCCTGATCGGCACCCCCTCAGGCACCTGCCCTACGGTGAACAGGTCGTCGTAGAGGATGAGGTCATGGCTACCCGGTATCACGTAACGCAAGAGCAACATGATCTTGTCAGTGGGCCTGCGCCATGCGTACCAGGGAATCTCGACGGCGGCGCCACCCGTGGGGATAGGGTTGACGACATGGGAGGGGTACCGCACAAAAAAAGGTGGCAACAGTCGGATGATCACGTCCTGAACGGCGGCAGATGCAATTTTTGAGTAACCCACGACATCGCGCCCTTGTAACAAGATAAAACTGATCTCCACTTTGCCACCGGCAACGGCGCGCACTTTGTCATTGGGCACGAAGAAGTCATGGGGCCTGCCGGCCGCTTCTATCGGGATGTATTGCTCATGCAATACCACGCCCCCTAGCTTCGGGTAGCCCCGGTAAGTCACAAAATACGTGTAGCCGACAGGGCCCTCCCACGGATACGTAAATAACTGCATATGCAAAGGCTCGCCGCTAAGCGACTCAAGGTCGATCAAACCTGGAAAGTTCTGCGTCGCGAAGATAGGCGCGGCAAGATTGGCACTGCCCACGTCTACCAGCACGGGGATATTGCGTGAGCGGGGGACGGATGCGTTGCGCACCGTGTCGACTACCTGGAAGCTCACCAAGCGATTGCTGCCGTTACCGATCGAGATAATCTGATCGCGGTTGAGTTTTATCTCGGTCGTCAGGCCTACACCGGCCACCAACTGAGAGGGAGCAAAAAAGCTACCAACCTGGCATTCAATGCGATCCAACCGATGCATATTCGGGTAAGGCTCAAAGGTTAGGGTTACGCCTCGCCCGGCCTGAATTTCCCGGATCTCTGTATCGGATATTGAGAAGTTCAATTCCGAATGACCAGGGTCAACATGGCTTTGATCATCGCCGCCTGGGAGGGTTCGTTTGACCAGCAGCGTCAACGGATAAGAGAGATCATTGGACGAGCCGCCGCCATAAAACACCCTGTAGCCCAGTATCAGATCTCCGTCGGGAAGGTCACTGTCTGAAATAGCAAAAGAGAAGCTATTACGTTCTTCCTCTCCGGGCTCCAGGATTTTCTCCGCAAGGACCTTCATCCCCACTATCGCAAGCACCTGGATTTTGTCCCTGGGACTGGCCAGCCAATTCTTATCTACCGTCACGGTCAGGCCTTTGGTCAGCAGCCAGAGAGGCACACCACCGTCATAGCCCGCAAACGCCGGGGACATGCCAGGAACCCTCAGCGTGTCAAGAAATTTGGGTTTGATCGGGGACGCCTTTTTTCTTTTGGTGGGGGCCGGCTTGCTGTTTTTGGTAGGCATGGCTTTCTCCAGGTAGAAAGTTGTCACGCTTCACAGGAAATGTTCCTGCGCTTGGGGGTATCAAACACCGTTAAGCAAGGGCTTGACTACTGTCATAATTGACAGGTTGCGACAGGCGGTCTGCGTGCAAATCCAGCGATCAGGAACCTTGCAGGATTTGCACTCGACGGCGCAGCGACTCGTTTAAATCCACGGAGCGAGCCCTGATGGAGGCGGACTCGGATTCGTACACGAAATACAGATCGGGGGCATACCCCACGAACGGTTCCATATCCGTACCGTTGAGCGCCCACTGAATCGGCTGCCCGTCGGACCAGAACGTCCCCACCGGTTTCGTTACGCTAAAGAGGATGATTTCGTTGAGCGACTTCACGTAACGCAGGATCAACGTGAGGGTGTCCGTAGGTTTTCGCCAGTCGTACCAGGGAATATTCACGACCATGGATTTTTCTATGATGGCAATGTCTTCTGGGTGTTTTTCGAAATAAGGTGCCTCCAGTCGAACGACCGACCCGACGACTTCAGCGAAGGTCTTCTTCGAAATTTGGGTGACCAGATCGTCTGCGCGGATCAACTCATAGCTGATCTCCACCCAACCACCGGCCGCAGCACGGACTTTGCTGTAGGGCACTTCGTGATAAGTCGCGGTGCCGGCTCGGGTGATCGTTTCGATTCGTCGATGCACCACCTCACCCCCTAGTGGTGGGTAGGCCTTGAAGGTGATGACATACCAATCGCCCGTTCGCCCGATGGTCGCAGGGGAGTACATGCCAATCCTCAAATTGGCGCCTGAAAGCCTTTCGATGTCGATATAACCCGGTTGATCTTCAGACTGGATGAACGGGCCATCACGTTGTGCGCTGTCAAGTGCCACCAATATTCTGGTGCTCTTGGACCTTGGTGTTGAGGCGTTACCGACGAGGTCGACAATGTAGAACCCCACCAGTAAACCATCACTATCACCGCCTTTAGTAATCTGGGCGTGATTAATGACGATAAGGGTTGCCTGGCCGACGCCTGCCACTTGTTGAACGATGGTCAGGCTGCCACATTGGAAGTAGATGCGGTCCCTGGGATGCATGTTCGGGTAAGGCTGGATAATTACGCTGACCCCTTTAGCCGCGTCGGGCGGATAAACCTCCAGGGTCGAGAGTGCGTACTTGAGTTCCGAGTGACCCGGTTCGAATTGATCCGTATCTTCACCCGCGGGCAGATCGGTTTTTACCAGCACGCTCAGGGGGTAGGAGGCCTCGTAGTCATCGTCGCTGCCTTTATAGTTCACCACGTAACCCAGGCGTTGCTCTCCCTGCATCAGTTTTTCTCGTGGAATGGAAAAGAAATAGCTGTTGTTGTGTTCTTCTCCGGCCTGCACCTGCTTGAAAGCCAAGAACGTCATGTCAGGCATCAAGACGATGCTGATGATATCGCCACGACTTGCAAACCAACTGTTGTCCACTCGGACCGTCAGGCCGGATCTCATCAGCCAGGCGGGAATCCCTCCGTCGTAACCATGGACGTTGTTGGTCATACCTGGGATCGACAGGCGAGGAAGCTGATTGGGCTGCCCTGGGGAGGTCTTGGCGCCATCAGAGCTCATGCTCTTTTTCTCCTCAACAAGTCCTTGAACGTGGGCGTTTACCGCTGATAAAGGTTTAGGTGTCTGAGTCGGTATCAAATACCAAGGTTTTCGTGCTGGCTACTGTCAGAATTCACAGGTAGCGATAGACGGTCACATGTATTTTCGGTGCCACCTCGACATTAAGTCCATCGCGCTACCACTGGTCGCTACCTGTTAATTCTGACAGTAGCCAACATTCACTGGCCGGGTGTCTGATTTCCTTCAAGCTCATGCCCAACGCGCATGGCGAAGCCGAGGAAACCCGCATGGTCAAGCGTCGCGCGCGCCGTCCCAGTCCGCTCTCCTATCTGCCGCCGGTGGACATTCCGCTGATGCAACCGCCGATTGCGGGAGATGTTGAGAACGCCGACGGGGGGATTGGGGTGTCGCATACCTTGCGGCCGCTGGTGGTGCATATCGACAGGCCCGCAAACACACCCGAGGGAACGTTCTTCGAGCTTTTCTGGGGGCCTGGCAATCCGGTTGCGTTCAACCTGATCCGTGAAGGTGACCAGAACCTGACCCGCATCCCCTTCACCGTGCCCTTCGACAGTATTCGCGAACCCTGGGCGGGTCCGGTGTACGTCATGGTTATTCGGTGCGACGAAGACGATTCCCAAACCAAACCCTTGCGTTTACGGGTAAACCTGCAGCATCCGGGCGGACAAGACCCCAACCCCGCACCCGGAAACCAACGCCTGGTGTTTGAGTTGCCGGACGATGTGAGGCTTGGCGGGGTCAGCGCTGATCGGGCCAAGCAGGGCGTGGAGGTGCTTATCAGGCATTGGCTGAACATGGCCGCCTATGACCTGCTCATTCTGGTTTGGGGCTCGGTGCGAATTGAGCGGTTGATCCAGCCCGGTGAAGTAGGCCGGGACATCAAGTGCATGCTGGACGAGGACGCGATCAAGGAAGCCGGGGACAGCGATTTGCTGCCGGTTGCGTTCCAGGTCCGCGGGCCGACCGGCAATTACCCCGATCCCTGGGCACCCTGGTCGACCACCTCGCTGGTGTCGGTCTACCTGGCGACCGACCGCCTGGATGCGCCTTGGGTACAGACACCTGAGACCGACCGCGAAATCGATCTCGAAAAACTGGGCACTCGGGACGTGCAAATCGGCATGACTGTCGGGAGCACCGATGCTCGCGTGTACAGCCATATTTTTCTGTACTGGAACGGGGTAAATGCCCAGGGCAGTTCGGTTTCCTACTTTGAAGATCGGCAAGTGGCAGGCGCCAAAGGCTATTTTTTTAATATCGACAATGCCCTGGTAACCGCGATCGCCCAAGGCAGCGCCGTGGTGTATTACGAGTTGAAAGGCGATGGCTTACCTGACAAGCGCTCGCATAACCGTTACATCACGGTGATTGGCGAGATCATCACATGGCCTGCACCGACAGTGGACCAGGCCATGGAGGGGGATCTGGACCCAGGCTTGCCGCTGATTACCATCCGCTTCCCGGCGCAGACCAGTTGGGCCAGCACCGACAGGGTGCAAGTGACCATCCTCGCCAGCGACGTCGACGGCACTGTCGATTATACGGCAGGTCGGTTAGTGGGCCAGATCGCACCCGGCGGACAAGTGGCGTTCGACGTGCCGGGTACTGAGCTCAAACGTTTTGACGGACGTGCTATCGAGGTGTTCTACAGCGTGACCCGTGGCAACGAACGACCTCAGGAGTCCTTGCGCCGGGTGTACCAGGTACAGATACCGCATGAGTTGCCTGTTCCCAAGCTGATCCAGGCCACGGGTTCAGGTACTTTGGTGAACCTGGCACCAATGAATGCGCAGGACGGCGCCACGGTAGAGGTGCGTTTTTTGATGTACACCACTGACAGCATCAAGATCACGATGACGGGGACTGCGGGCGCTGGCTCGCCGGTCATTGCCGCCAAGCCCGGGTCGACCAGTGGCGTGGTGACGTTTGATATTCCCAAGGAAGCGATAGCAGCCAATATCGGCAATACCAACAAGACGTTTACCCTCAAATACGAGGTGACCAATGGGGATGTTGTTCGGCCCTCGGTGGTATTGAAGGTGACGGTGACGCCGATACCTGCCAGTGAGTTGGCAAAGACGCTGATCCGAATTAATGAGGCCGGCCCAGCTAGCAGGGTGCTAGATCTATGGACCACTATAGCTAACCGTACACTGCGAGTCGGTACCTGGCCCTTTATTACGTCCGGTAAACCGGTATGGATGGAATTAAGAGGTTTCAAGGCGAATGGTACGGCGCATAACCTCCCGGTTTGGAATGGTGGTGGCGCGCAAACTAACCCTACCTGGCTAAGTCGGGGGTGGTGGGAGTACGCTATTAGCTATTTGTCATACTTGAGAGAGTTAGGGGATAACACGAAACTGGAACTGCATTTCAAAGCAGCTTTAGGCTCTGACATAACTGCGGCTAATGCCATTATTTTCCCCGTGGTGGAATATACAGTGCAAAGCTCGTGGCGCGATTCAATCACTGACTTTGAAGATGGAACTACCGACGGCTGGGCGCTTGGCGAAGGGGGGGGCAGTGGGAACGTAATTAACGGATATATTGAGTTTTTGACACCTAATGCTAAGAATGATGGCTGCGTTCTAACAAAAAACTTCAGATTTGAGGCGAGGCGTACGTACGAGTTCTCCTTTGATGTGATGAACATTACCCCAGAAGTTTCAAATGTAGACCTGTGGTTAAGTGTTTACCTGCTTTATACATCAACTCCTCCTTATTATCTTATCTTTGGCGGGCTTAGAGTTCCAAGGACGGGTAGGTGGTACACGTTTAGCGGCCAAATTCGCGACTCTCAAGCCGGTGTATATCCTATTGCAATTTTTAATTCAGGACCTCTTGGTGGCGGTGACTATAGCGAAGGCGGTAACGACTTTCGCATAGATAATATAACGCTGCGCCGCTTGTAAGGAGTATCGCTGTGTCGAAGTGCGGTGAATATGGGGGGGCAGTACAGATCAGGTATGTATTTTCGGTGCAACCTCGACATTAAGCCCATCGCGCTACCACTGGTCGCTACCTGTTAATTCTGACAGTAGCCAACATTCACTGGTTGGGTGTCTGATTTCCTTCAAGCTCATGCCCAACGCGCATGGCGAAGCCGAGGAAACCCGCATGGACAAGCGTCGCGCGCGCCGTCCCCGTCCGCTCTCCTATCTGCCGCCGGTGGACATTCCGCTGATGCAACCGCCGATTGCGGGAGATGTTGAGAACGCCGACGGGGGGATTGGGGTGTCGCATACCTTGCGGCCGCTGGTGGTGCATATCGACAGGCCCGCAAACACACCCGAGGGAACGTTCTTCGAGCTTTTCTGGGGGCCTGGCAATCCGGTTGCGTTCAACCTGATCCGTGAGGGCGACCAGAACCTGACCCGCATCCCCTTCACCGTGCCCTTCGACAGTATTCGCGAACCCTGGGCCAGTCCGGTGTACGTCCTGGTTATTCGGTGCGACGAAGACGATTCCCAAACCAAACCCTTGCGTTTACGGGTAAACCTGCAGCATCCGGGCGGACAAGACCCCAACCCCGCACCCGGAAACCAACGCTTGGTGTTTGAGTTGCCGGACGATGTGAGGCTTGGCGGGGTCAGCGCTGATCGGGCCAAGCAGGGCGTGGAGGTGCTTATCAGGCATTGGCTGAACATGGCCGCCTATGACCTGCTCATTCTGGTTTGGGGCTCGGTGCGAATTGAGCGGTTGATCCAGCCCGGTGAAGTAGGCCGGGACATCAAGTGCATGCTGGACGAGGACGCGATCAAGGAAGCCGGGGACAGCGATTTGCTGCCGGTTGCGTTCCAGGTCCGCGGGCCGACCGGCAATTACCCCGATCCCTGGGCACCCTGGTCGACCACCTCGCTGGTGTCGGTCTACCTGGCGACCGACCGCCTGGATGCGCCTTGGGTACAGACACCTGAGACCGACCGCGAAATCGATCTCGAAAAACTGGGCACTCGGGACGTGCAAATCGGCATGACTGTCGGGAGCAACGATGCTCGCGTGTACAGCCATATTTTTCTGTACTGGAACGGGGTAAATGCCCAGGGCAGTTCGGTTTCCTACTTTGAAGATCGGCAAGTGGCAGGCGCCAAAGGCTATTTTTTTAATATCGACAATGCCCTGGTAACCGCGATCGCCCAAGGCAGCGCCGTGGTGTATTACGAGTTGAAAGGCGATGGCTTACCTGACAAGCGCTCGCATAACCGTTACATCACGGTGATTGGCGAGATCGTCACATGGCCTGCACCGACAGTGGATCAGGCCCTGGAAGGGGATCTGGACTCAGGCTTGCCGCTGATTACCATCCGCTTCCTGGCGCAGACCAGTTGGGCCAGCACCGACAGGGTGCAAGTGACCATCCTCGCCAGCGACGTCGGCGGCACTGTCGATTATGCGGCAGTTCGGTTAGTGGGCCAGATCGCACCCGACGGACAGGTGACGTTCGACGTGCCGGGTACTGAGCTCAAGCGTTTTGACGGACGTGCTATCGAGGTCTTCTACAGCGTGGGCCGTGGTAACGAACGACCTCAGGAGTCCTTGCGCCGGGTGTACCAGGTACAGATACCGCATGAGTTGCCTGTTCCCAAGCTGATCCAGGCCACGGGTTCCGGTACTTCAGTGAACCTGGCATCAATGAGTGCGCAGGACGGCGCCACGGTAGAGGTGCGTTTTTTAATGCACACCACCGACAGCATCAAGATCACGATGACGGGGACTGCGGGCGCTGGCTCGCCGGTCATTGCAGCCAAGCCCGGGTCGACCAATGGCGTGGTGACGTTTGAAATTCCCAAGGACGCGATTGCCGCGAACATTGGAAATACCAACAAGACGTTTACCCTCAAATATGAGGTGACCCGTGGGGATGTTGTTCGGCCCTCGGTGGTATTGACGGTGACGGTGACGCCAATACCTGCCAGTGAGTTGGCAAAAACGCTGATCCGAATTAATGAGGCAAACCAAACTACTAAAGTACTGGATCTGTCGAGCAGCACGGCGAACCGCACACTGCGAATCGGTACCTGGCCCTTTATTACGTCCGGTAAACAGGTATGGATGGAATTAAGAGGTTTCAAGGCGAATGGTACGGCGCATAATTTCCGGGTTTGGAATGGTGGTAGCAAGCAAACTAATTCTACCTGGCTAAGTCAGGAATATTGGCAGAATGCCATTGGTTATGCGTCATACTTGAAAGAGTTGGGGCACAACAAAAAATTGACGCTGCATTTCAAAGCTGCTTTGCGTGCTGGCATAACGGAGGCTGACGCCATTGTTTTTCCAGTAGTGGAGTACACCGTTAACACACTGCCAGTTGAGTTTCCGGCGCCCAAGTTGACCCAGGCAACTGGTTCTGGAGCAGTGGTGACGCTTGCGCCGATGAGTGCCTTAAACGGCGGTACAGTGGAAGTCAGGTTTTCGCCGATGGACCCCACCGACAGCATCAAGATCATCATGGTGGGGACTGCGGGCGCAGGCTCGCCAGCCATTGCCGCCAAGCCTGGGCTGACCGCTGGCGTGGTGACGTTTGATATCCCTAAGGACGCAATTGCCGCGAACATTGGAAATACCAACAAGACCATTACCCTCAAATATGAGGTGACCCGTGCGGGTGTTGTTCGGCCCTCGGCGATATTGACGGTGACGGTGACACCCATTCCCCGATCCAGCCTTCCGTATCCGTTGATTAATAATATTGCTCATAACGGAACGTTGGATGTGCCTAACTTACCCTCTAACGCAAGATTGACCATTGCAAAATGGCCCCTTCAGTATTCAGGTATGAAAATCTGGCTGACATATCGCTGTAGCGGTGCGAGTCCAAATCCAAACGTGGTCTGGACGGGACAGCAGCATCATACTGACGCAGGGCTCCAATATGATGCTCCCATCGCTTGGCTGAATACTTGCCCGCACGGCAATGAGGTGTGGATTGATTTTAAAGTGGCGTATGATCCAAATGCCAGCGAGGCAGGAGCTGTAAGCTTTCCAACGACGATCTACCCAGTTAAAAACTTCGAAACCGTTGACAGTACCGACTTCAGCAATGGAAGAAATAACTGGGCTAACTACATTTTTGGTAACGGTACAGTTGTTAGCGATGGTCCCGCAATATACTGGCGTGGTACCGGTACGGGGCAGAATCCGTGTGGCTTATTAAAATATTTTGACTATGGCCGTTTAGTCGTGGCACACCCATATAGAATTACTTTTGACTTTGCTAGCACTACTAACGAAGGCTGTCTTGTTTCGATAAGAACTGTAGGTACCACGGTCTATCAGTGGACTAAATTAAATGGTGGCAGTTCTTGGGCAACTCACTCTTTCGATTTTTCCCCAAAGGTAGACTCAAATAGTCGTCGCCTGCTGATTGAAATCATGAATTACCCGGCTGGGGGTGTCACATCTTTTTCTATTGACAATATAAAAATAATTAAGCTGTGATTGTCTGTTTTGGCGAAGGTGTGCGTATTTGAGCAATCGAAAAATGCGCACAACTAAATACCTGTACCTAACGATATCGCACCCTTGTCCGTATGTGGGTTGTATTTCATATTTCAGTGCGACTTTATAGTTATTAGGATAAATACCTCTTATATTCTTGTAGATACGAGAGCTCGTATTTCCGGTAAAAAAACCAATATTAAGTTGGCAACATTCTCCGTATTAGGGATCAAAGGTAGAGCGTGTGGGCGATGGGCGCGAGAAATACGACATCGGGGGAAAGGTACTGAGATTGCCGTTGGTCAACAACGTAGGGGTAGGCAGCGACGGACTCGAGTGTCAATTCAGATATAGTCCGCCACCTTTCCTCATGCCGGGAAGGCCTTTCACCTCCCCGACAGAAGAACACCACACGAGCACGGTGATTCAAGGGAATGGACAGTTAAACAACCATCCCTCTCAAACCACCTCCAAATAAGAGCTATGTATCGCCCCCGCCAACTCCCTCACCGTCTCAATAAACTCCGTCAACCGACTATGCAACCCATCCTCCAGAATCTCATCAATCCCCGTATACCTTAGCCGCGCTTCAAACTCCGCCGCCAACCGCTGCGCCGTGCGCCCATAACTGCCCGGCAGGTCCGCAAGGATATGGCTCAACTCCTCGATACACGCATGCAACGAACGCGGTACATCACTGCGTAGCAACAGCAACTCAGACACCGACCGCGCATTCAGCGCATTCGGATACAGCTCGGTATATGCCTCGAACGACGACAACGCGCGGAGCAGGGCGCTCCACTGGTAGTAACCGCGTGCAGACAGGTCGCTGACTTCTTCGGACTCTTCACCAAACATCTCGTAGCGGGCGTCGAGCAGACGCAAGGTGTTATCTGCACGCTCAACAAACGTGCCCAGGCGTATAAACCGATAGGCGTCATTGCGCATGATGGTGCCCGAGGTCGCGCCGCGGAACAGGTGCGAGCGCTGCTTGACCCAGTCACAGAAGTGGCTGATGCCGTGCCGTGCCAGGCCGCCGGCGGCGATGCTGCGCATTTCCAGCCAGGTGGCGTTGAGGTTTTCCCACATGTCGGCGGTGATGCGCCCGCGCACCGCATGGGCATTGCCCCGGGCGGCGCGCAGGCAGTTGTAGATGCTGGCCGGGTTTTCTTCGTCGAGGGCGAAGAAGTGCAGCATGCGCTCGGCATCCAGGGTTTGGTGGCGCTCAAGGTAACTGTCCAGGGTGCCGCTGCTGAGCAGCGACATGGCCAGTTCGTCGAGGCCATCGCTGCGTCCGGACTGGGGCATCAGCGACAGCGAATAACTGACTTCGAGCATGCGCGCCAGGTTCTCGGCGCGTTCCAGGTAGCGTGACATCCAATACAGATCTGCGGCGGTTCTACTCAACATACTCAGCCCTCCACCACCCAGGTGTCCTTGGTTCCGCCGCCTTGCGACGAGTTGACGATCAACGAGCCCTCACGCAATGCCACCCGCGTCAGGCCGCCGGGCACCAGGCGGGTTTCCTTGCCCGAGAGCACAAAGGGTCGCAGGTCGATATGCCGAGGGGCGATGCCGTTTTCGACAAAGGTGGGGCAGGTGGACAGGCTCAGGGTCGGTTGGGCGATATAGGCATGGGGGCGGGCCTTGATGCGTTGGCGGAAGTCCTCGATCTCGGCGGCGGTGGACGCGGGGCCGACCAGCATGCCGTAGCCGCCGGAGCCTTGGGTTTCCTTGACCACCAATTCGGCCAGGTTGGCCAGCACGTGGGACAGTTCATCCGGCTTGCGACACTGGAAAGTCGGCACGTTTTGCAGGATCGGCTCTTCATCCAGGTAAAACTTGATCATCGCCGGCACATAGGGATAGATCGATTTATCGTCGGCCACGCCGGTGCCGATGGCGTTGGCCAGCACCACATTGCCGGCGCAGTAGGCCGCGACCAGCCCCGGCACGCCGAGCATCGAGTCGGGGTTGAACGCCTGCGGGTCGAGGAATGCATCGTCGATGCGCCGGTAGATCACGTCCACGGCCTTGGGACCGTCGGTGGTGCGCATGAAGACCTTGAGGTCGTGCACGAACAGGTCGGCACCTTCCACCAGTTCCACGCCCATTTCCCGCGCCAGGAACGCATGTTCAAAGAACGCGCTGTTGAAGCGCCCAGGCGTCAGCACCACCACATTGGGGTTGTCCAGGCGGCTGGAACTTTTGAGGGTCTTGAGCAGCAGGTTGGGGTAGTGGTCCACCGGGGCGATGCGTTGCTTGGCGAACACTTCGGGGAACAGGCGCATCATCATCTTGCGGTCTTCGAGCATGTAGCTCACGCCGCTGGGGGTACGCAGGTTGTCTTCAAGCACGTAGTAGGTGCCGTCGCCGTCGCGTACCAGGTCCACCCCGGAAATATGCGAATAAATATCGCGGTGCAGGTCGAGGCCGACCATGGCCTTCTGATAACCCTCGTTGCCCAGCACCTGGTCCGCCGGAATGATCCCGGCCTTGATGATGCGCTGGTCGTGGTAGATGTCGGCGAGGAACATGTTCAGCGCATTGACGCGCTGGATACAGCCACGTTCGATCACGCTCCATTCACTGGCGGGGATGCTGCGGGGGATGATGTCGAAGGGGATCAGGCGCTCGGTGTCTTGCTCGTCGCCATAGAGGGTGAAGGTGATCCCGGCGCGATGGAACAGCAAATCGGCTTCGCGGCGACGCTGGGCCAGCAGTTCCGGCGGCGTGTTGGCCAGCCAGCGGGAGAAGTCCTGATAGTGCGCACGGCACACGCCGTTTGCGTCATTCATTTCGTCAAAGAAAGATCGAGCCATTCCAGTACCTTGTCAGTGCCGAGGATAGCCTTGGGTGGCACTGCCGCTTTAAAAAACGCATTTTTTTATGAGCCCGTGGCTGATGGTGCCACCGGGCCTGGTCCTTACTTTCTTATGGGGTCGGCTCTGGGTCGGGGGGTAACGAATGTTCCTGTATTCGGGCAGATGAATGGATAAAGCAATGCGTGTGCCGGAATGGGCATACAGCACTGATTTGCCCTTGTGGCGAGCGGGTTCGCGACAAAAACCAGCCTGAGATGACAAGGCTGCTCACCATAAAGGCGCGGATTGCGCACCGCGATGGTGCGCGAACAAACTTGAACTTCGCCCCAGCCCGATTCTTCTAATAGGTCTCAGCCCAGCACGGAGCACGGATGTGCCCAGAATCATTTCACCCGACACCCCGGAAGCGAACCTGACCGACCACAGCGAGCACAACGCCAAGATCTTCGGCTCGCCCAAGGATCGCCTCGACTTCTACCGTCGCGAAATCCAGTACGAAACCTCGATCCTGGCCAACCGCACCGACGCCTACCTCACGGCGCAGTCGTTCCTGGTGATCGCCTTTGTCTCCGGCATGGGCAACCTCAACCCCGAGTGGGGCAAATTGTTTACCCTGGTGGTGCCGACATTCCTTGCGGCGCTGGGGATTCTCAGTTCCCTGAACGCCTGGCCCGGCATCCGCGCGGCCTATGACATCATTGATCACTGGCACTTCAAACAGAGCGAACTGCTACGCAGCGAGCCGGTGATGGGCATGGCCTACGATGAGTCGCCGTTGTTTTCCGAGATGGAGTCGTCACACAAGGGCTACCGCAAATCCTTGCTGTTCTCCATGCGCGCGCCGTGGCTGTTCATGGTGTTCTGGGTGCTGCTTGCCGCCTACGCGTTTTACATCCAGGTCGATAACCCAGGCTCTTAAGCAATTTGAACTTCATGCCTCTGCGCGGGACCTTAGCTTTACGCAGGTTGCGTTTTTCAACAGAGGTGACCCATGAGCACAGACAACGATCCCCAAGTCAGCGACCGTAACGATCCGGCGATTGACGGAGGCGAACCGGCCCCAGGCACGGCGGCCGATGCGCCCAAAGACCCGAAACCTGCCGCTGACCCCAAGGCCAAGGAAAACGACTACAGTCCAGACTTCAAGCCCGAGCGCGAGCCCAAGCCTGAAACCGATGCCGATATCGATACCCAAGGTGGTTAGAGGAAACGGTCATGTCTAAAGAACTGGAAGAAGAACTCAACGATCCGGGCAATGAAGATCCGGGCTCGCTGATGGATGATGCACAAGTGCCGCTCCACGAGCTGGACGACGCAGCGGATGTGGGCAATACAGAAAAGCCCGATTGATCCCCCCGTAGCAGCTGCCGAGGCTTGGCGAGGCTGCGTCGGCGGCGCACCTGACACACCGCAAACGCAGCCTCGCCAAGGCTCGGCAGCTGCTACGGGCATGAACGGCGCTTGGAATGAAAACTCATTTATTAGGTATGCACCTCCCGCCGACGCTCACCGCTCCAACAACAAGCGCTCCAGCGCTGCTGCGGATAACGGCCGGCTGAACAGATAGCCCTGGATCTGATCACAGCCGGCCTGTTTCAAAAACGCCAGTTGCGCCTGGGTTTCCACGCCCTCGGCCACCACCCGCAGGTTCAGGCTGTGGGCCAATTCGATAATGGTGCGGGTGATCGCCGCATCCTGGGGGTTGCTGGTGACTTCGCGGATGAACGCAATGTCGATCTTCAGCGTATCGATGGGGAAGCGGCGCAAGTAGGCCAGGCTTGAATAGCCGGTGCCGAAGTCATCGATGGAGATTTTTACTCCCATGGCGCGCAGGCGCTGCAGGCTGGCGATGGTGTGCTGGGTGTTTTCCATCAGCGAGCCTTCGGTCAGCTCCACTTCCAGCCAGTGCGATTGCACCCCGGTCTGTTCGAGGATGTGCGCGATATCGGCAATCAGGTCGCCCTCGATCAACTGATGGCCGGAGACGTTCACCGACACCTCGATGGCTCCGATTTCACTGCGCTGCCACGCCGCAATCTGTCGGCACACGCTGTCGATCACCCAACGGCCCACCATCACGATCAGGCCCAGGCTCTCCAAGATGGGCACGAACACCGCCGGGGATACCGCGCCATAGCCGGGCCGCTCCCAGCGCAGCAGGGCTTCGAGGGC
Organism: Pseudomonas grimontii; assembly: GCF_007858185.1. Lineage (GTDB taxonomy): Bacteria > Pseudomonadota > Gammaproteobacteria > Pseudomonadales > Pseudomonadaceae > Aquipseudomonas > Aquipseudomonas grimontii. The sequence continues at coordinate 38,000 of NZ_VFES01000005.1, forward strand.
GCAGATCCCGCCGCTGGACAGCTCCACCTTGGGTTGGTAATGCAGGGTGAACTCACCGCGCTCAACCGCTTGGCGCAGTGCCTGTTCGAGGTCCTGGCGGGCCAGGTCGTGCACGTTCATTCGTGCGTTATCGCTGGTGTGCTGTTGCAACTGTTGTTCAAGCAACTGGCTATGGCGCATCAACTGATCGCCATGGGCCTTGAGCCGCAGCAGGTTACGCACCCGCAGCCATAACTCCACGCGCTCCACCGGTTTGCTGATGAACTCCTCTGCGCCGGTTTCCAGCCCGGTCACCCGTGCGCTCGATTCACTGAGGGCCGACAGCATGATGATCGGAATGCTCGCCGTGGCCAGGTTGCCCTTGAGCTGGCTGGCCACTTCATAGCCGTCCATGCCCGGCATCATGATGTCCAGCAGGATCAGGTCAGGTGGCTGCTTGGCCACCAGTTGCAAGGCTTCTTCGCCACTGCCGGCACTCAGGGTCTGGTAGCCCTCGTGTTGCAACAGGGTCTCCAGCAGCTTGCGAACCTGGGGTTCGTCATCAACGATCAACAGCGTTGCGGGTTGGCTGGCCATGGAGAGGACTCATCTGAGGGGTGAGATGGTGGTGTGTTGCAGCAGCGTGTCGATCACTTGGTACAGCTCTTTGTAGCGCAACGGCTTGCTGATGTAGGCATCGCAACCGGCCAACCGGGTCTTTTCACGGTCTTCCTTCATGGCCATCGCGGTGAGGGCAATCACCGGGATATGTGCGGTGTGCGGGTCCTGCTTGAGTAGCGCGGTAGCGGCGAGGCCATCCATGCCCGGCAGCTGGATGTCCATCAGGATCAACGCCGGTTGGGCTTCACGGGCCAGGGTCAGGCCGCTTTCGGCGTCGGCGGCCCACACCACCGTGTGGCCGGCGTTGACCAGCAGCAGCCGGGCCAGGCGCATATTGGCCTCGTTGTCTTCGACAATCAGGATGTGGGCCATGCAGCCTCCGTGGCCCGATGGAGCGGCAGCCACACCACAAACCGAGCGCCCAGGCCTTCACGGCTGGCCACCGCGACACTGCCCTCGTGCAGATCGGCCAGTTGCTTGACCATCGCCAGGCCCAGCCCGGTGCCTTCGAATTTGCGCGCCAGGCTGCTGTCGATCTGGCTGAAGGCCTTGAACAACTTGCCCATGTCGTCCTCGGCGATACCGATGCCGGTGTTGCTGACGCTCAATTCGAGAAACTGCTGGTGAGCGCTGGGTTGCAGGGCGAACCCGTGCATCGGCCAGTCGCCTGGCACGCGCCCGACCTGTTCGCGGGCCACCTGGCGCACCGCCAGGGTCACGGAACTGCCGTGTTCGCTGAACTTCACCGCATTGGCCAGCAGGTTGTAGATGATCTGCTTGGTCTTGCGCAGGTCCAGCGCCAGCGTGCCGAAGTCGCCCTGGCTTTCGAGCTTCAACTGGATGCGTTGCAGCGCGGCTTTTTCGCGCACGATCAACAGGCTGTTGGCAAGCAACCCTGCGAGCTCCACGGCCTCCAGTTCCAGGTCCATCATCCCGGCTTCGACCTTGGACAGGTCGAGGATGTCGTTGATCAGCGACAGCAAGTGCTGGCCGCTGGTGAAGATGTCGCCGATGTACTCGCGCTGGATCTCGCTCATGTCGCCCACCAGCCCGTCCTTCAACGCTTCGGAAAAACCGATCACCGCATTCAGTGGCGTGCGCAGTTCGTGGGACATGGTGGCAAGGAATTCGGACTTCATATGGCTGGCATGTTCCAGCTCCAGGTTCTTTTCCTCCAGCGCGCGCTCAAAGCCTTTGCGCTCGGCTTCTTCCTGTTTGCGCGCGGTGTTGTCGGTGCCGATCAACAGGTAGCCGATGATGGTGTCATGCCGGTTGCGCAGCGCCGTCACCGAGACCATGGCCGACAGGCGGCTGCCGTCCTTGCGGATATAGGTCAGCTCGTAAATATCTTCGATGCCGCGGGAGGCCTTGAACACCAGGGCTTCGAAGCCTGGCGTGATCGGTGTGTCGAGTTCCTGGCTGAGGGCGGCGGCGCGGGTGATCAGTTCGGCGGGGTCGGAAATGTCGGCGGGGGTGATGCGGTTGAGGACGTCGTCGGCGGCATACCCGAGCATGCGTTCTGCGCCGACATTGAAGATCTGGATCACACCTTTTTCATCGGTAGCGATGCTGGAGAAGTAGGCGCTGTTGAAGATCGCGTCTTGCAGGGCACCGGTTTTCAGCAGGGTTTTCTGGCGTTTGAATTCGACGATTTTTTCGGCCCGCGATTGGGCTTCGGGCGGGGATCCAGTAGCGGGTTTGTCCATGGCGGTGTTTCCAGGCAGATCAGGCCCGACCGTGTCGACGACAGGGCCGCAGAGCATGCTCACAGAAAATCGCGTGGACGCGATGAGGAGGAGATGAGGTCCCCGGACAATAGCAGATACCGCCCACGGCGCGGTACGAATACACTCAAACGAATGTACGCCGGCAAAGGGCGGCGGACCGCCCTGTCAGCGTGCAGTGCCGCTTAGAGCGCGACGCTGCTGATGACCTGGGTGCTGTCATCCGGGTCGATGACGCTATGGAATCCCAGGGCATGGGTCAGGTCACGCAGCGGGGCGTTGGTCGCCTTGTCAACGGTGTACATGCGCCTGAAGCCATTGGCGCGCGCTGCGGTCATCAGGTGCTGCATCAAAATGCGCCCCAGGCCCAGGTGCTGCCAGGTATCGGCCACGGTGACGGCGCATTCGCATTCATCCGCCGTGGCCGCGGCATAGCGCGCCACGCCGATCTCGATCAGTTGGCCGTTGTCGTGCACCAGGGCGATGAAGGCCAGGCGTTGCTGGTTATCGACATCCATCAATTGATCCATCAGGGGCTTGCCGGGCTCGTTGATTTCGCCCAGGAAGCGCGCGTGCCGCGACTCACGGGACAAGCTCTTGATGAAATTGTATTCACGCTGCCGGTCCTCGGCCGTCAGCGGACGCACCAGCACATGGCGACCGTCATTAAGTTCGTCGATCCAGTGTTCGTGCGCAGTTGCCGCGTAGACGCCTGCGGCTTGCCGGTTTTGCTCTGTGATGGTTGGCATGGTGAACCTCCGAGGTGGGGCGTGAAGCAGCGCCCGGTTGACTCGGTTGTACGCCATTGGTGGCAGGCAAAGCTGATTTGGATCAGATGCAGCGCTGTTACTCGGGCCCCTGCCAATGGCAGCCGGCTATGAATGACTTGAGTTTCGGCATGTCGAGGATCTCGACGTTGCGCCCACTGACGTGCACCAGGCCCTGTTTGCGCAACTGCGCAATACTGCGGCACACCGTTTCCAGTCTCAGCCCCAAGTATGAGCCGATCTCTTCGCGCCGCATGCGCAATACAAAAGTTCGCGGTGAATAACCACGCGTACTCATGCGTAACGATATATTCAATAAAAATGCCGACAGTCGTTCGTCGGCGTTCATATTGCCCATCTGCAATAACATGCCGTGCTCACGTACAATTTCGCGGCTCATGATTTTATTCAAGTTATGTTGCAGCGACGGTATTTGACTGGCCAATCGCTCCAGCTGACTGAAGTGAAGCGGGCACACTTCGCTGTCTTCCAGGGCAATGGCATGGCAGGCATGTTTGTCGGCGCTGATAGCGTCCAGGCCGAGCATTTCCCCGGACATTTGAAACCCGGTGACTTGTTCGCGGCCGTCCATGGACACTATGCAGGTCTTGAAAAAACCGGTACGCACCGCGTACAGCGAGCGCAGGGGATCTGCGGTGCGATACAGCGAGGAGCCTTTTTTGACTTTGAGCCGTTGGGGAATCAGCGTGTCCAGGCGGACCACTTCGGATTCTGTCAGGCCGATGGGCAAGCACAATTCTAAAACACTGCAATTGGCACAGGCTGTTTTTAAATGTTGGACTTGTACAAGAACAGGTGTTGCTTTCATGCCCAATGCCTCTTGCACACCTAATAATCCATTCACTAGACATCTAAATGTCAGGAAAAGATAGCTGCAAGTTTGGCACGGGAAAATAACTGACTACATTCAAGTATCTGCCTCGCTGCAATTACGGCAGCGAGGGTGGCCACCCATGATATTTCAATCCAGCATTTGCGGTTTAACCATCCATACACTGCATGGCATCTTGTACAACAGCGATTCAGCTGTACTACCCAGCAGTCGCGACAGGCCGCGATGACCGACCCGGCCCATGACGATCACATCGACGTTGTAGGCATCGGCATAACTGGACAGCACCTTCGCCGGGTCGCCCAGGATCATATGACGCTGTGCCGGCGGGATGCCGTTGCGCGCCGCCAGCTCGTTGAAGGCCTGGCCCTGTTCGTCGAACAGCCGCTTGGCGGCCGTCGAGGAGAAGAAACCGGCGCCGCTGCCCAACCCGTACTCCTGGGCGCTCAGGTCCGACAGGTCATGGGCATAAAGCACGTCTACCTGCGCATCGCATGCCGTGGCCAGCTTGACGGCTTCGTGCAGGATGCGGTCGTTGAGGTCGTCATAGCTCGGGTCGTGATGAAACGGGTCGACGGCCGCGATGATCTTGCGCGGCAAGGCGTGCTGCGCAGCGCTGACAAAATGCAGCGGCACCGGGCATTCGCGTATCAAGTGCACGTCCAGCGGTGTAAACATCAGCCGTGACAGCAAGGACTCATGTTCCAGAGCCTTGATGACCACCGCCATCGGCTCTTCCCGCAGGCGAACCAGCAGCTCTTGCAGCGGGCGTTCCACCCAGGCCACTTCGGTGGTGACCGTCAGCCCCCGTTTGCGCAAAGGCACGGCCTGCGCTTCCAGCCACTGCTGATGGCGTTCCACGTAGCCAAGGCGCATCTGTTCCAGCGCCTGCTCATTCACCAGCCCGGCCGTGGCCAGGCCTTCCAGATAATCGAAAGCCAGGATGTGCAGGGCAGCGCCTTCGGCTTTTGCCAGGGCGGCCGCCCGGTCGAACGCCGGGCTGCGTTCCATCAGCGGCGAGACCAGCAGCAGGAAACGGGTTTGAGCAGACATGGGGATTCTCCCTTGGGTGACCATTGGCAGCAGATAGCATCTGCGTTGATACCTGCTGTTGATCATGGCCCCGGGCGCCGAGGCCGAGTTGACCTGCATCAAATTGCCTTGAACCGGGGACTGGCAAGCGACGCTCGGTCAGGCGCGTCAAACAATCCGGCGATAGTTGATCATGATCAACTTATACGGTGTCTGCGCGGCGCAGTCTGGGGGCATTCAGGATTCATCTGGCGCAGGAGGTCACACCATGGCAACCATGAGAGCAGCTGTCTTCGTTGAAAAAAACCGTATCGTCCTCGACGACAAACCCATCCCGGAAGTCGGCCCGCTGGACGCCCTGGTGCGGATCACCACCACGACAATTTGCGGCACCGACGTGCATATCCTGCGCGGTGAGTATCCGGTGGCCAAGGGGCTGACCGTGGGCCATGAACCGGTGGGCATTATTGAGCGGTTGGGTTCCCAGGTACGCGGTTTCTTCGAGGGGCAGCGGGTGATTGCCGGGGCCATTACCCCCAGCGGGCAGAGCTTTGCCTGCCTGTGTGGCTGCGGCTCCCAGGACGGCCCCGATACGCGCCACGGTTTTCGCGCAGCCGGAGGCTGGAAATTCGGCAATACCCTTGACGGCTGCCAGGCCGACTACGTGCTGGTTCCCGATGCGCTGGCCAACCTGTGCCCGATCCCCGATGGCTTGAGTGATGAACAGGTACTGATGTGCCCGGACATCATGTCCACCGGCTTTTCCGGCGCCGAGCGGGGCGAGGTGAGCATTGGCGATACGGTGGCGGTGTTCGCCCTCGGGCCGATCGGCCTCTGCGCGGTGGCGGGCGCACGGCTTAAAGGCGCTTCGATGATCATTGGCGTCGACGGGCTCAGCGAACGCATGAATGTCGCCCGGGGCCTGGGGGCTACCCATATCGTTGATTTCAAGAAAGGCAATGTGGTCGAGCAGATCATGGGCCTGACGGATGGGCGCGGGGTGGATGTGGCCATCGAAGCCCTGGGCACCCAGGGTACCTTCGAATCGGCATTGCGCGTGCTGCGCCCTGGTGGACGCTTGTCCAGCCTGGGCGTGTACTCCAGTGACCTGCATATCCCGTATGACGCGTTTGGCGCCGGCCTGGGGGACTACAGCATCGTGTCGACCCTGTGTCCCGGCGGCAAGGAACGCATGCGCCGCTTGATGGCCGTGGTTGCCAGTGGCCGGGTGGACTTGTCGCCGCTGGTGACGCACCGTTTTCAGCTCGACGACATCGAGGCGGCCTATGAACTGTTCGCCCATCAGCGCGACGGCGTCATGAAAGTCGCGATTACCCCGTGAAGGCAGCGTCGGCATTGGTCCGCGCCGGCAGGTACGGATGACTGCTTCCCTTGGAATCGCCGGAGCCGCCGCCGCGCTGGGCATCGGCATGCTGGTGGGGCTTGAGCGCGAGCGCAGCAAGGGGCAGGGTGAGCGTCGTGCCTTTGCCGGTTTACGCACCTATTCAATCACGGCGTTGCTGGGCTACGTCACGCAGCAAGTCGGCGGTGCGCTGCTGCTCGGGTTGGTCGCCGGTTGCCTGGCGATGATTGTCAGTACCGCTTATTGGAAGAGCCAGGACGAAGACCCGGGAATCACCAGTGAAGTCGCGTTGCTCACGGTATTGGTGCTGGGCGCCCTGTGCGGGGTCAGGCCCGAGTTGGCCACGGCAATCGGCGTGGTCATGGTTGGCCTGTTGGCCTATCGCGACAAGCTGCACAACTTTGCCCGCAGCCAATTGACCGAAGCAGAAATGCGCGACGGCCTGCTATTGCTGATTGTGGCGCTGGTGGTCCTGCCGCTGGCGCCGGATCGTTTCATCGGCTCTTATGGCGGGGTGAACCTGCGCACCATCTGCACCTTGACCGTGCTGTTGATGGCGGTAGGGGCGGTGGGGCACGTGGCGGTACGTATGCTGGGGCCCCGCTATGGTTACGTCATCGGCGCCGTGGCCTCGGGCTTCGCTTCCAGTACGGTGACCATTGCCGCCATGGGCAACCTTGTCGCCAAGGAACCGGAGCATCTGCGCACGCTCGCAGCGGCGGCGATTCTCTCGAATATCGCCACGGTGGCCCAGGCCGTACTGATCCTCGGTACCGTGGAGCCGGCGCTGCTGTCGCAGATGATGTGGCCATTACTCGCCGGGTTTGCCACCACTGCGTTGTATGGGGGATGTCTCATGCTTCGCGTGCCACCGGCGCCGGCCGGCCAGGCCATCCGCGTGGGAGGCGCGTTCGACCTCAAGCTGGCACTGATCATGGTTCTGACCCTGACCGGCATCACCTTCCTATCGTCCGTGATGCTTTATTACTTCGGCCAGGTGGGGGTGATGGTAACGGCCACCCTGAGCGGTTTCGCCGACGCTCACGCCACCACCGCATCGATTGCCGCCCTGGTCACCAGCGGCCAGCTCGCGCTCCACGCCGCACCGATCCCGGTGTTGCTGGCGATCAGTTGCAACTCGCTGAGCAAGTGCCTGGTGGCCTGGGTCAGCGGTGGCCGCCGATTTGCGGCCTATGTGATCGCCGGGCAGGTGTTGCTGACCGCCGCGATGTGGTTGGGTGCGCTGGTCAGTTGATCGCCCTAGCAGAGATAAACGACCCGCGCCAGCGCTTACGCACCTCAGCGCAGTCCGAATATGAATTCTTTTTCTGGGCAATGGCTGTTTCGGGTCTTAACGGCCAGGTTGGCATTGCGCAATTCGTTGCAAATTTGCGCGATGTTTTTCGGGGTGACGTAAAGGTTGTTGGAAAACCATAGGTGCTTGGCAGTGGGTAAGTTGTTTAGGGCTCCGCCCGCCTTGAGTATCCGCAAAACGATGGTGGAGCAGTTTTTGCGGAAAAAAACGAAGTGGGCGTTGGTTTTGTTCCTGATTTTGAACCATTCGGCCCGCATGTTCGCCACGTCCAGCCCGGAAACGGTATAGACCAGATGGGGAGGGCTTCCTTCGTCGCTTATGTCTGACTCCAGGAACAGGTTGCGTCCTTGCGGCTGCTTGCCTAACAACTGCGCTCCACTCTCTTCTGGCCACCAACTCACGTAGTTGGTATTGAAATGCTCGATCGCCTCCCTGTCGGCCTGCCGTGCCTCTCTATTTTCATACTTGGAGTAATTGCGCTCTATGTTTTTTCCGATATTTGGGTCGCCGATGTACAAGGCGGCGTGGCCGACGTTTTTCCTGTGCTCAGCAAATACGGGAAACCAGATATAAACGACGGCGCTGGAAAGGGGCATGGTCTTCGATTTTTTCCGCGTGAATGAGGGGCGCACATTCTAGTCAGATCGTCTGTCTTTGCCCCTTACCCTCGGGGCATGGGGTTGTAACCAAATCCATCCTGCGACCCTCTACATTTCACTAAACAGCTTGGTGAAACGTTTCTTCAATGACAAAAATGCCTAAGCAAGCGCTGCGTATGAAAATGTATCTGGATTAGAGTCGGGCTCGCTCAACCACAAAAATAATAAAACCAAGAGCTCAGCCATGAGCCTTGAACCCTTGCTTGAGGTGCAGGGCATCAGCAAAACCTTCAACGGTTTACGCGTGCTCAAGAATGTCGGCCTGAAGGTCTACCCCAGCGTCAACGTCTGCGCCTGTGTGCCGGAGCCCTCGCCGGTGGTGTGCTCGACCGTGGCCATGGCTTGAAACGTGCCAATGATCAGCGCGATGGGGTGATGAAAGTCGCGATTACGCCTTGATAGCCGCAGGGCCGATCACTGCGGAATGTCCAGGCTCGCCCGCAGGCCGCCGGACGCCAGGTTTTCCACGCGTACCTGGCCGCCCAGGCGTTGGGCGATGGTTTGCACGATGGTCAGGCCCAGGCCTGCGCCCTGGGCATTGCCACGGCTGTAGAAACGCTCGAACAGACGCTCCCGTTGATTTTCGTCGATGCCAGGCCCCTGGTCGTCGACGGTCAGGGCGAAACGGTTGGCGGTTTTGCGCAACCCCACCGTGATCACCCCGTGCTCCGGGGAAAAGTTCGCCGCGTTGGTCACCAGGTTGGTCAGGGCGATATTGATCGCGCCGGCATCGGTCGTGACGCGGTACTGGGCATCGTCGACATCGAACACCAGCTCAAGACCTTTGCTCAGCAGCCAGGGTGTCAGTTGAATCAGCGTTTCACGCACCGTGGTCGCCAGGTCGATAGCCTGCACGGCTGGTAGCCCGGCACTGGGTTCCAGGCGTGCCATGGTCAGCAATTGGTTGACCAGGCGGCTGGTGCGGTCGACACCGCTGATCAGGAAGGCCAGGGACTCGCGCCGTTCGGTCTCGGTGCCGGCTTCCAGCAGGTTTTGCGCGTGCACCCGCAATACCGCCAGGGGCGTGCGCATTTCGTGGGCGGCGTCGGCGATAAAGCGCCGCTCGCGGCCGAGCATCTCCTGGATCTGCGCGAGCAGGCGGTTCAACGCCGCCTGCATCGGCTCCAGCTCCATGGGCAAGGGCGTCAGTTGCATCGGCTCCAGTGAGCCGGAATGCCGTGCACGCAAAGTGGCGGCCATATCGGCCAGGGGCTTGAGCCCCCAGCCGATGGCCAACCAGACCATGGCGGCGAGGATCAGGCTGCCCAGCACGTTCGGCCACAGGGTATGCCGCACGATGCGCTGGACCAGGTCGGAGCGCACGTCATCACGCTCGCCGACCCAGATCCGCAGGCCGTTGTCCTTGTCCTTGAGCACGAAGCCACGCCATTGGTGGCCATTGACGTCGTCGATATTGCTGTACCCCGGCTGTGCGGGGGGCGTGGCGAATGAAGGGGCGCTGGCGGTAAACACCAGCAGCTCGCCCTGTGGGTTCCACACCTGGAAGGCGATCTTGCTTTCGTAGGGGTGCCCATCCACCTTGGGCATGGCGTTGCCCAAGGCTTTGTTGAAGGCGCGATACAGATCGGCTTGGTCCTGGCTGGCCAGCGGCATGCTCATGACGCCCTGGAGCAGGCGGGCGTTCTGCGCCAACTGTGCATCGTAGACTTCGGCGATTTCGTGATTGCTGTCATGCAGGTTGAGCACGCTGATCACCAGCAGCCCGGTGAGCAGCAGGCCGATAATCAGGCTCAGGGTGCGGCGCCGAATCGAGGTCACTGGTGCTCCTCCACCAGGTAGCCCACGCCGCGTACGGTGCGGATCAGCTCGCTGGAGAACTTCTTGCGCAAGTGATGGATATGCACTTCCAGGGTGTTACTTTCGGCCTCTTCGTTCCAGCCGTAGAGCAGCTGCATCAGTTGGTCGCGGGTCATCACGCGGCCCGGCGGCGACAGCAATTCGTGCAGCAGTTGATACTCCTTGGGGGTGAGCAGCACCGGTGCGCCGTGGTAACTGACCTGCTGCGTGCTCGGGTCCAGGCAGATGCCCGCGTGTTCGATCATGACCCGTGCCCGGCCGGCGCTGCGGCGCAGCAGGGCACGCAGGCGTGCCTTGAGTTCGGCCAGGTCGAAGGGCTTGATCAGGTAATCGTCGGCGCCGGCGTCCAGCCCGGCGATGCGGTCTTCGGTGGCATCCCGTGCGGTGAGGATCAGCACCGGCAGGTTGGAGCCGCTGTCACGCAGGCGCCGCAGCACCTCCAAACCGTCCATGCGGGGCAGGCCGAGGTCGAGCACCGCCGCGTCAAAGGTTTCGCTCAGCAGCGCATGCAAGGCACTGCTGCCATCCTGCAGCCAGTCGACGGTGTAGCCCTCACGCACCAGCGCCTGGTGAATGCCTTCGCCCAATGCCACGTCATCCTCGATCAGTAAAAGGCGCACGCAGACTCCTTGTCAGTAGAGTGTTGTCAGTTGAGTTTTTTGTTGATGTCGGCCAGCACGCTTTCGATCTCTTTGCGCCGTCCGGCATCGGCGGTTTCCCGGCCCGGCCGTGGTGCGGCCTGCAGGGCTTTTTGCAGGGCATCACGGGCTTCGCCATAGCGTTTTTGCCGGTACAGATGGTCACCCCAGAAGTACAGACTATCAATGCCCGTAGGGTTCAGTTGCAAGGCCTGTTTGAGTAACTGTTCAGCCTTATCCGCATCACCAAAGCCGATTGGCCAGCCCGGGACGCGGTCGTACAGGGCCGCCAGGCTGGTATAGGCCGAACCTTGCAGGGCCTTGGGGTCCAGGGCCAGCGCTTTTTCCAGGTCGACCCTGGCGGCCTTGACCTTGCTTAACGCGCCGAGCCCGCCCTGGGCGCCGGCCCAACTGCTGGTGACGATCCCGGACCAGATCCACGCTTCGGCGGCTTGGGGGCGGTCGTGGGTGAAGGCCGTGGCCTGGGTGGCGAGTTTTTCAAAGGCCTGGGGGCGCTGTTCCTCGGGCAGGTTGTATTGGATGTGCGCCCAGCGTGTCTGGATGTCGTTCAGGCGTTGTTGGTCGACGGCGTCCATCGCCCAGGTGAAGGGGCTCAGGGCGGTGAGCAGCAGCGCGGTAAAGAGTTGTTTCATGGCTTCGGGTCCTTATTCTCAGGTTTGTCGCTCAAGCGGCGTACCAGCGGCAGTTGTTTACGTAAGCTGCGGTCGATCAGGTTCGGCAGCAGGCTGTTGAGGCGCACAAAGAAGCGCTCCGGCCAGCCCAGGTACAGATCGCGACGCTCGTTGGCGATGGCCTGGATCACCGCGGACGCCACGGTGTGCGGGTCGTCGACGTTGGATTTGAGTGCATCGTTCAAGGCCTGCGCCGCCGGACTGTTCATTGGGGTGCGGGTCGCGCGCGGCGCCACATACAGCACGCCGACGCGGGTGTCGGCCAGCTCCCGACGCAGCGCTTCGGAAAACCCGCGCAAGGCAAACTTGCTGGCGCAGTAGGTGGCATAGCCGGGGTACCCGATGGAGCCATAAGTGGAACCGACATTCACCACCATGGCGCTCGGTGCCTGCTTGAGCAGCGGCAGCAGCAACCTGGTCAGGCAGATCGGCGCGGTAATGTTGAGCGCCAGCATGCCGTTGATGTCGTTGTCTTCGAGTTGCTCAAGCATGGCGAAGTGATTGATGCCGGCGGCGTTGATCAGCAGGTTGATGCCGCCGATGGCTTCGGCGGCGGCCAGCACCTTACGGCGGTCGGCGAGGAAGGTCAGGTCGGCACCGACCCAGCAGAGTTGCTCCGGGTAGCGCTCAAGCAAATCCTCCAGCGGTGCGCGGTGACGGGCCACGGCCAGCACCCGCGCACCACTGGCACACAGGGCGGTGGCGATCGCCTGGCCGATACCACCGCTGGCGCCGGTCAGCACCACACGCGTTTCAGACAGGCGCATGGGGTGTCTCCCCGATACGCGGCAGGCTGCGGAACATGTCGGTGTAGAGCGCGTACACGACCTTGGAGGCGCGAATCACGGCGGCCTGGTCGTCGGGGTCGTCCAGGCTGTTCATCAAGCCCCGGTAGGTTTCCATGTGGCCGATGTCCAGGGCCCCATGGGAACTCAGGTAGCTGAATGCAGTTTCCGGCAGTTGCAGGCGCTCACGGATGCTGCCGGCCGCGTGGGTGGCCAGGGCGATGCTGGTGCCTTCCAGCACATTGACCATGCCGAACAGGCCGACCGGGTTGTCACGGGCGATCAGGTCGTAGAGGTAGCTGACCATCAGCTCGATAGGCAAACCGGGGCGCCCGTCACGCACGGCCTCCTTGTCGCCGCCACAGGCAGCAATGTCATCGAGTATCCACTGCTCGTGGCCGTATTCATCCTCGATGTACTCGCAGACCGCCTTGCGCAGCCATTCCAGGCGCGAAGGCAGGCGTGCACCGCAGGCCATCATCAACGGCACGGTATGGCGGACGTGATAGTAGGCCTGGGCCAGGAACGCGCGATAGCTGTCCAGGCTGACCTTGCCCTCCAGGGCGTCGCGGATGATCGGCAGGTTGAACAGCGCCTGGCGTTCGTGTTGGGTGGCTTCTTGCAGCGTGTCGAAAAAATTCACGATGAGGTTTCCTCGTTGAATGAAGGGGCAAAATGGGATTGATAACGGGCGACAATCGCGTCGCGCCGTGGCCGGCCATTGGCGGTGAGTAAGCCATTGGCGGCGGTGAAGGGTTGTGTCAGGCGCGTCCAGCGATGCACCTGGGCGTAGTCGGGCAGGCCGCTGTTGGCCTCGGCCACGGCGGCGGCCAGTTGCGCGTCGGTGCAGTCGGGGCGGTGGGGCCAGAGCAGGGCGTGGTTGTGCGGCAGGGCCTCGCCATAGACGAACGCCTGGGCGATCACACCGCCCTGGGTCAGCTCGGCCTCGACCCAATCCGGGTTGACGTTGCGCCCGTAACTGGTGACGAACTGATGCTTTTTGCGGCCCTTGAGGTAGAGAAAACCGTCCTCGTCAAAGGCGCCGAGATCGCCGCTGGGCCACCATTGCTCGGGCTGGTCGGGCTGGCCCAGATAGCCGAGCAACGTCGAGCCCTTGATCAGCACCTCACCGTCTTCGGCCAGACGGATTTCCACGTGGGGCAGCGGTCGCCCCACACTGCCTGGGCGTTGTGCCTCGGGACGATTGAGGCACACCACCGAGGCGCATTCCGACAGCCCGTAACCTTCGTACACCGACATCCCCAACTGGTGCGCACGTTGCAGCAAGGCCTTGGAAACGCGCGCACCGCCGACGGCGGCAAAGCGCAGGCCTTGGGGGCTGAAGGCCTTTTGTTCGGCGGCGATCACCAGCATCAACAGCAATTGCGGCACCAGGATCAGGCTGTGGGGCTGACGGGCCGCCAGGCAGCCGAGCAATTGTGCGGCGTCCACCGCGCTGGCGCCCTGGATGCCCAGGCTCTTCTGGCTGGGCAAACTCAAGGTGGCGCCGGCGTACAGCGCGGCGTAGCAACCGAGGTTTTCCAGCAAGATCGCGATGGGCAACAGCGCCAGGTGGTGGCGTGGGTCGCTGCTGTGGCTGGCCTGGTACAACTCGCGAGCCACCCGCATCAGGCTGTCGGCGCTCAGGCACACACCTTTGGGCGCGCCGGTGGTGCCGGAGGTGAACGTCACCTTGGCGGTGCCGGCGGGTATCGAAGGGCGGCCTTCAAAGGTGCGGCACCAGAATTCACCGGACGGGTGATAGCCGTTGGCGAGTAACTCATCCTGCAGATGGGGCTCGGCGATCACCCGTTCGGCGTGGCTTTGCTCCAGGCAATGAGCACGTTGGGCCGGGCTGAAGAATGGCGGCAGGGTCAGGCAGGTCAAGCCTTCGAACAGCACCGCCAAATCCCACAGCATGGCCTCGATGCCATTGTCCAGGGCCAGGGCGACCACCTTGACGCCTTCGTCGCGCAAGCGCTCCTGCCGATACGCAACTTCGGCGAACATCTGGGTGTAATCCATTTTCAAGCTGTCGCCCCACAGGGCGATGGCGCCGTCGTTGCGTTCGGCATGGCCGCGCAGTACGGCGTGGAAGCGGCGGGTTTCAGGCGACATGGCTGGCGTCCTCGAGGGTGGTGGGCAACCCCAGGCGTGAGAACAGGCCCATGTTGCGCAAATGGATGAACCCGGCGCGGATATTGCCGACATGCACCCACGGTTGGCTTTCGTAGTAACTGCCCCAGTGATGGCGCTCATCGCCCAAGCGCTGCGGGTCGGCCGCGCACAGGGTGACGGGCTTCAAGCCTAGGCGGTGGAAGCTGTTGACCAGGCCGATATTGCCGGTGAATGCCACCCACTCCAGACCACCCATAGCGAGAAGCCAGGTAATCGCGATGATGCTCAGGCGCGCACTGCCGGTGTCGCTGGCGGCGAGGTTGCCGACTTCGGCGATGGCGCCGCGCTCCACCGCTTGTCCGGCGGCGGCACTGATCAGCGGATCGATGGAGTGGTCCAGGTAACGCTCCAGGAACAACGGCTCGGCACGCGCCAGGCGCACACCGGCAACCGCGCACAGCTCGCCGCTGGCCTGGCTGACGCCAAACAGCTGTGGCATGAAGTGGCGAATATCCGCGCCGTGGGCAATACGAAAACGCTGTTGGATGAAGGCCTCGAAGACGGGCCGCTGCGGGTCTTGGGGCAGGGCGCGGGACAGGCACATCGGTGCACTGTCGTCTGGGCCGAACAGCAGCGGCAAGGGAATGTTCCAATCGATATCGGGCATTGGCGTTACGCCTCCCCAGTGAAGTTGGGAGGAGTATCGGAGGCATTTCTTAACGAAGTCTGAAGGTGGCAAAAGGATATTTTTGCCGATCTTCAGACTGCCTTAAGACTTCGCGGGCAGCGTGGCGCGGTCTTCCCACGGCTGCTTGCGGCCACCACCTGCACAAGGCTCTTTCCATGATTGAAGATCTGGCGACACAGCGCTACACGAAGCTGTCGATGACCCTGCACTGGCTGATGCTGGCGCTGTTTGTCGGCGTGTACGCCTGCATTGAAATCAAAGGCCTGCTGCCTCGCGGCCATGCATTGAAGGGCGTTTTCCTCGGCGGCCACGCACTGTTCGGCATCGGCATTTTCCTGCTGGTCTGGCTGCGCCTGCTGGGACGCCTGGCGCCAAGCCCGGCGATCCTGCCACGCCCACCCGCCTGGCAGACCGCCGTGGCGCACCTGATGCACCTGGCCCTGTATGGCTTGATGATCGTGACGCCGCTGTTGGCCTGGCTGATGCTCAACGCCGCAGGCAAGCCCTTGCCGTATTTCGAGTTTGCCTTGCCGTCGCTGGTGGCGGTGGACCCCGACCTGGCCAAGCAATTCAAGCACTGGCATGAGTGGCTGGGCAGCGCCGGCTATTGGTTGATCGGCCTGCATGCCGCCGCTGGGCTGTTCCACCATTACTGGGTACGCGACAACACCCTGGTACGCATGCTGCCAAAACGTTAGAAATCTAAAAATTGCATTTTTTGCGCTTGATGAAACGTTTCTTCTAGCGACAAACGGACTACGCAAGCGCTTGCGTAAGTAAATGTATCTGATTAGAGTCGGTGGCAATCGGCTCTGATCAAAGAGGGCTGAACGACAAAAATAATAAAACCAGGAGCTCATTGATGAGCCTTGAACCCTTGCTTGAGATGCAGGGCATCAGCAAAACCTTCAACGGTTTGCGCGTGCTCAAGAATGTCGGCCTGAAGGTCTACCCCGGCGAAATCCACGCCTTGATGGGGGAGAATGGCGCCGGCAAATCGACCCTGATGAAAATCCTCTCCGGCGCTTACCAGGCCGATCCCGGCGGTGAAATCCGCATGGCCGGCCAGCCCGTCGCCACCTTTACACCCGCCACCGCCAAAGCCCTCGGCATCGCCGTGATCTACCAGGAATTGAGCCTGTGCCCGAACCTGAGCGTGGCCGAGAACATTTACCTGGGCCGCGAACTGCGCCGTGGCTGGACCATCGACCGCAAGGGCATGCAAGCCGGCTGCGTCGAAGTCCTGCAACGCCTGGGCGCCGAATTCACTCCGGCCACCCAGGTCAGCAGCCTGTCGATTGCCGAGCGCCAGTTGGTGGAAATCGCCCGCGCCTTGCACGCCCACGCCAGGATCCTGGTGATGGACGAACCGACCACGCCGTTATCG
Source organism: Pseudomonas grimontii (assembly GCF_007858185.1). GTDB lineage: Bacteria > Pseudomonadota > Gammaproteobacteria > Pseudomonadales > Pseudomonadaceae > Aquipseudomonas > Aquipseudomonas grimontii. The sequence continues at coordinate 54,439 of NZ_VFES01000005.1, forward strand.
TCCCGCGAGACCGACCGCCTGTTTGCGCTGATCAAGCAGCTGCGCAGCCAGGGCCTGGCGATCATCTACATCAGTCATCGCATGGCCGAGATCTATGAACTGTCGGACCGTGTCTCGGTGCTGCGCGACGGCCAATACATCGGCGAGCTGAGCCGCGAGGCGCTGTCGGCCGAAGTCCTCGTGAAAATGATGGTCGGCCGCGATCTGTCCGGCTTCTACAAGAAGGAACATGCCGCCTACGACCCTGGTGCGGTGGTGATGCGCGTGCGTGACATGGCCGATGGCAAGCGCGTGCGCAATTGCAGTTTTGACCTGCATGCCGGCGAAGTGCTGGGCATCGCCGGACTGGTCGGGGCAGGGCGCACCGAGCTGGCGCGGCTGATCTTCGCCGCCGACCCGCGCACCAGCGGCACCCTGGAAGTGGTGGGCAAGACCGTGACCCAACTGCGCAACCCGGCGGATGCGATTCGTGCCGGCGTGGTCTACCTCACCGAAGACCGCAAGGCCCAGGGCCTGTTCCTGGACATGAGCGTGGCCGACAACATCAACGTCTGCGCCTGTGTGCCGGATGCCCGCGCCGGCGGTGTGCTCGACCGTGGCCATGGCTTGAAACGTGCCAATGAAGCAATCAAGTCACTGTCGATTCGCGTGGCGTCGGGCAAGGTCAATGTCGGCGCATTGTCCGGCGGCAACCAGCAGAAGGTCTTGCTGGCGCGGCTGCTGGAGGTCAAGCCCCATGTGCTGATCCTCGACGAACCCACACGCGGCGTGGACATCGGCTCCAAATCCGAGATCTACCGCATCATCAATCAACTGGCGCAGGCCGGCGTGGGCATCGTGGTGATCTCCAGCGAGCTGCCGGAAATCATCGGCACCTGCGACCGGGTGCTGATCATGCGCGAAGGCCAGTTGGTGGCCGAAGTCGGCGGGGCCTCCGGTCACGTCATCTCCCAGGAACGTATTATTGACCTCGCCACCGGTGGCGATCAGGTGGTTGCCCATGGCTGATTCGATGATTGCTACAACAGGCAAGGCAGAACGTGCCCGCGAACTGATGCGCACGGTCGGCATGTTGCCGGTGCTGATATTGCTGCTGGTGGGCTTCGCCCTGGCCAGTGAGAACTTCCTGACCATGCAGAACCTGTCGATCATCACCCAACAGGCCTCGGTCAATGTGGTGCTGGCGGCGGGCATGACCTTTGTGATCCTCACGGCGGGTATCGACCTGTCGGTGGGGGCGATCCTGGCGGCGTCGGCCGTGGTGGCGTTGCAGGCATCGATGTCGCCGCAGTTCGGCATGTTCGGGATTGCTGCCGGTATTGGCTTCGGCCTGCTGCTGGGCCTAGTCAACGGTGGGTTGATTGCGTTCATGCGCCTGCCGCCGTTTATCGTCACCCTCGGCGCACTCACCGCCATGCGCGGCCTGGCGCGCTTGCTGGCCGATGACAAGACCGTGTTCAACCCCGACCTGCCGTTTGCCTTTATCGGCAACGACTCGATCCTCGGCGTGCCCTGGCTGGTGGTGATCGCCGTGGCGGTGGTGGCGCTGTCGTGGTTCATCCTGCGCCGCACGGTGATGGGCGTGCAGATCTATTCGGTGGGTGGCAACCCCGAAGCGGCGCGACTCTCCGGGATCAAGGTGTGGAAGGTGCTGCTGTTCGTCTACGCCATGTCCGGCGCCTTGGCCGGGCTGGGCGCGGTGATGAGCGCCTCGCGCCTGTTCGCCGCCAACGGCCTGCAACTGGGGCAATCCTATGAGCTGGATGCGATTGCCGCGGTGATCCTCGGCGGTACCAGTTTTACCGGCGGCGTCGGCACCATCGGCGGCACGCTGATCGGTGCGCTGATCATCGCGGTGCTCACCAACGGCCTGGTGCTGCTGGGGGTATCGGACATCTGGCAATACATCATCAAGGGCATTGTGATCATCGGCGCGGTCGCGCTGGATCGCTATCGCCAGTCCGGTGCGCGGACCTGATTTCACTCCCATAACAATCACAAGAGAGACCCGCATGAACCTTAAACGCATCTTTCCCGTCGTCGCCTTGGCTGCCCTGATGTCCCAAGCCGTAGAGGCCCGCGAACTCAAGGCCCTGGGTATCAGCATGGGCTCGCTCGGCAACCCGTATTTCGTGACCCTGGCCGATGGCGCCACGGCCCGGGCCAAGGAGCTGAACCCCAACGTCAAGGTCACCTCGGTGTCCGCCGACTATGACTTGAGCAAGCAGTTCTCGCAGATCGACAACTTTATCTCGTCCAAGGTCGACCTGATCCTGATCAACGCCGTTGACCCTTCGGCCATGGCCTCGGCAATCAAGAAAGCCCGCGATGCCGGCATCGTCGTGGTCGCGGTGGATGTGGACGCCAAGGGCGTGAATGCCACCGTGCAGACCGACAACGTCGAAGCCGGCAAGCTGGCCTGCCAATACCTGGTGGACAAGCTTTCCGGCAAGGGCAACGTGATTATCCAGAACGGCCCGCAAGTCACCGCCGTGACCGACCGCGTCAAAGGCTGTAAAGCCGCATTGGCCGGCGCGCCGGATATCAAGGTGCTGTCCGACGACCAGGACGGCAAAGGCTCCCGCGAAGGCGGCCTGAACGTGATGCAGGGTTACCTCACGCGCTTCCCGAAAATCGACGGCCTGTTTGCGATCAACGACCCGCAAGCCATCGGCAGCGACCTGGCGGCCAAGCAGCTCAAACGCAGCGGCATCATCATCACCTCGGTGGACGGCGCGCCGGACATCGAGAACGCGCTGAAGACCGATACCCAGATCCAGGCATCCGCCAGCCAGGACCCGTGGACCATGGCGCAGACGGCGGTGAATGTCGGCAATGACCTGCTCAACGACAAAGCCCCGGCCGAAGCGGTTACCCTGCTCACGCCAAAATTGATCACCCGCGACAACGTCGGTACGTACAGCGGCTGGTCGAGTAAACATTGATAGTGTGAGAGGAACAGCGTCGTGGTGACCATGGATGACGTGGCAAGCAGGGCGGGGGTGTCGACGTCGACCGTGTCACACGTGTTGAACGGCACCCGCAAGGTCAGCCCGGCCACGGTGCTGGCGGTACAGCGGGCGATCCAGGCGCTGGGGTATATCCCCAACACCCTGGCGCGCTCGCTGGCGCGGTCGAGTACCAACACGATTGGCGTGGCGATCTCGGCGCTGTCCAACCATTACTTCAGCGAGACGGTGCACGCGATTGAAACCGAGTGCGCCAAGCACGGTTACATGATGCTGTTTGTCGATACCCATGACGACCCGGAGCAGGAGCTGCGGGTGGTCACGGCGCTGCACCATCGGCGGGTCGACGGTATTGTGCTGGCGCCGTCGAACGGTTCGATGGCCCTGGAGTACCTGCGCGCCAACGAGATTCCAGCGGTGCTGGTGGACCGCATGATGAGTGAGCAGTTTGATCAGGTCGGAGTGGAGAATGCCCAGGCCACCCAGGCGCTGATTGAACACCTGGTCGGGCACGGGCACCGTCGCATCGGCTTTATTGCCGGGCGCACGGGGTTCAGTACCACGGATGAGCGGGTGGCGGGTTACCGCGCGGCGTTGCACGCGGCGGGGCTGGCCTTCGATCCGCAGTTGCTGGTCAACGGTGGCTCCAACACCGAGCCTGCGCGCCAGGCTACGGTGCAGTTGCTGGGCCTGGCTTCGCCACCCACGGCGATCATGGCCGGCAATAACCTCATGACCCTCGGCGCGATGCACGCCTTGCGTGACGCGCAGCTCGACGTGCCGAGACAAATGGCCCTGGTGGGCTTTGATGATTTTGACTGGGCGGATTTTTTCGTGCCGCGCCTGAGCCTGATCGCACAGCCGGTCAAGGCCCTCGGCGCCCGCGCGGTTGACCTGTTGCTGCAACGTATGGCGTCGCCCGACGCACCGCCCCAGAGCGTGCGCCTCGCGCCGACCCTGCAGTTACGTAACTCCTGTGGCTGTCATTGATTGGAATCACACACGCATGAACAGTCCTGTTTCCCTGGGCATTGACCTGGGCACATCGGAACTCAAAGCCATCCTGATGGACGCCACGGGCGCGGTGCTGGCCCATGCCGGCGTGCGCTTGAGCGTGTCGCGCCGGCACAGCGGCTGGTCTGAACAAGCGCCGCAAGACTGGTGGCAAGCCTGCGTGCAGGCGTTGGAGCAACTGCGCGGACACGAGGCGTTTACACGCGTGGCCTGTATCGGCCTGTCGGGGCAGATGCACGGCGCGGTGTTGCTGGGGGCGGATAACCGCGTGTTGTACCCGGCGATCCTGTGGGACGACTCCCGTGCCGTGGCCGAGGCCGAACACTTGGGCCCCGGCTTCGCCGACGTCACCGGCAGCCTGCCCATGGCTGGGCTGACCGCGCCGAAACTACTGTGGCTGCAACGGCACGAACCCGAGGTGTTCCAGGCGATTGATTGCGTGCTGTCGCCCAAGGATTACCTGCGCTTGCGTTTGAGCGGTGAGCGCATCAGCGAGATGTCCGACGCGGCGGGTACGTTGTGGCTGGATGTGGCGCGGCGGGAATGGTTTAGTCCGATGGTTCGCGCTACGGGCCTCGCCCCTGGGCAACTGCCCAGGTTGGTGGAGGGTGGTGCGGCGAGCGCTTTTTTAACCGCGACTGGGGTGGGTTTGTCGTCTGACGTGGTGATAGCCGGCGGTGGCGGCGACAATCCGGTGGCCGCTGTGGGTATCGGCGCGATCAACGCCGGTGATGGCTTTATCACCCTTGGCACCAGCGCGGCGATTGTTGCGATCACCGATCACGCGGCCGGCAACCCCGCCAGTGCGGTACACAGCTTCTGCCATGCACTGCCCAACCGCTGGTACACCATGGGCGCGATGCTCGCCGGCGCCAGTTGTTTGCGCTGGGTCACACGGCTGACGGGTATGGCGGATGAGCAGACGTTGTTGAATCAGGTCCAGGTGCAGCTGCCTATCGGCCAGCCAGTGCCTTTGGAAACGCCGTTGTTTTTGCCGTACCTCGCAGGCGAACGCACCCCTCATAATGATCCTCTACTGCGCGGCGGCTTCATGAACCTGGGCCACGACTGCACACCGGCGATGCTCGGTTACGCGGTGATGGAAGGGGTGGGTTTCGGTTTGCTCGATGCGTTGCGTGCGGTGCAATCGACCGGCGCCGATGTGGGAGCCTGTGCCCTGGTGGGCGGTGGTGCACGCAGTGAGTATTGGGCGCAGTTGCTGGCGAATATCCTGCAGCGGGAAATCTTCACTTTGCACGGCAGTGAATTGAGCGCGTGTATTGGCGCGGCGAAGTTGGGGTTTGTGGCGCTGGGGCAGGGTGCGGAGTTGCTGGCGGCGGGGATGCCGGTCAAAGCCCGATACAAGCCTGACCTGACGCAACAGCCGGTGTTGGACGCGCGTTATCGCAAGTTTCAGAGTTTGCTGCCTGCCGCAAAGGCCCTTCACGACTAGGCTCCTGTGGCAAGGGGCCTGTTGAGGTGAGCAGGCTTCCTGTGGCGAGCGGGCTTGCCCCGCGTTGGGGCGCGAAGCGGCCCCTAAACCTGACCACTCATTGTGCCTGGATAAACGCGGTGCCTTTATTGGGGCTGCTTCGCAGCCCAACGCGGGGCAAGCCCGCTCGCCACAGGAAGCCCGCTCGCCACAAACGGTCATAACCAGACAGCATCCCACAGTGGGTAATCGCCAATGCGCTCCACCAATCCTGCTCGCAAGGGGTTGGCGACGATATAGCGCGCCATTTTCCGAATATCGTCTTCAGCCCGTACCGCCCGGTCGTGGTAGCCACGCTGCCAGAATTTCTCCCGACTGCCACGGGCGTTGTTGATGCTTAAGGTGCTGCGCGATTTGGTCTGGCGCATCACATCAGGCAGCGTCGGGCCATTGAGGTCGAGCAACCAATGAAAGTGGTCCGGCATGATCACCCACGCCAGCGAATTGACCTGCCCTGAATCATGAACTCTCTTGAATTCCGCGACTAATAAGCGGCCCAGGCGAAAGTCGCGAAACAATGGATGGCGTTGATGCACGACAGCAGTGATCAGATAGGCTCGACCGGTTTCTGAATAGCGACCACGACGTAGCAGGTGAGAGTTTGGCTGACGAGGCAATCCGTTGCTCCTTCGCATGGATAAGAAGTTTTCACGCTAGCAGCGCAGGCGAAATAGCCGCGTTGAGTTGCGTATCCTTTTATTGCACGGCTTATTGTGGCGAGCGGGCTTCCTGTGGCGAGCGGGCTTGCCCCGCGTTGGGGCGCGAAGCGGCCCCAATAAAGTCAACGTGTTTATCCAGGCCTAGTGAGTGCTCAGGTTTAGGGGCTGCTTCGCAGCCCAACGCGGGGCAAGCCCGCTCGCCACAGGAAGCCCGCTCGCCACAACAGGCGCGCTCGTCACAGGAATCGGTTTGTTACGGTTCAGTCGTTGGTCAGCGGCGGCAAGCGTCGCTTTACCGGGGTTTTCTTGACGATGGCGGTGTTGGTTTCGGCATACGCATTGATCCGGTCCAGCAGGCTGTCGAGATGGTCCATGGTGCGTACATGCAGGCGCGCGATAAAGCAGTCTTCGCCGGTGACCTTGTCGCATTCGGTGAACTCGGGGATCGACTGGATCTGCCGCTCCACTTCCTGCAGTTTGCCGGGTAGGGGGCGGATGCGCACGATGGCTTGCAGCAGGTAGCCGAAGTGCTTGGGGTCGATGTCGACGGTGTAGTGGGTCAGCACGCCGCGTTCTTCCAGGCGGCGCAGGCGTTCGCCGACGCTGGGCGAGGACAGCCCGGTGATGCCCGCCAGGGCCTTGAGGGATAGTCGCGAGTCGTCCATCAAGGCGGCGATGAGTTGCTGGTCGATGGTGTCAATCATGGTGTCCGCCTAATAAGAAAAGGTAATGTCGGGGTTTTACCTTTTTTAGGCGCTGGAGCCGATCACAAGCAGATTGCCATAATTGAGCCTCACTTGAGGAGCCTCCATCGTGGACACATCTATTCGTCGCGGGTCGTGGGAAATGATTGCCGCCATGCTGATCTCGGGCACCATCGGCTGGTTTGTGCTGGTGTCTGGCGTGTCGGTCATCGAAGTGGTGTTCTGGCGCTGCGTGATCGGCGGGCTGACCCTATTACTGGTGTGCGCGCTGCTCGGTTACCTGCGCCTGGACCTGCTCAGTTGGGCCAAGCTCGGCCTGGCGATGCTCAGTGGCGTGGCGATTGTCGGCAATTGGTTGCTGCTGTTCGAATCCTATTCCCATGCATCGATCGCCATCAGCACGGCGGTGTACAACGTGCAGCCGTTCATGTTGGTGATGCTGGCGGCGCTGTTCCTGGGGGAAAAGATCACCGTGCAGAAACTGGCGTGGTTGTGCGTGGCGTTCCTGGGGATGCTGGCGATTGTCACCGCCCATGGTGATCAACCCACCGGTGACGACTACCTTACAGGCATCGCCTTGGCGCTGGGCGCGGCATTCCTGTACGCGATTGCCGCACTGATCATCAAGCGTTTGAAGGACGTACCGCCGCATTTGATGGCGTTGATCCAGGTGACGACGGGCGCGTTGCTATTGGCGCCGCTGGTGCCCTGGAATAGCTTGCCGGTCACCACCAACGCCTGGGCGGCGCTGGCGACGCTCGGCGTGGTGCACACCGGTTTGATGTATGTGTTGCTGTATGGCGCGATCCAGAAATTGCCGACCGACATTACCGGCGCGCTGTCGTTTATCTACCCAATTGCGGCGATCTTCGTCGATTGGATTGCCTTCGGGCATCGCCTGGGCTGGCTGCAATGGCTGGGGGTGGCGGCAATTCTGCTGGCAGCGGCAGGGTTGCAGCGGGGCTGGTGGTGGCCCCGCTCCCAGAGGGTCAGTGCGTGCCCTGATAGATGAGATTTTCCGGGTTGAAATGCTCCACGACACTGCCCGGTTGCGGCAGCCCAAGGATATGCCCCTTGATCTTGCCCACCACGTGCATTTCGCAGGGTTTGCAGTCGAACTTCAGGGTCAGCACTTCGTCGCCATGAATCAGCTGCATCGGCGCGACCTTGGTCTTCACACCCGTCACACCCTTGGCCTGTTTAGGGCACAGGTTGAACGAGAAGCGCAGGCAGTGCTTGGTGATCATCACCGGCACTTCGCCGGTTTCTTCATGGGCTTCAAAGGCCGCGTCGATCAGCTTCACGCCGTGACGGTGGTAGAAGTCGCGGGCTTTCTGGTTGTAGACGTTGGCCAGGAACGACAGGTGCGCTTCCGGGTACACCGGCGGCGGCGTGGTCTCGGCCTTGCGCCCGCCACGCGGGTGTGCGGCAACACGGGCGGCGGTCAACGCTTCGATCACTTCGCGGCGCAATGCCTTGAGCTGTGAGTTGGGGATAAAGAACGCCTGCGGTGCATCCAGTTCGATACGGGTGGCGTGATACTCGGTGGTACCCAGTTGGCCAAGCAGGTCACGCAGGGTATCCAGCGCCTGTTCCGGCTTGTTGGCCACGCCGAACGGGCCGGGCAGGGTGACGCTGGCGCGGATGCCTTCTTCGCTGGTGGCGGTGACTTCCAACTGCTCTTCACGCAAACGTGCGACCCATGACAGGCCGATACGGCGTTCGGCCGAGGTCTTGAGCAACGCCTGCTGCCAGTTGTGGTCCAGGTTGCGGTTCAGCGGGTGGTTCGGGCGCAACTGATGCAGGCCGGCCGGCATTTCATTCGGCTCGACGCGGTAGCGGTAGCGCTTCTCGCCATCCTCCTCGAATTCGCCCTTGGGCTCGGCGATGTTGGCGCGGAAACCCACCACTTCGCGCTTGACCAGCACATTGAGGCCGTCGCCGTTGGACAACGGCTCATGGGTGACCACCTGCAGGTCACGCTTGCCGGCCTTTTCCACCACCCCCACCGGCAAACCGGTGAACGTCGGGGTGTCGAAGGCGCCGATGTCGATCTTGCGGTCGCTGACAAAGTAGTCGGTGCTGCCACGGTGGAAAGTTTTTTCCGGGTCGGGCAGGAAGAAATGCGCGGTACGGCCGCTGGATGCGCGGGCCAGGTCCGGACGGTCTTCGAGAATCTCGTCGAGACGCTGGCGATAATAGGCCGTGATGTTCTTCACATAGCCCATGTCCTTGTAGCGGCCTTCGATCTTGAACGAACGCACGCCGGCTTCGACCAGCGCGCGCAGGTTGGCGCTCTGGTTGTTGTCTTTCATCGACAGCAGGTGCTTTTCAAAGGCCACGACGCGGCCTTGGTCGTCTTTCAAGGTGTACGGCAGGCGGCAGGCCTGGGAGCAGTCGCCACGGTTGGCGCTGCGGCCATTTTGCGCGTGGGAGATATTGCATTGCCCGGAGAACGCCACGCACAGGGCACCGTGGATAAAGAACTCGATGGCGGCATCGGTCTCGCCGGCGATGGCGCTGATTTCCTGCAGGTTCAGCTCGCGGGCCAGGACCAGCTGCGAGAACCCGGCCTGGTCGAGGAACTTGGCACGGCCCAGGGTGCGAATATCGGTCTGGGTACTGGCGTGCAGCTCGATGGGCGGAATATCCAGCTCCATCACGCCCAGGTCCTGCACGATCAACGCGTCGACACCGGCGTCATAGAGCTGATGGATCAGCTTGCGCGCGGGTTCCAGTTCGTTGTCATGCAGGATGGTGTTGAGGGTGGTGAAGACGCGGGCGTGGTAACGACGGGCGAATTCCACCAGTTGAGCGATATCGCTCACTTCGTTGCACGCGTTATGGCGCGCGCCGAAGCTGGGGCCGCCGATGTAGATGGCGTCGGCGCCATGCAGGATGGCCTCGCGCGCGATGGCGACATCGCGGGCAGGGCTGAGCAATTCCAGGTGATGCTTGGGCAAGGACATAGTTTTTTTAGTCAGGCTTGTCACGGTTGAGGCGGGCATTGTAGCCGTGAATTGCCTGACCGGCATCAACTCAGGCCTTGGCGGCCATCGCCGTGACTTCCACGCGCATGCCGTCTACCGCCAGTGCCGCCACGCCAACCGCCGCGCGCACGGGCCAGGGCTTGGCGAAGAAGCGTTTGTAGACCTCATTGAAGGCGGCGCGGTCGGCCATGTCGGTCAGATAAATGGTCAGGTGCATGACCCGGTCCATGGCGCTGCCGGCCTTTTCCAGCGCCACTTTCAGCGCTTGCAGCGTGCATTCGCTTTGCAGGGTGATGTCGCCCAGTTCCAGGCTGCCGTCGGCGCGGGTCGGGATCTGGGTGGAGACCAGGATGCCGTTGAAACCGACGACATCTGAGGAAATCGAGTCTGCATCCGGATCGGGGGTGTAGGACAGGTCTTGGTTGGTCATCAGTGCGCCTCTTGTCGGTTGTAACAGGAAGGCGCCATGGTCCTTGAAAATAGCAACAGGGGCAAATGAGAGGGCCTCCGATACACCGGGAACTTCCATTTCCCGTACAACATCTTGACGTCAAAAAATAAACAACTAATCCACGTAAAGTCCCGTATTCCGCGGCCGATAGCGAGTTTAGAGATAGATTTTCCGCACGGCTGAGGGTACGTCATGTTCAACACAACACTCAAAACAGAACTGGCGGCCAGGACGGCCGAAGTCACCGAGTACAAAGGACTGATCAGCGCCCTGGAACGCTCCATGGCAGTGGTCGAATTCGACCTCAACGGCAAGGTGCTGCGTGCCAACGACAACTTCCTGAAAACCCTGGGTTACAGCCGTGACCAGTTGGCGGGCAAATCCCACCGTGAGTTTTGCTTGCCGGCGCTGACCAACAGCCCGGCCTACAGTCAGTTCTGGGGGGAGCTTAAGGCCGGTAAGTTCGTCTCGGGCACCTTCAAACGCGTGGACGCCCACGGCAAGACCATCTGGCTGGAGGCAAGCTACAACCCGGTGCTGGATGAGCGTGGTCAAGTCCTGAAAGTGGTCAAGTACGCCTTGGATGTCACCGCCAAAGTCGAGCAAGAGGCGGCCACCCGCAGCAAACTGGCCGCAGTGGACCGGGCAATGGCGGTGATCGAGTTCGACTTGACCGGTCAGGTACTGGACGCCAACGAGAACTTTCTGCACGTCATGGGTTATACGCTGGCCGAAATCAAAGGCAAACATCACCGCCTGTTTTGCGAGCCCAGCCTGATCAACAGCAGCGAGTACACCGACTTCTGGCGGCGCCTGAATAACGGTGAATTCTTCACCGGGCAATTCAAACGTATTGGCAAGCATGGCCGCGTCGCGTGGCTGGAGGCCAGTTACAACCCGGTCTACGACGGCGACGGCACGCTGATCAAGATCGTCAAGTTTGCCAGCGACATCACTGAGCGCGTGGAGAAGTTCGAGGAAGATTCACGCGGCGCCTCTCGGGCCTACCATATCTCGTCCGAAACCGAGCGGTTTGCCGAACATGGCACCCAGGTGATTCATGAAACTGCCGCTGAAATGCGCCGGATTGCCGAGAACATCGGCGCATCGGCGCGTCTGGTCGGACAATTGGGAGAGCGCTCCGAGCAAATTACCGCCATCGTCAATACCATTCGAGGCATCGCCGACCAGACCAACCTGTTGGCCCTCAACGCGGCCATCGAGGCTGCCCGTGCGGGCGACCAAGGGCGTGGTTTTGCCGTGGTAGCCGATGAGGTCAGGCAGTTGGCGGGACGTACCAGCCGCTCTACCGCGGAAATCGCCGAGATGATTGGCATGATCCTGTCGGAAACCCGCGACGCGGTGGCCAGCATGAGCTCCACCCAGGAGGGCGCGCAACGCGGCGTGAACCTGGCCGACCAGGCGGGTTCGGTGATCCTGCAGATTCGTACCAGCACCAGTGACGCGGTGCAGGCCGTGAGTATGTTTGCGTCGAAACTGGACGAGTCGGAAGTCATCCCCAAAACCGCCGTCGGCTGGGTTGGCTGATCGCGTTTTAGTCGTGGAGAGGGAGCCGCTCCCTCTCCACACGGCCTCCTTACAGCAAGGTGAACGGGTAGTCGACGATCACCCGCAGCTCATTCAAGTCGCCATCGCGCTGGTCAGCATTGGACGACACGATGGCATCACGCACGCGCAATGACAGGTTTTTCGCCGGGCCGCTCTGGATCACGTATTTGGCCTCCACGTCCGTCTCGTGGTGGGCGCCGTCGGCACCGTAATCGCCGGCATAAGCGCTGTTGACCGGCGTGTGGGTGCCGTCGATGTCCGAACCGTTGATGTAACGGGTCATGAAACTCAACCCCGGTACGCCATAGCTGGCCATGTTCAAGTCATAACGAATCCCCCACGACTGCTCGCCCGGGCCGTTGAAGTCACCCCACTGCACCGAGTTGGCCAGGAACACCGAATCGCCGCCTTCACCTGCGCCGTTGTTGCCCGTGCCGATGTAGTCAAAGGGCGTATCGCCGTGGACCTTCTGGAACGACAGCGTCAGCGTGTGCGCCTGCAAGAACGAATAGGCCGCCGCCACCGAGTAGGTGGTGTTGTTGATCGCACCGGCCTTGGCGCTGCCGGTGTCGAGGGTGCGGTACAGGTTGCCGTCCAGGGCCAGCGATTGCTCATGGGGCAGGGCGATGACGTAGTTCAGGTTGGTGTAGTACTGGCGCCAGATGTCTTCCAGTTCGCCGGCATACAGCGTCGCGCTCAGTGACGGGGTAAAGGTGTATTTGCCGCCGATAAAGCTCGCACTGTTGGCCGCCACATTGGCGTAGGTGGCATAGATGTCATGGTCATGGTTGCTGGTCATGCCACTGTTGGTGCTGGTGAAGTGGCCGGCTTCCAGGTCCAGGCCCGCGATTTCACTGCTGGTGAGATCAAAACCGGTGGCGGTCTGCGGCAGCAGTCGGGTGCCGCCGGTAGCGAAGACCGGCGCGGTGGGCTGCATGTCACCGAACTTCAACTGGGTCTTGGATAGTTTGATTTTCACCGCCGCGCCCACGGAGCCATAGGCATTCTCGGGATCGCCATGGCGATCGGTGGGCAGGTTGCCGGTGCCGGCGTCCTGGTGCGTGGCGTCCAGCTTCAGCCCGCCGTAAGCATAGGCATCCACGCCGAAACCGAAGGTGCCCTGGGTGAAGCCAGAGGCATAGTTGAGCATCGCCCCTTGCGTCCAGTCGCGGTTGTCGGCCTTGCCGCTCTCGCGATTGCGGTCCATGTAGTAGTTACGCAACAAGCCGGTAACGCTGCTGCCGTCGATAAAGCCCTTGGAGTCGGCCTGGTCCGTGACGGACTCGGCAAACGCCACGGGGCTGATACTGGCGCACACCGCCAACGCCAACAGGCTCCACTGTTTAATCATGTTATTAACTTCCCCGGAATAATGAACGCGCACAGAAACGCCGCACTGTTTGATAGGCGTACACGCTTGTATGGGCAGAGTTTTAAAGTGAGGCGTTACGGTTTTTTATTGTCTTCGACGGGTTTGTCGAGGTTGATTCCAGTCAGAGTTTGCGCGGCCTGCAGCCCTGCTGGGGATGAAACTCGATTAATAAAGCTTCACGATTTTTAATCGCGCAGGGGAGTAGCGTGGGGCCTGTCTTAGCCGCTCTGCTTCGACACCATCCTTTGGTTGCCGCCGCAGATAGTGCGGCGGATTTTTTCGTGGGCGGTGTTTCAGTCGGCGGCGTAGTTGAACGTATTTAGGGGAGGGGAGGACGGGGTTCACCGCTGATGACGCTACTCTTTTACATCCATGAACTCTTCAGCCCACGCCACGTAACTCTCTGGCAACGTGTAGGTATGGGTCAGCTCGGTAGCACTGAGGTTCGATGTGCTGTGGGTCAACTGGCGCTGGGCACGCAGGCTGTCGTAGGTGGCCTTGATCGCCGCAAAATACGCGCCATGGCCGGCCACCACCACGCGCACGCCCAGGCTGGCCAGGCGTTGAGCGTCATGGAGCTTGGGGTTGCCGTAGGTGACCAGCATCAGCGGCACCGTGAGGTGTTCGGCGATTTTTTCCAGGTGCTCGAAATCACTGACGCCGACCATGCAAATCCCATCGGCACCGGCCTTCTGATAGGCCAGGGTGCGCTCGATAACCGCTTCGGTCGGCAACACACCGGCGTTGGTGCGGGCGATGATCGACAGTTCAGGATCGACTCGAGCCTCCAAGGCGGCGCGGACCTTGCCGATGCCTTCCTCGATGGAAATCAGGTCGGTGGACTTACGCCCGAATTGCGCCGGCAGCAGCGTGTCTTCAATCGTGAGCGCGGCCACACCGGCGCGCTCCAGTTCTTCGACGGTACGCATCACGTTCAGGGCGTTGCCGTAGCCGTGGTCGGCGTCGGCAATGAACGGCAACTGGGCGACGCGGCCAATGCGGGTGGCCTGCTCAACGAACTCACTCAGCGTGATCAACGCAAAGTCGGGCGCTGCCAGTACCTGCAACGAGGCCACGGAGCCGCCCAGGATACCGACTTCGAAGCCCAGGTCGGCGGCGATACGTGCCGACATAGGGTCGAACACCGACGCGGTTTCAACGCAGGTTGGCGTTGCAAACAGCTCACGAAAATTGCGACGAAGCGCTGAGTGGGACTTTTTTGGCATGATCTTTCCTGGTTGGGGCCATTGTCGACTGACGATCAATGCCTATTCATAGTCGCAGCAGATTAACACGCCGCAAAACAGAGGATTATGACGTTTGAGCATGAGGTATGCGCGTAACACATACCCTGGGCCATGGTACGAGGTGACCGTTATTCAATCGGCAGGCCGGTTAAGCAAGCTGAAACGGCAGGTGCCGCCCCCGAGTCGTTTGGCCTGGTACATCGCATTGTCCGCCTGCTCCAGCAGTTGCTCGACGTTCTGGCCATCCCCGGGAAATCGGCTGATGCCGACGCTGATGTGCGTGCGCAGGCGCTGGGCGTCAATCATGAAGGGCTGGTCGACGGCCCCGATCAGCTTCTCGGCCAACGCCTCAACCTGTGCCGCCTGCTCCATGCCGATCACTAGAATCGCGAACTCATCGCCGCTCAAGCGGCAGACCACGTCGGAGCGGCGCACCGACTGGCTGAGGCGTTCAGCCACCGCCACCAGCAATTTATCGCCGCACGCATGGCCGTGGGTGTCGTTCACCGCCTTGAAACGATCCAGATCGATAAACATCAACGCCAGCGGCTTTTGCTGGCGGGTGGCGTGATTGATCGCCTGATTGAACAAACTCAGGAACAGGCAGCGGTTAGGCAATCCCGTCAGCCCATCATGGAACGCCAGTTGCTGCATGCGCGCGCGCTCCTCATCCATCACCTGAAAATTGTGCAGGATGGCGATGAAATGCGTCACCACCCCCTCGGGGTCTAACACTGGCGTGATGACCTGGTTGATCGTGCAGTTGGAGCCGTCCTTGCGGCGTTCGACCATCTCGCCCTGCCACGTCAGGCCTGCCATGATGGTCATCCATAATTCCCGGTAAAACGTGGTCGTCTGGCGACCCGAAGACATCAAATGAGGGGTCTTGCCGACCAGTTCCGGCTTGGAGTAGCCGCTGAGCAGGCAAAACGCTTTGTTGATCCACACGATGCAACCAGTCCTCTCGGTGATCAGTACCGGGTTCGTTGCCGCGTCCAGTGCCCGCATCAACAGTTGCTGCTCATCTTCGATCATGTTCCCTCCGACGGCGCAGGTGAGGCTGCAGGCCTTGATTCAGGCTAGGTGCAAGGCACCGGTGGCCTGTTGACGAAAGTCAACTTTTTGCCGGCTCAAGCTGACAAAGATCAACTGGCCGCCGCTGCGCACGGCTCAATCTGAAGGCCAATTCACGGATTGAGATGGCCACGTGCCGAGGTGCCCCATGTTGCAGACTCCGCGTTTACTGTTGATTGCCCCTCCCACCATGACCCGTACGCCGGCGTTCGAGCGTGCCGCTGCGTTGGCACATGCGATGCAACTGCCGCTGCACATCGTGGCGTTCAATTATTTGCAGGCCCTGGCCATCGCCGGCCTGTTCGCGCCGGACCAGATTGACCGTGCGCGGGAAGGGTACCTGGACACCCATCGACACTGGCTCACCGCACAGGCCGACTCGATGAACAAGCACGGGCTGGAGGTCACCAGCGAGGTGGTGTGGGTGCATCACCCCTATGAGGAAATCCTGCATTTCGTCAACGAGATGTCGCTGGCCCTGATTATCAAGGATGCCGAGGACGTACCGGCGTTGAAACGGGTGTTCTTCACGCCCCTGGATTGGCAACTGCTGCGCGACTGCCCTGTGCCGGTGCACTTGGTCACCGATGCACGGCATCCGCTGCCCCGCAAGGTGTTGGCGATCGTCGATGTGTTGCGCAGCGAGGAGCAGGACCTGGTGTTCAATGACCAGATTGTCGAGGCGGCAGCCAAGCTGGCCTCCCAGTGCAATGCACAGCTGGATCTGCTGCACGTGTACGACTGGGCGGCGGTGTATGCCAAAGACATGGGCTATGGCGCTGTACCTCTGGTTTCCGGGCTCTATGAGGCGCTGAACGAAGCGCAGCATGAGGCATTCGCCAGTTTGGCCGAACGCCAGGGGATTGCCGTCGAACAACGGCATTTTATCGAAGGGGTGCCGCTGTGGAATATCTGCAACTTTGCGCATGACCATCAGATCGACGTCATCGTCATGGGCACCGTGCAGCACGCCGGGTTGAACAAACTGCTGGGCACCACCGCCGAAAGCCTGCTGCACAATGCGCCTTGCAGTATGTGGGCAATCAAACCTGCGCGTGGTTGACGCCGGCCGGTAGCCCCGAGCGGGCCTTGAAGAGGTGTGAAATGAGTCAATACCAACGTCTGCTGTTGATTGCCGACCGCACGCTGTATCACTCCCCGGCGCTGTTACGCGCGGTGGCGCTGGCCAAGGCGTGTGACGCGAGCCTCCATGTGCGGGCGTTTATCGAGCCCGCACCGATTATTCATTTGTGGGAGCAGCGCGTCGACGAGGCGGCCTACCAGGACTACCTGCGCCGATATCGCCATTGGCTGGCCGAAGAACTTCAGCGCCACGGCGGGAACGGGCTGCGGGTGACGGTTGAACTGATATTCACCACCCACCCCATGCTGGACATCCTGCGCACCATCGCCGACTTGAATCCGGACCTGGTGATCAAGGACGTCAACGCCGAACCCATGCTCAAGCGCGTGTTCATCACGCCGCTCGACTGCCAGCTGTTGCGTG
Organism: Pseudomonas grimontii; assembly: GCF_007858185.1. Lineage (GTDB taxonomy): Bacteria > Pseudomonadota > Gammaproteobacteria > Pseudomonadales > Pseudomonadaceae > Aquipseudomonas > Aquipseudomonas grimontii. The sequence goes on from NZ_VFES01000005.1 coordinate 71,487, forward strand.
AGTGCACAACACCGTTGCACCTGGTGAGCCAGGCCCGTTACGGCTTGCCCCATCGCGTGGTGGCCGCTGTTGACCCGTTCGATCCCGACACACAGATCAGCGGCCTGAACGACGCCATCATCCAGCACGCCTTGGCCCTGGCCTTGCAATGCGACGCGCCGTTGCATCTGCTGCATGCCTACGACCTGTCCCCGGCGTTCAATGGCGACGCACCGAGGGGCATGGGCGGTTGGAACCTGGATTTTTCCGAAGAACTGCACGAGTCCCTGCATCAGTCATTCGTCATCTTGGCCGACCGTTATGGCGTTCCGCCGGAGCGGCGGCACTTTGTGATGGGGCAACCGGTGCCGGTGATCCAGGCGTTTGTCGAAGAGTTCCTGGCCGATGTGGTGGTCATGGGCACAGCGCATCGGGTCGGGCTTGAACGGCTGATCGGCAGCAACACCGAACGGGCCCTGTATTCGGTAGCGGGCAGCATTTTGGCCATCCGGCAACCGCGCAGCAGCCTCAACAGCTGAAGGGGCCGCACGCCTGCGTATTTGTTGACAAAGGTCAGCAGCACAGAGGCCCGGCGTCAGATACTGGACGCGTATTTTTTCTTATTGTTTACAACCAATACTTGAGGGAAAAACCATGAACAACTACCTGTCCGTTTCACTGCTGGCGCTCGCGCTGGCAACGTCTGCCGGTTGCAGTCATCAAGCCGCCAAGGAGTTTGATGCGCGTCTGGATGCGGCAGAAAACACCGCCTCCACGGCGCGTCTGCGCGCTGATGAAGCCTATCTGAAGGCCGATCAAGCGGCGGCGCTGGCCGCACAGGCGCAACGCACGGCTGACGAAGCCAATGAGCGGGCGATTCGCATGCTCACCAAAGCGAGCAGAAAATAACCGGCGCAGCCCTTATGGAACAAGGGCTGCGCTTGCGGCCGCTCGGGGAGTCAGCACGAGCGGCCGCAACGAGTAGGTAAGTCGGTGAATAACACGGCGAGGCTAGAGGGGACGATCACACCCTGCGACCAGCCGCTCGAGGCGGTCCAGGTCCTGGATCGTGACGTTGCGGCCGACGATGTGCGCCAGTTTCTGGTCGCGCAGGTGGGCAATGCCACGGCAGATGGTTTCCAGGCGCAAGCCCAGATAGGAACCGATTTCCTCGCGACGCATTTTCAACACAAAGTGCCTGGCCGAATACCCACGGTTGCTGAAACGCTGCGACAGGTTCATCAGAAAGGCCATCAGGCGCTCATCCGAATTCATGTTGCCCATCAGCATCAGTAAAGTGTGATCCCGTACGATTTCACGGCTCAGCAGGCGACTTAAGTTGTGCTGCAGCGACGGCAGGTTCCGGGCCAGGTTCTCCAAATGAGCGAAGTGGATAGGGCACACCTCGCTGTCCTCCAGTGCAATCGCCGTGCAGGCATGCACGTCGGCGCTGATGGCATCCAGACCGAGCATATCTCCGGGTATTTGAAAGCCGGTGACTTGTTCGCGGCCATCGACAGACACCAGACCGGTCTTGAATGAGCCGATTCTTACCGCGTAGAGCGAGCGCAGCGGCTCTCCGGCACGGTACAGCGCCGCGCCTTTTTTGACTTTGAGCCGTTGAGTGACCAGCTTATCGAAGTGGGCCATCTCGCGATCATCGAGGCCGATCGCCAGGCACAGCGCCGACACACTGCAGTTGGAACACTTGGTCTTGACCGGGCCCCCAGGCTGAGCGCGTGGTTCAGGCATGAGATGAGGCAGCGTCGAGTTACTGACCGGATACAGAAGTTGGGCCGTCATGTGTGCGCTCCATCCAGGCTTGCGCCTGAGCAATGAACGAACGGGAAACTGCGTCGCGTGCGCCTTTTCTGGACATCCCCGATTCCGAGTTCTATTGAACTTCAGCGCTGGCGCGAAGACTTGACGTACATCAAATCTTGGGCGGCTAAGGCTTCCAGAATCGACGAATGACCCTTTGTGGCTGGCTTGGCACGGCCGTGAACGATTTCGGATGACCGGCCACGAATGGCCGGTCAGTGGGTCCTACGCCCGCACCACTAAAGCTCATTGAGCTACATCAACAAGGGTCGAGGGATCCGAGTTCGATTCGCTGATTGCGTGAAAACCTGTCTTAAGTTGACAAAAGTCAGACTTCGCCGTGCATGGCGCCAGATACTGTCACGACGATTTATCAGTTGGATTAGCTGAAAAGGGGCATCGCACTTGACAGACAGCGGGTAGCGGTCATGCGCTTAAGCGATTCCAGGCCGAGGTACGTGATGCTCGAACTCAAACGGATTCTATTGATTGCACCCTCCGAGATGACCCGCACGCCGGCCTTTGACCGGGCTCATGCACTGGCCCTCGCCTCCGGTGCGTTGTTGCAAATCGTGGCATTTGATTATGTAACCCCCCTGGAGCTGGCTGGCCTGCTTGACCACGACGCCATCTCACAGGCCCGGGAGGGCTACCTGCAGATTCACCGCCACTGGCTGGAGCAGCAAATACGCTTTCAACGGCGCGCGGGGTTGCAGGTAACCAGTGAGGTGGTCTGGGCCAAGCAGAGCCTGGCGCAGGTGCTGGCGTATGTGAACGACTTCCACCCCGACTTGGTGATCAAGGATGTGCAGCATATTTCGGCCCTTGAACGTACCTTCCATCGGCCGTTGGATTGGCTGTTGTTACGCGAGTGTCCGGCTTGCCTGCACCTGGTGACCGACGCCCGGCACCCAAAGCCGTTGAAGGTGCTGGCGGCCATCGACTTGTCGCATCTTGAAGACCTGACCTATGGGCTCAACGAGCGAATCCTCGAACTGGCGTCGACCTTGGCGCGGGCCTGCGATGCCCAGTTGCACCTGCTGAATGTGAGCAACTGGTCGGTGGTGGGGGATACCCTGACAAGTGTGCCTATCCAGAGCCTGGACAGCCATTTGGGCGAAGCAGTCAACGATGCTCAGGTGGAAGCCTTCGAGGCGCTCGCCGAACGCTATGACATCGAGAAGGCACACCAGCATGTGCTGGCCGGTATTCCGCATAAGGTGGTCAGTCTGTTCGCACAGCGTAACGCCTTCGATATGGTGGTGCTGGGTACGACCTATCACCGGCGGCTCGACCGGATGATCGGCAGCACCGCCGAGAGCGTGCTGAACCACACCGCGTGCAGTTTGATGATCGTCAAGCCGGCGGATTGGGTGGGCTGAAGCAGGCCATGCGGCCATTGACCTCAGGATAAGTATTTTCCGACCTGCTGGAGCGTGTCACAACCAGATACGCTTTGGCCGATCGAGACGTTTGGAATTCAAATGGAGTTTTTATGAATACCGATGAAACGCTTAGACAGCGGGTGATGGAAGAACTGAACTGGGACCTGGCATTGAAAGCCGACCAGATTCTGGTTCAAGTGTCCGACGGCATCGTGACGCTCTCCGGTAACGTGGCCAGTCATGCCGAGCGCTGGCACACCGAGCAGGCGGTGGCCCATGTCGCCGGCGTGGTGGACCTGATCAACGACATCAATGTCGTGCTGCCCTCCAGCCATATGCGCACCGACAGTGATCTTATGTCGGCTGCGATTGCGGCGTTGCAATCGAACACCTCACTGGCAGACCACCGTGTCAAAGTCAGTGTGAAGGACGGTTGGCTGGAACTCAGTGGCGAAGTTGACTCCGACCATCAGCGCCAGACAGCCGGCTATGCCATGCGGTATTTGCAGGGCATCAAGGGGGTCAGTAACGACATCGTCGTCAAGTCCCATGCCTCTGCAGACACCATCAAGACCGACATCGAGTCCGCGTTTCGACGCAAGGCCATCATCGATGCCCATGGTATCGATGTGCGAGTGGAGGGCGGGGACGTCACGTTGAACGGCGTTGTCGGCTCGCTGCCTGAACGCGAGATGGCGCGCTTGACGGCCGCCGGCACTGCCGGCGTGCTCAAGGTGGTCGATAATCTGGTGGTTGCCCCCGCTAGCCAAACGCGCAGCGATTCGGCCTGACGTCGCGGGCTGCCAGGGCAATGCGCGCCAGTTCGGGAATCGACCTGGCGTGAGTCCTGCTCATGATCGACGCCCTGTGCTTTTCCACCGTGCGCTGGCTGATGCCCAAGTCCACCGCGATATTTTTGCTGGGGTGGCCATCCAGAACCATCCCCAGGATCTGGCGCTGGCGCGCTGTCAGGTGACTGATATGGTCGATGGCGGCCCTGCGCAGCGCCTTGTTGCCCTCGTTTTCGGTTTGACCGGCCAAGGCTGTTGCCACGCTGGCCATCAGTTGCCGATAAGCGAATGGCTTTTCAATGAAGTCGCACACTCCGGCCTTCATCGCCGCAACGACATCGGCCACCCGGCTGTTGCCACTGATCATGAGAATCGGCAGATCGTCACCCTGCGCCCTGAGACAGCCAACCACCTCAATTGCGCGGGTGCCAGGAAGGCAGGTGTCAATGATCAGGCAGCCCTGCGGCTCGCCGGTGTAGCTGTCGAGAAACTCGTCAGCGCTTGCGTACTGCCGTACTCCATAACCTTCGCAGGTTAATGCCGCACACAGGTGGCGGCGCAACACCGCATCCTCGTCCACTACATGAACGACCGAGTCGCTCATCTGATCAATTCTGTGCAATCGCTCATCGCCATGCGACATGGATTGGTTCACTTGCATGATTCTCCCTCCCGACAAGACGTGATTTCCCAGGGCCAGCGGCGCAATCCTAGGCGGTTTGCCAGGCGTATTAATTGATCTATGTAAGTATTTTCCGAATTTCAGGGCACCTGGCGGCACGCCATGAAGCGCTGAGGCATGCGTAGATTCCGACGCTAGTCACCTGCCCGAATTAAGCCCAACGTAATCCTGGTTTTGAAGTGGCGCTGCGGCTGAATACAGTCCGATTGCGTTGAATGACTCACTCTCATTGGAAGGCAACCGTTATGGCTTATACGACGATCAATCCATACAACGGCGAGTTGCTCGCACAATTCGATACCCTTACGACGGAGCAGCTGGAGCACAAATTGGCCACGGCGGCGCAGTGCTACGCGACGTGGAAGACCAAGACGTATGCCCAGCGTGCGACGATCATCGCGAAGGCCGGCGAATTGATGCATCAGCGCTGCGATGCACTGGCCCGTAAGATCACCCTGGAAATGGGTAAACGCATTAACGAGGCCAGGGGTGAAGTCAAGTTCAGCGCCGATATCATGGCGTATTACGCCAATAACGCCGAGCGCTTCCTGGCCCCGCAATCCCTTGAGCCGACGCAGGGCGAAGCGCATATGGAGAGCAGCCCCATCGGCGTGGTGTTTGGCGTCGAACCGTGGAACTTTCCGTTCTATCAGTTGGCTCGCGTTGCAGGTCCGCACTTGATGGCAGGCAACGTGCTGGTGATCAAACATGCCGGTTGTGTGCCTCAATGCGCAATCGCCTTCGAGCAGGTCCTGCTCGAGGCGGGTGCGCCCGCTGGGCTCTATACCAACCTGCTGATTTCCCATGAACAATCCCGGCAGGTGGTGGATGACCCACGTGTGCGTGGGGTGGCCCTGACCGGCAGCGTTGCCGCTGGCCGCAGCCTGGCCGCGTGGGCGGGGCAGAACCTGAAACCTTCCTCGATGGAGCTGGGGGGCAGCGATGCATTCATCGTGCTGGAAGACGCTGACCTGGACCTGGCGATCAAATGGGCGATTTGGGGGCGCATGTATAACTGCGGGCAGACGTGCTGCGCGGCCAAACGCTTTATCGTCGTCGAGTCATTGGCCGATGCCTTCCTGGACGGATTCAAGGCTGGGCTTGCGGCCTTGAAGCCGGGTGACCCTATGGAGGAAACCACCACCCTGGGCCCGCTGTCCTCGGAGGCCGCCTTATTGCAATTGCTCGGTCAGGTCCAGACGGCAACGGCTCACGGCGCCAGCGTGGTGCTGGGGGGGCGGGCGCATTGATCGCGCCGGTGCGTTCATGACGCCGACGATCCTGACCGATATTGCCCCCGAGAACCCGGCTTTCCGCGACGAGTTCTTCGGCCCAGTGGCGCTGTTTTTCCGGGTCAAGGACGAAGAGGCCGCAATCGCGTTGGCCAACGATTCCGATTTTGGCCTGGGTGGCTCGGTGTTTACCCGCGATGTCGAGCGGGGGCGGCGTGTGGCAAGTCGCATCGAGACCGGCATGATGTTTATCAACAACATCAGTTGGAGCGACGCCGAGCTGCCCTTCGGCGGCATCAAGGATTCCGGCTACGGCCGCGAGCTGGGCGACATGGGCATCCAGCAGTTCGTCAACAAGAAACTCGTGCGTTACGTGAAGGCTCAGGCGCCGCTCTGACACCTGATCCCGTACACATCCCGAGTGCCCGTGCAGACGCGGGCACCTTCCAAGGAGCGCGCGATGTACGTCAATGTGGCTGTGATGAAGGAAACCCACGCGCACGAGCGGCGAGTGGCGCTGGTGCCGGCCCTGTGTGCGAAGTTGTGTGCCTTGGGCGCAAAACTGCACATGCAAGCGGGGGCGGGCGAGGCCAGTTTTTTGCCGGACGCTGCTTACCCGGACACGGTGTTTGTGTCTGGTAACGGACACTGGCTGCACGAAGCCGATGTGGTACTGGCCGTGCAGCCGCCGTCCCTGGAGGTGGTCGGCAAGATGAAACCGGGCTCGGTGCTCCTGTGTTTTGTGTATGCACAGAAGAACCCGGCCCTGGTGCAACGTTTGCTGGAGCGCCAGGTCACGTGTTTTGCGATGGAACGCCTGCCGCGTACCACGCGGGCCCAGTCGATGGATGCGCTCTCCAGTCAATCGGCCTTGTCCGGTTACTACGCGGTGCAACTGGGCTCGGTGCACATGTCTCGTATCCTGCCGAAGGTCACCACCGCCGCAGGCATTGTCGGGCCTGCGCGGGTGTTGGTCATGGGGTTGGGGGTGGCGGGGCTGGAAGCCATCGCCACCGCGCACCGTCTGGGCGCGGTGGTCGAGGGCTACGATGTGCGCCCGGAAACCGCCGAACAGGCCAGGTCCCTGGGCGCGACTTTTGTCGATGTGGGGGTCGATGCGCGTGGCAAAGGCGGGTATGCGCGGGAGTTGAACGACGCAGAGAAAGATCGGGTGGCGAAGGTACTCACCGAGCACCTTCAACAGGCCGACCTGGTCATCACGACGGCGGCGGTGCCAGGCCGGCCGTCACCGCGCCTGGTCAGCGCCGCACAGCTTGCGGGGATGAAACCTGGCGCGGTGATTGTCGACCTGGGCGCCGAAGGCGGTGGTAATTGCGAAGGCTGCGTCCCTGGGCAGACGGTCATGATCGGCCAGGTCACGCTGTTGGCGCCGTTGAACCTGCCCTCATCCTTGAGCCAGGACGCCAGCCTGTTGTATGCGAAAAACCAGTTCAACCTGTTGGCGCTGATCTTGAAAAACAATGTCATCAGCATCGATTGGGACGATCAGATCCTCGCGCAAACGGCACTCACCCACGCCGGCAAGCTTGTGCCTGCCTTGGAGGCGACTTCATGAACAGCGTCGGTTTGCTCGGACTTTATATCTTCATGCTCGCCGCGTTTGCCGGCTGGGTCATCATCGGCCGGGTCCCGGCCATTCTGCACACGCCGTTGATGTCAGGCTCGAATTTCATCCACGGCATCGTGGTGATCGGCGGCCTGATCGGGCTGCTCGATGCGGCAACGGTGCCCGAGCAGGTGGCGGGGTTTGTCGCGGTGCTGCTCGGCGCGGGGAATGCGGCGGGCGGGTATGCCGTGACGGGCCGGATGCTCGCGATGTTCCAGCCCAGCGCGCCAGAACCCAAACGGCGTAAAGCCCATCACTCCACCACCAGAAAGCCTGAGAAGGCCTGAGGTTCGATCATGCTGATCATGACGTCGCAATGGCTGATAGGGCTGGTGTATGTGCTCGCGGCTTTTTTGTTGATTTTCGGGTTGTGGCGGATGTCTTCGCCCGTCACCGCGTCCGGGGGCATTCATGTCGCCGGCTGGGGGATGGGCGCTGCGGTCATCGTCAGCTTTCTGTACGTGTTGACCGTGAGCGAGGCGGCAAGGCCGCACCTGCCGGTCAACGTCAGCCTGGCGCTGTTGGCCTTGTTGCTGGGCGGTGGCGCCGCCTGGTGGAGCGGGCGTAAAGCGGCCATGACCGCCATGCCGCAGATGGTCGCGTTGTACAACGGCATGGGCGGTGGTGCTGCTGCCGCGATTGCCGCCATGGAGCTGTTCGGCGGGCGGGTCGTCGACCTGGCGGCATTGGCCGGCACCTTGTTGGGCGCGTTGATCGGGGCGGTGTCGTTATCGGGCTCCTTGATTGCCTGGGCCAAGTTGGACGGGCGCCTCAACAAACCCTTGCGTCTGAAGGGCCTGCAACTGATTAACGCGCTGCTGATGCTGGTGACCCTCGGTGCCGGGGCCTGGTTGATGATCGCCCTGCAGGCTGCTGACGGCGCATCAGGCCAACTGCTGGGGTTGATCGCGGTGTTCTTCGGCTGTGCGTTGCTGTTCGGCGTATTGATGACGTTGCCCATCGGCGGCGCCGATATGCCCGTAGTGATCTCCATCTATAACGCCTTTACCGGCCTGGCCGTCGGCCTTGAAGGTTTTGTGTTGCAGGTCCCGGCCATGATGATTGCCGGCATGCTGGTGGGCGCCGCTGGCGTGCTGCTGACCCTGCTGATGGCCAAAGCCATGAACCGCTCGGTGGCCCACGTGCTGTTCGCGCGTTTCGGCGACCAGCCCACACGCAAAGGTGCAGCGATCGTCGGTGAGCTCAAGCCGACGGCCGCAAGCGATGCGGGTGTGGCCATGCGTTACGCCAATACCGTCATCATCGTGCCGGGCTATGGCCTGGCCGTCGCACAGGGCCAGCAAAAGCTCTATGAACTCGTCAAGTTATTGCAGGCGCACGGCGTGCTGGTGCGCTTTGCGGTGCACCCGGTGGCGGGGCGCATGCCGGGGCAGATGGACGTGTTACTGGCAGAGGCTGGCGTGCCCTACGACCTGATTTTCCAGCTGGACGACATCAATACCGACTTCCCCAGCACGGATATGGTGCTGGTGATCGGCGCCAACGACGTGGTCAACCCGGCGGCGCGCACGGACAAAGCCTCACCGATCTATGGCATGCCAATCCTGGATGTCGACAAGGCGCATCATGTGTACGTGGTCAAGCGCGGGGAGGGCAAGGGTTATGCCGGTATCCAGAACCCGCTGTTTTACGCAGAGAACTGCAACATGGTGTACGGCGATGCGCAGGCTGTCCTGGTCAAAATGATCGAGGCCGTCAGAGGGCTGGGTTAACGATTTTTCGGGACTGACCCGGCATTCGCCAGGCCAGCGAGCACCATCTGCAAGAGGGACGCGTGATGAACAACAAAATGTTGGCCGCCGTGGTCGAGGCGTTTGGACAACCCTTGGTGATGCGTCACCTAGACATCCCGGTACCGGGGCCAGGGATGATCCTGATTAAAGTGGAAGCCTGCGGGGTGTGCCACACCGACCTGCATGCGGCGAAGGGCGATTGGCCGCTCAAGCCCGCGCTGCCGTTTACCCCTGGGCACGAGGGCATCGGCATCGTCGTGGCATTGGGCGAAGGCGTCACTGCCGTACAGAAGGGCGAACGCGTCGGCGTGCCGTGGCTTTATTCGGCCTGCGGTCATTGCGAATACTGCCTGCAAGCCTGGGAGACCGTCTGCGCCAAGGCGGAGTTTGGTGGCTACACACGCAACGGCGGCTTTGCCGAGTACATCCTGGCCGACCCTGAATATGTCGCGCACATCCCCGCCGGGCTGGCGCCGTGCGAGGCGGCACCGATTATTTGCGCGGGGGTGACGACCTACAAAGGCATCAAGGAAGCGGATGTGCGGCCCGGCCAGTGGATTGTCATTTCCGGGGTTGGCGGCTTGGGCCATCTGGCGGTGCAGTATGCCAAGGCCATGGGGTTGCGGGTGTGCGCCGTGGACATCGACGACCGGAAGCTGGCCCATGCGACTCAACTGGGCGCAGACGCCGTTGTGAACGCCAAAAGCGCCGACCCGGTGGCCGCTGTGATTGCCGCGACCCAGGGGGGCGGCCATGGCGTGCTGATTACCGCGCCCTCGCTTGGCGCGTTCAAGCAGGGGGTGGCGATGACGCGCAAACTGGGCACCTGCGTACTGGTGGGCCTGCCACCTGGCGAATTCCCTATGGCGTTGTTCGACGTGGTTGCCAACTGCATCACCGTGCGAGGCTCGTTCGTGGGCAATCGCCAGGACATGGCCGAAGCGCTGGCATTTGCCGCTGAGGGCAAGGTTAAGGCCGATATTGAGTTGCAACCACTGTCGGCGATCAACCAAGTGTTCGAGCGCCTTGAACACGGTGATGTACCCTCTCGGGTGGTGATTGATTTCAGTGCCGATTGAGGACAGGAATACCCATGAGTACGGTTGCGATGGGCTGGCGGCAGAACGTCTTGTTGACGGTGCGCGAGATGGCGGAGGCTGACCGGCTGTCGGTCGTTGCCGGTGTGTCGTCATTCGCGTTGATGAGCAATGCCGGTGCGGCGGTCGCAGGCGAAATCGCGCGCCGCTGGACACCCAGGCCGCTGGTGGTGCTCAGCGGGCCGGGAAACAACGGCGGTGACGGCTTTGTCACCGCCCAACGGCTGGCCGAGGCTGGCTGGCCGGTGACCCTGGCCATGTGGGGCGATCCCGCCGCTCTGAAAGGCGAAGCGAGGCAACATGCACAACGCTGGCAGGGCGAGGTCAAGGCCCTGAGCCCGTCGGTGCTGGAAGGGGCGCACCTGATCGTCGATGCGCTGTTCGGCGCAGGTCTGAGCCGCGCACTGGAGGGGCCGGTGCTCGACACCCTGGCCGCAGCCGGCCGTGGCCACGCGCCGATTATCGCGATCGATACACCCAGCGGCGTGATGGGAGATACCGGTGAAGCCCTGGGTGCCGTAGCGGCGGCTGTGACGGTGACGTTTTTTCGTAAAAAGCCAGGGCATCTGCTGTCTCCGGGTCGGACACTGTGCGGCGAGGTCATCGTCGCCGACATTGGCACCCCCGATGCAGTACTTGATGCCATCGCCCCCCAGGCATTCGAGAACCATCCGGCGTTGTGGATGGCCGAGCTGCCGCGCGCCGGAACTGAGGAGCGGGCACTGCAGGGCCACGGCGTGCTGATCGTTCACGAGGCCTCGTTGCCACGCGAGTCTGGGGGCATGGGCGACACGCTTACCCGCATGCGCGCAGATGCCCGGCGTCGCTCAGCCGTAGTGGTGATACAAGGCCGCGACACGGTTATCGCCGCGCCTGATGGCCGGGCCATTCTCCACTGTCCTGGGCCGTCGACCTTGACGGGGAAGGGCGCCGATGGGGTATTGAAGGCAATTATCCAACGGTTGCTGGCCCAGGGCATGCCGGGGTTTTCGGCGGCAGCGGCGGGGGTGTGGTTGAACGGTGTCGCCGCTGCCGAGTTGGGTGCCGGTTTAGGCCCAACCGATGTGCCGCAGTGGCTGCCTGGCGTGCTCCGTCGGCTCTACGACTGATTTGAGCGCGGATCGGCGAGGGCTTGATTTTTATCAAGGGCCCCCTGTCGCAAAAAGGCAATGTAGCCCGCAGAGACTTCAGCTAGACGAAGGTATTCACCTCATGGCTTCTCCTGTTGGCGCGTCAGGCTCCGAGCTGCAATACAGAAAGTTCAACTTTGCCGGCTTCGAGCTGGCGGGGGATTTGCGATTGCCACAAGGGACCGAATGCCTGGTCATCCTGGTTCACGCCAGTGGCGGCGGGCATTCAAACCCGCGTAACCACTATATCGCCGAGTATTTGGCGCGCCATGGCATGGGCACGTTGGTGGTGGACCTGCTGACGAGAACAGAACAACGCTGGGATAACCTGACCGGTGTGCTGCGCTTCGATATCCCACTGCTCGCCGATCGACTGACCCTGGTCATAAACGCCACTGCCCGCGACGCTGAATTACGCAAGCTGCGTGTGGGTCTGTTCGGCGCCAGTACGGGCGCTGCGGCGGCAATGGTTGCCGCCGCCCGCTCGTCCACTGTGCGGGCAGTCGTCAGTCGAGGAGGGCGCACCGATCTGGCGGCCCAGGCATTGCCCCTGGTCAACGCCCCGACCTTGCAAGTGGTGGGCGCAGACGACCCGATGATACTGCGCCTGAATGCGCAGACCAGCCAGACATTGCACTGCACACAACGCCTGGAAGTGGTCAAGGGCGCAACACACCTCTTCAAGGAACCCGGTGCCCTGGCGGACGTGGCGCGGCTCACGGGCAACTGGTTTGAACAATACTTGTACAAGGAGGCCGCCTGCACTTCTTAGCCTTGGCAGTGCAAAACGCAACCACCAGGCTGTCCTGGCTTGACCCTGGACGAGGCCCCCGCATGTTGGCGACCCCGTTCAGAGTGTCAGCTCATGAACCAGGCGTTCGAAATCCTGCCCCAGATACACCGATGTGAAACCCAGTTGCTTGTACAAACCATGGATCGGGTAATCGGTCGACAGGTTCGTCGAACACAATGTGCGCAAGCCCTCACGTCTTGCGGTGTCGATCAGATGCCCCAGCAATAAACGCCCCAACCCCTTGCGTTGCCAGCCTTCGGCAACGGCAACCGCGCACTCGCAGCGCTCATCCGCGAAACGCTTATAGCGGCTGACGCCGATGACCTGCAACTCGCCTTCATGGTGGATCAGTGCCACATAGCCACGGCTGACCTCCGCGGAGAGGCTCAGCAGCGCATCGATGATGCGCTCGTCGACACGAGTGACCGCCCCCAAAAAGCGAAATCGCAGCGACAGGGGCGATAAGCGCCGAAAAAACACCAACAGACGCATGCGGTCTTCCACCGACAGCGGGCGAATAAGCACAGGCGTGCCGTCGCGCAATTTCTCCAGCCAATGCTCCGAAGGCGGCGCTTTATCCATCTCGGCGATCAGGGCGGCAGTGTGTGGATTAGCGAACATGGGAATCTCCAGCGCAGTGCAGGCGGTCGGGTCAGGCGCGGCAAGTACCCGCTTGATCACACTGCGTGCTGGGCGAGACGGGCGTGTTGATTAATGTCAAACAGTGCCATGGCCCACTGATCTGTATGGCTGGGACTTAGTTGATAAAAGTCAAGGTTGCCACTGCCACATCGGAGAAGCTGAACGTATTCCTATCAAGGCATACCCCCATGAATGTGAACAAAGCCATTTCCGGCCGGCGCTCGACACGTGACTACACGCCGGCAGCGGTCGATGAAAAAGTCCTCTGCCGTTTGATCGACGCCGCCATGCAGGCGCCGAGCGCGATGAACCAGCAACCCTGGACGTTCACCGTGATTCGTGACCAGGCGCTGCTGGATCGGATTTCCCGTGAAGCCAAGGCTCGCTTGCTTGCCACGACGCCCGTGGGGTCGCACTCCAGTCACTTCCAATCGTTGCTTAGCGATGACAGCTTTCAGATCTTCTACCACGCGCCGTCGCTGGTGCTGATCTCGGGTAACGCCCCCGATCAATGGGTGGTCGAAGACTGCGCCCTGGCCGCGCAAAACCTGATGCTGGCGGCCTACGCCGAGGGGTTGGGCACATGCTGGATCGGCTTCGCCCAGGGCTTTCTGAATACACCCGAGGGCAAGCACATGCTGGGCTTGCCCGTGGAATGGACGCCGGTGGCGCCGATTATCGTGGGCCATCCACTGTCTGCGCCCGTGCCCGTCGCACGCAAGGCACCTGAGATCCACTGGATAGGCTGAACCGAGGACAATTGTCTGTGGGTTTCCTGACGTGGATCAGATTTTCAATCCCTCTGGAGTCGAATCATGAGCCAATACACATGCTTATTACTGATCATCAATCCTGCCCTGCGCGACTCCCCGGCGATCAGCCATGCAGCCGCCCTGGCCAAGGCCAGTGGTGCTAGCCTGCACATTGTCGCGCTGACAAAGCCTTTGGACATCCTGTCGTTGCTTGACGACGACGTGCGGGAAAATGCCCATGCCGCCTACCTTCAGGATCATCGCGACTGGCTGAACCGCCAGGCCGGCAATCTTCGTGCGCTCGAGATTGATGTAACGGCGCAGGCGACTTGGGCCGATGACATCAAGCAAGACATCCTCGATTACGTCACGGAAATGAAGCCCGATCTTTTGATCAAACAAGTGCAGCGCGAATCCGCCTTGAAACGCGCGTTCTTCACCCCTCTGGACTGGCAGTTGCTGCGTGAGTGCCCGGTTCCGGTGTACCTGGTAGGCGGGGGTGGCCATGCCTTGCCACGCCTGGTCGTGGCGGCGGTTGATGCCTCGGATGTTCAATCGATCAACAGCGAGCTGAATGATCGCATCGTCGAGCAGGCCACCAACCTGGCGTTGCAATGCGATGCCGAACTGCACTTGCTGTATGCCTGCGATATCTCCGCGCTCTACATGACCGACATGGGCGGCCTGGCACTATCCGACCTGATGGAGGATCTGCAGAGCACCGAGAAAGTCAGGTTTCTGGAACTGGCGCAACGCTATGGCGTTCCCGCGGATCGTTACCACTTCATCCTGGGCAATCCCGTCTCGGTGTTAAGTGAGTTCGCCACCCGACATCAAGTGGATGTGATCGTGATGGGCAGGGTCCAGTATCAAGGCCTGGAGAAGCTGTTGGGCAGCACGACCGAGCACGTCTTGTACCAGGTACCGTGCAGCATTCTAGCGATCTGATGAGGTGAGCCGTTGAGTAGGCGGTTCTTGATAAAAGTCAGAGCCTTGTCCTTTGGGCGCCGGATACTTTGAGCCGCAGCAGGCTCTTTCCTGCCGTTAATCTCAAGGAGTATCCCCATGAATAAGCGCTTATCCGTTGTATTGCTCAGCATCCTTCTGGCGGTGTCGGCCGGTTGCAGCAACAAGCACACAAAAGAAGTGGACGCGCGCCTGGACTCCGCCCAAAGCAATGCCTTGTCGGCAAAGGCCAGGGCTGATGAGGCGTATTCGAAAGCGGAACAGGCAGCGATCGCGGCCAGTCAGGCGCAAAGCACGGCGGATCAAGCCAACGATCGCGCCAGCCGTATGCTTGAAAAGGCAAGCCGCAAGTAGGGAAGGGGTGCAGCACCCGGCACATTGCCGGGCTTGCTGCGGTGTTCGCCGGGGCCGCGCGTGACCAGCATGGCAGGCTTCAGGCGGACAAAAAAAACCCCTTGCCAGTGTCCCGGCAAGGGGCAGTGCTGCCTGGGATTTACTCGCCTTTGATCGGTACGACTTTATCCGCTTTCATGGCCTCGGGCTTTTTCGGCAACGAGATGCTCAGTACACCCTTACTGAAACTCGCCTCGATCTTATCGGCATCAATACCTTTAGGCAGGTTGAACACCCGCTCGAAGGATCCGTAGTGACGCTCGCTAAGGTGGTAACCCTTACGTTTTTCTTCCTTGTCCTCCTGCTTCTCGCCCTTGATGATCAGGCTGCCGTTGGACAGTTTGACCTGGATATTTTTCTGATCCATGCCAGGGACTTCAGCGGTGATTTCGTAGCTCTTGTCTTTCTCGGTGATGTCCACGGCGGGCGCGCCATGACCGATCAGTTCCCGACGCCAGAACGGTTCTACATCGAACAGTCCCCGGCCGAAGGGCGACAGGCTAGAGCCGCGATTGAAGTCGTCGAACAGGTGGTCAACCTGTTGCCGCAGTTTCTCCAGCGGCCGCCAGAAGTCTGATGTCACTGGAGGCTGGTCGGATTTATGCTCGGTCGTGACCGGCATTTTTTTAACGGAATTGCTCATCTCTCGGTACTCCTTCTCAGGTTGACGACGGGCCGTGAGCCTATGGTCCACGGGCCGCCAAGACAGAACAAAGGTACGAAAGGCTGCCTGCCCTACAAGGTCAGCGTTCCGGTCCACAGCATCCAGCCGGCATAGGCCGCGGCCGCCCAGATGATGATCAACAAGCCCGTTTCAGGACCGCTCAACGGTTGGCCCTGGCGGGCCTTCATGCTGCCCAGGTAGATCAACGAACCGGGCGCGTAGAGGAGGGCGCTGAGCAACATGTATTTCGGCCCGGCGGCGTAGAGCAACCACAGGCAATACGCCGTGGCGACCGTCGCAATGGCCATGTCGCGTATTTGCACGGCGCGGTGGCCGGCGTAGGTTTCACCCTGCCAGGTCAATTTCAATGCATACAGGCCGCTGAACAGGTATGGCAGCAGGATCATCGAGGTGGCCAGGGAGATCAGCGCGAGATAGCTGGCGCTCGAATACAGCGTCAACAGCAGGAACACTTGAATGCAGCCGTTGGTGAGCCACAGCGCGTTGGCGGGCACGCCTTGGGTGTTCTCCACGGCAAGCGCCCCCGGCATGACCTTTTCCTTGGCTGGCGTGAACACTGACTCGGCCGCCAGAAGGGTCCAGGCGAGCAGGGCGCCGCCGACTGAAACAATCAGGCCGATGCTGATCAACACCGCGCCCCAAGGCCCCGCGACGACCTGCAGCACGCCAGCCATCGACGGATTTTTCAGGGCGGCGAGTTCCGGTTGTTTGAGCACGCCCAGGGACAACAACGACACGGCTATCAGCAACACCAGGGTGATGACAAAACCGATCACCGTGGCGCGCCCGACGTTGGCACGCTCCGCCGCACGAGCAGAAAACACGTTGGCGCCCTCGATACCGATGAACACCCAGACGGTGACCAGCATGGTGCTTTTGACTTGATCGAGAGTGCTGCCCAAGGTGGACGCGCCCCAGAAATCGACACTGAACGTCTCACGCTGGAACGCCGCGATCACCAGGCCGATAAACAGCAGCAACGGTACGATCTTGGCCACCGTCGTCAGCGCATTGGCCCGCGCAGCGGTGCGCATGCCCCTGAGGATCATCCAGTGCAGCGACCACAACACCACGGACGCACCAGCGATGGCCGCTTTGTTGTTGCCTTCGCCAAACAGCGGAAAGAAGTAACTCAGTGCCGCAAACAGGATCACCAGGTAACTGACGTTGCCGATCCACGCACTGATCCAGTAACCCCAGGCGGAATTGAAACTCAGGTAGTCACCGCCGAGTGCACGGGCGTAGGCAAACACGCCGTTGTCCAGGGCAGGCTGGCGGTCGGACAGGGTCTGATAGACCAGGGCCAACGACAGCATGCCGACACCGGTGATCAACCAACCAATCAGAATGGCGCCTGCGCCTGCGCTGGCGGCCATGTTTTGCGGCAGACTGAAAATGCCGCTGCCGATCATCGAGCCGACCACCAGGGCAATCAGCAGGCTAAGTGACAAACGTTTGGGCTCTACCTTTCGCACGCTGCCCGCAGACGACTGGGCAACAGGCGGGACAACCGGTTGGGTGCCTTGCAAATGCGTAGCCATGGGGAATCTCCACGAAACGAGCGTTTCTGCACCCTTCGAACGTGAGGGGGCGACTGCTGCGTTTAATGTCTGCGTGAAGACCCCGCGTCGGATTGATTTAGATCAGATAGGGCAAAAACAGGGGACAAGGCGCTGTCGGCGGACAATCCGTCAGGTCCTATCCCCATATTGACGAAGTGGGTGTCGTTCTTCGCTGCGGCAACCATTTCCCGATTCAGGTGAATCCCGTCGTCGACTTACCAAAGGGCGATGTCATAATTGGCCGGGTAACCTTGGCGTGTACCCCTAGCTGCTTTCTATTTCTTGCCTTCCGTCATTTGCCTGTATAACGAGCGCCAATAAGGGGCTTGAAGCGGTGCTGCGGGAAGAAGCCAACTTCGGTATCAACATAATGAATCGTCCGCTATTTGTTTCTCTAGATGGACCCAAGGGGACCGGTAAAACCACGCTGTTGGAAGCCGTTACGAAAGTACTGAGGGCAGACAACAAAAAGGTGATCCGACTTTGCGAGAAAAAAAGCGATCCCTACCGGGAGGGAACAATGGCCCTGGTTAACACGCTCGTCAGAAGTCCCTCCCGGGAGTTGGAGCTGCGGGTCTGTGAACGCTTTGCGGATAGCCGTACCTGGATTTCCCAGCATGTGCTGGCTAAACAACCACCAGACAGCATCATCCTGATCGATCGCTGGTACCCGTCTGATGCCGCGTTTCGCCGGATAATTCCGTTTGCAGAGATCCTGCAGTTGAACATTGATCGAAACGTGCGAGTCCCAGACCTGCATGTCGGGATTGTCACCGAGCCTGATATTTCATGGGCGAGGGCCGCGGCACGACGGCGCGGGCTGAGCAGTACCGTGATCCATAAGCTGGAAGAACATGTCGCTTGCACCAAGGCATTCGAGCGAGCAATTGCAGATCACGGTTGGGTGTTATGCCGTAATGAAGGAACGATCGAAGACGCAACGATGCAGGTGATTTCCGCGATCTATAGAGTCCTATAGATGCACGCCGTCGAATCAGTGAGTTACGAGCTCATACAACCTAGCACATGATTTAACAAGTGGGCGATGTCAGATGTTCATGAATCGCTTATGGGTCGAACAACGCTGGCTTAATGCTCCAGAAATGAATGCGGCTGTTCATCGATTGATGTTCATAGACCTAGTTTTCTCCGCCGTCCTTAGGCGCGAGCTCCAGTCCTAAGCTAATCATTTGAGCGAGGAGGGCGTCGATAGCCTCGTCCAAGGTGCCGCCCCTCAAGATCTGTCGTTGCGCCATGGTCGCCTCTAATCATCCGAAACTGAACTGTGCCGTTTGTCCGAGTCCGCAACCTGTCGGAGCCGATGCCGAGGTGACCCAGTTGCCGAGATTTCACTGCCCCATTCTGACTCCTCCTGAATCATTGTCTATGCTGGATTTTTGCAGGTTTGGAGATGGGGCAGTCTTGCGTCGGCAACTGGGTCAATCCAGAGGCAGCGCCAACAGTTAGTCATCAGTTGGCCAAGCTTGAGGGGATGATTGGCAGGCAATTATTCGTGCGAGCGGCACGTGGTGTCTCCCTGACTCCGGTGGGGGAGCAGTACCTGAAAGAAGTCTCCGGGATCCTCCACAGCCTTGCAGTGGCGACCGAGCGTGCTGCCAGCGATGTCAGTCTCGACTGTCTTCGGCTGCATTCGTCGCCTAGCTTCGGCCTGCTCTGGCTGATGCCGCGATTGGAGGCGTTTCGCGCGAGTAATCCCGATATTCAGCTCAACCTGTCATGCTCATACGAGTCTTTGCACTTCAGCCGCGACAAGATTGATGTGGATATCCGTCATGGCATGCCCAACTGGCCAAGCTATGAGGTTCGTACAGTACAAAATGAAAAATTCGCCGTCCTGACCTCACCGAAATTGCTTGCGCAACGACCCATCCAGGTTGCTTCGGATTTACTGGATTGTGATTTGGTGTTGTCTGAAGCCACGCTACTCAAGTGGCCCCAATGGTTTGCCCAACATGGTTTGGCTCGACCGGAAAGACCTTACGCGTTGAGCTTTGATCGATCTTACAT
This sequence comes from Pseudomonas grimontii, assembly GCF_007858185.1. Lineage (GTDB taxonomy): Bacteria > Pseudomonadota > Gammaproteobacteria > Pseudomonadales > Pseudomonadaceae > Aquipseudomonas > Aquipseudomonas grimontii. The sequence continues at coordinate 90,806 of NZ_VFES01000005.1, forward strand.
GTCACTGGAAGCCGCCAGCCACGGGCTTGGATTCGCACTTGAAAGTACGCTGCTCGCACAGAAGTACCTGGCCTCGGGCGCGTTGGTCGAGGTCGCGCCCGAATCACTCAGCGCGCCGGTAGCCGCTCATCATCTTGTGTTCCCAAAAGCGCACTCCAGCTTTCCGCGCGTCAGACGATTTTTAGAGTGGATGGAAAGTGAGCTGGGGCATGAATTCGCGTATTGAGTGGGGCGTATAAAACTTAGAGCAGAGAACATGGATCCGCCATCGTTGAGTCCTGGCTGACCGAGTGATTTTGATTTGAGTACAAAAGGGCCCAGGGTGTCTTTTCATTAGTGCGATAGCAGAGCGTTAGTTCCAGCAGTCAGCCCGCTGAACCCGTGAAGCTTGTGTATCGACGCGCCATGTCCCGCATTGGCCGGCGCTTCCTTAAAGCTCAGGCACTTTCAAGCATCCGTTTACGGCTCAGCCACTATGCTGTTGGTGGCTGCGTTCGATTTTCCATCGGGTACACAGCGCCAGAGCAATGAAGCATGCGCCAACCCAGCCTATGCAGCTAACGCCCACGCGATCTACCAGCAACCCAGTGATGACTGCACCAATGCCGATGCCTAGATTTATCATTGATACGTTTATGGCGTTGATCAACTGACCAGCGTTCCCAGCCCTTTTTAGCACGTCTATTCCGATAAGCAGGCTGACACCAGCGTGGCTGCTGGCAACGATGATGACGGCGAGTGGGACAGCCCATGTGAGATTGCCAAACACTGACAGGGCGCACATGCCCACGGCCATGGTCACCAAGACCCGTCTGAACAGTGGCTCAAGATCATCTTTCACGCGTTTGGATAGGATCAAATTGCTCGCAATGTCTGCGACTCCGTAGAGACATAGGATCAGTGTGACGTTCATCTCAACGAAGCCGGTCTCCTTTTCCAGGAAGGTAGCCAAGAAGTTGAATACCGAAGCAACGCCAGCAAACATTAAGCATGAACTGACCAAGGTCATTGAGACGTCAGGCTTGAAGGCTACACGGAGGGTGTCGCGCAGATTTTCTTTCTGCCGCGACTCTTCTGTAGGCCTCACCCAAATCCACACGGTTAGCAAAGCCACACTGCTCAGCGCTGTCATCATCCACATTGCCATCCGCCAATTGGTGGCGTCAGCGATGAGTTTGCCGACTGGGACGCCTACGACCGATGCGATCGAGATTCCTACCAAGACTCTACCAATCGCCATGCTTTCATTGCGGCCTTGCGACAGTGACTTCGCGGCCAAAGCGGCGTTTGTCCAGAAAACAGCAACACCGATTCCTCCTAGTACGCGACCAATGAGGATGATGTAGTAGTCGCTAAAGACTGCGGAAATCCCATTCCCGAGAACAAGTGCCACGCACGCGGCGATGAGCAGGGATCGTTTCGAGGCTCGGTGTGCTAGCACACCAATGATGGGCGCGCTGATGCCCATGCCTAAAGCAAAAGCTGTCACCAGCCCACTCGCCGCGCCAATAGTGATGGCCAGCGATGTTGCAATTTCAGGTAGTAAACCTGCGACGATAAATTCAGAGGAGAGCATTACAAATGCAGTGAAGGTCAGCGCATAGACCCTTGGGTTGATCGTGCTGCGGTCTGGTGTCATCGGAAAAACCATCTTCTGAGTTCAGTGGACACGGCCTGCCAAGAAGGGGCGTTTGGTGAAATTTATGGGGTTGGGCAGGGCGCTTGCTCAGGCTCTCTGAATAGCCTGATGAAGCTTTTATAGAAACAGGAATGAGCAAAACCGCGACAGCCACAAAGCTATCGCGGTTGTCCTGCGTTTTAGCGGTTAGCGTCGGCCAAGCCAGCCTCGATGAAGCGAACGGAACTCTCCATAGCCTGCTGACCTTCTGGCAGCATGGTGGCGTAGAAGTGCCAGGCGTGGAACATCGCAGGCCATACTTCCAGGTTCACGCGAACTCGGTTATCAGCCAGGTGAGTTGCAAGGCGCATTGCATCACTCAACATCAGCTCGTTCTCGCCGATCTGCACCAAGATTGGTGGAAGACCGGTGACGTCCGCGAACACAGGTGAGGCCAGAGGATGATTGGCCAATGTGTCGCCTAGGAATGCTCTGGCGAGGATGTCCAAGACAGGCTTGGAGTTCAGAGGATCCAGACCTTCACGGTTGCTCATGGAAGCACCGGTGTGTTCAAGGTTCGCCCATGGTGAGATGGAGGAGCCAACCGCAGGCAATGGAAGCCCTTTCGATTTAGCCGCGACCATGACGCTGACAACCATTGCGCCCCCAGCCGACTCGCCAGAGAACGCGATTTTGTTAGCCGGAATTTTCTGCTCAAGCAACCATTCGTAAGCGCGCAATGTGTCGTCAATAGATGCTGGAAACTTGTGCTCAGGAGCGAGGCGGTAGTCCGGCATGTATACACGAGCACCGAGCATTTTCGCGTAGTTGCCGCCGATACCGTGGTAGCCGTCTGGACGTCCTACAATGTAGGCGCCGCCGTGGATGTACATCACGACCGCGTCGGTTTTGATCTCGTCCGGAGTAACCAGTGTGCCGGGTACGCCACCCATGTCGACTGCTTCGAATTTAACGCCAGCTGGCGCTGGATTTTGCGCGAGCATTTTTGCATAAGAGTCGCGGATGTCGCTCATTTTTGTGGTGGTATCGATTCCCTTAAGAACGGGTACCAGATCGCTAAGGCTATTGGCCCAGGTTTGGACGGCTGCTTGGACTTTAGTGTTCATAATGACCTCAATTGATCGTTGGGAGTGGATTAGCTAATTGAGATACTATGCTTACTATTGGGGAATAGGGTTCCCCATAACAGGTGCTAAGCCGCCCGAACGTTGAGACCACCGAGGCCGTATGGAACTCCATAACCTGAATGATATTGCCGCGTTTGTGAGCTCGGTAAACGCTGGAAGCTTCACTGCGGCGGCAAAACAGCTTGGCCTTACGCGCTCTGCAGTGGGGAAGTCGATAGTCAGGCTCGAGGCTCGTTTACAGGTACGTTTACTGAATCGCACTACGCGCAGTTTAAGCATGACGGATGACGGCCAGGTTCTGTATGAGCGCTGTGTGAGCGTTCTTCAGGATCTGGACGACGTGGAGGATGCCCTTGCGTTTCGTCGTTCGACACCCAGTGGGCGACTGCGGATGAGTCTGCCGGTTGCACTGGGCAGACTTCATGTCCTTCAGCACATTGAGTGCTGCCTTAAGGATTGGCCCTCCCTGAGCGTGGATATCACCTTTTCTGACAGGCTGGTCGATCTGATCGATGAGGGATTTGATTTGGCCATGCGCATCGGCCCACCGAAGGAAGATTCTCGGTTGTTAACGCGCACTGTGGCCTATCAGCAAATGATTACCTGCGCTTCCCCCAAATATTTGGCTGAGCATGCCGAGCCTAAAACGCCGGAGGATTTATCCGAGCACCAGTGCCTGCATTTCGTGAGCGGTGGGAGATTGCTTCCTTGGAATTTTCGCGTGAATGGTAGTTCTGTGTCCGTTACTCATGGTGGAAGGCTACAGATGGACAGTGCTGAGTCATTACACCAGTCAGCTGTAGCTGGCCTGGGCATCGCGACTCTTCCTTCCTACGTGGTGAACGACGATTTGAGGAGCGGCAAGCTTGTTCAATTGCTCGCTGGGTATGCAGAGGCCGCAGAGCCTATTCGGGTGATCTACCCTAGCAAGCGGCACCTCTCCCCAAAAATTCGACTCTTCATCGATAAGCTCGTGGAGGCTTGGTCACCATGCCCACCGTGGGAGCAGCATTCTGCGGAAGGCATTCACTCTGCCTGACCCGTGAGCGAAGCCCGCGCGGCTAGTCGATGCCTATCATATGCATCGCGTATTCATTTCACTTGAGCATCGATTTCCAGGCGTGGGCACTGCGCCTGTATTCCATGCATTTGCCAAAGGAGCCAGTGCCTCAGAGGCTTAGTGCGCCGGTGTTTTCCACATCCTCAATATGATTGGCGCAGATGCTCATGACTGCGTTTCGTAGGAACTACTGGCGCTCCTCGCTGTGGAAGTGACCATGCAGACCGCTTGACAGCGGTGAAATATCCGAATAAAAATGAAGCGCTTCATAAATATCTCTTTCGAGAATAAATACAAAAAATAGAGTCGTGAAAATAACTCGGATTTTGTTGGCTTAGGCCCACAGTCTGCGTGAATGAAACGATTCATATTTGCCGTTTTCCTAGGCAAGTCTGGAGATCATAATGATCACTGCATCATTAGCCCTCGCTCGGTCAACCACGCCGGCTGCCCTCGCCACTCTCTTATCTAAAGTCACCGACCGCTCCGGCACGGGGGCACTGGCTTCGCCACGCAAATCTCCTAAAAGAACCCGCCTACATGAGTCCGAAATTTTCGATCAGCCAGTGCGGCATTGGACGCGTGTGAGCATCACCGCGTCTTGTTTCTGTTTTTTCAGCGCGGGGAATTTGGCATGACGAATCTTCGACATTCAGGACGCACAGTTCTCATTACTGGGGCAGGAGGGGGCATCGGTGCCTCACTTGCCTGGCTGTATTGCGAGGAGGGCGCGCGGGTTGCCTTGGTAGATTTCGACGAACAGTCAGTTTCCGAGCTTTCCCGGCAACTCAGTGCTGCCGGACATTTGGTGGCTTGGGCTAAAGCTGACGTATCAGATTTCGCTCAATGCAGTCGAGCCTGTCTTGAGCTTAGTGAGCAGCTCGGCCCGATCGACACCTTGATCAACAATGCAGGCGTGTCACCCAAACATCAGGGCGCACCCGCACCGATTTGGGAAATGGATCCTCTGGAATGGGAAAGGGTCGTCGGCATCAACCTCACTGGCTCGTTCAACCTGGTTAGGGCAATCGCGCCGGGAATGGTTGAGCGCGGCTTTGGAAGAATCGTGAACATGTCTTCCGTCGCCGGCAGCGCCTATTTGCCTATTGTCGCGGCGCATTACAGCGCTACTAAAGCCGCGATTATCGGTTTTACCCGTCACCTGGCAGGCGAGCTCGGGCCCTATGGCATTACTGTAAACGCACTGGCTCCGGGACGCATCGAAACGCCGCTTCTTAAAACCGTTTCTGCGCAGGCGAACCAGGCAGTCGTTGATGAGACTCCGTTGGGCCGTCTTGGAACGCCACTTGAGGTAGCTAAAGCAGCATGCTTTTTGACTTCAAACGACAGCGACTTCATCACGGGCCAAGTTTTGGATGTGGCGGGTGGCTGGTTGATGCGCTGATCCATCCGGGCTCGTATTCAGCGTAACGATTTATCTCACAGTTTTTCAGCAGCGGGTGATGGCATGGTTCGAACAATGGGTTTTCCTGGCCGATACGAGCAAGGGCCAGGCGCACTAAAGCAGCTTGGCAGAATCCTTTCCGATATGGGGCAATCGCGCCCTTTGGTCTTGTGCGACGAGTTCGTCTCGAAGCATCTGTGGCCTGAGGTAGGGAACGCATTGTCAGAGCATGGCTTCGAGGCGAACAGTATCGTTTTTCCTGGTGAATGCACTAAAGCTGCAATTGCGTCTCTCTGTGAGCGATCAGCAGATTACAGGCCAGACACCATCATCGCTTTGGGCGGGGGTAAGACAATTGACACGGCTAAAGGGATGGCTGCTCAGCTTAACGTCCCCATCGTCGTATGCCCGACCATTGCTTCCAGCGACGCCCCAACCAGCCGTTTGATTGTGCTTTACGACGAAGCGCACAAGGTCGTTGGCGTCGAGTACCTGAACATGAACCCCTCCGCAGTCGTCGTGGACACCGAAGTGATTGTCCGTGCGCCTGCAAGGTTTTTCGCCGCAGGCATCGGCGACGCCATCAGTAAAAAGTTTGAGGCGCAACAATGTCAGTCTGCCGGAGGCAATAACTCATTTGGTACTCCAGCGTTGAACACTGCATTGCTGCTAACAGAGGCAGTGTTTAAGACGCTTATGACCTACGGGTATAGCGCTTACCAAGCAGTAGGCCGGCACGAGGTTAATGATGATGTCGAGCGGGTTGTTGAAGGAACCGTGCTTATCAGTGGCGTTGGGTTCGAGAGTGGCGGCTTGTCGCTAGCTCATGCGCTTGTGCGAGGTCTTACGGCAATTCCTGCGATTACTTCCATGCTGCATGGTGAGCTTGTCGCATTCGGGACGCTGGTGCAGATGTCCGTCGAAGAGCGCCCAGACTCAGAGATCCTAGAGGTCGCTCAGCTTCTGAATGATGTGAATCTTCCCGTCACCCTCGACGGCCTTGGCCAGACCTCTGCGTTTACGTCTGAGGAATTGGACATTGTCGTCCAGGCAACACTGGGTGCGGTGTACGCTAAAAATATGGCGCCAGCCCTTACAGCTGAACGACTCATCCGAGGACTAGCTCGTGCCGACGAGCTGGGACAACGATTTGAACGTTTCAACTAACCGCTAAATGCAGCACAGCTAATCCAAGAATAAAAGAGGCTCAGAAAATGACAGACAAGATCGTTCCGCACATTCATGACTTGCTCAAAGACTCCCCTAAAAACTGGGGTAAGTGGGGCCCGGATGATGAGGTAGGCTCACTCAACTACCTTACAGGTATCGAAGTGCTCCAAGGGGTCAAAGAGGTCAAACAAGGCAAGACATTTACTTTGCAGGTGCGGATGGCAGATCCTGCTGGTGACCCGGTCTGGCCTGGTCGCTCCCAGTCAAAACGCATGAATATCATGGATCGTGGTCACTACAACTGTGGCAAAGGCCCACATTTTCCGGGCTCTTACGAGTTCGCCGACGACGTGATGTTTTTTCATCTTCAAGGGTCAACTCAGTACGACGCACTTGGGCATGTCTGGTACGACGATCAGATTTGGAATGGCTACAGCGCTGATACCACTATCGGTTCCCTGGCCAAGGCGAGCGTTGCTCCATTGGGTGAAAAAGGCATTGTTGGCCGAGGCATTCTGATCGACATAGCGCGCCATCGTGGTAAAGACGTGCTGGATGCAGGTGAAACGTTCAACCATGAGGATTTAATGGCTGCGGCCCGGGCTCAAGGCGTCTCTATCAACAAGCGCGACATTCTCATCATCCGCACTGGATGGATCGGCTCGTTTTATAAACGCGACCCGGAAGAGTTCTACAAGGACTTTATCGAGCCAGGCCTGACCTACAGCCCTGAGCTGGTGAAGTGGTTTCAGGAGATGGAAATTCCGAACATTGTCACTGACACCATTGCTAACGAAGTTACCGTCGATCCCGTGTCAGGGGTTGCGTTGCCGTTGCACAACGCACTCATGAGGAACTTGGGCATCACTCTCACTGAGATCGCTCAGCTTGATCCTCTCGCTGAGGACTGCGCTGAGGACGGTCAGTGGACGTTCCTCTACACCGCAGCCCCTCTAAAGGTCGTTGGCGGAACCGGAGCTCCTGTGAATCCGATCGTCATTAAATAAGTGTCTTTGCCTGGGGGCAGCAGAAACGCTGTTCTCAGGTTTTTCCCTCCAATTAACGGCTCCCGAACGGCAGGCTGTTGGCTTATCATCCTCTGCGCAAATCGAGGGCGTTCTTCTGATCGTCCTGTCTCCGCGCTACGATCAAGGATGCTGAATCTCCAATGAAAAAAATCGAGAAACCGAAGCTCAAGGATGTGGCTGAATTGGCGGGCGTCTCGATGGGGAGTGCTTCAAGAGCATTGGCTGTCCCGCACTTAGTGAAACCTGCCACGCTGGCCAAAGTACAAGCAGCTGTTCAAGAGCTCGGGTACGTGCGAGACGGGGCCGCGCGTGCTTTGGCATCCAGGCGCACGCACAGCATCGGAGCCGTTTTTCCTACGTTTAACAACCCTGCGTTCGCTGAAGCTGTCCAGGCCCTCCAGTTAAGGCTAACGGAGCTTGGGTATCACCTAATCATTTCTTCCCATGAATACGACCAGGCGCAGGAACTGGTAAACGTAAGGAACATGATTGAGCGGGGCGTCGAAGGCCTACTGTTAGTGGGTACTGAACATAGTCCTGAAATTTATGAAGCACTAACTGCCGCCCAATGCCCATTCATTCTCATGTGGTCACTAGATGGTGCTCACGACCATCACTGCGTGGGATTCAGCAATGAGGAGGGTGGTCGATTGATAGCCAAGCATCTGCTTAGCCTTGGTCATCAAAGTATCGCCATGATCAGTGGAGTTGTTTCTAACAACGAACGGGCAAAATACCGTCTGAAAGGAATCACCGCTCAGCTACTCGAGTCAGGGATAGAGCTTTCAAGTGAACGGATTATTGAGCAGCCATTCACGATTGAGGGAGGGCGCGCCGGGCTGCGGATTGCTATGGAGCTTAACCCCAAGCCTACGGCCATTGTCTGCAGCACTGACCTTACCTGTATCGGAGCGTTGGCGGAAGCGCGCTCCAATGGGATCGACGTCCCCAAAGAACTATCAGTCAGCGGGTTCGATGATATCGAGTTCGCGGCTGCCTGCGTGCCAGCCCTGACGACCGTCAGGGTGCCGACTTCGAAAATTGGTATCAGCAGCGCCAACAACATCGTTGCGCTGATCGAAGGGCGCCCACTTGCACGCCGCGAGCGCATACAAATCGAACTCGTCGTCCGAGATAGTACGGCGCCACGGCCCTAGAGCGGTTCCAGGAAGGGACTAAACTCTTGGTGCTTCATTGGCATTGAACCAGCCTGGGCGGTACTCGCTCCAGGTCAGTTGCCAGAAGCCCTCATGCTTGCGACGAAGCCGCATTCGGTAATGCGCGCCATAGAGAGGCGTGCCATCTTGCGTGTGTGAGTTTCCAGGAATGACTCTGCCGACAATCATTTCCGCTACACCCTTTTCCTCGTCGGACTTGATCTCCAGCACGTCCGCGAAATGCTGCATCCACGGCCAGGGCCTGCGAAATTCTTTGAAGGAGCCGATGATCGCGTGGCGCCCTTCAATAAGGCCCATCGGTTGGAAATCACCAGCGGCGTCGTTGGCAAAGCAATGGGCAAGTAGCTGCATGTCAGCCTGATCCAGCGCCCATGAGTAACGAGCGTAGGTTTCAGCAATACACTCCTCGCTGGGTACCGAAGGCGTTGAGCTTGGGAAAGCAAGCCATGGCGCGTTCAGTTCGCTCACGATGGTCGGAGCGGGATCGCCAATCCTCCATCCGTCGTCACCTGGTGGAAGCTGCCAGTGAGTTGCAAGCGAGTAGTCCCCGGTTACCCAATTCAAGGCAATCAGCACGCTGTCGAGGTGCCAGGTGCCTGCTGTCTTTTTCAGAGAGCCCGTGACTGTCATTCCAAATCCGAGCTTGGCCGACTTTGTGGCTTTGCTGATATGGCCATAGGCGTAGAAACTGAAATTGGCGTCGGTTTCTCCACCTCCCACATAGTGATTGGTTGCCTTCACTGAAAAGCCATCAGCCTTGGCACGGTCTTGCTGGAAAGCTCTGACAATCTTGCGTCCACCCTCATGAGCGGACATGTGGCTTGTCACCAACTGGCAATTGTCAGTGAATATATCCCCAGCAGATTCCCAATTACCGCTCTCCCAGGCTTCTAGAAAGGTGGCTATAACGCCCTTAATGTCGGTGCGATCACTTGAGCCGGTCACTGGGTCACCTGCGAGGCAGGTTGGCCTATGGGAAAGTGTGGCAGGACATACTCAGCCATCTCCTCCAGGACATCAGCGGCTGGTCGCTGCAGAGGTTTGATATTCAGTGCGACGTGTGAAACCCCTTCATCCTGTTGCCGTTTCCAGAGCTCCACGAGAGCATTACGCCCGATCCTTATTCCGTTGTAGCCGCGTTCCAGCGGTGTGTTCGGATCCTTCGCCAGATCGAAAAATGTCGCGTAGCCGTATGGTTTTGCATTGCCGGTCTGACTGGCAGAACGGAACTCGCGGATGAGGCCGGGCAAACGATTGAAGTCGCTCAGATGCCAAATCCATGCATCGGCATTATTGGCTATCCACTCAAGCGTCTGACGGGCCCGGCCCACGACAATCATGGGGAGTCGAGGGCCAACTGGCTTGGGTACCATGTCTAGCAAGCCTTCCAGCTGGCCGAAAAGTTTGGTTGAGACGCTTGGGAAGCTGTTTTCAGTGACTGTCTTAATCAGCTCGAAGCCTTCCCGGTATCGTTCTTCTCTCGCTTCGAAATCAATCCCGAATGCTGGATATTCAATCGGGCGATCTCCGCTGGAGAGCCCTAACAAGAATCGTCCACCGGTGAGCTGGTCAACCGACACAGATTGTTTAGCAACGATCAACGGCTCGCGCAGTGGAAGAACGATTCCTGTCGTTCCCAAAGCAATTTTTTTAGTTACGGCTGCCAAATAACCAAGGTAGACGAAGGGGTCGATCATTTGACCAGTATCACCAAAGCTCGGGTCATAGAAGGGCACATCTCTCATCCACAGACTTGCGAATCCAGCCTCGTCCGCGATGCGAGCAAGGCGTTGATGATCCTGCAGCGTGGGAAACGGTGAATTCGGATAGCCCTCCAAGGGCATGATGTATCCGAAGGTGAGGCCTTCGGGCTGAAACACTCGCGAATAGGCCGGATGAGCTGCAAGCTCGGGACTGAGCTCAAGGGAAGGGCTGAGAGAAGTCATTGCTAAACCTCATTATTTCAAGCCGATTACTACTGTGTAAGCGGCTTTCAGATGAACAGGTCTGCATGGTAGTGAAGGTATTGGGGAAAATGTGTCCCCTCTGATGGGGCGCGATCCACTGGTGGCCGCTATCCACTCAATGAAAAATTTGCTGGGTCAATCGCTTGAACTCGTCCGCAGTAGGCGCTTAGATGAGTCGCGGCCGTCAACGGGATGAGTCTTACGCGCTGTGACGAGTGGTCACAGATGGTGTGAATTTCTGAGTATTCTCCTGTGCGAGAGCATCACCTACTCTCACTCAGCGATTGAAATCCTGGCTCGCTCGCCAGTCACACGTTGAGAGAAATTATAATGAATACGCCCGTTAAACCTGATGAACTTGCCATTCCTTATGCTTTGCCGCAGGTGCCTTTCATGTCTCCAGACATGGTGCATCCAGGCGTTATGACCACTTGGCTTGAAGACGATAATCTCTGGGTGCCTGTCACCAAGTCAGTATCTTTCAAACCACTGCTGCTGAGCGTTAGCGGTGGGTACTACATCAACTTGCTCCGAGTGCGGCAGAGCGGGGTTTTGTCTCGTCACCGCCACTCAGGTGCAGTGCATGCGATCGTGTTGAAGGGGCGTTGGTACTACCTCGAACACGATTGGGTTGCTGATGAAGGCTCCTTTGCATTCGAGCCGCCAGGGGAGACTCACACTCTGTTCGTCCCTGAAGATGTCGAAGAAATGATTACTTGGTTCCACGTTCAGGGTGGCTACACTTACGTCGACCCACAGGGTGTCGCGGTTGGCTATGAAGACGTTTTCACCAAACTGGAAGCTGCCCGCAGCCATTACAAAAATTTGGGCTTGCCGGACGATTATATCGAGCAGTTCATTCGCTGATTTGGGTTCAAAAAAGAACGCGCTACGGCGCGTTTTTTTGTGTAGATAAACAGGTAGATTCAGTCGCGTAAGGAGCGTACCGAAATGGATCAATACTCCCAAATGCTAGCCTTCATCTGGTCAACAGAGTGCGGAAGTTTTTCTGCTGCCGCCAGGGCGCATGAGATGACTCCGTCGGCCATCAGTAAATTGATAGCGCGGCTAGAGGATCGGCTTCGGGTTCGACTTTTCCAGAGGGGTTCCCGAGTCCTCACTCTGACGGAGGAGGGGGCTGCTTATCTGCGCAGTGCGAAAGCTGTGGTTGAGGCGATGAGTGAAGCTGATTCTCTGGCAGAAGGGCTTCCTTCAAGGGTCAGTGGCACGCTTCGCATACACACGATGACCTCTTTTGCGAAGCAGCAGATCGTGCCTTGGTTGCCGGAATTCCTCGACACATATCCCGGTCTTGATGTCGAGATTCAGTTAGGCGCTCAGTTCGTTGACCAGTTCGAGCAGGGATTGGACATAGCCATCCATAGCGGGATTCTTCCGAGCTCTTCCAGAATCGCAAAGAAGATAGGCGAATGTGAATGGTTGCTGTGTGCCTCACCTGACTACCTGGAAAAGTATGGAACACCGCAGCAGCCACAAGACCTGATGAATCATCGATGCTTTAATTTCAGTTTTGCCAGCCCTTGGAACAAATGGGCCTTTATCCAGGACGGTCTGGGTGTGACGACCCCTGTGAAACCTCGAGGATCGTTTACCCAGGGTGAGCTGCTGAGAGATATGGCCAAATCAGGTGCGGGTATAGTCCGCCTTGCGGATTTCCACATTGGAAAAGACATTCAGGACGGATCGCTGGTGCTCCTGCTTGACGAGTACAAAGCGGAGATCCTGGAGCCTATTTACCTGCTTTATTCAGACCGTAAGCATTTGAGTCCTCGCATCCGGGTGTTCATCGAGTTTTTTCAGGAAAAATGGATTGCTCATCCATGGAAAATCGTGAGAGGACTGCCCGGAGCGGTTTGATAGCCACTACGGCTCGGCGCTTACTTTCACTCTACCTCCGCGCAAGCGTGCAACTTTGGCTCCAGCACAAGGGAGCCAATACTCCACCACTCTGAAAATTTTCCCTCTTGCTCTGTGCCCAACAGAGATCTCAAAAATTTGAGACCTGTTCCCCAGTAATTACTTAGCCAAATGCTTCGCTGGCACCTCTCTCATTTTGTGCCACTGACCTGTTCCTGGCGGTCACAGCAGGTGTGCTTTGCCAGCTATATTCAGCCCTGAAATTGAGCCATAACCTCTGTCCATGGTGAGCAGTACGACAAGTGCTGGATCACCTCGGATGTTGAGGCGTATGTGTGCAAAACACCGATCCTCAGCCGGAGAATAAAAATAAATACCCGGAGATATCCCCATGGGATTTGCTCAAGACAAAATCGAAGCATTACCTGCGGTCAATCGTGTGCCAAAAGGTGCAGGTGCAGCCTCCTGGGGTGCGATGGCTCTTTTGTGGCTCGTGTATGCCATGGATGCCAACTCCCGCCAGATGTTCTTTATGGTATTGCCCTCCATCACCAGCGAGTTCAAGACAAGCGCTGAGCTGACTGGGCTGCTTGCCGCGTTCATCACGATCGCTACATCTTTGATAGCCGTGCCTTGCATGATTTGGGCTGATAAAGGCGGTCAGGGATGGATGCGAAAATACCGCCACCTGCCAATCGTGATTGCTTACACGCTATTCACCTTTCTGACCGGCCTCAATTTCTTGACTGGCTCGCTTGGAGTGCTTGTCGCGCTGCAAGTGATGTCTCACGCATTTGGCGGTGCTGGCGAAGCCATCGAAGTCACCTCCTTGTCTGAGTGGTGGTCGAAGGAACGCCGTGGTTTCGCCCTAGGACTTCATCACACCGGATACCCTTGGGGCACATTGATCGGTGGCTTGGCGATCAGTGCTCTACTCCACGCTTACGGCCCGGAAAATTGGCGCTTGGCATTCCTGCTTTTCCCTGTACCGATGATCATCATCTTTTCGGTCTACTGGTGGTTCAGTACGAAGAAGCGTTACGAGTCCTTTGTTGAACACGCTCAAGCCGTGGGTGAGACCCCTCCATCAATGGAAGCGGTACAAGGTGTGGTGGAGGTGCCCAAAGGCGCGTTCAAGTCGGCAATGAAAAATCCGAACATCTCCGCTATCGCTCTTATCTCGATGTTTGCAATCGTTGGCTACTTCGGCATCAGCTTCTGGCTACCTCAGTACCTGGCCTTTGTTGCCCATTACAACTTCGCAGAGGCAGCTGCTTACTCGGTGCTCTTCACGATCACCGGTGGTATCGGCCAGATCGTTTGGGGATGGATTTCAGATCGTGCAGGCCGAAAACTTTGCCTAGTGCTTGTTTTCGCGTGGCTTGCGGTGGGCATGTATCTCTTCAAATACTCATCCGTCAGCCTGACTTGGCTTATCGCGATTCAGTTGTTTGCTGGGTTCGCGATGAACGCGCCCTACACGTTGCTGTATGCCATTGCGTTTGACTCTGCGAAGCAAGGCACGACTGGCCTGGCGGGCTCAATCGTCAACGTCGGTATTTACGCCGGTGGCTTTGGGCCATTCGTGATCGGGATGTTCATCGGCGCAGGTGGTGGCTTTGAGCAGGCTGCGGGCTACAACTACGCGCTCTACTTTATCTCCGGTCTCATGGTACTGGCGGCCATCATCACCATTTTCTTCACCCGAGAAACTACCGGCTGGTTCCTTAAGTACGACAAGGCGCTGGTATCGAAGTCCTCTTGCAACATGGGTTTGTAACGAACCGATCGTACCTGCACTTACAAGAAAATCCCCTTGGGGATTGCTAAAGCTAGGAGAAAGTCATGACCCTTATTAAAGATGCCAAATGGTTGAGCCAATTCGCCGACGAGTTAAACGGTGATGCTGATTGGACTGCCGCTGCTCGCTATTTTGATGGGCGCATTCAATTCAAGCACAGCACAGGTTTTTCAACGCTTGCGGTTCTCGCCGGTAAAGTCGTTGCGGTTTACCCGGAAGGAAGCCCGTTGGGCGCTGACATCATCGTGTCTGGTGCTGATGATGAGTGGCAGCGCGTTCTTGACGGAAAGATCGACTGGTTTGAAGCGTTGTCCCCTGGATTGGGAAAACTTGAGCTTGAGGGCAACGTGGTTGCTGCATGGCAGTACGTAGATGTGATGGCCCGCGCGTTCGACGCAATGAAGCGTGTAGGGAAAGCTAATAATAACCCACCAGTCTCGTACTCTCCCGGGCCTAAGCCGTCGGGGAAAGAGACGGTAGGACGGTACATCACCGTGGATGGAATTCGCGTTTACTACGAAGAAGCAGGGGAGGGGCGTCCACTCGTTTGCTTCCACGCAGCATCACAAGATTCTCTGATGTACAGGCACGTATTGGACGGCCTCTCAGATGAGTTCCGCGTCATTGCAATTGACGCCCCCGGGCATAGCAAATCAGAGCTACCCGAATCAGGCCCATTCCACAGCCTCACTCGCCATGCGGAGTTCAATGAGCACCTTATGGAGGCTTTGGGACTTGAGAAACCCGCCATCATGGGATGCTCGATGGGTGGCAATCTGGTGTTGGAATTGGGGGCACGTCGGCCCGATGCGTACAGCGCGATCATTTCAGCTGAAGGGGCAGATTTTACCCCGACGGTTTCCGAGTTCTTCCTCGATATGTTGCTCATGAATGGGCCAGAGATCATCGGTGCCTGGTCTCGTTCGATGACGGGCAATCGCACTCCACCAGATCGTGCGAGGGAGGTTGTGTGGCAGATCTCGCGCACCACGCCGCAGGTGATGAAAGGTGACCTCACAGGCTATGCGAACTTTGATCAGCGGCAACAAGTTGGAAAGATCAAAGCGCCTGTTTTACTTCTGCGCGGTGACGCGGATTGGTTGGTGTACCAAGAGAAGGTTGAGGAGACAGCATCTCGAATTCCTGGCAGTAAGATCGCCGTGCTCGCAGGTACTGGCCACTATCCAATGACTGAAAACCCATTGGAGTTCTGTGACACGGTACGCGCGTTCCTTCGTGACGCGGGTCACGGTCACGCAGGCTGAAAGATGTGATTGAGGAGCCCGCTCGGCAGGCGGGCTTTTCTGCGTTTATTTAATGCGAAGGCTCAATCCCGAAGAAGCCTTTTCTATTCCCGCACAAAAAACCTGAAGCGCGCCGACCCACTGAGGCTCAGGCCGTTGCGGGAGCTATCTCGACCCTCGAATCCCTTCCATAGCCGATCGTCAGACAATCAAAATTATTTTCTTGTGATCTGTGATCACAGTGGATAGCATCTGTCTCAGAGCGAACATCTGAGCGTCAGCATGGTTCACCAACCGCTCAAACGATTACTCCTAAACATAAATACAAAATTTGGAGAACATCATGCGAAGTACAACTCCATCTGCGACCGACCGTGGCCCCATTGCAATCGTTGGCGCAGGCTTGATCGGGAGAGCTTGGGCGATTGTTTTTGCTCGAGCAGGACATTCGGTACGCCTACACGACATGGATCTGCAGACAATGCAGAACAGCCATGCCTACATCGAAGCGAGACTTAACGAGCTCGCAGAATTTGATCTTCTCAATGACGCGCCCCTCACCGTGCTGGCACGCATTACTTGCGTTCCCGACTTGGCTGATGCGCTACGTGACGTGGTGCTCGTACAGGAAAACGTTCGGGAAACGGTGGAGGCGAAAATCGATATCTTCAGTCAAATGGATGCGTTGGCGCCCAAGGCCGCGATTCTCGCTAGTTCAACTTCATGGTTACCGGCCTCCGAGTTCACTAAAGATCTACCAGGTCGGGGGCGCTGCGTAGTTGCACACCCTACCAACCCACCTTATTTAGTTCCTCTTGTGGAGCTTTGCCCTGCGCCGTGGACAGAATCTGAAGTGATGATTCGAGCGCATGAGATCTACACCGCAGCAGGGCAGAGCCCTGTCGTCCTATCCCGAGAGATCCACGGCTTCTTGTTGAACCGAGTCCAAGCAGCAGTCCTCAACGAATGCTTCAAATTGCATGAGGAAGGCTTTGCCAGCTCTGAGGATATTGATCGGGTGCTCAAAGATGGACTCGCCCTCCGCTGGTCATTTATGGGCCCCTTCGAAACTATCGATCTCAACGCCCCTGCCGGCGTATCTGACTATGCCAAACGCTACGGTCAGCAAAATCGCGAAACGATCAATTCCGAAAATGCTTTTGACTGGTCGGAATCAGCAGTCGCCCGAGTACATGACGAGCGCCGCCAAAAACTTGAACTCGAAGGAATTGCGTTGCGATCCGCCTGGCGTGACCGCCGCCTTATGGCTCTCGCTGCGCACAAGCGTCAAGCACCAAATTCCTGACGGCATCACTTCATCCTGAACACCAAAATAAAAGTAACCAGGAGGTCACCATGGCTCGTAAAGTCATCATCACTTGCGCGGTCACCGGCGCAATTCATACACCTTCCATGTCCCGTTACCTGCCGGTAACACCAGGTCAAATTGCCGAAGCGGCGATTGGTGCCGCTGAGGCTGGCGCCTCAATTGTTCACCTACATGCTCGTAACCCAATTGATGGCAGCCCCTCTCAGGATCCGGAACTGTTTAAGCAGTTTCTGCCGGCTATCAAAGAGGCTAGCGATGTGGTGATCAACCTGACTACAGGTGGCGCACCGACAATGTCGCTTGAAGATCGACTTCGTCCAGCACATCAGTTCAAACCGGAAGTGGCCTCACTGAACATGGGCACGATGAACATGGGACTTTACCCAATGCTCAATCGGTTTAAGGAGTTCAAACACGCCTGGGAGGAACCATACCTCGCCGGCAGCCATGACCGCATTTTCAAAAATACATTTACCGACATAGCCCACATCCTCGAGTCATGCAGTGAGAACGGTACCCGTTTTGAAATCGAATGCTATGACATTGGGCATCTCTACACCGCTGCACATTTCATTGATCGCGGCCTCATCAAACCCCCGTTTTTGATCCAATCGGTTTTCGGCATTTTGGGCGGAATCGGCGGTCACCCCGAAGACGTCCTGCATATGCGGCGCACAGCTGATCGTCTCTTCGGAGATGACTATCAGTGGTCGGTTCTTCCTGCAGGAAAGCAGCAGATGAGCATTGGTGCTCAATCAGCCACGCTTGGAGGACATGTGCGTGTAGGTCTTGAAGACTCGCTTTGGGACGGGCCAGGTCAACTGGCAAAAAGCAACGCCGATCAAGTATTGCGCATGCGCAAAATTCTCGAAGGGCTTTCACTTGAAGTGGCGACACCTGCTGACGCCAGGGAAATCCTGAAGCTCAAAGGTGGCGATAACGTCAATTTCTAAGCGCGGGTATTCATCCCCGTAAAGCCTATCTAGAGGATATTTTGATAACTAATGGTCGCGTCACAACACTCGCGCCTTAGCAATTTATCCTCGTGAGGAGAACATGAATCATGTTAGCTACGACCCATACAAAAACACAAAAGGGACAGTCGCTGAACGCTTTAATGTTTCGCAAACTAATGCCGATGTTAATCTTTGCTTACGTTATAAGCTTTCTAGACAGAACTAACATTTCACTTGCCAAAACACACATGGCAGTAGACTTGGGTATTTCCGCTGCCGCATACGGTTTTGGTGCAGGGCTCTTCTTCCTTACCTATGCACTCATGGAGGTACCCAGTAACTTGATCATGCACCGGGTAGGGGCCCGACTCTGGATCACCAGGATCATGATCACCTGGGGGTTGTTGTCTGCCGGTATGGCCTTCATTACCGATGAGACTACGTTTTACATTGCCCGCGCGCTACTGGGCGCAGCTGAAGCCGGATTGTTCCCAGGTGTAATGCTCTATTTAACCTATTGGTTTGGTCGTGAGCAAAGGGCACGAGCCAGTGGCTATTTTCTAATCGGGGTCTGTCTCGCGAATATCATCAGCGGGCCGGTTGGCGGGCTGCTGTTAGAGATGGATGGAATCTGGGGTTGGCACGGCTGGCAGTGGCTGTTCTTCTTGGAGGGAATTCCAGCTGTTCTATTTTCCGTCGTGATTTGGCGCAAGCTTCCGGACGGCCCATCTACGGCAAGTTGGCTATCAAAGGAACAAGTCACTGAAGTAGAGCAAGTTCTGAAGAAAGAACATGATGAAGAAATCGCCTCCGGCAATGTAGGTCATTCTTTTAAGGGCGTTCTTAAAATTCCTCAGATTTGGCTTGCGATCGCGGTTTACTTCCTCCACCAAGTTAGTGTCTATTCGGTGATTTTCTTCTTGCCGGGCATCATTGGAACGTATGGAGGCTTGTCATCGTTACAAATAGGATTGTTAAACTCAATCCCATGGATCGCAGCAGCACTCGGGGCAGCGTTTCTTCCAAAGTATGCAACTACTCCGAAAATTTCACGCAAAATAATGTTCGGTGGGCTGCTTCTGATGTCCGCTGGATTGACCCTCGCGGCCTTTACCACTCCATTGATAGCTCTAATAGGATTCACTCTTACGGCATCGATGTTTTTCGTTGTTCAGCCTGTGATATTCCTCTTTGCCAGTTCAAGACTGGCGGGAGCAGGTATGGCGGCGGGTCTGGCGTTAGTGAATACCTTTGGTATTACTGGTGGTTTCTTCGGCCCTTCACTTCTGGGCTTCGTTGAACAAACTACTGGGAGCACGAAGAATGGGCTCATTATTGTAGCGGCTCTTTTAACGCTCGCGGCATTCCTGAGTCTGAAGCTACGTCAGGCACAAGAAACGATTACTACAAAAACGCGGGACAACATTGTATTGCCCCAGGCAGCGCCGTGTATTACTGATAATGCGAGGACAAAATGAAGAGTACATCCCTGGCACTTAAACTACATCCCGACGATAATGTTGCAATCGCACGCGCTTCGATACCTCAAGGAACCGTGGTTACGGAGTTCGGTAATATTGTGGTGCTCGCCGATGTGCCCGCAGCGCACAAAATCGCCCTTGCACACGTAAACCCAGGTGATCCTGTTCTGCGTTATGGCCAGATCATTGGCTTTGCTACTAAACCCATTGAGCCAGGCGATTACGTGCATACGCACAATCTGGAGATGGCGACGTTCGAGCGAGACTACGCGTTCGGCGAGGATGCCAAAGTCGCGTCGCCTGCTGCCTCTCCGGTGACATTCCAAGGTTTCGTCCGCGCTGACGGGCGAGTAGCAACTCGAAACTACATTGGTGTAGTGAGCACTGTGAACTGCTCCTCCACTGTTACCAAAATGGTGGTTGAACACTTCTCGCGAAACGGTGTGCTGGATGCTTACCCAAACGTGGACGGTGTGGTGCCGATCACTCACAGCTTCGGTTGCTGCATAGAGCACAATGGCGAGGGGGTGAACCAACTGCGGCGCACGCTAGGCGGGTTCATCAAGCACGCCAACTTCGCTGGCGTGGTTGTCATCGGCCTAGGCTGTGAAGCCAATCAGATGGGCGCTCTGTTCATGGCCCAGGGTATCGAGACCGGCAAGCTTATCGCTCCCGTTGTCATCCAAGACGTTGGCGGAACCCGCAACGCAGCGGATGCCGCCATTGCCGCCGTGGAATCGATGCTGCCGGTTGCCAACGAGTGTCGACGCGAGCCGGTCTCGGCGCGGCACCTGACCGTGGCGCTCCAGTGCGGCGGTTCAGACGGATACTCGGGCATCACGGCCAACCCCGCCCTCGGTGTGGCTGTCGATATGCTCGTAGCGCAAGGTGGAACTGCCATCCTTAGCGAAACGCCGGAGATCTACGGCGCTGAACACCTGCTGACTCGTCGCGCTGCAACCCGTGAAGTCGGCCAGGGTATCGTCGACCTTATCAAATGGTGGGAGAGCTACGCAGACCGCGAAAAAGGCAGTATTGATAACAACCCCACGCCTGGTAACAAGGCCGGCGGCCTGACGACCATTCTCGAAAAGTCTCTAGGCGCAGTTGCCAAAAGTGGCTCCTCAGCACTCATGGGCGTTTATCGTTACGCCGAGCCCATTACAGTCCGAGGCTTGGTGTTCATGGATGCGCCTGGCTACGACCCGATGGGAGCCACTGGCCAAATCGCCAGCGGCGCAAACCTCGTTGCGTTCACCACCGGACGCGGCTCGTGCTTTGGCGCCAAACCTGCTCCTTCGATCAAGCTTGCGACGAATACCAAAATGTACACTCGCATGAAGGATGATATGGACATCAACTGCGGGGATGTCATGGATGGCGATGCCACCCTTGAATCGAAGGGTAAAGAGATTTTCGACATGCTCATACGAGTGGCTTCTGGAGAAAAATCTAAAAGCGAGGCGTTGGGCGTCGGCAATGAAGAAACAGTACCTTGGATGATCGGCGCTCAAATGTAACAAGCGAGCGAAAAAAAGAGGCGCCCTGATACCAGGCGCCTCTTTTTAAAACATGTTGGTGGAATTAATCAGCTTCGACAGGCTTGTGCGCATCGGCAACGATCAGCGCCCCTGTATTCAGGATAAACTCGGCAGCACTTTTGATGTCATCTTGCAGTGATTCACAGGCGGCAACCGAGTCACCCTTCTTTAAAGCATCAACCATCGCTGCGTGATGACTGGCTTGCACTCGCTGAACCACACGCTCAGTGCCAGATCGTAGGTCATAGTTGATGATAGGCCCTATTCTCAGCCACAGGGACTCAACTATCTGGAGCAGGATGGGCATGTCCGCCTGATTATAAATTGCGAAATGCAATTCTTTGTTCAGCGTAATCAGCCGTGACTCATCGGGAGCGCCTTTTGCAAACTCTGCGCAAAATGCCTCGTGTATCTTTTCAATCTCAGCCAGCGCCTGCGAATCAACAAGCTCCGCAGCACGAGCTGCCGCTTGCCCCTCCAGATTCAACCGGATACTGGTGATTTCCCGGAATTGGCTGACTGTCAGTACAGGAACGCGAATATATCGATTAGCCGCCATTTCAAGCGCTTGCTCAGCGACCAACCTGTGAACAGCCTCTCGCACTGGCATGACGCTAACACCAAGAGCGTCCGCTATAGATCTGAGCGAGAGCTTTTCCCCAGGCATAACGCGTCCGCTTATCAGCAGATCACGCAGCTGGGCATAAACGTCCGCACTGAGAGTCTGGCGGATCATGGGGGTTACGAGTGTGGATAGGTTCATGGCGAGAATTATAGGCAGGTTCGATCAGCCGGGATAGGAAAATGAGACATCTGTGATCACGGATGTGCCGGTATTGAAAGTGACGGAATTGGGGAGAAATGAGTTCTCTAGCACACGCACAACAAGCGTCTCGCTACCAAGGTCGGTGGCGAGACGTGTAGGTCTGACTAATCAAAGATACTCGACATTGCCATCGATGCTGATCGCTTGTCCTGTCACATTGTTAGCAGCAGGAGAGCATAGAAATAAGGCCATTGCTGCCACGTCTTCGGGTGGAGTCATCCGGCGCAATGAGATTTTCTTCAATGTTTGTTGGCGCATCTCCGGCTCTGAAATGCCTAATTGTTTGGCGCGATCACTGATGACGCGATCCTGGCGCGGCCCCTCGACGATGCCTGGCAGCAGTGCGTTGACTCGAATGTCTTTTTCGCCCAACTCGGCTGCCAATGACTTCATAAGACCAACGATGGCCCACTTGGTCGCGGCGTATGGAGTCCGCCAAGCGTAGCCTAAGCGCCCCGCGACCGATGAAATATGAATGATGTGTGCGTGTTCTGACTTCGTTAGGAGGGGGACAGCATGATGAGCGAAGCGATACTGCGCATTGAGATTGATGTCTATTGTCTGTTCCCATTCTGCATCGCTAATTTTGTCGATTCCGCCGGTCGGCCCTGCTATGCCTGCATTGTTGATAAGTACATCCAGCCCATCCACCCAATCCTGTTGTATCTCGAAGACTCGCTTAATTTGAGCAGAGTCGGAGACGTCAGCTAATGTGGCCAAAGCCTCTGGATAGCGCTCACGAAATTGTGCGATCGCCTGCTCACTTACATCGCATACATGGACTCTTGCCCCAATTTCGAGATATGCAGCCGCGATCGATTCGCCAATGCCTGCTGCCCCACCGGAAATCAAAACTCTCAATCCGGTATAGGGTGTCAGCCGCTTCATCACGTTCATAGCTAATGCGTCCTGTCTTATTTTTGTTCATGAGTTCTTTCGTGGCTACGGAGTGCGTAGACAAGAAAACCTCATTAAGTGATATGTGATCACAGTTTGTTTGTCAAGACAGGCTTGCCGCAGATTTGCAGGTGATTACCGGAGAGGGCGCAGACTCCTACTCCGGCTCAGCATTGCTACCTGCCGGCCCGATTGATCTGCGAGAGGCAGCTGGCAGCGACTGCGCTTCCCGCAGCACTTCATCGTTATCGAATCTGGGCCATGGTCGGGTAATCCGTATAACCTCGCTCCTCACCCTGATAGAAGGTGGTCGGGTCTGCGTCATTCAATGCGACACCCTGTTCGAATCGCTCTACCAGATCCGGGTTGGCTAGGAACGCAGTGCCAAAGGACACCAGATCAGCATTTCCTTCTCTGAGCGACGTTTCTGCGCGTTCCGCGTCATAGCCGCCATTGGCGATGTAGGTGCCTGCGAAACGACGCTTTAGTTCTCTGAAGTCGAATGAACCCGCACCGACTTCTACTACGTGAATGTAGGCTAGCCCGTAGCGACTGAGCATTTTTGCTGCATAGTTGAATGTCGCTTGGGGATCGCTGTCGCTCATGGAGAAGTAATTAAAAATCGGCGACAGGCGAACGCCCACGCGGCTAGCACCGAATACTTCGATGACCGACTCCACAACCTCCTTAAGAAACCGAGCGCGATTTTCTGCAGAGCCGCCGTATGAATCGGTTCGGGTGTTGGTGCCATCGCGCAGGAACTGATCGATCAAGTAACCGTTCGCACCATGTATTTCCACACCGTCAAAACCTGCACGCTTCGCGTTTTCAGCACCTTGGCGAAAATCCGCGATCACGCCAGGAATTTCATGCAGACTCAGAGCCCGTGGTGATTCGTAAGGCTTCAATCCTTCAGGCGTGTAGATCTCGCCATCAGCCTTGATCGCTGAGGGGGCTACCGGCAGCTGATTATCGATCTGTACTAGAGAGTGTGACAGGCGCCCAACGTGCCAGAGCTGGAGAAATATCCGTCCGCCTTCTGCATGCACGGCGTCGGTCACGTGTTTCCAGCCGGCGATTTGCTCGTTGGTGAAAATGCCCGGTGTTCTCATATAGCCTTTGCCTTGAGCCGAGACCTGAGAACCCTCAGTAATGATGAGGCCGGCGCTTGCACGTTGACGGTAATACTCGACCACTGTGGAAGTTGGAACATCGCCTTGGCCCGCCCGGCTTCGCGTCAGAGGCGCCATCACCATATGATTTTTCAAGGGTAGGTTGGCGATTTGAGCGGGGGACAAAAGAAGGTTGAGATTGCTCGCTGTCATGACGTGCCTCAGTATGATTTGGGGTGTTGGATAGTTGTCGTCGAGATGATTTTCACGCCGGGTTGAGCAGCGCTAGTTGAGCCGTCCTTGCTGCCGCAGCCGTGTGCCAATCCGCTGTATTTCCGTTTCGCCCTGTGACAGAGCTGCCTTGCTCGTGTGAACCGAGTAGTTACCTGTTACCAGGTCGTACGGATGCTTTACCGCCGAGCCCATCACGAAAGAGCAATCGCCTTTCGCGATGAAGTTGATGCGGTGCTCTGACTCTTCGAACACGGCTAATTCGCCGGCATTGATCAACCCACCTGCGTCCAGACTTCCAGAACTCACAGCGAGCCAAGCAATGTTGTGACCGGATGGAGGGGTGTAATGCCAGTGCTCACCGTCTTTTAAACTCACGGCGAGATAGTTCATTTCACTCGGCACTTCAATCAGGCTTTGGGCTGCCCCGTAACGTCCCAATAGCAAACGCGCGGGGCCCACTTGTGGAACTTGCGACGGATCAAGGTAGGTACTCATCGGGGGAGCGTTTTCAAGCGGCGGCGGCAATGCCACCCAGAGCTGGAATCCCTGTATTGCGGACTCACTTGCTAGCGTAGCGTCGTGCCACACCCCATTGCCGGCCTGCATCCACTCAACACCACCCGCGAGCAGTAAACCGGTCGCCCCGGTGGTGTCCTCATAAGAGACATCCCCTTTTGTCATGAAGGTAACCGTTGCGATTCCTGAGTGCGGATGCATGCCGAAACTCGACTTACCACCACTGGCGTTAAGGCTGAAAATGTCCAGGAAAATAAACGGTTTCAACAGCTCTCCTAGATCACCTGGACTCATAAGCCTCGTTATGGGGCCATGTGTGGTTCCTTCAGTACGATGGACAATGGCGCGTGGTCGAACTACTACGGTGGCGGTCATATGTTTTCTCCAGAATTTGGCGCTCCCTTGCCGATAGATGAGGTCGTCGAGCGGAGTGCCGGCTGCCAGGACTAGGTGCGTATGAACTCAGTGATGCGGAAAGCCGGGACGGTGAGTCCTTAGGAGATTCCGGCAACTGAAGGTCAGATGCAGCGATGACTGAAGGATATGCGTCTATCGATTGCTTTATTAGATGGCATAATTGGATTGAACTGATCCATTTTTGGAGTGGGTGGCAACAAGATGATCGATCTGAATGACATCGCATTGTTTGTAAAAGTGGTGCACAGCGGCAGTTTCGCTGAGGCAGCACGGCAGTTAGGAATGCCCTCAAACACCTTAAGCCGGCGGGTTCAACAGCTTGAGGCTCAACTGGGTACGAGGCTGCTGCAACGCTCCACGCGTAAGCTCACACTCACCCAGTCTGGTGAGGCTTTTCACGAGCGATGCTATGGAGCGGTGGAAGGTCTGATTGACGCTGGTGAGCAGCTGATGACAGGGAACCACGAGGCAAGTGGCACCGTGCGGATTGCGGCAATGGCTGATTTCTTCGACTTTTTCCCTATGGAGTGGGTGGCCGATTTTCTTGACGCGCATCCGCGGGTACACGTCGACTTTGTCCTGAGTGATGCACGCGCCGATTTGATCGCTGATCGTATCGACATAGCGTTTCGAGGTGGAGCGCTGCAGGACTCGGGATATGTCGGTCGCCAGCTCCTTGGCGCTGGTAACGAAGGTCTGGTGGCCAGCCCGAATTACCTTACAAAAAGTGGTGTGCCTAACTCGCTTGAAGATCTGGTCAATCATGACTGTGTGAGTTTTGGCCATCCCAGCGGCGTCACCACCTGGGTTCTCTGCGGGCCAAACGGTGGAGCAGAAGAGGTGCGGGTCACTAGCCGGTTCAATGGGAACACCGCCCAAGCTTTGCGCAAGGCGACGTTGGCTGGGCTAGGAATTGCTTTACTGCCGCCCGCCATGACTAAGTCTGATCTTCAGACAGGGCGGCTTGTGTCTGTGCTTCCGCAGTACCATAGAACCGGATACGGCCTACATGTGCTTTACCCCAGTCGGCAACATTTGCCGCTAGCAGTGTCTGCATTCATTGGGTTAGTTATGGAGAAGCTGGAGGGTAAAGAATTCCCTGCAACGGCTAGTTCCTGATCAATGCGGTGTCGTAGTATCGACCAAGTGATTGGGCTCGAAAGGAAGAAAAGGCAGTGAAAAGCGTATCTATGGCCGTTCTCAATATTAGTTTGGGCAGCTTTCCCTTGGAATACTTAATTACACGCGACTAAATCCAATATTTGAAGGCATCTCCTTGTCGGAGAGGAGAGGCGGTTTTTATGTTACTGCCGGAGGAGTTAACGACCGGAGTTATTGAGCTGGTTTATTTATGTATTGCGACAGAAAACCCTTTGTCCACGTATCCGGGTGTTTTCCAGAACAAATACCGTCAGTGTCAGGCAGCGTTGCTTGATAATGCTAGGGGGCTCCGATAATGATAAAATCTGCTGAGCATCACATCAGTGCATTATTTATCGGTACGCCGTCGTTGCCGTTCTCTGCGCTCCAAAAGCTCGACAAACGCGCGTACCTTTTCAGGGCGAAAGCGTGCAGCAGGAAATACCGCGTGAATGCCACCGACGGGTAATTGCCATTGCGGTAATACCTGGACAAGACGCCCCTTAGCAAGGTCGTCGGCTACTGTGTAGTCTGGCATCACTGAAAGACCTGCCCCTTGGCGTACCGCTTCTCGCACAGCGAGTGTTGCATCAAGAAATATGGACGCCTGCATGTTCACGGTTTGGTGTTCATTCTTGTTTAAAGTGAAAGTCCAGCGAAGATGCTCCCGCAAAGCAGTATTTGCCACGAAAGGGAACCTGCTGACCTCTTCAGGACAAGTTAGCACTGCTACCTGGTTTGCCAAGCTAGGAGGGGCGACAAGTAATTGCTTGAAGGTACCAATTTGCCTAGCTTGCAGACCTGTCTCGGCCAACCAGCCTACTCGGATAGCGAGTTCGATATTGCTCGACATTAAGTCCAACGTCTGGTCGCTCAGCCTCGCATCAACCTTGCAGAGAGGGTAACGCTGCGTGAACTCAGCAATGGCTGGTACGACAACACCAACGCCATAGTCGAAGGGCGCGGTAAGGCGTAGGGTGCCGGAAGGGGTCGTGGCGGCTTCCGCCAGTTGGTCGAAGGCGTCTTCTGCGTCAGCCAGGATCAACGCACAGCGTAAGTAGAAAGCCTGACCCGTCTCTGTAGTTCTAACGCTGCGAGTCGTACGAACCAGTAGCGACGTCTTGAACTCTTGCTCCAACCGCGAGACTTGCTGGCTGACAACCGCTTTAGTGATGCCTAGGCGCTCGGCAGCCGCTGTGAATGAGCCTGTCTCTACGACGGAAACAAAATAGGTCAGACGCCTGAGATTTCCAAAACTACCCAGCCCTGACTCGCGTTGATTGTATGTTTTTTCCATACACTGCATATATCGTGTACGCATTTAATAGTCAATCAAGAAGGCTTAGCCTAGTGAAAACTTTACTAGAGAGTCATCATGAATAAGACCCTTTACTACCTCTATGACCCACTATGCGGTTGGTGTTATGGCTCGATACCAGCACTGTCGGCACTTATTGGCGTTGGTAGCGCAAGGCTTGAGCTTATGCCTACAGGTTTGTTTTCTGGTGCTGGTGCCAGGCAGATGGACGACGACTTTGCTTCGTACGCATGGATGAATGATGAACGCATCGCAAGAGTGACCGGTCAGCAGTTCACAGAAGCTTATCGCTACGGCGTGCTCGCTGACCGTAAACAAATTTTTGATAGCGGGCCCGCCACCTTGGCTTTAACAGCAGTGGCGAATACTGTCCCGGGCAAAGAATACGCAGCGCTCAAGGCGATCCAGCATGCTCGCTATGTGGACGGTAGTGATGTCACCTCGGAGCCGGTATTGGTTGGCGTGCTGAAAGCGCTTGGCCTTGATGAGGCTGCGAATTTGGTTGCACGTTCCGATAGCGACATCGTCAGCACTAACGCTAAGCGCATCACCCATGCGCAGGAGTTGATGCGCAATTTTGGCGCGGGTGGCGTGCCGACTCTGATTTTGGAGTCCGGCGGATCGAGTTCGCTTTTGGTCACTCATACGCTGTTTTCCGATCCTGATGATCTTTGTCGTCAGATCGAAGCGGCTTGAGTAGCGAAATAAGACATTCCTGGTAGTTACCTGGCAGTACAAGCGTTTAACTGGGGAAATTTCATGGCAACACGACGTACATTTATCAAAGCGGTCGCCGCAGCGGGCGCTGCAACGACCATTCTAGGCCATAGAGCTTGGGCGGCACCGGCCAAACTGACCTTGCAGTCTTTTCCTGCTGGTGAGCACGGTTTTTTCCGCGCGCCGGTCTTGATATCGGGAGGGCGTGAAGCCGTTTTAATCGATGGTGGTTTTACTCTGTCTGATGGTAGATCCGTCGCCGAAGCCATTAAGCGCAGTGGCAAGCAACTGACCCACATTTACATTAGCCAGAGCGATCCTGACTATTACTTTGGGCTTGCCCCCATCAAAGCAGCGTTTCCGAGTGCTGAGGTAATAGCTTCTTCTGCCACTGTGGCGGCGATCAAAGCCAATGTCGAAAAGAAGTTGGCTACTTGGAGCCCACAACTGAAAGACAACGGCCCCCAAACACTGGCGGACATCGTGATGCCTAAAGCATTCGAAAGTCGGGCTATATCGGTTGAAGGGCAAGATATCGAGATCATCGACGCAACCGGCTTGGCTAATCGTCGCTACCTTAGGGTGCCGTCTCTGAATGCCATTGTTGGCGGGGTATTGGTGTTCGCTGGCGTTCACGTGTGGACTGCCGACACTTCCGGCGCCGAAGGTCGTGCTGCGTGGGTGCGCAATCTTGAAGCGATGATTGCGTTAAAGCCCTCAATAGTAGTTCCTGGTCATATGGCATCGACAGCGGCTACAGACATATCGGCTGTTAAATACACTCGCGACTACCTGATTGCATTCGAGCAAGAGCTTGGCAAAGCAACTGACAGCGCTGCGCTGATCACAGCAATGACCAAACGATACCCTGATGCTGGAATGGGGATCGCACTGCAAATCGGCGCTAAAGTCGCTAAAAATGAAATGAAGTGGGGATAAGCCACATGACTACCAATCTGGATATTATCCGCGAAACCTATGAAGGCGCGTCTGAGGAAAACGGCAAACATCTGCTCGCCGCTCTTGCTCCGAACGCTAAATGGACTGAAGCCGCTGGCTTCCCTTATGCCGGTACCTACACGGGGCCGACGGAAATCTTTGCGAAGGTTTTTCAGCGGTTAGCGACGGAGTGGAAAGACTATAAGGCCACAGTCCACACGTATTTGGAAGACGGTGAGCGGGTTGCCGCATTCGGAGTTTACTCTGGCATTTATCTGAAGACCGGAAAGGCAATGAGCGCAACATTCGCCCATCTTTATCTGCTCAAGGACGGCAAGATTGTCAGCATGGAGCAGTTCGTCGACAGTGCCATTGTGCAAGGCGCGATGGTGTAAGCATAACGTCGCCTGACGTCCAATATATGGACGTTACACGTATCCAAATACTTCAAATTTCCTCGTCACAGGAATATTAATAATGCACAAAAACACGCTCACTACGTCAGTGGACGCGCTCAATATCGCCTTGGTACAAGCACGTAGTTTCAATACCTTCACTGATCAGCCCGTCAGTGATGAGCTGCTTAGCCGTCTTCAAGCAGCAGCACAGCAGGGGCCAACATCCATGAACTGCCAGCCGGCCCGCTTCTTGTTTTTACGCAGTAACGAGGCCAAGGCCCGTTTGATACCTGCGCTTGCACCCGGCAACGTCGAAAAGACCAAGAACGCCCCAATTACAGTGATCGTGGCGTCAGACACGTGTTTCTTCGAGCACTTGCCAACCCAATTCAAAGCCTACGATGCAAAGCCTATCTTCGAGGCCAACGCTGACCTAGCTGCCGCGACGGCCTTTCGCAACAGTAGCTTGCAAGGTGCCTATCTGATCATCGCGGCTCGTTTGCTTGGATTGGACGTAGGCCCCATGAGCGGCTTTGATGTGGCGAAGGTGAACTCTGAGTTTTTTCCCGATGGGCGTTACCAAGCCAACTTCCTTATAAACCTTGGGTACGGCGATCCCGCTGGCAACCATCCTCAAGGCCCGCGCCTGCCATTTGAAGCTGTCGCTCAGCTTTTGTGAAAAGTGACGCAGCGTAAGCGCGATGATCGTATGCGAGAAAAATTACCCCCGCAGTCCACTTTGGAAGACGGTCGCGCAAAAGGTGGGCGTCATCTGCCTCCTCTAACCATACTGAGCCTTACGCATACTCAGACGCAGCGCAAAAAGTTAATGAGCCTGTTTCAACGCTAGGGACACGGGGGACGCTGGTGGCGTTTTTGAAGGAAGCGAGGCCCGTCAGTCCCTCGTCAAAGCAATCGTCGACAACCTGCCGGAATCCGACTTCAAGACCCTGGCCGGTGATTGCTCGACGGATCTGGTGCCTACAATCGATGGGCTGGAAGATGCTTCACGACTGATGCCAGGATTAGAGAGCAATTTGGGAGCCTGGGCGTGGCTCAGGGCGTACCCAGTCCAGTTTGCCTCACTGGGCCATACGATGAGTCTCGCAGACCTCGAAAGGCTGATCGACTGGGGCTGCATCAAGATCAACCTGCCTATGCTATCGCTGATATGCGCGAAGTCAGAAGCTGGACAGGATTCTAAAGACGCCAAATCCGAACCTGCAGATGTGGGCATCGTGTCCTTGCGCAGGCTGCAGGCTTTGGGCATCAATGGGCTCGGTAATTATCTGCTCTCTCACGCCGATGAGCTCGGTAGCGCATTGCTAGATCAGTCTGCTGTCCTGGATGAATCAAGCGACTCCTTGACCAGCTTACTAGCAGAAGTGGACGCAGATCACGATCTGACAAATAGACTCTTCGATCACACGACCTGTGACCTACACACACTCACTGACGCCCCGAGATATCTTTGGGCAAAGGCACTTGAGAGTGATCGCCTGGTGGCCAAAGCTGACGCAGTGTGGATTTTTTTGAGAAAGTCGTTGGGCCAGAAGGCAACGTCTCGGACGAAGAAATCGGATCGGAACCCACAGCGGTATTCACCGGCTTCATCGCTCGGAATGCTTCGTCTCTCAAGGGCACGCTGTGGCAGTCAACGAGCGCAGACTGGTCGCTGCAACAGTATCTTCTGAGCTCCACCGGTATCAGTAATGACGTGCTCCAGGTATTGCTCGATGGCGTCGTGCTTCAAGACCTAGCAATGATAAAAACTGCGCTACCTGAGGGTCGCTGGGGCATGCTGGTAGCCTCATCATTTTTGCCATACAGCTCAGAAGTCAGGGAGATCGTACTGAATACTTGCCCACACCTCGAAGGCAAGTACCTGGTTGAACGGTGGGATCTAGCAAAAGCAGAGATCGATATCAGCTCGCTCCAGCTTGACACGATGCTCACGCTGAGCAAAAGCAAAGCGCTGTCACTCACACAGAAAATTCAGATGTGGTCAGGGCTTAGCCTGGAGACGATTGAAAGCAAACCGGAAGCGATTCCAGAGCTCGGCCGTGTATCGATGCTGGCCAATCAAGCCGGTGCAAGGCTTGCTGATTCGCTGATGCCTGTGCTGCAACATCTGGTTCGCAACGCGAGCCTCACCCCGGAGCAGCGCTCTGAAATGCTGACACAATGTCTTCCCGGGATGAAGTGGCCGGACATTGCTGCAGCTCTAGGGTTGCTCGACGATGAGGACTTCAAAACGGTGAGCGCGAAGGTCAAGAAGATCCAGGTGAGAAACACCGAGTCAAACCGGAGGTTGGTCAACGCGATGAAATCTGAAGGGTACTTGGCAACGGTGACTACTGAGAACGACGTCATCATCGCAACCACCAGGCCCTCGTCAATGACATCTGAGAACGGATGGCTCTAGTCTGAGCGCTGAAGGTAGCAGCTTAGCGACCACCGTAGAGCGCCAGATAGGGCTTGATGCTGACCGCATGGGAGTAACCTGACCCTCGCACATGATTTCTCTAGCTGCTCGTAAGAACAGCATGGGCGAGGGGAGTGCAGACGTGAAGCATGGGGCTGTTCTTGTGCCAGCAGGCGGGCGATGCTGGAGCTGTAGCGTGGATACAAACCAATACGATAGGCCCCTCAGCCTGGACGCCCTAGGACTGTATCTCCCGGGATAGTCTGAGCGCGTTAGGGCTCGCTTAGCATCCATGGCAGGCCCGAACCACCATCGGCATATGCTGCGGGTGGCTCAGGCTTCACTAGCTACTTGTCGAACTTGGAAGGCAACGGGCAGTCGTAGTTAACGTCAACCATGTCCAAGTTCTTCAGCTCGAAATTGGCGTAGCTCGCCCCCTGTGACGTTCGTACTGTGGGTTGTCCGTACAAAAACACAAACGCAGTGGGTTTGGGCTGCTGGGAGATCTTTGAAAGCCTGGTAGCCATGAGGTTTTTGAGTTTGTAGCGCTCGACGAGCGTGTCCGAAACGAAGCTTGAGGTCGTCAGGCTTTCGGTTCCGCGCATCAAGCATTTCTTGAACTTGATCCGGTATGCGTCGTTTTTCCTAGTGCGATCGATGTAGGCCCACCCATAGTAGATGACCGGGTGGTCGGGGAGGTCATTCAGATCCTGTTCCCAGATGCACTTAAAAATGCTGTCGTAGGCCACGTCCTGGCCGGCAATATTGAGACGGCGAAACTCCAAGGTGTTGTCGGATCGATACCGGATATACCGGCTTACTACAGAGCGCACGGAGTAAATGGGGCCTACAATCCCGGATTCACCCAGCTTGGTCGTGTAAGGCCTTGTGTTTCTAGCGCGTTGTTTCGCCACATGCACATCAGCGCTGGGATCCTGAGTCGGTTCGTCATAGTACGAGTCGGGTCGATCTAGCTTGAACACGTCAACAATGGACTCGTCGACGGTTTTGCGCTCCTGCCCGTCGGGGCCGCTCGGCTCAACCTCAAGGTCGATCGCCTTCCCGTTGATGATCCCGCATGCCTCACTATGCTCTCCATAAACCTTGAAGTGCGGCACGACCCGCATGCTCTGCACGTCCTTGTCCAAATTCGCACAGGTCACCTGGGCCGCACAGTTCGCTCCAGGGCAAACGAAGGCTCGTTTATCGGTGATTACACCTGCCCAAAACAGGTCATAGGCTCGATCGGGATCGACAAAGTCTCCAGCCTCAATGCTGAACGCAACATCCAATGCCATGCTTCTTGTCAAACCTCCGGTAACCGTTTCGATGGCCCCCAACGCTACAGCGGGCGACATCAAGGGCTCTGATGTGTGGATAGCGAGCTGGCACGCCCTCATCGGCCACCGCCGTAGCCGAATCCTCACATACAATCTGGAGCAGGGCGAACCTAAAGATGGCGAAATAAAATCACTTTTTTTCTTGTGCCAAACTCCTCAACCGTTCATCTGGAAAACCATATGGTGGGTTAGCCATATATTGAAACCACTACATATTGAGCTAGATTGTATTTGACAGTCTATATGTGGTGTTCCGCCATGAATGAAGCTTCAATCGAGAAAGCAGCGACTGACCTGCTCATGCAGATTTACCGTGATCGCCGGTACCTCTGGCCAGATCAAGAAATTCCCCCGATGATGATGCGCAGCCCCCGGATCGCCGCCATGGTCTGCGGCTACGACTATCATGAATATCCCACCCTGGGGGACACCCAGTTCAACCGGCATAAAACCGGTACTCGCATTGCGGGCCTGATTGATCGTCAATCCAATAAGATCGCTGTCGCGACCGAGTTTGGTGACAAAGTTCAGCTCTTCACGGGGGCCCATGAAGTCGGCCATCTTGTGCTGCATGAGGACACCGTCATGCATCGTGACCGCGCGTTTGATGGCAGCCTGTTGCGAACGCCACGTGCACCCGCAGAGCGACAAGCCGATCGCTTCGCGGCCTGCTTCCTCATGCCCCAAAAGTTGGTGAGGGAACGGTTCGAATTTATGTTCTGCTGCAAGGGGCAGCTGCGCTTCAGCGACGTGATTGCCTATCACCTCGACCCCAACAATCCGGATCGGCTCCTCTACGCCCCAAAAGAGTCAGGAGAACGTGAACTGGCGCTGGCGCGATGCACCCGATTCAACAACCAGCACCTGGTGTCACTGGCCGAGCAATTCGGTATCTCGGATTCGGCGATGGCCATCCGGCTCAAGGAACTGGAGTTGGTGCGATGGCCATAAAGCGGGCAGGGGTCACAGCATACTCAGAGTGTGAATCGTCGGTAGCGATTAAAAAGCAGTGTGTAAACCACTTTTTAACACCGTTAACCACTGTGGCTTACAGTGCAAAAAAAAGGTTTACACCTTCTCCAGGTCTTGGCACAGCGGATTGATTTTGCTTCACCAGGTCACTCCTGTATGACCACTCGCCGGCATGAAGCAAACCGGCGTTTTATCCACGGTTTCTGATGAGTCAGGTCAGTGGGTCAAGGTGCGACTGCCTGAATTACCGTGCTCGCAGCCTCGGCAGCGCTCTTCAATCAGCCAAGGCACCGGCCGGTGGTTGTGCACCCATCCAAGCAAAGGCATCCCTTGACGGCCACTGCAAGAGGAGCGCGCAGGCGTGAGGGTGGACGCCCGAAGGGCCATGACGAGGCCTGATGGCCGAAACATGGTTAACGACAGCCGTCCCCGCAGAGGCACGCTCAACGCATCCTTTAGAATGCGAATAGCAGTTCTCACTCAGGAACAGGCTTGCGACTAACCAACATAACCGCCAAACCGCGAATCTTCTCCGAGGCACTGGAGATCTCTGGATCATCAGACCCAGCTGCGCTGTCTGCCAAAGCGTCTCTGATGGAAACAAGGATGCGTCCCAGCGCTTTGGGATAGTAAGAACTCCGATCGTCTTTGGGGAAAATTGGAATCGATGGGAGAGGGTGGAGCGGATCAATATTCAGGTAACGCAGGTAACGACCAAAGACTTCATCGAAATGGGGTGACAGCGGCAGCCAGCCATCCTTGGCTGAGCGAAGCTCAACCCAACGTCCGTCCGACCTACGATTGAACTGATCGAGATGGCTGGGCGACCTGGCGGTTCCCATGACGCTCCAGAGCCGTCGGCCCGAGTACCTAGCCATGATCAGGTACATCTCAATTATTCGGAATTCATGCACGCCCAAGAAATTTGGGAGCGACTTCAAGACCCATTCCAGCTCAGCATCGGTCAAAAAACCGATTGCCTTGGGTTGCTTGAAAGCAAGATCAGCAAGGGGCTGCGCGGCAACGTTTTCACGTGAGGCTGAAGTATCCTTGAGGTAAAAATCCAGAAACTGCGTCGCGCAGCGAATCTCTCGCTTCCAGACATTTTTCTCGATTTCGCCATCATCACCAATTGATCTGGAATCAAGGAACGGGCGCCAGATTGGGTTTATAGACCAACCCTCAAATGCGACGCCGGGTTCCTGCACGAAGCGAGCCTGTTTGCCGTACACAGTCCAATCTTTTGGCGGGTTGAGCACAAACTCTGCGTAGTTCTCAAAGTCTTTGCGGCGCCAGTCAACGAGTGACAGGCCATGAGCAAAGCTCCAATTGAGCATTTTCTCCAGACCCATAATGCAGCTGTGATACTGGCGGTGAGGATTTTCTGCGCCCCAATTGTGAGCAATCCAATTCACATACCTGTCGACGTACCAGATGTTGATGAAGGGATGGGCTGCCGGGTCTATCTGGGCTAGCCGATCAGCTACAGCCAGATTCGTAGGAAAGGGTCGAAGCTGATTTGGCCTCCAGTAAACGTAGGGAGGGAAAATCGGGAATGGGATGAACGGCCGAGTCATGACAGAACCAGGGGGCTAGAATAAATGATGGCTCCTTTAACCTGTAGCAGAAAGCTGCAGCATTGCCATGGTGGATGTCGTGGTCGAATGGGGTTCAGGGTCGAGTGAGGTCAACCGGAGGTTAGTGAAGGGCCATGCGCAGAGATAGGATTATGAATGGAACCCAAGCTTTTGAATTTCTGGGAAACGGGGGTTTGTGGGTGCACCAATCGCGATTTAAGTGGAAAGCCCCAAAGCCCCGTATTTCCTAAGCCAAACCGAGCCCTTCGATAAATGAGTGGAATCATTTATGGTTTTTCCGCTGAAGAAACAAAATAAATCGTGATTTTCCACCAATTATTTTCACCAGATTCGTGATTTTCCGCTGATTGATTTAAGCGATTTTTGAACCAATATGTACGTAATTCGCGTGAAGTTTTCAGCTGGACCAGATGGGGTAGAGCGGGTCACTGCCACGCTTTTCCCGGAGCTGGCTTCCATCTCCCAGTGATGAGATTATTTCGCCATCTATAAATATCGTTGGTGGAGAATGGACTTGCTGGATCTTAAGGATGACGAACAGCTGAGGACTGGGTGTATTAGCCTCCAGGAGCAGGTAATGTCCTTGGCGGGTAATCAAAGCTGGATCGCCGAATTCCAGAAATGGTTGGTGCGTGTCAGGGATGTGTCTCATGAGGAGTTCCTAAGCAAGGACTTCCAGCTGGCGCTCTGGGACACCGAGGCTGTTTCGGCAACAGGCATGGGGCGCATCAACATTTCTGCGGTCGCCGATAATCCGGCAATCGCAGAGAGCCTCTGGCATCTGAAGCAAAAGTACGCGCAGACAAACGATTCTTCTGAGAATGAGATGCTCATCGCTGACGCCTGGGCTCAAATTGCATCCGCGGTTGCTGGGCTGACCAAAAGAAACCCTCGACTCAAGATGTACCGTGTTTTCGCATTGCTTTGTCCTGGCGCTTTCACGTCGATAGCGCATCATCGAAAACTGCGCGAGCTGGCTCATGCCTTGGGGCTTCCACTGAGCGGTCGGAGGCGTCATCTGCACCGCCTCGTATTGAACCGGTTAGATGACGTGCTGGGTGAGGTGGCTGACGTCTATTCCAGGGAGGGCGTCTCAC
Source organism: Pseudomonas grimontii (assembly GCF_007858185.1). Classification (GTDB taxonomy): domain Bacteria; phylum Pseudomonadota; class Gammaproteobacteria; order Pseudomonadales; family Pseudomonadaceae; genus Aquipseudomonas; species Aquipseudomonas grimontii. Next base: position 127,557 of record NZ_VFES01000005.1, read on the forward strand.
GTTTGACGCTGCCTTGGCTACTGTTTGTCAACTATGTTCAGAACCCAGAAGGCGAAGCCACCGAAATATCCGACCTGGAGACAGGTGACGAAGTACTCAAGCCCTTGCCTCCTGAGAGAAGGAGGCGCGGTCTGCTGGCGATTGGCGGAGGCACAGCCACCATTCAAAGCATGATCGACTTTGCAACAGATGGATGTACACGTGAAGACTTCATCCAACACTTGCAATCGATCAGCCCTCAATCGAAAACGTCGACTTGCAATACTCAGCTGAACGCTCTGATCGCCGAGTGGGGCGTGTTACGTGCCAACGCAAATAACCTGCAATTAACGCCTCGCGGCGAGGCATTTCTGGAGTCGGGTGATCCAGATGAGATCATTGACTGGATGATCACCCGTATCTTGGGGTTTGACTATTTGCTAGCGGCATTGCGTGACTCACCTTTATCTAACCGTGATGCCATCCTTACACTCAGAAAGGCGAACCCTGGATGGACGTCTGACTTTGCCCCATCAGCAATTATTGGTTGGTTCAGGTACCTTGATCTGGCCACGATTCACGAGAAAGTGCTCAGCCTCACCGAAAGGGGTAGGCAGTGGGTTAATCGAATTGACTGGGAGCCTAAGGGCCTTGCGGGCATTCCAGGTATCGGCCCGTCCTTGGCTCAAGTACCCCCAGTAAAGCTCGATATCGTAATTGAGAGGCCGAAGCTAGGCGCCCTGATTGCTCGATTTGATCAAGAGTTTCGCTTTCCAGAAGAGCTGATCGGACAGCTTGATGCTGGATTGTGGGGGCATCCGAGGCGTCATTTCGCGGTGCTCACAGGCTTGAGCGGTGCGGGAAAGACGCAACTTGCACGTAACTATGCGCTGAGTCTGTGGCAGGAGGATCCTGAGCCAAGTGAAGGCTTGCTGATTGTGCCTGTCCAGCCAGGCTGGCACGACTACACGAGTCTGCTCGGTTATGTTAATCCGTTGGAGTCGGACGCGTATGTTCGTACCGGCGTTCTGGATTTCCTCCTTCAGGCAAGCGCCAACCCGACGAAGCCTTACACACTGGTTCTTGATGAAATGAACCTCTCTCATCCGGAACAATATTTGGCGCCTCTGCTTTCAGTCATGGAGACCGGCGAGACGATCGTTTTTCACGGTCAAGTCGACGAGATCGATGGTGTTCCTCCGGGCATTCCGTATCCGAGCAACCTCGTGATTATCGGCACCGTGAACATGGACGAGACCACTCATGGATTGAGCGACAAGGTGCTGGATCGAGCCTCTGTGATCGAATTCTGGGATATTGAGGTCAAAGCATTTCCTGGCTGGCAGAAGAGCTCTCTTGATGATGAACAGATTGCGCTCGTCAGAAATCTCATGTCCTCACTCATGGATGTGCTTCGTCCAGTTCGACTGCATTTTGGGTGGCGCACGATCAACGACGTGATCGGCTATCTGCAGCAAACACAGGCCGGTGGTGTCATAGAGTTCTCACGTGCACTCGACCATGCCATTTATTCGAAAATACTCCCCAAGTTGCGCGGTGAAGACAGCCCTCGACTGCAGGAGGTCTTCACATCGCTCCATACCACGCTCAAACAGGCTGGTCTGGAAATGTCTCTGCGCAAGGTCAAAGAAATGGCTGACGACCTGGCTCACTCCGGTTCGACCAGATTCTGGCGGTAGACCATGTCGATCATCTTGCAGGTAGAGCACGGGGATGCTCGATTTGAAGTGCACCCAGGTCAGTTGAGCCCAGGTTTCATGGAGAAGAAGGCTTATCGTTTTACCGCGCTTCAAGGCTTTTCCTTCTACATTGATGACGTTTTGGTCGAGGCGGTCGACCAAAACGGGGCGTGTGCGTGGTTATGGTCGCCAGGCTTTTATGCGGGAGAGGTCGCGGCCGAGCTTCTGGATGGTCAGGGGCGGACTGCCGCCAGTTACCGGCTGGACGTCTCAGCAGCTGATAATAAGCTTGGAGGACAGGTATTCGCTGCCATGGTTGAGGCGATTCTGGATTTCGACCCGGCTCTCGTTCTGGGGACAGAAGAGGCTCAGTTTGGAATTGGCCATGATGGAGCACTAACCAGCCCGCATCTGCAGTATGCGAGGCTGAGACGCTATGGGGATCGACTACACCGCGCGCTCAAACAGATATCTCAGCGGCCGTTAACAACCTTGAAGAGCGATCGCACGTCGGTGAGTGCGCACACGGTCAAGCGGTTGGATTCCGCATCCGTGCGCAAGGCACTGAGAGGGCCGACCGGGCAGGCACTGTTGCATCCTGCTAGCACTCAGCGTCCGGTCTTGAACACTGTTCGCTTTGAGGTCAGCAGATCTTACGAGGAAGAGGACAATCCCGCGAATCAGACCGTTGGGCTTATTCTCTTTGATGTACTTAGACGTTGCCGGCAGGTGGTGAGGGGGCTTCAGCACGCAGCTGCCACTGAAGTGGTCAGTGATACCCGATCAGCGTTAACGCCAAGGCTCGTACGCCGAATCGCATTCACCGAGTCGCTTGCTCGCAAGCTAGAACGTCTTCAACGCGCAAGACCTTTCTGCATCGTGACTGCCAGACGTCTATCGGCTGCGGGATTGAATGCGATCTCTGCTCACCCTGCATATGCACGAGCTTATCGGTTTGGTTGGTACGCGTTGCGTTCAGGGTGGTTGGGGAAGGATCCTGATGAGACTCTGTGGATCAGCCCAACATGGGAGATCTATGAGCGGTGGTGCTTTGTGACGGTTGTCTCACAGCTGCAACGTCAGTTTCCTGAACTCGTATGGAGTCGTGAATATCGATCGTTGGGGTTAAAAGAAATCGTATGGCGGGGGAAGGCGGCTGATGTGACCGTTGAGGTGTGTTACCAAGTCCGATGCCCAGCGATTGATCAACCTGCGCATCGCGGTTTCCAAAGCTTATCGCGAGAGCGATATCCGGACATCGTCGTGACGTTGGACTCGCCTTCGGCGAAGCGCTTCGTGGTTTTCGACGCGAAGTATCGCAGCGCCCGCGCCAGCGTCCTGGATGCAATGGAGTCAGCGCACATATATCACGATAGTCTCCGGTGGAAGGGCATCAAGCCTGACGTTTCGTTGCTGCTGATCCCTCGGGCAGACAACGTAACGCTGCTTGCCAGCCCGACCTATCATGCGAACTATGGGGTTGGAGCTTGGCAAATCGGAGCTGAATCAGAAGGGGAGGCGCTGGGGGTCGAGATCAAACGTATTCTGACTGCGGTACCAATCGCGGCCGCTCCGGTGTGTTCGATTGTTACTGGAGCGACCACGTAAGCGATCGCGCGCGCCCAGCCTGAGTGCAAATTCCTACCGGCTCCTGTGAGAGCTCAAAATACGTCTTCGCGCGGACGACACTGGGCAACGGCTTGATGCGGTAGCGGGTGCACCGGATACCGATCTGCTCTGTCCATCGTCTTCTTTGCCATCAAAATCGGGCAGGATGTTCAGTGTAACGGCAGCAGATCAGATCTGCGCAAATGACAGGGATTAGTGCTCTTCATGCACGGGGCTCTTGAGGATCTCGGCGCTTCCAGCCGCCGGGATATCTCATTCTCGTCCAGTGACAGACCAGGCTGAATACGGTTGCGCCTCAGTCGCCCTGCCAGGGAATTGCTGTCGCTGAACCCATTTGATTTCGGAGAGTTCTACTCCCCATAGGCAACCCTGTCTGAGAGACGGATAAGGGACTGAAGTCGAGGTAGATTGGGGGCCTTGCTGGGCCTTTCGGCCGCCCCAATGCTCAACTGCAGCCTCGATTCTATCCCGATCCAGCACTATGCCCTTGGTGACTCGTACGTCCATAAGATTCGTGACCTCACGGGCGATATTCCTACAGTCTGAGCAAAGGATCTTCATCATGAGGTCTTGGAGCTGGGGCGTGGGGTTGACCAATTCATTGAGCGTGACCTAAAGGAAAATTTTAAGCAATGAGGTTGGACGGTCTCCGGGTGGCTGCAGGATGGAGATCATTCAACGGTCGCAAAATTGCGAGGGAAACATTTCAGGCACTCTGAAACCTCTGCACAGTAATCAGGGTTGGCGGCAATGAAAGCCTGCAATTTCTTGGGAGTATCCAATTGCGTTGGAGAGTTATCCGGGCCGTACAGCACTGCCTCTGAAGCATGCAGATTCTGGACGAACACATAGGGAAAGAAGCCATGCTCCTCATACACTGACTCGTACCTGTCCTGGTCAACGGCGCTCCCGATCATATGCCATAAGCTCGGCAGGTTTCCGTATGTCTTCTCGATATTGGCGAGGGCATTTTGAGGTCGAGTAAGTCCATCCCACATCCATCCACCTTCAACTGTGACGTGAATGTCATTATTTTTTATAATCAAGCCAAACGCTGAAAGTTCTGCACCGGGGTACTCAGTTCCCTGATGCACTGCGTAGTAGAAATGCCTCATGTCATAGCCCTCAAACTCAACAGTGGCGTCGTCCGGAATTTCCGAAGCTATCTGTTGGTACATCGATAACCAGAAAGGGGTATGTCCGATGAAGGATGCAAAGGCTTCTGATGCGTAACTCCAAGCTTTGCCGGTGGATTTGCTGGAGGCCTTGCTAAAACGGTATCGATTGGAGCGAGTCGACCTTGCGTCTACATCTTTGGCTGTTAAGCAACGCATGATCTCATCAAGGTTGTTCACGAGGTCATTGCGAGGCCAGTCTCCCAGTTTCACGAGTTGAGCATAGTGATGGTGAACTTTCTGATTCTCGACTTTCTCAGGGGTTGCCCGAGTGTCCGAGTAGAAAACGAACTCGGCTTTATCGCTCTGATCTTCCAGCCAGTCGCAAAGGTCGGTCTCAATCTCCCAACCTGGATGCAGGTAAATTTCTTCCTGGAAGTCCGGATTAAATATCAGCTTTTTCACATCTTCAATGGCCCTATCGGGTACTCTCCAGACGCACAATAGGGACATGCGTTCGCGTTTGCCAATCGGTTCCATGACGATCACGGCAGCTCGTACATGCTCGGCGTTGCTTAAAGCCCGTTGAAGGTCAGCGCTGAAGCTTTGTTGGTTTTGCGCAGAGGCGAAATAATAGAAACGCATGTCTGGTGACAGGCGAGATTGTAGGCTCACTTTGGGCAGGACTCGTTCTTCAGAAACAACAGCCTGATTCTCCAGCGTAATCTCAAAACCCTTCACCTGCACCGGGCAGTAATCAGCGAAGAACGATAGGGGGATATCCAGTTCGTGCCAGTGTGTTGACAATACGAAGCAGCGGATTCTGTGGCTATCCACTTTCTGATCCTCCATGAACAAAGCGATGTATTTGCTCAACTCATGGAGGGCTTGTCGTGCAGCCTGCTCGCTGCGCTTGACTTCAATGATCACAAAATTGCCGAAGCGGTCTTTAGCCAGTATGTCAAAGGCGCCGCTTGCGCCTGCTGGGTTTTCGACAACAAAATTAGTGGTTATCAACGCGAGCTGCGGCTCAACAATTGTCAGGCGCTCTGCTAGGTGATCACGCAGTTCGTCCTCATTCTTGAAAAGCCCCAAGACAGGTTTTGCTCCCGGCATACCGAATTTCCTTAACAGCGTGTAGAGGCAGGTCTGAATTTGCCGACTCCATGTGAACCCTGCATAGCGTTCTTAAAAGTCGGGCGGTCGGCGTTTGATTAGTGAAGTGTGAAAAGACCTTCAGCCGAGGTGACGCATCCGGTTGAAGCGCGATGAGGGAACGTCCCATGTGATCGGCTAGGCCACTTAGCCTGAAGCGCAGCGCTCGGATAGACAATCGACGATACCGGTCGCCTTTGAACCTGCATTACTCAAGCGGATCCGCAGCTGCCGGCCGTTCTCAACCAAGTAATCAAAACATCGATTACAGATCGGATGCATCCAACTCCCCCTGTCACCGATGGTCGGTGCGCGGATAGCCCGGGGCCAACTCTAGGTTATGAACGCCATACAGAGCTCCAGGATTTTTCAGCCACAGGCGAAACTCCAGTGGGTCGAGTGAGTGATCAGGACTGCAGTCGACTGACCACTGGCGCAAAGCGTAGCCCACTACCGCTGAACGAAGCCGGATTCGCAGGGTAGCGCTTTCATCCATATCGAAGTCGAGGAGCGCGGTCTCGGGCCTTGCCAGTTTCGGGTGGGGGACAAGCTCCAGCTCCACTCGGTGGTTCCACTGATCATCTTCAGCCATTAGTTCGTTAGGGAGGATTGGGCCCTGGGCGCTACTCACGCCAGTGATGCGAGTAATCGCGAAATCTCTGAACTGACCGCTTTTGCGGTCATAACCGCGCACGTGCCACCGTTGTCCGTTGTCGAAAAGCGCATACGGAACCAGCTCCCGCTCGCTTCTCTCGCGCAGGGACTCATAGTCAATCCTGACTGCATGACCTTGCTTAATGCCCCTGCAGATGGACGCAAGGATGTCGAGTCGAGGCTTCGCAAGTTGGGGTTGAGCCAAGCAAGGGATACCTGGAGTCCAGCTCGATGGCTCGGCATCGCCAAAGCCCCGACTGACCCATGTCAACACATGTTCGGAGGTGAACTCAAATATCGGCGTGAAATTTTCGGCGGGGGCGTATGCCTTGGTGCGACTATCAAACACCAGATTGTCCGGTGCCAAGCGCCGATAGAGCGCCAAGTCACGCGTAGCTGCGGCCGTTTGCAGCTCGAAGCGCTGAACGATGTCCTGTCGCGACACCGCGCCACAAAACCACGCCTGCAGCTCGATGAAAGCCAGTCGATCGCGCTGTTTCTGTGACAGCTGCGGAAGTTCTTCTCGCAAACCCACTGTATAAAACCTCAGTTGCAAGCTTATCTTAGGATCGTTATCGTCCGACATTGAGATCATTTTGATCTCTTTATGCGCTCATTCTAGCCATTCAGTCTAGCCCTTCGCTGAGGGGTGCGCCATGTGACTCGTTGATCAGAGGTTTGCTATGTCACGTTTGCTCCGCATCGTTCTCATTGATTCGCTGTGTGCCGGCGACAAGGCCGAAGTGCTCGTTGATGCCAATACCTGCCTCACAGGTACCAATGGCATCGGTAAGTCGACCTTCCTGAAGCTGATTCCGCTGTTCTACGGCGCCAGCGCCGGAAGGATGGTAAAGGCGGGGACAAACACCTCCAGCTTTGCCGACCACTATTTACCCAGCTTCACCAGCTACATCGTTTTCGAATATCTGAATCATAAGAATGAGCCGCGGTGCGCCGTGCTTCATCGCTCACACTCGGGATATGCCTACCGCCTGGTCAGTTGCGCGTGGAACCCAGAGCTTCTGTATGTAGATCAAATCATTGGTCTTTTAGTCGAGCCGAGCAGTCTACAGCGTCGTGCAATGAATATGCGAATCGACTGCACCCCCGAGCTCACCCCTCGTGATTACCTCAGAATAATCCAGTACAACACAGGCGTAGCGGATCTTGAGGGCATCAATTCAGTCGAACGCAAGCGCATGATTGCAGGACTTCGGCGCTCCTATTCGCTCGCACCACTGCGGCATCACTTCGGCGGCATCGACAACCTGATGTTCTCGCTTCTGGAGTCCAAAGGTACCTTCGACTCCATGAAGTCGGCGATGAAAGAGATACTCCAACAAGAGACAGGCGTTGAGAGTGTCGATCTTTCCGGGATGGATCTAGCCGCATTCACTGGAGCGATCGACAGCCGCGCAAGCTTCTTGATCATGGAAAAACAGATCAGACCCATGATCGATCGTCTTGCCCAACTGCACCCCAGGTTGGTCACCAACGAAGGTCAGCAAGGCCGCCTCAAACGAATCGCAACTGATCAACAACGGGACGCTCTAGCTGCCAAGACAACCGTCGAAGCGGAGATCCAGGAGGCCAGGGCACGCGAATCCGCCGCGTCCGACCTTTACAGCGAAAGAAGCGAGGCCATTCACGACCGGCTTGGCACCGCGCGTCGTGCAGAGAGGGAGGCCCTGCGAGATGTCGAATCACTGATCCGCCAACGGGACAGCTATGACCAAAGCAGCCTCCCGTCGCTGATGAAGGACTATGCTTCGATGAGTGCCATGGAGGAGGGACTGCGCGCTACGGCAGGCGAGCATTCCATACTCGTCGAGCAAGGCCAAGGCATTCAACAGCGGTATGACAAGCTTCAGACAGAGCTGACCCGTTCAGTGCTCGAGCGAAAACAACGCCGCAGCCAAGAGGCCGAAATACGGCAAATGGATACCCGGGCACAGGCCCAAGCTCAACTGGATCACCTGGAGCAGCAACTCGAATCTGCCCGGGAAAAGCATAGCAGTGAGCTTGAAGACCACGAGCAGAAGCATACCTTGCTGGCCACAGCGCTCGTAGAGCTCAAAAGCCAGGCCGCTTTCCTGAGTGCCACTCGGTATCTACCGGAAACCGCTGATGCGATACAGAACGAACAGTGGTCGATCGACCTCATCCGCGCCGAATTGGACAGCGCAACGATCGAAGTTGCCGAGCACAGCGCCGAGCAGCGGCGATTCGCTCATGAGCAGCAAGCGGTAGCCGATGAGCAGGAGCAGGTCGTAAGGCGTCGTGAGCAACTGCGTGACGAAGTCGAGACGCTCAAGTGTCAACTCAATCCAAGCGAGGACACGTTGCTGGCATTTTTGCGCTCAGAGTGCCCAGCTTGGGAGCAATCGATCGGTAAGGTCATCGACCGCGGGCTCCTATTGCGCAATGACTTGTCGCCCTCACGTGCGCTCGAATCGTCCACCCTGTTCGGGATTCAGCTTGATCTGAATCGGCTTCAACCAGTGGCAGAGTCTGACAGGGAAGCAATAGAGTCAAGCTTGGCTCTAGCAAATCACCACCTTACTGAGGTCGACGAAGAACAGCAGCGCCTGACCCGCAAAGCCTCCGTGATGCTGGAACAGCGCAAGCAGCACCAGTCATTACTTGTCGAGATCCTCCGTCGCCAGAACAAGCATCAGGAGAATCTCCAAGCACTGCAAGGCCACATCGCCACGTTGGAAGAAGAGGGTAAAGAGAACATCGGTCGCCTGCGATCTCAATGTGCCCAATCTTTAGCTGAAGCTGAGCGCAGCCTGGAAGCTCATGTCATCCAGCGCGAAGAGTTGAAAAGGTCTCAGCAACACCATCTGGCGAACCTCAAAGGGATCGTGGACAAAGTCAAGCAAGAGCTTGCGGTTCAGTTGGATGAAATTGAACGGGCGAAAAAGAACGCCCTCGACGCGCTTGATAGAGAGCAAGCCGAGAAGGTGGATGGCTACACGGCTGCTCGACTCGCTGAGCTCACAGAGGCCGGGGTGGATAGTGATGCCATCAAAAACCTTGAAGCAGCGATGATTGCATTGGAGTCGAAACTCGCCACCCTGAATAACCACTTGTCCGGCATCCGAAACTACCAGCGGTGGCTTAATGATGACCTGCCCAAGCTCCCTACGCTCAAAGCCACGCACCTCCAGGCTTCAGAGCTGGCCAGCCGTATCCAAGTTGAAGTAGAAGCGTTCCAGCAAGCCAGGACTGAGCAACTGAATGCCTTCAAGGCCGCCTCGGCAGTGATCTCTGAACGCCAATCTGTGCTCGGTACGAAGCTATCGACACTGGCATCGGTCATAAAGCGGCTAGAGGACACCCCCGTGGTGAATTCGGATCTTGATAGCCTGCGCAAGCTCACGCCGGCCGATATCGAGGCCGAGGTAGGGCGACTGGAGCGCGAAGCCAGGAGCCAGCGAGAAGAAGGCAGGAGCTTATTCAGAAAGATTGAGCAAGCCATTATGGCCGGCCCACGCGATACCGCGGAATTTGACGCGATCCAGGACATCGCGATGCGCTCACGCCAAGCGGATGGCACCGGTGAGAAAGTCTGGTTCCACGCCACGCCTGAATTGCAGGTGTACATGGCAGAAGGTCATGACGTGCAGCGCAGCAAGCTGATCACCCGTGTCAGATCTCTATGTACCCAGGTCGCCGAAAACCAGTCAGTGCTCAATGGACTGCATCGCTCCATCATGGATCTCGGCCGCAAGGCCACCAGGAAGGTGAATGAGGTGCTGGCAGCGTTTCCTCAGTTTACCAACTTCGAATTTCGAGTGGTTTCCAGGATCCACGACATCAGTGCATGGGACGAGATCGAGGGGTTAGTGGAGCACTTCAACCGCTGGCGTCTCAAGTCTGGCGAGATCCCAACGGACGCTCTCAATGAACGACTGATGTCCATGCAGCGGCGCATGAAGGCAGGGGGTTGGCTCTCCCCGAAGCTTGCGGACTGCTTCGACGTTTCGTTGAGCTGGATGGTCAACGGTGTTCAGAAGGTCGCTTTCAACACCGCAGACTTGGGCGATGGGCTCAGTACAGGCCAGCTCAAGATCATCGTCGGGATGATTTACCAGGCGCTATTTGAGCTCATTCGACGTGATGCTGACTTCGATCTGCTGTTGCCGATTGATGAGGCGTTGGAGCTCGATGTGAACAATGCGTATACCCTGCTTAAATACTTCAACGCTCGTAACTCACAGCTGATGCTCGGATTTCCCGGTGGCGCCCCTGAGCTTATCCGTCACTTCACGCACCTTTATGCCCTTGACCGCCGGCCTTCGGGGGCCGTGTACGTCAAGCAGTATCAAGCTCCCGAAACCGACAGACTTGCTGATTTGAATGATGAGCTAGAGCTTGATGATGGGCTCGATCTCAATGGCCCGGATATCAATAGGCCGGGGGCATTTGTATGAGAGACACTTTGGAAAGCCTGCTGGGCGGCCGCTTCATTTGTCGCTACTCAAGTCCTGAGCTGTACAGCCAGCTCTGTGACGCCAGCTATGCCCGCGCTGTCGACCAGGCTCTGCAGCCATTGGGTCGGACACTTGGCTGGCTGGGCAGTATTGAGCAACCAAGCGCGTTTTTCTCGCGCTTCGTGAGCCTCTCCTATGCGAATGATCGCATTGCCGCTGCTGAGGAATTCAAGCATATCCGTGACGCCATTTGGCCTGTGGTGGAATTCATCCAGCTCTGTGCCCGGGCTGGTAGGGGAGACGTCTGCCTGGCTCCTGGGGAGGAAGTGCATACCGCGCAGCTTCTGGCACAAGTTGAAAACAGCTCGATTTGTGGAGATCAATTGCGCGATCTTGCGGGTCACGCTTTCTTCCGCAAATCCAAGCGTGGAGACAGCCACAGCGAGAAGCTCTCCGTCGTGCTCAAGACCATGGAAGAGGCGGGCTTCCTGGTCAGGAAAGGGGTTGGATCATCCATCTTCGTCGCCACGGGCAAAATGACCTATATCTATCGGGCCATGTCCTGGATCGTGGAGCACCAGAAGTTAGTTCCCGACGACGAAAGCGATGCTGCCTCCGACACACAGAGCGAGTTCATCCTGTGAGAGCCGAAGATTGGGCAACGCTCGGAAAGCACCTGGTCGCAAACGCCGCCACCCTTGAAACCATTGTCCAGGCGGATGAGGAGGGTACCGCCAAGCCAGAAATGATGACCCAGGGCATTATGTGGCTGATCAAGCAGCACCTGGTCGATGAGTTCGAAGGAAGCCTGCACCCTTCCTCCCTCCTGATCGACCTCGGTGTACGAATCAGTTCGCAACGCTTCGAGCTATCCGCACCGGATCTTGAAGAGTTGCTGGTCAAGATCGAGCAGGCTTGCGAGCGGTATCTGGCAGCGAAGGACTTATCCCTAGCCGATGCTGATAAGGAGCAGCGATCAATCTGGCTGGCCGTGCGCCAGGTCGTGACGCACCTGCGCGATGAGCATCGAGCAACGACTGAGTTCATCGAAGGCCGATACGGCTTTTCGCCCCGGTTTGAAGACCGCCTGCGCGACATCCGGCAAGCCGTGGAACGCCTGGAGCGTCTGTCCAACAAGCTGGACGCTTTTGAGTACGACAAGCTTTCAGGCTGGTGTAACAATGACCGGACACTGCGTCGGCTGCTGCTGACAACCCTTCATAGTGCAATCATGCGCCAGCGCACCCGCTTGGGTGACTTAATCACCCGGCTCGACCAGTTGGGAGTAACGGTAAGAAAACGTAACCGATTGCGCCAAGTGGTTCTGGCAGTCGAAAGCTGGCTCCAGGCTGGTAATGTTCCGGATCTTGAGGGCATTCTGGATCGGGCCGATGCTGCTGAGTGGGTATGCGCATCGCCCTTATCCCTAGGCGGCTATCTGCATCCTCCCGTTGAAGACTCCCAGGCGATTGACGATATGGCGCTGCTCATCCACTCGTTGCCTGCTCCGAGGGTGCGCAAAGCCGTTGAAGATCTTGCGGCCCGGCCAGCAGCACGCGTGATCCCCACCGAGCTGGAAGTCGTCGAGGCCCCCATTCCATTTGCTCAACCGCACTTGGAGGCCATGCTCTTGGATTTGAAAGAGCATCGTGTGCCGCAGAGCGCCAGCCGTTATTGGGAGGACAATGCCGAGAGTGAATACGGGGTGAATGTCTGGCTTTACGCGCTTGATGCCTATTACCGAAACCTTGTGCTGGTTGCGCAGAAAACTGAAAAACCCCTGCGATACGTGCTTGAGCCAGTAGCTGAGCCCATGCCCAGAGGCATCGCGAACCAACTCGTGACTGACCTTACCCTACGTATCAAAAGGCGCGGCGAATGAGCGATCACAGCGTTTTACGCAGCAAGCGAACTATAGAGATGATCAGCACGCTCGTGCGCATGGGCTTGGATAGTGTGGCGCTCGGCAAACTTTGGAAGACGATCCACCGAGACTATGGGATCGGTGAAGTCAGTGGCAGTAAGCTGTTGCTGAGCCCCGCTGACCGTCAAGCACTTAGAAGCCTCCTGATCGATAAAGCTAACTGGGATCCAGTTGAGTCCAGGAGGGTTGAAGGCTCAAGAATTGGGCTTGCGAGCCATACTCGCGTAGAAAAAGCTTCGAATGAGGTTGTCGGCCGGTTGTTGGCATTGGTGAGTAGCCCTAGAGGGAAGGTGGACTTGGCTGGCTCCCACTACATGATTCCACCCGGTGGCTCATTAGCACTTCCCGTCGATCTGCTGGCCGGCATTGACCGATTCGTGATGGTCGAGAACCTTGCGGTTTTTTTGGGCGCTCATTTCTATAAAATGCCGGAAGAGCTCGCGGGAGTTCCGTGGGTGTTCAGGGGTTCGCCACAATTCTCACCCGCTGCGGCGGCGATGCTGGCCGAGGAGACGCCCAATGTCTTCTATTTCCCGGACACCGATCCCCAAGGGTTGGCCAACAGCTTGAATGCAGCCAATTGCTCAGGGGTCATAAGCTGCACCCTTGATGAACTTCATGAACTCATGGATTACCGGCTGGATAAACCCCACGACTACATGAACCAACTCCATGCCATGGATGGGCTGCTCCGATCAGGTCATCCGCTGGCGTTGGTTCTGAAGGAGCTTCGTACCGGCTTCAGCCAGGAATCCATGGCGGGACGGCAGCTGAAGATTTGGTGCAGCGTGGCCGCGGGTTAGAGGTGTGATGCGTAGGTGCTTGGTGTAGATGGCTGGTGGTGATGCCTAACTACACGTGTGGAGGCCTGAAGTCTTCCAAGTCACCTAGCGAGATCGGGACTTTATAATGATCCTCAGCCGGGATGGGAAGCCGCCGGATTCTCGACCTGACAAAACATGGAGGAGGGTGGGTAGTTTAGCTTTGGTGGTTGGGGGAAGGAAATGTGGTTCATAGGAGCATTTGTTGTGATGCCGTACAAATATACAGTGCACGGTAAAACCGCTATCGACGATCGCCAAACGACGGCAGGAAGCTCTACTTCTTAGGCGGTGTTGTCCCAGGGGGCTGCTTGGGGACTTACGTATCCGGCGATCAGATATTGTCCCTAGTAAATTGAGCCGGGTTCATAGGGTAATAATCTGTCGATCGACCTTCGTTTCCGTCTGGCCAGGCGGTACAAACCAAATATGTAGCCTCGTGATCTAGGGACACCACGATGCCGGCACACGCCATTTCTGAGCCTATGGCGCAAGCGAGATTGCCGACTACATGCTGCGTTGCCACTATTGATGCCGATTTGCTCGATTTGCTTGCAGCATCGAAGTGGCACCACACAGCCGGCTTTAAGTCACCATGGACATAAGAAAACAGAAGGGAATCGCATGTATTTGCGTCAGTTGGATGTCACCGGGTTCAAGTGCTTTGGTGAGCCAACCAGCTCTCGACTTCCTTGGAACCATATTGGCCTTTCCATTCCTTGAGGGGGCTTGTGGTTGCCGCCCTTCGTTTCGATCACTGACCGTCCTGAACAACTTCCACCGCTCTACAATTCCTATTATCCATTTCTCTCCATTACAGATAGCAGTTGCTCGAGATAGCGCCTTGCCCCAGTCTGTGGCATATAGCCAGTCACATTGCCTTCGGCTTGGAAGCCCAAAGTCCGATGGAAGCCAGGCTTAGGGAGAAGTTGGTATGTACCTTTCAGCGCTGTCTATACGTAATTTCCGGCAGTTTGGCGATCTGACTCCAGGTTTTGTGATCCACTTTAACCAGGGCGTCACTGCTCTTGTAGGGGAGAATGATGCCGGTAAGACCGCAGTAATCGACGCCATCCGGCACGTCCTGCAGACCCGTGACTCGGATTTCCTTCGGCTTGAACTGGAGGACTTCCATGTCACAGGGAATGGCGAGCCTACGACGGACATCACCCTGGTTTGCACGCTGTCCGGGTTATCCACGCTGGAACTCGGAGCATTTGCTGAGTACGTAACGTTTTCTGGTGGCGAGGGCCTGCTACATGTGCACTGGTCAGCACGTCGACTCGCGTTGCCGACTGCGTCACGTCGCTGGGTCGACATCCAAGTCCGTTGTGGGGCGCGCGGAGAGGGGCCGGCCCTGGACGTTGGAGCGCGACAGTTACTGGCGACCGCCTACCTGAAGCCTTTGCGGGTCGCAATGGCTTGCTGGCTGCGCTCCAGCCCCTGGGGATCAAGGGTTTCAGGGGATTAACATAGGGCTTTCCACTTAAACCGCGATTGGCGCAGTTGGCGTGGAATGTTTTCCGAATAAGTTGTCCACGTTTCCGATTAACCAGTGGGGGTCACACTATAGAGTCCTATAGATGCACGCCGTCGAATCAGTGACTTACGAGCCCATACAACCTAGCACATGATTTAACATAATATACATTATGCGAAGCGCCCTATGCGGGGCTGGGGGGCTCTGGTGGTCAGATTTGAAGGCAAGCACTGCCTCTTACGCATCGCCTGGTCCAGCTTGCTGCTTGGCGATGTAACTCACGATGAATGCATCCTGCGATCCGCGCTCCTTGTGATAACCAACCACGTTGGCCAGCGTCCACCGCAGCAACCTCATCAGCACCGGATCAGAAAACTTCCAGCTGCTCGACTCGTACTGATACCGGCTGTTGGTGAAAACATCTCGGTACCGGTCGAACGAATCTTCCTGGCTGTCCAGGGCCAACGCTTTACGAATGTCTGCAGGCACGGCATGAAACAAGGTCAACAGATCGTGACCGTCACGACGCTGATCGGCCGGCGTCTTGCCGGTTGACTGAAGATGCTTGTGAGCCGCTTTGAGTGCATCAACGTCAATCGTGTAGGTTTCACCGGACGTATCTTGATGCTGGTCTGGTACAGAAATGAAGCTTTTCAGCACTATTTCCATGCCAATCGCTGCGTTAACCATGGAGACATGTGGGAGGTTTTGTGCGTCTAGAAGCTCGGCAGCCTTGAGATAACTATGGGCGCTTTCAAGCATCCAGCCTGGAAAGTGTTTCATTGAACAGAGCTCCTTGAGGATGCATGCCTACCGAAGATAGCCAGGTGAACTACCCTGCCCTCATCATATAATAATAATGAATAACTCAACTAAATGACTATTTAGTTGAGTTATATAGTCGACTGAACATTCGGATCGTGACGATCACCGCTCACTCTCTTCATTTCCAGAGCCTGATCGAGAGTGAGCTTCAGCTCTTCATCATTCCAGGGCTTGCTGATGTAGCGGAAAATATACCCGTCGCTGAGCGCTTGGGTAATCATGCTCATATCGGCATAACCGGTCAGCAGGATATTCATGCAGTGCGGATTGCGCTTATGCACCTCGCGCAGCAAGGTCGGACCGTCCATGTGCGGCATGCGCGCGTCACAGACGATCAGGTCTATAGGGTGTTGTTCGAAAAGACTCAGCGCCTGCGCCCCACTCGTGGCCAGGAGCAAGTCGTAAGGCTTTGAGCGCAGTAAACGTCGGAGGCTGTTGAGGATACTTTCTTCATCATCCACCAGCATGACGGTGTAGCGTTTTACGCAGAAAGAGAGCGTGTCCATGATCAGCGTCCTTCAGCGGCGTAAGTTGAGACGTCCTGTGTCTTGGGCTGGCGTAGTGGTAACCACGCGCGGAAGCGACTCCCCCTGCCCGGCTCGCTTTCGACGGTGAGCCTTCCATGGTGCTTGACCATGATGCTGTACGACAACGACAGGCCAAGGCCCGACCCCATGCCCACCGGTTTTGTTGTGAAGAACGGTTCGAATATCCGGTTCTGGATTTCAAGGGGGATGCCATGACCGTTGTCGGCGATCTCGACGAACACTCCGCCGTCTTCCCTCCCGCTACTGATGGTGATTTCGCCGTCGGCGCCCACGGCATGGCTGGCATTGATGAGCAAGTTCAGGAAAACCTGATTGATTTGTGAGCCCATGCATTCGATGGGCTCGACATCGCCGTAGCATTTGATCACCTGAGCCTTGAACTTGATCTCGTTCCAGATAACGTTGAGGGTGCTATCGAGCCCCTTGTGCAGATCGGCCAACTGCCATTCGTAACTGTCGACATGGGAGAACTCACGCAGGTCCTTGACTATGCGGGTGACCCGGTCAAGACCGTCGGCCGACTCGGCAAGCAGGTCGTCGATGTCCTGACGCATGAAGGTGTAATCCATCTTGTCGCGCATGATCGCCAGCTCGGGATGAGCATTGGCATGTCCTTCGTCTGTCGCCTGTTCATGAGCCTCGAGCAGCGCGAAGATGTCCACGAGATAACGACGCAGGCTGTTGACGTTGGAGCAA
Organism: Pseudomonas grimontii; assembly: GCF_007858185.1. Lineage (GTDB taxonomy): Bacteria > Pseudomonadota > Gammaproteobacteria > Pseudomonadales > Pseudomonadaceae > Aquipseudomonas > Aquipseudomonas grimontii. Next base: position 144,522 of record NZ_VFES01000005.1, read on the forward strand.
ACAAAGCCGATCGGGTTATTGATCTCGTGGGCCACGCCCGCAGCCAGTTGCCCTATCGCCGCCATCTTCTCGGACTGCAACAACTGCGCCTGTGCATCTTCGAGCCGCGCGATAAGCAGCGCCTGGGCGCCCTTTTCTTCTTCCAGCAGCTTGTTGAGGTGCGTCAACTCGAGTTGGCGGGCAGCCGTGTCAGTCGTGTCACTGATGGCCAAGCCCACGCCAAGATTGCTGCCATCGGCGTCCTGCACGGGGAAAAAGGTGCAGTTCTGATACATGAGCCGGACCATGCCACTGATGGGCCGGGTGCTTTCGAAATTGAACAGGTGCGGCCGTTGCTGCCATGAAGTGAACGCAAAGTTTTGCAGGGTGACGACGCTGTTGATCTTCTGCCGGGTCCAGACCTCCGGTAGCTCCGGAAAGGCTTCAAACAGCGTACGACCGACCAATTCTTCAGCGCTGCGGCCACTGTTGATGGACATAAAGTGATTGGAAAACAGCACTTTGCAGTCCTGGTCGACCAGCAGCACACCCATGTTGATGGCCTTGAGCATCGACTCAAGGGTTTCCCGGGAGATTGCCTTGCTGTCTGTCATGAGAGATCCCTTCAAAGCTCGTCCAGCAAACGATCGATGGCCCGAACGACAACGCCTGCTGTGCGTTCAGTGATGCAGATCAGCAAGTCGCAGGAGAATTGATGAGCCTCAACCTCGAAACGGATTTCCAACACCATCGCAAGGTGTTCATTCAGGTTCAATTCATCCAGTGCATTCGCTTCCTGTTCCCTGTGGACGAGAATGGATGGCGCGTCATAACTCACTTGAGTCGCCACCTGCCTTGCCAGGCCACTGATGCAGGCGCCGGTCAGGATGTTGGTGACATCAAGCATCAACTCATCCTGCTGGGCCAGGCCGCCGCCCTTGTAGCCCAGCAGTTCGGCCAGTTCATCTGCCCCCATGGAGCCAAAGCACACGAACACTTCTCCGCGCAGCTCCCCCAGGAACGACTGGCGGGTGACGATCATGAAGCTTCGGCGCAGATGCTCCGGAATCGCCAGGTTATTTTGTTCCCGGATCAGCGGGTGAATAAAAGGAACCGAAAGCGTCACCATGGTATTGGTCAGCAGGGCCAGTCGCTCGGCCGCCTGTCCCATGGCGATATTCATCAGTTCCTGCAAGGCATCACGTTGGTCTTCGGTGAGCTCGGCCAAGGTTTCCATCAAAGCACTCCTATGACGTGCAAAGCACTGAGTACGGCTTCTGAAGTAACCGGCTTGGCGACGAATGCAGCCGCGCCCAGATCGAATACGCGCTGCCTGGCCAGGGGCTGGATATCTGCGCTGATCACCACGACAACCACATTGGCGTCTTCGCGCTTGAGCGCCTCCAGGGTCTGGAAACCGTCCATGACGGGCATGGTGAGGTCGAGAAAAAGCAGATCGACCAACCCGGCGTGGTAGGCCTCCATCACCTCGGCACCATTACAGGCTTGGCGAACATCTTCGGTCAGTGATTCTGGCAGGGAGCGCAAGACCATCTTGCGCGACATGGATGAGTCATCGGCGATTAGAACTTTCATGGTGCACTCCACAGGTATGAAGTGTCCTGCGGCCTAAGCCGAGGCCGGAGACATCAAGATTTGATTAAATCTTCCAATCACTCTAGCTCGCCATATAGCAAAGAGCCATCAGGAAATCCTGATATTGCCCTAATGATTTGCGAAACCTGCAGGGATTTCCCTACAGGCCGCCAAGCGCCGGCGCGAAGCTCAGTAACCACTCACTGCGGTCGGATAATCGCGCAGGCAGTTGAGCTGAGTTACAGGCTGAAGCGATCCACGGACTGCGACAACTTGCCGGCCAGGCCTGCCAACTGATCGGTGGTTGAGGCGGTTTCGCCGATGATGCGGCTGTTGTTTTCCGACATCCCGGCAATCATCTCTACCTGGTGGGAGATCTCGTTGCTGGCCAGGCTCTGTTCACCGATGGTGCGCGAGATGTCATTCACCAACTCGGTGGTATTCAGGGTGGCCTGCAGAATATCGCGGATCGCTCGTTCCACCTCCGCAGTCACCGCCATGCCTTTATCCACTTGGGTGACGCCCTCCTCCATGCTGGTCACCGCTTCCCGGGTGTTCTGCTGGATACGCCCGACCATGTTGGCAATTTCCTGGGTCGAGGCACTGGTACGGCCCGCGAGGCTGCGCACTTCATCGGCGACCACCGCAAAGCCGCGCCCCTGTTCGCCGGCGCGGGCGGCTTCAATCGCGGCGTTCAGGGCCAACAGGTTGGTTTGGTCAGCGATCCCCTTGATCACCTGGATAATGCTGTAGATCGCCTCGGACTCCTTGTCCAGCGTACGAATGACCTGGGCCGATTGCTGCGCTGAACGAGCGATGCCATCCATGTCCTTCACCACCTGGTGGATCACCCGGCCGCCATCCTTGGCCAAGGCTTCAGCCTGGTTGGCCATGTCCAGGGCGCGCCCGGCATGCCGGGTGATTTCCTCGATACTGGCGGTCATTTCACTGGCCGCTGCCGCCATGGTGCTGGCCGCCGCGCTTTGCTGCTGACTGCTGCCGGCAACGTCATGGCAGCCCTGGCTCAAGCGTTCGCTCATGCCATTGACGCCATGGGCGTTGCTGCGCACCACTTCGATCATGCCGCGTAGATCTCGCTGCATGGTAGCGAGGCTGCGGATCAAAGAACTGGCTTCGTCATTGCGCTTGGGTTCGACAATCGGCTCGCTCAAGTTGCCACGGGCGATGCTCGCGGCAATGCGACTGGCGGCCTGCAGCGGCCCCATGATGCTCAAGGTGACCCAGCGACCCTGGGCCAACAGCAGCAACAGGCTGGCAACCAACACCGCGCTCAGGGTGATGTTGGCGTTGCTGATGGTCTGCCGTGTGCCCGCGCCGGTCTGCTGGGTATTGGTTTCGATCAACTCACTCAGGGCCGCCATTTGATCTTCCAGGCGACTGAATGCGGTGTTGAAGCTCTCCAGCTCCCCACGGGCGGCTTCGGGATTATCCAACGCCAGGGCGACGATGCGCTCGCCGGCACTGATATAGGTATCCAGACTGGGCCGGATTTTTTCCAGGCTGGCCTTGAGCGTCTCGTTGAGCGGCAGCTTAAGGTTGTCACCCAGCACTTGACGGAAATGCTCGGCATGCTCCTTCAGCGAGCTGTTGACCTCGTCCTTGGTACTTGTGCTTTTGCCCAGGCCCACCAGCATGGCCGACAACACATCGGCGCGCAGGGCGTCGTGCATCATGTCGGCTTCCATATGGTTGCGCAGGATCGTCATGCTGACCTCGTTGTCCTCCACGGCGCTCGCCATCCGGGTATTTCCCAGGTAACCGGCCAGGCTCATGAGCAAAGCCGCGAATACACCGGTCGCAATCAACAGTATCAAGCGTAATTTGATCGTCATGCCTGTATCCCCTGAACCGCCGGTTGGGGCCCCAACCGTTCGAGCGTCACTAGTACCGTTATCGGCACCCGTTGCCTGTTATTGAAGCCTAAGTTTAAGGATCTGCGCAGATCCCTTAAGCTGACCGACCTTTGCTCCGCCCGGAACCATGTATGTCTCGAAGTATTGCCCACCTCGCCCTGCTGCTGGGGTTGATCACCGCCGTTGGCCCATTCGCCATCGACATCTACCTGCCCGCCCTGCCAACCCTGGGCGCCAGCCTGCACGCTTCGCCGGCAGCGGTACAGATGAGCCTGACGGTGTTCTTCATGATCATCGGCGTGTGCCAGCTGTTCTACGGGCCGATCAGTGATGTGTTCGGGCGCAAGCCGCCGATTTATGCGGGGCTGGTGATCTTCGCCGTGGGCAGTATCGGCTGCGCGCTGGCGCCGACGATTGAAGTGCTGATTGGCTTTCGCGCCGTGCAGGCGTTCGGCGCCTGTGCCGGGATGGTAATCCCCCGCGCCATTGTGCGTGACCTGTACACCGGCCATGAAGCCGCGCGGCTGATGGCCTTGCTGATGCTGGTGATGAGTGTTTCGCCGATTCTCGCGCCGCTGGCCGGCAGCCTGGTGATCTCGCTGTGGAGCTGGCGCGAAGTGTTTGCCGTGCTCGCGGTGGTGGCGGTGCTGTGCATGGTGATGACGATGGTGCAACTGCCCGAAACCCACCCCGCCGAGCGCCGGCTGGGCAAGACATTGGGCACGGCGTTCAGCAGCTACGGCGCACTGCTGCGGGACCCGGTGTTCATCGGTTTATCGGTGGTGTGCGGGTTCGGACTGGCCACGTTCTTCGTGTTTATCGGCAGTGCGCCCTTCGTCTACATCGAATATTTCGGCCTCACGCCTACCCAGTTCAGCCTGTGTTTCGCCCTGAACGCCGCGTCGTTTTTCGCCATGAGCCAACTCACTGCGCGCTTGAGTGCGCGTTTCGGCCTGGCGCCGCTGATTCGTTGGTCAGTGGTCGCGGTAGCCGTCGTAATGGTGCTGCTGGCCGCCAGCACGCTATGGGTCGATAGCCTGGCGGTGATGATGTCGTTGCTGTTTATCGGCTTCGGTTTCCTTGGCCTGCTGTTGCCGGCGGCCGGGGTGTTATCCCTGGAGGACCATGGCGCTGTGGCGGGTTCTGCCTCCGCCCTGTTGGGTGCCATCCAGATGATCACCGCAGCCGTGTCCATGACCCTGGTCGGTGTGTTCGCCGACCACACACCGGCGCCGATGCTGATCGGTATCGCGCTGTGTGCGCTCGCGGCGATGCTCACCACGCTGTGGACCTTGCGCCGTCTGCCGGCGCACTTGCTGTCCAGCGCCCCACCCTCCTCCTGATCGGCGCCGACGATCTCGTGACCATTCGTCGGGCCTTGAAGGGATCCATCACAACTATCGCAGGCGGTAAAACAACTAATTCCATAGCACCCTTCAAGACCTATGGAGTTTGAAATGACTGACTACCCACGCCCACCGTTCGCCGCCCAGCCCCAGTCCGTGCCCGGTTCCCAGAAGAAAATGGACCCGTACCCCGACTGCGGGGAGCAGAGCTATAAAGGCTCTGGTCGGCTGGCCAACAAGATCGCCCTGATCACCGGTGCCGACAGTGGCATCGGCCGCGCGGTGGCCATTGCATTTGCCCGTGAAGGCGCCGACGTCGCCATCGCCTATCTGGACGAACACGAAGACGCCAGGGAAACCGCACGCTGGGTTGAAGAAGCGGGCCGCCAGTGCCTTTTGCTGCCCGGTGACATCGCGCAAAAAGCCAACTGCCAGGCGCTGGTCGACAAGACCGTGGAACAGTTCGGGCGCATCGATGTGCTGGTGAACAACGCTGCGTTCCAGATGACCCACGAAACGCTCGAGGAGATCGAGGATGAGGAATGGGTCAAGACCTTCGATATCAACATCACCGCGATGTTTCGCATTTGCAAGGCCGCGCTGCCGCATATGAAGGCCGGCAGTTCGATCATCAACACCAGCTCGGTCAACTCCGACATGCCTAAGCCGACGCTGCTGGCCTATGCCGCCACCAAGGGTGCAATTGCCAATTTCACCGGCGGCTTGGCGCAGTTGCTGGGAAGCCAGGGCATTCGCGTCAACAGCGTGGCACCGGGGCCGATCTGGACGCCGTTGATCGTGGCGACCATGACCGACGACGACGTGAAGAGCTTCGGCAGCGAAACCCCGCTGGGCCGCCCCGGCCAACCGGTAGAAGTGGCGCCGATTTATGTGCTGCTGGCGTCGGATGAAGCCAGCTATATCTCGGGGTCGCGCTATGCGGTCACCGGTGGCAAACCTATTCTGTAAAATGGCGCTGATCGCCTACAAATCAAACCGATCCACGGCCCGCCGCCGCTCATTGTCGTCACGCACGTCATAGCTGGCGGTGGTCTGGATATTGGTGTGATGCGCGAGTTTCTGCGCAATCGACAGGTCATGCTCCTCAATCACTCGCGTAATGAACGAGCGACGGAAATCGTGGGGCATGATCTTTACGCCCACCTGCTCACCGCGCTGGCGGGCGATGTAGTAAATCGCGTGCTTGGTGATACGTTCCCGGGTGATATGGCTGCCCCGGCGTATGCGGTTGAACAGAAAGCTATCGTCCTGCTCGCCTTCCTTAAGCTGTTCGCGCCTGAAGGCCAACCAGGCCTGCAACTTGGCGAAAGCCCAGTCCGGGGCATACTTGACCAGCTCCTTATTGCCCTTGCCGATCACCCGCAGGCTGCGCTCATCGAAGTTGATCTGCGCGAGGTCGAGGTTGACCGACTCGGACTTGCGCATGCCCGAGCCGTAGAGGATGCCGATCACTGCCGCATCCCGCAGGCCCTGGGGGCGCGGATCGGCGGCGCAGACTTCCATCATTTCGCGGATCAAGGTACGACGCAGGTTGCGGCCCTGGCCCAGGCGCGTGCCAGGTGTGGCTTTGACCGTGCGCATTTTCAGCAGATGTTCCTGGCTGATCAGGCTCATGCGCCAGGCTTCATTCATCACCCCGCGCACCGCATTCACATACAGCGACGAGGTATTCGGCGCATAGCCGTCCTCGCGCAATGCAGCGACCAGGGCGATGACATGTTCGGGTTGCAGCAGGTGCCAGTCGATGTCTTCGAGGTTGATGTCCTCGAAGCCCAGGCGGTCGGCGGCATCCTGCAGCACGTAGCGCATGGTCAGTTGGCTGGAGGGGGCCAGGCGGGTGAGGTAGAGGGTCAGCGGATTGCGGATAGACTCAGTCAAGGTAAATCAGCCTTTGGATTAAATACCTCGTCCAACCCTTTGTTTAATCGAGGTATTTAGTGAATTGGCAGTCGCGAGTCTAACGCACCCGCGGCCGTGGCGCCAAATCACGGGGCTGTTTCGTCATCCTCGACCGGTTCCGGGGGCTGGGTCTGGGCCTGGCTCCATTCGGCGTCCTGTTTCTGCATCAACGCGAACCAGTGCTGGCGCATGAATGCGAGATAGGCATCCGGCGCCTTGGCAAAATCCTTCTCATCCCCATAGCAACCCGGCAACGGCAGTTCGGTGCCCTGCTCCTTGTACTGGCTGACCAGCGCCTGCTGCGCGGCCACGCTGCAATCCTTGGGCAGCGGCATGCCACGCAGGCCCCCGGCTTCTTCGTCCCACCAGGCTGCGCCCACCCGGTCGACCCCGCGCAGACGGTACTTCTGCGACTTGCCGACATGCATGATGAGCTTGAATTCATTGGGGCTGACATCGCTGGTGCAGGTGCGCGAATAGCCCACCGTGGTCTGGGTGAGGCCATCGCCATTGAGATCGGTGACCTTGGTCGCGGCCATGTCGAAGCGCAGCGCCGCATCGAACTGGCAATGCTGTACGTCGTCGTAGAGCATCCACATGCGCTTGGGGCGGTCACCGTCGATCAGGTAGTGGGCCGCGTAGACAAATGCCGACTGGGTACCATCATCCTCGCGCTCACTGACTTGCTCGGAGAGCACCAGCAGGTTCTTGCCCTGACGGTCGTCCCAGGTATAGGCGGCGACCTGCCGGCCGCGCACTTCAACACCCTCAGGCACTTGAGCGAGTGCGGTAAGTGCCACGCCATCATCTGCGCGTGCGGTCGTGACGCAGGCCACTGTCATCAACAATCCGATCAAAACGGGCCGCCATTGGCCGCCTATACGCTGCACGCTGTTCATCCGAGTACCCTGGCAAGAGATGGCTTACTTTACCGGCACTTGAGGGCCAATGCAGAGAAGATTCTTCAATATAAATGCGCAGCGGGCAGTCGCGCGGCACGATCCAGCAATGAGCGTCCTTCAAACCCGGCCTGCAACATGCAAACCGTTCCTGTTTCGCCCAATAAATAATGCCCTCAATGGCTTAGTTGTTTAGCTGAACACTAGCTGTCTACCTGTCAAATAAACGAGTTTTTCATCTGGCTTTCATATTCGTTCAACATTTTTACGCTTAATCTTGGGCCCAGGACTTGAGAACGAACCGCGCTGTGCCAACTAACTCGTTGATTCCACTTTACCTTTATGATTTTTTGGCTTTACTCCCTAATGTCCATGGAAGCCCCCAATAGCCTACCAGGACGGTCGGATGAACATCCCAAATCCACGCCAGGTTTAACCAAGCGCCTGCCTGTTCGGCCATTGATTGCTGTTGTCTTACGCTCCAAGTTGCTCTAACCCTGAGGTCATGAATCTTTGAAACCCTACCCTATTCATTGCGTGTCGATCGTTATCCCGGTCTACAACGAACAAGAAAGCCTGCCTGAATTGCTGCGTCGCACGACGGCGGCTTGCAAGCAACTGGCCTACGAATACGAAATCATCCTGGTGGATGACGGTAGCCGCGACAACTCCGCCCAAATGCTCGAAGACGCCGCCGCTGAAGACGGCAGCAACGTGGTGGCGGTAATCCTCAATCGCAACTACGGGCAGCATGCGGCGATCATGGCCGGTTTCGAGCAGTGCCGGGGCGAAGTGGTGATTACCCTCGACGCCGACCTGCAGAACCCTCCTGAAGAAATCCCACGCCTGGTGGAACAAGCCGCCCTGGGCTACGACGTGGTCGCCACCGTGCGTAACAACCGCCAGGACTCGGCGTTTCGCCGCTGGCCTTCGCGCCTGATCAACCTCGCCGTGCAACGCTCCACCGGCGTGGCCATGAGCGACTACGGCTGCATGTTGCGCGCTTACCGCCGCACCATCGTCGACGCCATGCTCGCCTGCCGCGAGCGCAGCACCTTTATCCCGATCCTGGCCAACGGCTTTGCCCGTCACACCACCGAGATCCTGGTGCACCACGCCGAGCGTGAACACGGCGAATCGAAATACAGCGCCATGCGCCTGATCAGCCTGATGTTCGACCTGTTGACCTGCATGACCACCACCCCGTTGCGCCTGTTGTCCATTGTCGGCTTCAGCCTCGCGGGCCTGGGCGTGCTGTTCGCCTTCGCGCTGATCATCCTGCGCCTGGCCTTCGGTGCCCAATGGGCTGGCGATGGCATGTTCGTACTGTTCGCGGTGTTGTTCGTATTCACCGGCGGCCAGTTCATCGGCATGGGCCTGCTGGGTGAATACCTGGGCCGCATGTACAGCGACGTGCGCGCCCGCCCACGCTTCTTTATCGAAAAAGTGCTGCGCAACACACCGGCAGCACCGGCCCCGGTCGTCGTCGTTGACGGCCTTGCCTCCTCCCATACCTCCACTTCTGCCGATCAGGTTCAGTCATGAGTTCAAAAGCTGTTGTATTCGCGTACCACGATATTGGTTGTGCAGGCATCGAAGCACTGCTCAACACGGGCTACGAAATTGCTGCCGTGTTCACCCATGCCGATGACCCCAAGGAAAACAATTTCTACGGTTCCGTCGCCCAACTGTGCGCCCGCAACGGCATCCCAGTGCACGCCCCGGAAGATGCCAACCACCCGCTGTGGATCGAGCGCATTGCCAAGCTGAACCCGGAATACATTTTCTCCTTTTACTACCGCAACCTGCTGAGCGAGCCGCTGTTGGCCACCGCCAGCAAAGGCGCGTTCAACCTGCATGGCTCGCTGCTGCCTAAATACCGTGGCCGTGCCCCGGCCAACTGGGTGCTGGTCAACGGCGAAACCGAAACCGGCGTGACCCTGCACCGCATGGTCAAGCGCGCCGATGCCGGCGCGATCCTGGCCCAGCAAAAAGTTGTGATCGAGCGCACTGACACCGGCCTGACCCTGCACGCCAAATTGCGTGATGCGGCGACCAGCCTGCTGCGCGACGCCCTGCCGCAACTGGCGGCGGGCAAGCTGACTGAAACGGCCCAGGACGAAAGCCAGGCCACCTGCTTCGGTCGCCGCACGGCCGCCGACGGCAAGCTGGAGTGGAAAAAACCGGCTGAAGAACTGTTCAACCTCGTGCGTGCGGTGACTCAACCGTACCCGGGCGCCTTCTGCTCTGTCGGTGAGCACAAGCTCATCGTCTGGCAAGCCGAAGTGGTCAAGGGCAACGAAGGCCTGGCGCCGGGCCGTGTGATCAGCGTCAACCCGCTGCGCATCGCCTGCGGTGAAGACTCCCTGGTGGTCAAGTTCGGCCAGCGCAACGACAACGGCCTGTACCTGGCCGGTCCGTCCCTGGCCAACGAACTGGGCCTGGTCGACGGCTCCGTGCTGCGCGGTGCCGAGTCCGGCCGCAAGCCGCGCCGTACCCGCGTGCTGATCCTCGGTGTGAACGGTTTTATCGGTAACCATCTGTCCGAGCGCCTGCTGCGTGATGACCGTTATGAAGTCTACGGCCTGGACATCGGCTCCGACGCCATCGAGCGCCTGCGCAGCCACCCGAACTTCCATTACGTCGAAGGCGATATCAGCATCCACACCGAGTGGATCGAGTACCACATCAAGAAGTGCGACGTGGTCCTGCCGCTGGTGGCCATCGCCACGCCAATCGAGTACACCCGTAACCCGCTGCGCGTGTTCGAGCTGGACTTCGAAGAAAACCTCAAGCTGGTGCGCTACTGCGTCAAGTACAACAAGCGCGTGATCTTCCCGTCGACCTCCGAAGTCTATGGCATGTGCCAGGACCAGTATTTCGACGAAGATACCTCCAACCTGGTGGTCGGCCCGGTCAACAAGCAGCGCTGGATCTACTCGGTCTCCAAGCAACTGCTGGACCGCGTGATCTGGGCCTACGGCGCCAAGGGCCTGAACTTCACCCTCTTCCGTCCGTTCAACTGGATGGGCCCGCGCCTGGACCGCCTGGACTCGGCACGTATCGGCAGCTCCCGTGCGATCACCCAACTGATCCTGAACCTGGTGGAAGGTACGCCGATCCGCCTGTTCGACGGTGGCGAGCAGAAGCGTTGCTTCACCGACATCGCCGACGGTATCGAAGCCCTGGCGCGCATCATCGATAACGACAACGATGTTTGCAACGGCCAGATCATCAACATCGGCAACCCGGAAAACGAAGCCAGCATCCGTCAGTTGGGCGAAGAGCTGCTGCGTCAGTTCGAAGCGCACCCACTGCGCAGTAACTTCCCGCCGTTCGCCGGTTTCCGCGATGTAGAAAGCAAGGCGTTCTACGGCACCGGTTACCAGGACGTGGCACACCGCAAGCCAAGCATCGAAAACGCCAAGCGCCTGCTGAACTGGGAGCCGACCGTGGAAATGAGCGAAACCATCGGCAACACGCTGGACTTCTTCCTGCGTGAAGCCATGCTCGAAATCGCGGACAAAAAGTAATGAAGGCAGGCTTGCGCATCGACGTCGACACCTATCGTGGCACCCGTGAAGGTGTGCCACGGTTGCTCGAATCCCTGGATGAGGCCGGGGTAAAAGCGACGTTCTTCTTCAGCGTCGGGCCGGACAACATGGGGCGCCACTTGTGGCGCCTGATCCGCCCGCAGTTCCTGTGGAAGATGCTGCGTTCCAACGCCGCCGGCCTGTACGGGTGGGACATCCTGCTCGCCGGCACCGCGTGGCCGGGCAAGCCGATCGGCCGTGACCTGGGGCACTTGATGCGCCAGGCTAAGGCGGCGGGGCATGAAGTCGGCCTGCACGCCTGGGATCACCACGGCTGGCAGGCCAACACCGGGCGTTGGAGCGATGCACAGCTGGTCGAGCAGATTCGACGCGGCGTGGAGACCTTGAGCGACATCCTGGGCGAACGCATCGACTGTTCGGCAGCCGCCGGTTGGCGCGCCGACGAGCGGGTGGTGCAAGCCAAGCAAGGTTTTAACTTTCGCTACAACAGCGATTGCCGGGGTACCAGCCTGTTTCGGCCGACATTGGCCGATGGCAGCGCGGGTACGCCACAAATTCCGGTGGACCTGCCGACCTTCGACGAAGTCGTCGGGCCGGTGGTGGCCGCCAAAGACTTCAACCGCTTCATTCTTGACCGGTTTGCCGAGTCGAAGCTCAACGTCTACACGATCCACGCAGAAGTAGAAGGGATTCTGATGGCCAATGATTTTCGCCAGTTGCTCGCCCAGGCAGGGCAGCGCGGCATCGATTTCAAACCGTTGGGCGATTTGTTGCCCGCGGACCTGACCAGCCTGCCCCAGCAGCACCTGGTGCGCGGCGCATTGAGCGGCCGTGAGGGTTGGCTTGGAGTGCAACAGGCATGATCCGGCGTTGGGCCTTGCCCCTGCTCCTGTTGGCGTTCGGTGTGTTTTATCTGTTGCCGCTGGCCACCCATGGTCTGTGGATTCCGGATGAAACCCGCTACGCGCAGATCAGCCAGGAAATGCTGCTGACCGGCAAGTGGGCCTCGCCGCACTTCATGGGGATTCGCTACTTCGAAAAACCCGCTGCCGGGTACTGGATGATCGCGCTGGGCCAGGCGATCTTCGGGCAAAACCTGTTTGGCGTGCGCTTCGCGTCGGCGTTGAGCACCGGCTTGAGCATCCTGCTGGTGTACCTGGTGTCGCGCCGGCTGTGGAATGACCCGCAAAAAAGCCTGGTCAGCAGCGTGCTGTACATGAGTTTTGTCAGCGTGGCGGCCTTGGGCGGTTATGCCAACCTCGATCCGCAGTTCACGTTCTGGGTCAACCTGACCGGCGTTGCGCTGTGGTTCTGCTTCGACAGCACCACCCGCAACGGCCGCCTGGGAGCCTGGGCGCTGCTCGGTTTTGCCTGTGGCATGGGCTTTATGACCAAGGGCTTCCTGGCGTGGCTGTTACCGGTGTTGATCGCCCTGCCCTACGCGATCTGGCAGAAGCGCTTTCGCGAACTGCTCGGTTACGGCCTGGTCGCCGTGGTCGTGGCGATTGTGGTGAGCCTGCCGTGGGCCCTGGCCGTGCACCTGCAGGAGCCGGACTACTGGAACTTCTTCTTCTGGCATGAACATATCCAGCGTTTTGCCGGCGACGATGCCCAGCACGCCGAGCCGTTCTGGTATTACCTGCCGCTGCTGATTGCCTTCTGCCTGCCGTGGATTGCGCTGTTGCCCTCCACCCTGAAACAGGCGTGGCAGGAAAAGCGTGCGGCGAAAACCGCCTTCCTGTTGCTGTGGCTGCTGATGCCGCTGGCATTTTTCAGCCTGGCCAAAGGCAAGTTGCCCTCTTACATCATGCCGTGCCTGTTGCCGCTGGCGTTGTTGATGGGCCACACCCTGGCCGACAAACTCGCCCAGGCTCGCGGTCGTGTGCTGCGCATCAACGGCTGGCTCAACCTGATAATCGGCATGCTGGCCTTGCTCGCGCTGACCTGGTTCCAACTGAAAAAACCGGTGTATGAGCACGGCAGTGAAACCCTCAGCCTGGTGCTGGTGTTTGTCTTCCTGTTCGGTTGGATCGTTGCCAACCTGCTGCAAGCGTCGCGCCCGCTGCGCTTGTGGGCGGCGCCGGTGGTCGGCAGTTGGTTGCTGGTGGCGTTGGTCCCGGCCGCATTGCCCCACTCGGTGGTTTATAACAAGACCCCGGACCAGTTCATCATCGATCACCTCCAGGAGCTGAGCCAGACCAGCGCCTTGCTCAGCAACGACCTCGGCGCGGCCTCCGCCCTGGCGTGGCGCGTCAAGCGCCCGGACGTGACCCTCTATAACACCGTCGGCGAAGTGAAATATGGCTTGGCCTTCGACGATGCGGCCCATCACAAGGTCGACACCACGCAGGTCCAGCAATGGATGAGCGACGCGCGTAAACACGGCGCGGTCGGTGTGGTGATGCGCGTCAAGGGTGACGACGAAATCGCCGAAGTGGACTTGCTGCCCAAAGACGGCAAGCGCTACGAGCAAGGCAATATCGTGATCCTGGTGTTCCCGCAGGTTGCGCCATGATCACACTGTGCCTGTTGTTGGCCGCCTGCCTGCTGACGTGCATGGGCCAGGTCTCGCAAAAGTTCGCCGTGGAGGGCTGGCGCGACCAGCCCGACGGTTGGGCGCTGAAGCTGCGCTCGCCGTGGTTATGGTCTGCCCTGCTGTGCCTGGGTTTTGGCCTGTTGGTGTGGTTGCTGGTGTTGCAGCGCCTGGAAGTCGGCATCGCCTATCCGATGCTCAGCCTCAATTTTGTCCTGGTCACGCTGGTAGCGCGCTTTGTGTTCAAGGAACACATCGACACACGGCATTGGCTGGGCGTGGTGCTGGTAATCGCCGGTGTGGTGCTGTTGGGGCGCCAGGTATGAGCCGCGTGCGTGGTTTTGCCCTGGCCCTGGGCAGCGTTGGCCTGGTCAGCGCCGCCCAACTGGGCATGCGCTGGAGCATGACGCGCCTGCCCTTGCCCACCGAATGGCTGACAGCGTTCAACAGCAACGCCATCGACTTCGCCGCGTTGGGCGTGGTGAGCCTGGCGATCCTCGCCTACGCGCTGTCGATGCTCTGCTGGCTCGGTGCCCTCAAGCACCTGCCCCTGGGCCGTGCCTATTCGCTGCTGAGCATCAGCTACGCGCTGGTGTACCTGCTGGCCGCCAGCCTGCCGGTGTTCAACGAACATTTTTCGCTCTCGAAAACCCTGGGGGTGGCCTTGGTCATCCTCGGTGTGCTGGTCATTAACTCTCGCCGTGCTAGCGCTGCAAGCGCCAGGAATGCCCCATGAAAATCAGTGTATTTGGTAGTGGTTACGTCGGTCTGGTGCAGGCCACTGTGTTGGCCGAAGTCGGTCACGATGTCATCTGCATGGACGTCGATCAGAACAAGGTCAAGCTCCTGCAGCAAGGCCATGTGAGCATCTTCGAGCCGGGGCTGGCGGCCATGGTCAAGGAAAACCTGGAGAGCGGGCGCCTGCACTTCACCTTTGACGAAAAACTCGCCGTCGAACACGGCGAAGTGCTGTTTATCGCGGTGGGGACGCCGTCGGATGAAGACGGCTCGGCCGACCTCAAGTACGTGCTGTCGGTGGGCGACGCGGTAGCCCGTCACCGCATCGACCCGGTGATCCTGGTGGAAAAATCCACCGTGCCCGTGGGCACCGGCGACACCCTGCGCGCCCACATCGAAAAATCCCTGCGCCTTGCCGGCCGGCATCTGGAGTTCGATATTGTCTCCAACCCGGAATTCCTCAAGGAAGGCTCTGCCGTTTCCGACTGCCGCCGTCCGGACCGCATCATCATCGGTTGCGAGCGTGAAGAAGTGCGCGATGTGATGCGCGACCTGTACGCGCCGTTCAACCGCAACCATGACCGTATCATCTTCATGGACCTGCGCAGCGCCGAGCTGACCAAATACGCCGCCAACTGCATGCTGGCCACCAAGATCAGCTTTATCAACCAGATCGCCGAGCTGGCCGAACACCTGGGCGCCGACATCGAAGCCGTGCGCCTGGGTATCGGCGCCGACTCGCGCATCGGCTACCACTTTATCTACCCCGGTTGCGGCTACGGCGGCTCGTGCTTCCCCAAGGACATGCGTGCCTTGATCCACAGCGCCAAGCAGGCCAACTGCTCCAGCGACCTGCTGGAAGCCGTGGAAGCCATCAACCAGCGCCAGAAGAGCAAGCTGTTCGACCGTATCAATGCGTTCTTCAAGGGCAACCTGCGCGGCAAGACCTTTGCCCTGTGGGGCCTGGCGTTCAAGCCCAACACCGATGACATGCGCGATGCGCCCAGCCGCGTGCTGATGGAAGCCCTGTGGGCTGCCGGCGCCAACGTCCGTGCGTTCGACCCGGAAGCCATGCAGGAAACCCAGCGCATCTACGGTGACGAAGAGCGGCTGATGCTGATGGGCACGCCGGAATCCACGCTGGTCGGCGCCGATGCGCTGATCGTCTGCACCGAATGGCAGCAGTTCAAGGCGCCGGACTTCGACCTGATCCACCAGCGTCTGAAAACCCCGGTGATCTTCGACGGCCGCAACCTGTACGACGGTGAACGCCTGGCGCGCAAAGGCTTCCAGTACTACCCGATCGGCCGTGGCGATTCCTGCCACTTGCCGATTCCCCAGCAACAGTGGCTACCTCAGGTCGTGGAAGCCTGATTCGTGAACAAAGCTCACCCGCCCTTGCTCAGCCCAACGATCCGCCGCCAATCCCTCGGTCTGGGATTGCTGGCGCTGTTGTTGTTCATCGCTGGCAGCTGGCATCAGGCAATTATCGGTTTCGACTCACGCTTCGTGGTGTTTGCCCAGGAGATGCTGCGCCATGGGCCGGGGTTTTTCCCCACCACGTACGGGCAGCCGTATGCCGATTACCTGGCCACCTCGACGCTGATGACCTGGCTGTTGTCGCTGCCCCTGGGTCAGGTCACCAGCCTCACGGCCTGGCTGCCCACGTCGATTGCCTCGGCAGTGATCGTCTCCCTGGTGTATCGCCTGACAGCGCCCTACTCCCAGCGTTGGGGCCTGCTGAGCATCGCGCTGCTGTTGCTGAGCAGTACCTTCATCAGTGAAACCCGCGCGGTGTCCCTCGACCAGATGCTCGCGGCCATCGCCTTGGCGGTGTTCTACCTGGGTTATGCCCATGACCATTTCGGCGGGGGTAAACGCCTGTACTGGCTGTACCTGCTGCTGATTCTCGGCTTTGCGATTCGTGGGCCGATCGGGTTGGTCATTCCTACGGGCGTGCTGTGCAGCTACTACCTGATCAACCGGCAATGGCGCCAACTGTTCAGCTTTGGCCTGCTGGCCCTGGCGCTGCTGGCGGCCTGTGTCGGCTTGCTGTTGCTGATGGCTAAGCTCAGTGGCGGCGAGAGCTTCATGCAGGACGTGATCCGCATGCAGTTCCTGGGGCGCATGGACGGCAGTGAGGGCTCCAGCGGCGCGTTGTATTACTTCACCAGCTCGCTGGGCAATTACGCCCTCGCCTATCCCGTCGCTCTGCTGGTGCTGTTGGCGGTCGCGGTCAGTGGGCGACGCGTCTCCACGCCAGCGTTGCAACTGGTGCTGTACTGCGCCGCCGCCGGCTTGCTGGTGATGCTGGGCCTGTCGATTCCCCAGGCAAAGAAGGCCCGCTATGTGCTGCCAATGCTGCCGATGGCGGCGATCATTGCGGCGTACCCGTTCCAGGTCGCTGAAGGTCGTCTGTTTGCCTGGCTGCGCGGCTTGATGCTGGGTTTATGGACACTGCTGCCAGGCCTGCTGATCGTTGGGCTGGTATTCGCGCGGCCACGCTATCCGCAGCAGTTGAGCCAGCTGGGGCCGGTGTTCGCCGTGCTCGGGCTGTTGCAGGTCTTGGCATTGCTGGCGTTGTTCATGCCTCGCCTGCGGCCGCTCGGGCCAGCGTTTGCCGCCGTGCTTGCGGTGTGGGCGACGTATATTGCAGTGGTCGAACCGCTCGAACGCAGCGTCTACGACACCCGCACCTTTACGCTGCAAGTGCATGAGCAGGTCAAGCAACAGCGCGCTCCCGTGGTATTGCACGGCTTGGGCAAAGACGCCAAGGCGATCAAGTACATGGTCAACCTCGACTGCGACCAGGTGCCGTTGTTCACCCAACAAGCCTCTGACCTGACGCCGTTACAAGGGCCAGCCTGGCTGGTGATGAGCCAGGCGGATTTCGAAGGTTTGCAAGACCCGCGCTTTCGCGCCCTTCGTCCGACCCTGACCGGCGAGTTCGACCGAAACCCCTATGTGCTGCTGTATCTGGCCAAACCTGCTCTACCTTGAGTTGCGACGCAGAAAGATCCTACGCAGCTATGCGTAATGGCTGGTGCCATTTCACTTTCCCGCGTCTGAAACCCAACTGTAAACTCAATGACCTCGCGCGGTAGCTATCTACCGCCATAGGCCATGGATAACAACAAGGACGCTAGGAGCCGCAGCTGGCGCTGTGGTTCACTTCGTGAGAGGACAATACCGTGCCAAATGATCGTTTACCGCGTACCCCTGCTTCCCTGGCCCGTGATGAAGTGCATATCGGCTACTTGCCCATTCCGCCGCTGGACCGGCTGATGTGGCTGCGCAATGCCCTGGTGGCACTCAACGGCCCCCTGGCCGGCGAGCCGGGGCTGCGGGAAAACCTGCAACAGCATTTATTCAATGAGGAAACCGATAATCGCGTTCTCGGTAAGCTCAACCCTCCTGTCACTTCGTAATAAATGCATTATTTTTGTATTTAACCCTCATTAATATGCATTGGCGCTGCCCTATCAGGCGCGGCACACTGCGCGGGTTCCTCCCCCAAATGCAGGAACTTTCAAAGGGCTTTTCCGGGCGACCAGACAAGCCTTTTTTTTGCCCGCCGTTTATGGATTTCTTTTCAATGCTCGCTCGCTGGTTTCCCGCTGCTATCAACACCCGCCCCGCCGAATGGAGCCGTGCCGCGATTGGCATGGCCTTGGGTACATTATTCAGTGTATGGCTCTGCGCCCAGGTTTTTGGCATGGAGGTGGCGCTGCACCTGCTGGGTCCGCTGGGCGCTTCG
The DNA here is from genome assembly GCF_007858185.1 of Pseudomonas grimontii. Taxonomy (GTDB): domain Bacteria; phylum Pseudomonadota; class Gammaproteobacteria; order Pseudomonadales; family Pseudomonadaceae; genus Aquipseudomonas; species Aquipseudomonas grimontii. Next base: position 162,718 of record NZ_VFES01000005.1, read on the forward strand.
GCGGTGCTGTTGTTTGCGGTCTCGTCCGGTGCGCTGGCGCAACCCTGGTCGATCATCGGCAGCTACCTGTGCGCCGGTGTCGTGGCATTGCTGGTGGCCCGCGTCCTTGGGCGTACCCTGGGCGGTGCCTGCCTGGCGGCCGGCATGGCCGTGGTGCTGATGTGCTGGCTGCGGTGCCTGCACCCGCCCGCCGGTGGCCTGGCCATGACCCTGGTCTTGGCCGACCCCGCCTCTGCCGCCCTGGGCTGGCACGAACTGGGTGCCGTATTACTCGGCGCCGGTGCCCTGCTGGCCTGTGCGCTGGCCTACAATAACGCTACGCGAACGCGCTACCCCAAGGGTGCTGTCGAGGCATCGACAACCGTCTTGCCTGACCCCAGGGCGGCCCGCGATCCCGCCATTACCGCCGCCGACTTGAAATTGGCACTGGCCGAGATGGAGCAGTTCTACGATGTGGCCCCCACGGAGTTGGAGCAATTGATCCATGCCGCAGAAACCCACGCTCGGCGCCGCAGCATCGGTGAAGTACTGGCAACCCGCGTGACCTGAGCCGCGCCCGGCACCCTGCATAAATGCAAAAACGACCTGCATGATTCCGGGTTGTACTGGGCAAATTTGCACTGGTACGATCGCGAGAAGGTTCGCCCACGAACATCTTGATAAAGAACAATAAAAGCAGGGAGTTACAGATGACTGCTCAGGTTTCAAGCGAAGCAAGCAGTGCCGATAAGCTTCAGAACGATGTTTTGGCCGAAGTGCGTAACCATATTGGCCACCTCACCCTCAACCGCCCCTCCGGCTTGAATGCCATCACCCTGGACATGGTGCGCAGCCTGACGCAACAGCTGCAGGCCTGGTCAGACGACCCGCAGGTACATGCCGTGGTCCTGCGCGGCGCAGGCGAAAAGGCCTTCTGTGCCGGCGGCGATATTCGCTCCCTGTACGACAGTTTTAAAAGTGGCGACACCCTGCACGAAGACTTCTTCGTCGAGGAATACGCGCTGGACCTGGCCATCCACCATTACCGCAAACCCGTACTGGCCCTGATGGATGGATTTGTCCTGGGCGGCGGCATGGGCCTGGTGCAAGGCGCGGATTTGCGTGTCGTCACCGAACGCAGCCGCCTGGCGATGCCGGAGGTGGCGATCGGTTATTTCCCGGATGTCGGTGGCAGTTACTTCCTGCCCCGCATTCCCGGTGAGCTGGGCATTTACCTTGGGGTGACCGGTGTGCAGGTTCGCGCGGCAGACGCCCTCTATTGCGGGTTGGCCAACTGGTACCTGGACAGCGCCAAGCTGGCCATCCTCGACCAGAAACTCGATAGCCTGCAATGGCAGGAATCGCCCCTCAAGGACCTGCAAGGGGTGTTGGCCAAGCTGGCCGTGCAGCGGCTGCCCGACCCGCCGTTGGCCGCGTTGCGTCCCGCTATCGACCACTTCTTCGGCCTGCCGGACATTCCGAGCATCGTCGAGCAGCTCCAGGAAGTCACCGTCGCCGACAGCCACGAGTGGGCATTGAACACTGTCCACCTGATGCAAACCCGCTCACCCCTGGCCATGGCCGTGACCCTGGAAATGCTGCGGCGCGGCCGGCGCTTGCCGCTGGAGCGGTGCTTTGCCCTGGAGCTGCACCTGGACCGCCAATGGTTCGAACGCGGTGACCTGATCGAAGGGGTCCGCGCGCTGATCATCGACAAGGACAAGAACCCTCGCTGGAACCCGCCGACGCTCCATGGACTGGATAAGAGCCATGTCGACAGCTTCTTCCATCACTTCGAGCAGGTTGCGAAATAAGCCATGCAAGACATTGAATATACTGAAGAACAGGTAATGATTCGTGACATGGCGCGCGACTTCGCCCGTGGCGAAATTGCCCCCCACGCCCAAGCCTGGGAGAAAGCCGGCTGGATCGATGACGCCCTGGTGGCGAAGATGGGTGAGCTGGGCCTGTTAGGCATGGTAGTGCCGGAAGAATGGGGCGGCACCTATGTCGACTACGTGGCTTACGCCCTGGCCGTGGAAGAGATTTCTGCCGGCGATGGCGCTACCGGTGCGCTGATGAGTATCCATAATTCAGTGGGTTGCGGGCCAATCCTCAACTACGGCACAGATGAACAGAAACAAACCTGGTTGGCCGATCTTGCCAGTGGCCAGGCGATTGGCTGTTTCTGTCTGACCGAACCCCAGGCCGGCTCCGAGGCCCACAACCTGCGCACGCGCGCCGAACTGCGCGATGGCCAGTGGGTGATCAATGGCGCCAAGCAGTTCGTCAGTAATGGCAAGCGCGCCAAGCTGGCGATTGTATTTGCCGTGACCGACCCGGAACTGGGCAAGAAAGGCATTTCCGCGTTCCTGGTGCCCACCGACACCCCTGGGTTTGTGGTCGACCGCACCGAGCACAAGATGGGTATTCGGGCCTCGGACACCTGCGCGGTGACGCTCAGCCAATGCAGCGTGCCCGAGGCTAACCTGCTCGGCGAACGCGGCAAAGGCCTGGCCATCGCCCTCTCCAACCTTGAAGGCGGCCGCATCGGCATTGCCGCCCAAGCCCTCGGCATCGCCCGTGCGGCCTTTGAGGCAGCGCTGGCCTATGCCCGTGACCGGGTGCAGTTCGACAAGCCCATCATCGAACACCAAAGCGTCGCCAACCTGTTGGCAGATATGCAAACCCGCTTGAACGCTGCCCGTTTACTGATCCTGCATGCCGCGCGCCTGCGCAGCGCCGGCAAGCCCTGCCTCTCGGAAGCGTCCCAGGCCAAGCTGTTCGCCTCGGAAATGGCCGAGAAAGTCTGCTCCAGCGCGATGCAGATTCATGGCGGCTATGGATATTTGGAGGATTACCCGGTGGAGCGTTACTACCGGGATGCGCGGATCACGCAGATTTACGAAGGGACCAGCGAGATCCAGCGGATGGTGATTGCCAGAGAGCTCAAGCACTATCAGACGTAGTAGTTGCAAGCTTTAAGCTGCAAGCGTCAGGTAAAAGCAGATTAGCTTTTACTTGACGCTTGCAGCTAGTCACTTCCCACTGCTACTTATCCTTGAACTCCGGCGCACGCTTGGCCACAAACGCCGCCATGCCTTCCTTCTGATCCAGTGTCGCGAACGTTGCATGGAATACCCGGCGCTCAAAGCGCACGCCTTCCGACAGGCTCACTTCAAACGCGCGATTCACGCTTTCCTTGACCATCATGCTGATCGGCACCGATTTGCCGGCAATCAGCGTGGCGACTTTCAGCGCCTCGTCCAGCAGATCATCGGCCGGCACGATGCGCGCGACAATCCCGCAGCGTTCAGCTTCCACCGCATCGATAAAGCGCCCGGTCAGGCACATTTCCATGGCCTTGGCCTTGCCCACCGCTCGCGTCAGGCGCTGGGTGCCGCCCATGCCCGGCAGTACGCCGAGGTTGATTTCCGGCTGGCCGAACTTGGCGCCGTCACCGGCCAGGATGAAATCGCACATCAGCGCCAGTTCGCAGCCACCGCCCAGGGCGAAGCCGTTGACCGCGGCGATGATCGGCTTGCGCCGGTTGGCCACGCGGTCGCTGTCACTGAACAGGTCGTCGAGGTAGATCTGTGGGTAGGTCAGCTCGGCCATTTCCTTGATGTCGGCGCCGGCGGCGAAGGCTTTTTTCGAGCCGGTCAACACGATGCAGCCGATTTCCGGGTTGGCTTCCAGGCCATCCAGCGCCTGGTTCAACTCGCTGACCAACTGTGCATTCAAGGCATTCAAGGCTTGGGGACGGTTGAGGGTAATCAAGCCGACGCGGCCCTGGACTTCGAGCAAAATGGTTTCGTAACTCATGTATCGGCTCCTTAGAGATTGCGTGAGATGACCATACGTTGAATATCGCTGGTGCCTTCGTAAATCTGGCAGACCCGCACATCGCGGTAGATCCGCTCCAGGGGGAAGTCGCTCAGGTAACCGTAACCGCCCAGGGTTTGCAAGGCGGCCGAACAGACTTTCTCGGCCATTTCCGAGGCGAACAGCTTGGCCATCGAGGCTTCGACCAACGCCGGCTTGCCGCTGTCCCGCAGGGCAGCGGCGTAATGCACCATCTGCCGCGCCACGGCGATTTGCGTGGCCATGTCCGCCAGGCGAAAGGCCACGGCCTGATGCTCGATCAGCGTTTTGCCGAAGCTTTCGCGCTCACGGGCGTAGTCACGGGCCGCCTCAAACGCGGCGCGGGCCATGCCCACCGATTGCGAGGCGATGCCTACACGGCCGCCCTCGAGGTTGGCCAGGGCGATCTTGTAGCCCTCGCCCTCTTCGCCCAACCGGTTGGCGACCGGCACCTTCACGTCTTCAAACAGGATCTGGCAGGTGTCGGACGCATGCTGGCCCAGCTTGTCCTCGACCCGCGCCACGCTGTAGCCCGGCGAATCGGTCGGCACGATAAACGCGCTGATCCCACGCTTGCCCGCTGCCGGGTCGGTGACGGCAAACACAATCACCACCCCGGCGTTTTGCCCGGAGGTGATGAACTGTTTGCAACCGTTGAGCACGTAATGGTCGCCTTCCAGGCGCGCGCGGGTTTTCAGGCTGCTGGCATCGGAACCGGCTTGGGGTTCGGTCAGGGCAAAAGCGCCGAGCATGGCGCCACTGGCCAGGGGAGTGAGGAATTGTGCTTTTTGTTGCTCGTTACCGAACTTGAGGATCGGCACGCAACCCACGGAATTGTGCACGCTCATGATGGTGGAACAGGCGCCGTCACCGGCGGCGATTTCTTCCAGGGCCATGGCGTAGGCCAGGTAACCGGTGTCGCAGCCGCCCCACTGTTCCGGCACCAGCATGCCGAAAAAGCCCAGTTCGGCCATCTCGCCGATGGCTTCCTTGGGAAAGCGGTGTTCGCGGTCCCACTCGGCGGCAAACGGCTTGAGCCGCTCCTGGGCAAATTGCCGGGCGGCATCGCTGATTTGCAGTTGTTCGTCATTGGGCAGCATTGGGCTCAGTCCTTAATACAGGCATTCAACGGCCATGGCCGTGGCTTCACCGCCGCCGATACAAATGGCGGCGACGCCACGCTTGAGGCCTTTCTGGCGCAGGGCCGAAAGCAGGGTTACCAGGATGCGCGCGCCGGACGCACCAATCGGGTGGCCCAGGGCGCAGGCCCCGCCGTGGATATTGACCTTGGCATGGGGAATTTCCAGCTTGCTCATGGTCACCAGGCTGACCACGGCAAAGGCCTCGTTGATTTCGAACAGATCGACGTCGTCAAGGCTCCAACCGGTCTTGCTCATCAATGTGCGAATCGCACCCACCGGCGCCACCGGAAACAGCCCGGGCTCATCGGCAAACGCCGCGTGCCCATGGATCACCGCCAGCGGCTTGAGCCCACGTTTCTGTGCCTCGGACTCACGCATCAGCAGCAACGCTGCCGCACCGTCGGAAATCGAACTGGAATTGGCCGCCGTCACGGTGCCACCGTCGCGGAACGCGGGTTTCAGGCTGGGGATTTTTTCCAGCTTGGCCTTGGGTGGTTGTTCGTCATGCAGGATGGTTTTCTGCTCTTTGCCGACGGTGACCTGTACCGGGACAATTTCGGCGGCGAAGCTGCCATGGGTGATTGCCTCTTGCGCGCGGGTCAGCGACGCAATAGCGAACGCATCCTGCGCCTCACGGCTGAAGCCGTTGAGCTGCGCGCACTCTTCAGCAAAGGTACCCATCAGGCGGCCCTTGTCGTAGGCGTCTTCCAGACCGTCGAGAAACATATGGTCGAGCACGCGCCCGTGGCCCATGCGGTAGCCGCTGCGGGCGCGGTCCAGCAGGTAGGGCGCGTTGGACATGCTTTCCATGCCCCCGGCGATCACCACGTCGACGCTGCCGGCCAGCAGCGAATCATGCGCCAGGATTGTCGCTTCCATGCCCGAGCCGCACATCTTGTTGAGGGTGGTGCATCGCGTGGACTTGTCCAACCCTGCGCCCAGGGCGGCTTGACGCGCAGGCGCCTGGCCCAGGCCGGCGGGCAGCACGCAACCAAACAACACCTCATCCACGGCGTCGGGGGCGATACCGGCACGCTCGACCGCTGCACGGATGGCGGCAGCGCCCAGTTGCGGCGCGGTCAGGCCCTTGAGGTCGCCCTGGAACCCGCCCATGGGCGTGCGTACGGCGCTGACAATCACGATGGGATCATTCATGGGTCATCCTCCTTACTTGGCGGCCATGCGCAAGGCGCCGTCGAGACGGATCACCTCGCCATTGAGCATGCTGTTTTCAATGATGTGCCGCACCAGCGCGGCGTACTCGACAGGTTTGCCCAGGCGCGGCGGGAACGGCACGCCGGCGGCCAGGGAGTCGCGGACTTCGGGGGTCATGCCGGCCATCATCGGGGTTTCGAAAATGCCGGGGGCGATGGTCATCACGCGAATGCCAAAGCGCGCCAGCTCTCGTGCGGCGGGTAAGGTCAGACTGGCTATCGCGCCTTTGGATGCCGCATAAGCGGCCTGCCCGATCTGCCCGTCGAACGCAGCCACCGAAGCGGTGTTGATGATCACCCCGCGCTCGCCGTCGGCGTTCGCTTCTGTTTCAGCGATGGCCGCCGCCGCCAGGCGCAGCAAGTTAAAGCTGCCGATCAGGTTGACGTTAATCACCTGGGCAAAGCTTGCGAGCCCGTGAGGGCCATTCTTGCCGAGGATTTTTTCACCGCGCACCACCCCCGCGCAGTTGACCAAACCATGCAAACCGCCAAACGCCGCGACCGTTGCCTGGACGGCGGCTTCAGCAGCCGCTTCCTGGCTGATATCCGCCACAGCGCTGCGGGCGTTGTCGCCGAGCTGCCTGGCCTTGGCCGCCACGGCGTCGGCGTTCAAATCCACCAGCATGACCTTGGCACCGGCCGCGACCAGCATGTCTGCGGTGGCTGCACCGAGGCCGGAAGCGCCGCCGCTGACCAGAAAAATCTTGTTCTCAATCTGCATTATTGTTTCCTTGAACGGTCGGGATCGCCGAAATAGTCGCTCCGCAACGCCACAGCAGCAATGGTCAAAGCCTTCAACATGGCTGACTGGTTTGGCCAATCATTGACCCCGCTGATCGGCCGGTCAGTCCAAGCGATTGGACGCCCGTCGTGCAAGCTCCTAACCTGAGGGCCTGCGCCAGCGAAGAAGCCCTGCCCCCGATGATCGTACGTCCCAAACCCAACCTGCTCGGCATCCTGTTTTCGCTCAAGGGCTCGATTGCCAAGCGCATCGCCCTGCGCAGCCTGCTGGTCACGCTGCTGGCGTCGGTGATCGTGCTGGTGGAAACCCTGCACCCGGCATATTTTTCCAAGGTCAACGCCACGCCCTTCACGTTGCTCGGGCTGTCGCTGTCGATCTTCATGAGCTTTCGTAATAACGCCTGCTATGACCGCTGGTGGGAAGGCCGCAAGCAATTGGGGCAGATGATCATCGAGGTGCGTTCGCTGATTCGCGAAACCCAGGTGCTCACTGACCCGGCGGAGCGCGGGCGCCTGCTGCGGAGCCTGGGTGGGTTCGCCCATGGGCTGATCGCGCGTTTGCGCCATGAAGACGAAGCCCTGGCGATCCAGCCGTGGGCCAGCGTGGAAGCCAGTCATCCCAACCTCCCTGACCGTGTGCTGCAACAGCTCGGCGCGCGGTTTTCCGCGCTGGCCGGGCAAGGCGCCATCAGCGAATGGCGCTATACCCAATTGGAAACCCGCCTGGTCAGCCTCAGCCAGGTACAGGCCGCGTGCGAGCGGATCAAAAGCACGCCGCTGCCCTTCCCCTACACCTTGCTGCTGCACCGCACCATCTACCTGTTCTGCATCCTCTTGCCGTTCGCCATGGCCGAGCCCCTGGGCTGGCTCACGCCGGTGTTTACCGCCATTGTCAGCTACACCTTCTTTGGCCTGGATGAAATCGGCGACGACCTGGAAGACCCGTTCGGCTTCGACGAAAACGACCTGCCCTGCAATGCGATCCTGCGCACCCTGGAGCGTGAGCTGCTCGCCGCCCTGGGCGAAACCGACCTGCCGCCGGCCCTGGAACCGGTGGAATACGTGCTGACCTGAAGCGGGTTTGACACCTGCCGTGGTCTGACCGAAGCTGACGGCTTTGCTTCTTCAGCTTTTCGGACGCCTGCATGTCAAAGTCACGCCGTTACTCCATCGTCGGCCTGTGCGCCCTGTTGTTGATTGTGCTGATCACCTGGTATTTCTCCCGCACCACCCAGGTGGCCGTGCCTCCCGCCATTGCCCATGGTTACTCGAAAGCCTTGAAACAGGCGCATAACGGCGAGCCGGGCGCAGCGCGCGTGCTGTATCAGCAATTGGGCCGGCCGGACCTGTCACCCGAACGCCGCGCCGCGCTGCATGCCGAATTGCCCAACTACCCCAGCCCCCAGGCCTTGAAACTCGCCGATAAAGACCTCACCAGCGACTCACCGTTGGTGCGCGAAGCAGCCATCCACAGCATTGTCGGCCTGGTGCCCACCGGCCAGCGCACGCTGTTGCTCGGCCCGGTGCTGGATGACCCCGAACAAAGCGTGCGCTTTGCCGCCGCCAATGCCTTGCTCGGCCTGTCGCCCGACACCTTGGGCCTGTACTTCGGCCCCTTGCAGCAGGTGCTGGACGAGTTCGTGAAAAAGCTCAAGGCCCAACCCGAAACCGCCGAGGGCTGGATTCAACTGGCGCGCCTGTACATTCACAGTGCCCTGCTGCCGGAAGCACAAAACGCCCTGGAACAGGCCATGCGCTTGCAGCCGGACAACCTGCAGGCGGTGGTGGCGCAGATCGAGTTACTCGACAAACAGGGCAAGACCGATGAGTCGCGCCAGCTGCTGGCGCGGCAATTGGCAGCGCATCCTGAGTCGGCCTACCTGCAACACGCCCTGGGCATGTGGCTGCTGCACCATGGCGAACGCCCCTATGCGCTGCTCGGCCTGTCCAAAGCGGTCGAGCTTGAGCCGGACAATCAGGATTATCGCTATGACCTGGCTACCACCCTGCACGCCCAGGAGGAGCTGGAAGCCGCCCAGCGCCAACTCGAAGAGATCGTTCAGCGTAACCCCGCCAATCGCAAGGCGCGGGTGCTGCTTGTGAACTATTGGAAGGAAAGTGGCCAATTGCAGAATGTCCAGGTGTTGCTCGCCCAGCTCGAGCAACAAAACCCTGACGATCCGGCGCTTGCGCAAGGCCTGTAGGTGCGCGGCACGATTGTGTGCAAAACGTGCCACAGCCCGCATTAATCCCGGATCCAGTTGAACCGCCGCAGAGCGCAACGGTCAAGAGAACATAGCGCGGTCACATGGCTGCGCATCCTCTACTCGTATGTGACCTGAGGGCACTTCTTGTCTACATCCAAAGCGTTGTTAACCGACAAAGCGGCCATTGGCATCGAAGGTCTTGACGACATTCTTTGCGGAGGGCTATCGCGCAGCCACCTGTTCCTGCTGGAAGGCGAACCCGGCACAGGCAAAACCACCGTCGCCCTGCACTTCCTGCAAGCCGGGGCCAAAAGCGGTGAACGATCGCTCTACATCACGCTGTCCGAGACCGAGCGCGAGTTGCGCCAGGGGGCCGAGTCCCATGGTTGGAATCTGGATGACAACATCCATATCTTCGAACTGACGCCGCCGGAGAGCCTGCTCAACGCCGACCACCAGCAGAGCCTGCTGTATTCCTCCGACCTGGAATTGGGCGAGGCCACCCGGCAAATCTTCGAAGTGGTGGAACGGGTCAAGCCCACCCGCGTGGTGATCGACAGTCTCTCGGAAATCCGCCTGCTCGCGCAAAGCTCGTTGCGCTATCGCCGGCAGATCCTGGCGATCAAGCACTACTTCGTGCGTTACGACGCCACCGTCCTGCTGCTGGATGACCTGACCACCGAATCCCTCGACAAAACCGTGCACAGCGTAGCCCACGGGGTAATTCGCCTGGAAGAACTGACCCCCAGCTACGGCGCCGAACGCCGTCGCGTACGCGTGGTGAAGTACCGTGGCCAGAAATACCGGGGCGGCTTCCACGACTTTACGATCATGCAAGATGGCATTCATGTGTTCCCGCGCCTGGTGGCGGCCGAACATCGCGGCGGTTATGTGCGTGAGACCTTGAGCAGCGGCATTCGCGAACTGGATGCCCTGATGGGCGGCGGGGTCGAGACCGGCTCCAGCAGCCTGATCCTTGGTCCGGCGGGTACCGGCAAATCGCTGATCTCGATGATCTTTGCCGCCGCGGCCGTCGCGCGGGGTGAAAAAGCCGCGCTGTTTATCTTCGATGAAGAGCTGGGGTTGCTGTTCGAACGCATGAAGAACATGGGTATCGACCTCGCCGCCCTGCAAGCCACGGGTAACCTGCTGATCGAGCAAGTGGATGCGGCCGAGCTGTCACCCGGCGAATTCTCGCACCGCGTGCGGCGCTGCGTCGACGAGCGCGGGATCAAGACGGTGGTCATCGACAGCATCAACGGCTACCAGGCCGCCATGCCCGAAGAGAACGCGCTGATCCTGCATATGCACGAGCTGCTGCTGTACCTCAATCGCCGAGGCGCGGCGACGTTCATGACCGTTGCGCAACACGGTCTGGTCGGCGACATGCAGGCCCCCGTCGACATCACCTACCTGGCCGACACGGTCATCCTGCTGCGCTACTTCGAAGCCTTGGGCAAGGTGCGCCGAGCCATCTCGATCATCAAGAAGCGCACCGGCTCCCACGAGGCGACTATTCGCGAATACCGCATCAGCGGCCAGGGCATGACCGTCGGCGAGCCTCTCGATAATTTCCAGGGTGTGCTGCGCGGGATCCCGACCTATATGGGCGCGGGTTCACCGTTGCTCAGGGATGAGGGCGTGTGACAGGCCTGTCACCCGTCTCCGAGCGCGCCATTGTGCTTGCGCCAATGGGGCGTGACGGCTCGTTGGCGTTGATGATGCTCAAAGAAGCCGGTTACAGCGGCATCATTGCCAGCAACCTGAAAGGACTGTGCGAGGCGCTTGAGCACGGCGCCGGCTTGTTGATCATTGCGGCCGAAGCCTTGCGCGGCGAGGACCTGGAGCCTTTGCTGATGCACTTGCATCAACAGCCCGCCTGGTCCGACCTGCCCATCGTGCTGATGACCCATCACGGTGGCAACGAGCAGAACGGCTCATCCCACCTCAGTGGCTTGCTCGGCAACGTGACCTTCCTGGAGCGACCCTTTCACCCGGTGACCTTGATCAGCCTGGTCAGCGCCGCCCTGCGCGGGCGGCGCCGGCAATATGACGCGCGTGACCGGCTGGTTGACTTGAGCGAGAGCGAGGCGCGGTTGCAGCGCACCCTCGAAACCCTTGAGCAGCAAGTTGAAGAGCGCACCGCCCAGTTGCGCAGTAACGAAGAAGCCTTGCGTCAATCCCAGAAGATGGAAGCCGTCGGCCAATTGACGGGGGGTATCGCTCACGACTTCAACAACATGCTCACCGGGATTATCGGCAGCCTGGAGCTGCTGCGCAGGCGTATCGCTCGCGGCAGGCTCGACGACCTCGACGGCTTAATCGACCTGGGCGTGACCTCGGCCAACCGGGCCGCCGGGCTGACCCACCGCCTGCTCGCGTTTTCCCGGCGCCAGTCGCTGGATTCAAAGCCGGTGCAGATCAATCAACTGGTCACCTCCATGGGCGAGCTGTTGCAACGCAGCATCAACGAAAGCATCACCCTGGAGATGCGCCTCACCGATCAACTGTGGACCGCCGAAGCCGACCCCAACCAACTGGAAAGCGCCCTGCTCAACCTGGTGATCAACGCGCGCGATGCCATGGCCAGTGGCGGCAAGCTGACCGTCGAGACCACCAATCGCCATCTGGACAGCGTATTCACCGCCGCCTACGGCACCCTCAGTCCCGGCGATTACGTGGAACTGAGCGTCAGCGACACCGGCTGTGGCATTCCTCAAAGCGTGATGGGCCGCGTGTTCGACCCCTTCTTCACCACCAAGCCCATCGGCCAGGGCACCGGTCTAGGGTTGTCGATGATCTACGGCTTCGCCCGTCAGTCCCGTGGCCACGTCACGATTCACAGCGAAGTGGACAAGGGCACTACTGTGAGCCTGTTCCTGCCGCGCTTTATCGGCGAAGTCGTCACCGGCGCGGCGATAAACCCAGCGCTGCTGCCGTTCGCCAATGCCGGCGAAACCGTGCTGATCGTCGAGGACGACCCGGCGGTGCGCGTGCTGGTCAGTGCAGTGCTCAAGGAACTGGGATACGCCTTTGTCGAGGCCGGCGACGCCGATGCAGCCGTGCCGATCATCGAGTCCGACCAGCGTATCGACCTGATGATCAGCGACGTTGGCCTGCCGGGCATGAACGGTCGGCAACTGGCGGAAATCGGGCGGCAGATTCGGCCGGACCTGAAGGTGTTGTTCATTACCGGATATGCCGAGCATGCAGCCGTACGCGGCGGTTTTCTCGACCCAGGGATGCAGCTGATCACCAAGCCGTTTACGTTTGATTTGTTGACGGCGAAGGTCAGGGAGATGATCCAGGCGTGAGCTGATTCGACAAGGTCAATCCGGACACGATTGGACACGGGGCGAATTGGAATCGCTGAACGCTTTTCGGACATTAAGGTTAGGTATCGGGCGACGAAGTTTAGCCCGGCCCCCCCTAAAATGACCTGACGAGCCGTAGGATGATTAATTCTGCCACCGTTTTAAATGCTCCCCGCCCTGCATCCCACACTTCAACTGTCAATCAGCCGCCTGCTGAGACACCCAGCGCGCATGGCGCCGACCTCCCCGCCGCATCGTCTGACGCCAGTCGCGCTGCCGGCGACCGCGAGCTGGTGGCGCTGTACGCTCAAGCCTTGCGGCGTACGACGGGGGTGCCCAGTCATGACCGCGAGATCATGATCGATAACATCCCCGCACACTCGACGTTCGGCCAGTGGTGGGCGCAGTTGGGGCGTGCCATGCAATCCCAGGATGTGAATGATTGGCTGCTGTCCGTCGGGGTGAATAAGCGCGCGCTGCTCATTTCTCCCGAGCGTGGAGAAATCACCGACAACGTCCAGCGTTTCCGGGCATCAGGCCCACTCTTGCGCGCTAATGACCAGGCCTGGTCGCAATTGAGTGGACCGATCATCGAAGCAGGAAAGGTCGTCAACGGGCGCGGCGGCACCTCACTTTTCAAGCCTCCGCTTTCCGAAAACAGCACCAGCGCGCCGCTGGATGTGGTCACGCATTTCTACTATCAGCCCGAATTCCAAACCCCGGAACACAACCGTGAACACGCTGATGAGCTGGAGCGCTATAACGCATTCTGGCAGCTCCCAACCGCGCAAAAGGCGCCCTTGCAGGCGCTGCGCGGCGAAGAAGAACTCCTCAGGCAAAAGGCGAGCGTCGGCGATAAAAATACCCGGCTCACTGCTGCGCGGGAGTTCAAGCACATGGCGGCCCTGCTGGAGACCGGCGACCTGGACGAACGGCAGATTCACGCCTTGTTGCAAGAGCTTACCTTGCAGGTAGATCCCCACAGCGCTTTTCCAGCCGACAGCCTCAACCACCGGGGCGAGACCAGCCTCAAGCAGTACCTGCAGGAAAATGGCCTGGATATTCCCAAGACACGTGCAGAGGTGACTAACCTGGCCGCCGCCCTGCTCAACCCGCCGCCGAAAAGCGTGCGGTATGGCAACTATGGCGGCGCGCTGGACTGGCCAATACCGCTGGACAGCACCAGCCAGCGGCAACTGCAGGCCGGTATTCGTTTCGGTAAGTTTGACGGCGTTGAATTGGCCCCCTATGACAACGTGCTGGATTACCTGATGCAAGGCCGGACGCTGGAGCCTTCCGATGGGCAAAACCCACAAAAGGTCATCGACCAGTTAGTCCAGTCGGACCGCGCACAGGCACTGGGCAAAGCGATCCAGGCCAGCTTCGACGCAAAGTCGGTCAAAGGCAGCGTCGACGATTGGCTATTGGCTGCATTGAACGTTGATCTGAACTCGCCGACACAGGATTCAAAAAACCACATCGGGAGATACACGTGGAACGCAGCCCATAACTACGGCAAGAGCGCATCGGCCATCGTTAGGGCCGTCACCGACTACATGGTCAACAGCGACGAAGCATCGTCGACTGAAAAAGCCAAGCTTCTGGTGTATTTGCGCTTGGCCAACCGCGCGCCGGAATTGTTGGTCAAGGATATCCCCGACAAGGTGACCTTCGGCTCTCACAGCTGGGTGGCATTCGCCACGGCCGTCAAACGTCTGGAAGCACAAGCGCCGGGCTCGACCGCCACGATGAGTTACGGTCAGGTGATGCTGCAAGCCTCCATTGCACCGATCTCTGCCCATGACCGCGCCATTGAATACACTGGGCAGCAAGAAGCACTCAAGGATTGGGCGGCCGCGAACGGGATGCCCTACCCTCGCACCGAGGCGCAGATGGCAGAGGTGAGCACGGCGTACAACGCGCGTATCGACGCGCTGAAAACCGCGTCCGAAGCGCTTGGCACGCCGATGCCGGTGGCCAAGGAGATGGCATTGGCCCAGTTGAGACAAGCCTTTCCAGACATGGAGCCCGGGCTCCTCGAGAAGCAGTGCATCACCCTGGAACCTGCCGTGGCAGATTTTCCGGGGCCCTACTCGATGCTGGACCTGTATATGGACGGCAGGAGCGCCAGTGGCGCCCCCACCCCGCATTACGACGCCTTCTATACGGCGCTTTTTCGCACGACATCGGACCGGCCTTCTGCCAGCCGCTTTATCTCCGCGTCCACCGATGTCGATATTGCCGCAGCCCTCGCGAAGATAAAGCAACTTCCAGACATATCCGCCGAGTTCAAAAAGCGCTTCGGCCCGTACGCTGATGCTGTTGAAAACGCTATTTCAGTGCAACTCAGACACTTGGTCGCGCAACAACCGATCGAGGTCCGACGAAACCTCGAATACGGCAAAGTCACGATCGCTCGTGAAGATAAGCTCTCTTATGCCCCCTATAGCCTAAGAGTCAGTACCCGACCTCGGGAAAACAACAACCTGTTGATCAAGACCGAGCGCAACGGGCAGGTTCACACATACGAAGTCGATCTGAAACGGGGGCAAATGGTCGAGCGCACTGACCTGGGGGACTTCAGGCCTGGGAAATTCCCGCTTGATCACACCCATCCCGGCCGAGAGCTTGTGGAAGTCACGGGCGCCGGCAAGTACTCATCCGGTATGACCGACGCACGATACGGTGGCGACGCCACACCCGATAGCTTCAATAGCGAGAGGACTGCGTACCTTGCCGATGCGTTCGTCAACCATATCAATATTCGTGAACTTCGGCAGGAAGCCATGGGGCAGACCACCTTCGATACCGAGACGCCGTTTTACAAGAAAGCGCAGGAATTCATGCTTAACCTGATTCCGCTGCGCTCGGCAATCGTCAACTTGCGCGATGGCAATATAGCCGAGGGCATTCTGGACCTGTCGCTGGATGTGTTCGGCTTTGTGGTGGGTGCCGGCGCCGCCGCGAAGGGCGCCAAGGCACTGTCGGCCGGGGCCTCGGCTTTCAGCAACGTCATGCATGGCGGCAAGATTATCGGGCGGGCGGCAATCGGCAGCCTTAATCCCGTGGATGGTATCGGCGACCTGGCCAAAGGGGCTTTGAAACTCGGAAGAAGCGGCTTCAAGGCCACCTCCCGGGGCTTCAGGGAGCTGACCCATGCGGCCGGCAACTATGATCTGTTGCACGCCAGCAAGCGCTTCGATGCCTCTTCGATGGGAACCTTCAAGGTTAAGAACGAAATTCTGGAGGGGCCAGCGGTGCTGCAAAACGGGCAATGGCATCACTACAACTCCATGACGGGGCAGGCCTACGGCCCGGCGCTTAAAGATTTTGTGCCTTCAGCGCAGCTCGACCCGCAGGCGTTGGGCAATTGGGCCACTGCTTCGACAACGCCTGGAAGTGTTGTCACTGATTGGAAAAAAACCGTCAGCGCCCATCGAGACGGGCCTGAGAAAGAAGCCTTTGAACGCGGCTACTTCTCTGGGAACCCTCAAACGATCAAGGGGGTTTCCAAAAATATGAAAGCGGCAGACGTGATGAAATTGGCCGGCAACAAAAACCTCACGGCCGAGCAGGTCGGGATGCTGGTCAAGAAATACAACGACGTTGCCTACGAATTCGGCCGCAGTGGCACCGCCAGGTTTATCGACGTGATCCAACCGCGCTTCGGCGAAGTCATCCCCATGCCGCAAGTCGTTTACATTTCTCAAACAGCGCAACTGTCCGATGGCCAGTGTTCCGCGCTTGCACGGACCATGGCGACCGCGATAGCGGAAGGGAAAGAGCAGGTGCTGATCAAAAACATGTACACCGCCGCGGCCTTTCCGACGGACCTGGCCTCCAGAGCGTTCGTTGCCAGGTTGAGCAAGCTCCAGAACATACTGACTACCCCGACCACCTTCCGTGCCAGGCAACCCACACGCCAGGTGTCATTGAAAGGCATGGTCAAGGAGTTGGCCGATTCGGATGTCTCGAAGTCGCTCATGGTCGAATATCCTGGGCACTCCATGGCGGCTGGGGTAAAAGTCGATGGCACGCGCAAGACCTTTTACTTTTATGACCCCAATCATGGCCTCGCCCAGTTTCCAAGCGCGCAAGACATGGAAAAGGGCCTGGAAAAACTGACCCGCGATAAAAAACTGACGCCGCAATATAAAACCCACAGCAGCGACTCCAATACACTGGAGTTCAGGGTGCTTGACCATGACGACGCCTGGCAACAAACAAACAACGTGTTTAGCCCAGACGTCAAGGCATTGTATGAGGCCCCCATCACCCCAACCGGCACTGGGCCGATTTCTAACGCTGAGTTGATAAAGAGTTGGGATATTTTGGGTAATATTCCAAAGAATCAAGGCCTGGTCTGTTACGAGGCTTCGATGCGTGTGGGCCAGGCGGAAAAAACCTTTACGCCCAAAATATTCGACACTGTGCAAGCCGCCACCCACCGTCAGGGCGGTACAAACTATTCACAGGGCTATCTGGATATCATGGGAATCCAACCAGACGGTATCAAAGCCACGTTCAATGCCGCTGACATTACGGAGTCCGGCCTGATTAACTTCAAACATGCCAGCGAGGCTGGATTATTTGGCCACACCGTCTACATCCAGAAAACCATGCACAACGAGTTGTACCTGTTCAACACCAACAGCCCGGACTTGGACATTGCCATGGCACTGCTGGGCAATGAGCCAGCGGTCAGCGGCGGGATGACCGTCTACCGCCTTGACGGCAGCGGTCAAAAAGGCCTCCAGCGTTTTCTTGATGGGATCGACGGAAAAACCGGCTGGCAATTCGCCTACACCCCCGCCAGCACACTCAAGGCCAATGTGCAGAAGCTGACCCCCTGACCCTTTGGAGCCGATGGCGCCGTGTACGTTCGGCGCTGCGGCGCTCAGGCGAGCAAGCGCTGGATATGCTCTTGCAGCGTATCCAGATCAAACGGCTTGGCCAGGATCGGTGCATTGCGCGTGATCGGGCTGTTGCAGTCGAGGATTTCCTGCGGGTAACCGCTGATAAAGATGACTTTCAATTCCGGCCGTAGCTTGATCGCCGGCTCAGCGATCTGTACGCCGGAAATCCCGCCCGGCAGGCGGTAGTCGGTAACCATCAGGTCCAGGTGCGGCTTGGTGGCCAGGATTTCGAAGGCCTGCTCCCCATCGATCGCCTTCAACACCCGATAACCCAGGCCCGCCAGGTATTCACCCAGCACAAACATAATGGATTCGTCGTCCTCGACGATCAGAACGACGTCTTGTGCATCTTCACTCATGGGAAGCCTTTGTCCGGTCAATTGCTGCAATTACGACCATGGGGTCACGCAGAGGTTGCGTCGGGGTGACGATTGATTTCATGCCGGCTGCTCCAGGGGCAGGCACACCCGAAACAACGCGCCCTCGCCTATCTGGCTCTCGACCTCGATGGTGCCGCCATGGGCTGCAATGATCTGTTCTGAAATAAACAGACCGAGGCCCAGACCCGCTGATACCTGGCTGGCGGACACGCGCTCGAACTGCTGAAAAATACGCTTCTGGTTCTCGACACTGATGCCGATCCCATGGTCGCGCACCTCAACCCGGGCCTCGCTATGTTCGCTGTACACGCGCACTTCCACCGGGCTTTTAGCCCCATAGCGCAAGGCGTTGGTCAGCAGGTTCGTGACCACCTGCTCGATACGGAACTCATCCCAGTTGCCCTCCACGGGCGCCTCGGCAACCAGTTGCATCGTCGATTCGGCGGCGGCAACCTGCGGTGCGAAATTCTCCACCAGGTTGCGCACCAGTTGCGTCAGGTCAAAGCGCCCCGGGCGTATCGACAGCTTGCCGGTGCGGATGCGCGATACGTCGAGCATGTCTTCGATCAGGCGGATCAGGCTCTTGATCTGCCGCTCATCGCGGTCGACCATGGCGTGCATCTTGTCCAGGGTGAACGCGGCGGCGTTATCGCGGGCCAAGTGCATCTTGCGCAGCTGGGTTTCCAGGATCAGGCCGTTGAGCGGCGTGCGCACTTCATGGGCAACGATCGACATGAAGTCATCACGCATGCGCACCGCCTGCTCCAGTTCGGCCTGGGTGGCCTGCAGGCGGGCGAGCAACAGTTCCTGCTCGCGACGGCTGCGCTCCAGTGCCTCCACCTGCTGCTTCATCGCCTTGCTCTGGCGGTACAGGTCGACGAACACATTGACCTTGCTCTTGACCGCGTGGATGTCCAGCGGTTTGTGCAGGAAGTCCACGGCGCCGCTTTCGTAGCCCTTGAAGGCGTAATTGAGTTCACGGCCGGCGGCACTGACGAACACAATCGGGATGTTCTTGGTTTTTTCGGTGCCGCGCATCAGTTCGGCCAGCTCGAACCCGTTCATGCCGGGCATCTGCACGTCGAGAATCGCCATGGCGAACTCGTGCTCCAGCAACAGGGACAAGGCCTCGTCGGCGCTCAGTGCCTTGAAGACCTGGCGATCCTCGCGCTTGATCAGTGCCTCGAGGGCCAGCAGGTTTTCCGGCAGATCGTCGACGATCAGCAGTTTGGCCTGGACAGTACTTAACATGGGGAGGATTCCAGGGAAGCCAGCAATGCGGCAATGCGGCTCAAGGTCAGAATATGGTCAGGTGCGTGCAGGGCCAGGGCCGCGCGCGGCATCACGGCAATCCGCGCTTCGCTGGGGTCCTGTACCACCGTGGTGCCGCCCGATTGCTTGATATGGGCCAGCCCGTGGGCGCCGTCGTGGTTGGCGCCCGTGAGCAAAATGGCCAGCAGGCCCTTGCCATAGGCATCGGCGGCCGAGGCGAACAGGTAATCGATAGCCGGCCGGGAATGGTGTACGCGGTCTTCCTGGCTCAGGGACAGGCTGCGGTCATGCTCTACCGACAGGTGATAGCCGGGACCGGCGAAATACAACGTGCCCGCCTGGATCACTTCCTTGTCCTGCCCTTCCCGTACCGGAATCGGCAGGCGCCGCGCAAAGACTTCCGCCAGTTGGCTACGGCGCTCATCCGGCAGGTGCAATACGGCAATGATCGGCAGGGCGAAGGTGTCGGGCAGCTCGCTGAAAATACTCAGCAACGCCTCGACGCCGCCGGCGGAGGCGCCGACGACGATGGCTTCAATCCCGCGAATCGGGTTGGCTGCGACGTCGCTCATGATTTTCGGTAGATCCGTTCCTGCTTGACCAAGGGTTCGAATTGCTTGCTGTAACCAGAAAATTCCAGGGTTTCCTTGCTGCCCAGCACCAGGAAGCCGCGATGGCACAGCGACTCATGAAACAATCCAAACGCTCGATCCTGTAATTTTTTATTGAAATAAATCAGTACGTTGCGACATGAAATTAATTGAGTTTCTGAGAACACACTGTCGGTCGCCAGGCTATGGTCGGCGAACGTCACATTCTCACGCAGCGTTTTGTCGAAGATCGCGTAATCGTAAGCCGCCGTGTAGTAGTCGGCAAATGACCGTTGCCCGCCGGCCTGCTGATAATTGGCGGTGTAGGCTCGCACGTTCTCCAGGGAAAAGATGCCTTGCTTGGCTTTATCCAGGGAGGCGGGGTTGATGTCGGTGGCATAGATGATCGTGCGCTCCAGCAAGCCTTCTTCACGCAGCAGGATGGCCATGGAGTACACCTCTTCCCCCGTGCTGCAGCCGGCAATCCAGATCTTGATCGACGGGTAGGTCTTGAGCAGCGGCACCACTTCCTGGCGGATGGCCAGGAAGTGCGACGGGTCGCGAAACATCTCGCTCACCGGGATCGTCAGAAATTGCAGCAACTGCATGAACGCTGCCGGATCGTGCAGCACCCGCTCCTGCAACGCCGAAATGGTGGCGCAGTCGAACTGGCGCAAGGCGTGGGCCACGCGACGTTTGACCGACGCACCGGAGTAGTCGCGAAAGTCGTAGCTGTACTTGAGGTAAATCGCCTCGATCAACAGGCGCAGCTCAATATCGCTGCTTTTCTCCAAAAAACGGTGCTCCACTTAAATGCGTTCCATCTTGGGTAGCCATACGCGAATCAGCGAGAACAGGCGATCCAGGTCGATCGGCTTGGCCAGGTAATCATTGGAGCCTGCTGCGAGGCAGCGCTCCTGATCGTCCTTCATGGCCTTGGCCGTCACCGCAATGATCGGCAGCTTTTTCCAGCGCGGGTCCTGGCGGATCAAGGCGGTGGCCTCGTAACCGTCCATCTCCGGCATCATCACGTCCATCAGCACCAGGTCGATGTCGTCGACTTCATTGAGTCTCTCGATGGCTTCGCGGCCATTACGCCCGATGACCACCACGGCGCCTTTGTGCTCCAGGGCGCTGGTCAGGGCGAAGATGTTACGCACATCGTCGTCCACCAGCAGGATCTTGCGCCCCTCGAAGACCTTGTCGCGGCTGCGGGCGGTCTTGAGCATCTTCTGGCGGTCATGGGACAGCTGGGATTCGACTTTGTGCAGAAAGAGTGTGACTTCGTCGAGCAGACGCTCCGGCGAGCGGGCGCCCTTGATGATGATCGAGCGCGAATACTTGCGCAGTTCGGCCTCTTCATCGCGGGTCAGGTTGCGGCCGGTGTAGACGATCACCGGCGGGAACGAGCAGATATCCTCGGTAGCCATGCGCTTGAGCAACTCATTGCCCAGCATGTCCGGCAGCTTGAGGTCGATGATCATGCAGTCATAGATGTTGGTGCGCAGCAGGTCCAGGGCGGCCTGGGCATAACCGACATCGGTGATCTCGATGTCATCGTCGCCGATCAGGCGGGCAATGCTGTCGCGCTGCAGGTCATCGTCTTCCACCAGCAATACGCGCTTGACCTTCTGGGTCAGCTTGGCTTCCAGGCGTGCAAACACGTCCTTGAGCTCTTCGCGGGTGGTCGGTTTTACCGCATAGCCGATGGCGCCCATGTGCATGGCGGCCTCGACGCGGTCTTCCACGGAGATCACATGCACCGGGATGTGACGCGTGTTGGCGTGTTCCTTGAGACGTTGCAGCACGGTGAGCCCGGAATGGTCCGGCAGGCGCATGTCCAGCAGGATCGCATCGGGAATGAACTCCTCGGCCAGGCTGTAGCCCTCGTCCGCACCGTGGGCCACCAGGCACTGATAACCCAGCTCATGGGCGAGGTCGAAGAGGATGCGCGCAAAGTTCGGCTCATCCTCCACCACCAGGATGCAGCGGGTGGCGAACGGCGCCTTGTCGCGGTCGTCGGCAAAGCGCGGGATCTGCTTGGCGTCGGCTACCGGCAGCGGTGAGATCGCGATGGGCTTGGGTGCGGGGGCGGCAACGACCTGGCGCGGTTGCTCGATCGGCGGCGCGTCTTCCTCGCGTTCGACATAGTGCTCCGGCAGCACCAAGGTAAAGGTGCTGCCTTTGCCGGGTTCGCTGGTCACGCTGATATAGCCGCCGAGCAACGCGGCCAGGTCGCGGGAAATCGACAAGCCCAGGCCGGTGCCGCCGTAACGGCGGTTGGTGGTGCCATCGGCCTGGCGGAAGGCTTCGAAGATGCTTTCCTGCTGGTCCGGGGCAATACCGATGCCCGAATCGCGCACGGTAAAGGCAATGCCCTCCCCTGGCGCGCGGGATACTGACAGGCTGACCTCGCCGTGTTCGGTGAACTTGATCGCGTTGGACAGCAGGTTCTTGAGAATCTGCTCCAGGCGCTGGCGGTCGGTAAACAGCATGATCGGCGCACCTTCCTGCACCTGCACCTGGAACCCCAGCTTGCGGTCGGCGGCCAGCGGTTCGAACATCCCGCGCAGGCCGTCCACCAGGCGCGTCACACTGGAGTTTTCCGGGCGCACTTCCAACTTGCCGGCTTCTACCTTGGAAATATCCAGGATGTCGTTGATCAGGTTGAGCAGGTCGTTGCCCGCCGAATAGATCGACTCGGCAAACTTGACCTGTTCGGCGCTGAGGTTTTCCTGGGGGTTTTCCGCCAGCAACTTGGCCAGGATCAACGAACTGTTCAGCG
This sequence comes from Pseudomonas grimontii, assembly GCF_007858185.1. Classification (GTDB taxonomy): domain Bacteria; phylum Pseudomonadota; class Gammaproteobacteria; order Pseudomonadales; family Pseudomonadaceae; genus Aquipseudomonas; species Aquipseudomonas grimontii. The sequence continues at coordinate 185,122 of NZ_VFES01000005.1, forward strand.
GCGTGCGCAGCTCGTGGGACATGTTGGCGAGGAATTCGGATTTGTACTTGCTGGAGCGCTGCAATTCATCCGCGCGGTCTTCCAGCTCGATCTGGGCCTGGTTGAGCTCGACGTTCTTGCGGTCCATGGCATCGCGTTGCTCGGCCAGGGTCTGGGTCTGTTCGGCCAGTTGCTCGTTGGTCTGCTCCAGCTCGGCCTGTTGGGTTTCCAGGTGGGCCTGGGACTCCTTGAGGATGCGTGACTGTTCCTCGAGTTCTTCGTTGGCGGTCTTGAGTTCTTCCTGCTGCACTTGCAGCTCTTCGTTGAGCTGCTGGGTCTCGGCCAGCACTTCCTGCAAGCGCTGGCGATAGCGCGCGGCTTCGATGGAGGTGCCGATATTCCCGGCGATCAACTCCAGCAGCTCGATGTCACGCTCTTCCAGCGGCCGCAGAAAGCCCAGCTCGATCACACCGTTGACACGGTCGTCATCGCTGGTCGGCACCACCAGCACGCTACGGGTCAAGCCTTCGCCCAGGCCGGAGCTGACCTTGAAGTAGTCCACCGGCACGTCATCCAGGCGAATCAGCCGGTCCAGTTGGGCGGCCTGACCGACGATCCCTTCGTCGCTGTAGATCGCCTGTTCGAGCTGTTCCTGTTCGCGGGAGAAGCCATACGTCGCGACGCGCTTGAGACCGCCGTGCTCTTCACGCACATACAGCGCCGCCACCGCCGAGCCCATGTACTGGGCAAAAAATTGCAGGATATTGCGTCCGAGCATATTGAGGGTCAGCTGCCCCAGTACTTGTTCGGCCAGCTCGGTCTGGCCATTGCGTAGCCAGGCCTGCTGTTCCAGGCGCAGTGCGATCTTCTGTTGTGACGCGATGTTTGCGCTGTAACTGTCTGATAAAGCTAGTAAGTTCCTGCGGCCGATGTACGCCAGGAAGCCACTCAGCCCGAGCACGAACGCTAGATACAGGGTGACACTGATGACCGTGGTGCGGGTCACTTCTTGATTGCGCGTGATGCGGAACTGCTGCTCCATCGCCACCGCTTCCTCATATTCCTTGCGGATCTCATCGGTCAGGCGCTTGCCACGGCCGGCCTTGACCGCGCTGCGGTAGTCTCCACTCTCGCGCTGCATATCAATCATCGACTGGGCGTATTTGTTCCACTCCAGTTGCAACGCTTCCAGGCGCTTGAGGCGATCCACCTGCTGCGGGTTATCCGCCACCAGGCCCTGCAAATTGCGCAAGTCGGCAATGATTCGCGGCTTGGCCACTTCGTACGGGTCGAGGAAGTGCTCGTCACCGGTGATCAGGAAACCGCGCATGCCGGTTTCCAGGTCGACCGTCAGCTTTGACGTCTCGTTGAGGTTGTTGATGACCCGATCGGTGTGCTCCACCCACTGGATCACCGACAGCAAATAGGTGATCAGACAAACGAAAAACACCGCGCTGAGCACGCCCACACTCAGGGGCAATGCCACGTTTCGGCTCAGCAGTGTACGAAAGCTCTGTTCATCGACGGACGACGCGGGAGTCATGGGCATGCCTTGGCCAAATACGGAAAAACCGGGAGTTTGCCCCAAAGTTGCGGTTGAACGCTATTTTTCTGCCAGCTCAGCGTGTAATTGACACGTCGAGCGAGAGGAGGCTGAGGGTAGTACGTTGTTTCCAGCCCAGAACAAACCCATGGTCACCTTGGAAAGAGACAATGCTGTGCGGTGTCGGCACAATGCGCATGCCAAGGGAACTTGGCTTGATCAAGGAGACTCACTACTGCGGTGTCCTTTTGAATTTTTTATTACCTGCTCCCCCCTCTTCTCAGGAATTCCCATTATGCCCGCGTCAGCCTCCACCATCCTTGTAGTCGAAGACGACGCCATCGTGCGCATGCTGATCGTCGATGTACTCGAAGAGCTGGAGTTCAGTGTGCTTGAGGCGGCCGACGCTAAAGCGGCGCTCGCGGTCGTTGAAAACTCCGCTCAGGTGATCGACCTGATGATGACCGACGTGGGCCTGCCGGACATGGACGGCAAGCAACTGGCAACCCGTGTGCGTGAACTACGCCCGGCTCTGCCTATCCTGTTTGCCAGCGGCTATGCCGAAAGTATCGACGTCCCTGCCGGCATGCAGGTGATTGCCAAACCGTTCTCGATCGACCAGTTGCGCGATAAAGTCAAATCGATGCTGCCTGCCGCCTGACCCCTCTTTTGCGCATCGCCGCCCAGCACGGGCGGCTATTCCCCCCCTCTTTACCCACCTGTGAAACGCCCGTACTCGCGCCCTCCTTCGTTTGGATGCCTGGCGCGCCTGCATTTAGCTGCTCGCTTGAGCCGCAGTGGACCGTGGCGTGCAAAGACGACGGCTGGCCGCAGTTCACGTTATTCGCAGGGATTAACGTGACGTTCGGGAAATAAAACAGGAAACTCGTCGCCTTTATTCCCCGTCAGTCAAACGAACTTTGGAAGGACGCAACAACATGATTGGAAAACCGACGCGCCTGCTGTTGGCGAGCCTCTCGATACTCATGAGTTCCGGCGCCTGGGCCGATTTCACCGCTACCCCCAGCGAAGCGCGGGCCATTGCCAAGGAAGCCTACCTGTATGGCTACCCGGTGGTGGAGATGTACAAGACGCTCTACACCCAGGCCGTTGATAAGGGCGGCGCCAACTTCAAGGCGCCGTTCAACCATATCGGCAATACCGCCCAGGTGCTCACCCCCAAGGACACCGCGTTCGTGACGCCGAACCTGGACACGCCCTACTCGTTTGTCTGGATGGACCTGCGCAGCGAGCCGCTGGTGCTGACGCTGCCCAAGATCGAAGACGACCGTTACTACTCGGTGCAATTGATCGACCTCTACACGCAGAACATCGCCTACCTGGGCACCCGCAGCACCGGCAACAACGGCGGTCACTACATGATTGCTGGCCCGGACTGGAAAGGTCAGCAGCCGGTGAACGTCGACCGCGTGGTCTACAGCGAAAGCAACATCGCCTACGCCCTCTACCGCACGCAGTTGTTCGACGAGAAGGACCTGAACAAGGTCAAGCAGATCCAGAACGGCTACAAAGTCCAGTCCCTGAGCAACTACGTGAAGCAAGCTGCGCCGGCCAAGGCGCCAAAGGTCGCATGGCCCAAGCCCATGGCGACCATGACCGAAGGCCCGCAGCTGTTTCGCTACCTGAACTTCATGCTGGCCTTCGCCGCGCCCCAGGACAGCGAGAAAGACCTGCTGGCGCGTTTCGCCAAGATCGGTATCGCCCCAGGCGCGCCCTTCAAGGTCAAGGAGTTGACCGCTGAGCAGCGCAAGGCCCTGGAAGACGGCATCTCCGATGCGCGCGCCGAGTTTGCCGCATTCAAAAAGGACAAGGTCGACACGCACCAGGTCGCCAATGGCGATTTGTATGGCAGCCGCGACCACTTGAACAATAACTACCTGTACCGCTACGCCGGTGCGGACATGGGGCTTTTCGGTAACTCCGGCGATGAAGTCGCTTACCTGAGCTACGTCAACGACAGCGAGGGCAAGCCTGCCAACGGTGCACGCCACAGCTACACCGTGCATTTCGCCAAGGACCAGTTGCCACCGGCCGATGCGTTCTGGTCGCTGACCATGTACGACGCCAAGACCAAGCAACTGGTGCCCAACCACAAGAAACGTTACGTGATCAACTCGCACATGCTGTCCGGCCTCAAGCGGGACGCCGATGGCGGCCTGACCCTGGCCCTGCAGCACCACGAACCGCCGAAAGCCGAGCAGAGCAACTGGCTGCCGGCTCCACCCGGTCCGTTCTACGCCATCCTGCGGATTTACCTGCCCAAGCCTGAGGTGGGTAACGGCCAGTGGAAACTGCCGCCATTGACGCCGCTTAAGTAACACCGCGTGCCCGGTCGCCGCAGGGTCAGGCCGGGCCAGCCCTACCGTGGGCTCTAACCCGTACTGGCGCTGGTTAATCAACCGGTAAAACAGGTAATGTGCGCGCGATTGTCTACGGAGTTGCACTGCACATGACTTGCTGGAATGTCCTTGGCCTGGCGCCGGATGCCGATAGCCGCACGATCAAGCGCCAATACGCCGCCCTGCTGAAGAAAACCCGGCCGGATGATGACCCCGAGGGTTTCCAGCGCCTGCGCGAGGCCTATGAGGCTGCGCTGGCGTGGAGCCAACGGCTGCAGGAAGTCGACGAAGTCGTCATCGAAGCCCAGGGCGACACCCTTGCCGACCATTATCAGGCGGCAATGGCCGATGGCAATGCGCTGCCTTTTGAAATCCACCTGTTGCTGCGCGACATCGAAGGGCATCTGAACCCCGAAGAAACTCGCTGGGCCTTTGAAACCTTCAACTGGCTGACGGCCTGGCAGCGCCTGGAACTGCCCGGCGAGCTGATCGAAAAGCTCGAGCGCAAGCACCGCAGCGCGTTGCAGCAACCCTTGCGCCAGGCGCTTGAGCAAAAGGACGAGGCCGCCTTCCTGACTGCCTATGCCGCGCGCTCCGAGCATCCCTGGGTGAACAATCATCCGCATGCCGAGTGGTTCAACCAATGGCTGGCGCGCTTGTTGGCGCAGAGTCATTACTGGTCGAGCGCGGTGTTCGACGCAGTGTGCGCTGGCCAAAACTGGCATGGCGGCAGCGGTCATGACTGCCCGGCGGAGGATTGGGCTCGGCTATTGCATCGCCAGCAAGGCCCGGTCTTCATGGCACGCCAACGGGCACTGGCCGCCGAAGCGCCCAACAGCCCGCAACAACGGGCTGCCCGACTGCTACTGGCACCGATGAGCCTGGGTCAGCGCCGTGCCTTCGCCCAACGCTTCGATGAACATGACTGGAAAGCCTGCCAGGCACTCAGTGCAGATATCTACACCGAGCACGCGGCCGAAGCCGAAACGATGCCCGGCGGTATCGTGTATTTCTGGCAAGGGTGGGACACGGCCATGGATACCTGGCCCTGGATTGTCGCGCTGGTATTGAGCTGCCTGGTAGGCGTGTTGGTGAATGCCGAGCCCCTGGCCGGCAACGTGCTGCCGACCTTGGGCTACGGCCTGCTGTGGTCGTTGGGCGCCGTGATCGGCGCCGGATTGGCTTGGCAGGTCTGGCGCCCGCTGGCTCATCAGTACCGCGTGCTCGATGAACGGCTCAGTGAGCGCCTGCCGCGCTGGTTTAGCCCTACTCACCTGCCGTTGTTGCCGATACGGGACCTGCTGCCAGGGCTGGTCCTTGCCGCAGCGCTGGGTTACGCGTTCGGCCCGTTTGCCAGCCTGGCGCTGGTCGCGACCCTGGCGGTTATCGGCGTGATCAAGCGGCCCTTCATGAACAGCCACACCCCCTGGACCGCCCGCCACCCACGCTGGACGGCCCTGGGCATGGTGCTGTTGGGCATCAGTGGGATTGTGCTGTACGCCGGCTTGACGGTGCTCGACAACCAGCAACACGTAACCCGTAACCAGGGCCTGCAACAGTGGACCGAACGCCTGTGCAGCCGCATGCCTCGCTCCGCCCCCGACTGCCAGGCGCCCGCCACCCAGGCACAGTGGTATGGTCAGGAGGCCGCGCAATGAATCCGAAATGGTTGTTACCCGTCAGCCTGGTATTGGGCCTGGGATTGCTCGGTGTGGCCGGGGCCACCAAACCGCTGCAACGTGTGCAATTATGGCTGGACCAACGGGACAGCCCTTCCACCGCAATGGCCAGCGCGTTGGCGCCGATCATTGATTGCGTGAACCGAATTGATCGCGATACGCGCCTGGCGTACTACCGTATGCGTTCGACACAGCCCGAAGCCCCCACCCAGGATAAGTTTGGCGACCGTAACGAGCCCGAGCCGCGCATTATACAGGCGGCGGTCTGTTCGCAGCTGTACACCCTCAAACTGGAGCGTCAGCAGCCCGGAAGCCACCTCGGCACTCTCGCCATGGTGTATGCCGACAAGCTGAATAAATTCACCTCCCTGGCGGACATGGTTGATCCGATACAAACCGAAGGTATGCCGTCGAACATGCGTCAATGGGTGGCGCAAGCCATGAACAAGCGGATGGTCGGGGAATTGGCCAACCGGGGCGAAGAGTACCTGAGCGCGTCCGCTGCGTTACGCACCCAATTGGAAAACGAAGACATCCATCTGCGCCCGGTACAACTGGCGCGACTCGAATCGCGCTTCGGCCGGGACCTGCATTGGCACCTGCTCAACCATATGATCGCGGCCCGTCAGGCGATGAACCAGATTGACCAGGGTGTACGCGACGCCAGCCTGACGCCCCAACAACTGCTCAGCTTGACTGAGACACTGCAACAGGCCAGCGATGCCAGCAAGGACTTCCTGGTTAAAATGCCGCGCAGCAAACGGGAGGAGGAAGCCACTCACCTCTGGTACGCCACCCGCTCGTCAGCCGACGCGTACCTCCAGGCGTTGCGCACCCTGCATCAGGACTGGCGGGAACACGCCCCGCCACAGCAACTGAGTGATGACTACTACCTCATCACCCGTCGCTATGACGCCCTGCTCAGCTACTACAACAAACCCGCCAGGAATGCGTTCTAGTCCCTAGTGTTTTTTCAGCTTCACATACGACTGATGCAGGTCCGACGCCCAGCCATCGATCACGCCTTTCACGTCATCGGCCTTCATCACCTGCGAGTCGTTGGCCAGCGGCTTGCCGGTGCCCTTGCGCACCACTTGGGCGAGCACCTTGCCGTTGGCACCATCGAGGAACTGCGCCTCGGTGCCGAGGGTGGTTTCCTGGTCGCGGATGCCGGTGCCGGTACTCACCGCCGCCGCCACCAGGGCCACAGGCACGAATTCATAGGGCTTGAGGCCCTCAGTCTTGCTGCTGACGGCGGTGATCGCCGCACGCACCACGATCACACCGGGGCCGGGGCCGTTGGCCAGGGGCACTGATTTGCCCAGCTCACGCTTGAGCGCCTGGTTGAAGTAAGTGTTGATGCCATTGAGGGTGCTGTCGGGGATTTTCGCGGTGGCCTGGGGCTTGGGGTAGAACTGCGTCGGTTCGATGTACACCGCGGTGTAGCGGCTCAGGTCGAGTTTGGGGTCGACCCAGCGCATCACCTCGGCCCCCGAAGGCGACTTGGCTTCCTTGAGCTGGCTGTAGTCGGAAAGGAAGCCTGAGTACTCGTCCGGTTGGGTGACCTTGCTGGCGCAGCCAGCCATTGCGATTGAAGCCACGCACAGCGTACTGATCATTAGCCTTAGTTTCATCATTGAACTCCTTGGCGATCATCATCGAAACATGGAGCTGTAGGTATAGCCAATCCTGGGCAAAAAATACTTATTTCCACCCAGTGTTTGACACGCCTGCGGCCCGCATCGACGCTGTACGAAGCGGTAGCCCTCAGCCGCGTTCGCGCGGAATCAGGCTCTGCAACTGCGTGGCCAGGAAGTTGGCGTCGAAGCCAAAGGTGTCCGGGTCCTTGAGGCCATTGGTTTTCTTCCACAGCCAGTCGTTTTTGTCGGCCGGCAGTACCAGCGACACGCTGCCGTGACGGGCAGCGGTCAAGCCCATCACCGACACTGAGATTGAACCGCCCACGCCCATGACCTCGGGCACGAACTCCACGGTTTTTCCGGTGATCTGCACCAGCAGCTTTTCGGTCTTGAAGGTCGACGTCTCCACCGGCACGCTCGGCCCGCTGGCGATATAGGCTTCACGGTGCACCTCCAGCAAGCCGACGGTCTTGACCGGTTCCAGCCATTGCTCTATCTGCCCGAACAACTCGCCAAGCTTTTGCGCCCAACGGGCCGACTGCACATCGAACTGCTGCTTCTTGTGCGCTTCGCTATCGGCGTAATGACGAAGCATCTCGCCCAGTTGCTGTACATCGTCCATTGCGGATCTCCTTGGGTGAGCCAGGTTGCAAAGCGCGATCATGGCAGATGCGCCCGCTCGGCGTATGACTAAACACCGGCCTGAGGCATGGGTCGTCGTTTACAGCTGGATGAACTCCAACCCGGGCGACCCGGCCTCAACGTGAATGCAATGGAGGGTGCAGTTAACGGGCTAGCCCTGGGCTGCGCTTTCACGGGCGGGGTAATACGCTACGGCTGAACGATGAACCGCGCGCCTGCTAACGTAGGCGCCGTAGTCGATGTGCAATTCCTTCGTCTTGGGAAGTTGGCTCTTATCAACCACGAGTTCCATGGGTTGCTTCAAGCTGCCTTCTTCCAGGCTCAGGTAGACGGCAATGCCATGCCCCAGGTGCGTGCGAAAGAAGAACACCACTTCCTGTCCCTTTTCTAGCCCAGGAATCGCCGGCGCGGTGACTATGAGCTCTTTCTCGGTATCGGTAATCAGCGCAGCAGGCAGTCCATCGAAGCTAATAATCTTGTATACATTTGGCATGTGGCAATCCTCATCATGTTAAGGGACCAAGCCTTCAAGGCGCAGGCCTGGCCTCTATTAACAAGGCCAAATTACTTGCCGTCTACTGTCAGAAGTAACAGGTTTATACGTGTCCTGACGGTGTCGTATTCCCCTCCGGGCAGATCTGCAATGCCGGCGTATCGAACGAAGGGTGTTCCGATAAAAGACGATGCCACTCCATTCGAAACCAGGGCGTGAATTGCCCTTGTGACGCTGAAAGTCGAGCTGATATTTCGGCTCGCGTCCACCACTTGATCTCGCTGACTTCTTCAGTTGCCGGGCAGACCACAGCGTCAGATTGCGCAACCAATACATGACATAACTCATGTTCCGCACCGATCGAACCAAAGTGGGCATGGTACTCAAAACTATATAAAAACCGGCTGGAGGCAGAGATGCCTAATTCTTCACGCAGACGACGAGACGCAGCATCCAGAATAGTCTCTCCCGGTGCCGGATGACTGCAGCACGCATTCGACCAAAAACCTGGCCAAAGCATTTTACCTGCGGCACGACGTTGAAGCAGATGACGCCCTTCACTGTCGATCAGATGCACTGAAAATGCGCGATGCAGCTTTCCCTCTCCCAAGTGTGCGATGCGTTTGTCACACACTCCGATCTGTACATCATTGGCATCAACTAACACTACATCATTGGTCATTCTGTATTCCCTTCGGTGCAATTACGCGCGCCCTCCCCCGCACACTGTTTTCAGTGTGCGGGGTTTACCCAAGTCAGCGGACTCGTCCCCAGGCGCTGACGAATGTCAACGCCGCGGCGGTAAACGCGGAGTCGTCACGCAGACGGGCCATGGCATCAAGGTCGTCTTGAGTGAGTAACTTGAGTTTCAGCAGAGCAGGCCCAGCCTGTGCGGTGGTTGCAGCCCAGAAGGCATCGGCTGGGCTTTTGTCTCCGATTCGGCCTTCAAAGGTGCAATGCCCAACGTTGGAGAGTCCCCGATCACGTAACTGGCCGGGGAGAGTGTCGGCCCAGAGCATATCGGAACCGATGGACTGCTCCAGGAGGGTAACTCCGGCCTGGGCTACTTTTCGGAACACAGGGTTCGCCGCTATCAAGCTCGGTCGCAGACTCACGTCTTCGATCACCAGCCAACCACCCGGGCGGACCCAAGTGATGGCTCGCGTCAATATGTCCTCGCGTTCGGTGAGGTGGCACAGAAGCGCGCGGATGTGCACCACGTCAAAGGAGGCAGCAGGAAAATCATCGGTCGCCGCATTATGGGTCATCACCCGAATGCGAGGAATATTGGTCAGGAATCGAGTGTCGATGTCGGTGGCGGTGACGGTCGCGTTGGGATAGCGCTTGCTCAGCCAGCGGGCGAGCGATCCAGCACCGGCGCCGAGATCGAGGATGGCAGGCTTGCCCGGAAGATCCAGCTGATCGAAAACCGCTTGGCTCAACGGGTCAAAGGCACGCTCCAGGGTGCGTAACCGTTCCAATTGGCCTGCGTGCTGATCAGCAAGATAACTGTTGGTGTAGCCGGGCTCCTTGGCAAAGTCAGTAATGGTCACAGTACGACCTCCAGTTGATCGGGGCAGCGGTTGAGGAATCCGCGTTCGGCAGGGGTGAACCCAGGAGCCCAGCGCACGTTTGGAAAGGTCTGTAGCAGCATGCGAGCGCTGATCGTGATCTCCATACGTGCCAGCATCGATCCCAGACAGAAGTGGCGCCCCGCTCCGAAGGCGAAATGACTGCTCGCCTGTTCGGTGCGCGACATGTTGAAGGTGTCCGGGTCGGTGAATTGGTTCGGATCGCGGTTGGCCGAACCGATAAGACAGGCCAGGGTCGCGCCAGCAGGAATCGTTCCCGATGGCAGCAGCAGCGACTCACGGGCTTCGCGAAGTACGAGTTGCAAAGGAGGGTTGCGTCGCAGGGTCTCGGCGAGCGCATTGTCCATCAGGTCTGGATTAGCCATCACCGCGTCTTTGACGCCAGGTTCGCTCAACAGGTTGACAATCAGATTCGCCAGGGCACCGTGACTGGTCTCGCTACCCGCAGTCATCAGGATCGCGCAGTAGGACCGGACGAACGTCTCGGACAACGGTTGACCGTCAATCCTTGCCGCCAGAAGCTGCGAGATCAGGTCGTCTGAGGGCTCAGCACGACGAGCGTCGATGTGCGGCTGGATGAAGTCGTAGAAACTGTCTCGGTTGGATAACCCGCCGGTCAACAGTGCCGGATCCTGTCGATAGTTGCCCATGTAAGCGAAGCCGATGGCACACCAACGCTTCAGCTGCTCCACCTCCTCGCGGGTTTCAGCCGGAAGACCCAGCGCACGGGCCATCACCCGCACCGGCAGCGCTGCGGTGAAATCGGCAATGAGGTCCACCTGGGGTCGCCCGTGCATCTGCGCCAGAAGGTCCGCGGTCACCGACGTGATGGATACTTCAAGCGCTGCCAGGGCCTTGCTGCGAAACGAAGGGCTAAGCAACGCACGGTGCTGCGCATGTTCACACCCGTCCATCGTGACAATAGTGTGTCCCAGCAGCGGCCCAATCTGCCAGGTGTAGTTGTTGTTGCTCGCCCCAGGATGGGTCAATGCGGCTTTGACATCCACATGCCGACTGACTAGCCACACATCGGTGGGCTCGTCATAAACGATCGGCAGACTGGTACGTAACCGCTCATACAAGGGGTAAGGGTCGATTTCGAACTGCCGGGATTTAAGGGTCGGTGGAGTAAGTTTCAGGTCCACTTGCCGGTTGTCCTGTGCCGTGGAATCGGCGGCATGCAGGTGATAGCGAGAAACGCTCCGGTGCCAGTCGCCCGCCGCCCGGACAACCTGACGCAGCCGGTCCGGGTCGGTCGCGACGCACCGCCGGTGATTTGCATGCTGGGTGGCGACCGCCGTGAACTGCGCAACCGCCGTGTTCACCATTTGATGGGCGGATTCAATCGCGGCAGGCCAGTCCATGCCAGCGGTATCCGCGAGGATTGAAACCAGGTTGAAGCGTTCACCACACACCACATCTTTGGCAATCGAATGGATATCGTTCGTCCAGGCGATGATATCGGCGCCGTGTTCACGCAACGTGTTCCACCATGCGGTGTCCGCTGGATGCTCGTACGGGTCCAGACTTTCGGCCGCATCGATAAGATCAAAGAAGAACAGTGCGCCGAAAGCGTCCCGGCGCAACGGCAGGTACTCGGCCAATGTGAGCGCCTTGTCGGTTTCCCGCACACGAACCAGCGTCGCCTGCGCACGCAGATGTTGGATCAAATGTCGCACAAGCCTATGCCGCCATTGATCGCCCCCCAAACACCGGGTCTGAGGCCACAGATCGTCGACCAGAACAACGAGCATTGGGTCATCAAATCGGCTGATTTCACCTGATGAATCAGCATCGCCGCCTTCGGTCAACGCCTCTACTGCGATGATGAAACGATCCAACGCACCGTTTTCCGCCCAGGGTCCATCATCGATTCGGTCATCGAGAGTGAGCGCCCACAGATACCAGCACACCAGAATCTCGGCTTGGGGCGTGGGCGCCCTCCCGCACAGCGCAACGCCCAGTTCGAGCAGCGCGGTGGTGCTCAACCGATGTGCACCACGGCGTCCGATCAAGCCGTAGCGCTGCGCCCAAGCGAGCGCATGCGTGCGCAACCGCTCACTGTCGGAACGCGGTGGCGGACCGGCGAAAGGAAGCCGGATCTCGGGAATAACCAGCTGTGTCGTCGGTAAATGACCGCCGTAGGGGGTGCCGGGAGCACCTTCCCGGAGTTCCGCTGCCATGATGTGTCCTCTTCTGTAAGAGATACTTGGCGGCTATTGCCAAGCCGCGTAGCCGGTGAAATCACCGGGAGCATTTTCCCAGCCGGCCCGATCTTGCTCGAAGTTCACATCCTGAGAAATGAGAATTGTCGGAATTTGCCCCAGAAAAACCCCCGCATAGTGGACAGGTGTATTGGTCCCTCATCCATGCGGATTAGATACGTGCATTGACTCAAAATATACTGTCATTTCTTACAGGTATAGACGAGTCAGCTCGGCAGGAAAGCAGTGATTGGTAATCACCGCTTTTTGAACTGCTCTGGTGAATAGGTTGGCAACTGCGTATGACGAATCGGCTTTCGATGGGTAAGGTGAAGCGACCTTCCCTGTCAGGAGCATCACATGCGCACCATCGGCCTTATCGGCGGCATGAGCTGGGAGTCCAGCGCCGAGTACTACCGCATCATCAACCAGCGTGTGCGTGACCAGCTCGGCCCCCTGCGCTCGGCACAAGTGTTGATGTACAGCGTGGACTTCGGCCCGGTGGAACAGGCCCAGCACGCCGGGCGTTGGGATGACGCCGCGCTGATCCTGGAAGACGCTGCGCGCCGTTTGCAGGCGGGTGGCGCCGAGTGCGTGGTGCTGTGTACCAACACCATGCATTTGGTGGCGCCGCGTATCGAGGCGGCGGTGTCGATTCCCTTCCTGCATATCGCCGATGCGGCCGCTGCGGCGGCGGTGGCAGCCGGCACCCTGACGGTCGGCTTGCTCGGCACCGCGTTCACCATGGAGCAGGATTTTCTCACGTCACGCCTGGCCGCCCAGGGCCTCACCGTGCTGGTGCCGGACGCAGACGAGCGCCGCGCCGTGCACCGGATCATCTATGAGGAGTTGTGCGTCGGCGTGATCAGCGAGGCGTCACGCCAGGTCTACCTGCGGGTCATCGACGCCCTGGCCGCGCGGGGTGCCCAGGCGGTCATCCTCGGTTGCACGGAAATCAGCCTGTTGGTCAAGCCCGAACACAGCGACCTGCCGCTGCTGGACACCACCGAGCTGCATGCGCAGGCTGCGGTGGCGTTTGCGCTGGAGGATTAAGCCGACTTGCGCAGACGCGCCATGCTCAGGGTGTCGACGAACACCCCGTCGCGCAGGGCGTAGTCACGCAAGCACCCTTCAACCTCGAAGCCGAACTTGCGGTACAGGTGGTGCGCGGCTTCGTTGTCGGCGTACACCGTGAGTTCCACCCGGTGCAGGTTCATCCAGTTGTCGGCCACGTCCAGCGCGGCCGTCAACAGCCGCGAGCCCACGCCCTTCCCCTGCCAGGCCGTCGCCACGCCCATGCCGAACGAACCGACATGGGCCTGGCGCACACGCAGGTACTGTTCCAGGCCCAGTTGGCCGATCACCTCACCGCCGTGCACCGCCACCAGTTGCAGGCGCCGCTCGTTGTCCATCACCAGGCGTTTGCGCCAGGCCTCGATCGACTGGAACGGCATCTGCAGCACCTGCCGGCACACAGCCGGTTCGTTATAGAGCGCCGCGACACCTTCAAGGTGGGCTTCGGTAAAGCGCTGGATCACGATGTGGGGTTCAGGCGTGTGCATTGCGTTTCATCCTTTGAAAAACAAGTGGCCGGCCAGTGTAGAGGCCATGCCCGCCTCCTGGCTAGGGTGCCGGCGCGGTCGTCCACAAAGACGGCCAATCGCCATAACCCACGCCCGTGCAGCGCGGCATCACATGAAACTCACTGAGCTGGAACGCCTTGCCGTCAAACACCCAGACGCCACCGCCGCCACAGTCACCGATCCCGCGCTGCTTGTAGAAATAACTCAGGGTGCCGGTGGCTTCGTCATACCCCACCGAGCCTTGCAGCGCCGCGCCGTCCAACGGCAAGGGCTCAAGCTCCAGCGGCGTTTGCGCATAGGGCGCCTGACGCTGGCGACTGACCACGTCGAACTCACAGTTGTAGGCTGCGCAGTCGTAACGCACCACCGTCATCGCCTGTTGCGCCGTCAGCGCCCCGGCCTTTGCCTCGGGCTCCCCCTCCTCCGGCGTGACGGCCTGCAATGCAGCGGCCACCAGGCCCGCCTGTTCTTGCGGGGTCAGCGTTGGCGGCGCAGGGAACTTGCGCAACACTGGCGTCGGCAAGCGTCGCGGCACCTCACTGGCCGGAGCTTTTCCGGGGCGTGCCAGGGCCGTCACGTTATCCACCCGCCCCTGCACCGCATCCATCAACAGCAGCGAAGCGCTCAGGCCGCTCAGCGACACGTGCGCCTGCTCATCGCCCGGCAATTGCAAGCGCTGGCCATTGCGCAAACGCTGCAACCAGCGCCGCGCCGCTGCGTCCTCGATCACGCCGTAAGACTGCACCTCGGGATCGCCGCCCTGATCGTCCAGCTCGACGTGCAGATCCCGCGTCAACTCCAGGCCCAGCGGTTGACCGTCCAACAGCAAGGTCGACAGGTCCAACGCCTCGCCGCGATGATCGAAGCGCAGGCGCAGGTACCCTTCAGGCCCGGCCTGGTGCCAGACATGCAAGGTCAGGGAGCTGTAGTCTTCTTCATCAACGCCACTGGGCGCGCTCAGGGCATGGCAATTGCGCAGGTTGTCGCAACCGGTGACCCAGTTCTTGATTTCCCGTAACAGCGGCACGGTTTCAGCAGGCGGTTGAGCGAAGGCAGGAGTGGCGGTGCCGGTCAGCAGCAGAGCCAAGAGTATGGGGCGTCGCATGGGGACTCTCCGTGTCGAAAAAAGGCGCGGATTGTCCCATGTTCGGCGTGGGGCGTCAGCGCTTGGCAGCGACGCGCCACACCCGCGCAATATCCGCCGCGCGTTCGCGCAGCAAACGTGGTGCCTCGCTGCAGGCCTGTTCCAGGCTCATCGGACCAGACGGCACGGCAAACGCTGCATCCACGCCATGGGCATACATCTGTTCGTAGCCGTCGCCCAGGGTGCCGGCGATGACGATCACCGGGACGCCGTGTTGCTGGGCGATTCGGGCCACGCCGAAGGGGGTTTTGCCGCGCAGGGTCTGGGCGTCGAAGCGGCCTTCGCCGGTGATGACCAGGTCGGCACCGCGTATGGCCTCGTCAAGTCCCACCAGTTCGGCGACGACTTCCACGCCCGCGCGGAACTGCGCGCCGAGGAACGCCTTGGCGGCAAACCCCAGGCCGCCGGCGGCGCCGCTGCCGGGTTCGTCGCGCACGTCCTTGGGCAGGACGTTGGCGCAGTGATCGGCGAAGTGGCCGAGGGCAGCGTCCAGTTGTTGCACCTGCTCGGGGTTGGCGCCTTTTTGCGGGCCGAAAATCGCCGAGGCGCCGTGGGGGCCGCACAGCGGGTTGTTCACATCGGCGGCGATTTCAACGCGTACCTGGGCCAGGCGCGGGTCGAGTTGTTCCAGGTTGATATGCGCCAGCCGTGACAAGGCCAGGCCTCCGGGTGGCAAAGCCTGTTCCGCGGCGTCGAACAGTTGCACGCCGAGGGCCTGCATCGCCCCCGCGCCGCCGTCGTTGGTGGCGCTGCCGCCAATCGCCAGAATGATGCGCTGGGCACCCAGGTCCAGGGCCGCGCGAATCAGCTCGCCGGTGCCGTAGGTGCTGCTGGTGCACGCATCGCGCTGGCCTGGCGCTACCAATTGCAAGCCGCTGGCTTCGGCCATTTCGATGATCGCGGTGTGGCTGTCGGCCAGCCAGCCCCAACGTGCTTCAACCGTAGCGCCCAGAGGCCCACGCACCGCCTCGCGGCGCAGTTGGCCGTTACAGGCGGCGAGCACGGAGTCCACCGTGCCTTCACCACCGTCCGCCATCGGGCACTGGATCACCTGTGCATCCGGCCAGACTTGCGCCAACCCTGCGGCAATGGCCTGGGCGACGCCCTCGGCACTCTGGCTGTCCTTGAACGAGTCAGGGGCGATGATGATTTTCATGGGCTTTCTCCGGGTTTTATGACGCCCATGCTGCCAGTTGGCACCGCCGATGACGCCGGTCCGATGCACAAGTACGGGTAAGGTTTGTTGTTCATTCCGACAAAGCCTGGGGCAACAGCTGCACGCCGAGGTACAGCGCCAGCATGCCATCCAGGGTCAGCGGGTCGACGCCGCTGAGTTCGGCGATGCGCTCCATACGATAACGCAGGCTGTTGCGGTGAATGCCGAGGGCGTCGGCACAGGCCTGGCTTTGCCCGTCGTGTTCACACCAACTGCGCAGCGTGGCCAGGAGTTGGCCGTTACCGTCCTTGGCCAGCACCTTGCGCAATGGGTTGAGCAACTCGTCGAGGGCATCGTCGTTGCGATGACGCCAGAGCATCACCGGCAGGCGGTAGCGGTTGAGGGTCAACAGCCGCGACTGCGGCAGCACATCGCGACCGTAGGCCAGCAAGTCACCGACGCGACGATAGCAACGGCGCAATCCGGCCAGGCCATCCGCCTGCCCGCCGACCGCCACCCGCAGGATATTCCAGCCCAGGCCCTGGAGCTTTTCCAGCAGCCGTGGATTGTCCACCTGGTGCGTCGCCGGTCGGCACCACAGCAGCGAGAACTGCGCGGAGCTCACGCACCAACTGTCCGGATAGCGCGAGGTCAGCCAGGTGTTCAAGGCCTCAGCCGATTGGCCTGGCCCCAGTTCGAACAGGTACGGCGTGCGTGCCAGCTGCGGCTTGAGGCCCAATTGCTGGGCTTCATCGACCAGGCGTGGTGAGTCGCCGCTGTCGGCGAGGAGCAACGCCAACAGATCATCACAGCGCTGGCGTCGCCATTGCTGCTCGGCTTGCTGGTGGCGATGGCTGACGAGCATTTCGGCGGTCATGCGCACCAGTTCCGCATAGGTGCGCAACAGCTCGGGCTCGCCGGTGATGCCCAGCACGCCAATCAAGCGCTGATCGTGCATCAGCGGCAGGTTGATGCCCGGCTGTACGCCCTTGAGGTGCTTGGCGGTCTGCCCGTCGATTTCGACCACGCGACCATTGGCCAACACCAATTGTGCGCCTTCGTGGCGGGTATTGACTCGCTCGGGCTCACCGCTGCCGAGGATCAGGCCCTGACTGTCCATGACATTGACGTTGTAGGGCAGGATTGCCATGGTCCTATCGACAATATCCTGCGCCAGGTCATGATCCAGCTCGAACATGCGGCCGTCTCCTTGAAAGAAGCCCTTAAAAGCGTGGTTGTTCATCGGCACAGCGCAACGTATGCATCACTGTGCGCAAGCACAAAGACAGCACCCCGCCACGTGGCCGAGACTCGTTGGGCGATCAACGTTACCCTCGCATCGCAAAAAATCATAATAAAGAGAGATTCCCATGTCACAGAGCGCCGCTGTCACACTGGCCACCGATGACGATAAAAACGCCATCTACAAGCGCGTTACCCTGCGCTTGATCCCCTTCATTTTCATCTGCTATCTGTTCAACTACCTCGACCGGGTCAACGTTGGCTTTGCCAAGTTGCAGATGCTCGATGCGCTGAAATTCAGCGAAACCGTGTACGGCCTGGGTGCCGGGATCTTCTTTATCGGCTACGTGCTGTGTGGCGTGCCGAGCAACCTGGCGCTGACCAAGTTCGGTCCACGGCGCTGGATTGCGTTGATGATGATCGTCTGGGGCACACTGTCCACCTGCCTGCTGTTCGTCACCACGCCGACGCACTTCTACACCTTGCGCCTGTTTACCGGTGCGGCCGAAGCCGGCTTCTTCCCCGGAGTGGTGCTGTACCTCTCGCAGTGGTTCCCGACGTTCCGCCGTGGGCGGATCATGGCGCTGTTCATGTCGGCAATCCCGGTATCCGGTTTGCTCGGCAGCCCGTTTTCCGGCTGGATCCTCAACCACTTCGCCGCCGGCCAGGGCGGCTTGGCCGGCTGGCAGTGGATGTTCCTGCTGCAAGGCATCCCGACCGTGATCCTCGGCGCCCTCGCCTACTTCCTGCTCAGCGACAGCTTTGCCCACGCCAAGTGGCTCAAGCCCCACGAGCGCGCAGTGCTGGAAGCCGACCAGGCCACCGACCTGGCGAACAAGCCGAAAACCACCACCGATTCACTCGGCGAAGTGTTCAAGAACCCGGCGATCTGGGCGTTCGGCCTGATCTACTTCTGCATCCAGAGCGGCGTGTACGCCATCAACTTCTGGCTGCCATCGATCATCAAGAACCTGGGCTTCAGCGATAACCTGGTGATCGGCTGGCTCAGTGCGATTCCGTATCTGCTGGCCGCCGTCTTCATGTTGCTGGTAGGCCGCTCGGCGGACTTGCGCAAGGAGCGTCGCTGGCATCTGGTCGTGCCGATGTTGATGGGCGCTATCGGCCTGGTGATCGCCGTGAACTTCGCCACCACGCCAGCGATTGCCATCCTCGGCCTGACCATCGCCACCATGGGCGCCCTCACCGGCCTGCCGATGTTCTGGCCGGTACCGACCGCCATGCTCAGCGCAGGCGCAGCGGCCGGTGGCCTGGCGCTGATCAACTCCATGGGCCAGATGGCCGGCTTTCTCAGCCCGTATATCGTCGGTTTTGTGAAGGACGCCACCGGCTCCACGGATGTGGCGCTGTACCTGCTGGCGGCGGTGATTGTGGCGGGTAGTGTGTTGGCGTTGCGGATGACACGGACCTTGAAGGTATAACGCATTGCATGTGGGAGCGGGCTTGCCGCTCCCACATTTAGTCCGCGTCTACAGAAGGCCGCCGCCGTCTATATCAATGACAGCACCGGTCATGTAGCCATTTTCCATGGCGAGCACATACCCCGCTGCCACTTCCTCTGCCTGTCCCACGCGCCCCACCGGCAACGCGCCACCCGCCTTGGCAAACATCGCCAGGCGCTGGTCCTCCGCCAACCCCGCATACGCCGGGGTATCAATCACACCGGGGCTCACCACGTTGACGCGTCGCGGCGCCAGCTCCTTGGCCAACTGCTTGCCCAGGGCTTCAGTGGCCGCGTTGATACCGACTTTGATGAACTGGCCCGGCACCAATTTGCGCCCCAGTTGCCCCGAGGTCAGGCTAATGCTGCCGCGCTCGTCAAGGAAAGGCAGCGCCTGCTGGATCGCCCGCAACGCGCCCCAAAGTTTTACGTTGAAGTTATCCTGGGCCTCGTCCAGATCGGTTTCGATCAAGGTCTTGGCGCGCACCGAGGGGCCGGAGGTGTACACCAGATGGTCAAAACGCCCGACGGTTTCGAACAGACGTTGCAGGGAGGCGGCGTCGGTGACGTCCACTGGCTCGCTGCGCAGCCCCTTGTCGCGGCCCGACGATAGGCGCCGCCCCGCCAACACCACCTGAGCACCGCGTGCAGCAGCGGCCCTGGCCACGGCTGCACCGATCCCGCTGCTGCCGCCGATCACGATGACCGTTTTACCGTTGAGGGGAGAAGTCATGGAGAAGTGTCCTGGGTTAGAAAGTGAGCGTTCATCTTCCCAGCTTGGCAATTGGCGAAAAATCCCGGTAAAACGACAAGATCTTTAAAGGATTTTTACAAATGAGCTCAATCCTCGACCTTGAAGTGTTCGCGCGCACCGCCGACACCGGCAGCCTGTCTGCCGCTGCACGTGGCCTCGGCTTGACGCCAGCCGCCGCCAGCATCGCCCTCAAGCGCCTGGAAACCCGCCTGGGTATTCGCCTGCTGGCACGTTCCACGCGCAGCATGCGCCTGACCGAAGAAGGTCGGCGTTACCTCGACAGTGTGCGCGAGGCCCTTGCCGCATTGGCCGACGGCGAGCAAGCGCTCAAGCAGCAGAGCCAGGGCCTGACCGGCCTGTTGCAATTGGCCGCGCCCTCGGACTTCGGGCGCAATGTGGTCCTGGGCTGGCTGGATGAGTTCAAGCAGGAACACCCGAATATCCGTCTGCAATTGCTGCTCAACGACAGCAATGCCGACCTGTTCCGCGACACCGTCGACATCGCCCTGCGTTTCGGCGTCCCCCGGGACTCCAGCCTGGTGGCGCTGCCGGTGGTGCCCGACCACCAACGCATTCCCTGCGCCAGCCCCGACTACCTGGCGCGCCACGGCACGCCACGCACGCCGGCGGACTTGGCGCAGCACAACACGCTGCGGTACATGCGCCAGGGCCGGGCCAACAGCACTTGGTACTTTCGCCAAGGCACCACGTTGCAGGAAGTCGAGGTGACGGGCGACTACCTGAGCGATGACGGAGAAATTGTGCGGCGCTGGGCACTGGCCGGCCACGGTATTGCCTACAAAGCCAACCTCGACATCGCCCGGGACCTCAAGGCCGGACGGCTGGTGCAACTGTTGCCGGACTGGCAGGGAGAACCCACGCCGTTCAACCTGATGTGCCCGCATCGCCTGCAAGTGTCGGAACGGGTGAAAGTGCTGCACCGGTTTCTACAAGTGCGCTGCCAGGCCTTGCTGAGCACATGAAGAAACGCGCGCAGGGCTTGTTCCAGAGCCTGCGAGTCTGGTATTGCATAGGGCACGTCTCACAGCCGCAAGGAGCTTTGCATGATTTACCGCACATTGGGCCAGTCCGGTTTGAAGGTCAGCGCCTTGACCCTGGGCACCATGATGTTTGGCGAGCAGACCAACACCGAGGACTCGCTGCGCATCATCGACAAGGCCTGGGACCAGGGCATCAACTTTATCGACACGGCGGACGTCTACACCGGCGGGCGCTCCGAGGAGATCGTCGGCGAAGCCATCGCTCGCCATCGTCAGGATTGGGTGGTGGCGTCGAAAGTTGCCATTGGCCCCACGGAGGGCCTGCCCAACCGCAGTGGCCTGAGCCGCAAGCGCATCTTCAACGCGCTGGAAGCCAGCCTTACCCGCCTCGATACCGACTACCTCGACATCTACTACCTGCACCGCGAAGATCACGACACCCCGCTGGAGGTGACGGTATCGGCCATCGGCGACCTGATCCGCCAGGGCAAGATCCGTTACTGGGGCCTGTCCAACTATCGCGGCTGGCGGATTGCCGAGGTGATCCGCATCGCCGAACGCCTGGGCGTGGACAAACCGGTGATCAGCCAACCGCTGTACAACATCGTCAATCGCCAGGCCGAGGTGGAACAGATCACCGCTGCTGCCGCTTACGGCCTGGGCGTGGTGCCCTACAGCCCACTCGCCCGTGGCGTACTCAGCGGTAAATACGCGCCGGATGCCACGCCCGAAGCCGGCAGCCGTGCAGCCCGCCAGGACAAGCGCATCCTGGAAACCGAATGGCGCATGGAGTCGCTGCGCATTGCCCAGCAGATTCAGCAGTACACCCAAGGGCGTGGCGTGGGAATCGTCGAATTTGCCATCGCCTGGGTGCTGAACAGCTCGGCGGTGAGTTCGGCGATTGTCGGGCCGCGCACCGAAGCGCAGTGGGATGCCTATACCGGGGCGCTGGACGTGAAGATCACGCCTGAGGATGAGGCGTTTATCGATTCGCTGGTGACACCAGGGCATTCGTCCACGCCGGGGTTCAATGATGTGGGCCATTTTGTCTCGGGCCGGGTGGCGCGCGTTTAGGCGGATTGACCAAGCGATGGTTGCGGAGCGGGCTTACTGGTGGCAAGCCCGCTCGCCACAACAACAAGCCGACTGCCCCTACCAAGCAAACCCAGACCGCGGCAGCGAGAAATCTTCCTGAAAAACGCCCCAAAACAGCGCAACCCTCTCGCGTCAAAAGCACCATAATCCGCTCTTGAAATTCCCCCTACTGTTTTGAAATCGGTTTTCGCGAGGGCAGCGTGTCTAAAGGTGTTGTGTTATCGGTGTCGGCCTCGGTGTTGTTTGCCGTGATGTATTACTTCACGTCATTGCTGACGCCATTGAGCGGCCTGGAAATTTTCGGCTGGCGCATGCTGCTGACTATGCCGTGCATGACGGTGTTCATGATCGTCAGCGGCGAGTGGCGCCGGGTGTGGGAATTGCTGCAAGTGCTGGCAGCCAAGCCTCGGCTGATCGGCGGCGTGGTGCTTTCGTCGGCCTTGCTGGGCGTGCAGTTGTGGTTGTTCATGTGGGCGCCGCTGAACGGGCGCAGCCTGGATGTGTCGGTGGGTTACTTCCTGCTGCCGCTGACCATGGTGCTCACCGGGCGCCTGGTGTGGGGCGAACAGCTTTCCTACCTGCAAAAGATCGCGGTGTTTTTTGCGGGCCTTGGGGTACTCAACGAGTTGTTCCAGGCCGGTGGGTTCTCCTGGGCGACGCTGGTGGTCATCATCGGTTACCCGCTGTACTTCATCGTGCGCAAATACCTCAAGACCGACCATCTGGGCGGGCTGTGGCTGGACATGGCGCTGATGCTGCCGGTGGCCTGGTGGTTTGTGCAAAGCGGCGAACAGGGCTTCGCGGTAATGGATGCCCACCCCAAGCTGTATGGGTTGATCCCGATGCTGGGCCTGATCAGCGCCTCGGCGCTGGTCAGCTATATCATCGCCAGCCGCCTGCTGGCGTTCAGCCTGTTCGGGCTGCTCAGTTATGTCGAGCCGGCGCTGTTGCTGGTGGTGGCGCTGCTGCTGGGTGAAGGCATCAAGGCGGGCGAATGGTTGACCTACATCCCGATCTGGATCGCGGTCATGGTGCTGGTGTTCGAAGGGTTCAAGCATTTGGTGCGACAGCGCCGGGCTTGAACCGTCGTCACCTGGAATGCCCCAACTGCGCAGCATGAATTTGAGTTGCACCTTGATCGTCAAGTGTGGTGAAGCGCAGTGTGGCGCCGCCCTCCCCGCTGTGCGGCAGTCTTGGCATCGCTACGATGGCTTTGGATCGAGGCGCGATCATCGGCGGGTCTTCGCTTTGGTATTCAACGCCTTCGAGTGTCACGACGATGCTGGACAGCGTGACGTGGTAGTCGCCGGGATTATTCACGTGCAGCGTCGACTCATCACCGGTAACCAGCTGCCATTGCAAGGCATTACCCGAGTCTGCCGCCGCCCCCTTCAGTTGGCTCGGCCGCAAGAACAATTTAACCCTCGTACGGAATGCCAGATTCACCTGGTTGTTTTGCGCGGATGGCTCAACGGTCGGCCTGATCGCAAGCACGTTGAGCCAATACACTGATTCCCGATCCTCCTTGTGCTGTGAAGACGATTGATGGAGCAGGCGCAATGCTCGTCCACTGCCGGCCTCCATACGGAAAATCGGTTGTGTGACAGTGAACGGCACATCACTGTCTTCAGGCAACGCTTCGCTATTGTCGGCGTCGACCCATACCTGGACCAGCCGCGGGCCATCCGTGTCATTGGTGAGGTTGACCGTTACTTCACGGGCCTTTGCCGGATAGATCACACGGGTACGGTCGATGACGATTTCGCCCTGGACCAGGGGCGCCTGCAGCACCATCAGGAGCCCCACCATGCCGAGCCTTCGCAGGAGCATCCGGCTCATCGGTAACTCATCGTGAACGTTGCCACGCCATTGGCGCTGCCTGGCGCGATCGTCTGCTGGGTCTGGATATAGCGCGCAGTCAGCGGAATTTGCACCGTGGCATTGCCCGTCGTACCCACCATCCATTGATTAGGGTTGCCCACGCTTGAGGAGTCCGCGCCGTAACGAACCAGAATATTGCCGCTGCGTACCAACTGCAGGGCTACGCCCCTGGCCTGCGAATTTGCGGTCAGGGACAACACATCGCTGCGGTTAGAGCGCGAGGTATGGTCAGTGACAGTGATAAACACATCACGCGTGCCCCCGGTGCCGCCAGCGCAGGAGAGCGTGATATTGCGGGTTACGCTGCCCGCATGACTACCGACGCCACCGAACGCCTTAACCGGTACGCTCCCCAACGACATCGCAATGGAGGGCGTCGAAACCCGGCAGGTCGGCTTAAGCGGTGAGCTAATGACCAGCGCCTGCATATTGACCGGATGATACCCAGGGGCTGAGGTAACGGTATTTTGCACCCTGTAGTGCGCGACAGTGCGCGTGGACGCAGTCCCAGGTGAAATCGCCCCTCCCGTGGCCACCAGGTATAACCGTCCCTGCAGGCCCCAAACAACTGGCTTGGGATACTTCACCCTGAGCAGTGATGCGGCCGATTGGCCGACAGCGGCGAAGCCATGATTCGGGTCCCGGGCCATCATTGCAAACCCCACCCCGGGCAAGCCGGTGGCGAACACCGGCATCGTCACTCCGTTGGCATTGAATGTCCTGCCAGTGGCGTTAGCGTTGACCGCGTTGATTGTCGCAGTTACCCAATGGAAACCGCTCCAGAAGTCATAACGGCACTGCATGACAGCGCCAGGTGCATTCAATGGATAGCCTTCCGGTAAACCGATCACCTGCCCGGCCTGAGGGTTGCTCGGGGCGATGATAGGGGCAATGTTGATAGTCGTTGCCCCTTGCGGAGAACAATTCCCACCTGAAAAAGCATGCGCGTGCATCGCCAGCGTCCAGCCGACAAACGTCGAGGCAGTAAGCCAAAATAAATTCATACACAAGTCCTCTGCTGGTGCCCCACAGATGCGGCACCGAATATTCACGGGTGCCGATTGATATTGCCGGCTACTTGGCGAGCCGCGCTGGGTACGCACAATCCTTGGAGATAGTCGACGTCTTGCTGGCGGGTGTTTGCGGCATGTGCGGGCATCTGGTAATGCACGTCGCATCGTTCAGAAATCTTTTCACCCCATTTGACGGTCAACGTACCGGCCGCTGGGATATCGCGGACAAAGGCTTTGCTGGCTTGGCCCACTACGCCCACTTCCCGGCCTTGCTGGTCCAGAACCTGCGCCGCAAATGGCAGCGGCTTACCATTTTGCTGTTTGGCCTGGACGACCACCGCCCGCCCGCTGACGGTCTTGAACTCCACCAACTGCACTGCACCCAGGGTTGGAACGATATTCACGCTCGACTCTTGAAGCTCCACATCCATGGACATGCCTTGCGGATCAACACTCACCGTATTGTTCTGGAACGCCCTGAGCGACGGAACCACGGCATAACCGCTGCTATTGATGCGCGTAACACCGTCATGGCCCAACACTGCGCCTTCAGCATCCGGCACATGAACCAGCGCCGAGGCTTCTCCCAGGCTTTGCGAAAACGTCACGCCATCGGCGTGAACGACGACGCCCCCATCGACGCCAAATGAAAGCTGCGACCTATCGCGGCTCTGGCCATAACCCGCACGCACGCTGGCTGAGCCGGTGCGGTAGCCTGCATGGGTGTTAAGTTGGCTGGAACTCGTGCTCTCACTGGTCGCGCGGCTGGCAGAAACACCGTAGTCGAACTCGGCGTTCTCGCCCAGGAAGCCGTTGATGCCCACCTGCTGCTGGCTGCCCCGTGTATCGCCGGTATCCCGGGACAACGAAGTATTCATCGTCGGCGACCTCGGCTCGCTCCCCAGCGGCATTGACAGCGTGAGCATGTAGCGGTTATCGATGCGCCCAGGTTGGCCGATACGCCCGAAAAACACATCGTCACTGAGCTCGCTTTGGGTCAGTTGCCGCGTGTCCTGGACCCTGGAGCGTTGCGCCGAGAGGTTCCAGTTGAGCTTTTTCCAGGTCGAGCCGTAGCTCGCAGTGAATGAAACCTGGCGCCCTTCCTGCCCGCCCCAGTAGTCGACTGAGCTGCCGTACAGGCTCAAGGTGCCGATGCCCAACTGCTGGCTGATGGTCAGGTCAAGCCGGCTTTTTTGCCGGGCATAACCGTTGACATCACCGGACTGGCGAGCGATTTCACGCACATTCAGTGCATCCGGAAGGTTCAGGTAACCCTCTGTAGAGAACCGGTAGGCACCCAGCGCAAAATGCGTACCCGAGGTGGGCAGACTTTTGTTGTAGCCCACGCCCAGGCTTTGGCCGGACAGGCGTCCATGATCAGCTACCTTGGTATGCGAGGTAGCGCCGTCCAGCGAGAAGGCACCGATGGACGTATTTAACGCAACACCGACCTTTCCCTGCTCATAGCCTTTGGAAAGACTGCCGCCGCCATACACCGTCAGATCATCGGTCAAGCCGTGTTGCAGAGTGCCTTGAAAGACGTTCGCGCCCTTGGCATCGATGCCCTTTTGCTGCACCTCACCCAAGGTGGCGCTGTATTTTGTCGTGTCGGCCCGCAGTAACTCCGGGGCCACCGAGTACGGCACGACGAAGGTGTTTCGACGCCCGTCGACTTCCGTCACGCTAACGATCAAATCACCGCCATAACCCGTGGCATGCAGATCACTGATGACAAAGGGACCAGGCGCCACGGTGGTCTCATAAATGGTGTAGCCGTTCTGGCTGATCGTGACCGTTGCATTACTGTCGGCGACACCGCGCACCTGTGGTGCATAGCCTTGCTGCGTCTGCGGGCGCATGCGGTCGTCGGTGGCCAGGGTTACGCCCCGCAGACGTACCCCGTCGACAATCTGTCCGTTGCTGAAGGTGTCTCCGAGGGTCAGTTGTGACTGCCAGGGGATGATGCTGCGTTGCACATAGGTGGCCGTGTTCTGATAGGTCTCAAAGCCTGTGCGATTGTTCCAGCTCTGGGCCCCCTGGTGCCGCAGGCGCCAGGCACCCAGATTGATACCGGCATTGAGGCCCAGGTAGGTGCGACCGTCACCTTCACCGGCAGTGACCGCACTGCTACTGAAGTTGTAATTGAGCAACCCGGCGGCAATTCCCTCATCAAACGTCTCGGGGTCAATGTAGCCACGCATGGAACGCTTCATATAGGCCTGCGGCACGCTGGCGGCCAACTCGAGTGCACCTGGATCGAACGTGCTGGACGCCATCGGAATCCACTGCCCCAGGTCGCCGCAATACTGGCCGGCTGCGGCAGGGTTCGCGAGTTCACGCGTACGGGCATCGGTATCGACCTTATCCATCGCGATACCGATTTTTTCCAATACTTCGCGGCTCAAGCACGGCTGCGCGCCGGCCTTTGCATGGGCTGCGACGAACTCCACCTCCCTGCGCCCCAACGCCTGGCCGTTGACCACGATATCTATGCGATATATGCCAGGACTCATCTGGTTGCCGGTATTGAACCGTGACATGTCAACCGACGACGCCAGGCCACTGGAGAATGCATTCAGATCAAAGCTCAACTCAGACGCAAGCGCGGTATCGCTTGCGATTACGGCCGCACTCATCAAACCGCCCAACATCATCTTGCGATGCTGGAATGGCAAAATCGGGGCGCAACGATGCACCCGTACTTGGATGTGACTAGGCATAGTTATGACTTCAGTGGACGCTGGAAAATTTACGTTTGCTTGCCATCAGCAACGTTCCGGGGGCGCGTTCAGCGATGCAAGACAGCAGGCTGCGCCGATGAAAAGCCGCCGAAATCGTTGATATAGGTGAAATTCACCCGTGCATCGGCGGGTATTACCTGCGCGGCGTTCGGTACCGGCACCTTCAACGTGCCTCCCGGCGCCACCATTCCTTCCGGCAGGGATAATTTTTCCGCGCCGGGATGGGAGCCCATAAGCAGGGCAATGTCGTTGAAGGTGACGTGATACGCCGATGGGTTGTGCACCTGTATCACGTTGTCCTGGGCGACCTGCTCCAGGGACCAGCGCAGCAGCCCTGGCGCCTCCTCGGGTGTTCCAGATAACTGCGCCGGGCGAAAAAACACTTTGGTGCGGATACGGAACGCGAACTTGAAGTGATTCCGCTGGCTGTCTTCAAGCGTGGGATCAAACTCACTGGTAGCGCCAGGTACTTCAAGGACGTTCAACCAGAACAGCGACTCTCTATCCGCAGGCAACGGTGCCTTGGTGTAGGACAAGCGCATGGACTGGCTTTTGCCGGCGTCCAGGCGAAATACCGGGGGAGACATCACGAAAGGCACATCGCTCAGTGTCGGCGCGGCCTCGGGGTCACCTGCGTCCAGCCAGGCCTGGACCAGGCGGGGTGCGTGTTTGTCATCATTGGTCACTCGAATGGTGACCTCGCGTCGCTGCTCGGGGTAAATCTGTCGCGTACCGTCGATAACTACCCCCGCCTGCGCCCCATGCGAGGCTATCCCCAAGGCCAGGCTCAACGCGACCGACACCACGCGATGACTTAAGAACATCAGTAAATCCTGCATCGGGTAATCCTTGAAAACAGTTGTCCTGCGCCCGACCGCTGGGTCGAGCGAGGATCTCAGGCAACAAACGCAATGGTCATCAGCGAGGCTGCATCAAGGAAAGGTGACCGAGTACTGCACGCTGCTGGTGACATTACCCGCGCCTGCCGCTCCGCCGTTGGCGATGTAGCGTGCGTAAAACGGCAAGGTCGCCAGACCATTGGTCACGGTGGCAACGGTCGAGTTATTACCTGTGCGCAAGTCCATTGGCGTGTTGGAAGCGCCATCGAGAATTTGTACCTCTACCCGCGAGGCGGGTGTTGCCGTGGCGGTATTACGCAGGTTGCCGGTTGCCGGGTTGATGCCAGGGCTGGTCGGCTCATAACGTACGGCGACCTTGGTCCCGTTCGGGCACCCGCCCGAGCCGCCCACATAGACGAAGTAGCGCTTGCTGCCGGCCGTATCGCCTGCTGCCCTGAGGGACGAGGTTTGCACGCGATCAAGCACTACCGGAAAGTTGGCACCTGAACCTGGCGAGGCTCCGGTACCGCCGCTGATGGTGCAGGTGGTGCCACTGACCGAGCCAGTGATCGTGATGGTGCCGTCTGCCGCATAAGCGGAGCTGGCAGCGAAGCCGCACAAAGCCAGTACTGCAGCCGCGAGAGTCTGTTTTTTCATAATCTGCCTTTCCTTAAAATTTGGGGTCGCGAAACGCATAATTTCGACACAGGAGAAGATCAGCTCTTGCGTCATCCATGGGTGGGAGTCTCGTCAAACTTTGTTCCACAGACCCGAGGAAATGTCCGTTACAAGACTTTTCGGAGCTGTTTGACAGACAAAAAAAATGCTCCGTACCTTTCGATACGGAGCATGCTCCTGAAGCGCCCGGACAGCCTGCCAGGCCTTACATGGATCAGTCGGTGGTCAAGACGCCACGGCGGACTTGATCGCGCTCGATCGACTCGAACAACGCCTTGAAGTTGCCCTCGCCAAACCCATCATCGCCCTTGCGCTGGATGAACTCGAAGAACACCGGGCCCATCAGGGTTTCCGAGAAAATCTGCAGCAATAGGCGCTTGTCGCCCTCAATGGACGAACCGTCCAGCAGGATGCCACGCGCCTGCAACTGATCCACCGGTTCGCCGTGGTTCGGCAGGCGACCTTCGAGCATTTCGTAGTAGGTGTCCGGCGGCGCAGTCATGAAACGCATGCCGATCTTCTTCAGCGCGTCCCAGGTCTTGACCAGGTCGTCGGTAAGGAACGCCACGTGCTGGATGCCTTCGCCATTGAACTGCATCAGGAACTCTTCGATCTGCCCGGCGCCCTTGGACGACTCTTCGTTCAGCGGGATGCGGATCATGCCGTCCGGGGCGCTCATGGCCTTGGAGGTCAGGCCGGTGTATTCGCCCTTGATATCGAAGTAACGCGCTTCACGGAAGTTGAACAATTTTTCGTAGAAGCCGGCCCAGTAGGCCATGCGCCCGCGGTAGACGTTGTGGGTCAGGTGGTCGATGACCTTGAGGCCGGCGCCCTGCGGG
This sequence comes from Pseudomonas grimontii, assembly GCF_007858185.1. GTDB lineage: Bacteria > Pseudomonadota > Gammaproteobacteria > Pseudomonadales > Pseudomonadaceae > Aquipseudomonas > Aquipseudomonas grimontii. The sequence goes on from NZ_VFES01000005.1 coordinate 214,679, forward strand.
TTGCGCTCGACGCCGTCGAGGTAGACGAAGTCGATGTCATAGATCGAGCTGCCCTCACCAAAACGGTCGATCAGGTACAGCGGCGCGCCGCCGATGCCCTTGATGGCCGGCAGGTTCAGTTCCATCGGGCCGGTTTCGATATGGATGGGCTGGGCACCCAGTTCCAGCGCGCGGTTGTAGGCTTTTTGCGAGTCCTTGACGCGGAACGCCATGCCGCACACCGACGGGCCGTGCTCGGCCGCGAAATAGGAGGCGATGCTGTTGGGCTCGTTATTAAGGATCAGGTTGATCTCGCCCTGGCGGAACAGCTGCACGTTCTTGGAGCGGTGGGTCGCGACTTTGGTGAAGCCCATGATCTCGAAGATCGGCTCCAGGGTGCCTGGGGTCGGCGATGCAAATTCGATAAATTCAAAGCCCATCAGGCCCATTGGGTTTTCGTATTGGTCGGTCATGGCCGGTGCCTCATCATTCTTGTGGGTAGCAATTGATTATTTGCGAGCAAGGATGAGGTCAGAGGGAGGCGCACACGAAAGGCCTCGCACGCTGCGGGCGAGGAAGTCACCAAAGATGAGAGGGGAGCCGAGTAGCTTCATGGTTACATCAGTCTCTGACGGCCGAGGCTTGCGTGAGCGCAAGTTCATATTCTTGTATGCGTAAATTGATTCTACACAGCGTAATCGTATTTGTCCGTACTCTTATCAAATCCCCATTGCCCTGGCCTGTGCAAGGGGTTTGTTGCACAGGTAAATGCCCAGCAGGATGACGCTTGCGCCCGCCAGCATCGGCGCGGTCAGCTGTTCACCCAGCAGCAGCGCACCGCAGATCACTGCCGTCAGCGGGTTGAGAGCGATAAACACGCCGGCGCGCGTCGCGCCGATGCGCCGGATGCCATCGTAGTAACCGATGTACGCCAGCGCCGAGCCCAAAACGCCCAGGTAGGCCAGGCTCAACCACTGGGTCATCGCTAAGTGAACAAGCGCTTCCAGGCTGACGCTTGCCGTGGCCACTGCGGTCATGGTCAACATCAACGTACCCAGCAGCACCGACCAGGTCACCGTCTGCAACGGCCCCAGGCTTTGGTTGAGCCCACGGGCACACAGCGAATAAACGCCCCACCCTGCCACACAGCCAAGGATCAGCAGGTCGCCGATCCACGCATCGGCGGTGGCCTGCAATACCTGCGGGTTGCGACTGACAATGACCGTCCCGGCACCGACCAGGCACAGCAGGATACCCAACAGCTTGATCCGGCTGAGCCGCTCCTTGAATAACAGCCAGCTCGCCAGGCCGATTACCGCCGGGTTCAACGCCACGATCAACGAGGCCCGCGACGCATTGATGTACTGCAACCCGTAGAAGAAGCACAGGTTGTAGAAAAAAATCCCGAAGAAACCCAATAACGCCAGTTGCGCAAGTTGCCGGAGGTTCGGGCGTGTCAGGCGGATACGCGCGCAGACCATGAACAGCAACAACGCCAGGCTGGCGAGGATAAAACGCAGGCTGGCGGCCAGCAGCGGATTGAGCTGGTCGGCCAGGAAGCGGCCGGCGACGAAGGTTCCGCCCCAGATCATGGTGACGGTGGCGAGTTTGCAATAAGTCAGGCGATCGGAGGCGGCGTGCATGAGGATGGGCTCAAAGTACGGGAGACTTCGCGTATTCTTCAGCTAATAATCGATCATCGTAAAATGAGCTTTCACTCATGACCCTGACCCAATTGGAAATCTTCTCACTGGTTGCCGAGCTGCAAGGCTTCACCAGTGCCGCCCACCGCTTGGGCATCAGCCAATCGGCGGTGTCTCACGCGATCAAGGCCCTGGAGCAGGAGCTGGGTGTGGAGCTGTTTCGGCGCCACCAGTCGCTGGTAGAGCCGAGCGACATCGGCCAGCAACTGCTCGGACGCGCCCGTGCCATGCTCGGCCTGGCCAACACCCTGCAACAAGAGGCGGCCGATGCCCGTGGCATGCGGTGCGGCACCTTGCGCATCGGCTCGTTCGGGCCGACCGCGTCGATTCGCCTGCTGCCGGCCATCCTCAGCGAGTTTCGCGCTGCCCATCCGGGGATTGAGGTGCATGTGGACGAAGGGCCCGACCGCCAGGTGCTGCAGTGGCTTGATGAGCGTCGGATCGACGTGGGTTTTGTGGTGCTGGAACAGGAGCGCTTCGACACCTTCGCCTTGTTCGAGGACCAGATGGTGGCGCTGCTGCCGGCGGGTCATCCCTTGGCTGCGCGAGACACACTGGCCCTGCAGGACCTGTGTGACGATGCCTTTATCCTGACCGAAGCCGGTTCCTCGGAATTGGTCACCCGTCTGTTCGACGCCGGCCAACTGCGGCCAAAGGTCCGTTACCGCTGCGCGCAACTGCTGAGCACCCTCGAAGCGGTCAGCCGCGGGGACGGGCTGAGCCTCGTCGCCGAAGCCTCGCTGCCCCAGGCACATGATCCGCGCTATGTGAGGCGACCGCTTTCGCCCAGAGTGCCGCGCCAGATTGGCCTGGCGGTGCTTGATCGGCGGCAGTCGTCGCCGGCCACCCTGGCCTTTATCGAGATTGCGCAAAGCCTGGGTAGGTCGAGCAAATTCCAGGCGGGCCATCTATCATCGACACATTCCTCACCGGCCTGCCGGTAAAGCCCCCTGAGCAACAGGCCTGAACCCATGCCTCTCACCGTCAAAGGCCCGCGAAAGCTCCTCACCCGCTATTCGATCAGCGTGCTGTCGGGTCTGCTGCCGATCCTGCTGGGTGTGGCCATCCTGTATTGGCAAGCCGAACGCACCCTTGAACAAAGCACGGCGCAAACCGCCCAGGAAGCCGTACGCCAATTCGACCTGATGCTCGACAATACCGCCCTCGCCGCCCAGGCCTTGCTGCCACTGGCCGGACAACCGTGTGACAGTGGCGCGCAACTGGCGCTGCGTGAACAAGTCACGCGCCGCCCGTTTGTGCGGGCGACAACCTTGTCCTGGCAGAAAAACATCTATTGCACCTCGCTGTTCGGCAGCAACTACGAGTCGCCGGTGAATCCGGATGACTACGTCGATGGGCGCCTGTGGTTGATGAACGGCAACCCGGTTACGCCGGACACCGCGCTGCTGGTCTACCGATTGGTCGACGGGGACAAAGCGGCGTTTGCCTCGATTGACGGCTATCACCTGACCAACGCCCTGCGCCTGATCAGCCGCTATGCGCAGCTTGTACTGCAAGTGGGGCCTCACTGGCTCGGCGCCGATGGCAACGTGCATGAGACTGCGGTCCCGGTATTTGCCGTGGCCCATCATCATCTGGCGTCCGAGCGCTATCACTACAGCGTGGATGCCGGCATGCCGGCCGGTGAGGTGTGGCGCTATATGCAGGCCCGCTACCCCGCGTTGTTCAGCCTGGTGGTGTTCTTTGGCGTACTCGCAGGCCTGCTCGCACACTGGCTGCAAAAGCGTTCCTCGGCGCCAACCCATGAGCTGCGGCGGGCGCTCGGGGCCAATGAGTTCATCCCGTACTTCCAGCCGGTGGTACGCGGCGACACCCGCGAATGGGCCGGTTGCGAAGTGCTGATGCGCTGGCAGCACCCCAAGGAAGGCCTGGTCCGGCCCGATCTGTTTATCCCGCTGGCCGAACATTCTGGCCTGATCGTGCCAATGACCCGTGCTCTCCTGCGCCAGACCGCCGCCCAATTGGCGCCCCACGCGATGCGGTTCAGCCCGGGGTTCCATATCGGCGTGAATATCACCGCGCGCCATTGCCACGACCTTGCGCTGGTGGAGGACTGCCGTGAATTTCTCGCCGCCTTCGCACCGGGCCAGGTGACCTTGGTACTGGAGCTGACCGAGCGCGAGCTGATCGAGCCCACGGATATTACCCGTCGACTGTTCGATGCCTTGCATCAACTGGGCGTGATGATTGCTATCGATGACTTTGGTACCGGTCATTCCAGCCTGGGTTATTTGCGCAATTTCAATGTGGACTATTTGAAGATCGACCAGAGTTTTGTCGCCATGATCGGTGCGGATGCACTATCGAGTCACATTCTGGACAGCATCATAGAATTGTCCGGAAAGCTGGACTTGGGCATCGTTGCAGAAGGTGTAGAGACCGCCGAGCAGTGCGAATACCTGGCCGCTCATGGTGTGGATTTCCTACAGGGTTACCTGTTTGGCAGGCCATTACCCAGCGATGAATTCATTAAAAACCTGACCAGCCATTGAATAGCCATGCACTAGCGGGTTGAAATAGTGTTAATAAGGCAAAAGACGTGATTTACTCGTGGTGGATTAACTACTACAATTTTTCTTGCCTGTGCAGAACTCGCAGGACGACTTCTTCTGTGAGTCGCCTTAACGCTATTGGCTTATAGCTTTGTCTGTAGTTGACATCAGCCAAATACACTATTGGAGTACAGATTTTGTCCAGACTCGCCGAATTTCGCGCAGCAGAAAAAGCCCTTCAAGAGCAGCTTGCCCAGCTGGAATCCCTGAAGAACGACGCCGGCCTGAAGAAAGAAATCGAATTCGAAGAAAAGCTTCAAGGACTGATGAAAACCTACGGTAAAGGCCTGCGTGACATCATCCTGATCCTTGATCCAAACCCGGGCAAGACCAGCGCTGCCGCCGCCAGCGCACCAAAACAGCGCCGTGCGCGCGTGGTCAAGGTTTACCACAACCCGCACACTGGCGAGCTGATCGAAACCAAGGGCGGTAACCACCGTGGCCTCAAAGCCTGGAAAGAACAGTATGGCGCCGCCACTGTAGATTCCTGGCTTCGCGGCTGATCACAACGCACTAACAAAGAGCCCCGCACATGCGGGGCTTTTTTTATTCAACGGTTCGAAGCCGAACTTAAATAACATTTCACCTTGCTCAACATCGACGGATGAAATGCACTTAAAGTTTGAGGCTGTCGCGCACCGAACTGACTTCATCCTTGCTGGCTTCGTAAGCTTCGGCTTGACCCGCGTATGAAAAAACATAGGCTTTATCGGTATCAACCGCCCCCACCAATGTTTGTGAAAGCACGTGCCGTCCATTCTCGGTAATCACACACGTAGTTTCCACGGCCTCAAGACGACTCAGTGTTGTCGAGTGCATCTTGCTGCACACACTTTGGTAACCACCCTGGGCAAAATCTTTCTGGATGGACTTGCGCATCTCCAGCAATACGCCCTGAAGATTAACGTTATGCCCGGCCTCGATCGGCGTGCCCGTCAACTCCATCACCATCAATGTATTGCCATTTTCATCGTTCTTGATCGCACGCTGCCGCGAAACCGGCTGCGGTCTTGCCGGCGCGTCCGCGTCGGGCACCACTTCCTCCACCTGCCAGCCGCTGGGCCAATGAATTTCCGGGTCGCCCGCCCACACCCAGGGGCTGGCCAACAGCAAACACAGAGCGCTCAACAGCGGTGTACGACATTCGATCATTGCAAAAGACACCCAAGGTTCAAGCGCCAAAGTGTGAGCCCCGCCACCGGCTGGTCGCAAGACCCGTGCGCGCTTTTTCATTTGGCGCAGCAGACGGGCCTTGCGTATCATGGCTCGGCTGCACGGACGCCAGCCGCAAGCCAAGGGAACGCTCCTCTCACCTGGAGCCGCGTTTGCCCCATTTTTTTCTGGAGGGCCCATGAGCCTGCACGAACTGAACACCTTTCCGGGCGTCACCGCCCAACCTGACACCGCCACCTCGAACTTCGTGTTCAACCACACCATGCTGCGGGTCAAGGACATCACCAAGTCGCTGGATTTCTACACCCGCGTCCTGGGGTTTTCCCTGGTTGAAAAGCGCGACTTCCCGGAAGCCGAATTCAGCCTGTACTTCCTGGCCCTGGTGGACAAATCCCAGATCCCGGCCGACGCCGCCGCGCGTACCCAATGGATGAAGTCGATTCCGGGCATCCTGGAACTGACCCACAACCACGGCACCGAAAACGATGCCGACTTCGCCTACCACAACGGCAACACCGATCCACGTGGCTTTGGCCATATCTGCATCTCGGTGCCTGATATTGTCGCTGCGTGTGAACGCTTCGAAGCATTGGGCTGCGATTTCCAGAAGCGCCTGACCGATGGCCGCATGAAAAGCCTGGCCTTCATCAAGGACCCGGATGCGTACTGGGTCGAGATCATCCAGCCAGCGCCGCTGTAAGTTTTTAACGCACAACAAAAAACCCCATGATCACTCATGGGGTTTTTCGTTTCCGTGCCGGGGGTTACGCCGGAGCGGACGTACGGATCAGGTGATCGAAAGCACTCAGGGAAGCCTTGGCGCCCTCGCCGACTGCAATCACGATCTGCTTGTACGGCACGGTCGTCACGTCACCGGCGGCGAACACACCCGGCAGTGAAGTCTCGCCACGGGCATCGACGATGATCTCGCCACGTGGGGTCAGCTCCACAGTGCCTTTAAGCCAGTCGGTGTTGGGCAGCAAGCCGATCTGTACAAAGATGCCTTCCAGGTCGATGGTCTTGAAATCGCCAGTATCGCGATCCTTGTAGGCCAGGCCGGTGACTTTCTGGCCATCGCCTTTGACTTCACTGGTCAGCGCGCTGGTGATCACGTCAACGTTAGGCAGGCGGTACAACTTGCGCTGCAAGACCGCATCGGCGCGCAACTTGCTGTCGAACTCCAGCAAGGTCACGTGGCTGACGATACCGGCCAGGTCAATGGCCGCTTCAACGCCAGAGTTACCGCCGCCGATCACTGCCACACGCTTGCCCTTGAACAACGGACCATCGCAGTGCGGGCAGAAGCACACGCCCTTGGCCTTGTATTCCTGCTCGCCCGGCACACCCATTTCGCGCCAGCGAGCGCCGGTGGCCAGGATCACGGTCTTGGACTTGAGGGTCGCACCGCTTTCAAAACGAATTTCGTGCACGTCACCGGCGTTTTTCGCTGGGATCAGGCTGCTGGCGCGCTGCAGGTTCATGATGTCCACGTCGTACTGACGCACGTGGGCTTCAAGGGCGCTGGCCAGTTTCGGCCCTTCGGTTTCCTGTACCGAGATAAAATTCTCGATGGACATGGTGTCCAGCACCTGGCCGCCAAAGCGTTCGGCGGCCACACCGGTGCGAATGCCTTTACGTGCTGCGTAGATGGCGGCTGCGGAACCGGCCGGGCCACCGCCGACAACCAGCACATCAAAGGCATCTCTGGCGCTGATTTTCTCGGCAGCTTTTTCAATGCCGCTGGTGTCGAGCTTGGCGAGGATTTCTTCCAGGCCCATACGGCCCTGGCCGAAGTTCACACCGTTCAAGTAGACGCTCGGCACCGCCATGATCTGGCGCTCGTCGACTTCAGCCTGGAACAGCGCGCCGTCAATGGCAACGTGGCGGATGTTCGGGTTAAGCACGGCCATCAGGTTCAGCGCCTGGACCACGTCAGGGCAGTTCTGGCAGGACAGCGAGAAGTAAGTCTCGAAACTGAACTCGCCTTTAAGGGCGCGGATCTGTTCGATTACTTCGACACTGGCCTTCGACGGGTGGCCACCGACTTGCAGCAGGGCCAGCACCAACGAAGTGAATTCATGGCCCATGGGGATGCCAGCGAAACGCAGGCTGATATCGGCACCCGGGCGGTTGATGGAGAACGACGGCTTGCGCGCATCATCGCCATCGGTCTTCAGGGTAATCAGCGTGGTGAGGCTGGTTACGTCCTGCAGAAGGGCAAGCATTTCCTGGGATTTCGCGCCGTCGTCGAGGGAGGCGACGATCTCGATCGGCTGGGTGACCCGTTCCAGGTATGACTTCAACTGAGCTTTAAGATTGGCGTCCAACATACGGGCGATTTCCTATTAATTCGGTTTATTGCAGACAAAAAAACGCCCGAGCGACTCTCGCCCGGGCGTTTTGAGGGCGGATGCAGCTTACTTAAGTGCGGAGTTCCGCCCTTGATACGTCTTCACAGACTTAGATCTTGCCGACCAGGTCCAGGGACGGAGCCAGTGTAGCCTCGCCTTCTTTCCACTTGGCTGGGCACACTTCGCCTGGGTGGGCAGCAACATATTGAGCGGCCTTGATCTTGCGCAGCAGCTCGGAAGCGTCACGGCCAACACCGCCGTCGTTCAGTTCAACGATCTTGATCTGACCTTCCGGGTTGATCACAAAGGTACCGCGGTCAGCCAGGCCAGCTTCTTCGATCAGTACGTCGAAGTTGCGGGAGATGGTCAGGGTTGGGTCGCCGATCATGGTGTACTGGATTTTGCCGATGGCTGGCGAAGTGTTGTGCCAAGCAGCGTGGGCAAAGTGGGTGTCGGTGGAAACGCTGTAGATTTCGACGCCCAGTTTCTGGAATTCGGCGTAGTTGTCAGCCAGGTCTTCCAGCTCGGTTGGGCAAACGAAGGTGAAGTCGGCTGGGTAGAAGAACACTACCGACCATTTGCCTTTCAGGTCAGCGTCGGTCACATCTACGAAGTTGCCGTTTTTGTATGCGGTAGCTTTGAACGGTTTTACTTGGCTGTTGATGATAGGCATCGTTGACTCTCCGTCAGGGGTTAAGAAGTTGATGAGGTGAATCCTACCCACTCTCTCGGTGGATGGCTCATTGGCAAACCTGATGCTGACGATTGGTTTTCTCTATCAGGTGACGGTATTAATAGAAGAAATCTCAAAGCAGCGCTTGGGTGGCCAATGTCATGCCGAGAAAGGGCGTCGCTTCAACATAGCGCATGGCGGATTTCATGTCGCTCCAGCCGACGTAACTCATCAACGACTTCAAATCCCAGCCGCTGCGATGGGCCCAGGTGGCAAACCCGCGGCGCAGGGAGTGACTGGTGTAGTGCTCGGCGGCGATGCCCGCACGCTCAAGCGCCTGGCGCAGCAGCGGGATCACGCTGTTGGGGTGCAAGCCCTCCTCGCCCAGGTTTCCCCAGCGGTCGATACCCCGGAATACCGGACCACGCACCAGCGCTGAGGCGCTGAGCCATTCACTGTAGGCCTGCACCGGACACAGGCGCAGCAGCGCCGGGGTGTGATAGGTCTTGCCGAGGTTGTCGCGGTCACTTTTGCTGCGCGGCAGATACAGGCTGATGCCGACACTGGGTGTGGCCTGCACGTGTTCGATACTTAACCGGCACAACTCATCGCTACGAAAACCGCGCCAGAAGCCCAGCAGGATAAGCGCAGTGTCGCGCTTGGCGCGCAGCAATCGTGGTGGGTCATGCGCCTCACTGGCCTCTCGCGCCTCAGCCTCAAGGCAGGCCACGACCTGCTCCAGATGCCTGAGCTGCAAAGGCTCGGCCTGCTTCTCCTGCACCGGGTGCACGGCGCGAATCCCCTTGAGCACCTTGCGTACCACCGGCGCTTTCGTCGGGTCGGGAAAGCCCTGGCTGGTATGCCATTGCGCTAATGCCGAGAGCCGCAGCTTCAGGGTGTTGACCGCCAGCACGCCTGCATGCGCCACCAGATAACGCGCCACGCTGTCGCTGGTGGCCGGCAGGAACCCGCCCCAACTGACCTCGAAGTGTTCGATGGCCGCACGATAGCTGCGGCGCGTGTTATCGCGGGTGGCGGCGCTGAGGTAACGATCCAGATCGCTCATGGGAGGCCTATTCGTACTACTGGCAGAGGTAAAAGCGTTCCAAACACTACTGACACGGGATAATACGCCAATATCCCATCTGTTGAATCATGAATTTCAACAGGTTTTTATTCGTGATACAGTATGTATTTACATAATACATACCACAGTACTAAATCGACGGAGACCCCATGGCTCGCGGCGGCATTAATAAAGCAGTAGTTCAAACGGCACGCTTGGCGATCCTAGCCCGTGGCGAGAACCCCAGCATCGACGCGGTACGCATCGAGATGGGCAATACCGGCTCGAAAACCACGATCCACCGCTATTTGAAGGAGCTGGACGACAGCGAGGCCCGCCTGACCATTACCGAAGCCCCGATTGACGACGAGCTTGGCGAACTGGTTGCACGCTTGGCGCAGCGCTTGAAGGAGAAGGCTCAAGAGCCAATCGACCTGGCCCTGGCGCAGTTCGAACAGCAAAAAACCGCCCTGCTCGCGCAGATCGAGACGCTTGAGGACGCTCACCGTGAGCTCAAGCAACAATTCGATATTCAGGCGGCCGCACTGGCAGAAGAAAGCGCCGCCCTGCACACCACCAGCACCAGCCTGCAAACCGAGCAAACGCGCAACGCCGGGCTCAGCCAGGCCTGCAGTGATTACGAACTGCGGATCAATGACAAGGATGAACAGATTCGCTCGCTGGAAGAAAAGCACCTGCACGCCCGCGAGGCGCTGGAGCACTACCGCAATGCGATCAAGGAGCAACGCGAGCAGGAACAGCAGCGCCACGAAGGCCAGTTGCAGCAGGTACAGGCAGAACTGCGCCAGGCCCAGCAAAGTGCAATGGTTCGCCAGGATGAGATCACCCAGCTGCATCGCGACAATGAGCGACTACTGATCGAACAGCGAGTGACGACCAGGGAATTGGCTGCGCTGCAGGAAGAAACCCGCAAAGGCCAGGCGCAGCAACTGAAGCTGAGCGAACACGCGAGCCAGATCGACAGCGAGCGCACTCTGCTTCAGGAGCGTCTGCGGGTTGCCTTGCTTGAAAACGAGTCACGCCAACAAGCGTTGACAGAACACGCGCACACCAACAAGCGCCTGGAACTGGACCTTATGAAGGCCCATGCCACTGTCGAAGCATTGCGCCTGGCCGCCGCCGTTGCAACGGCGCCAGAGGCAATGCCACCAGCCTGATCAGTCCGCCACAGGCGTGCGCATGGTGACGAACTCTTCCGCCGCCGTGGGGTGTACGCCGATGGTTTCATCGAAGTGCTGCTTGGTCGCGCCGGCCTTGAGCGCGATCGCCAGGCCCTGGACGATCTCGCCCGCGTCCGGGCCGACCATGTGGCAGCCCAATACTTTGTCGGTGTCGGCGTCGACTACCAGTTTCATCAAGGTTTTTTCCTGGCACTCGGTCAAGGTCAGCTTCATCGGGCGGAAACGGCTTTCGAAGACCTGCACCTTGTGCCCGTTCTTCTTCGCCTCCTCCTCCGTCAAACCGACGGTACCGATATTCGGCAGGCTGAATACCGCTGTCGGGATCATTGCGTAGTCCACCGGGCGGTATTGCTCGGGCTTGAACAAGCGACGCGCTACTGCCATGCCTTCGGCGAGGGCGACCGGCGTCAGCTGTACGCGGCCGATCACATCACCGATCGCCAGGATCGAAGCTTCAGTCGTTTCATACTGGTCGTTCACCTGGACAAAACCGCGCTCATCCAGTGTGACGCCGGTATTTTCCAACCCCAGGTTATCCAGCATCGGACGTCGGCCGGTGGCATAGAACACGCAATCGGCCTCCAGCACACGACCGTCTTTCAAGGTGGCCTTGAGGCTGCCATCGGCTTGCTTTTCAATGCGTTCGATATCGGCGTTGAATTGCAGGTCGAGGCCGCGCTTGGTCAATTCTTCCTTCAGGTGCGTACGCACTGAACCATCAAAGCCCCTCAGGAACAGATCGCCGCGATACAACAACGAAGTTTGCGCGCCCAGGCCATGGAAAATCCCGGCGAACTCAACCGCGATATAGCCGCCCCCCACCACCAGCACGCGTTTGGGCAACGCTTTGAGGAAGAACGCCTCATTGGAGCCAATCGCGTGTTCACGCCCCGGAATGTCCGGAATCTGCGGCCAGCCGCCGGTCGCAATCAAGATATGCTTGGCCGTAAAGCGCTCACCGTTGATTTCCACCTGGTGCGGGTCAACCAGGCGCGCATGACCTTCATGCAGGGTCACGCCACTGTTGACCAGCAGGTTGCGGTAGATGCCGTTCAGGCGGTTGATCTCGCGATCCTTGTTGGCGATCAGGGTCGCCCAATCAAAATTCGCTTCGCCCAGGGACCAGCCAAAGCCACTGGCCTGCTCGAAGTCCTCGGCGAAATGCGCGCCGTACACCAACAGTTTCTTCGGCACGCAGCCGACGTTTACGCAGGTACCGCCCAGGTAACGGCTTTCCGCCACGGCCACCTTGGCGCCAAAGCCCGCAGCAAAGCGCGCCGCGCGAACACCGCCGGAACCGGCGCCAATTACATACAGATCAAAATCGTAGGCCATTTCACTCTCCTCGGCAGGACATCAGCATACCGACTTACATGGGGCTGAAAAACGAAAAAGCCACCCGAAGGTGGCTTTTCAAACGCAGGCAAGCGTGAATCAGTAAGCTTTGCCAGTCTTGTAGAAGTGCTCGTAGCAGAAGTTGGTTGCTTCGATGTAGCCCTCGGCGCCACCGCAGTCAAAACGACGACCCTTGAACTTGTAGGCAATCACACAACCGTCTTTCGCCTGTTTCAACAGGGCGTCGGTGATTTGGATCTCGCCACCTTTGCCTGGCTCGGTTTCTTCGATCAGCTTGAAGATGTCCGGGGTCAGAATGTAACGACCGATGATCGCCAGGTTCGACGGTGCATCTTCAGGCGCAGGCTTCTCGACCATGTCACGTACGCGGATCAGGCCATCACCAATGTCGTCACCGGCAATCACGCCGTACTTGTTGGTCTCTTGAGGATCAACCTCTTGAACCGCAACGATGGTGCAACGGTATTTCTGGTACAGCTTGACCATCTGGGTCAGTACGCCGTCGCCTTCCAGGTTCACACACAGGTCGTCCGCGAGGACTACGGCGAACGGCTCGTCACCAATCAATGGGCGACCGGTCAGGATGGCGTGGCCGAGGCCTTTCATCTGGGTCTGACGGGTGTAGGAGAACGAGCACTCGTCCAGCAGTTTGCGGATGCCGACCAGGTATTTTTCCTTGTCGGTGCCCTTGATTTGGTTTTCCAGCTCGTAGCTGATGTCGAAGTGGTCTTCCAGTGCACGCTTACCGCGACCGGTGACGATAGAGATTTCGTTCAGACCGGCATCCAATGCCTCTTCGACGCCGTACTGAATCAGTGGCTTGTTTACCACCGGCAGCATCTCTTTGGGCATGGCCTTGGTCGCTGGCAAGAAGCGAGTGCCGTAACCGGCTGCTGGGAACAAGCATTTCTTGATCATATAAGTCCTTACAAAGGGCTGTGCGTACGGAATTCGGCGCAGTCTAATCAGGCCGCAGTCACCTTACAATGGGTCCTGCTGGCGTTGCGATGTCATCATAGAGAAAAAATGTCGGCGTAAGTTCCGCTGATCTTACAAAGAGCGACTCCGCCATCACACTAAAAAAAACCGCTTCCTCATGTTTAAAGGGGTCTGCAACCCTTTTAACACGCTTTTCAGCCCAGAACACTGACCTGGAATAACTTGCGCGGCCCAGGGACATTTGGCGCTATCATTACGCCCTTGAATCAGACCACGAGATTGTTAATAGATGTCAGAACCAAAAGGCGTGAACGGCTACCTGATCACCAAGCGAGCGGATGGCTGGCACCTGATCAACTTCCATGGAGACAGCGTCGCGGGCGTTTTCGAAACCGAAAGCATGGCCATCGCGGTCGCCGAAGTATTTGTGGATGAAGCGGGCCACGCGTCGAGCAAAAGACCGAAGGGCAAGTAAGCCTCCAGACCCTGCGCAAAAAGCCCCGACTTACGGGGCTTTTTTGGTTTTGCCTGTACCTAGATGGCAGTTCGCTATAATCTTCCAAAAACGCCCCACGACAGTGTCAGCGCCCCTCCCACACCCTCGACGACGAACACACATGAACAAATTTCTGGCACTGACTGCGGTACTGGCACTTGCCGGCTGTACCACGACTTCCGATGTCTACCTCAAAAACGGTGAGCAAGGCCTGACCATCGACTGTTCAGGCGAAGCCAACTCCTGGGCCAGTTGCTACGAGAAAGCCGAGGCCTCCTGCGCAGGCACCGGCTATCGCATTGTCGGCACCGAGGGCACACCATCGCTGAAAGAAAGCGACAAGACCCTGGGCCAGGATGTGGGCAACTACAAAAGTCGCAGCGTGGTGGTGGTCTGCAAGTAACCCTGAGGGTTACAGGTGAATCTCGGCAAATTTGATGCCCAGCTCACGAAGGATCTCGCTTAGCTCGTCAAGGCTGGCAAAGGACTCGACTTCATCCTGATCATCCACCAGAAAAAAGCTGCGCCCGCCGCTTTTCTTGAAGAAGACGATCCACTCGCCCAAGTCGGCTGGGTTCTGGATGACATGGGTGGCCGAGATTTCACCCTCGGCATGACGGGCTTTGACGTGTTCACGCTTCATATCTGCTTTCCCCAGCGGCCTCAACCGGAAATGCACTCTTCTCCGGCCTTCTTCACATCACCCGGACGGATCGGCACGTTCGACATGCTCTCGTAGAGCTTGATGCTGCTACCGCTGGAGCGCTCTTCAATTTCGAAAATAGCCGAAGGATCGGCGGAAAATTTCTGCGGCACGATGACCTGCACACCGTCTTTATGCGGTTCAATCTGCGGCGGCCGACGGGTGGCCGACAATTTTCTTACCACACACGCGGCGTACTCCTGGGGTTTTTTCCCGGAAATGACTGCCAACGTCGGCGGGGTCTGCTTGATATCTGCAACCGAAGCACACCCACCTATCGCCAAGGCCAGAACCAACACACTCCACTTCATACAAATCCTCCAATAAAGACCCTACGACAGCGGGGATGGTAATTTTCTCCCGCCCACGTAGGATTTATCCCTGATAACTCGGTAAATAACTGTTTTAAATTGTCGACGTCATTGAAGACGAGCCGATAATAAACACGCTGGGGCTGATAAACTCTATCTTAACCTACGTATCATTCTGATTTTTCAGAAAAAGCCCTTCTGGAGACACCCTCATGAAATTCATCCACCAGCGCGAGCACCTCAACGAGGGAGACATTGTCGTCATCGAGTGCTCGCAGACTTGTAATATTCGCCTGATGAGCGACGCGAACTTTCGCAGCTTCAAGAATGGCGGTCGCCACACCTACCACGGCGGCGCCTTCGATAAGTTTCCCGCCAAAATCACCGCACCCAGCACCGGGTTCTGGAACATCACCCTGGACGTGGTGACGCGTCGCGCGATCAGTGTCACCCGCAAGCCCGCGTTGTCCCACAAGATCCGCATCGTACGTCGCACCAGCACCAAGCTGAGCTGACTCGAAGACGCCACAGGAAACCACCGTGACTGCTACCACCAAATACGTGATCAAGTACAAGCTCAACGGCGAACGCCGCTTTGAGTTCGCCCAACTTACGAGCAATAGCGTGGAAGAGGCCCTGCAAGCCTTGGCGAAAATTCACGATGCCAGTGATGTGATCACCGACATCAACGTGAGCAAGGCGCTGTAAGGCAATGCCCGGCCCCACTGCAGACTTGTTCGCTGACGACGCCCTGCAACAGCCCGCAGGGCGTGAGCAAATTGGCGAACAGTCCTACGTGCTAAGGGGCTATGCCCTGCCCTGGATTGAGCGACTTCTGCCAGCGTTGCGCAGCGTGCTGGCTCAATCGCCTTTTCGGCAAATGGTCACGCCAGGTGGCTTTACCATGTCGGCGGCGTTGAGCAGTTGCGGCGCCCTGGGCTGGACCACCGACACCACCGGCTATCGCTACAGCCCACTGGACCCGCGCAGCCAGCAACCGTGGCCGGCCCTGCCTGACGTGCTGCGTGAACTGGCGGTATCAGCTGCGGCAGACGCCAGGTTCAGCGATTTCGACCCCGACGCCTGCCTGATCAACCGCTATGTGCCAGGCGCCAAAATGTCCCTGCACCAAGACAAGAATGAGCGCTGCTACAGCGCCCCTGTGGTATCCGTGTCCCTTGGCTTGGCGGCGATTTTCCTGTTCGGTGGTCATGAGCGTGGCGATCGAGCCCAAAAGATCTCGCTGTTCCACGGTGACGTGGTGGTCTGGGGCGGCGTCGACCGCCTGCGCTTTCACGGCGTGATGCCGATCAAGGAAGGCGTGCACCCGATCATGGGCCCGCAGCGCATCAACCTCACCTTTCGCACCGCCGGTTGATTTGACCGCAAGCTTCGGAGTGCCAGGCCAGCACGGCGAGGCTAATCTGGCCAGGATCCGTCAAGAGTGCCGACCATGACTACCGAACACGACCCGCGCTGGGCTGCAATCGTCGCCCGCGACCCCAAAGCCGATGCGCTGTTCGTCTACGGCGTGAAGACCACCGGCGTGTACTGCCGACCCAGCAGCGCCTCACGCTTGCCGCGCCCGGAAAATATCGAATTCTTCGACACGCCGGCGCAAGCCGAAGCGGCGGGTTATCGCGCGAGCAAACGTGCGGCCGGCGACCAGACCCAACGAGCAGCTCAGGATGCACAACGGGTGGCTGACGCGTGCCGCCATATCGAGCAGGCGGATACCCCGCCGAGCCTGAACGCGCTCGCCACCCTCGCCGGGCTTAGCGCCTTTCATTTCCACCGCATTTTCAAAGCCGTCACTGGCCTCACTCCCAAGGCCTACGCCAGCGCCCATCGCTCACAAAAAGTACGCGACGGGCTCAAGGGCCAGCATTCAGTGACCGATGCGCTGTACGGCGCAGGCTTCAACTCCAACAGTCGCTTTTATGAGTCGGCCAACCACTTGCTGGGCATGAAACCCAGTGACTACAAGGCGGGTGGCACCAACAGCGAAATTCTATTTGCGGTGGGGCAATGTTCGCTTGGGGCGATTCTGGTGGCCCGCAGCACCCGCGGCGTGTGCGCGATCCTGCTGGGGGATGACCCGGACCAACTGGTGCGTGACTTGCAGGATCAGTTCCCCAAGGCCGAGCTGGTGGGCGCTGACCACGATTTCGAACAGCTGATTGCCCACGTCATAGGTTTCATCGAGGCCCCCGCCCTCGGCCTCGACCTGCCGCTGGACCTGCGTGGCACGGCCTTTCAGGAGCGGGTGTGGCAGGCCTTGCGCGAAATCCCGGTGGGCAGCACAGCCAGCTATGCGCAAATCGCCCAGCGTATCGGCGCGCCTACGTCTTTTCGCGCGGTGGCCCAAGCCTGCGGGGCGAACAGCCTCGCGGTGGCGATCCCCTGTCATCGGGTGGTGCGCAGCAATGGCGATTTGTCGGGCTATCGTTGGGGGGTTGAGCGCAAGCGGCAGTTGCTGGACCGCGAACGAGACCACTGAAGCGCACGAAAAGCCCGCCTCGTCCAGTGAATAAAACAGACTGGCCGGGTGCCAGGTACCCTGCTAAAACAGCGAAAAACCTGACTGACGCTGGAGAAGCATCCGATGAGCACCTGGCCAGACACTCGCATTCTCGACCTGCTGGGCATCGACGTGCCCATCATCCAAGCGCCGATGGCCGGCGCTACCACGGCCGCCATGGTCATCGCCGCCAATGAAGCGGGCGCCCTGGGCTCGATGCCAGCGGCAACACTGAACATTGAGCAACTACGCGAAGCGCTGACCCGCATTCGCCAGGCCAGTACGCGCCCGATCAACGTCAACTTCTTTTGCCACCAGCCCCCTGCAGCCGACGAAGCGCGTGATCGACGCTGGAAGGATCTGCTGGAGCCCTACTACCGCGAGCTGGGCGCCGATTTTGAGGCGCCAACGCCGGTGTCCGATCGCGCACCGTTCAACGACGCCGCGTGCCAGGTGGTTGAAGCGTTTCGGCCCGAGGTTGTCAGTTTTCACTTTGGCCTGCCGGAAAAATCCCTGCTGGACCGGGTAAAAGCCACCGGCGCCAAGGTGCTGTCGTCGGCCACCACCGTTGAAGAGGCGATCTGGCTGGAGCAGCACGGTTGCGATGCGATTATTGCCATGGGCATTGAAGCTGGCGGCCATCGTGGGATGTTCCTGAGCGACGACCTCAACAGTCAGATAGGCCTGATGGCATTGGTGCCGCAGATCGTCGACGCGGTGACCGTGCCAGTGATTGCTGCCGGTGGCATTGGCGATGCACGTGGCATCGTCGCAGCCTTGGCATTGGGTGCTTCAGCGGTACAGATCGGTACGGCGTATCTGTTCACGCCCGAAGCCACGATCACAGCCTCCCATCACCACGCGTTGCGCCACGCCCAGGCCAGCGAAACCGCCCTGACCAACCTGTTCACCGGGCGCCCGGCGCGGGGCATCGTTAACCGAGTAATGCGTGAGTTGGGCGCGATCAACCCCACGGCCCCCGCGTTTCCCAGGTCTGGAGGCGCATTAATGCCACTCAAGGCCAAGGACGAAGCAGGCTTCAGCAACCTGTGGTCCGGCCAGGCGCTGCGCCTGGGCAAAGACAC
The DNA here is from genome assembly GCF_007858185.1 of Pseudomonas grimontii. Taxonomy (GTDB): domain Bacteria; phylum Pseudomonadota; class Gammaproteobacteria; order Pseudomonadales; family Pseudomonadaceae; genus Aquipseudomonas; species Aquipseudomonas grimontii. The sequence goes on from NZ_VFES01000005.1 coordinate 232,810, forward strand.
AAGCACCTACGAACTGACCCGCGAGTTGGCCGGGCAGGCCTTGGCGAAACTCAAGTAGCGCCTTCACCTGTGGCAACTTTGCACTGTACCGGCAATGGCTAACCGCTATATATTCCCATACATAGCGGTCACGCCCTCTACCTATAACAAGCCGTACAACCCCAAGGAGCTGCTTCATGAAGATTCACGCCTCGCGCCTGGCCATTCTGGTCGCCGCCCTCGCCTTCGGTCCGGCGCACGCGGATGAAGTCCAAGTGGCTGTAGCGGCCAACTTCACCGCACCGATCCAGGCGATTGCCGCCGACTTCGAAAAAGACACCGGGCATAAACTGATCGCGGCCTACGGCGCCACCGGGCAGTTCTACACCCAGATCAAGAACGGCGCGCCGTTCGAAGTGTTCCTGAGTGCCGATGACACCACCCCGCAAAAGCTTGAAAACGAAGGCGACACCGTCAAAGGCTCGCGCTTCACCTACGCCGTCGGCACCCTGGCGCTGTGGTCGGCCAAGGACGGTTATGTGGACGCCAAGGGTGAGGTCTTGAAGAAGAACGAATTCAAGCACCTGTCCATCGCCAACCCGAAAGCCGCGCCTTACGGGCTGGCCGCCACCCAAGTACTGGCCAAGGAGGGGTTGACCGAGAAGGTCAAGGACAAGCTCGTCGAAGGCCAGAACATCACCCAGGCCTTTCAGTTCGTGTCCACCGGCAACGCCGAGTTGGGTTTCGTCGCCTTGTCGCAGATCTATAAAGACGGCAAAGTCACCAGCGGTTCGGCGTGGATCGTCCCGGCGGCCCTGCACGACCCGATCAAACAAGACGCGGTGATCCTCAACAAGGGCAAAGACAGCGCCGCAGCCAAGGCCCTGGTCGAGTACCTCAAAGGGCCGAAAGCCACTGCCGTTATCAAGTCCTATGGTTACGAGCTGGCCAAGTAAATGCCCCTGTCGAGTGCCGATTTTTCCGCGATCTGGTTGACCCTCAAACTGGCGTCGCTGACCACTGTGATCCTGCTGGTCATCGGCACGCCGATTGCCCTGTGGCTGTCGCGCACGCGTTCATGGTGGCGCGGCCCGATTGGCGCGGTGGTGGCCTTGCCGTTGGTGCTGCCACCCACCGTGATCGGTTTCTACCTGCTGTTGGCCATGGGGCCCCACGGCTACTTCGGCCAGTTCACCCAATGGCTGGGCCTGGGCACCCTCACCTTCAGCTTCGCCGGGCTGGTCATCGGTTCGGTGATCTATTCCATGCCGTTTGTGGTGCAGCCATTGCAAAACGCCTTCTCCGCCATCGGCACTCGCCCATTGGAAGTGGCCGCGACCCTGCGCGCCAATCCCTGGGACACCTTCTTCAGCGTCATCCTGCCCCTGGCGCGCCCGGGGTTTATCACCGCTGCCATTCTCGGGTTTGCGCACACCGTCGGTGAGTTCGGCGTGGTGCTGATGATCGGCGGCAATATCCCGGACAAGACCCGCGTAGTCTCGGTACAGATCTACGACCATGTCGAAGCCATGGAATATGCCCAGGCCCATTGGCTGGCGGGTTCCATGGTGGTGTTCGCGTTCCTCGTGTTGCTGGCGCTTTACTCCAGCCGTAAAACCAAGATGGGCTGGAGCTGATGTCGATGATCAATGTGCGCCTGAACGTGAAGTACCCAGGCTTTGCCCTGGACGTGGACCTGCAGTTGCCCGGCCGTGGGGTGACCGCGCTGTACGGGCATTCCGGCTCCGGCAAGACCACCTGCCTGCGCTGCATCGCCGGCCTTGAGCGTGCCGAGGACGGCTTTATCCAGATCAACGATGAAGTCTGGCAAGACAGCCGCAACGGGTTGTTCGTGCCCCCGCACAAGCGCGCGCTCGGCTACGTGTTTCAGGAGCCTAGCCTGTTCGCGCATTTGTCGGTGCGCGCCAACCTGGAGTTTGGCCTCAAGCGCATCCCGCGCCAGCAACGCCGCGTTGATATGGCCCAGGCCACCGAACTGCTCGGGATCGGTCATCTGCTCGATCGGCATCCCCAGCACCTGTCCGGCGGTGAGCGCCAACGCATCGGCATCGCCCGCGCCTTGCTGACCAGCCCCACCTTGCTGCTGATGGATGAGCCTCTGGCCGCCCTCGACAGCAAACGCAAAGGCGAAATCCTGCCGTACCTGGAACGCCTGCACGACGAACTGGACATCCCCGTGCTGTACGTCAGCCACGCCCAGGATGAGGTGGCGCGCCTGGCCGATCACATCGTCTTGCTCAGCGACGGCAAGGCCCTGGCCAGCGGCCCTATCGGCGAAACCCTGGCGCGGCTCGACTTGCCGATGGCGCGAGGGGACGACGCGGGCGTGGTGGTCAACGGCAACGTCAGCGCCTACGACGATCACTACCAACTGCTGACGCTGCAACTGCCCAACAGTGCCCAGCACCTGCGTGTCGCCCATGTTCCGCTGGCGCTGGGCAACGCCCTGCGGGTGAAGGTCCAGGCGCGCGACGTCAGCCTCAGCCTGCAAGCCGAGGAACACAGCAGCATCCTCAACCGCCTGCCGGTGACGGTTACCCAGGAGATTGCCGCGGATAACAGCGCCCATGTGCTGGTGCGCCTGGACGCGGATGGCACACCGTTGCTGGCGCGCATCACGCGTTTCTCCCGCGATCAGTTGCAACTGCATCCCGGCCAGACCCTATGGGCACAGATCAAGGCGGTCGCCGTGCTGGCGTAAAAAACCTTTTGGCACGACCGCATACGGCTGCGGTCAATCAGGCATACCGGTCTGATTTTTTGCCAAGGAATTTGCCCCATGCCCGACTCCGCGCTGCCCGCCGACCTGCCCCGCGACCTGCATTACGTTGACGACACCCAGCCGGGCATTCGCCGCAAGAAGCTGCGTGGCAAGTTCCAGTACTTCGACGCGAAGGGCGAGCGCATCCAGGACGCCGATGAGATCAAGCGCCTGAACGCCCTCGCGGTCCCGCCGGCCTATACCGACGTGTGGATCTGCGCCGACCCGCGCGGCCATCTGCAAGCCACCGGGCGCGACGCCCGTGGACGCAAGCAGTACCGCTATCACGCGCGCTGGCGCGAAGTGCGCGACAGCGACAAGTACGCTCGGCTGCAGGAATTCGGCACCGCCCTGCCGAAACTGCGCAAACAGCTGGAAGCGCAAATCGCCGAACCCGGCTTCACCCGCGAAAAAGTCCTGGCCACAGTGGTGATGCTGCTGGACGCCACGCTGATTCGTGTCGGCAATACTCAATATGCGCGAGACAACAAATCCTACGGGCTGACCACCTTGCGTAACCGCCATGTGGACGTGAAAGGCAGCGAAATCCTGTTCCAGTTTCGCGGCAAGAGCGGTGTGGAGCACCAGGTCAGCGTCAAGGACCGGCGCCTGGCCACGGTGGTCAAGCGCTGTATGGAATTGCCGGGGCAAAACCTGTTCCAGTACCTGGACGAGGACGGTGAACGTCACACGGTCACTTCCCAGGACGTGAATGCCTACCTGCACAGCCTCACCGGCGCCGACTTCACCGCCAAGGATTACCGCACCTGGGCCGGTACCGCCATGGCACTGGCGGTGTTGCGCGAATTGGAATGGCAGCCCGAATCCGATGCCAAGCGGCACGTGGTGGCGATGGTCAAGGACGTTGCCAGGCAGCTGGGCAACACCCCGGCGGTGTGTCGCAAGTGTTATATCCACCCGGCGGTGCTGGAGCACTTCAGCCTGGGCGAGTTATCCAAGCTGCCCAAGCCTCGGCTGCGCAAGGGGCTCAAGGCCGAGGAAGTCGCTCTGGCCATGTTCCTTGAACAGCTCGCCAAGGCGAGTTAGGCTTTGCCCCCCCTCCAACCCTCGGGATGACCGCCGACGTGAATCACTAAGCCTTCCAAAATGTACCTGCAACGAGCCGCCTGGCGCGCTTGTTGGCCTGTCCGACATTTTTTTGGAGGTGCTGATGACTGACGTCAACCGGCTGCCCGTATTGGTTTCCCTGCAACACCTGTGCTTCCAGTTCGCCAACGGCGAGACTTTGCTGGACGACCTGAACCTGTCCATCGACCACACACCCACCGGCATTGTGGGGCGCAATGGCCGAGGTAAAAGTATCCTCGCCCAACTGATCGCCGGGGTGCTGTCACCCTCCCGCGGCTCACTCGGTTGCTCGGCCAGCGTGGCGTATGTGTCGCAGAACGTGGTGATCGCTGCAGGAGATACCGTCGCCCACGTCACGGGCGCCGCCGAGGCCTTGGCGGCGCTTGAGCGCATGGCCCTGGGCGCAGCGCAGGTTGACGACCTGGCGTTGATCGACGAGCGCTGGGACCTTGCCGATCGCCTGCGTCGGGCCCTGGATGCCGCAGGCCTGGAACAGCTCGGTGTTGAAACCCCGGCCGCGCAACTCAGTGGCGGCCAATTGGCGCGGGTTGCGCTGATCGGTGCACTGTTGGCCGCCCCCCAACTGCTGGTACTGGATGAACCCACGAACCACCTCGACAGCGCTGGCCGCACGTGGCTGCTGCGCGTGCTGGCGGATTGGCGCGGCGGCCTGGTGGTGGTCAGCCATGACCGGCAACTGCTGGACACCCTCGGCCGCATCATCGAACTCTCGCCCCTAGGAACGCAGGTGTACGGTGGTAACTACCAGGCCTATCGCATCCAGCGCGACCGGCAGCAGCAAGCCGCCCTCGCCGCGTTGGAGCACGCACGCCTGGAGCGCAGCCGTGAGCGTCGGCGTCTGCAAAAAGACCATGACAGCCTGCAACGCAATGCCGCCCATTCACGCAAACAGGCAGAGACGGCCAATGTGGATCGGTTTACCAAGGCCCGTTGGAAAGGCGCTGCCACCGAGGTCGTGAGTACGCAGCGCAGCGCCCACCACGCCCACAAAAACCAGCTTGATGACCAGGTGCGCCAGGCCTATGCGCGGGTCGAGGAACAAACCCCCACCCTGTTAGCCTTGCCGGGATCGGCGGTGCCTAACGGTCGGCAGGTGCTGGCCTTGCTCCATGCCCGATTACCGTGGCTGGACCACCCCGCGTTGACGCTCAACCTGATGGGCCCGGTGCGCGTTGCCGTGCGTGGGCCCAACGGTTGCGGCAAATCCACCTTACTCAAGCTGCTGGCCGGCCAGTGGCAGCCACTCAGCGGTGAATGCCACGTGCATGTGCCCATTGCCTATATCGATCAGCGCCTGGCACTGCTGGATGACCGGCGCTCCGTCGTCGAACAGCTCAACCTGCTCGACACACCGCTGGCCGAAGCCGAACTGCGTACGCGCCTGGCCTTGCTGCAACTGGATGCCCGGCGGGTGATACAACCGACCGCGCACCTCAGCGGCGGCGAGCGTTTGAAAGCCGCGATGGCGATTGCCCTGTGGCGTGAAACACCCGCGCAACTGCTGTTGCTCGACGAGCCCAGCAACCACTTGGACCTGGAATCGGTGATCGCTTTCGAGCAGGCGTTGCAAGGTTTTAACGGGGCGATGGTAGTGGTGTCCCATGACGAAGCGTTCGTGCAGGCGATCAAGCCCACTCACGTTTTGAGCTGGGCGGTTGAGGGTTGGTGCCTGGAGAGTGTCTGAGGTCATTGCGCGCGCAATCAAAGCGTCCTAGGGTAGTGGCCGGATAATCTCACCGAGGAGCCCGGCCCTATGTTGCCTTCGCCCCAAAAGCCTTATGCCAATGCCGCACTGGCCCACCAAAAGCGCTGGCGCGGCCGCGTCGGCCTGATGCTGGTGGCCAGCCTTTCGGTATTGGCAGGTATGACTGACGCCATTGGCTTTATGGCCAGTGGCGACTTTGTTTCGTTCATGAGCGGCAACACCACGCGCCTGGCAGTGGCTATCAGCGTTGGAGATCTCGGTTTGACCGCACGCCTGTTGTTGCTGGTCGCCACATTCGTCGCCGGTAACGCCTTGGGGGTGGTGGTCGGCCGCCTCAGCCGGCGCCATGCCCTGCCCCTGTTGCTGTGTATCGCAACGTTGCTCTGCGGCGCAGCCGTGTTGCCCTTCGCCGACACATTGCCCGCGCTGCTGGCGGCGATCATCGCGATGGGCATGCTCAACGCGGCCGTGGAAGAGGTCAACGGCTTGCCGGTGGGGCTTACCTACGTCACCGGGGCGCTGTCACGCTTTGGCCGCGGACTGGGACGCTGGATGCTGGGGGAACGCCGCAACGGCTGGCGGGTGCAACTGATTCCATGGGCGGGGATGTTTGTTGGCGCGGTGATCGGCGCGTTGCTGGAGCAGCACATGGGGCTGAAGGCGCTGATGGTCAGCGGCGTGTTGGCGGGCGTATTGGGGCTGGTGTCGCTGAAGATTCCCCGACGCTGGCATTTGGGCTTTATGCCGCGATAAGGAACCAAAGATGCCCGCCCGACGGTTAGGCCTCGACGTCCGTGTACTGGTAAAGAGCCATCGTGTCGGGCGGGCGGAGTGAATCATAAGCGAATGTCCGGCGGCTGTCCCGCCGGGCATTTCCTAAAAAGACTAAGGCAACGGCTTACAGACACGTCGCGAGTGCGGCCAAACGACGTTTGGCGGGCATCGTATCTTCAGCGGCGTAGTACTTGACGGACGAACCGGCACCGGCGCTTTGCACGTCGACGAAGTAATCGCCACCCGTGGTGTAGACGGTGAAACCACCGGCCCCGTTCGGCTCTTTGAAGCCACCGGCGTCGACGCCAAACACGCTTTCATCCTGCCAGCCAAACTGGATGCACTCGGCAACCACCAGGGTGGCCTTGTCCGATGCCATGGCCTTGTAGGGAGCACCCAGGCGCGCCTCGTTCATCTTCGAACCCGCGCAACCGGACAGTGCTACCACTACCAATGCGCCCATTACCACCTTGTGCATGCCATTGCCTCGTTGGAAAAAACGCGACTGTACCATTGCCGCAGGGCTGACTGACGCCCCCATGAACTTTGTTTCACTGTGGGGGGAGAATTTGCCGCCTATAGTGGCCTGGCTCATTTTTAGAAGTCTCCCTTCTGCCCGCCCTCCCGCGGGCTTTTTTTCGCCTGCGCTTCAGAGCCACCAGCGAAACAGGTAGAACAACGCCATGCTCAGCAGCACGGTGAGCAGCACATTGCGCGTCCAGAACATCAACGCCACCGCACAGATACCTGCCAGCAAATACGGATTGGCCGGGCTCAGGTTGAGCTGATGATCAGCCAGGAAAATAATCGGCCCGCAGATCGCCGTGAGCATGCCCGGCACCGCAAAGCCGAGAAATTCCCGCGCCCCACGGTTGAGGCGCACCGGCAGGCGCGGCTCGATAAACAAATAGCGGTTGAAAAAAACCACCAGGCCCATGGCCACAATCATCAGGTAAATCATCGCTGCCCTACTCCCAATCGCTTGCAGGCAAACCCTGCGCTCATGCCCAGCACACCCGACACCACCACTGCCGACTCCCAGTGCAGGAAGCTCAACCACACCGAACACAACAGCGACACCGCCACGCAGACCACCGTCGGCACGTCGCGCACCACCGGGGTGATCAGCGCGATAAAGGTGGCGGCGATGGAGAACTCCAGGCCCAACTGGTCGAGGCCGGGGATACTTTTACCGAGCACGATGCCGGCCAGGGTAAACAGGTTCCAGATGATGTAAAACGTCAGGCCGACGCCCAGGGCATACCAGCGATTAAAGGTTTCGCGGTCATAGTGGCTGACCAGCGCAAAGAACTCATCGGTGAGCAGAAAGCCCAGGCTCATGCGCCAGCGCGTCTTGAGCGGCGAAAGAATCGGACGCAGGTGCATGCCATAGAGCAGGTGCTGGGAGGTCAGCAGCAAGGTGGTCAGTACGATGGAGATCAGGCTGGCGCCGCTCTTGACCATGCCAATGGCGACCAACTGCGCAGCGCCGGCAAACACAATGGCGGACAACCCCTGGGCTTGCAGCGGCGTGAATTGCGCATCGATGGCCATGGAGCCGGCCAGCAGCCCCCAGGGCGCACAGGCCAGGGACAAGGGAATGACGGCGATTGCGCCGCGAGCGAAAGCGTAATGAGGTAAGGCAGCAGGCATGGAAACGGCTCATCGACAGACAGTCGACAAGCATGCCAGCGCAAGATGGAGCTTGTCTTGAACGATCTTGCTCAGGCGAGCCGGACCGACACCTGCTCCACCGAATCCCGCGCTTCACGCAGTTCGTGAGCGTCCTGGTTGAGCCGGTGGATGGTGTTGAGCAAGCGCTGGCGCAGCACTTCATCGCCGAGTTTTTCGACCGCGCGCATCAGGTCGAAGGCCGCGGTTTCGTTATTTTCCGCGACGGAATCCAGGGTCTTGCGCAGGTTGCGAGTGGCACGGGTCACGCGGGGTCTTCCTTCATCAGCAATGGGGAGGCACTTTAGGACATTCGTGTTTCATTTTAATTTCAATCACTTGTGGCAGTTTTCCCGAGCGTTGATCCATATCAATTGAAACAGGGTTTGACTGATATATATGGAAATACGTATATTCGAATTTCCACATATACAGGCCCTGCCCATGTCGGACCTCATCTCACCGCCCACCCTGTTCAAATGCCTGGCCGATGCGACCCGGGCGCGCCTGACGTTATTGATTCAGCGTGAAGGCGAACTTTGCGTGTGCGAACTGATCCATGCCTTGGACGACAGCCAGCCAAAAATCTCCCGCCATCTGGCGCAACTGCGCAGTTGCGGGTTGTTGCTGGATCGTCGCCAGGGCCAATGGATCTACTACCGCATCAACCCGGCACTGCCCGATTGGGTGACCCAGGTGCTGGACATCACCCTTAAAGCCAACCAGCCATGGTTGCATAACGACGCACAGCGCCTGGATGCAATGGGCGACAGACCACAACGGGCCAGCACCTGCTGCTGAGCCATCGGAGCGTTTATTCATGCTTGTCGCAGTTGCCATTTTTATCTTCACCATCGTTCTGGTCATCTGGCAGCCCAAGGGCCTCGGCGTGGGCTGGAGCGCCACGATGGGGGCGATCCTGGCCCTGGCCTGTGGCGTGATCAGCCTGGCTGACATCCCCGTGGTGTGGCACATCATCTGGAATGCCACCGGGACGTTTGTCGCGCTGATCATCATCAGCCTGCTGCTGGATGAGGCCGGGTTCTTTGCCTGGACAGCGCTGCATGTGGCGCGTTGGGGACGCGGGCGTGGCCGGCGGTTGTTTGCCTATATGGTGCTGCTCGGGGCGTTGGTGTCGGCGCTGTTTGCCAATGACGGCGCGGCGCTGATTCTCACGCCCATCGTGATATCGATGCTGCTGGCGCTGCGTTTTTCGCCGACCGCCACCCTGGCGTTTGTGATGGGGGCGGGGTTTATTGCCGACACGGCGAGCCTGCCGCTGGTGGTGTCGAACCTGGTGAATATCGTCTCGGCGGACTACTTCAAGATCGGCTTCAACGAATATGCCGCCGTCATGGTGCCGGTCAACTTTGTCAGCGTCGCCGCCACCCTGGCGGTCTTGCTGTGGTTCTTTCGCCGCGACATTCCGCAGAGCTACGACCCCGCCGACCTGGCCGACCCCGCCAGCGCAATCCACGACCGCGCCACCTTCCGCGCCGGCTGGTGGGTGCTGGGCATCCTGCTGATCGGCTGTTTTGCCCTGGAACCGCTGGGCATTCCCATCAGCGCGATTTCCGCCGTGTGCGCCGTACTCCTGCTGGTGATCGCCGCCAAGGGCCACAAGATCTCCACACGCAAAGTGCTGAAGGAAGCGCCGTGGCAGATCGTGATCTTTTCCTTAGGGATGTACCTGGTGGTCTACGGCTTGCGTAACGCCGGCCTCACCACTTACCTGGCGACCTGGCTCGATACCTTCGCCACCTACGGCGTGTGGGGTGCGGCCATGGGCACCGGCGTGCTGACAGCATTGTTGTCCTCGGCGATGAACAACCTGCCGACAGTCTTGATCGGCGCGTTGTCCATCGAGTCCAGCCATGCCGTGGGCGTGGTCAAGGACGCAATGATCTACGCCAACGTGATCGGCAGCGACCTGGGCCCGAAAATCACCCCTATCGGCAGCCTGGCCACCCTGCTGTGGCTGCATATCCTGGCGCGCAAAGGCATCACCATCACCTGGGGCTACTACTTCAAGGTCGGGATCGTGCTGACCTTGCCGGTGCTGTTGATCACCCTCGCCGCCCTCGCGTTGCGCCTGAGTATTTAAAGGAGAGACCGCAATGAAAGTCCTGTTCATGTGCACCGCCAACAGCTGCCGCAGCATCTTGTCCGAAGCGATGTTCAACCACCTGGCACCAGAGGGTTTCGCCGCGATCAGCTCTGGCAGCTTCCCCAAGGGCCAAGTCCTGCCGCGCAGCCTGAGCACGTTGCAGGCGGCGGGTATCAGCACCGAAGGGTTGTACAGCAAGGGCAATGACGCGTTTGAAGGCAGCCCGCCGGACCTGGTCATCACCGTCTGCGACAAGGCGGCCGGCGAAGCCTGCCCGGTGTATTTCGGGCCGGCGGTGAAGGCGCATTGGGGCCTGGAAGATCCTTCGGACGCTCAAGGTGACGAGGCCAGCATCCAGGCCGCGTTCGACGCCACGCTGGCGACCATCGCCACCCGTTGCCGGGCGTTTTTCGCCCTGCGCTTCGGCCAGCTCAGCCCTGCTGAACTGAAAGCAGAACTCGAGCGCATTGCGCTGTTATAACCGGAGCATTTATGACCACCCTGCCCAACCTGGACACGACCTTGATCCAGCCTGCCGGTTTGGCCCAGCCGCCCCGTATTCTGCTGCTCTACGGCTCGACCCGCGAGCGCTCGTTCAGCCGCCTGCTGGTGGAAGAAGCCGCGCGCCTGCTGCAACACTTCGGTGCGCAGACCCGCATCTTCAACCCGAGCGGTTTGCCGTTGCCCGATGACGTCCCCAGTGACCACCCCAAGGTGCAGGAGCTGTTGGAACTGATGCAATGGTCCGAAGGCCAGGTCTGGTGCTCCCCCGAGCGGCACGGCTCGATGTCGGCGGTGTTCAAGGCACAGCTTGATTGGGTGCCGCTGGCCCTTGGCGCCGTCCGCCCGACCCAAGGCAAGACCCTGGCGGTGATGCAAGTGTCGGGCGGCTCGCAGTCCTTTAATACCGTCAATCAGCTGCGCGTACTGGGCCGCTGGATGCGCATGTTCACCATCCCCAATCAGTCCTCGGTGCCCAAGGCCTTCATGGAGTTCGATGACCAGGACCGCATGAAACCTTCAGCCCTTTATGATCGCGTTGTCGACGTGATGGAAGAACTGCTGAAGTTCACCCTGCTGCTGCGTGACCGCCCGGACCTGGTAGACCGTTATTCGGAGCGCAGGGAAAGCGCCGAGCAACTCTCTCAACGGGTCAATCAACGGTCGATTTGAACCGCGTTGCCGGCGTATCCTCAGCCTTTGCCCCTGAACGAGCCAACTCGATGAGCGCCCTTCAACACGCCTGGCTGGGCCATTACGAAATCAGCAGCACCACCTGCACCGGCCTGAACTTTGCCCGCCACAGCCACGACGAGTGCGTAATCGGCGTGAACCTGGTGGGCGAGGAAAAGGTGTGGCTGGATCGCCGCGAGTTCGAGGCCGGGCCGGGCTCCATCACCCTGTATAACCCAGGCCAGATTCAGGGCGGCGGTGCGGCGGATGGCGCGCCGTGGCAGTTTGTCAGCCTGTACGTCACGGCGGATCAATTGGCCAATGACCTGGGCCTGACGCATCTGGAGTTCGATCGCTCGTTGTGTTTTCAGCCGGACCTGGCGCAGCGCCTGGCGGCAGCGGTAAAAGGCGCATTGAGCAGTGATGCGTTGCTCCGCGAGTTAAGCGAAGACGCCTTGGTGCTGTTGCTCGGTGACGTGGTCAGCCTCAGCGGCGTGCGCGTGCCCGGTAGCGCAACAACCGGCAAAAGCCTGATTGGCCGTGCCCAGGAAATGCTCGCCGAACACCTGCATCAAGCACTGCCTCTGGACCGGCTGGGCGATGAGCTGGGGCTATCGAAATTCCACCTGCTGCGCACCTTTCAGAAAGAAACCGGGCTCAGCCCGCGTCAATGGGCCATGCAATTGCGCACCCGGCGCGCCAAGGGCCTGTTGCGCACTGGTATGGCGGCCAGCACGGTGGCCCATGACCTCGGCTTCGCGGACCAAAGCCATCTCAATCGGCATTTTCGCGCGGCCTACGGCATTACACCGGGCCGCTACCAAAGCGCGCTGAAGGGCTGAACAGCGCAATCTGGTTCAAGACACCCCGCCTCTGCGCCCGCACACTGCCCGCCATCACTTGAAGGAACGCGGGCATGCTGACGATCTTCTTTTACGCGCTGGTATTCGGTTTTGTGTTTTGCCTCTCCCCCGGCGCCGTGCTGGCGGAGACCTTGCGCCGTGGCTTACTCCACGGTTTCACACCCGCCTTGCTGGTGCAGTTTGGCTCGCTGGTCGGCGACGCAGTCTGGGCGGTGATCGGCCTCACCGGCATCGCGCTGTTGATCCAGCATGACGCGGTGCGCGTACCGCTGACGGTGATCTGTGCGTTGTACCTGGCCTGGTTGGGCATACGCAGCCTGATCGACGCCTGGCACTTGCCCGAAGCGGACAGCGCGCCGACCAGTACCCGACAAAACGCGCTGGCCGTGGGCGCGGCAATCTCCCTCGCCAACCCGAAAAACATCGTCTACTGGGGGGCATTGGGCAGCGCGCTGACAGGCATCGTCGGTGCCACGCCCAGCCATGGGCAGACGCTGATGTTTTTCGCCGGGTTCATGTTGGCTTCGGTGCTGTCATGCTTTCTGATCGCCGCACTGGTCAACCTGCTGCGCAAGAATGCATCGCCCACTTGGCAGCGCATCAGTTATGGCGCCTGCGGTTTGGTATTGATCTATCTGGCCGTTCTCGCCGCACGCGGCGTATGAAGTTATATATCGGGTAACTTTCGAGCGCCTCTTGTCTGAATGAACTCTAAACGGTGGCGCTCGCCCAGCCGGGTGGTGATGACACATCCGGAATGGTCTGCCGGGCCAGAGCCAGCGGCGTTTCGGTACTGACGGTAGAAAACTGCATTCAAGCGAGGTGCCGTTGCAACTGCGGGGCGTCGAGTTGATTGCCTTATGATGGCGGCACCATTGCCAACGAGGGGCGTAGCACGTGAACCGTATCGAACAAATGGCGCTGCTGGCGACCTACAACCAGTGGATGAACCGCAAGGTCTATGACGCGGCCGCCAAGCTCACGGACGATGAATTGCGCGTGGACCGCCAAGCGTTTTTCGGCTCGATCTTCGGCACGCTCAACCACCTCACGTTGGGCGACACCGTCTGGCTCAAACGCTTTGCCCTGCACCCCGCCGGCTATGCGGCGCTGGCGCCGCTGAGCGCCATTGCCACCCCGCCGGACCTCAAGCAACTGGCGTTCGCCGACCTGGGTGAACTCGCGGCCCAGCGCCGTTGGCTGGACCAGTTGATCATCGATTGGGTCCACACCCTGCGCGAGCCCGACCTCGACCATCGCCTGCACTACCACAACATGCTCGGCGCGGCGGCCAGCAAGCCGTTTGGCGACCTGCTGGTACATTTTTTCAATCACCAGACCCACCACCGGGGCCAGGTCACGACGCTCCTGACCCAGGCCGGGCAGGATGTAGGCGACACAGACCTGCTCGCCTTGATTGACTGAACTCAGCGAGCACTGAACTCGGCATAGGCCTGCAACAACCGGGCAAATTCCTGGGGTTGCGGCAGTTGCTCGAAGCTTTCGAGTGCTGAACGCTGCTGCGCCCGTGGGGTCGTAATCTCAGGGGCCGGGATTTTTAATCCCCGCCCTCCCCGCGTGCATTGTGGGTTTACCGATGCGCGTACCCAATAAGAAGGAGACGCTTGCATGGTCATTCACTTCAAGGTTGCCGGGCATCTGGCCTGCGGCCATCACGGCAATAGCCTGCCCTCCAGCACCGAGCTGAACCGGGTCAAATGCCGCACCTGCCGCAACACCGATGCCTACAAGGAAGCGCGCCGCAACCAGCGCAACGCCGCTCGCCGTGCTTCGCGCCAAGCCAAGACCCACATCAGCACCGACTGGCGCAGTGCGTGGACGCAGCACCTGACCGGATTGCCAGGGCTGCAACGCCTGCCACGTGGCTTCGGCGCACAACCGTTCGTATAAGCCAGAAACGCAGAAGCCCCGGTCAAACCGGGGCTTCGTTTTCAATCAATCATCATTGGACACCGGCCTGTTGCGTGCCTGGTACCCCGGCAACGTGGCGGCATACGCCAGTGCCTGTTCACGGGAATTAAACGACGCCAGCCGGTCCTGGGGCGTACACACCCGCCATGGCCCGAAATTGACCTGCACGATGTCGTACCCATTCAGATGCAGTTTCTTCAGCAGTGGAGCGCTCATAGTCACCTCGCTTTCCTGAGATTTCCCAGCGTTACACGCCCTACCTTACACCCGCGTCCAAGGTCATGACTGACCGCATGTCGCAGCGGCCAGGCTACTTGACCTTGCTGCTCAAGGTATCGACGCTGCGCTTTAGATCGTCCAGGCTGCGCTTCAAGCCATCGATGTCGCTTTTCTGCCGTTCGATCGTGCTTTTCTGATCCTCGACCGTGCGCTTGAGGCTCGCCAACTGGCTGTCACTGGAACTGGAACTCGAACCGTCCTTGCGCTTGAGCTCATCGAACGCACGGTCCTGCCCTTCCAGCTTGCTTTTCAGGCCTTGCACTTCGCTATCGGTGCGTTTCTGCGCAGCTTGCAGCTGCTCAATATCCCCCACCGAAATGCTCGACGTCTTCAACACATACTGGTTACCTGCCTCCAGCGAAGCCCCCGTCAACCGGTCACCCGCTGACGCACTGAAATCCCCCCACTTCACCGGACTCCCAGCCTGTGCCGTACCGGCCAACAGTCCCATGACGCCTACAACCACCATCCAAGAGCGCTTGCGAACACTGAGCATCAACTGATTCCTTTCCAGACTGCCGGGATGGCATATCGCTATGACTGTCATTTATGCAACTTGTTCCCGCACTGTAGCAATCCTCTGAATCCCCCGTTAAAGCCGATGTAGATCACTGATCTGCCAAGCTTTTTCGCGCGTCCCCTGATGCAATAAAGCGGCAACCCGACCTTGCGCCGAAGCGCCTGGATCTATATATTCCCAACCCTGCAACAACGCGCTACCGCCCGAATGGCGAAACTGGTAGACGCATGGGACTTAAAATCCCCCGCTCGTAAGGGCGTCCCGGTTCGATTCCGGGTTCGGGCACCATATATATCAAGGGCTTGCATGATGAACTTCATGCAGGCCCTTATCTTTTTCGCTCCGCAATTTTAGGCACTGCACCGCAATTTCCATTTCCACGGCGTCCTGCCGACGAACACCACTCCCAAATCTGATACACCTCGACTACTGTACGCACATACAGCATTTGAGGGCGCCAACATGAACATAGATGAAGACACCTGCGAGTGGCTTGGACTCCCCACGCCCCTCGAAATGTACAAGCAGCACTGCCGCATGCTGGAGAACGAGGTAAAGGAACTGAACCTGCAGCTTCGAAAAGCACAGGCCGACGTTTTCGGCATCAGCCAGATGCTGCTGGAGACCCAGGCGAAGAACAGCGAGTTTGCCGGGTACCTTCGAGAGCGCGGTACCGAAGCGGCAGCAATGCGTAAACAAATCTCAGACCTGACCACATCGACCAGCGTAAGCAGACGAGAGGCGGACGAGTTGCGCCGGATCGTAAATGAGAGGAGGCCTCGCCCGACCACGATTGTCTAAGCTCAAACAGAGAGAGGTGCTGGCCATGTGTGGACGACTTTCACAGTATCGAGGGATTCACGACTTCGTGGCGGCGCTGAGCATGCCCAACGCCCTGGCGAACTCCGCGGGTGACACACCGCTTGAGCGGTACAACGTTGCACCGACAACATAGATCGCCCTGCTCCACCTCCAGGGGGAAACGCTACACGCTGATCTGGTGCGTTGGGGATGGCGGCTCCACTGGGCAACCGTCCCAATCAATGCCCACGTCGAGAAGGAAGTCCACGCCCCTCTCTTCCGAGCATTCTATCCTTTCAATTTATAAGTATGCTTGACAATGGCCCTTCATTATTAGTAAAGATGCTAGAATTTCAAAAAACCGCTGTGTAGCTTAATAAAATGGCAAAAGAACAATACAAAAATACCTGCATGTTTTGCGGAAGTAAAAAACCGTCAAAGGAACACATGTTTCCGCAGTGGTTGAGAAACCACATTTCTGAAAAATCGCACAACAAATCTTTCAACCGCGCACTGACAATCAGAAAAGCTGAAACTCATATTTCGACTCAAAGATTCCCGAAAAATTCAAACAACCCAATTTTAAGCCTACAAACAAAAAAAGTCTGTATCACGTGCAATAATGGATGGATGAGCGAATTAGAGAGCAAGATCATCCCAATATATGAAAAGCTCAAGCGGAAGGAATTTATTACTATATCTAATGACGAAGCCTTCACGCTAGGCTTATGGGCCACAATGCTTGCAATGAAGTGGGACATACTTGAAACAAATACTTCCGGATATACCGAGCCCGACACAAATTATTTATATAAGTATAAATCCCCCCCACCTAACGTAAGAGTTTGGCTAGGGCACTGTGACCAAAGCGGAATAGTAGCTTGGCATAGAACATACTTACACCTTACACAATACAGCCCTGAACAACTCACCCCAAATGTCAGATCTACAACCTTTATGATTGGCCATATCATACTCCACATCCTGAGTCATGAAGACTCGAGCATAAATCGAATAATAAGAGCAAACGAAAAAAATAACCGAGTTGTAAAAATCTGGCCTTCAGCGACCGCAGTAGATTTTAACAAACCAAAAATAGAGCGCAGCACAGAGGAAACTACAAAATCGATGACTATTTTCTGCGGAATGCAACACGACTCGGATTACGTTCACAGGCTTCTTCAATTGTTGCCGTAATTCGATCACAGCTGTGTTTGTAGCTCTCTCACATAAGCCTGGCACGCCCGCAGCGCGATCACGGCGTTATCCCCGTCGTCGGTGATGGCGATAATTCGTTGAGCATGCGCTGGGTCAAGTTGGGCTCGACGGGCTGCATGAACCACGCCGACGGCGCTGGTGGCGGTAGGCACGTTGCAGCCACTGGCTGAATCCGTGGCGTCGAGAAGGACTGACAGCCGCAGATCAGAAGTGGCAAGACGATCACGCAGCAACGCCTGGTTACGCTGGGCATCGGATAATTCCTTGGTGTGTTGTTGGTCAGAGGTGGCCAGGGCCCGCTCGGTGGACAGGCGTTTGTCCTGTTCGGCGCGCGCCTGGGCGGCGGCAGCATTACTGATCGCTGCCAGGTCAGCCTTGTGCAGCCCGGACTGCTCGGCGAGCTGCTTGCCCATCCGCCAGTCCTGCACCTGCCAGGTGACGCCGGCGGCGCCAGCCATCAGCACCAACACCAGCACCACCAGGCCGGCCAGCTTCTGCACCGGCGTCATGCCAGCACCTTCAGCGCCTTTTCGTACAGCGCCTGGCGATCATCCTGGCCGGTGAGCCCACCATTGATGCGCCGGGTGATCTTCACGAACTGCCCCTGATCCGCCAGCTTGTTCAGTCCACGGGTAGACCAGAACCAGGCCGCTGACATCGCAGCGTGCTGCGGCTGCTCCAGCAGCGTGGGTTGATTGACCAGGTCCAGGCCCAGCGCTTCACCGCACGCCGCGCAGTTCGCCCGGCCGGTGATCTGTATAAGGCCCCGGCCACGGTACTTGGATCCGTCGCCCGGCTCCGTGTTGCCCAGGTCGGCGCGCCCCTCGTACCCGGCCTGTTGCGCGGTGGGGCCCCAGATCTCGCGCACGTAGCGCAACTGCCCCGACTCGTGACCTACCTGGGCAATGAATGCGGCAATGCGCAGGCGGTTGACGATGCCATATTTGGCCATGGCAGCATTCAGCACAGGAGCAAAAACGCCGGCTTGGCGGCCGGCGTTCGGAAGGATCTGCAGGAGTTGCTGTTCGGTGATGGGCATGCCTTTCTCCAGACGAAAAAAATCCCGCTCAATGGCGGGTTGCGGTGCTCGGTTTGGATTAGATGACCTCGGCGGCGACCTGCATCGGCGCGGCGATGATTTCGGGGATTGGTGGCTCTACGGGCCAGACTGGCGCCTGGTACCAAGTCGGCTGAACCGTGACCTTGCCGAGGGCGTACTTGTAACTTTTCCAGTCTTTCAGCTTCAGCAGTAGCGCGGCTTGCTCTGCTTCATCCTCTTCAGTGGCTTCGCCAATTTCAATGCCGAATCCAATCGTGTCGATTCGCTCCTGGAGTCTTGAAATCTGAAGGAGCGACCTTGTGTTCCTTGCTGCAAGCTCGCCCTTGGAAGCCGCCAATTGTGCAGCCTGGCCCGCTGCATCCTTCATAGCCTTCGTGATGAGCTTATCCCAATCGATGTTCATTCAGATACCTCCAAGGGTGCAGGGAGTGGCAGCGGAAGAACGACGGGGCCGTCTGGCACGTTGACCAAGTCTTCAGGGAATCGCTGCGCATGGCTGGCATTTGGGCCGTTGGGAAGCGCGACGGTAATCACCAACTCCCCATCTTCGAGTTTTTCAACATCAGCACGGAACCAGGTGCTGGTGATCGCGGAAACAGGCAGAGTGTCGCCGTTACCCATAGGCGAGAAGTCGAACGAATCTCCGTTGACGATCAGTGTCTCCCCTGCCTTAACGATGCTGAGATTAGGAGCAATGTTTGCGTCTGGCGAAAGTTTAATGCGCATCAAAACCACCTCCCGATAGCCGTGTACTGAATCGTGTAAGTCTGGGATGCCCGGGCGAAAGCCTCTAAAAGCATGAGCGTCCCCCAGGAGGAAATTGATGCTGGAGATTTGCCTCCCGTCCACCCCGTAAATGCGGCGCTTGTAGTGACGTCGATTTCTACGGCGGGGATTGCTATGAAAGTAGCGGGCATTGCAGCAGAAGGCACACCGCTACTTCCGTAAACCGAACCCTGCCCACCGACCAGAGCATTGATGGTTGATGTAAAGGTGGTAGTTCGAGTGCATATCATGGTGCCGTCGGCAAACTTCACATACTGGCCATTGGCGTTACTGCCGCGCTCGATTATAGCGCCAGTAGGCTGCCCGCCAGCCTGCGACACCGTGCCGACGATTCCAGCGGCCGCAAGTTTTTGCGCTGTGCCATTGGTGTTACCTGTCCCCCCCTTCTCGACCGGCAAAATATCGTAGTTGCCAGTAGTTCCGAGCGCAGCCAGCTTCGGCCCGAACTGGTTGTTCAGGCTGTTAAAGGCATCCGACAGCATCTTGTCATAGCCCTGCACGGGCATGATGGCGTAGGCCTCACCGCTAACTGTTGGCCCTTTGTACGCAGGCAGGATCGAGATCACCGTGGCGCTCGCGACGTTGGCGACCTCATAGGTTGCACCATCCGGGCCGACGAACGAATCACCCACCCTGGAGGATGCCGCGAAATCAACATCGGCGCCCGCGACTGTAGTGCTGCCGTTTTGAACAGACACTGTTCCGGCTCTTTGCCAAACCATACTTTTCTCCAGGCAATAAAAAACCGCGCACGGCGGTTATCGGGTTCTATTCGTATTAGTAACGGTTATGAAATTGGTTTTGCGAAAACTACAGGGGTATAAAGTGTGGTCTGAATATCTACGCCAACGACTTGCATAACAAGCCTATTGTTTGCATAGTCCCAAACAGCGTACTGGTTTCCTTGCCTCGTCTGCCCCCCGGCTACATCCATTGCGATATTGTTTAGGAGCATGAAATCTCCTGTGTTTAGTGGTGAGACGGCTGTCCAACTTAACAAAGAGACACCCTGACCGGTACTCTGAGACCCTAGGTAAGTCCAAGATGTTATGGCTCTAGTAAATTGAGCAGCGGCCGTACCATTGTCGAAGAGAAGCTTTGACGACCCATCCCATAACCTAAGACCGAACAACGCTGTAGGACTTGATTGGTAAGCCGCGCAAAACCAGTCACCAGATGTTCCCACACCAGCAATACCAGTGAAAGAGAAACCCGTCCACCCTCCTGCCCCCCCCAGATATTTTACAAAAACAAAGCGTGTTCGACTGGGCTGGCCTGACGAACACTAGTGGTGGCTCTTGACTGGTAACTACTACCGGGAACGCTACGCCTGCACCACCAGTGCCGGAGTATGCTCCCTTAGCTATAACCACAAGTCTAGTGAATTCAGAATCAAGAACTACTACGTCGCTTGTATTTGAAAAGGTTAGTCCGAATGTCATTATCTGTACTTCATAACTAAAAGACGTTGTGGAGTTAGAACACCAAGCGGTCCGTTCGTATTAGGTTGACCCCAAAAGACAGTCACTCCATTATTACCAACTATCGGGGTATATTGTATATTTCGAATGTTTTGACCATCTGTTCCGTAGTTTGTGATAGGTACGCATACTGCCGAGTGAGTAGCCGGGGTAACTCCAGGAATTGATATAAAGATGGATCGGCTAGGAGCATAGTCAGCGCTTAATAGCACGGCAGAATAAACAACCCTGACAGTAAAAGAGTTCTCGTCTAACTCAAGGGCGCCATTGGCGCCCCATATCCTCATTCCGAAACTCATGCCGTCAGATCTCCAAGCTGTACACGCTTAACCCCGGTTTCGTCGTAGACCTTGATCGCGCGGTTAGTCATGGTCAGGCGCCCACCGCCAGGTGCCGGACCGTTGAACTCCAGATTGCCCGCCTTATCAAGGCGCCATCCCTGAGCACCAGCGACGTAGTTATCCGATTGCAGCGCCTGGCCGATCTTCAGCATGCTGATGCTGCCGTCCTGGATGAAGGCCGAACTGATGAACGTCTGCCCACCAGATACCGAGAACGGCGAAACCGGCACACCGTTCGCCAAGTTCAACAGCATGAACGTGTCAGCCCTCACCACGAACTGCGACGACACTCCAGACGGATCGACCTGCAGGCCCAGGCCAAACGAGGCGGCGTACTTCTGCCCGCCAGGAGCGGTCTCCATCTTCACTGACCAGAGAGTCGACAATTGGCCATTGGTATTGGCAAGCGCCGAAGAAGTCTCCTGAATTGACGAGGTGTTCTGCCCGACCGTTGCCTGCAACTGAGTGGTCTTGGTCGCCTCCGCCTCGATCGCCGTGGCTCGCACCTTGCTCTCTTGGACGATGGCCGCGGTGCTGGCCCAGCCTTTGAGAGCATCAGCCTTCGCCCCACTGCCGCTGTCGTCTCGGGCAGAAGCGCGCAGCGCATTGGTAGTGCCGGCCTGAGCCGTGACTGCGCCATCGAGTTTGGTGATGTTGGTCGTATTGGTGCTGACCTGCTGTGCCAGTCCATTGGCCGTCTCAACCGATTGCCCCACGTCCAGCCAGTACGTGGAATTCGGCGGCGGGCTGTTCACAGGCACTTCCTGCTTCGCCTGGTAGATGCGATCGCCAGCTACCACCATCTGACCTTGCAGGTACACCTGCGCAGGCACGTACGCGCCAAGACCGTCCAGGCTGTCAATCTGGTCCTGCAGGCCTTCCAGCTCGCTGAGCAGGTCTTCGCCAAGCTCGGTCTTGGTGACCTTGCCGGTGAGCATCTCAAGAATAGGCCCAGCGTCCGAACTAGCCTGCCCAATCACGCCATTGCCGACCGGATAGAACGGCCCCACGTTTCCGGTGCGGTCAACCAGGCGCGCCCAGAAGAACAGGGTTGCGCCTGCCAAGAGCGACTGCATGCGGTAATCCGCCTGAGGATGCGCCAAGTCGGCAAGCTTGATAGCCGCCGCCAGGTCGTTCGCAGGCCCATACCACAACTCGGTGCGCTGGGTATCCTCGGCGCCAGCAGGGAAACCCCAGCGAATGCCGATGCCGAACAGTTCGCTGGTGGTAGTCAGGAACGCCACCGCCGGCGGCAGGCCGACCTTCCCTTCCAGATTGGTCAGGTTGGAGCTTTTCCAGATCGACGAGATTTCGAAGGCGCTCACCGACCGAACCCGGGCCAGGTAGGCGCCCGAGTAAATGCCGGTGACATCCACGCTTGTCGCGCCAGTGCGCTGCAGCTTGATCCAGTTGCCGCTGTCCTTGCGCCACTCCACGTCATAGGCGACAGCACCAGCCACGGCCGGCCACGAGATGTTCATGGTGCTGATGGCGATGCCTTGGTTCACGGCGTAGCTCGATGTGAGCGTGACGCTTGCCGGCGCCGGAACGACAGTGATCGGCACAACGCTGATTGGGCGCTCCTCCAGCCGGGCGCCGGTGTCGATGTGCGCGAATTTGCTCGGGTCATACTGCACGGCCGAGATCTCAAACACGCCAGGCTCCGGCCGGGCCACGCTCACCACCCTGTACAACGGGATTGCCAGGTCGTCGGCATCCAGCGCCCATACCAGTTCGGGTTCGGGCGCAACGGAGTAAGCCACGGTAACGGTGACCTGCCGGCCGCTGACCAGTTGCACGGTACGGCCCTCACACTTGCCGTCTGGCAGGTTGAGGATCAGCCGGTCACCGGGCTTGGCCTGGGTATCGCGGTCCAGCGTGATGACCTTGCCATTCACTGCGGAGATACGCCCACCCACGGGGCGACCCGCCAGCAGTTCGTCCGCGATAGGAATCACGTAGCCAGGCAACGGAATACGCCCGTCGAGACCGACCTTGAAGGTAACCGCCCGATCCTTGGAGTTCGTGAGCAGCGCCCACTTGCCCCGGCGCTGGGCCTCGGATTCGCGGGTGCAGCCGATGGCACTGATCTCCAGCGGGTTGTCGCCGTAGCGCCGCTGCAGCTTGGCATCGGTCACAGCGGTGACATCGGTGTCGTAGTTGTTCAGCGGGTTGTCGTAGCTGATCAGCGCCCGTGTGTAGCGGGTGCGCTCCGACGCACTGGAGTAAGTGAACTTGCCGTCGATGACGTTCGCCCGGGTGTAGGCGAAGTCGAAGTCGGTGGCGCGCGGCATATCCGCCAGGGTGAACACCTGGCCCTGGGCCCAGTAAGTCATGCCCCGGTAGATCGTGGAGATGTCACGCAGCAGAGACCAGGCGTCAGCCTTGCTTTGCAGATTCAGGTTGCAGATGAAGCGCGGCTCCTGGCCACCCTTCCCGTCCGGTACAAGCTGGTCACAGTACTGCGAGATTCGGTACAGCTCCCATTTGTCCACCATCCACGGCTTGATACGACGGCCAAGGCCGAAGCGGTCTGCGGTGGTGATGTCGTAGGTCATCCAAACCGCGTTATCGGTCCAGGCTTGCTTGAATGTTCCGTCCCAAACGCCCGAGTAGGTACGAGACAAAGGGTCATAATTGCTCGGCACCTGCATCTTCTTCAGCTTTGTCTCGACCGTGACGGCCGGGATGCTGCGGAACTGCTCAGCGGAGAACTCGATGTAGAGCAGCGCAGTATTTGGGTAGCGGATCTTCGCGTCGATCACCTCGGTGAAGCCGGCGATCTGCATGGTGTCGGAGATTTTGTTGTTGTTCTGGTTGACGGTCAGGCGCGTGATTTTCATCAACCAGCCGGTGGTCGCCTTTGGAAGATCAATACGGCGTGTCCGCTCGTACAGGCTGGTGGTCTTGCCGTCGACAGCCTCGCTCAGCACCTGCTGATAGGCACCGCCATCGGTGGCCAGCTCAACCTTGTATTCGATCCGGTAGCCATTGACGTTTCCACCAGAGTCCACGGACTGAAGCGCAGGCCACGCAAAACGAACGCGCACAGCGGAGAGCTGGGTATTGCTGATGGCCCGCACCCACGGCGTCCCGCTGCGTAGCTCGGTACTGATGGTTGTCTCGTTTTCGACCGAAGGGATGCCCTGGATATAGCTCTGATCCACGGCCCCGGTGCGCCACTCCCACTTCACGTTTGGGAAGTTCATGTTGCCCTGGGGGTCTTGCAGCGGCGTGTTGTCGAGGTAGATGTCCTTGGCGGTCGGCGTACCTTCGAACTCGCCCTCCCCGACAGCAATCAGCATCTTGGCAATAGCAACAGAGCGCAGGCTGTCTGGCGCTTCCGTTGGGGTTTTTGGTTTCTCTTCGCCGCCCTTTGCGCCGTGGATATCAAACTTGCGTGCTGCGCCCATGCTTTTCTCCAGGCAATAAAAAACCGGCTCGTGGCCGGCTGTAGTGCTGCAGGTTTCGTTACATCTGATCTTCGGCGTAGATTGCGGCGCTGATAATTGCTCCGCCGACCCTGCGCTTGCCGTAGCAGAGCGAGACAGGGTTACCCGACGCTGTTGTGTTCTGTGCTGAGCCGAAGGCGTAGCCGGGCGTGTTCTCGGGGGCCGCGCTGGTCTTGAGGCCGCCGGCCTGAGGGCTGAGCATCTGGATGACGCCGCCCAACACCATCGACCCGCCCATCATGATCAGGGCGGAGCCAAAAGGCGCACCTGCACCAAAGGTGCCGCCGGTGATGACGAGGCCGACGACGATCAGGACGGCACCGATGATGGTTTGCAGTGCTCCGCCACGCTTGCTCCCGGTGATGACCGGCGCAATACGAATATCGCCATCGCCCGTGAATTCAAGTTCCTTTTCCGCCAGATTCGTCTTTCCGCGAAAAACGGCGAACTCGATCCCTTTGGATTTTGCGTTGGATAGGAAGCGCTCAAAGCCTGGAATTTGAACGCACAGAGCTTTCACCGCCTCGGCCGGAGACCTCACAGCCATTCGGAATGAGCGGCCAAACTGTCGAAGTTGACCGTAAAGTAGGATCGTGGTCATGGGCTGATAATTGATAACGAGTGCTGCCATTGACTTTTCTCCAGGCAATAAAAAGCCCGCCGAAGCGAGCCTTGATTGAAAGTGGTTACTGCTACAGGCAGCCCTGCAGCGCGCCCAGTCTTTTGTTGGCAATCCAGTTGCCAACCACTACGTAATACATTGCCTCAGATCCGGCGCCCTTTGGCTGTATATCAACAAAGTACTGCGAGCCCTCTGTGAATACCGTGTATCCGGAGTCTCGGCCCGGCTGAAGAGTTGCACCAGGTGTGCCGCCGAAGATCGACTGGTTCTGCCATTCGTACTGAACGCATTTCGCGAGTGCCGCGTCAGATTTCTTCGAGGTCAATACTTTGTAGGGTCCCGCCTGGCGAGCCTCGTTCATCGTTGGCGCCATGCACCCCGCCAGCATCGCCACCACTACAGCCGCTATCAAAATCCGCATGATCGATCCTCGTCCTGAAAGTGGCGACTGTAACGCGGACCTGTCCGGGCATCCAGCGTGGATGGAATGCCAGTAACTGGGCAGAGGTTCGGCGTAGTAGCGTTATGCTTTCATGGACATTGAGAGTCAAGGAGCTGCATGAATTCTTCGAATAGAGCAAAGTCGGACGCCATTAAGGAGCAATACGATATTTTGAGCGAGGCGGACGATGCCAAGCTCCGTCAGTCAGCGAGAAGCGTGATAGATGGAGTTACGGCCGGCACTTTCATGGCAGCACAGAGCGTTAGCGTAACGCTGATTCCTCTTGAGGTTCAAATGGCTGACAGACAGGTATTGCCAGATATCGATTTCAAGAGAATGGACGCAGTCATAGGCAATATAAAGAGCGACGACGATCCCTTGCTTTCAGGGGCCGCCGAGGCTTGGCGCCTCGACACTGACCAGCATGAAGGCCTGAATTAAGGATTTCCCAGTCCTTCGCCTGCAAGCCCAAGGACTGGGGTTGCGCCAATATCGGCGCGTTTATGACCTGGAGGTCAAATGAGTGATAACAAAGGCGGCATCAGCATGCTAACTCTCGATCAGCGACTGGCTGCACTTGAGAGCGCTGTAAGTACCACCGCTACCGCACACACCAACGCTATAGCAGGCATTATTACCGCCATATGCAATTTGCCTGAAACGGACGTCAGCCAATTGGAAAAAGATCTTACTGAGCTGAAGTCATTGCCCACTCAGGGCGTTGAGCCAATTCTCTATGGAAATTTGATCGACCTGTTCATTTCACGGATTGAGCATGCCCGTAAGTAAACCCCAGTAAACGCCGATTTTGACCTACCGAAATCACTGCGCGCCAACGAAAGGTGGCATTGTCGCGAATTACAGTACCGACAATGCGCACCTGCCCGTCAGCAGTAACTTCAAAGGGCTGGTTCATAATTCTCTCCTGTGGCCGTGCCGCGTCATATTGGTTGTCTTGCGTCTTTGTGCCTGAGGATCAGGCGCGTCCGGTCATGCCAAGGGCCTCCGTAGACGATGATCTCGGACGGCCTGCCGTACAGATGGTGCAGCAGGAATGGGCCTGGCCCGAACGTGCCCGACTCTTCGCCAGGTAACGCCGGATCAGTGCCCAGATAGATCCCGGCATGGTTCGGGTGAACTGTCCGCCCGACGTGCATGACGATCATGTCGCCACGCTGTGGGCGGTCGACACGCACGAAACCGGCAGCCTCGTAGTTCACCTCGTACAGGCTGGCGTTCTCTGCACTCTCCCACCAACCATCGGTGCGCTGGAATGCTTCGAACTCAAGGCCCCACTCACGTTGATACCAGTCAGCGCAGACCTGCCAGCAGTCCCATGCGCCGTGCACGAACGGGCGCTTGAGCAAAGGAGTACTGCCCGTTGGCGTGATCGTGCGCATGTCGCCCTCGGGCCAAGACAAAATGTGCCAAGGCAAGGCCGTGGCCTCGCATATGGCCAAGTCATGCGGTGACGGCCTGCTGGTGGCGTCCGGGTGCGAGTGAACGATGCCGATAACTTCGCCCAAGTCTTCCGCCGCGGCGTAGTCCTCGGGATCGAGCCGGAACTCTTCGCTCGGCTCCGTAGCGATGTTCCGGCACGGGAAATACTTCTGCTTGCGCCCGATGACCAGCAGCAGGCCGCAACATTCTTTCGGGTACTGGGCCGCCGCGTGCGCCTGGATGGCCGCTATGATGTGCTTGCGCATGTTCAGCTCCGGGCTATGAGGGAAACGGCAGGGAAGCCACCGAAGGACAGTTCGTTGTTCTCGCCGAAGCGCAGCTTGCAGGACGACAGGCACCCCTTGCACTGGTCCAGTGCTGGGTCATCCGTGGGGTTGTCCTCGTCGTCGAACATGGCCGCGCCGGTGTATCCGCAGTCCGGCCCCCGGTAGCCATTGGTCATGGCCCAGTGGCAGAACGTTGTCATCTGCCGGCCGGGCAAACCGTGGTTATCGATCTCGCCCGGGGAGGACAGCTCCCAGACCACCGCCTCGCCGTCCTCGCTGGTTTTCTGGTCGATGTACCAGATCTCCAGCGCCTCTTGCGTCGGGTCTGCGGTTGGGTTGCCGTCCGGAAAGTTGGCTGCATCCAGGTACTTGGCCAGGGTCTCGCGGACCGTCAGTTTGAACTTGAGCATGTCCTCGAAAGCCAGGCACAGCGCCGTGACGCGCCCGTTGACGTTGCCGGCGGCGAAAGTCGGCCGAGAGGCGGTGCCGTCGCTGCTCGAGGAGATACCCTCAATCTGCACCGGCCAGGCCGCGTACTCCTGGCCCTGCCAGATAATCGACTTGGCGGGTAGATCATCTTCGGAGCCCTCGTAGGCCAGCAATTCCTCGGGCGTGTGCGGGATAGCGTGACCGTGGAAGCGCAGGTAATCCGCGCCGTATTCGGTACCGTCAATTTCGAACAGGCGAATCTCGCCGCCGGGCTCCAGTTTCTGGATGTCCGTGATCAGTGCCATGGGCAGTTATCTCAGGGGTGAAAGGTTTGCTGGAAAGTCGCGGTGATGGCGTATACCTGGCCGCCACGGTGCACTGGCTTGTAGCCGTTGCACTTATAGAGGCCAAGCTCACCCAGGGGCGGCTCCCAGAGGAAGCCCTTAGCCCCTTTGTGCCGGTCAAGGAACGCCATGATGTCCTTGATGCGCCCCTTCAAACCGGTGAAGGTCACCGGCCACGATTGCGACCGGTTGTTGATCCCATCCTCGACCGACTGCTCGTATCCATCTCCGAACTTCTTGGAGCGAACGCGCTGGGCAATATCGCCCTCCGCGCCTTTCTCCGTCGCCCAGGTGAATCGTTCGATAGCCATCATCGCCCCTTGATTGCGTTGTTGATGACGCCGCCCTGGCGCATGTCCCTCGATCGCAGTTCCTGGTATTTCTGCTCTACGAACGTCGCCAGCTCCTTGCCGAAGAGGTCATAGCCTGGTGCATCAGCCGTTGACGATGCATTTCCGTCACCGTCGATGTGTACCTCGACATTGATCTGAGTTGAGCCTGCTCCACCGCCGCCCATGGCCATAACCCCAAGCTTGCCGCTCGACGTCCGGGTCAGCGGCATGATTGCCTCCTCACCAGCTTCACCCATGACGCCGGTTTTGCCATTGGCCATCCCGAAAGCCGTGGGCTTGCTGACGATGGAGTTCGTGAACGCGCCGCCGTCGGCGAACATCTGCACACCGCTCGACCACGCGCCGCCCTTGGCTTGCGGGAAGTAGGTGCTGGAGTACCCGGCAGAGGATGCCCCGAGGTTTGACGACGTGGCACCGGCAGACCCGGCGGCCATGCCATTGCCTCCACCAGCAGCGCTACCACCAAAGTAGCTCGCCGCTGCACCAACCAGGCTGCCCAGCAGTGCCGAACTGGCCTGCCGTGTCGCGATGCGCGCCATGTCTGCCAAGATCGACTTGGTGAAGTCGCCGAAAGACGCCTTACCCGTCAATACGAAGTTGGTGATCGAATCCTCCATGGACCCGAAGGCGTTACCGAACAGGCTTTTTGTCTGGCCGGCAATGTTGCGCGCCGAATCCAGATAGTTGTCCCAGGCGGCTGTCGCCCCCTTCGTCCAGTCGCCCTGGGCATTCTCCACATCCGCATAGTTCTGCCGGATCTGGTCCGTCGCGGCCTTGTTCGCGTCTGCGAGAGCCTGCGATTTGCGCTTGAACTCTTCCTCCGACATGTTCCGCGATGGATCGGATTTCTGGTTGGCAAGCTCCAGCGACTGCTGAGCAAACCGGTCCTGCTGGCTGTTCAGTTCGCCGCTGAGCGCGTTCTGTCGATCGCCCTGCCCCACGCCGAGCACTGCACGCTGACCTGCAAGCTCCAAGGCCCTCTGTTGCTGCCCCAGCGCCTGCACGTACGTGCTGATCGCCCGCTCCTGCTTTGCCAGGCGCCCGGTCTCGTTCGTAGCCAGCACTTCAAGCTGACTGTCGGCATCCTTCTGCGCCTTGACCATTCCTGCGCGCGCGTCGGCGATCTTCTGGTCTAGCTGGATGCTTTGCGCAGCGGACGTGGACTTCTTGCCCTTGGCGGCCTCAAGCGCTGCAATCTCGGCCTCGTAGGCCGCCGTGACCTGATCAAGCTCGTTGCCGATCAGCGCCTGACGCCGCAGAAGGTAGTCTTCCTCAGATAGCAGGCCGGCCTTCTGTGCCGCCTCCAGTTCCTTCTGATAGTTCTTGTAGGTGTCGGTGATCGCCGCCAGGTTGTTCTTGGCGCTGTTGAAACTGGTCAAATCGACCTGGGAACCGGCGGCTTTCGGGTCCTTGAACTTGTCATTGATGTTGGCGATGTTTTTGTCGACCGTGGCCTGAGCCAGGCGAGGATCGTTCGGCGCTACCTTACGGATATCGTCGAGTTGCTTTTTATAGTCCTTGAGGGCCTCTGCCCGCTTCTGCTCATTCGTCCACGAGGACTTGGTGAGCGCGTCAACCTTCTGCATCGAGGTGATGGCGGCTTGTTGGGCCTTTGCCTGATCGCCTTCCAGCTTTGCAATTTCAGCCTGTGCCGCCTTCTGGTCCTCCAGCATGTTCAGTTGATTGGTGTAGTAATCAACCATCACCTGCTTGTTTTGGAAGAGACCGATGTCGCCGGATTGTGCGCTCGCCAGGTTCCGACGGGCTTGCTCAATGTCGGCGCCAATATCTGTACGGCCGATGTTCTTGAGGTTGTCGGCGGCGCGCGCTACAGCGTTGTAACCCTTCTCCCAAAAACTGAGGTTTTCCAGAATCCTCGGCGTCCGCTCGTTGATCGCGTCTGCATAGGACTCGGTGGCCAGTTTCACCGCACCGGCGTGGTCGCGCTGCTCTTCCAATGCTGCGATCTGCGAGTAAACAGAAGCAGTCAGGTAGTGGTACTGCTCGTTCAGCGCTGCGGATGCCTTTACGGGATCGTCGGCCAGCTTGACGAATTCCGAGACGGTCTCGCTTACCGCCTTCCCGGTAGCTTCCTGCATGGATACTGCGGCCTGGGTGATGCCTGCGAAGCTCTCGCCTGCGATCTTGCCGTTGCCCGCCAGCGTGGCCAGAACTGCCGCCGCCTGACCGGTAGTGCCGACAGTAGCGCCGACCTGCTTTGCCATGTCACCCAGTTGTCCGGCACTCAGTCCGGCGTAGTTACCGGTGAGGATCAGAGACTTGTTGTAGCTGTCCTGTTCTTCGCTGCCTTGGTGATAGGCATAGGCCAGGGCGCCCACGGCCGCAGTGGCGAGGGCTAGCGGCGCCAGGATGGCGAGCAGACCGGCTGCACCAGCACCGGCACCGGCGCCCAGCTGAGCTACTGCGCGAACGCCGCTACCCCAGTCACCCGACGACAGCGCGTTACCCAGCTGTACGACGTTTTCCTGAGCCTGGCGGGTGCCGAGGCGCAGTTTGTCGAAACCGGTGGTGGTCTTTTCGAGCTTTCCGTAATCCTTGTCGATCTTGGCCAGGGCGTTGTTGTACTGGTCCTGGCTGATTCGCCCCTCGTCGAGATGCTTACCCAGTTGCTCGACCTGCGTGTCCAGCTTAGCCAGCGCGGCACGGGCAGGGTCAATAGCCCCTAGCAGGCTGTTGAGGGCCTTCTGCTCGTCCATAGCGGACTTGGCCAAGGCCACCTGCTGCTTGTCGAGCTGCGCCGAGATCTTCGCTGCCTCGGCCTCGCCATAGGCGCCGGTCTTGGTCAGCTTGGCGAGAGCGTCACGCTGCTTCGCAAGGTCCTGGGTGGTTTTGGCGCTGGTAGACAGCGACTTTTCCAACGCCTGCATTTCGCTCATCAGCGAAACGGCGGACTGCTCGGCCCGGCCGCCAGCCTTCGCCATTTCATCCAGGCTCGTTTTTGCCTGGATTGCATCGGCCGAGTCGATCTTGACGCCGAGTTCTGCAATGTTCATCGACTCACCTTGAATAAGTGCCCGTGGTTACGGGCTGTTTTCCCTTTCCTCCGCCATGACGCGCAGGGCTTCGCCTTCCAGCACCTGAAGATCAGGGAAGATTTCAGCGAGTTTCTTTTTCTTGATGCCGAGGAACCCGGCCACGTCGCGGATGCTGCTGTAATCGAGACCGATCGCGCCGCCCGTACCTGCACGCCACTGGGTGGACATCCGATTGAACAAGAGGAAGACCGGCCAAAGGCACGGCCAAACCTCGAACTCTTCTGCCATGTCCTCTGCATCCCAGCCGAAAGCCGCAATCTGCTCGGCATCCGGCGGGGGCTCATACAGAGCGCGGGCGGCGCGGATCAGTTTCCCGATCGAGCCTTGGCGTAAGCATCCTGGTAGGCGTCTACGACAGCTTCGGTTGTTCCATGACAGGACGTCACCAGCGCCTTGATGCCTTCGTCGTCAAATTTGTCATCGAACTCCCAGCCGACCACCAGATCCTTGATCTGCTGAATCTGATTTTCGGTATCCACGGCAATGATTTCCGACACCGTGGGCTTTTCGCCGAAGCGATCCAGACCGTCTTTGCGCCGCTGGTTCCACTCGTCGAATAACGCCGCAAGCTCGATCCGGTTTCGGTATTTGAAGGTGAACCCGACCTTCACCGGATCCTGGCCAACTACCGGGACCATCACGGCCCCCAGGAACGTCGGTGATTGGGCAATCTTGAACTTCGCCATGATTAAGCCCCGCCGCCAGCGACAACAGGAGCGCGATACGCGGTGATCTCGGCGTTGATAGTGAAGCCGAACGCGACCGCAGCGCCTTCGTTACGTACCAGGGTCGGGCTTTTGTTGAAGGAAGCGTAACCGGCATAATAGATCGTCTTGCCGTTGGGCAGCGACATACGCAGGATGCGTACTTCCTTCTCGCGGTCTGCCTTATCCAGCTCGTCGTACCAGGCCAAGCTGTCATCGTCAGCGAGCTGGAATGCAAAGGCCTGGGCGTTTTTCGTGGTGGGGATCTGTTTGTCGCGGCGAGCCTCAAGCGGCGCATACGTCCAGTATTGCTGCTCACCGCCGGACATGGAGTTGCCGATCACCTGGTTTACCGCCACCCAGCCGGTGACTTTCTTGGCGGTGCCGGCGCTGATGCCGTCAGGGAAAAACGAGGTATTCGAGGTGTCGATACCTTCCAGGGTGAATGCGCCGGCTGCGGCAGCGGCGACACGCACGGCGCGCTCGTTGATGTCCTCCCAGCCGGAGGTGATCAGCAGGATGTCACCATTGGCGAAGCCGTTGGCGAGTGCGGTAGCTACGCCAGGGTTTGCGTTCGTGATGCTCGCAATCACCTTCGCAGCGGCAAAGCCGGTGGAGAGCGCCAGTGTTGCACCGTTGGGGAAATAAACAGACATGGGTTTTCCTCTTTGCAGAAATGACAAAACCCGCACAGAGGCGGGTTCAGGATTTGCCCAACGGGCGGGTTATGGCGTGGTGTCGGACCGGTAGGTAAACGAGAGCGGCACCGTATAGGTTGAGTCACCAGTAATGCCCGGCCCGACATCTACAGGCGTCATGGGCGTCACTACGAAACCGTTTTTCACGTCGCGCACGTACAGTGGGAATAGCGCGATGATCTCGGCGGCAATTGGGTTGGTTTTGGCCTTGCCGGTGCCAGCCGGGGCGATGATGCTGACCTGAAACACGCCGGTGTACAGCCGGTGATCGCCGCCGAGCGTGTTGCTCGCAGTGTCGCCCGGAATAGTGAAAGCTCGAAGGTATGTCTCGCCCTCCGCCGGCGCGTAGGCCGTGTTCTCGAAAACGACCTTGAGCTTGTCCGACCTGGCAGCGTTCCAGGCGATGAGCTTGGCCTCGTAGATCGAAGCGATGATTGCGTGACTCATACCTGGTTGTTCCTGATGGCCTCCAGCACTATCTGCTGAAAGCGAGCCACGGTTACCCGAACCATGCCGCCGGGAGCCTGGGTGGAATGGCCGAACTCCAACGGAATCGCGTATGGCAAGTTGTTGACGATGTAGGCCATCTGGCCGGCGGTGAAGTCGCTCATTGCGGCCACCATCGCGGCAGTGGTTTCGGCGCCGCTCGGGTCAACCTCGTCGAAGGTGACGCTCTCGACAACGCCCAGCGAGATATGCCAGTTCGCCCGGAACCGGCCGCCGACGTAGTCCCTGCCAGCCACCAAACCGTTCACGTTGAAGTTCTGGTCGCGCTCGGTCTTTGTCAGGGGCTTGGCGTACTTCACACCCTTTCGCAGCTTGCCGGCTTTGGTGAAGTTCGATTCGTTGAGGTTGATGATCGTATTGCGGACCGAGACCTTGAAGTCATAGTCGTCGGCCGCACGGGTGTTCGCCTCACGGTGAGCGACGTTTGCGGCCCAGATCTCCGGGTTGCCCACAGGCGACATCCGGATCAGGCTGCTGCCGACCTCGATGATGATCTCACGAACACTGGCGTCAATGGCTTCACCCGTCTGAGCAGCGAACTCGGCCAGGCTGAGAGCGAAGCTTCCGGACTGTCCGGCGCCTGCCCGGCTCACGACCGCACCTGCAACTCATACAGGATCGGCGTACCGGCAGGGTTTACCTCTTTCAGCGGCGGGACGATGTCCCAAGTGCGGCCCTGGACGACCACCTTGTCCAGCAAGCCCGGCACCCAAGCCAAACCCTGCGCGGCGATCTTGAGCTTCTTGTCGCCCTGCCGGATGAGGCTGTTGTTCTGGAATTCCTGACCGGTGAAGTCGAGCAGGATGCCTTGGGCGGTCTGCTCAAAGGTGGCGCCCGTTGACTCGCCACCTGTTTCAGGATCGTACTCGCCCGGCTGCGTCTTGCTGATGGTCACGGGCTGGCCGAACTCTGTGATCATCTCCAGAGCCATCACGGCCATTTCGTCGTAGAAGGTGGCCATGGTGGTCTCCGTTGCTGCTATGCGCGCACTGCGAACAGCCCACGCTTTTGAAGGTAGTCGGCAAACTGCGTAGCGCTCGGCCGGTCCGGTGCCGCCGGCAACAGTCGACCGCTGGTGTTGGAAATCGTGGCGTACTCGCGTGTTACCGCGCCTTCGACACGCTCCAGCGTTACAGCACCTTTGCGCTTTTCGATTGGGTCGATGTCGTCCTGATGAATCTCGGCGGCCAGGGCCATCTGCCCGTACTGGATCCGCGCCGGCAGGTAGTTGTCTGGCTTGATCTGGCAGTCCAGCTCAACACCCCGACGCGGCCAGGACAGGGCTTGCTCGCTGCTCATCTTGCGGCCTTTCCAGGTTTTGCCATCCATCGCCAAGGCGGCCCGGCGGAGCAGCGCTTCCTGCGCTGGAATGCCTTCAGGAATAACCGTGCCGAATTTCACGGCATACATGGCCAGATCCTCGGCACTCGCGTAGCTTTCGGCGTCAGGCTTGCCGGTGCCGTCCTCGATGATGAGTGTCATGCGTCAACTCGCTGGAATGGTTTGAGATCGGCCACCGGGTCACCGGCAGCCAGCATTATCACGCCTTGGGCAGATCAGCGACGAGCTTTTCCAAGGATTCTTTCGAAGCGTTGGCCCGGTATGGCACATTCGCTTCGTCGAGCTTGGCTTTCAGCGCCGCGATTTCTCCAGTCTCATCAACCGGCGGCGAAATGGCGGCCTTCTTCAGCGCTTCAACCTCGTTGCGCAGTGTATCTACAGTCACGGGCAGGCCGTCACGCTCAGTAGTCAGCTCTCCAACCGAGGTGTGGATGGTGCCCAGTACGCCAAACAATCGCAGCGCAATTTCGCCAACTTCGGGTCGCTGAATTTCGCCAGCCTCCATGCCATCAGCCAGGAGAATGACCGCGCCAATTTCAGTCCGCAGCCTGGCAATTTCCTCTGCCAGCTCATCGGGCAGTGCCGCTGGCACGCTGACTGCTGAAGGTTCCGGGACCTCAGCAACCGAAACGGCAATGCCTGCGGCCTCATAGGCGGCGACGATGTCTGGATGGTCGCCAACGACCACCACTGCCGTCGCGCCGCGTTCAATGCCGCGAAATAGACTGGCAGTCCGGTAACGCTTCTCCGGCTCAAAGCCCTCAAGCTGGTTCGTGTAAATCAGTTCCATGGGAATCTCCGTAGCGGCCGTTGCCGACCGCTTCCTGGGGTGAATATCAGCCGCCAGCTGGTGGCGTAGTGGTGAGAGTGATCATCACGCCCGCGGTGACCTTGTTGCTGTCGGCGTGCTTGACCCAGTTGGCCGCAGAACCGACAGCCGCCAGGGTTGGGTTCGCGCCGCCGGCGGTTTCCTTCCAGCTGTAACCCAGGACGTCAATGTTGACGGTGCCCTCGGCGCGGTAGCCGATGCCCAGGTTTTCCTCGTCGTCCACGTTGTACGAGCGAAAGCCGGGGGCCTGGGATTCGGTGATCACTACGGCATTCGGCAGCAGACCGAAGATCACGTCCGATGGCGCGGTGTCGGTCACCAGTACGGGCTTGCCCAGGGTGCCAGGCAGGCCGCCATAGATAACGACGCCAGCCTCTTCGTAGATTTTGTTGGTGATGGCCTCGTCGACGATGTCGAAGTACGCACTGGAGTGCATAACCCACAACGCAATGCGGCCGAACTTGTCGCCGAATTTGCGCATGCCGCGGGTCAGCGTCTTCTTGCCGTCGGTTTCGATGTTCGCCGAGACAACCATGCCGGCGTTGGAGCCAATGGCTGCGCGCAGCGCGGCGGTGGCGTACTGGATGAAGCCTTCCAAGGTCGCGTCGGCAACGTCGGCACCGATGATCTGGGAGAACTCATCAACCGGGCGGCCGCGACGCTTGAACGCCTCTTCGGTGGTCTGGTACGGGCCGTATTTCCACGGTGCTTTGACACCGACGGCCTCACCGGCGCCGATCTTTTTGGCGGTCACCTTTCCGGTGGAGTTGACGTCGCGGTGTTCCAGCGAGCCGCCAATCTTGTAGAAAGCGCGCTTGCGGAAGTCGCCTTCGATCAGCTCGTTGTCGAGGACGATCGCGCCATTGGAAGATGCGTTGAACACATCCAGGTTGTCCTGGACGCGCTCCAGGTATGCGGTTTGCGCCTCATCGTTGTAGATGATCAGGTCGCTGTTGACGGTTGTCGCCATGGGTATTTCCCCTTACTTGGGCAATTGCAGGAATGCGGTTTGGCCGTGCTTGCGCTGGTAGTCGCGCTTCTGCTCGGAGGTCATTTCGGAGCGCTTGAATGCAGCCTGGCCGCCACCCCCGCCCGGGGCTTGTGTCCCTGAAGCCCTTGGCCACAGGTGAGGTGCGCTTTCGCGCAGAGATTCCGCCCATTCGAGCGGGGTTAGAGGGGTCTTGCCGTCTTTGCCGAGGATGGTCTGGCCGGACTCATCCACAGCGACCGCATCGCCGTCTTCGTTCAGGGTGAACACGCCTTTGGCGCGCAGGATGATGTCGTCCGTGGCTTCAGGAATCGCGCCAGCCTTCAATGCAGCGCTGCGCACCGCGTCACCCAGGACTTTGCCCTGGAACTTGGCTGCGAAGGACTCAGCCTTCTCTGCGCGCGCGCTGACGGTCTTCAACTGCTTGTCGTATTCGCCACGCAAGCGTTCGGTGCGTTTGTTGAACACTTCATCCACCTTGCCCTCTGTCAGCAGCTTGGTTTCCTCGTCCTGGCCGGCACGGCTGAGCAGCCCTTTCACGGCGTCGATATCGATGCCTTCGAACTGGGTCTCGAATTGGGTCAGCTTGCCGGTGGTTTCCTTCAGCTTGCCCAGCAGCTCATTGTTTTTGGACTTCAACCCAGTCACGGAGGCTTCAACGGCAGTCGCGATAGCGGCCTTGATTGCCGGGTTTTCCAGGTCGATCTCGTTTTCTTCTGCCACGTTGATGCACCCCTTGGGTTTGGTCGGCCCGCTTTGCAGGCATAAAAAAACCCCGGCAATTAACCGAGGTCTTGTTTGTTAGCCCTCCAATTACGGAGCGCAGCTATC
The DNA here is from genome assembly GCF_007858185.1 of Pseudomonas grimontii. GTDB lineage: Bacteria > Pseudomonadota > Gammaproteobacteria > Pseudomonadales > Pseudomonadaceae > Aquipseudomonas > Aquipseudomonas grimontii. The sequence goes on from NZ_VFES01000005.1 coordinate 269,715, forward strand.
AATGATTATTAGAATTTTTCCAGCCGGCTGAGAATGGCTTCAAAGACCGATTCGGCGACTGCCTGATAGCGATCATCGCTATCCAGGACAATTTCAAAATTTATTCCAGGTATCGATAAATTGATGTGGTTCGATTTTTTACCGATCACTGCGGGGATGGCGATGTCGGACTTCGGTAGTCCACCGTCGCCGCCAAGGCTCACAACAAGTTCGAAGTGGACCGACTCTCCATGTTCAAGCACTGCAAGAGTCGAGAAAACGTTTGATCCATTCTCTGAGACTATTCGCACTATATCGGTGTCGACAACAATGAGCCCGAGGTGCTTCCGAACGGCATCACGAATTTTCGTGAGCGCATCTCTCGCCTCTTGCCTATAAACAATCAACGCCTGAGTGTTCACCGCGTATGCATCTGAAAGCTGCTTATATCTCGACATTTTACGCTACCTTGAAATCCATTTAAGGTACGAAATCTAAATGTTTGCTCTTTCAAATGCCAGCGGCTCTAGCCCTTTCATTTGCACCAGAGTCAGCGGCGCGAAGTTCCGATCAAGCTGCAGTTCGGAGAAGCGCTCGACGGTCAACCCGCCCTCCCGGAACAGCTTGGCCCGGATCGGGCCGATAGCCACGTTCTGGAACGATGCCGGCTGCTGCTGGAGCCAGTGGTAGTAATCCAGGCTCGCACTGACCTGCTGGCCGCCATCGGCACCCACTGAAGCGCGGGTAGCACCTTTGGCGAACATCTCACTGAGCTTGGTCAGCAGAATGAAGGTGGTTCGGCAGTTAGGGTGAAACGGTGGCCGAGGCCCCGAATCAACCGGAAACCGTCGTTTGTCCATCGACCGACATTGCTGACTGGTCTTACTGTCCAGCGTGGCCACCATCTGGATCTCTTCCACGATATCCGTGTTGGCCTTGGCCACCTCCATCCGCGCCTGGGACGACACATGCTGAATGGCGGTGTGAACGACCGTGCTGGCATTGCGGTTGGTGGTGGCCAGGATGCCGTCTTTGTATCCTGCCGCCTTGGTGCCGCGAATGTTGCGGATGATCTGGAAGTTCGTCTGCCCTTCGAAGAAGCCCTGCCGGATGGTGCCGGTAACCCGTTCACGCTCTGCACCGGTCCAACCCTTGATGAAGGCCTTCAGCAGCTTCCCGCCGCCTGTGCCGCGCACACTGAGCGGATTCGTCAGTACTGCCGAACGGATCGCAGCAGCCGTTGGTGCTACCACATCGAGCGACACGCCAACCGGCGCCGACCGGGCAAGGCTGGTCGCTTCGAACTCTGCCTCATAGTTGGCGATATCCACCAAGTCGAGGTTCAGTTGCGCGCTGTAGCGGTCGAATATGCCCAGCAGCAGGCTATCCACCTCCTTCAGCAGCGCCTCAAGGCGTTTGACGTTGTACTCGGTCAGGTCCGACTGGGTCAGCCGGTCGCGGATCGAGCGATCGATCTCCTTGAGGAAGGGGGCGAACTTGCCCACCTCCCCCGCCTTCAGCTTTTCGAGGAAGACCGCGTGCCGGATGGTGGCGTCATGGATTGCTTGGTTTGCCGCCATTTGGTGTGTCCTCGTTGTCCAGGCCCAGGCCGTCGCCCTGCTCCTGCAATTCGCCGTCGATCTGCAGGTCAGTGCGCTCTGGCGCGATCAGGCCCAGCTTCCGCAGGTAGGCCCGAAGGTCAGCCTTCGCGAATCCGCCGTTCTGCCACAAGCCGACCAGGGCCGTGATCATCTGCGGATCAGCCGTCAGCTCGACGAACTCCTGATTCACCTGGTAGGCAACCTTCTTGTCAGCGATGCCCATGTAAGCGCAACACCACATGATTGCTCGGGTGTAAGCCTCGCTGACGTTTGCCACGCAGCCGGCCAGCACCGAAGTGGAAGCAGACTGATCGCCGCGGGACTCCGTAGCGGTCTTGGTGGCAAGTGACGCCACCACCATCCGCGCGCCCAGCTCGATCATCATCTGGTTCTTGTCGGCCATGGCCTCTTTGACCAGTGTGTTGGGCAATGGCTGCGCGTAGCCGAACTGGCCACCGACCGGCAGCATCATTGGCGCCCTGGAGCCGACATAGACGCCGTTCTTCTCCATCCAGTCGCGCCACTGCTCATCCAGGCCACTGATCCACGGCTGGGCCTGTCCACACCAGAAAACGCTGTCCTCATAGTCGGCGCTGTTCCGGTAATGGCCTAGGTTGATCATGGCGATGTCGTACAGCGGTGATTCGTCGATGCTGGGGTCGTTGTTCTGCGCGCCGACGAAAGTGAACGGGATCTCTTTGAAGCGACCGGTGACACCTTCAGGCCTGAATTCTTCGGTGACCGCCAGCGGCCCGCCACCTTTCGGCCCAGACCTGCGCCAGACCCGACAGACAAAGCCGTCGTCCTCCAGCGCCAGTTCGCGGTACTGCTCAGCTGTCTTGTAGCCAAACCCGTCCGGTATCTCAGGCGACTCGCGCAGCACCACCAGCGTCAGCACGCTGTGTCCATTCACCATACCAGTGCGCCAGTTGATGATGTCTTCTGCGCAGTAGGAAAGGATCACCGAGTGACCGCCGATTCCGTCGTCTTGGTGATAGTCGACGTACAACCCGTGGCGCCCAGCCTCAAGCACCTTCTCCAGCGTCCCCTGGGAGTGCTGGTAAATGCTGACACCGGAGCCGTTTGCATTGTCCTGCAGGTATTCCAGCTTCTTTGGGACCGTCAGCGTCGGATCCTTGTGGAAGGCCAGGCCCAGCAGCCCGTTGCGGGTATGCCCAGTGGCGTTCTTGAACACCGCTCGCTCGCGGTAAGCCCGGTTCCTGTCCTCGTTCTCAGGCGACTTGTCGTGTGCGTTGATGTACGGGAGCCGATCGACAACCCGGTGCTGGCCGGCACAGACGTCGCGAACGGTGGCCCAGCGGTCCAGCACTGCTGTGTATTCCGCCCGCTTGAAGGAGACGTCGTTGCTCATCGGGCGTATCCCATTTTGATAGCGGTGACCGGTTTGATGATCGGGTACTCGCGGTGGATGAAGTAGCCGCCGGCGTCGTTCGCGTGATCGATGCCGGCGGTTTTGTCTGGCTCCCCGTTCGCGCCCCACACCTGCTGCTCCAGGCCATCGGCGTAGGTCGGACAGGTGAGCGGGTTGACCAGGTAGCGGCGCTCGCCCTGCGCATTGCAGAAGACCGCGTTCATTGCGTTGATTCGGTCCTTCACCGGCGGGTTTGCCGCTGGAGCGATGACCGCGAACCCGGCCTGCTTGAGCATGGCCAGGTCGGTGATGCTGGCGTTCACAGACTTGCGCGAATCGCCCGAGGCGTCCGGGTAGATCCTGATTTCACATGTCTTCTTGAAGTCATTCCCATCGTGCTGCCAGTAGCGTTCCTTGATGCGGCGGATCATGTCGGGCGTGTCGTAGCCGTCGATCAGCTCATCCACTGCCCTGGGCAAGCCTTGATCGCGCTTGACGTGGGTGATCGCCGCCATCTTGCCGACGTTGAAGTCCATCCCGATGAACAGCGGCTCGCCGGGCTGTACGGTGTCGAAGCACCCGTTGAGCTTGCGGTCGTACGCCGTGTAAATCGTTCCCGACGTCAGGTTGACGAACTGGCCCCTGAGGTACGCCATGATCAGCTGTGGCGGATACGACTCCATCAGGGATGCGATGTAGTCATCCGGCAGGTTCAGCTCGTTGTCGAAGGTGCTGGCCTGCACTAGGCCGTACATGTCCTTGAGCGAAGGCTTGTCCCGCAACTGCTTCACGAACTGCATGAAGACGAACTTGAAACCTTCCGGCGTCGTGGTGACGTCCACCCCGTTCTTCAGCCCGGGCAAGTTGTAACGCATCCGGGCAATGATCTTGCGCCAGGCCTGCTGCGCCTTGATGGCGGTCAGCACGTCCAGCTCATCCACCAGGGCATGGCCAATCTTGAAACCGACGATGGTCTGCGGCTTCTCCATCGACCGGCAAATCACAGTGCCGCGGTACTGCCTGCCGCTGTAGATGTGAACTTCGTGGTTCGCCTGGTTGATCTTGGTCTTTAACCCCCAGTCGTAGGCCACCTCATCCATGGTCGGATAGAAGATGTCCCGGATCTGCGGATAGGTCGGCGCGAAGTACCCAGCGTTGACGCCGGGCCACTCCATGAAGTGCTTGCTCAGTGCCGAGCACCCTACCCAGGTCTTGCCTGAGCCGAACCCGGCAACGAACGCGCGAAATTTGTGGGGCAGCGTGAGAAACTGAGCCTGGGGAACGTTAAGGCTCGGCATTCGGCTTCCTCGCATCCACCACGTCGACCTGAATGCGGGTCGGGATCGTTGGCTCGTCGCCAACCTCTTCCTTGCGGGCACGGTTGACGTAGATGTCGCCGGTTTCCTTCGCGGCCTGCTCGAGGATCTGCATAGCCAGGCCGATGTTCTTCATCGACTCAGCCCTCTCCACGAAGCGGTTCATGGCACGGAGGCGGAAGGCACGGTTAGCAATCGGGATGTCTGCCGTCTCTTCGCGGAATCGCTTCCTGGTGTCTTCGAACATCGTCACCCAGCGCTTTGCCAGGCCTTTACCCGATGTCTTCGTTGGGTCGTGTGTCTCCACCTGCTGGCGGGTCACCACAACCCCGTATTCTTTCTGGACAGCTTCAACGACCTGTGAAGGCGTGTCGAAGCACGCCAGGGCCTGAACGATAAAGGCCTTCACGTCGTTTTGAAGGGCTGCCATAGATTCTCATCCGTCCAGAGCCTGTCCAGAATCAGGCCGACTTGAGCAGACAGGTTCCGCAGGCCCTCGCAATGTTCAATTTCCCCACCTCAGCAGGACTGTTTGCAGCATCCACCAACGCTTGAACGTCAGGGCTCGCACCATAGCGGCGGACCACACCGACGAACTCTTCGACGTCGTGACCCTGCAGCTTGATCTTTGGTGCACCGTCTTGGGTGAATGCTGGTTGACCGTACTTGTCGGTCACGTGAGCCAGGTGATACAGCTCGTGTTCGAGGAGCGCGCAGAACTCAAGGTCGCTGCACTGGGCGCAGTAGTCAGCAGCCAGGGTGATGATGAATGCCGGCACATCGCCGAACCAATCACGCATCTGCTGCTCCATCCGGGCTTTCTGCCAGCCGCCGGCGCGGAACGCTACCTGCTCGGCCTGGCCCAAGACTGTGCGCCCCTGCTTGGCGAAGCTCGACGACGCCCACATGACCCGGATGTCTGCATCCAGCAGGTGAGCATGGTCTTCGTTGTGAATGCTTCCGGTGTCGGCAAGGATCTCGGCCTCGAGCCACTCCCACACCTCAGGAGCTGGGGTAAGGCGGATGCCGAAGTCGGATAGATCGGACAGCTCAAGCAGTGAAGATGGAGGGTGTGGCCTATCCATGGATCAACTCGACTTGAATTAATGGCACTCTGCCCCTACTTAACGTGTTCAACCAACAAAGCAAGGGAAGCAACATGTCCGATGTAAAACTCAATGCGCTGAGCGCCACCCATTACTACAACGGCGACGACCGTGCAAAGCGCATCATCGCAGTCTCTGCTGCCCTGGAACTTATCGCTTCACGAGCGTCCAGCGCGGATTCGGTTCACCTGGAACAGGAGTTCGACAACCTGAATAAATATGCCGATCAGATCCAGGCCGCGATTCAACAGCGTTAACCGCGCCTTGTGCCGCACTCACCTGCGGCACACCTACCCTTCCGCGTTATCCAGCAACACATCAATCAGCTTCTGCTCACCAAGGCGCATCGCACCGAGGCACTGAAGGTCGTCGCACTTGGGGCCGAGGCCGAACACGGTCACCTCTCCCTTCGCGCCGATCAGGGTCAAGGCGCCTACCGCGCACTCGGGATGCTCACCGGCATCAAGGTCATCGGCAATCTTGCGCAGGGTCTTGGCGGCGTCGCGCCAGTCCTCCCGCTTGAACTCCAAAACCTTGACGGTCATTCGGTCACCATCTGATGGGTTTGTGCGTGGGCATGGCCATGGAGCAAGCCAACGATCAGGCCCTGGGGCAATCCGGCAGACTTCGCAGCGTCCACGGCATCAGCAATGGCCTTGTCGAGAGCGTTTACCGCCGTATTGACGTCCGGGCTCATCGGCAGCACATGCCGCAGGCGAGTTACGTTGCTCACAGTGCAACCTCGTACTGAAATGCCCGATCAGCAGGCGTGGCAGTCACAAACCGGCACCGGTGGGCATCGAACTCTTCCTTGGTGGCGATCGTGCGCTCGTAGCGGGAATTGGTCTTCCCGGTGAACCGCTCACGATGAACGACCACACCCTTACGCAGGAACTCGACCTCAGCCGACCCCAGAAGCTTGGTTACGATTACTTTCATGTGACCTATCTCGCGCCACGATTTGGCGCATTCGAAAACGTGGCGCGGATTACGGCGCCTGCCGCTCTACCGCTTCGTTGACCTTCTCGGCTGCCTTGCTCGCGGTGTCAGCTGCCTGGACTGCCGTGTTCGACGCTTCTTGCACCTTCACGGCGGCGTCCTGGGTCTTCTCGGCGAGGTTGGTAAGTCGCAGGTCACGATTGCCCAGCGCGGCGTCATACGCGGCGCGCACCTCGGCAAGCTGCTTGGTCTGCTCGCTACTGGCGGACCACACACCAGCCTGGTAGCCAAGGATCAACCCGCCAGCAACCAACAGCAGCGCGATTACCCACACTTCGAATCGTCTCCACCAGTGGCGGGCGATGAAGTTGATTGCGCATCTCTCCATCACGCGATACCTCCAAGCTTGGTGCGCAGGCGGTGAATCTCTTCGCTCTGCTCTGTGACGCGCTCGGTAAGCTGGCCTACCTGACTGGTCAGCGCTTCAATCTTCCCTTCCATTCGCCCAACGGCGGCCGCCAGGTCATTCCGCTCTTTCGCGAACTGATCAGCGCGGGCCTCGGCTTCTTTGCGGGCGGCGCGCTCCTGGTTCAGCAGTTCGTTCAGGCGCTTCAGTGTGCCGATATCGGCGCTGTCCATCGCGCGGTCTGTCGCATCCTTGGAAAGGAACCGGCGCAGCCAAAGCAAGCCGCCCAGCACAACGGTGGCACTACCGCCCAGCCAGGTAGCTGTGCCTGGGCCGAGGTCAGTAGGATCCATCGTCACTCCATGAATAAAAAAGGCCTGCGTTGGCCTGGGCATAGCCCAAAACAGAAAGACCTCGATCAATGTCGAGGCCCTGAATAGGTGTGCGCGTCTTTCCGCGCTGCCAGCCAAAGACAATCCCAGCGTCGACGCCCCAATGCATCGATCTCGCCGCTCTTGTCTCGCGCCACCCTGGAAGCACAGTGAGGTCAGGATGCACGGGCTGCCGGTGTTGTTTCCGTACGTCGCACTACCGGCTATCGACGTCCAGGCCTTCCCGAGGGCTGTCCTGGCTACAGGTGAAACTGGGTACATCTGGGAAAGCATCCACTTGGGTAGCGGCTTTCCTCGGAGGTACAAAAAAGCCCGGAGCGTATGTCCGGGCTTTTTCTGTTGCTTCCAGGCGTATTCAGCAGGGGGTCAGGCCGACGCCATCAGGGGCATGCTTGGCCGAGGCCATCACGAAGTGGTTGCTGGATACGCGCAGATTGGAGGCCAAACTTTCATCAGTGGTCTTGCTACCCGTTCGCCACATGGCGAGGGTCAGTTCCAGCCGCTTCACACCGACGCTTGGCAGATCGGCCAGCATCACGGCGGAGCGGTAGGCATAAGCCACCGGCTCGGCGAATGCCGACATGGAGATACAGGTCAGGCAGGCGGCGAGCGCCAGGCCCAGGTAAGCGGACATTCGCTTCATCATTCGGCATTCCTTTCGGTGGGTTTCTTTGGGCAATAAAAAACCCGGCACGGTGGCCGGGTTTGTTTGTCTCTTGCATCACCTACATGCGCAAGTACGACAGGATGGGTTGATAATGGCTCATTGGATCATTCATCGTCAAGCGACTTCTGATGTCACAAGACCTTCCTGCTCAAGGATGTGCTGAGCCTCGACCAAAGCCATGTCTACGCTGCTCTCCAGCGCCTTGCGAATGTCACGCCTCCAGCGCTCCTGAGTCTTGATCGGGTGCGGTTCGTTGGACCAATTATCCATCTCGTACCAGCCAGCGGGCAGAACGTTGGTGGAGCGCTTGCCGTCAACACCAGGAAGCCGAGGCAACGCCCAAGTCACCACAGCGCAGTGCAGGAATCGTTCCGGCGCCGGCGAGCGCATCACCCGGGTCAACTCAGCAATTGCAGCGTGCTTGCGCTCTGTATGCGTGGAGAACTTCGCCACCAAGGCGCGCCAGTGCTCTGCTGACAGCGCCTTATGCAGACGCCCGAACACCCAGCAGTCCTGGAGAAACGCCGCCTCCTTACCGACAATCTCCCCCTTCTGCTTGGCGCACTGCACCTTAGGCTCGAAGTCGCAGCCGCCGGCGGAACTGATGGTCTCGGCCGCAAGGGCGCGAACTACTGCTGAAACAACATTGCGATAGGTCATGCGGCTTCCCCTTTTTTCAACTCTCTGGTCATTGCGCGGTATTTGGCTTTGATCGCCTTGATCTCTTCCACGGTGTACTTGCACGGCGCGTGCAGGCCTTCCAGCCAAGCCACCTTCTCGGCGCCGATGCGCAACACCAGGCGAATGCGGTACTCCACGGCATTGCCGGAAAGGTTGCGGTTGCACTTCACGCACTGCCGGTGGATATTCAGTGGCTCGAAGCGCAGCTCCGGGCATGCGCCGACGGATCGGTAGTGGCCAGCGTCCCACCGGCTGCCAGTCATGAGGTCGTTATCGTTCGGCGTGGAGTCGCAGCTGATGCAGGGCAGGTGCGCGTCACGCAGGCGCACGTACTCGTTCACGGCGGCCTGGGCCTCGCGCAGATGATCCGCCCTGCTCTTCAGCTTCTCCTTGCGGACTTTGATATCGCGGCGATCACGCTGGGCAATTGCCTTGCGGGCCCTATCCTGGTTCTTCGGTGCATCGAGGATTGCGCATGCAGGACTGCACACAGCCTGACCCAGGCGTAATGGGATGAATGACACCCCGCACGCCGTAACACGGCATTTCTTCGGTTTTGGTTGCTTGGCGATCATGCAGCCTCCTTGCTGAGTAGATCAGTGAAAACCACACCTTGGCCCGTGAAGTAGGCTGCAATGCGGTCGGTGTAAGCGATGCCCTGGGCGCGGTTGAACAGGCTGGTCACCGGGAAGCCATCAGGGCCAAACAAATGGCACTCGCCCATCATGGCCAGCTTCGTTTCGTATGGCAGATGACGCATGACCCGGTACCACTCGACCTGGAACCCAGCGTCCTCGTTCAGCAGGATCTGGACGCCGAAGTGAAGCTTGCAGTACCGGCGAGCGTCCGCTGCGTCACCGATCTGGGTCATCTCGGCGATGCGCTTGTACATCGCGAACCACAACCGGTTCTGGTCCAGCGTGCGGTCCTTGCCCGGGCGCAGGGAGACCACCACAAACTTCTTGTCCCGGTACATGGCGGTCAAGCATGTGATCGCCTCGGTGAGCTTGGCCTGACAGTTGACGCTGATCTTGTCGGTCATTGCGCCACCCTCTTCTCTTCCAGTTCCTGCGCCTGCTTGATCAGCAGGGCCCGGCGATCAGCCAACTCATTGGCCGCTGCAATCCGGATCTCGTCCTTTCGCTCTTCGCTGGCCTTCCGCATTTCCAGCATCGAGCTCTTCACGATCTCCAGTTTTTGGCGAAGCACCGGCTCTGCCCGGGTGACGGCACCGGTGAGCAGACCTGCAATGGCACGACCATCCTCGGTGATCGGCTCAACGCTAAGGTCTGCCAGGTACTTCTGGGCGTGTTCGTGGGGAATGCGCTTCAGCTCCATCGCCTTGGTCACAGCTTGGATTCGACGGCTGGCGTCGAAACCCACGGATACGTGCCAGTTGACCGGCTTCGCATCCTCGCGGGCCTGGCTCACGAAACGCTGGTAGGCGTCGATGAACGCCATGCGCGCGCCGATTTTGTCGCCGCCATCCAAGATGGGTTTCGCCGCGGCCAGGGCCAGCTGGATCTCGTCGGTCAGCACCACGGTTTCAAATTCATCGTTCGTGGTCATGGCGATAGCCCAGGCCTCGTCCTTGCCAGGCCGGCCGTCGCAGGACTGGACGCGCTGCAGAATGTCAGCCATCGCCAGCTTGCCCTTAACCTCAAAGCGGCAGGCCTTGAGCGCAGCTTTGACGACAGGGACCGGGTAGGCGCAAAGGTCTTCGGCCATCATCGCGGCGGTACCGGGGTTCATTTCCTGACCCATAGCCTCGGCCGTTGCGCAGATGGCGGCGGCTAGCCCGGCAACCTGCTGGTCATTCATTTCAGAGGTACTCATTGCGGTCACCTGCTTGGCGTTTTGCCAGAACCATCTGGGCGGCCTGCTCGGCAGCGGAGAGGTTTGCCTCAGTCCGTTCCATCTGGCGGGCGGTTGTGCCGTTGACCCGCTGCCCGGTCACCCACTGCGTGTGGTAGCTCTCGGCGTTGGCCAGCAGTTCGTTGAGGCTGTGGCACTTGCGCAAGACGGTCGCATCGCTGGTTTTCAGGAAGTGGGCGGCGACGTGGTGAGCGACGTCGGCGCCCAGGCGGTCGACGAGCAAAGCCATCTGCTTGCCAGCCTTGGCGTTCCACACCGGCCAGGCGCTGTAGCGTTTGCGGTATGCCATGGCGTAGTTCGCCCAGACCTTGAAGGTTTTGCAGGTCTGGTCTTTGGGACCTGGCATGTCGGCGGGGATCTCAACTCGTGGTTGCTGCGGAACGAATTGCACGACCTGCCCCGTCACGACCTTGGCGGTAGCCTGGGGCGTAATTGGTTCAATGACCGGTTCCATGACTGGTTCAAGAGAGTTACTGATTCTGGGTGCAGCTGCTGCACTACCCCCTGGTGCAGGAGATTCACTAGGGGGTGAATCTGCTGCACTACCCTGGTGAATCTGCTGCACTACCCCTGGTGCAGGAGGTGCACCACCCCCATCGAGAGTGAGGAAGTAAACGTTCGACGAGTTTCCCTTCGGGCCACCCCTACGGATTTCCTTACGTAGCAATCCCGCATCACACAGGGCTGTGATGTGGTTCATGACAGAGCGCTTGCTGATCTCGCACTGATCGGCGATGTGCTGATAGGACGGCCAGCACTCGCCTATGTCACTAGCGTTGTCGGCCAGTTTTATCAGCACCAGCTTGCGCAACGGATTTCCGACGCGAAGTTTCATCGCGGCGACCATAAGGCCCATGCTCATATCAAGCCTTCCCGACCTTTGCGGCCAATTCAAGAAAGCGATCCACGTACCAATGAGGCTGCGTCTCGCGGGGGCATTGAGGGCTGGTTAGGTTCTTGCCGTAGGCCATGCCCTTCTCGGTCACAGACCAGAAGTCCACCATTTCCTGCTTGGAGTTTTTGCGCTGGAGGACCTTGAGGAAGCCGTGAGCCTCAAGAGCAAGGTTGAAGGCACGGGCGGTGCTGGCGATGGCGTGATCTTTGATCAGGGCGGTAATGGCCTTCGTTGGCATCGAAGAGCCGCCAGCAGCGTCAGGGGCGGCATCAACGGCATAGCCTGGGAGGAATTTGGCATCCAAGCCGTTGTTGGTGGCGATCTGCGCGAGCATCATCATCTTGCTGGAGGGCGCCGGCTTCAGCAGGCGATCGAAGCATTCCAGAATGGCGAGTTCGCCAATGACCTTGGAGTTGTTCGTCTCCTGGACGGTGTAAGAGCCGGTCTTTCGAATGGTCGGCAGCACCTGGCCCACAACCCATTCCTCAAACTGCTCGGCAGCCGGTAGCTTGGATTTCATCACCAGACGGTAGAGATCGCGCTCAGGGATGATTTGCACAGCACGGACCTGACCTCCCATTTCGGTATGGCAGGTATTGACCGCTTTGCAGTGAGCATTGATCGCCTTCGACGTGTTGGAGTAGCCCAGGGCTTCGGCGATGTCCTTGGCGATGAACCATGGCTCCCCGTGACCGTCGTCAACTACGCGTACGGGGAAGCCGTGAAAGTCGAAAGGTGTCACTGGTTTAATCCGCGCCACGTTTTCAGATTGCGAAAAACGTGGCGCTGTAATGTTGGGGCTATTGATCGATTCGGTGTGTTGGTGCATGATTCGCTCCAGTTGTTTACCGCTGTAGAAAAAGCCACCCTCGTCCGGTGGCTTTTTTGTGTCTGTAATTCAGGCCGCCTTCACGGACTGCTTGAACACTTCCAGGCTGACGATCACTTCCTCAGCCTCCTTGAGCAGTTCGGATTTCTCGCGAGAGCAAACGCGACCATCGGCCTGGGCGTCGAACGCAAGGCGGGTCACATCAGCCAAGTCGGCGTGCAGGCGCAGCAGCGCGGAGTTGAGGTTGATGCCCTCGGGCTTTTCCTTCGGCACCAGGTCGAAACCAAACGCCTCGGCCCACGCCTTCAGTGGCCGGAAGTCCTGAGTGAACTTCATAATCCTGTGCAGCTCCTGGACGTTCAGCTTGTGGCTGTCGTAGTCCGGGTTCGCTTTCTGGGAAAGCAAAGTCTTCGAAGAGAAGCTGGCGCCCTCTGCAATCCGCCCTGCTCCGTGGTCGTCCACCACGTCATAGATCGCCTTCATCAATTCCTGCATGTAACACCTCGAAATTCTTTACGTGGCGCCCTGCAGGTGCAGAGGCGATCATTTGCTCAATGGAACGGCGGACAGGGATGTCATGCGGCGGATCGGGATCCCTTCTGGGGCATGCACAGCTCACGCGCAGTGATCTTTCCACCGGTCAACTCTTCAGCCTTGAAAGCTTTTTCTGCACGCATCGGGTGAATCCCGGCGACCCAGTACGAAACTGCTGCTTGGGATACGTCGAGCGCTGAAGCGGTTTTGGTTTGCCCGCCGAAGAAGTCGACGAGCCTTTCGATAGGGGTCATATGAGAGCCCTCCTGATAAGCCTGCTTATATCCTAAGTAGAAGCAGGCTTATTTGCAAGCCAATAAGGGAACTTATAAATTCATGTGCATGAGCACACTTGCAGAACGACTAAAAGAAGCGCGGAAACACGCGAAGCTGACCCAGGCAAAACTGGCGACGGTTTCCGGTGTTGAGCAGCCCCTGATCTCCCAGCTGGAGACAGGCAAGAACCTTCAAAGCGCACACCTTCCAAAATTCGCCCACATATGCGGCGTGAGTGCTATTTGGCTGTCGGACGATATTGGGCCCATGGTCATTGACTCAAAAAAGGAAGAGTCGAACGTATCGCTGGCTGCCCAGAATCCTCAGAGCTTCCGCTACCCGGTTATTAGCTGGGTGTCTGCGGGCGCCTGGTCTGAGGCGGTGGAGCCCTACCCGGCTGGTATTTCCGACCGTTACGAGTTTTCCGAATACAACTCGAAGGGCCCCGCGTTCTGGCTAGAGGTCAAAGGCGACTCCATGACCTCCCCGGTCGGCACGAGCATCGCCCAGGGATCGCTGATCCTGGTAGACACCGAAGTTGAGGCGACGCCGGGCAAGCTTGTCGTGGCCAAGCTGCCAGACAGCAATGAAGCGACCTTTAAGAAGCTGGTCAGTGATGGGGGCCGGCTTTACTTGAAGCCATTGAATCCAGGCTATCCGACTGAAGTATTTGATGAGAACTGCCGGATCGTCGGCGTGGTCGTCCAGGCCACCCAGAAATTTCACTACTGAGTGCGGAGGCCGTGATGGCCCTGACCAAACCCAATCAGCAACTGCGTCGCGACCTGAAAGCGATAGCTTTCAACCTTGAGCAATCCTGTGTCGACCTGGGAAAGCTTGCGGAAAAGCTCAGCGATGCCGATGCCATAGCCCTGATGGGGTTGGTGGGCACGCTTTATGAGGAAGCCGACAGGCTGGTGGGTTATGCGGATGAGGTGAAAGCGGGTCAGATAAGCCGGGCTGCGGAACAGCGTAAATGACTGCATGGCAAGAGCAGAGCTTCTGGAGCAAGTTTTGGGTCTGGGCTTGGCTGGCGTTCATGGCCGTCTTTACCAGCTACACCGGCGCGTTCTGGCTGGGTGATGGCTCATCTAATCGCAAGCGCGTCTTCAGCCCTGGCTTCGTTGTGCTCTGCACCATCGTGGCGGTGGCTGAGCTGATAGCGCTGAATCACTTCTATGGTACGGGCGGATGAGGTAAAGCAGAGGTAGATAAATCGAAGCAAGCCCGATTAGGCGCGCGGTTTGGCGCGGCGCTGTTCTTTGACTTTGGTTGCTGATTGAGCAATGCCTTTTGTAACTGAGTTACGACGAATCCTGGCCTTGGCGCGGCAATGGCTGTGATCAACAAATAAGTGCTGAAGGGGCAATGGAATTGATTGAAGAAATACAGCAGGACATGGACGTAAACATAACACTGGGTCAATTCATACAGTTCTTAACGATTGTCGAGCGTAGCTCGCGGTGCCCTGTTTGCCCACATGACGGTGTATGGAATTTCTATATAGACAAGTCCGTCAGTGCTGGAATGGATTCCCCTATGGCTATCACTCGCATGGTCAGCACCTATGCTGTCTCGCCCCAAGATAATTACCCAGTCTTCACTATGGAATGCCCTAAGTGCGGCAACATGATTTATACCAATGCAAACGTGGTTGCGAGAAAAATCAAAGCACAGGAGGCGGCTGATGAGTAACGTTGTCTCTGGAAGGTGGGGTGACAAGACTGGGGGCGGAGGCCATACTGGTGGCGGAAATCCACCTGGAGGAGACCCAATGGAATCCCGCGTAATGACGCTTGAAAAAGCATCCCAAGATATTCGGGACAAGCTCATGCGCGTTGAGTTTCGCCTCGATACTATTGAATCTAACATGGCTACCAAGGCAGACCTTGCGTTACTGGCATCCAAGGATGACCTTACAAGCTATGTAAGGGCTAGCGGTAAGGATGTTCAGGACCTGGCTGTCAGCTTCCAAAAATCAATCACCGATGTCCAAAAGACGATCAATGAACAAACTTGGAAGTTTATAGGCCTTGCCGGAGTACTAGCGGGGCTAGCCTTCACCGCTGCCAAGTTCATTCACTAAAATATCCCCGCTACTCCATAGCCCGGCCCAGCGCCGGGCTTCTTGTATCTGCCCTTCCGACGATATCTCTTTCGGATCAACCCCGATCAATCGATGAAAAGGTGCGTGCTACTCGTCCGCGGCCGTATTCTTTGCCCCCGAAGAAACCCCGCATACTAGGTGCTTATCGATTAAGACGGACACCTCAGATGAGTGCGTGGAACCCAGGTCATGGCCACCGTCAGGGAACACGTGCAATTCTGCGTGCGGAATGAGCTGCGCAAGGCGACGACCGACAAGGACCGGACTTACCGGATCGGATCCCCCCCAGAGAAGCAATACCGGCATACGCAACTCCCGAAGCCGGTGCGCGAGGTTGGTTCGATCATCAATAAACCATCTAGGCAACTTGGGATTCTCCGCAGTGAAGTCTGCTCGCCAATCTTCTGCACCCAGGTCAGACATATCAATACCGCCAGAGGTGACTGTTAGCACAAGGTGGGTGATCAGATCGGGGCGTTCTAACGCAACACGAACAGCGACGATACCGCCCATAGACTGCGCCACTAATGCGCTTGGCCGGTCTATGTCAGCAATTACTCGGGCTACCAGGTCGTCCATGCTGTTTACTGCTGGTGAAGACGGTGTACCACCAAAACCCGGCCATCCGACATGAGTCTTCTGCGCAGTGGTCGCCAGAAGATCGCCGACTGGCCACCAAAACTGGCTGTTACCAGAGGCTCCTGGCAAAAATAAAAGCTTTTCAGGAGGGTTGACCATGGGCTCATTCCTTGAGGTAGATTGAAGCTTAGCTGTTAGAGAAATCGAAAAAGTGCTGCCATTATACCGAGCAATGAAATCGCTATCTCAATCGGAGACGCTCTGGTGACGCACCCTACTCTGCTATTGTGGCGCTCTCTGATCGCAATGGAAGCTTCGAAGAATGGACTCATGGAAGATTGTAGCTGCAGCCCTTATGGTATCGATCAATGCTCATGCTTCAGAGGGGTCCGATGACTCCTACAATAACTCGATGCTGTCAGTGCTAATGGCTCCAACCTACACCGTTGCGGGAACTACCGGACTTACCATGCTGGCCTCAAATAACTTCAAGCCTGCAAAGGCTGACGCCCTTGCGTTCATCGGCTCAAAAGGCGAGATTCGCGGCGCACAATTTGAACAGGCAGTACGCTTCTATCACACGACCTACGCACCACCGCTGATGACTGACCATCAACTCGCCTTAGCAATCGCGACTTCATTCTGAGGTCAACCTTCAAACTAACCGCGGCACCATACCTTTCGTTTCGGCGACATCCTTTTCACCTGGCATTTACACGACAGTGGGTAAGGTCGCCCTACTCCTTTGAAGAATTCCCATTAGGCCCGCACATAAGCGGGCCATTTTTTTGTCCGCGGCTATGCTCTCCATTCCGTCTACTGGAGACCAAGCGATGCCCTCCCCCGAATACTCCCTCTCTGATGTCCTGGAACGCATCTACGATAACCAGCTGGCCCTTGAGGCGGCATTGATGGAGTTGACTCTGCTGGTCGAAAGCCAAGGCAACGCCGAGGCCGGCGGGAACGCGCGTGGCGCGCTGGAGACTATTGGTGAGAACGCCGGCCATATCAAACAAGGCCTTGCCAGGTTGAGAGCCCAGGAGCCAGATTAAAGCCCGTCCATAGTGGCTGTACGCCACGAATGGTAAAGTGCTGGCTCAATTATGGGAGGGATCCAATGAAAGGATTTGGGGTGTTCGCGCTGATCGTCGGCGTGTGCTGGCTAATCTTCGCACTGAGTATGGATGTCTCCGTGCCGACTGGCGCCGGCGGCAGAGTGAATAACCTGGGGCTCATGGCTGACCGCCAGATCCACACCATTGTTGGCGGAGTGATTGCGCTCGCCGGCCTGCTCATGGTTTTGTTGGGCGGTAAGGGCTCCCCTGCTGCCGCCCAGGCAGAGAAAGACACGCGCCCCTGCCCTTTGTGTGCCGAAAGCATCAAGACCGCTGCGGTCAAGTGCAAGCACTGCGGTGCAGACGTTGAACCGGTAGCCGCCACAAGGCTGAAAAACGGATGGGTCGCCTCGACTACCTGCCGTGACGAGGAAGAACAGCAGCGCACCATTGAAGCCATTACCAGTACCGGGCTACCAGTTGTATCAATGATCGGCCTGGCCGTGGGTGCCGGCCCATTTGAAACGAAGGAAGAAGCCAAGCAAGCCTTGGTCACGATGCGCGATGGCCCCAGGCTATTCAGTGAGATCGTTTATAGGGACTCGGTGAGCGGCAAGTACCCGCCGATCAGCGACTGATGCCACCATGCCAACAGAGCCCGCTTTTCGCGGGCTTTTTATTGCGTAGAGGGAAAGCCAGATTTAGATCATTTATGCATAAATGCATTTTTGGCCTAAATGCTACTTGCCAATATTTACGGGCAACAATACTGTTCATATATACAGTTACGACCAGGAGAGTCGCATGCAAAGTCCAGCGTTTACCACCTCAAAACCACCATCCTCCTACGAGTCGACAGGCCGTCGCCTGCAGGCCCTGATCGCCTCACCAGGTGTTCAAAAGTACCAGGCGGTGACAGTGTGTAGGCTGGAGCATGAAGCTCCAGAAGACTGGCAGCGCCTTCTGGATGAGATCAGCGAAACAGCCGGAGTCCGAGTCGAGACCCTAGAGGGCGGAGCCGTCAGGATCGGCTGGCGAGAATACTGCGACGCATAACTGAGCCCGCCACTGAGCGGGCTTTTTATCGGCTGCGAGAAAATATATAAGCCTGCTTATTGACGAATAAAATAAGCTCACTTATATTTACTCCGTCGAGTCACCCAACAGGGACTCGCCAGGGCCTCACCGCCCGCCGCTCTTTAGCGACACCCCTTGCCGGGTCACCACCGGCCCAGATTCAAAGGCAGCGATGAACCGGCCTAAACGGTTCAGAGGGTTGGCAACTGACCCGGGCGTGCAGCGTAAAGCGCCAAGAACAGTTATCCAGCGGGAGAACAAGCCGAAAGGCCCGCGGCTGGAAGAACAATTTGAATCGATCTGTACCGCGCCAGTAGCGCCGAAGGATCAGCGGAAATTTTCACTGATGCACCTGGTTACCCGGGTGCATTGGGAAAACAACCGATCAAGCACGGAGCCTCAAATGAGCGAACAAACACTTCAAGCGCTGCTGGCCGAGCGCGTCACCGCTTTTGCAAACAGCAACAAGCCAGTCGAAATCATCGATGAGCACGTAAAAAAGATGTTCACCAGCGTGGTCGACAACTGCTTCGGCCGTTACGGCGACATGGGCAAACAGGTTGAGGAGGCAATCAAGGCTGCGCTTCCGGCCAATCTGTCCACCATTTTTGAACTGACGCGCTACAACGCCATGATTGCGGCCGCTCTTAAAGAGAAGTGGGAAAACAGCGGCGTCGAGGCCGACATGGTGCGCCTGGCGCAGCAGCAAATCGACGAGGTGTTAAACAAGGACGCTATGCCTGAGGTGATCAGCCTGGAGGCCCTGATGGAAGCCTTCGTCGAGGACCATAAAGAGTCCGCCGCCGAGGAGCACTGGGAGCATCCAGACATTCGTTTCCAGCCATCTGACTACGGCGGCCTGCATATCTACTTCGATAAGAAGCCCAAAGATCACAGTGCTTCGAGCTACTCCAGAAGCTCTGAGCGCAGCGAATATATGCTCGACAACGCCATCCACATCAGCTTCGACCGTAACGGCAAGGATCGTGACGAAAAGGGGCGTGAGGTTGGCACTATGTACTCCGCCAAAATCGACGGCGAGAAGATCAGCCAGACCCTGCGATTCCGCTCTCCATTCGAGAAGATGGTCGCAGCGCTCTACTTCGGCTCTTCGAAGATCATCGTCGACTGCGATGAGGATGAGTTCAGCTACGGTATCTACGACTGAACAACCCGCGCCATGACAGCCGGGAAAGACCGGCACCCTTCCCCACCTCTATTACGTCAGCACTTCTCCCCCGCGCCCATCGGCAACCAGCGGGAGGCATGAGTGTTGACGAATACAGATGAACCAACGAATGGAGAGAGTCATGGAAACCAAACACACGCCTGGGCCGTGGAACTACGGCGTCCGTAAAGATGGCTCTATTTGGCTTTCGCTGGGCGCCCCAGGCGACGGTCCGCACTACCAAGGCGACCTTGTAGCGACCGAGTCAGATGCCAAGCTGATCGTCGCCGCGCCGGAGTTGCTGGAAAGCCTGAGCAACCTGGTGGGCTTGGCAAAGCTCGGCGCTGCTCGCCTCGATAAGTACCACGCCGCCCTCGCAGATGCAGAAGCAGTCATCGCCAAAGCCACCGCCTAACCCCAAACACTGGAGGTCGCCATGCATGACTGTACTGAAACTCAATCGGTGTGCCGAGGATGCGGCCTCAAGTTGCGCGGGTCGCCGTCATGGAAAGCCGGGCTTGCCTACCACCCCGAGCCTGGCGGAACTGTCCACCGCTGCCACTACGGCGGCTGGGTCTGTTCCAGGCGTTGCGATGTTCGTGCCTGTGTGGAGCTGGAAGGAACCATGCCTGGTTGCGGCTCGGTGGACGGATACCGGCGCCTGTCGCCTTACGCAAAAGAGAGCATTGAACGCCACTGGCCGGAGGCAGTATGAACCAAAGTCAGCACGCTTACTGCGACGTAGCACTCGCAATTAACCAGCGCCGCAATATGTCCTTGGCCCTTTGTCTTGGGCTGGTCGGCTCCAGCGCCCCGAAGAAATCGCCGCTTTTTCGAGTCATCCCGGCCGGGAATGAGTTCTTCCACGTCGTTGATTCCGCCACCGGCAAGGTGAAAGGGTTTCGCCGCAACCACAACGAAGCCTGCGCCCTCGCCCGGAGCCTGGAGACTCGCCATGCCAACCAGCTACGCGGATAGCGCCCAGGCCAGGGAATCAGACAGGCGCTGGGACTTGCCCAACTTCGGCAGGAGCGTGCACGTCGATCTGTTCCACGAATACACGGCAGGCGACCTGGCAGAGCGCGATGCACGGCGGCTCAGGGAGCGGGCCAGCCTCAAACTGCGCATCGGCCTGACCATGGCTCGGATGGAACTGATCTGTCCGCCCATTGAGGTGAAGCATGGATCTTAATCAGCGAAACCACCAGACAGCCGTTAGCTGGATCGAAGGCGAGATCGAAAACATGATTCTCGACTTGGGCAAGCCAAACGCCAGCGCGGCGGCCACCTCGTGCGTAACCCTTGCTTTCATGCTGCGGGTTATAGACGACAACGAACATCGGTACTTCCGCGCTCGCATCGACAAGATTTACGCCAACTACAACGCCTCTATCGTTTCCGCCGCTTAACGGCGCCACCCCACCACAACACTTTCAATGCTGCGCCAGGCGCGGCGAGGGATCGTCATGTCCACAAATCCTAAAAAAGCACCTGCACAAGAATCGCTCGAAATGAGCGAAGCCGAAGAAGCGAAAAAGGCTGTATCCCCTGCCGTGGCGGTGACCGACATCGCTGAATATCGGCCACACGAAGAACAAATCGTTCGCTTGGAAACAACCTACGCGAAGCTGGTCGTTGACTGCTCGACGAGCGAAGGCTTGGCAAATGCGAAGGAAGTCCGCGTCGATATCCGAGACGTGCGCTATGCGCTGGCAAACACCACCAAGACCGCGCTGGTGCCATATCAGCAGAAGGTGAAAGAAGCACAGGCTCGCGTCAACCAAGTTAAGGAGTTCGGTGAAGCGCTGAAAGCTCGCGTCCTAGTGCTTGAAGAGCCAATCGATGAAGCCATCAAGGCCGAAGAGAAACGCGTCGCCGACGCTAAGGCCGAGAAAGAGCGTGTCGAGGCTGAGCGTGTCGAAGCTATCCGGGCGAAAATTACCCGCTTCAGTTCTGTCGCTGCCGCATACGCAAGCCGCAGCGCTGCCGACGTCGCCGGAATTCTGCAAGGCGTTAAGGAGTCGGTGATCCTGCCCGAAGAATATGGCGAATTTGAAGCCGAAGGCACCATCGCTCGCGACAACGCAATTGAGCAGTTGGAAGCGCTACACAAGGCTGCCATTGATCGGGAGGAAGCTGCTGCCAAGCTGCTGGCTCAGCAGAAAGAGCTGGACGAACTGCGCGAGAAGCAACGCATCGCCGACGCTGAGGCTGAAGAACTGCGTAAGCAGCGGGCCGAGGAAGATCGTCTGCGCTTGAAAAAGCAGCAGGACGAGTTGGACCAGCAACGCCGCGACATGGAAGCACAGCAGCGCCAGCAGCGTGAACAGCAGGAAGAGCAACAGCGCCAGCAGCGTGAACGTGACGCGCAGTATCAGCGCGACCAGGAAGAGCTGGCCCGTCTGCGCGCCCAAGCTGCCGCGCCGGCCCCGGTCATTGCTACGGTTCCCGTGTCGATCGAAGCGAAGGCCGAGGTCGCACCAGTCAGCTCACAGGCGACCAGCGCTGAACGGGACGATTTGACTACATCCGCACCGGCGGTTGACGACATTGTCGAGGTTGTAGCGCTGGGCTTTGACGTAGACCTCGAAACCGCTCGCGCCTGGCTTCGTGCCATCCGCTTCTAACCACCCTTTCCATCTCACAGCCAGCAAACCTCATGCTGGCTACGGAGGGCGCTATGACCGATACAGACCCCCAAGCACAGACAGGCCTCGCCACATACCACGATCCATCGCACAACGCGGCAGCGCTCATCCTTGACCCCGGCACCATGAGGTCGATGACTGATCTTGCGACCATGATGGCTGATGGAAAAACGACGGTTCCTGAGCATCTTCGGGGTAACAGGGCCGACTGTATGGCAATCGTCTTGCAGGCAATGCAGTGGCAGATGAACCCATTCGCAGTAGCCCAGAAAACGTTCATCGTGAAGGGTGGCGCACTGAGTTACGAAGCCCAATTGGTCAACGCCGTAATCACATCCAAGGCTCCCACCATCGACCGATTGCACTATGAATGGTTTGGCCCCTGGGAAAACATTGTTGGCAAATTCCTTGTTAAGAAAAACTCGGAAAACAAGGAATATCGCGTGCCTGGCTGGGGCCTGCTCGACGAGGTGGGACTGGGAGTCCGAGTTTGGGCAACCTTCCGTGGGGAGGATGAACCGCGAGTGCTTGAGACGCTCATGGCGCAAGCTCGAACTCGAAACTCCACCCTATGGGCTGACGACCCAAAGCAGCAGATTGCGTACCTCGCCACAAAGAAATGGGCTCGCCTATTTTGCCCTGACGTGATCCTGGGTGTTTACACGCCTGACGAGTTCGAAGGCTCATACGGGAACGAGATTGATATCACTCCTGCTGAGCAAACTGCGAACACCGCCGCCGCCGCTGGGGTGTCATTCGGACCCAAATCACCTTCTCCAGAAATCGACGGAGTATTCGCGGACCTGCTGGAAGTTGCAAAGCGCCAGGACATCGACGCTTACGCAGCAGCGTGGGCAGGCCTCAAGCCAAAGCAGCGCGCAGCAATCGGCCTGGAGTGCCATGAAGCACTCAAGAGTATGGCGGCGACCGTCGATGCTGACTTCACGGACATGACCAGCACCAACGGCGACCAGCCACACGCAGAGGAGGCGGCATAGTGAGAACGGAACTTCAGGGCACAGAGAAGTGGCATGCGGACCGATCTGGCCGCGTGACAGCCAGCCGCTTCAAAGATGTGATGGCCTGGGGGAAGCCTGACAAAAATGGGAAGCGCGAGCCAATGGGGGCGCGCACCTCATACATGCGCGAATTGTGCTTCGAGCGACTGGCAAAGAAGTCCAAACATAACGTCAGCAGCGCCTCCCTAAAATGGGGGCACGCTGAAGAACAAAAGGCCCAGGACGCCTACGAAATGCTGACCGGCAACATCGTCCTCCCCTCCGAATTCATCGTTCACCCCAAGTACGACTGGCTCGGCTGCTCGCCGGACGGCCTGATAAATGATGATGGGGGCACCGAATCGAAGTGCCCATTCAACGAAGCGATACATATCAGGACTTGGCTGGAAGGAATGCCCGAAGAACACATGCCGCAGGTCCAGGGCTGCATGTTCGTTACCGGCCGCAAATGGTGGGACTTTATTTCGTTCGACTCGCGTCAGGATGAGGATTGTCAGCTCTACATCGAGACGATTTACCGCGACGAAGCCTACATCGCCAACCTGCACAGAGAACTGGTCCAGTTCAACCTGGAGCTTAATCGCATGGTTGATGAGGTAGCGGACAAAGCTCGGGCGCAAGCCCATCGTTTAGGAGCCTGATCATGATCAGCAACCACCTCAGCCTGGTCGAGCAGCACCGCCAGGACGCTTACTCAATATCGGAGCGCACGGCAGAGTTCTTGGCCGCTGGCGGGACAGTCGCGCAGTTGCCAAGCCCGCCACGCAAACCGCTGCCACCGCCCCGCTCCACCAAGATCGATCCCGAAACCATCCTCAAGCGCCGCAAGCCGCCTATCACAGCGGCAGAACGTAAGGCGCTGCGCAAACTCGCGGAGGCATTATGAGCAAGCGCAAGGCGCATAATCTGCAGGCACGCATCGCCCGTTCCTGCCGGTCGCTGCTGGCCGCCAACCACGTCGCGGTGGTGAACATCGACCCCAGCGGCCGCCAGGGCATGATCAATTACAAGGCGCTGAAGAACATCGCACCAGGGAAGATCGGCCAGGCCGTTTGCGGTATCCCCCACCGGTGGACGATCTACCTCAGCGCGCTTTGCATCGACGCCCGCGGCGACCGCTACAGCAAGTCGGTGGAGGTGGCGCCCGATGGTGTTTACCTCTCCGACCATCTGGAGGACGTGATCGAGCATTGCTACAAGAAGCTCCGCGACGAGGCCAATCAAAGCCAGATGGTGGCTTCGGGCTGGATTGCCATTCCCGAAGTGATGTCGCTGGACGAGGCGCACGCAGCGCGGATCTTCGAAGCGGTCGGTGCCTGGCACCAGGTGAAGGTCGATTCATGCGCCGCATAGCCCGCACCCAGCAACGCAAACGTCAAACCTGGCTCGCATTGCCGGCCAGCGGAATAGAAGAGGTAGGCCATGGCCAAATCAGTACAGGAACGGTCGGCCAAAACTGCCAGGAAGCGCTTGGCACTTGCCGAAGAGGAATTGAGGCTCAGGGTTCGCCCCGGCACCCGCCAGGCCCTGGCCGACCTGATGGAGTGGTCAGGCATTACTGAGCAGGGCGAGGCGATGACGCTGATGATTCATCACCTGCACGCGCTTGGTTCGAAAGCTACCTTCCTGCTTGATCCGCCGCGCCACAAAATCCAGATATCCGAAAACGTGGCGCGGGAATTCCGCAATAAAAGCCTCCTCGCCATCCAGAAAGACCCGGGCGACGAGATCATCGAACCAGCATAACCCACCCTACTCGCTGCATCAGACCTACCGATTCTGGCCGGGATCGTATAACTCCTCGTAGATGAGTTTTGCTTGAGCTAGAACTTCGGCGCAGCAGCGATCGACTGCCTCTCTATCAGTTTCACCATTTTTCTCAGCTATAGCCATTGCATTTGATAGCGCAGAGAAAAGCCCTTCGCAGTTAAATTTGAACGCGGTAGTCAATATTTCTAAACGCGCTCGCGACGCATAAAGCTCGCGATTTATCGAAAAGTAATTATCACTCCAGCGTATTGCTTCGGCGCTCATTACAGCGCCTTCGTGATAAGCGCATGTTAGATATGGCTTCCGATGTTCCGCATGCAGCTTCCAATCATGCACTACCCGAATAATTGAAATGAACTCGGAAGCCATGGGCAAGAATTTAGAGAGCCAGTCGTCGAGTCTTCGCGCTTTGGCATCTTTGTCGAGTCTCGCGTCCGAAGCTGATCTCGCCATCTTCTGAACATGCAAAGTTACTAACGCACCAACCGCGAAAGAGATCACGTTCACAACAGCTGGCAGCATGACACCAACGTTCCAATCGCCCACTAGCTTTCTCCTTGATCCGGCTCCATGCCGGTTACCCGTAATACCCCAACCAAAACCAAATTGCCACCACCGGCCACCGGAGGGCGGCGCTTACCTGAGGTAAACGAAATGCCTGTACGCCATAGCGTCATCCACAAGATCGACAAGAAGCCCGACGGTAGCCCGGCTGTGCTGTTCCTGGGCGCATCCGAACAGGTCGAAAGTCAGGCCCGAGACGACCTGATGAGCCAGCTCAACGAAAGCTACAACGCGACTGCCGGTAAGGGCTGGGGGTTCTTCCATCAAGAGTCAGGCGCTTACCCATTCAGCGGCTGGCTCGGCAAGTACCTGGCCGGCCTAACCGACTTCCTGGCCTTCAGCACCACCGCCGTCGAGCACCTGACCAGGCTCATGGAAGAGTCGAACCTCACCACGGGTGGGCACGCCCTGTTTTGCCACTATCAGCAAGGCATGACCGATTACTTGGCTATCGCCCTGGTGCAGGAAACCGAAGCGGTGACCATGACCGAAGAGCTTGCCCTGATGACGGTAAAGCGCCTGGACCTGGACCATATCCGCCTGGCCGCGCGGATAAACATCAGCGAATGGCAGACCAACAATCAGTCGAAGCAGTACATCTCGTATCTGAAGGGCAAGCAGGGCCGGAAGCTCAACGACTATTTCCGCGACTTCATCGGGTGCCAGGAAGGGATCGACGCCGCGGGAGAAACCCGCACGCTGCTGAAGGCGTTCAACGACTTTGTCGAAAGCGAGGACCTGCCAGAAGAGTCAGCCCGCGAGAAGACGCACACCCTGGTCAGCTACTCAATGGCCCAGGCCAAGCTGGGGGAGCCCATCACCCTCGACGAACTGTCGGGCCTGCTGGACGAAGACCGGCCGAAGAGCTTTTACGACTTCATCAAGGCGAAGGACTACGGCTTATCCGAGGCGCTGCCGCCGGACAAGAAGACCCTCAACAAATTCAGGCGCTTTACCGGCCGGGCCGAGGGGATGTCGATCAGCTTCGAAGCGCACCTTCTGGGCGACAACATCGAGTTCAACGAAGCAGGCGGCACGCTGACGCTGCGCAACCTGCCCACTCAGCTCACCGATCAACTAAAACGTGCAATTGCCTGATTAGAGTTATCCGCGCCACGGAATCGTGATTAGCGAAAACGTGGCGCGGCTTTTAAGCAGGAATATATTCGGGAAATTACGCGAGATTCAGGTGATGAAGTGAACCACCCTGCTTAGCTATTAGAACCCAATGCGTGATCTATTCTATCCTTCGCCACTTCTCTACCCCTATCAATAGCAGCCTCATAGGAACTGTATTGCGCTTTCTCCACGATCGCTAAGCCTTTGTAATTCGCATGATCTATATGGATGGCGACTCCAACAGGAATGGTATTCACGCTATCGCCCCACTGAGGCGCAATCTTGGCTGCTACTCCTCGGTGTACAAAATCAACTGGATAAGGCCGATCTACCGCCAAGCTCATACATTCTCCTTGATCCGGCTCCATGCCGGTCACCCGTAATACCCCATATCAACGAATCACGCCAGCCGCCAGCGCCCTATCGCCTTCCGTTCGTATTGGGAATAAAGCTCCCCAAGAAAAAGACAGCCGCAGGCCCTATGAGCCAAGCGGCGGTCGTTCCCGGACTGACAATAGGTACAGCGATAGCAATTGCAAACAGGCCTATTCCTGCCCACAGCCGCCTACGCGGCGTGAGCCAATCGCGGAACGCTTTAAGCTTTTTACCGGCCATTACCACCTCCTTGTTTGATAAGCAGCAAAGCATATTGTAGTGGTCAACTAATCCCGGACACGACGTTAGGTTTTTTCTCGGCCTGAGCCGGTGGCAGCCCACCATTAAATTGGTGCGGTCGAATCCAGTTGTACCGGTGCATCAAAAAATGGCTGATATCCCGCTGAGCTTGTTGGGCCGTCGTGTAGCCCATGGT